>CAMJML010000003.1 GCA_946407015.1 uncultured Selenomonadales bacterium | reverse complement strand
CTTGTCTCAAGCTCTGCAGGCTGTTCTGTGACATCGCTTGTCTCAAGCTCTGCAGGCTGCTCTGTAGCATCGCTTGTCTCAGGCTCCGCAGGTTGCTCTGTAGCATCGCTTGTCTCAAGCTCTGCAGGCTGTTCTGTGACATCGCTTGTCTTAGCAGATATAACCTGCTTAACAAAGGCGATTTCAGCAACCGGAACCGCAGTCGATACGGCCTCTTGTGTCGTGCAAGCGGTGCTGTTTTCAATCATACAAACATGTTCGTCTTGACTTTCTGTATACTGGGGTTCTAAAATATCCGGAGAATTTAATTGCCCTACTTTTGCAACTAACTTTATATGATTAAAACGTGAGATAAAGTAAGCAAAAAAAAGCGATGAGGCAAATAAAAAAAATAAGGTCATATTAATCCCTGAATAATTAGCAAAAAGTACCGGCAAAGTAATTGTAATAATAATTGCACAGATCGCACATAAAATTAACGGTTTATAATGTAAGCCCAACCCCAATATATTGTTAAAAAATTTATATAGGATATATGTACTTAGCGATATGGTTATTAAACAGATTAATATATACTCCACACGCACCACCAATTGATATTAAATTTTATAACACCATCACTATTCGACACTATTTGTTGTTTTCCTTGTTGTTTTGGCAAATAAGACTATTTTTCTGAATGGATATTTTCAATTTCCTGTGCAGCTCCCATGACTCCGATGACAGAGTGCTCAAAAGTTAAGCCACCTTGCAAATAAACGGCATAAGGAGATCTTAGCGGACCGTCGGCGCTAAGTTCAATTGAGGCACCTTGGACAAAAGTACCGGCAGCCATAATGACGGCATCGCTATATCCTGGCATGTGACTAGGAATTGGCCGTACATGGGCGTCAACGGGAGAATATTTTTGTAGTCCTTGACAAAAAGCAATCATTTTTTCGGGTGTTTTTAACTCAATAGCTTGAATAATATCACTTCGTTTTTCCTCGATAGCGGGTAATGTCGTATAGCCTAACAATGAGAAAAAAGCGGCTGTAAAGATTGCACCTTTGAGTGCCTGAGCCGTAATGTGAGGAGCCATAAACAGCCCTTGATATAACAAGCGATTATCGACAAGGGAGGCTCCTACCTCACTGCCGATTCCGGGGGCGGTTAAACGATAGGATGCCAAGTCTACTAAATCGGCTCTTCCTGCAATATAGCCTCCTGTAGGAGCTATGCCGCCTCCAGGATTCTTAATTAATGAACCGGCAGTAATGTCGGCGCCAACTGCAGTTGGTTCCAAGGTTTCAACAAATTCTCCGTAACAATTGTCCACAAAACAAATACAGTCAGGCTTGACTGTTTTGATTTCGGCACATATTTTTTTTATGTCATTGACAGACAAAGGTGAGCGCATGCTATAACCACGGGAACGCTGAATTAAGACCATCTTGGTTGTCGGCTTTATGGCGGTTCTGATATTAGACCAGTCAACCTGCTGCTGCAACATCGGCAACTCTGAATAGGTAACTCCGAAATCTTTTAGCGATCCGGCTGATTCATGAGCATAGCCAATGACAGACTGCATGGTATCGTAGGGAGCGCCTGTAATTGAAAGTAATTCATCGCCGGGACGCAAAATACCGAAGAGCACAGTCGCCAATGCATGAGTGCCGGAAACAAATTGAGTACGTACCAAGGCTTTTTCGGTACCATATAGATCGGCCCAAACTGCCTCAAGCTTTTCTCTTCCGGCATCATTATACGCATAGCCTGAAGTTGTACGGAAGTGATAATCGGAAACCTGATGTTTTCTGAAGCATTCGAGTACTCTTAGTGTATTCTGTTCGGCTATGACGTCAATCTCGTTAAAGTATTCGCGGCTTTTTTCTAAAGCCAAATCGCGTATTTTAAGTATTTTTTCTGTAAACGGGTACATCATTTTCAGCTCCTGGTTGATATTGATAATGAAGATAATAATCTTTTAAATTGGCGGGGAGTGACACTTTCAGATAGGTGCCGTCTTCCTGATAATCTTTGAAATGAATCGTTGCGGTATCATGTAAACGGGATAAAGCGCCGCTGTCATTGTAGGGAATTAGCAAATCCATGTCAATTGTTTGCTTTTTTAAGCGGCCTTCGATCATATGTAAAAGGCTATCAATTTCCTGGCCTGTCAGAGCAGAAATGGCAATACTATTCTCTTGGTCACGAAGTAATCGCGAGATTTGACTGCTATCAAATTGTTCCGTTTTGTTAAAAGTTAAGATCATTGGTTTGGTATCTGCCTGTAAATCGCGTAATACCTTAAAAACTGCATCCATTTGCAGTTGATAATTTGGATGGCTGGAGTCAATTACGTGAAGCAGAAGATCCGCGTGACCAACTTCCTCCAAGGTACCTCTAAAAGCTGAAACCAGCTGATGGGGTAATTTTTGAATGAAGCCGACAGTATCAGTAAGTAATACCTCAAGACCGTTCGGCAATGTTATTCTCCTTGTTGTCGGATCTAAGGTTGCAAACAGCTTATCTTCGGCAAGAACACCCGCTGAGGTAAGACGATTTAACAAAGTGGATTTTCCTGCATTGGTATAGCCGACTAGTGCGATGGTTGGTATATCAGCAGCAGTTCTATTTTCGCGGTGTAATTGTCGGTGTTTTTTTATGTTTTCAATTTGTTGATCAATATCACTAATTCGTGAGCGGATACGTCGTTTATCAACCTCAAGCTTGGTTTCCCCTGGTCCTCTTGTCCCTATTCCGCCCCCAAGTCTAGATAATATTAGACCTTGTCCACCAATACGGGGTAAATTATAGCGCAGTTGTGCCAGTTCTACCTGCAGCTTTCCTTCATGGGATTTAGCGCGTTGGGCAAAAATATCCAGAATAAGAGAGGTTCGATCAATGATTTTAACCCCGAGAGCTTGTTCTAGATTACGCTGCTGTGATGGAGAAAGCTCATCGTCAAAAATAACAAGGTTAGCATTATATTCTTGCCTAAGCATTGAAATTTCTTGGACTTTTCCTTTACCAATGAAAAGTGCGGCATCTGGGCGGTCTTTTTTTTGCCAAATTTTTGCGACTACCTCAGCACCCGCTGTTTCGGCAAGTTGGCCGAGTTCGTTCAAAGAATCCTGAACATCCCATGTGCCTGCTTGTTCTAAGCCAACTAAAATCGCGCGCTCCGACTCGTGAAGGTTATTGAATGTAGTCGAGGATTCCAATACTTTATCAATCTGTAAAATTAGATGATTAAAATCAAGCTGGATAAACTCTGTCAATGATATGGGGCCAATCGTCTGTGTTAAGAGTGAGTCGTTTTCTGTGGATATATCGCTGATAAAGCCAAAACTTGCTTGTGTTTCGTTGGATGGAGTCAAACTAATTGCAGCCATAAGATCAAAACGCATATTTTTTAACGCTGCAAGATCGATGCTGCTTAAGCGACTGTCTCCGTTAGGATGTGTATGTATGCAACGAAATCCACTCAGCCTTTTTTCCGATCTGCGGCCATCCACGGAAGGTAAACTGACAGTCCGAATATCTCCGACTGCTACGTGAGTTACTTTTCCCTTGCGATTTAAATAAACGGCAATTTCACGATTGATTTGACTGCTTAATTCTAGCATGGTTGCAGCTAAATTACTACAAAAGACTTGTCCTGCAGGGATAACTGTGTCATAGAGTTGCTCGAGCTTTTCCAATATGCTTTTCCGAATGCCGTTCGTTTCTCCGTGTATCATACTGATCACTCCCTTTTTCACTGTATTGGTGATGAGATTTCATAAATCCTTCTTAATCAGAAATCCTGCAACTAAAAATAGAGGCTGTGTAGCCTCTTAAGTACTGTTACGCAGTCGCTAGCCCTACCTGACTAATGAGGGCCATTACTGCAAGTAAATATAAAATCGATGCGATAATGCGAATGCCTTGATTTGCGGAATTTAGACCAGGCATATATTTCTTTAACAAATCGGGCTTAACACAAAGAACACCAAAAAAAATAATAACGGTTAGAACGGTAAAAGTCAATTTATAATTCAAATACCAAGTCAATAAAAGGACTCCGGCACCTATCAAAGCAACCGTTATGAAGGCCACTTTTTTATAAAGAGCCTGAGAAGACTTTTGCTTACGAGCTACTCTGGAACTTTCCATCCAACCCCCCCTCTTGCCTATTATTACTGTTCTGATTCTGGTTTATGCATGGGATGAGCTCATTACAAAGGGTGCAATATCCCTGTTCTAAGGATTGCTGTCTGAGTAGTAAAGGCATTTCGGATTTCCCTTTTTCTTGGCCAAGTGTTAAACCGACATGCTTGCCATATACATAGCCAATAAATAAGCCGGCTATAAATATAAAGATGGAAAGGATCATCATAATGCCTCCTCATAATACATTCCCAGAAAAAAGACAATCGTCCCTGATAATACTGGTGCAAATGAAGCTTCATCTATTGCGAAAGCAGAGATAATTGCCAAACCTGCTAAAAGCAAGCTTTCTACCACACCTAGTTTGTGAGCGAAATTTCGATAGCCTGCCATGTCATCCAGCTTATAATCAATGCAGTCATCGATAAGTTGAATCGCAAAAATATAAAGCAATGCAAATAACATCATCTGCCAGGTGAAAATGGCAATGCCAATGAGCAAAACAACGCACGATTCTTGTAGTCCCGTCAGTCTGCTGGGAAATGTTTGCTTTAAGTCATGAAACATCCCGATAATATAACTACTGAGAAATAATGGCAGGCTTACAGTGGCATTCAGTCCTGCAGCAATAATCAGCATTAACATAGCATACAGCATGGTTCCGTTTCCTAGTTTGTGCGCCCAATTCTTGTGTCCGGTAAGTTCATCAATAGCACGATCAAGGTAATCATCAGAAAGCTTGATGGCAACGGCACAAAAGAATACGGATAAGGCAGTGGAAATAAAACTAGATATTTCGTGCCACATAGGCCTTCACCTCTTTAAATCCTTGACTATGAAGTGCTGAGATAGGGATTATGTTGGCTTGTGGAAAAGCAGAAGTTAAATGTACAACGTTATTTCTGGCTGTTTGCAAATCAAATTTATTGGCAAGTACCAAGTAATTGTGTCGCAGTATCCCGTAATCGTATAAATCACGATCAATATTGACGGTGTTGCTTATGTAAGGTTCCGTTACAGTCGCTAGATCAACAATGTGAAAAATAAAATCGGCATTACGCATAAAACTGATTGTCTGTGCCATTCCTTTTCTGATATTTTCTTCATGATGAATTTTCGGCGTGAGTCCGCAAGTATCGGTCAGTTTAAAGTTTATCGCAGTTTTTCCGACTGCTAACTTTAGGATAATGGATTGCAAAGATCTGGTTTTGTGTATAGTTGGACTGCATAATTCACGCTTAGCCTCTTCCAGGGTAAAATGCCGGCTGGTAATCAGCCCATCATGAGTACGAAATATGATATCTACGTTTTTCGTACCGACGTAATTTGCAAAATTTAAGGTGAACATTGTTTTACCGGAATTCGGTAATCCGACAACGATAAACTCTCTCATGCCGTCACCTCCGTTAGATCTCCTGGTTCAATTAAAATCAGGTCTTGTCTGCTGGTAGTTGGCTTTGCTACTAATCGGACTGCTTGACGGCGAATTGCCTTTTCGATAATATTGCGGACGGTTCGCGCGTTTCCGAAGTTTTCTTCCTTGCTGTTTTGATGACTCAATATCATTTTTAATAGGGCAAGACGCGCTTCGGCAGATAAGGTATATTGCCGTTTTGCGCACATTTGTTCAGCAATCTGCAATAATTCATTTTGATTGTAATCGGGAAAATCAATGTGGATAGGAAATCTGGACCGCAGGCCAGGGTTTGTTTGTAAAAAGGTTTCCATTTCTTGCTGATATCCTGCCAAAATCAAGATTAAGTCATTTTTATGATCCTCCATGGCTTTTACAATACTCAGGAAGCAAATGATTATAAAAAAGCAGACTTCCGTTTTGATCGGAAGCCTGCTTTAAAAATACCTGAGTAAATGTGATCTTACGCAGCTGTTTTTTGTTGGTGGTAAGTTAGCGCTTTACTTTAATATGGGCTAATTTTTCATAATATTGAACCAGACTGCCATGATCGGCATCCCCCAGTCCTTCTACTTTTAGAGCCTGCATCATTTCCATAACGGCGGCGGTCAACGGGAGTGGAACGCCAATTTCATGCGATGTATGCAGTACGTTAGCCAAATCTTTAATATGCAGATTAATACGAAATCCAGGATTGAAATTACGGTCTAGAATAAGTGGAGCCTTGGCGTCAAGCACCGTGCTGCCAGCTAGGCCACCCCGGATGGCTTGGTAAACCAACTCAGGCTCAACACCGGCTTTACTGGCCAGAGCAAGGGCTTCGGATATGGCAGCGATGTTAATCGCTACAATGATCTGATTAGCTAGTTTTGTTACGTTACCTGCACCGATATCTCCGGTAAGAACCACTGATCCGGCCACGGCTTTCATAATATCATAGCATTGCTCAAAAATGGCTTTCTTTCCGCCAACCATTACCGAAAGAGTACCATCAATCGCTTTGGGTTCACCGCCACTGACCGGTGCATCGAGCATTTCAATCCCTTTTTCCGCCAGAACCACGGCGATTTCCCGGCTAATCAGCGGAGCAATTGAACTCATATCAATAACAATGCTTCCTGGGTTTGCACCTTCAATGACACCGTTTGAACCTAAAACAACCTGTTTGACTTGGGGGCCATTGGGAAGCATTGTAATAATAATATCCGCTTGCAAGGCTACTTCCTTTGGCGTCTCCGCAACTTGCGCACCTGCTTTTTGCAACTCATTTACGGAAGCTTTTACAATATCACAAACTATGAGATCGTAACCTGCTTTTAGTAAGTTTTTGGCCATTGGTTTTCCCATGATACCAAGACCTATGAAGCCAATTTTTTTCATTTAAACCACCTTCCTTAATATCTCTTTTGCTGTCGAATGAAGTTATTTATAATAATCGTCAATAATATCGCATCCTCTTGCTTTTAGCTCCTCATCGGTTGGTTCAGGAGCCCAGGCACCTTTTGAAATTAACTCACGAATTTTCAGCTCATTCTGGTATTTATTTTTGGCTTTTGCTAATACAGTTTCCGCGTCTTTAGCGGGGATGATCACGATTCCATCGGCATCACCTACAACAATATCACCAGGAGTTACAACAACACCGCCACAACTAATTGGAACATTAATTTCACCGGGGCCTTGTTTATAGGGACCTTTTGAGGTAACGCCAGCGGCGTAAACGGGAAAATCCAGCTTGCAGATTGCATCTGAATCGCGTATGGCACCATCAATGACCAGTCCAGCAAGACCTTTTGATTTTGCCCACAAGACCATCAACTCACCAGCCATCGCATTAACGAGGCTGCCTTGCTGACCGTCAACAACAATAACATCACCTGGCTGGGCCAAGGCGATCGCTTTGTGAAACATCATGATATCGCCGAGCTGTTCTTTAACGGTGAAGGCGGGGCCAACGAGTGAAGTCTTGCCGATCGGTATAATTTTTTCATAAACACTGCCAATTCGATTCATTTCATCACAAATATTGGATGAAGGTAAACCATGAAACTGTTCCATTAATTCCTTACTAGGGCGATTCACTTTGGTAAAGATTCTAAAACCTACATTGGACATGAGAATTCCTCCTATATGAATAGATTAGCTGGGAATTTATCCAGATCTATTAACGACTCTGGCTACGAACCTCGGGATTCAGACAATTAGGTGGGATTTTGCCAGCTAGTGCGGCACGGATATTTCGGGCACAGCCAGCTCCCTGTTTGATTCTTGTATCCAGAGTTGATGTGCCGACGTGCGGTGTAAGTACTACATTGGCAAGGCTGGTAAGACCTGGCTCTAATTGAGGCTCGTTTTCAAAAACGTCCAATCCAGCTCCGGCAATGAGTCCGTTTTTCAAGGCTTCTACTAATGCTTTTTCATGGATGATATCTCCGCGGGCAGCATTAATGAGGATAGCGGTTTTTTTCATCAATTTTAGCTCATCAATTCCAATATAGTGATAAGTTGAGGGGTGGCGAGGAATATGGACAGAAACAAAATCAGCCTCTTGTAATAACGTATGTTTGCTGACAAATTTGCCTCCGGTGAGCGTTTCAAAACTAGAATTTTGCTGTGTGTCGGTATAAATAATATCCATATTAAACCCTTTAGCCCGTTTGGCAACGGCGGTACCAATACGGCCGGCACCGATAATTCCTAAGGTTTTCCCGGTTACGTGCGAGCCAAGCAATAAAGTAGGTCCCCAGCCCTTTTGTTCTGACCGGACAAAATGATCAGATTCGACAATCCGTCTTGCTGTGCCAAGAATTAGCGACCAAGTCATATCGGCGGTCGCGTCGGTTACGGCATCAGGATTATTACTGACATAAATACCGTGTTGGGTTGCGGCAGCCAAATCAATGTTGTCATAGCCGACACCATAACTGGCCAAGATTTTGCACGACGGTGCAGCTGCTGCGATAGTTTCTGCGTCCATGGTTGTATGAGATACTAATATGGCATCCTTACCACGGACTTTTTTAACTAATTCATCTTTGGATAAAATACGAGAACTGAGATTCATTTCTATATCACAGTACTCCTTTAGTTCTGCAAGCGCTGGTTCTGGAATTAACCGTGTGATATAGATCTTTGGTTTTTTCATATTTCCCTCCTAACCGGATTATACAAATATTAGCAACTGTACAAGACTAACTGTTTTTAGGTGGCATCATAGTATCATCAACAGGCTCATCCAACGTAGCAATCAGTGTAAAGCAGATTATGGAGGCTGCTGTTAAAAAGATAAACACGGCATTCCAATTAAAAGCATCAAGTAAAAATCCTACAACAAGAGGAATCGTTGCACTTCCAATTTGACCGATGAAATTCACAAGACTGAAGGCAACCGGATAGGCCTCTTTACTGGCTACGCCCATCGGATAAACTGAAAAACCGGGGTACCCAAGGCCAACTGTAAGGCCGGTCATAAAGAGCATTATTCCTAGATAGATCATGTTGTTGGGGGCATAAATCAAGGCATACATGGTAAGTGTGGTGCAGATAGATCCTAGCAGCATGGTTGGTTTGCGCCTTTTCCCAAGAATGCGGTCGGAAATAATACCACCTAGAGTAGTTCCTATCACGCTGCCAATAAAAGGAGCTGAAGCTAAAAACCCCATTTTGATTGATGTAAATCCTTTTACCGTTACCAAGAAGGTTGGAATCCAGGACATCATTGTTGCACTTATGCCTGACATGCAACCAAAGGCAATGGCGGTTCCAATAATGTTCCAGGAGTGATACACTTCGCTTACTGTTTCAAGCGGTTTTAGTTTTTTACTTAGAATCAATTTATCCAGCCATGCCAAATTATATTTTTTAGGAAGCGTTGTTTTTTTCTCAACCGTTGTTGCCACATACTCTGATTCGATATAAGCAACTTCTGCAGGAGAGCAATACTTGCTTTGGGAAGGATTACTGGGGACTAAGTACCACCAGACAAAAGCAAGTAGAATACCAGGAATGGCAAAAAAGTAGAAAATTTCCCGCCAACCGAACATTTCAATAATCGTCACGCAAATTATTGGTACTATAACTGGTCCGACTTTTGTCGAAGCTTGCAGTAGGCCTCCTGCAGTTCCCTTTTCTTTAGGGGGAAACCAACGGTTCATTATGTTTAGCGTTCCAACACCAAAAGGCCCTTCGGAAATCCCCACGCCTAGCCGATAGACTTTTAAAAGGAACGGCGATGAAGTTGTACCCAATAATCCGGTAAATAAGGATGTCATAAACATTGAAACAGGAAGTATGATTCGACTGCGGTCTGCTCCTAATTTTTTATAGAGTAAACCGATTGGCAGCTGGCAAAGCGAATAACCATAGCCAAAAAGACTAATAATTAGACCTGCTTCAGCATTGCTGATGGCAAATTCTTTTCTGATATAAGGCAAAGCAACACCAAGATTGGCCCTGTCGGCAGTTACAATAACCCAGGTAAGGAAAATCAGAATCATGACAATCCACCGATAATGAGTCATTTTCCCGGGGGGAATGATGCAGGCTTCAGACTTTTGGGGCTCTGCGCCCAGAGACATAGTGTATTCCTCCTTTAAATTAAAAATTTATTTTTAACGCTTTACAATTGCTACCGTGGGTATTTTCTTAGCGAGTATTTAGAATTCGCCGGTATAATGCTTTGCCAGGATAAATTCCTGATGCCCCAAGTTGTTCTTCGATTCTTAATCCCTCATTCCATTTAGCCGTACGTTCACTACGTGCAACCGATCCAACTTTTAATTGACCTGCAGCTGTCGCAATAGCAAGATGGACAATCATGGCATCTTCGGTTTCGCCGGAGCGGGCTGAAATAATCGGAAGATAACCGGCGTTTTTTGTGAACTCGATGGCTTCCAATGTTTCTGTGATAGTTCCAATTTGATTTGGTTTAATCAACACACCGTTTGCGACATCTTTGTCAAGACCTTGCTGGATACGGTCAACATTTGTGACGAAAAGATCATCACCAATAAGTTGGATTCGGGACTTGAGTTTTGCTGAAAGATGCTTCCAGCCATCCCAATCATCCTCCGCCATGCCGTCCTCAATGGATAATATCGGATATTTATTTACCCAGGAAACTAAAACGTCGGCGAATTCCTCCGGAGTCATTTTACGGTTTTCCAGCGCAAAACAATATTGACCGTCTTGATAGAAATGGCTGGATGCTATATCTAGTGCAATTGCGATCTCTTCACCAGGTCGATAGCCTGCCTTTTCAATGCCGGCAACCAAAAGATCTAAGCCTTCGGTGTTCGATACAAAGGTTGGCCAAAAGCCCCCTTCATCAGCTACGGATATGGGCTTTCCTCGTTCAATGAAAACCTTTCTAGTAGCATGATAGACATTGATAACCATTTCTATGGCTTCTGAAAAGCTATTTGCTCCTGCAGGAATCACTAGGTAGTCTTGAATATCGATCGTTTGCCCGGCGTGCTTTCCACCACCGATAATTTGAATCATCGGTACCGGAAGCATTCTAGCATTTGCACCACCTAAATAGCGATAGAGAGGAATGTTTTCTGCGTTAGCTCCCGCCCATGCTGCGGCCATTGAAACTCCTAGTATTCCGTTAGCACCTAACCGGGCCTTATTCGGAGTTCCATCCAGTTCGATGAGTAAGTGATCAAGTGCTGCTTGGTCTAAAACATCTTTGCCGATTAATTGTGGAGCAATGATTTCATTTACGTTCCTCACAGCTGTTAGTACCGATTTTCCACTGAGCTTACTTATGTCATCATCTCTGAGTTCAATCGCTTCAAACTTTCCAGTTGACGCCCCGGATGGAACTAAACCACGACCGATAATACCTGACTCCAAAATAATATCTACTTCTACGGTGGGATTCGCCCGTGAGTCAAAGATTTGACGGGCTTTAACTTGTTTAATGCATGTACTTTTCATCATTTCACTCCTTTATTTCTTTCCGGCCGTTATAGTGTCAATCTCATTCAGACAATATTTAGCTAATTCACGAACTGTTTGAATATTGTGTTGTAATATGCCGTAACTTATTGTGCGAATTAGCTCTTTATCCTTATCTTCTGTGATGTATTCGGCTGGGGATTTGCCATCGACCCTGGCTAGGAATAGCAGAGCAAGTGTTTTTAATGTGTTGGGTTCAAGCGATTCTTTGGATTTAAATTTGATTTCAGCCAGATAGGTATCGATAGTGTAAATGGCCAGGTTGAGATAACTTGCAGCCCAATGTTTGTTTTTTATTGCTTTTAGCAAAAAGTGATTGGTTAGAAAAGCTAGATCAAAAGACGGATCGCCTAAGTGTGCAACCTCAAAATCAAGAACATAGATTTTCGAGCCATGAACCAAGATGTTTTTCGGACTATAGTCACCATGAACTAAAACAAGTTTATTTGCCAATAAGCGTTGTATTTCTTGTTCAATCAGATTGGCCAAAGTCGGATGACGCTCAGCTACGGTTTTAAGATAAGGATCAAGCCTTAATTCCTGGAAAAATGTTTGACTTTCAAATGTTATTCTTATTTGGTGATCAGTTGCGGAGGCGTTATGAACTCTTGCTAATGTGAGGGCAATTTGCCTGGCGATTCCAAAGTCGATTATTCCTGTAAGCAAGTAGTCTTTCCACATGATGGAACCCTCTGGAGCAGCCTCCATACCATACAAATAATTTTGCTCATCGAAAAAAAGTAAGCGAGGAGTCGATTCCGGGACAATTTGATTATAAAAATCCAGACAGTTTTTTTCGGTTTTTATCCGGGTTACGTCAGAAAACCAATCTTCTTGTACTTTTAATTTAGGTAATGCTTGCTTTATGACAAAAGACCGAGTTGCTGATTCAACTATAATTGTCTCACAAGATACACCGCCCCCTAATCGTCGTATGGATACAGTACTTAAATCGGAAATTAAATTTTTTTCTTTTAAATATTTACGAAACTTATGCTCATCTGCTATGTTAATCATTTCTATCACCACCTCTTTAAGTTACAAATATAACGGAATATTCGTTTCTTTCTGTTATTTAGAGCGGATCTCCCGCTTAAAAATTAACATTTATGCTGAATGAAACAGGAAAACCATGTGCAATTTGCACATGGTTTTCCTGTTTGAAGATTCTAATTTTACAGTTCGGAAATTTGATCAGATTTTATTTGACCGAAATTCTCTATTTTTACACTTAATGCTGTCATTTTTGTTAAGAATGCATCTTTAAAATTTCTCTCAGGATCTAATCCTGTTTTAAGTTTAAACTTTTCAATTTTTCCAGCAACCGTATTGCGATGTAAATGTAAGGTATTAGCTGTTTTCATGAGATTCATACACTGGTCAACGAAGCCTTCAGCAATAAACAATAAATCTAAGTCAATACTTCCGTCCGCTTTTTTTAGCTTGCTTAATATGTCTTGAACTGTTTTTTGCTTAAGAATTGGAGGAAGATAATAACTGATATGTTCAAGCAGTCCATAGTCGGCCGTATAAATGCCATGATCTTCCTGAAACATGGATCCAAGGCGGATCGTATCTTCCGCTTCTTGAAAAGATTTCTTTACAGCAAATAAATTGTTGTAAATACCACCATACGCAATACGATAGGCGAATATCTTAGCTGCATCTAAATCTTTCATGATGGCATGACAAATGTTATCAAGTGCAAAATACAATTTTCCAATATTGCCGACATCTAAAAATGCTTTCAGTACAACAATGTGATTATTGTCATAAAAGGCCACAACATCCTGATTATTTAAGTATTTATTAGCTTTAATGGCACTAACTACCTTATTCTTAAAAGTTTCGATGGAAGATTCATAGCCAAGATCCAAATTAATGTTAAAGTAAGTATTGGTTTTTTTTTCCAGTTCAATGAGAATAACAGATCGCAATAAAAATAAATCAAATCCTAATGTTTTTAAGGATTTAAATAGTTTATAAGAAATCTGCTCTTCCAGTTCGTTTTTTTTGGTACCTAGTAATTCGTGAATAATGTCTTCGTCTCTGCTGGTTGCGGTGACTTCTTCCTGTAACGTTTGATGATGTTCAATAAAAGTTTCTAAGGATGTGCGAATGGTAGCGATCATCTGCTCGCCTTTGCGCAAATTTCTTACTTCTGCAAGAATTACTCCCAGTAAATCGTTGCTAGACATCAAAGGTGTGCCAATAACCGTATACTCTCCTGAATTATTATAGATAAGCTGCTGAGGAGCGTTAATGTCTAACTCGCAGATTATTGAGCGAATAATTGCAGGACTGATACCTTCTTGCACATGAATTGAATTGGCTAATACCTGTCCATCACGCGAAATTACTTCAATATTCTGGATTGTAGAACGGTCGAGCTTGTTGACAATTCTGTGAAAGTAGCTGCCTATTATATTATTCATACTAACTCCTCTTTTACATGACAATGTTTCGTGCGGGTTGCTTGTACAATCTCGATTAGATTTCGGTTAGGTATCCATAGCGGTAGGGCACATTCAGGCGATATTAAGCGTATTCCAGCATCTAGAGCAAATTCAACCGCTTTTCTTACATCTTCCGGTTTTCCATTCAACAAAGTATTTGGATTATTGATATTGCCGGTCAACAGCATTCTATTCGCAACAATACTTAGGGCGGTATGAACATCATTTCGAGAGTCAAGATGAAAAGCTTCAAATCCGGTTTGACAAAAAAGATCCAGCCGGTCGATGACGTTTCCGCATACATGTAAAATGATTGGACCAGACTTTTGTATATTTCGATTGCATTGCTGATGTATCGGTAAAAGAAGCTCTTCATATAATTTGGAACTGATCAAATCAGCGGTAACATGGTCGGCCCAAGTTAACAGATCAGCCCCCGCTTCGAATTGGGCATGGGCGAAAGATATGGGCACCTTTACTAAGGTTTCTAAATACTGACGCACAGTCTGAGGTTCTAATATTGTCTCCAAAAGCAAGTTTGCCGTACCATGCAAGTGATAGGCTAATGTCCATGGACCTATCACTTTGCCGATAATCGCCACTTTGTTGCCATACTTTTTTCGAAGATTTTTAATTGCTTGCAAGACTGTCTTGATTGGTCTCCGATCCAGAAAATTTGCGGGAAAAATAAAATCGTCCGGATGCATTAAGGGAGAGCTGATAATTTTGGGAAGTCTATCTTTTTTACCCCAGTTAATCTCACATCCTAGCGCTGCCGCTTCTTGATGAATGGAAAAATAGGGAGTCACACTGTCAAAGCCGAGCAGATCGTGACCAGTAGCTGCTAATGCTGCCATAGCATCGCTATTTGTATGGACGTGTGGGAAGAAAGCAGAGGCAATCTTCATGCTCTCCACGGTGGCAACTGATGTTGGACTGATTATGGGAGTTTTATCATAAGGCTGCTTATTAAAAACAGCCAGTACTCGCTCGCGATAAGTCATCTCTATTCGTGCCATAAAATCACCTGCTACTTGTGAAAATACTTATTTGAAAAGATATTATACAAAATTCAGACAATATCCTTTTCTATGCTATATATTTCAAAATTTATATAAATTGGAGGCGATTGTTCTAATTGTAAATGTTCTTTGTTTTTGCAATAAGGTTGGGCTAATTGTTCAAACTATCAAACCTGATACCTTAAGCTAATATGTTAAAAAAACTCGCTTTTCCGAAAAAATTGCACAACTAGACAACCAGTTCTGGCATACGATTAATCGAGGTGATGATAGGATGGCTGGCAAGACCAAGCAAGACAGGGCTCCGATTGTTAAAATCACTTTTGTGCATAATCAAAATAGCGTACCGTTAAAAGCTGGCGAGAAATTTATGGTATCGCTAATCAAAGGATTGTTAAAACGAATACAGCTGGCTCAAGCTGAGTAAATGAATCAACTACTCTTAAAGGACTAAGGAAGTGTTCGATATGCATGCAGCGATTTACGTTCGTGTATCGACCGATCAGCAAGCTGAAAAAGGTTATTCTATTGATACTCAATTGGAAGCGTGTCGTAAGTATGCCGTTGAATTAGGTGTTGATACCATAGAGGAGTTTGTAGATGATGGTTATTCAGGGGAGTTTATCGATCGCCCGGCTCTAACCGAGTTACGAAAAAAATTACGGGATAAAGTCTTTGACTTCGTGATTGCGTATGCTCCTGACCGTCTGGCTCGTAAAACGATTCATCTTCTTATCCTGTCAGAAGAAATAGGCAAGGCTGGAGCTGTGAGAAAATTTGCATCGGTAAATTTCGAAAAAACACCTGAAGGCGAATTAATGTATAAATTTCAAGGTATTGTTGCGGAATATGAAAAAGAAAAAATTAAAGAACGCACCATGCGTGGTAAACGGGGTAAAGCATTAAAAGGACTGGTTATCAGTGATGCCAAACCTTTTGGGTACATATTTGATGCTCAAAAGAGTACTTATACCATTCATGAAGCTGAAGCCGAGATTGTCAGAATGATTTTTGACTTTATTGTGAAAGAACAGATGGGAACGGCCAGGATATGTAAAGAATTAAATGCTCGTGGTATTCCCACACCGCGTTCCAAGAAAAGTTGGGTGACTTCCAGCGTCCATCGGATATTGACCAATACCATTTACAAAGGTATTATTCAATCTATGAAATTTCAATATGAGAAAGTCGGTTTAAATAAGAAAAAGCGAACTCGGCGACCGGAATCAGAGTGGATTGCTATACGTGTGCCGGCTATCATTGATGAAATTACCTGGCAGGCTGCTCAAAAACAACTTCAGGAAAACAAAGACCATTCTATACGCAATTTAAAGCGAGATTATCTTTTAAATGGGTATGTGATATGCGCCAAGTGCGGGCGGGCTATGGTCATTTCCTACTCTGGTTGTCAAAAAGCAATCAGTTATTACGCTTGCTTAACGAGAAAAGGCTTATCGTCTGCTCATACAGGGCGGGAATGTTGCACAGCACGGCAGGTCCCTGCTATGCTACTGGATGAATACGTTTTCAGCTACTTATTGAAGCTGTGTTACGATCCTGATAAGATCGCTGATTACATCCAGGCTGCTTCTCTTAAAAAAGAAGACCGGAAGCATAAAATAGCTCTTGATCAGATTGTAAAAACTGAAAAAGAACTACTGAACCAAAAAGATATCGTCATGCGCTGGTTTCGGCAAAGAATGCTGACTGAAAGTGAAGCGGAAACCCAATTAAAAGACTTGCATCAGCAGCTAACTGATATCGAACAAATCAAAAAATCATATGAGGCTAAGATGGCGGCTGCCTCCCCTACCCGCTCGGCTGCGGAAATTACAGCGTCTATTAAAGGCAAACTACATCAAGACAGTTTCACCGCTCAGGAAAAAAGAGCAGCCCTCCAGACTATTTTAGCTAGCGTGATTGTTGAACGGGTAGATGATACTCGTGGTCGTGGCAGCAAGCCTGAAATTCATGTGCAAATACAATTGAAATAACCCCAGATCACTGAATTTAAGTGGCTGGGGTTATTTTAATTGTGTATTACAAATATTTCCAGGGAAATTAACCTAGATCGACGCTTAAATACACTTGGTTTAATTGATCCTGCGTAATTCCAATGTATCGCCGTAAATCCTTTGGTGATGAGTGATTGAGTAGATCCATGAGCAATAGTACATCTGTCCCCTGCTGCCAGGCAAAATAAGCAAAACTTTTTCGCATGGAATGACTGCCGTAGTTTCCTTTAATGTTGCACATAGTGGCAGCTTCGGTAATTAATTGGTTGGCATAGGAGCGTCCAATGGGTTTTAGGGACTGATTTCCCCCTTTTTTATGACTTGGAAACAGGGGGTATTCATCTTCTGTGAGTTGATAGTTTTGAATAACGGCCTGAATTTCGTTCCGGATTTTATCAGAAATCGGGAATTCTTTCATTTTCCCGGTTTTTTGTTCTTTCAGAGTTATTTTATTTACAATGCTGCCATCCGGTTTTCGTACGTTGCCAACTCTTAAAGATAAAAGGTCGGAAATTCTGAGGGCGGAATTCACTCCGATCCAAAACCACAGGCCATGCTTGATATCTTTACCTCTTAGATATAAGCGGACGGCTTCTACCTCTTTTTTACTTCGAAACGGCTCAACAAATTTCAAGGCATACTCTCCTTTGTGAAAACTATTATGTGAGATTGTACTCTTGTTTTTTCATTCTGTCAAGGTTTCCATCCGTTGTTGATTGCTGATAAACCCTTGTAAATACTGAATTCTTTACGATTCCGGCTAATCTCACATAATAACATTATGTGAGATTAGCCAATGAATTCTTTTGTGCATATTGTTAACATATGTTGTCGAAATAAAATAAGCATGTTAACATCTATTAATCCCATTGTAAGTATGTTAACATACTTACAATGGGATTAATAGATGTTTGTTTCTCCTTAAAGTAGAATGATCATGAGGTGAATAATATGAATGGGTATGAAAATTCATCAGATGCAAGTGTCCAGGAAAAAGGCAAATGGTTTACTTATGGCGGTAAAGTCGATGAGAATTTGATGAGTATGCTTAAAGAAGCTCAAAAGACAGCGGGAATTAAGAAATTCGCTGATTTTATGAATGATATGCTGAAAATCTATCGAGAAAATAAGCACGAGACTGAACCGCCACAGATGCAGATTATAAAAAAGTCAGTTGCTGATATCATTACTTCTACGGAAAGTATGCTTCAAGCTATGCAGATTATTGAAGACGACAAGTTCAAAGCCATAGCAGAGTATCAGCAGCGTGCCCAAGATGCCGAAGAGTCTGTTCTTGCCGCAGAAGAAAAAATCAGCGAATTGGTTGATCAATTGGCAAATAGCAAAAAAGAACTTGCCTCTTCTCAAATAGACATCAGATCAGTTAAGACCGAATTAACTGCTGAGATTGAACGAGGAAAAAAAATCGAGAGTATGATTAACCGAATCCAGCAGATTGCCGATGATGCTCTGTTGCAAAAAGATCGAGCGGTTGTCGAGCAGCATAATGCCCTCGAGCTTGTTACTGAATTAAGGTCAAGAACATCTGAATTAGAGGCAGAAAATTATGATCTGAAGGTAAGAATCGAGATGGTGACTAAAGAAAATAATCGACTTCAAGAAGATGTTAAAAAAGCAAATGCCACAGAAAGAGCTTTAAGTGAAAGCCTACAGCGCGAAACCATTGCTAGGAATCGTTTTGAGGAACGGTTGCAAGTTCTAGAGCCTCAACTACAGAAAAACTATGAACGTTTGGAAGTTCTACAAGACGAAATCAATACGCTTCGACTCAGCGAACAAACTCTTATCCAAAAAGTCTTGTTTTTAGAAAACGAAATCAGTCATGTGAAATCTAAGACTGCAGAAATTTAACTTTGTTGCGGCGATCGATGTGAGAAAGCAGAATTAAAATTGGCTATACCAAAATTTACTTAATATGGTATGATTAAGTTAACTTACTATTTATGTAGGAGTGAATGATGAAATGCAGCAACAAAAATATAGGCTTGTTACCAGAAGTGATTTTGATGGCTTGGTTTGTGCAGTTCTACTAAAAGAATTGGATATGTTGGGTAATATTAAATTTGTTCACCCTAAGGATATGCAGGATGGGAAAATTGCAATTTCTGAAACCGATATTACGACAAACTTACCGTATGTTCCGGGTGCCTATCTTGCTTTCGACCACCATTTAAGTGAGACTATTCGTATTCAAGGAAAACATGCTAATCATATTATTGATCCCAGCGCCCCTTCTGCAACTCGTGTTGTTTACAACTACTTTGGCGGTAAAGAACGCTTCCCGAATGTTTCAGATGAAATGATGGCGGCTGTAGACCAAGCTGACTCTGCACAGTATTTGTTGGAAGATATTCTAAAGCCGCAAAAATGGGCTCTGTTGAATTTTCTGATGGATGCCCGAACAGGATTAGGGCGGTTTAGAAATTTCCGTATATCGAATTATAATCTGATGATGGATTTAATCAATTATTGCCGCAATCACTCCATTGATGAAATTCTAGAACTGCCTGATGTTAGAGAACGGGTTGAATTGTACTTCCAACATGAAAATGCTTTTAAAGAACAAATTAAGTGTTGTTCAAAAGTTTATGATCATTTAGTTGTTTTGGACTTAAAGCAAGAAGAAATTATTTTTCCAGGCAATCGCTTTATGATTTATGCACTTTATCCGGAGTGCAACGTTTCGATCCATATCCTATGGGGATTAAATAAACAAAATACGGTGTTTACGGTAGGCAAGTCCATTTTGAACCGCTCTTCTAAAACGAATATTGGCGAATTGATGTTCCGGTATGGCGGCGGCGGGCATGCGAATGCAGGTACATGCCAAATTGATCATGAACAAGCTGACCGTGTATTAAAAGAACTTATTGAAAAAATAAACGCTGATGGTTGATACTTTTTAAATCAATAAGAGCAGCTTAGGTGAATAAACCTAAGCTGCTCTTATTTTAAGCGTAGCCCCTTATGATTAGATGTATTTCAATGTTTATTAGCAAGTTCCATTGATAAAATGGGATAATTTTTCCCACATCCGTCCAGATCTGAACGAATTTTAATCACAAATCCCATATGTTTATAAAAGTCAACTGCTTGATTATTCTGCTCATTGACATCGACTTTGTTTATGTGGTGATGAACAATGGCATAATTGAGTAAATTTTTTCCTATTCCCATTCCTTTTTTGTCAGGATGAATAAATAACATTTCCAGTTTGTCGTCAACGATACCCATAAAGCCAATGATTTTTCCTGTTTCGTCTTTATAGCAAAATAGATCCACTGCATCAAAATATTGATTGAGGATTAACGGTTTATAAAAGTGAATATCTTTTTCAGTGATAAAGTGATGTGTTGCCCGAACCGAATCTTCCCAAAGATCAATCAGGGTGAGGTAATCACTTTTAGATGGTTTGCTTATTCGCTCAATGTTATTGATAGCAAAAGATTTACGGAGAAAAGCGATTGCGGTGTCCGCCATCTTTTGATATCCGGGTATCGAAGGATGCAACCCGTCATAATGAAGCTCTGGTTTTATTTTAAAGCCGCTTTCGTCAATCAGTGCTTCATGGAAATCGATAAGTCCAAGATCGTTGTTAAGTGCAAACTCCTTTATTCTATCTCGATAGATGCCAAGTGTAACTTCGATAAACGCTTCATTACATGGGATCGGACGTCCAATAAACGGTGTTATATTATTTTTAAAGGCAAGTTCAGTCATAGCTTCAATGTTATGAACGACTCGATCGACTCCAGTATCGTGATAAGCATCATTGGTTCCGCCCAAAATGATAACATGAGATGGTTTATAGTGAAGAACATCCTTGTTGAAACGATGCAGCATTCCGTCAGTTGTATCACCATTGATACCCTTATTAAGCAGGTTCAGGTTCAGCTTTTCTGCTGCTAAGGCAACCCATGATTTTTCGGGATCATAAGGATAGCCATATGTTATTGAATCCCCTATTGCAATGATTTTTATATTCATGCTGATTTACCTCCACACAACATTGCATTTAAGATGAAGAGTCCTGTTTACATCAAATATCAAACAAACACAGGCACCTGGACTTGTTCCGCAGTCGGACGGTAGGGTTTTGACCAATAGCAGCCAATCGCTCCTATAGGATCATTGGTTTTGATTGGGACCATGGTAAGGATTCGTACAAAAGTTTTGCGGTATACGTCGATAGGAATGCGGTTATCTTTATAAATATCTTCAATAATAGTAGGCTGACGATTATGCATGACCCAACCGCTGATGCAGATTTCCATGGGAAAGCGCAGCCCTTTCCACAATGGTGTAATCGCGTCTTCTTCCGCGTAATAACAGAAATCTCCATCACGTAAAACGAAAGTCGCTCCATCTGACCCTGTAAGCTCCCGTACCGAGTGGCGGACAATATCCATTACACTCTGCATGTCATGTGTGGCGGACAGTTGTTGTACGACTTTAAGTAACTGCTCCATTAAAAGAAGTGCTGTAACGCAGGCAGTTGCTTCGGTATTGTTCTTGTTCATACGTACACTCCTCCTCTGCAAGTTCCATTACTGTTGTAATAGGTACTTTGTACTGGAAGAATTAACAAAATAAGTCATATATTGATCAAGATTTACAAATTAAGTATAACATAAACAGACAAAGTTGAAATAGTGTTGAGTCAAGTGTCAGTTCAGTCGAGTAGTAAATATCCGTCTAATAAACATACGACATTCAAATTAACAGCTTGAATGTCTGCGTTTATGTTGACTTTTAATTTAAAAGCATTGAAGGATTATGTTATTTTAGCTAGAATTCAACTATTAGATTATCTTCGTATCATGACAAGCTTGTACCCGATCGTGTGTTTGTTTTTTGCTTATCTTTTGGTTAGTTGCAATTTAATAATACTCAAAGCAGAGTAGACTTGGACTTGTCCATCTCTACTCTTTTATATATCTCGTGATTCGTAAACAGTTACTGTGTGCTGGCCTGATATTTGATGTGTATCAAGCTAATTGGTAAGCTGATTTTTCCACAGATTTAGATGGGCCATAATGGGTATGCTTTACTGAGAGAAAATAATTGTTATGAAAGCGGGTGATATCCGTATTTGCACTTGTTATCCGGCGTAGTATGCAAACTTATAATCGAAGTGCCGAGCATTATACATATCGATACAGGAAGCGATAAACAGATGAACTACGATCATCATTATTTTATAGGTTGTAAAGGAGGCGTTGTAATGACCGTAGAACTGACTTTTGCTCACTGGCTGTTTCTATTTTGGGTAGTTGTGATTATTATTGTGATGGGTTTAAAAAAAGATCCGCTTGTTCCCTGTATTTTGGGCCTAGTCTCTGTAGGCTGGGTCTTTACACACAGTTTTATCAGTGGCATTAGCACCGTATTTAATGCCTTGATTGTGGCCGGTAATGAATTTTGGGGTATTATTGTTGTTATTTCATTGATTGTTGCCTTGTCGAAATTACTTCATGACACCGGTGCAGACTATTTGATCATGCGACCGGTTGCCCGTTTTATGGTAAATCCAGACATTGCATTCTGGGCGACCGGGATTGCGATGATGGTCGCATCCTGGTTTTTTTGGCCCTCGCCTGCCACTGCCTTGATTGGAGCGATCTTATTTCCAGCTGCAATTCGGGCCGGATTACCTGCCATGGGAGCAGCTATGGCTATGAATCTTTTTGGTCATGGAATAGCCTTATCAACCGATTATATCATCCAAGGTGCGCCCACTATTACGGCTAGAGCGGCCGGTTTTGCCGATCCGTCCCCTATTATTTCGGCAAGTATTCCACTGGCAATGACCATGGGTGCTGTTACGACCCTTTCAGCCTATATTATGCTAAAAAGAGAAATGGCTCAAGATTCTGACCAAGTTGCAGCAGAACAAGCAGCAATGGTCAGGCAAGAAGTTGGACGAGACCTAAACCAGGCTTCCTATTTTCTTGCAATAATAACTCCCTTGGCATTTGCCGTAGATGTTGCCTTGATGTGGTTATTAAAATTAACTGGCGGTGACGCCACCGCTCTGCTTGGATCTACGGCTGTGTTGATTTTATCACTAGGGGCAGTTCTAAGCTATGGCTGGGAAGGTTTAGAACGCGTAACCGACTATGTACGGGAAGGATTTATGTTTGGTATCAAAATTTTTGCTCCCGTCATTATTATTGGCGGCTTTTTCTTTCTAGGTAAAGGCGAGCTTGCTAAAGTAATTTTAAATGCCCAGGAAGCGACTGGTTTTCTTGAGGACTTTGGTATTGCCTTAGCACAGACTGTACCACTTAATAAAATCGTTGTAGCCATCGTCAGTTTGGTGACAGGTATTGTTGTTGGTCTGGATGGTTCAGGGTTTTCTCCATTACCCCTAGTTGGGTCGGTTGCAGCAACCTTTGACAAAGCTATAACGGTTGATAAAGCGACTTTAGCTGCTTTGGGACAGATTGCTGGAGTTTGGACTGGTGGCGGTACGATTATTCCTTGGGGACTTATTCCGGTTGCGGCCATTACAGGTGTGAACCCAATCGATTTAGCGCGCAAAAATTTCATCCCTGTTATGCTAGGATTTACGGCTACTACTATTGTAGCAATATTGCTCATGTGATGTAATGTTATAGACAAGCAATCAAAAAGAACGCCGATATTCAGCTTTCGGCAGTTCTTGTTGTTCTTGGCAGTTTGTAAATATTTTAGAGAATTTTAAAGTTTAGCTTATTTAAAAATTTTTAGAACTTAATTCAGTTTTTGAGTGTACGTCCAGTTTACTGTATACATTCCTTAAAATTGTTTTGACCGTTGCTTCCGATATATACAGCCTGTTTGCAATTTCTTTGCTGCTGAGCCTAGCTTTAGCAAGAAGAGCGACCTCCCTTTCTCTTGGGGTAAGTGGTGACTTATAAGCAAGTATGGATTTTATGATGACATTACAGCCAGTCTCTTGCCGTTTGCAAACTTCCAACAGTTTGGACAGTTGCGATCGGTCGGTTACATAGCTTTTTGCAGCTTCCAACAGGGAATTTAGTTCTCCCATTTGTTCTGCGAATGGAAGATAAATCTTATCCGGTAACGCGATGGTAAGTGCTTGCCGAAGATACTCTTGTGCCTCTCGTTTCTTTTTGTCTCGATGCTTGGCAAGAGCAAGAAATATCAGAGTATATATTTGAGTCATTAGGTAACTTTCGTTTTTCTCTATTTCTATGACATGTCTGGAGAATCCGTAAAATTCATTGTTCCGCTTTTTAAAAAGCAGAATTTTGGCATAGAGCATTCGGGCGCTGGAAATGGCCGGAGCCTGTAAGACTCTCTCAATGCTTTCCATACTACAGAACCAATTGGCAACATCCTCCGTGTTCCCGAGTACTAGGCTTATAAACGTCAGGCAAAGTTCTGCTGTGCGTAAAACATATAACTTGGAATTATCTTTTGTATAACTTTGAATGTTTCTTACCGCAGTAAAGTAGCTATCGACATCTCCTCTCAGGATAGCGGCACGTGCAAGAATTAGCTCGGCACAGAGATATATGCCAACTTGCTGATGGCTGCGAGCAGCATAAAGCGCTTTATAACATAGAACTTCGGCTTCCTCGGCTTTCCCTTGCATGAGCATCGCCTCGGCTTGTATGACGCTGTCAGCACCACGCATATGACCGCCGGTCAGCTTGCGATAAAAGCGTGCACTTTCTGCCAGCTGCCAGTGGGAATGTTCCAACATTCCTGATTTGCGCCAGAATAGGTTCAGCATACTGTAGCCACATGGACACGGTGAATTTGCTGTGATCATAATGGAAGGCCTGCCTAAAATTGTCCAGGCTTCCTTATATCCTTCTATTCTTTTGGTAATGTTATGAAATTCTGTGCAAGCCCGTAAGAATATATACTCGCCTCTGAGTATCCTCAGTTCATCGCGGCTTAATTCTGGATTATGTTGAATAACATAAGAAATTAAACTGCATAACTTCTGGTAAGTTTCGCGTTTGTCGAGCACAAATACTTGGTAAGCATAGAGTAAAAGTTTAAAAGGATATTTGATCAGTGTTTCTTCTGGGCAGGTTTCTACCAGAATTTCAATTAGCAGACGGTGTTTTTCTTTTTGATTGGTCAGATACTCACCGGTTGAAGGCATGGCCAGCAGTGACTCAAAATCTCTTTCTTTATAAAAAATGAATGCGGCCGAATCATACTCTTCGGCAGCGGCAAAAGACGCGCCTGCTCTACGGAGTACCCGGCTTTGAAAGCGTTTGGACTGATGGTGGTAAAACCGGTTTCGTAAAAACTCCTGCAGGATATTATGGATGACGAAAATCCCTTTGTCTGGATAATAACGAATGAAATCGCTAGAACGCAACAGATCCTCAATGTTATCAGGTAAAATCTCCTCTCCTAATATCATTGCCGCCTGCTGAGCCGTAAAGCTGTCCATGACTGAAATGGAAACCAAGAAGTTTTTTTCTTCACCGGTCAGACGGTTCCAGATAGCGGTTTCCACCAAATATTGAATGCCGAGCGTATAGTTAAATGAACCATTTTCTTGATAGTTCGTAATTTGCAGCCTAATAGCAGATACCCATCCCTCGGTGCTTGTATATACACTTTCTAATTCACGCTCGGTCAGACAGATGCCTTCCATACGGAAAAGAAGCTTTGTTCCATCTTTATCAAAGAAGAATGCAGAGGAATCGATTCGATAAATATTGGCGTTATGAAACGTAAACAATTGTTTTGTTTCCAACTGCTGCGTGATAAAGATGATGTGCAAATACGGGCACCTATGCATGGAGAAGGCATTGATCAGCTCATTCGGGATATAGCAGTCCACGAGATGATAATTATCTATGACCAGATAGGTTTCAGTTGTACACCAGAAATCTTTAAGAGCAGCCGCTATACATAGCAGGGTTTCTGATGCGGGTAACCCCAACTTTTTCAAGGTTGCTGCTATTTCGCCATTTGCATTTGCCAGCAATTCACAAACACCTATCCAGGCACTTGAAGTCGGCTCACCCAAACAAGTATACCAGTGCTGACAAGCATTTTCTGAAATAATCATGTCTAAATATTCCCGTATAGCAGTTGTTTTACCGAAGCCGGACGGTGCATCTACAATAGTCAAAGGATATGCCGGTATTTGGGCAAGCTGTTTCTTTAATTTGTCCGAAAAATAATAAATTTTCTGTCGGTTTGATTTTTTACGCATGGTCATCCTCTAATGAGGGGAGTATGCCTAAAATCTAATCAACGATACCCAACTTTGCTATCTGCTCGATAGAGCTAATTAGCTTGGCATGTTATTAAGCTCCCTGAATCCTTTTTATTTTTAAAATTGATTCTTAGAATATTATCAGTAAAATATAAAGCAACCTAAATTATATATTAGAAGCCGTATTTGTCATATGTCAACGCTTCTTGACATAAATCAGGATCGTGAATATTAAGTTTGTTTTTTTCTACGCATAGAATTGTCGCAGCTTAGGAGATTTTAGTAATATCTACTTTTCTACAGACTGCTAGTCTAAGGGCTTCATCTATTGGTATAGGCCGGCTGAAAATATATCCTTGTATATAATCACAATGGCAATAAGACAGCCATTCTACTTGAGTTTCAGTCTCCACACCTTCAGCAATAACTTTTAAGCCGAAATTATGGGCCAGTTTGATAATCAAATGGACAAAATTTTGTTGTTTTTCATTAAATGCTAGACTGTCGACAAAGGCCTTATCAATTTTTAGCATGTGAATTGGCAGTTTCTGAAGGTAGGCTAAAGAAGAATAGCCTGTTCCAAAATCATCAAGGGCGATTTTTATTCCCAAGTTTCGTAGTCTTCGAAGATTATGAAGAGAATTGCTCGTAAAAGAGATAGGACTATTTTCGGTAATTTCAATTCCAAATTGCCATGGGAATATCTGAGCATCAGAAATGGCTCTTTTTATATGCTCCACGATATTTCCGTTAACAAGTTGGTGTGGTGAAACGTTGACCCATACACATAGATGATTTCCACCAGCCTCAATTAATGCTTGGGCAAATGTGCAAGCTTTTGTAATGATCCATTTCCCTACCTTATCAATACTACCGCTAGTTTCGAGCAGCGGTATAAAACGTTCTGGCGATACGTTGCCGTACTGAGCACTGTGCCAGCGCAGTAATACCTCAAAGCCACTAAGAGAATGACTGGGAAGTTTGATTTGCGGTTGATAGTGTAAGGTGAATTCTCCTCGATGATAGGCGTCTTCCAGGCTTTGCTTAAAAAGCTTTTCTTCCGGTATTTTCATGATGATCCTCCTGTTTGCAATACAAAACGTGATATCTGCTTATTCAAGTACTTGTCAATGCCGGATAGCAATAGCCGCTGATATTTTCTACGGGTTCGTTTAGGTGTTTGAGAGAATTGGTGCGTTATTTTTTAATAGTTGGTTAGACGATACAAATAAAATAAGCAGGTCATTGCCTGCCGTGTACTAATGAATAGTCGCGGTTTGGCAATCATAGACATACTGTCCGTAGACCCATAACTTTGCGTCCTTATCTTTCGATAAGTTTGCCGAAATCTTATTTGAATTTTCATAGCGACTACTGCTCAATGACACGGGAGTTGATTGAAACTCAGAAAAATAATATTATAGCGTTTCTCTGAGGTCATTTCCTTGAAATAACTCCATAAAAGCATCAACGGCTTGGGGATGAAAATCGATTCCTTTAGCGCTTAGGATTTCATGAATGGCTTCATCCGGAGAGCAGACATTCTTATGAAAAATAGACGAAGTTAATCGATCAAAGGTATCAGCCACTGAAACAATCGCTGCGTTTAGGTGGATATCACTCTCTTTTAGCTGGTTTGGATATCCGTTGCCAGATAATTTTTCATGATGGTGAAGTGCAATAAGATATATCTCAGCTGGTAAATATTCTGCTGCTAGCAAATCAGCTCCAAGTTCCGTATGCTGCTGATAAATAAGGGACTGTTCGTCGCATACGCTACCAAGTTCGTTTAATATTGATTTTGGCAACAGGATTTTTCCAATATCGTGAAATAGTGATCCAAGAGCAATCTTTTGTAATGCCGGCAAAGTAAAATTTAATTTTTGCGCCATTGCTACCGTTATGAGAGAGACGTTAATAGAGTGGGAATATGTAGCTTTATGCCCTTGAGAAAGTACTTTAATATTGTTGCTAAAAAATTTATCTTCTTGTATTTGGCGTAAAAGAATATTTAAATATTTTGAGGCATGACCAAGGGCTTCTCCATCCACCCTGTCGAACTTTTTATCCAATTTTACGGGAACTTTGAATGGTTTAGCGTTAAGTCTTTTAAGGCCGATGGTTTTTGATCTTCTGTTTCCCAATGGTGTCGAAGATAGCCGGTACACTAGTCCTCTCTCCTCTAATTTACGGCTGACGCTGTCCGTAATCGGTGTACCTTCTGCTAACAACAATCTACCAAATTTGTCGCTTACGTCATGCGTTATGTATCCGATAATATTTCCTTTGCGTTGTTCAACCTCGTTCACACGCAACCTCCTCCATACCATTTCCCCTATTTGGTGGTCGCCAACATTCTTATATCTAAAATAAACATAAGTTAGAACAATTGTCTTTTGTCTGGTGAAAAGTGTCTAATGAGTCTTTAACAATAAATCTCATCATTGGACTGGATATTCGGTAACATCGCGCGAGCAGCTAAGATATAAGAAACCTTCCGATGAATAATAACGGAAGGTGTTAAATAATAAAAAAAATCTACTGTAATAAAAGTATACAGCAGATTTTTTTTATTTCCATACCACGTTTCGGAGTATTTTAGATCTAATTGGAAATTTTTTGGGATTTATTCTATTTGAAAGTTTATGCAACCTTCCTAAAAGCTACACTTTCACAGTAGCTATATATATCATATTAAAAATCGGATCTGTTATTTATGACAGAGCGCTCAGCCTGATCCAAGAACTATCTGGAGTTATATGAAAATCGCTATGAATATGCTGATTTGCATCCTGAGTTTCACCATAACGTCGATGGATTCTTTTCCAAAATCTTTTTCACCACCACGCGCTAACGAATAGGCTTCATCAATAAATAATATACCACCCAACGCTTTTTTTAATTGTTCGCGTGTTTTTTGCGCTGTATGGCCGATATATTCACCAACTAAATCGGCTCTTTCGACTTCAATTAAGTGGCCCTGGGATAATACGCCAATTTCTCTAAATACTCTTCCGAGTATCCGGGCCACAGTTGTTTTTCCTGTTCCTGGATTTCCTTTGAAAATCATATGTAACACTAAAGGCTCTGTTACTAAGCGTTCTTTTTCACGACGTTTTTGTATTTCAATAAAGGCATAAATTTCTCTAATTAATTTTTTTACTTCTGGTAAGCCAATGAGGGCATCCAATTCATGCAGTATTTCCTCAATTCGCTGGTGTTTATTGATCATTGTGGAGCTTTTAGTGGGGACTGCCAGACTGTCCATTTCTCTGAGAGCTTTGAAGGCCTCAGTTGTCGATATTTCACCCATTTCCAGAGCAGACAGAACATCTTGGGGCCAAAGATATGCCATCATTATCACCTCAAAGAGACTATGGTGATATAGTATACTCTAGTAAGCGTGTTTTGTGCTAAAGAAGAAACGATTTCAATAAAAAAACAACCATCCTAAGAATGGCTGTAGAGGATAATCAATTATTTAATATATTCTGGGGAACGATGATTAAAATAGACTAACTTTAGATGACACATCTCAGCTAATTGTTGAGCAATTACTAAATCTCTTCCAATATCATCCGGATTATGGGCATCAGAGCCCATTGTAGCGAGTCGTCCGCCTAATTCATAAAATCGTTTATAAATAGGCAATAGCGCATTTACTATTGCAGGATTTGCCAAACGGCGTGTATTAATTTCTAATGCTTTTTCTTTTTGAGCCAACATTTTTAAAATCAAATCAATTGGTTCTTGAAACTCGAAATAGTAAAGCTCAGGATCTTGATATTTTGCATAGCGGCAAATATAATCAATATGCCCAAGCGAATCGATAAAGTCGTAGGTTGCTACACATTTGGCCATTGAATCAAAGTATTGATGATAAACTTCCTGCTTAGTGCGGGCTTGATAAAACGTCTCATGATAAATATCAATATTATCAATGACATGAACTGAACCGATCACATAATCAAAAGGATGACTCATAACAATGTTACAGTTATCGGTGAGACAGTCTTGTCTCATGCCAATTTCGATACCAAGCAGTAATGGATTATTATTTTTATAAGGCGAATACTGTGTAAAGTAATCATGGATGTCAAAGATAAACGCATCTTGCTCAGGATAGGCTAAGTCTAAATGCTCGGTTAACGTTATCCCGATACCCAGGCTTTTGGCACGCTGGAGGGCTTGTTGTAGCGTCATTGTTGAGTCGGTTGAAAAACAGGTATGAATATGGGTATCAACAATCATGAAGTATCTCCTTCTGAACAAGTTTGATATATATAAAGCACTCATTATATGAGTGCTTGCAATTTCCCCAGAAGAATGCAGTAAAGCAAGTTCCGATGATCTAATCTCGCTGCTGCATCGGAATAGATTAAACCCAAGGTGCCGTTTCTTCTAATGTTCAAAACCCGCTCTCAAGCAGGTGGGTATTCTAGTTATGCTTTTGCCGTCCCCTCAAGGGGGCTTGACAGCTGCGATAACATTGAATTCCCGTCGTTCATGCGTAGGTTGAACATTGCGAAGATGACGTACCCCTCAGGTTATTCATGTGACTTATGATATCATATCTTCTTTGCTACTTCAAGTTTGATTACGTGTATTCAGCTAGCTAAAATAGTCGAATTTATTCTCTATTGAATGCCTTCCGTTTATTTGCAATCAGATAGTACTTTAGACACGATCTTGACATGGGTGAATAGCAATTCTCCAACAATAAAAAATGTCCTAGGTTTTCCCTAGGACGTTTTTTATTGCTTTTCTATTTTTGATTCCTCTTTACGCTCATAATTATTCGTTAATGGACGGAAGGGTGTAATTGTCGAAATAGCATGCTTATAGACAAGCTGTTGTTTGCCATCGTTTTCAATTATCACTGTAAAATTATCAAACCCTTTTACTGCTCCACGCAGTTGAAACCCATTAACCAGGTAGATAATTACAGGTACGTTTTCTTTGCGTACTTGATTTAAGAAACTGTCTTGCAAATTGATCACTTTAGTTGTCATGAATTAAACCCCTCCGGTTATATTTTCTCTCTCTGTATTTTTTATTCTACTCAAGACAAAACTTTCCTGCAATTTTTTTGTAAATAATTCCCAAAAGGACTTCGTAATCTTCTATGCTATCGACGTCAAACCAATGAATATAGTCCATTTTCTTATACCAGGTGATTTGACGTTTAGCAAAATGCCTTGTTGATTGTTTTATGTTTTCAATAGCAGTCTGTAAACTAACCTCCTTTTTTATATAGGCTACTATTTCTTTATAGCCAATCCCTTTCATTGCTTGACAATTTTCCGGGATTCCGCTATGAAGCAATCTTGTTACCTCTTCTACTAGACCATTCGCCATCATAACATCGACGCGATGATTGATTCGTTCATATAGGCGTTGTCTGTTCATGGTCAGGCCTATTACAAGATGATCGTACTTTATACTTTCAGACGCTGTTTTGGATTGTGAAATATTTTCGCCACCGAGATGATAGACTTCAAGGGCGCGAATAATTCTTCTTTGGTCATTGGGATGCAGCCGGCTCGCTGTTTGAGGATCAACTTGCTGTAATAAGTGATGAAGGTACTGATTACCCCGTAATGTTGCCAATTGTTCTAACTCAGAGCGATAGCGGTTGTCTCCGGGGGTAGTGTTGAATTGATAACCTTCTAACAAAGCTTTTATGTAAAGACCTGTTCCACCGGCTAAAATAGGAATTTTATTCTTGCGGTTGATCTCAGTAATCTCCTTGCTCGCAAGCTCAATAAAGCTGGTTACACTAAATTCTTCGCAGGGTTCAAGAATATCCATCAAGTGGTGAGGAACACCAGCACGTTCAGCAAGAGTAGGCTTGGCCGTACCTATATCCATACCACGATAAACAAGCATGGAATCACCGGAAATAATTTCGGTGTTTAATATTTTAGCAAGATCGATGCTGAGTTGAGTTTTACCAACTGCAGTTGGACCAATTATGGAAATTAATCGCTCCATGTTTCACTCCCTACATCAACAACACCATATTGAATACTGCTATATTTACCACCTATTGTCTTATTGATGCCTAGTTCCGCGAAAACCTGACTCCCTCGGGTTTCCTTGACAACGACACGGTGTTTGGCAACGCGGAGTGCCTCACGGACTGCTTCCGGTGTAAGCGGGCGATTATCAGCTAAAAACCGCAAGGGTTTGATGTGTGAGCTGCTGTCCACAGGGCGACGAAACATTGGATCAAAATATACCACATCAAAACTATGATCAGGTAAAGCTTTTAGGTAGTTTAGATAGTCTGTGTTGATCACGGTAATTCGTCGTAATGCTTGACAGAGGTCATCTGTTTCAGTGGCAAAATTTTTAAGGCCTTCGGCTGTAATTAATGCAATAACGGGAGATCCTTCCAGGCCGACAACATTTCCGTTGCAGCCGGTAAAGTAGCTAGCCACAATTGCATCCGATCCAAGACCTAAGGTGCAATCCAATAAGGACATTCCAGGCTGTAAATCCATTGCAGCTATCATATGGTCATGTTTACCATTTATGAGATTTTTTATACGTAAATCAGCCATACTCAAATGGAAAAAAAGGTCACCTGCTGGTGTGTGTGCAGTCAATCCTTTTTGCGTAATTAAAATAATTACGTCAACATTATATTCGGTTTTTATTGTTTCAAGTGATTTACCCTTGCGGACAACAAACTTTGTACCTAGCTGTTCAGCCAGGGCGGAACCAAATTCAAATGCTGAATGTGGTGAATTGATTGCCGTTGTAATGATGCAATGCATTTTACTGATCACCTATCAAAAACAAAGATTATGTTCGTTTAAACATTTTAGCAAGATCGTTTGAGCTAAATTTAATAATGGCGGGCCTACCATGGGGACAAGTAAAAGGTAATGTTGTTTGGCATAATTCACTAATTAATGCCTGAATTTGTCTCATATTGAGAGAATCTCCCGCCTTTATTGCCGCTCGGCAGGCTGTTATTTGCAGAAAAGCATGACGTAATTCCTGGGAGGATGGCTGATGAAGTTCCTGAATTGCTTGTAAAATCTGCCTGATGATGGGTTCTGCTTCAGAATTGGGGATGTCAGCCGGTATTTCTAATAAGCGCATGGTATTAGGTCCCGCTAATCCGATATTAAAGCCTAATTGGTAAAAAAGCTGTTGATGTTCACTAATTATATTACAATCCGTTTCGTCAAAATCCAAGAATAAAGGGACTAATAGTTGCTGAACAGGAATGCGTTCTGTCGATATGGCAAGGCGGTCATAAAGAATCCGCTCATGTGCGGCATGCTGGTCGATAATAAACATGCCGTCTTGATTATAAGCAACAATATAGCATAGATCGATTTGTCCTAGGGGAATCAGGCTAAAATCCGTTACAGGCGAAACAGCAGTCATTGGCTCGAGTATGTCGCTTTTTAAATCGTCTGATGGTAAATCATTTACTGGTGTTTTTTGGGCAATCAATGTTTGCGCCGTACTTATAGAGACCGGGTCTTCCTTAACAAAAAGCGGCTGATAGGTTGGAGTGTTGGTTGGATAGATCCGTTTGGTATGTGCTTCAATTTCAGGTGATAACGAATGAACAGTACTAGGCTTAGGCAGAACTGTTGCAGCAATCTGTGTTGGTGCCAAAGGCGTCCTCAAGGTATTTGTAACGGCATGGAATACTGCTCTGAAAACCCTGTTTTCATCCGAAAATTTTACTTCGCTTTTTTGGGGATGGACGTTTACATCAATGGTGTTTATAGGCAAATGAACGTTTAAGACCGCTAGCGGGTAGCCATTTTTAGGCAGCAAAGAATGATAGGCATTATCAATTGCTTTGGCCATGATTCGGCTATTAATGACACGGGAGTTGATCAAATAGGTTTGACATTGACGATTACTCTTTAACAGGGTTGGTGTGGACAGAAAACCGGTGATCTGCAAATCTTCTTCACTAAAATTTACTGGTAACAGATTTGGTGTAATGTCGTTTCCATATAAGCTTGTAAGAGTATCCAGCAACTGTCCGTTACCTGGTGTTGATAAGACTAAGCGAGTATTATTGATCAGCTTAAAGGCTATCTCTGGGTGCGATAATGCCAGTTTTACCAAGATTGTATGGATATGGGAACTTTCTGCTGCCGGCTTTTTTAAAAATTTCTTCCTCGCAGGTGTGTTATAGAACAAATCTTGAACAATTACCGTTGTACCTACGTTTCCTCCGGAATCGCGGGCATCAAGCGTAGTTCCCCCATGTACTTCCAAGAAGGTTGCAAATTCTCGATCATGCAACCTGGTGATGAGTGTTAATTTAGCGACTGAGGCAATTGTAGGGAGCGCTTCACCTCTGAACCCCAAAGTCTGTATGTTACTTAAATCGTCTGCAATTCTAATCTTGCTGGTTGCATGGCGTAATATCGCTAAATTTGCATCTTCAAAGCTCATGCCGATGCCGTTGTCCGTAACACGGATATAATTGATCCCGCCCTCACTGATTTCGATTTCTATTTTGCTGCTGCCGGCATCAATGGCATTTTCCACTAACTCTTTAATGATTGAGGCTGGGCGCTCAACGACTTCTCCGGCTGCAATTTTATTTGCTGTGTTTTCATCCAGAATATGAATGGTTGTCAAATCCGACCCGCCTCCTTCTTAGCATCACTTTGTAAGCGATATAAGATATTGATGGCTTCCAGTGGTGTGATCGCCATGACATCAATAGCCAGTAGCTCTGTTGTTAAAGCCGATTCAAATAAAGACATTGATGTAGTCGCAGCAGCAGAGGCGCCAGCTTTTAATTCGGTAGGTTCTGAATGCTTATTTTCTAAATCATCAAGGATTTTATTGGCCCGGTCGATAATCCTTTTTGGCAATCCGGCTAATTGGGCAACATGAATACCATAACTTTTATCAGCTCCGCCAGGAATGATGCGGCGTAAAAAGACAACTTCTTTGCCACGTTCTTTCACTGCAACTGAATAATTCTGAATACCTGAATAATGATCGGATACTTCAGTTAATTCATGATAATGAGTGGCAAATAACGTTTTAGCTTTGATGCGTTCTTTGATGTATTCAATAACAGCACGAGCGATGCTCATCCCATCAAAGGTACTTGTGCCGCGGCCAATTTCATCTAAAATAATGAGGCTTTGCTTGGTAGCATATTTTAAGATTTGGGCAACTTCGTTCATTTCAACCATAAACGTACTTTGCCCGGTAGACAAGTCGTCACTGGCCCCAACGCGCGTGAAAATTCGATCTACCGGTGTGATTGCCGCTTCGCGCGCCGGGATGAAACTACCAATTTGGGTCATCAAAACTAATAAAGCAACTTGACGCATATAGGTTGATTTTCCTGCCATATTAGGCCCTGTAATAATCAAAATTTCATAGTCATCATGATTGAGCAGAGTATCATTAGGAACAAACAGTTCACGTTGCAGCAAGCTTTCTACGACTGGATGGCGGCCATCTTTAATCATGATACTGCCATCTGACTTAATTTGAGGTCTGACATAATTGTTCCGAGCTGCTGCTTCGCTAAGGCTGACGATCGTATCAAGCAAGGCGATGTTTCTGGCTGTTATCTGAATAGTCTTTGTATGTGCTTTGATCATGTTGCGAATTTCAGCAAACAATTGGTATTCAATGGCGACAATCTTTTCGTGTGCTCCCAGTACTTTCGTTTCAAAATCTTTAAGTTCGGGAGTGATATATCGCTCAGCATTGGCCAGGGTTTGTTTGCGGATATAATGACTGGGTACAGAAGCAGCATGCGTATGGGTTACTTCAATGTAATAGCCAAAGACCTTGTTGTATCCGACTTTTAACGACTTGATACCGCTTTGTTCGCGTTCTTTGAGCTCTAAATCTTGAATCCATTGTTTGCTATCTCTGGCAATATTACGCAGCTCATCCAGTTCAGAATGATAGTTTTCCCTGATGAGTCCTCCGTCGCGCACTGAAATGGGTGGTGTATCGACTATAGCCTGTTGGATCAATTCCACAATATGACGATGCGCCTCAATCTTAGTATGTAAGTCTTTTAATAAATGAGCGTTGGAGCCCATTAAATTCTGCTTCAAAGAAGGAAGAACAACTAATGAATCTTTTAGCGCCATTAGATCTCGAGCATTCGCCGTCCCTACTTCAATACGAGTCAGAATTCGCTCAAAATCATAGATCCTGGCTAAGTTTTTTTTGATTTGTTGCTGCAATGCGGGAGCTTCTAATAACTCACCAATGGCATCTTGCCGCCTAATGATTTTTAAGGGCTGCATTAAAGGAGCTTCAAGCCATTTTTTTAGCAGCCTGCTTCCCATAGCAGTACTGGTATAATCAAGTACTGCCAAAAGGGTTTCTTTTTTACTGCCGTCGCGCATATTGCGGGTGATTTCCAGATTTCTTAAAGTGGTAGTATCGAGCGTTAAATACTCGTCAGAATTGATAAACGTCAATGTATTCAGATGGGATAAATCTGTTTTTACAGTTCGATATAAATAGGATAATAAAATACCAACTGTCGCGAAGGCGCAGGGATAGCTTTCTAATTCTTGAGTTTGAAAATGCTGCTTAGGTAAGTGCTGTATTTCTTCGTAGTTGATATCCATATGCGTAGAGACACTGCATTGAGAAATCCGGCAATTTACAAAAGCATGCAAATCATCAACATGTAGTAAATTGCCTGCAATAATCAGTTCTGAAGGCATTAGTCGGTATAGCTCATCACAAGCTGTGACTAAGCGGCTGTCACCTGAATAGCTTGCCCAGAGGCATTCACCTGTAGAGATATCAACTGCTGCCAAGCCGATCATTTGATCCAATTCGTGGATGACAACAAGGTAATTGTTATTTTGATTAGGCAGGAGTGTCTCCGATATGACGGTTCCGGGAGTGATGACTTTTATCACTTCTCGCCGCACAATTCCTTTGCTTTGTTTTGGATCTTCAACCTGTTCGCAGATTGCAACTTTAAAGCCTTTTGCGATTAACTTTGCAATATAGTTTTCTGCAGCATGATAAGGAATGCCGCACATAGGAACACGGATATTTTGTCCACCTTCACGAGAAGTTAAGGTAATCTCCAATGTTTTTGAAGCCATTTCAGCATCATCAAAAAACATCTCATAGAAGTCACCTAAACGAAAGAAAAGGATTTCATCCGGATATTTACTTTTAATATCTCGATATTGAGCCATCATAGGCGTGTAACTGGCAGACATGCTTTTCTCCTCTACATAACAAAATCTATTCCACTAAAGTACCTTTAAGAAGCCACGTTTGAGCTGTTGAGATATTGACTTGGACAAGCTGGCCAACTTGCTCTGTGCCTCTTTTTTCCCATATGACAATTTTATTGGTACGGGTTCGCCCCATCCATTTATTTTGGTCTGTTTTACTTAGTCCTTCAACGAGAACCTCAACCGTACATCCTTCAAGTCGTTTGTTAAGTTCCAGGCTGATATCATTTTGCGCTGCCATCAGTCGTTGTAGACGTTCTTTTTTAACGGCAAGTGGCAACTGGTCAGGCATTGTAGCTGCAGGGGTACCTGAGCGTTGCGAGTATAAGAAGGTATAGGCCGCGTCATATTGAATCGATTTAATAAACTCTAAAGTTTCCTCAAATAATTCATCGGTTTCACCTGGAAATCCTACAATGAGGTCTGTGGTAATGGCAGCATCAGGAATTGCTGTCCGTATTTGTTGGACTAACTCTCGGTAATACTGTGTCGTGTAGCCACGATTCATTTTTTTCAGAATGGTATCACTGCCCGATTGAATCGGTAAATGAAACTGTTCACAAATTTTCTTGCTGGTGCGAATAACTTCGATAACTTTAGCATTCATATCTCGAGGATGTGAAGTCATATAGCGAATGCGTTCAACATTAGTGATCTTATCAACAGCCTGTAATAAATCAGCAAAATCGGCTTCCTGACTGTCTTTTCCATACGAGTTGACGTTTTGGCCGAGCAAGGTAATCTCTTTAAAGCCGTTATCACCTAGCTGCTTGATTTCATCAATAATATCTTGTAAAGGTCGACTGCGTTCACGTCCGCGAACATATGGCACAATGCAATACGTGCAGAAATTATTGCATCCATACATAATCGGAACCCAGGCTGCGATTTGACCTTTACGTACAGTTGGAACATTGGGTGCCAGTCGTTCAGCTTGTTCCCATACTGCCAACACTTTACCTTTGGATTCTTCAACTTCTTTAATGAGTTCAACCAATTGGTGAACATTATGCGTACCCATGACCAAATCAATGTGAGGGGCCTTTTTGAAAAGCTTATCACGGTCTTTTTGTGCCATACAACCCGTTATGCCAATAATCAAATTGGGGTTTACCGCTTTTAAACGTTTTAATTCGCCAATTTTTCCGTAAATTTTCTTTTCGGCACTTTCGCGGACACAACAAGTATTAATTAATATTATAGCAGCTTCTTCAAGATTATCCGAGTATTCATAACCAATGCTTTTTAATTGTCCTGATAATCTTTCGGAGTCGTTTTCATTCATTTGGCAGCCATAGGTAATTGTCGTGAAAAATTTTTTGGGGCTATTTTGGTCCAAAGTGCTGTATGTGTTATCACTTTCAGTTTTCATGATCCATCTCTCCTATTGTTATCTCTTGGTTATTATATCCTAATAATGCATTACAAACAATTATTAATGAACATGAAAAATGGATTGCGCTCCATGACGGTCTTCTTAGAGGCAATAAAAGCTTTTCCTCATAGAAAAATCGTCCGTATTTATTACGGACGATTCATACGGATATTATAAAAAGTTAGTCCTGATCAGGATGTTCCCGGGCTCTAACTTTCAGTTTACTCTGTCTGGCAGTCAACACAGTACGAATTCCAACCGCGATAATAAATAGACCAAAGACTGTCTTTAAAGTAGCCGATGAAAGTGATTGAATTAGATTGGCACTGATTAGTGCTCCTATAACAGCACCGATAGCTAGCTGGAAAGCGATTTTAAAGTCAACCAGCTTTTCTTTGTTTAGGCGCCAGACTCCGGCCAGTGCAGTCGGGACAATGACTAGTAATGAAATGCCTTGGGCTGCATGCTGACCAATACCCAAAAGTAGAACCATTGCCGGAATGAGAATCAATCCTCCGCCAACACCCATCATCCCGCTTAATATTCCGGCCATAAGGCCAATTAATATGATTGTAATAACCATCGTTAAGCAAATACCATCCTTAAACCAACAATAATAATTAAAATCCCAAAGCTATATTTTAGTTGGCTTGGCGATAACCTTTTCATTATTTTGGCACCCACTATAGCTCCGACTGAGCTGCCAATAGCTAAGTAAATAGCCGTGAGTGGTTCTAAATTTCCATTCATGCCATAAATCACGCTGCTCACCAATGCAGTAGGGATAATTACAGCTAATGATGTTGCATGAGCAGTATGTTGAGTAATGCCAGCATATTCTGTCATAGCTGGAACCAAGATAATACCGCCCCCTACTCCTAACAGACCGCTTAATAAACCGGCAATAAACCCGATCGTTAATAATTTGGTTTTCGTTAGCATATCAATTAATCTCCTAAGGCGCAAAGAGAACTTTCTAAATGATGGCTTCGATATTTGTCATAAATGATCCTAAGGGCAGTGATAATAGCTTTTTTGGCATTGCCCTGGTAAATTCTATCGATTAGATCGGATAATTCATCTAATCCATTTGCTAGTATATGTCCTACGATCGCTTCTGATACATGCCTTCTTGCAAGCTGAGTTGCTAAAGTGCAATCTGCTTCGATAATTTTACCGGTTTGCATGTCGACCAGAACGATGACTCCAATGATTTTATAAAGCTCACTGGCCGTTATTCCAGTCGGCAATTTGGCATAACCTGAAAATAATACTAAATTGGGATTCAAATTCTTCTGCCTCCCGCTAGTCAATACTTAAGCTTTTGACAGCTATATTTACTTCTCGAACTGATAAGCCAGTCATTTGTTCAACAACTGCTTTTACTTTGGTTTGTGCTTCACGCACAATATCCCAGATCGAATTTCCATATTTAATAGTTACATCCAGAGTAATCGAAATTCCTTTCTCTTTTTCTTGTTCTTGAAAATTTTTTATTTTGATTTGGGATGTCCGTGTGATATCTAGTTGACTGGTTGCGACATAATCAACAATTGCAGCAATAGCAGCATCTGAAATAAGCAATTTCCCATAGTAACTAAATGTGGGGCGGACGATAGATTTTTCGCCCAATTTTCTTCGTTTGGTTTGCGGCTTTTTAAAAAATATTTCTAAAGGATCAATCAAATATCCGGAGAAATGAGGCTTTAACTCAATTGTTGGAACAGGAATAATATGCTTTCCCTCTTTAAGACGACTTTCTCTGGCTTTTGCAATTTCATCTTTGGTAGCAATGTCTTCAATTCTTATGATTTTACTAATAGGGGGCAAGTTAAGGGCAGCAACAATTTTTTCCACCATATTGTCAGAAGTCCCTAAGACCAAAATACGAGATGGCTTAACGGCCGCTATGGCTTGACGAACCTCTTCGGCATGTTCGGGCTGCATAAATATTGCCCGTCGTACTGCTTGTATCTTACTTGGTTCTTTTTTGGCAGAATGGCCGGCAATGATTTTACTGTCTTTTATAAATATTCCATCATCAATAATGCTATCAATATTGTGCTCATGGGCTACAATGAGAGCCCGATGGCTTTTACCCGTACCACTGGGACCTACTAACGCAAAGACGTCCATCACTGGCCTCCTAAACCTGTTACAAATGATCGGCTGATTCTTACTCATAACAAACATCATTTGGGAATTTAATCACAACGTATACTTCCCAATAGTATAAAAATAAACACCTTTGCAGGTGTTGTCAAGTAGAAGCCGAGAATTTCTTGATTTGTTGCTCTAATTTTGTTATTTTAAGATTTTGGCTCATAATTGCTTTCGCATAACGAGAATTGTTTTTTTGTAATTTTTCATTTTTATGAATGAGTTGGGATAATGTTTCGCGTTTTTCGTTTTCTAAAGTATCAATTAAATTCATTAATACACGGCGGCTAATCCGCAAAGCCTCAACTTTATCTTCCAGTTCACGAATACGGTCTCGCAGCTCTGAAATCAGGCTGATGTCTTCGATCATAACCATCCTCCTGAATAATTTGGTGTATAATAATATATTCTTTTCTTAGTCTTTCATGCCAACTAAGGCCAGAAAATCAGCTAATAATCCTGGAGGAGGTGTGAATATCCCTAATTTTTCCGGAAAACGGGTAGGAATCCCATGAAAATCCGAGCCACCGGTGATCAGGAGCTGGTGCTCTTTGGCTATTTGCAGGTAATTTTTTGTTTGCGCATCATCATGTCGAGGATGATAAACTTCGATACCATGAATACCTGCATGAATAATATCATTCACAATGGCTTCATTCCCAATCAATCCCGGATGGGCTAATACAGCTATTCCACCGGCCTGATGAATCAATTTGATAACAGATGGATAATCAAGTTTGAAATGAGGTACATAAGCAGGCCCGTTTTTGTAGAGTAGAGAATTAAAGACTTCTGTTACACTAGGGAAATAGCCTTTTTCGACAATTGCTCTGGCAATATGAGGACGTCCCACTGCAGTGGATTGACCGGCTAATTCCACAATCCGTTCATACTCAATATGATATCCTAATGCTGCAAGCTTAGTGATGGTCCGCCGTACTCTGTCCCAGCGATCGGTTGTCATGAGAGATAGCTGCTGTTGTAATGTATGGTCCAGGATATTTATGTTGTAGCCAAGGATATGAACCTCATTGTCAGGGAGATCAGTGCTAAATTCAATCCCAGGTATAATAGTAATTGGTTTAGCGTTTATGTTGAGTTCCAGATTCAAGCTTAAGATTGCATTGACCGTGTCATGATCTGTAATCGCAATATGAGTTAGCCCTACTTCTAATGCCTGGTTAACAACTTCTTGTGGGGATAAACGTCCGTCAGAGGCAGTCGTATGTATATGTAAATCAATCTTCATTTTTACGTGCCTGATTTATGGCTAGCTGAATAAGCGTTCTTACAGGGACGCCAGTAGCCCCTTTTACATGATAGTTTCGGTCTGCTGACGTATCTGAAGTTCCGGCAATATCAATATGGACCCAAGGCGTATTGTGGGTGAATTTTTCAATAAATAAGCCAGCCGTAATGGTTCCAGCCATACGACCACCAGAATTCTTCAGATCGGCAATGTCACTCTTTATTTGTTCTTTGTACTCTTCAAAGGCCGGTAACTGCCACATTTTTTCACCACAACTGTCCGCAGCTGCTAAAATCTGTTGGCACCAGGGTTGATGATTCGTAATCAGGCCGGAGGCAATACTACCCAAAGCAACAACACAGGCTCCCGTCAATGTGGCGATATCGACAATTTTGGTTGCACCTAGTTTTTTTGCATAGGTTACCGCATCAGCCAATAACAGGCGTCCCTCAGCGTCTGTTGTGATAATTTCAATGGTATATCCATCCATTGATTTTATCACGTCACCAGGCTTCAATGCACAGCCAGAAGGCATATTTTCTGTACAAGGGATGATTGCAATAATATTGACCTTTGGTTTTAATTTGGAGAGGGCTTTCATGGTGGCAAGCACCGATGCGGCACCGGCCATATCCCCCTTCATCTCATGCATATTATTACTGGGTTTTAAGGAAATACCACCACTGTCAAAAGTAATACCTTTGCCAATATAAGCAATTAATTCGCTGCTGTCTGTATCACCGGTATATTTTAATACAAGCATTTTAGGTGGCTGAGTACTGCCTTGAGCCACTGCAAGTATAGCCCCCATATTTAGTTCTTGCATTTGTTGAAGGCTTAGAACGGACAGTTCAAGCATGCTTTCCTGATTTGCAATTTCTGTTGCGTACTCCGCTAACTTGGTTGGTGTCATATAACAAGCCGGATGGTTTACCAAATCTCGGGCAAAATTCACGCTGTCGGCAATAATTTTTGCCGTATTAGCAGCCTGTTCCAATATTCTAAGGTCAGCGTTACCTGCGGGTACTATAATAAGGCGCTCAATTTGTTTGCTTTCTTTTTGTTCGGTTTTGTAATACAGAAATTGATAACTGCCTAGTAATGTACCTTCGGTGATGTTGGCGATGATATTTTCTGCTGTTAACTGATTGGAATCGCTTTCCGGAAGGATGGCGGCAATGATTTTTGATCCTGCTTTTCGGGCAGTCCGTATTGCAACAGCATAGGCACTTCGGATTTTTTCTGAAGTCAAATCACTTTTGTTGCCTAATCCTAGTAATAGAATTTGTTTATAGCCTTCTGCCAGCCATGCATTGATGAAATTTATTTCATGATATCTTTTACTGGCCGGTTTCGTACGTATAAATTCAGTGATTAGATGATTAAAAGCAGAATCACTGGTTTTATCAAAAGAGTTCAGATCATCACACAAGCAAATGATGAGCGTATCACAAACAATTTCAGTAATTGGTTTATTGCAAACCTCAATATTCATGCTGTCACCCCTAAACCGTTTATTGTTATATATTATGCGATATTTGCTCAAATAAAACAAGTAAACCTGTTCATAGAACAGGTTTTAGTTTGTTTAGCGTGGCTCAACTATTAATTTCATAGCGGTACGTTCTTCACCGTCAATTAAAATATCAGTAAAGGCAGGGATGCAGATCAGGTCAACACCATGAGGAGCGACAAATCCTCTTGCAATTGCTACTGCTTTTACCGCTTGGTTGAGTGCTCCTGCGCCAATGGCTTGTATTTCGGCACCACCACGTTCTCTGAGCACTCCAGCCAAAGCGCCTGCTACGGAGTTGGGGTTGGATTTTGCTGATACTTTCAAGACTTCCATGTTTTTATGTACCCTCCTTTAATTAAGAAAAGCAATCGTTAAAGTCCTACAGTATCAAGTATTCTTTATTTACCTAAAAAATTCCTTTTTTAAATTGAAAAAATTTCAAAAATTTTCAGTTTACATGCTTCATAATCCGAGTAATCTTTTCTGCAATACCTGTTTTGTCATTAATTTGGACAACAATTGCGCAAAAAACATTCACTCCATCAGCCAGATTAAACTTCGTTGGTAGGCCAGTAAGAAATTTCTTAATGACTAAATCTTTATCGACACCAAGAACCGAGTTCCAGGGACCAACCATACCTAAATCCGTGATATAGGCCGTACCGTTCGGCAAAATTCGTTCATCGGCAGTTTGAATGTGGGTATGAGTACCGACCATGCAGGAGATCTTACCATCAAGATACCAGCCAAGTGACATCTTTTCTGAGGTTGTTTCGGCATGAAAATCCACAATAATAATATCACAGTGGCTTTTTATTTCTGCAAGTATTTTGTCCGCCTCTCGAAAGGGACAATCAATGGGTGGCATAAAGGCACGGCCTGCAAGGTTAATGATTCCGACCTTGGTATTATTCTTAGAGATAAGGCAAAAACCTGTACCGGGAGTTCCGGGGGGATAGTTTGCAGGACGGAGCAGCCTGGACTCATGATCAATAAAAGCCATAATTTCTTTTTTGTCCCAGATGTGGTTTCCAGATGTAATGACATCAATGCCTAAGTCAATTAGCTCTTCAAACACAGGCGCTGTGATGCCGACACCCCCTGCCGAGTTTTCTCCGTTGGCAATCGTTAAATCAATGGAAAACTCTTTTTTTATTGCCGGGATGATTTTAGCAACAGCATTGCGGCCAGGATTACCAACGATATCACCAATAATTAAGATATTCATATTATCTTCCCTCCATAACAAAAAGCCAGCGTAATTGTTTTTAAATTACCCTGGTTATAATTGTTTATTCTCTTAAGATTTATTTATTAAAAACTAATACCCGGCCATCTTCGCGTATACCAATAAGGCCATGTGCAGCGTGATGTTTTTTTATGTTTGCTAACATATTGTCAATTAGCTCTTCTTGAACGAGTAAATCTTCTTCAAGCATTGAATCATTATGATCAGCAACCAGGCGATCTTTAAATTTATCCCGTAATAAAGCAATAATAAGTGCAATTTCACTTTTCGATAGTGTAGCCACGTCACGAATAATATTTAACATAGCAACTTGTTCATAAGTAGACATTTGCAAATCTGTTATTTGAACATTTAATCCTTCCAACTCATGATAAGCTCCAACACTATTTAAGATGAGTTGTTTAGTTGAATGAAACTCACTTTGTGATGGGATACCGGAAAGCATAAATGTAAGTTTTAACGATTCATTCGTAGGATCAAAGTTGATGGTACCTATTTCGGGATAGCGGACTAAAATAGAAATTAGCAAATTCACACCATCAGAAACTTGTTCATCATCTTGTCGATATTTAGGCATATGGTTCACCATCCGTCAATTAATTATAGTTCTATAGTAAGTAATACAGAATTTCTAAGGTATTTAATTCTCTAGATATCATTTAAATCCTCTTTTAAATTAATGGAAGATTCGGAGGGGATTTATAAACATTTTTCCATTAGATAACAGAAAAACGACTTTGTAATATACAAAGTCGTTTTGTTGCTTTCTTTATTTAGCATAATCGACAGCACGGGTCTCACGGATAACAGTAACTCTAATTTGACCAGGATATTCGAGTTCATTTTCTATTTTCTTAACAATATCACGAGCTAAACGTACTGAAGTTAAATCGTCAATTCTGTCCGGTTTAACCATAATGCGTATTTCGCGACCAGCTTGAATAGCAAATGATTTATCGACACCGTCAAATGATTCAGCAATTTCTTCCAATCGTGTTAGACGTTTTAGATAGCTTTCTAAACTTTCTCGACGTGCACCTGGGCGGGCAGCTGATACAGCATCGGCTGCTGCTACCAGAACAGCTTGCACTGTTTTTGGCTCTTCATCACCGTGATGCGCCCCGATCGCATTAATAACCTCAGGACTTTCACGATATTTTTTTGCTAAATCGGCCCCAATGGTAACATGAGGTCCTTCAACTTCATGGTCAACTGCTTTGCCAATATCATGCAGCAAACCTGCACGTTTAGCCAGCATTACATCTACTCCAAGCTCAGCAGCCATTACACCAGCTAAGTGTGCGACTTCAATGGAGTGTTTCAGAACATTTTGGCCATAACTAGTACGATATTTTAATCGTCCTAGTAATTTTATGATTTCTGGATGTAAACCATGAACTCCGGTTTCAAAAGTTGCTTGTTCCCCGGCTTCCTTAATTCTTTGTTCAACTTCCTTTTGGGCTTTTTCAACCATTTCCTCAATCCGTGCAGGATGAATCCGTCCATCAGCAATGAGTTTTTCAAGTGCAATTCTTGCCACTTCTCTTCGAACTGGATCAAAACCTGACAGGATAACGGCCTCAGGAGTATCATCAATAATTAAGTCGATACCGGTGAGCGTTTCAAGAGTACGGATATTTCGACCTTCACGGCCAATAATCCGCCCTTTCATCTCATCATTTGGTAAAGCAACAACAGAAACGGTAGTTTCAGCAACATGATCTGCTGCGCAGCGTTGAATTGCCAGAGAAATAATCTCGCGTGCCTTTTTATCAGCTTCTTCTTTTGCTTGCTGTTCCAACTCTTTAATCATCATTGCGGTTTCGTGTTTAATTTCTTCTTGAGCTGTTGCGAGCAGCATTGTTCTAGCTTCCTCGGATGTTAATCCTGAAATTCTTTCAAGTTCAGCTAATTGTTTGGCGTGCAGATCATTGATTTTCTCTTGACTTTTATCTAACTCAGCTTCTTTGCGGCTAAGAATTTCTTCCTTTTTTTCTAGAGAGTCAATTTTACGGTCAAGGTTTTCTTCCTTTTGGACTAAGCGTCTTTCTAACCGTTGCAATTCTGAGCGACGCTCTTTGGTATCGCGATCTAATTCTACACGCAATTTATGAATATCTTCTTTGGCTTCCACCAAAGCTTCCTTCTTTTTTGCCTGTCCCGCGCGTTCAGCTTCATCGAGAATCTTTTTTGCAGCTTCTTCTGCTGAATTAATTTGAGCTTCTGCGGTTTTCTTACGCGTCCAGTAACCGATTCCAACTCCCAAAACTCCTACAATGAGAGCAGTTATAATAACTTCAAAGATGACCTTCCACCTCCTTTAAATAAATTATGATAAGGGTAAAGCCGAGCACATTAACTCGGCTTTTAAAAGTCTTTCACCAATTGATCCCCCTGTAACCAAATTGGTTCTACTCTTCTAAAAGTATTACAATAAAAAGCTATCTTACTTCACGATCGGATAAATTAATTGTAATTGTTTTTGAAAGTAGTGTCAAGTTAACCAGAATTTATATAAAAATATTTATGATTTTTATGCTAGAAATCAGGTGCTGATGCAGAAATAGACTGGGTAGCTTGATGAATAACGGAGTAAGAAAAGCCTTTTGATAAGAGGTAGCGCACTATTTTTGCATGATCTACAGTTTGTGGATTTAAATAACGCTTGCGCAGCAAGTTTAACGCAGCATCAATTTCATTAATGCCTTCATATTGATTCATAATAGACTGTATTGTTTCCATAGTTAGTCCGCGTAGTTTTAGTTTTGCAATAATCTGCTTTATACTATATTTACGGATTGAGGAATATTTTCTAAACAATATATCACAAAGCGCGGTATCGTCAAGATAACCGCGCTGACTAAGTTCTAGAATTACATGGCTGATCGCTATTTCTGAGTGACCTTTTACTACTAGTTTGCTATGCAGCTCCTGAATACTGTACATTCTCCGCATTAATAGCTTCATTGCGGCCTGATAAGTTTCTTTATGACTCACTGACAGCATCATCCGTTATAGCTGAATTTTTTACGACATTGGTATTAACGATAAGCTTTTCACGAATTCTAGCTTCAATTTGATCAGCAACATGAGCATTTTCTTTTAAAAATTCTTTTACGTTTTCGCGCCCCTGGCCTAAACGGGTTCCGGCAAATGAATACCAGGCACCACTCTTTTCGATAATTTCCAATTCAGTGCCAATATCAACAAGGCAGCCTTCATGAGAAACACCCTGACCATACATGATATCAAACTCTGCCTGCTTGAATGGTGGAGCAATTTTATTTTTTACTACTTTGACTTTTGTGCGGTTGCCCACGATATCGTTTCCTTGCTTTAAGGTATCTGTCTTCCGCACATCCAAGCGTACAGAAGCGTAAAATTTCAGTGCACGTCCACCGGTAGTTGTTTCTGGATTACCAAACATGACGCCGACCTTTTCCCGAATTTGGTTAATAAAGATGGCCGTAGTTCTAGATTTACTAATAATGCCAGTTAATTTACGCATCGCTTGAGACATTAAGCGGGCTTGCAAGCCAACATGAGAATCACCCATGTCTCCCTCAATTTCAGCTTTTGGTACTAATGCCGCGACTGAGTCCACAACAATGACATCGATTGCACCACTGCGCACTAAAGCATCGGCAATCTCGAGGGCTTGTTCGCCATGATCCGGTTGTGAGATTAACAAATTTTCTATATCAACGCCAAGCTTTTTGGCATAGACGGGGTCAAGGGCATGTTCCGCATCAATAAAAGCTGCAATTCCTCCGGCTTTTTGAGCTTGAGCAATAATATGTAAAGCCACGGTTGTTTTACCGGAAGACTCTGGGCCATATATTTCTACCACTCTTCCGCGGGGAATACCGCCAACTCCAAGCGCAATATCCAACGATAATGTACCAGTTGGAATAACCTCAATATTCATTTTGGCAACAGCTTCACCTAATTTCATAATGGAACCTTTGCCAAAATCCTTTTCAATTTGGCGCATTGCGTTTTCTAATGCTTTTATCTTATCCATGATCGTCCTCCCCAAATTATTCAAATTCATTATAACAAACATTTGTTCGGAAAGCAATAAAATTAATTTTATGTATTTAAGAATGAAACCAAGCCTGTCAGCATATTTTATTGTAGTTTAAATGACTGGAGGGGCGTATTTATGAAAGAGAAGATTCATCCTCATTATTATGAGACCGTAGTTAGCTGTGCCTGCGGAAATAGTTTCATAAGCGGATCAACGAAAAAAGTTCTTAAAGTGGATGTTTGTTCTAAATGCCATCCTTTTTTTACTGGAGTTCAAAAAATTATTGATACAACTGGAAGATTGGAACGTTTTTCAAAAAAATACGGGCTTGATCAAAAAAAGGGCTAACAGCCCTTTTTTTGATGTTTTCTATTTTTTTTGATTAGCGGCTTTTGGCCGGTTCAACATTAATTTTATAACCTTTAATTGTATTTTTGTGCATGACGGAGAGTACACGCTCTGCTACATCCTCCGGTACTTCGACAAAAGTAAACTTATCATAGATATTGATTACGCCAATGATATTCCCCGGAATATCTGCTTCACTCGCAATACTGCGGACAATATCTTCCGGACGAATTTTCTGCGAGCGCCCGATATTAATAAATAGCCGCACCATACCTGGCTCCGCGCCAGTATTGGCTAATGTTGTGGCTGGTTCTTCCTCTTTTTCTTTAAATCCTTCTTGATGAAGCTTTACGGCGGCCGCAGCAATATCTACCGGGTCATAGTCAGCCGATAAATCCATAATAATCGAATGATAGTCGGTGAATCCGCGCCGATCTAAAGTCTGAATCAAGCGGTTTTTAATGATTTCGCGTTGGCGTTCTAAAATATCTGCCGATGAAGGCAGTTGTTTGCGAATAATTCTTGTTTTAGCAAGTTTTTCAATGATTTTTAGCTGCCGATATTCCCGCGGTTCGATAAAAGTAATCGCAACCCCTTTTTTTCCTGCTCGTCCAGTACGGCCAATCCGATGGACATAGGATTCATGATCTTGAGGAATATCATAGTTAATCACGTGAGTAATATGCTCAATATCTAAGCCGCGTGCCGCAACATCGGTTGCAACCAGAATTTCCAGTTTGCCGTCGCGAAACTTTTTCATAACCCGGTCGCGCTGAGCCTGGCTTAAATCGCCGTGGAGACCATCAGACATATATCCCCGGGCTTGTAGCGAAGCGACTAGATCATCGACCCCTTTTTTAGTACGGCAGAATATGATAAGACGGCCAATATCCTCAACGTCGAGAACTCTGCATAATCCTTCAAGCTTTTCACGTGTTTCATAATACCATTGATCAATGAGAGGTACAGTCAACTGCTCTTTACTTATGGTCACTTTGCGGGGTTCATGCATATATTTTACGGCTAAGTTGGCAATAGCAGCAGGCATTGTTGCTGAAAATAATAGTGTTTGACGGCCTTCAGCCGGAATATTTTGCAATATGGCTTCGATGTCGTCAATAAAACCCATATCCAGCATTTCGTCTGCTTCGTCTAAAATCAGGGTTTTTACCGAATCAAGCTTGATGGTGTTGCGGCGAATATGATCAAGTAACCGGCCTGGAGTGCCGATGACCACTTGGACACCAAATTTTAATGCACGGATTTGGCGATCAATGGATTGACCGCCATAGATCGGTAATGTTTTGATTCTCTTGAATTTCCCGATTTTTGTTAATTCCTCTGAGATTTGTATCGCTAACTCACGTGTTGGCGTAAGTACTAATGCTTGAATTTGGCGGGTGTCATTAATACGCTCCAGCGTTGGTATACCAAAGGCAGCGGTTTTACCGGTTCCTGTTTGTGCCTGGCCGATGACATCATGGCCTTCAAGTACTAAAGGAATAGTTTGGCTCTGGATGGGTGATGGTTCTTCAAACCCCATTTCGGTAATGGCTGCAAGAATTTTTTTACTCAGTTGAATGTTACCAAAAAACTCAATGTCTTTTTTCAAATTAGATTTCCTCCTGTAACGTTAGGTCACGTACATAGCGTCTTATCATATCAAGTGCTGCTTGCGAAGCACGAAACTTAATTTCAGTACGTTGTCCTAGAAATTGATATTTATGGCATTGAAAGCCTGCCGGACCATCAATGGCCATATAAACCAGACCAACAGGCTTTTCGGCTGTGGCGCCCCCTGGGCCGGCGATTCCTGTTATTCCGACTCCAAGTGATGTATTGAGTTTACGGCGAATCCCGGTAGCCATTGCGATGGCTGTTTCCTCGCTAACGGCACCCTGATTGATTAAAATATCCTGGGGAACGCCTAAGTGCTCTTCCTTGACTTTATTGCTATAGCATACGATAGAACCGCATAGATAGGCTGAGCTTCCAGGGATATCGGTTAAACGACTTGTGATCAGCCCACCGGTACATGACTCGGCTAGCGAAAGGGATAAATTTCTATGCAGCAGCTCTTGGCCGACAGCAACTTCCATCGGAGTATCATCAAAGGCAAATATGTATTGGCTAATTCTTGGCACGATCACTTGCTGTAACTGGTCAATCAGTTTTTCAGCGCTTGCTTCGGTGTCCCCTTTTGCCGTAATCCGGATAATGACCTCCCCGGGCCGTGCTAATAAAGCAATTGTGGGGTTATGTTGAGCTGCGATTAAATCGGCAATTTTTTCCTCGAGTGCTGACTCCCCTATACCGTAAGTATGAAGAACTCTTGAAAGAATGACTCCCTGCGATCCATATTTGTCTTGTAAGTAGGGAACGACAGCGTGTTTAAACATATGCTCCAGTTCATGCGGAGGACCAGGTAAATTGATAATGACTTTTTCATTTTCCTCCATGATGATACCTGGAGCAGTTCCGCGCTCATTCTCTAATATCAGAGCACCTTCAGGAATCATGGCCTGGCGCAGATTGCTTTGAGGCATTTGGGCATGGCGCTGCGCAAAAAAACACTTGATTTTATTTTGACTAGGCTCATGTAAATATAAATTTCGTTTAAATATTTGTGCACAAACCTCTTTTGTAATATCTCCTTGCGTGGGGCCCAGCCCGCCGGACGTAATCACGATATCGGCTCTGGATAATGCAAGGGAAAGCACTTGTGCCATGCGCTCGCGATTATCTCCGATTGTTGACTGATATAATACATCAAAGCCAAGCCTGTTCAGCTCACGCGCTAAATAAGGGGCATTTGTATTAGTAATTTGCCCGAGCAATAATTCAGTGCCGGTTGTTAGTATTTCTACTATCATAGTAAATCCTCCCAATTATGCATTCGCGTAATTTTAGTTAAATCCTTTAGTGAAATTTCAGGTATCTAATAAAAGTACGATCAGGACAAATAAAAAATAGCAGGACAATGTCACTACTATTTTCATAAACTACGCCTAGTAATTATACTCGAATATATGTTTTAGTGATGCTTTGTCGCAAACAATATTTAGCTGGTTATCTTTTCGGCTACCAGATCATAGGTAAAACCTTGAATGACTTTAGCCCGAATTATATCACCTGGCTGGCTGGTCGTGTCGTTTTCAATAAAGACTTGCCCATCAATGTCAAGAGCTTCGCGGTATGAGCGGCCAAAAACTAGAGCCGGTTGTTCTGTATCTCTTCCTTCGACGAGAACATCAATCATTGTTCCTTCCAGGGATTTATTCAATTCTTCGGAGATTTGACATTGCAGTGACATTAAATCATGATAACGTTCTTGCTTGATTTCATCTGATATTTGATTATTCATATCGTAAGCAACAGTATCTTCTTCCCGGGAATAGGTAAAAACACCAACTTTATCAAATTTTTGTTCTTGAACAAATTGGCGTAGAGACTGGTAATGTTCTTCCGTTTCTCCCGGAAAACCGACGATAAAGGAAGTCCTAATGGCCACATTCGGAATGGATGAACGTAATTTGCTCAATAACTGTTCAATATCAGCACGCTTGTCGCGACGATTCATGGCTTGCAAAATATCATCATGAACGTGCTGAAGCGGCATATCAATATAGTTGCAAATTTTCGGTTGAGAGGCAATTACCTCAATGAGTTCATCAGTGAAATATTTAGGATAACAGTACAATAACCGAATCCATTTAATCTCATCAATAGCAACCAATTCCATTAAGAGTTGCGTAAGGTGCGGTGTGCCATATAAGTCAACACCATAACTGGTAGTGTCTTGGGCAATCAAATTGATTTCTTTAATTCCGCGGGCTGCCAGGTCTTTCACTTCAGCCACGATAGACTCTATTTTTCTACTGCGAAAATGGCCGCGCACCAATGGAATAACACAGTAAGAACAACAGTTATTGCAACCCTCAGCTATTTTTACATACGCAGTATAAACGGGGGTTGTTGTGATGCGCGGCATCGTTTCATCATAAATGGTTTCAGTATTGCCAATAATCAATATGCGTTCACCGTTCAGAGCGGAATCAACGGCTTCCATAATACGGTGCCAGGCGCCTGTTCCCACAATTGCATCAACTTCTGGCAGCTCATCCAATAAACCCTGTTTATAACGCTGTCCCAGACAGCCGGCAACAATTAGCGCACGGCAATTGTGAGTTTTTTTGTAGTCAGCCATCTGTAGAATTGTCGTAATTGATTCTTCTTTGGCAGAATCAATGAAACTACAGGTATTGACGATAAGGATATCTGCTTGTTCTGGATTCGGTGTTATCTCAATATGATTAGTAGTGAGTGCTCCTAACATGACCTCGGTATCCACAAGATTTTTAGCACAGCCTAGGCTGATGAATCCGGCTTTGAGCATTAAATTTCCTCCTAGTGTATCTTATCTGGAGTTTAAGCGCACGTTTTGTACCCATTTATCCAATAACAGTTTTTTCTCTTCAGGGGTCAACATAGGCTTAGCTTCAAATAATTTCATATTCTTATTCGTATAAGCTTTATAGGCAGTAATTTCCTGATTGGTTGGAATGAAGAAAAACTTATTTTTATGCAATGTTGCCTGTGCAGAATCCTGAAGCAGCCAATCCAAGAACGGTTTGGCTTCAGCTTCATGGGTATTGCCAGCCATAACGGCTGCACCTGTTAAAAAATAGGCAGTGCCATCCTCAGGATAAATAATATTGACAGGAAATCCGTCATTTACATAGCGAATGCTTTCACTTTGCACGGCAATAGCAATGTCAACCTCCCCCATTCCAGCCATACGTACGGGGGTGGACAAAAATTTGGCATATTGAACAATCTTTGGATGGATTTTTCGCAGAAAATCAAAGGTTTGAGCTTCTCCATTTGTGGCAACAAATGCGTATAACAGATTTGCGGATGCATCTGCTGCTAAGAAATCTGTTATTCCAAGCCGAAAATTCCCGTCTTTTGCTAAATCGGTCCATTTCGTTGGCAGCTGTGAAAGTGATTTTATATAGTCTTTATTTACAGCAAAAATGATGGGATCATACCAAACGCCGGTCCAATAACCATGCTCTTCCTTGAAGCGGGCCGGAATGATGTCAGTTTGCTCAGAGGAAGACGGCAACAGATAACCTTCCTGTTTCAGCAGCTCTAAAACGCCGCTTGAGGTAAGCACCATATCCGCAGAAGGCTTGCTTTTGTCCAGTTTAACCCGGGTGAGTAATTCGTTTTCAGACATTGGTACGAAATTAATTCGAACATTAGTGGATTTTTCATATTCTTGAGCTAATCCGACTACCTGTTCAACAGGGAGAGTGGTATAGATCGTAATGCTCTTTATATTTTCAGGATGCTGTTTATCGGCGTACCCAGCTAAATAGCCGCTACCAGCAATGATAATTACAAGCAATATAAATGTAACCCAAAATAATGGCTTATAACGACGCATGAGCACCTCCACAAAAAATAAAACATTATATAAATATACAATTATTTTTTTCGCTATGCAAGTAAAAAATCCTACCAAATACAGATAAAAACACGGGAATCTCCCCCGTGTTATCCTTTATGATTCTTTTGTACCTTGTAAATGTTAGCTTAATTTGCTTGTCTTGTCAAACAGTTTCAATTTTCGTTTTATTTAGCAGATAATTAATGGTAATATAACCATATACAAGGTTGTTATGCAGTTAAAACATAACAAAGGGGAAACTCAAAATGAGAAATTTATTCGTCAGGCAGTTTGATCCGCGGCTAACTTTAAGGATGATTTTAATCATTGGTTTTCTGATCTTGATTGGTATTGGCAATCTGCTGGGTGCTTATCAGGCATTTACTCGCGGGAACCTATCGGCAATGTTATCAGCGGGTGGCGGTGCTCTTCTTTATTTCATTCCAGCCTATGGATTATTAAAATTAAAAGCTTGGGCTCGCAAACTAGAACTGGTACTTTCTATTTTATTCATGCTATTGGGGGCTGCCGTTCTTTTATTTGAAAGCATGATCGGTGGAGTCATCATTCTTCTATCCCATGGACTCATCGTAGCTTACCTTCTATCTAGTGAGTGTAAAGCAATGTTCACTCATCGCTCATTTCATGATCAATCGTTTAAAAATAGCGCCCAATAAAAAAACAGGCTTAGCCTGTTTTTTTATTGGGTTTGCGTCGTGAAGGAGAAAGATTGCGTTTTTTAACATTTTTTCCAGGTTCAATCGGCTGTTTTGGGGGCCGAATTAAGCATTTAGGCCCATAGCCAATTAAATCTTGCCGGTTTGCTTTTGTCAGAGCCTCGTACACCAGATTGTAATTCTGCGGATTGCGATATTGAAGTAATGCGCGTTGAAGCTTTTTCTCATGAGGATCTTTCGCGACATAGATTTTTTCATTCGTTAAAGGATTTACACCCGTATAATACATACAGGTTGATAAGCTGCCAGGTGTAGGAATGAAATCCTGAACCTGTTCCGGCCGATAATTAAGATCGCGAATGAATTCTGCCAATTCGATCGCTTCCTTCAGTCCGGCACCTGGGTGGCTGGACATAAAATAAGGTACTAAATATTGCTCTTTGCCAAGTCGTTTATTAATACGCTGGTAGGCATTGGCAAATTTCATATAGACATCTTTTCCAGCTTTACCCATTAACCGCAAAACTTTCTGAGAGATGTGTTCAGGAGCAATTTTAAGCTGGCCGCTGATATGATGCTCGCATAGCTCATTTAGAAATTCTTCATCCTTAGCCGTCATTAGGTAGTCGTAGCGGAGACCAGAGCGAATAAAAACCTTTTTTACACCCGGCAATTTCCGCAATGCACGAAGCAATGAAAGATAATCACTGTGATTGGTGTCTAGGTTTTTGCATGGTTCAGGCGTTAAGCAATGACGTCCTTTGCAAGTACCTCGATCTGCTTGGTTTTTACAGGCTGGCATTCTGAAATTGGCAGTAGGCCCCCCCACATCATGAATATAACCTTTGAAATCAGGAAGTTTGATTAAAATCTGTGCCTCGTTTAGAATGGATTCCTGACTGCGAGACTGAATGATTCTTCCTTGATGGGAAACAATTGCGCAGAAAGAACACCCGCCAAAACAGCCCCGGTGACTGACTAAACTAAATTTAACCTCTTGGATTGCCGGAACTCCACCGGCTTCTTCATAAATTGGATGATAGGTGCGCTGATAAGGCAAATCGTAAATCTCATCCATTTCACTTGTTGTTAAGGGCATTGCTGGGGGGTTTTGAATCAGATAGTATTCACCATGGTTTTGAACAATTATTTTCCCTCTGATGGGATCTTGTTCCTGATATTGAATTTTAAAAGCTTCGGCAAACTTCTTTTTATCAGTACTGACTGTTTCATAATCAGGTATTTCAATATAATCCCAAATGCTGTCTAAAGTAGTTGCACGACAACAGGTGCCTTGAACATGTTGAATATCAGCTACCTGGATGCCATGCTCAAGTTGTGCTGCAATCTCTTTAATTTGTTTTTCGCCCATTCCATAGATCAATAGATCAGCTCTGCTATCAATTAAGATAGAGCGTCGAACATGATCAGACCAGTAGTCATAATGAGCAAATCGCCGCAAACTTGCTTCAATGCCGCCAATAATAATTGGAATGTTTTTCCACAATTCCCGGATCCTATTGCAATACACAATCGTAGCTCTATCCGGTCTGCAGCCAGCTTTGCCTCCCGGAGAATAGTCATCGTTACTGCGAAACTTTTTTGCTGCAGTAAATTTATTGAGCATAGAATCCAGGTTTCCTGCTGATACCAAAACACCTAGCCGTGGTTTGCCTAACCTCTTAAAATCACTGGTTGAGCGCCAATCTGGCTGTGCAATCATTCCAACTTTATAGCCAAGTTTTTCTAAAATACGGCAGATAATAGCGGGACCAAAGCTCGGATGGTCAACATAAGCATCGCCACTAATAAATAAAAAATCAAGTTGTTGCCAGCCACGTTCAAGCATATCTGCTTTGCTGATTGGCAGGAATTTATTCATAAAGTCTCTCCTAGCATTACTGTTTCTGCGGATTAGCTGTAAATGTTTTTACTACAACTTCGCCAACCCCTCCAAGTTTTCCGAGCGGTTGTCCATTATAATTTGCTTCAACACTACCGGCGTTACCAAACTTGATTGTCATATTATTATTGGCATTCCATGTTAGACTGTCACCGCTGCGGGGAATACCTTCAAAAATTTCTTTTCCGTCGGCTATGACCTGGGTCCAGCATTCGCCACTGAATTTAGCAATAATTTGAATCGGTTGTGCTTGTGGAACTGGATTAGGTACTGGTTTGGCAGGAATAACCGGCGCCGGTGTAGCGGGTTGAACTTGCGCGGATGGCTGTGGAGCGGGCACTGCTGGATTTGCAGGACGTGCATTTACCCACCACAAAACCCCGGCAATCGCTGCAATGGCAATTCCACCAATAATCCATTTTGCTGAGCCTGTCCCTTCACCCGTTGTATCAGGCTTTGAGGATGGCACTGAGGCTGTCGTACTGGCGGCCGCTTCCGGTATAACATTGGATTGGCTGGCTGTTTGCTGCTGACGGTATAAATCAACCATACCAGGACCATTTAATCCTAAAAAATTAGCATAATTTCGTATAAATCCTTTTAGATAGACTTCTCCAGGGACAATTTTATAATCGCTTTCCTCAATTGCGTTTATATACAAAGCCCGAATGCTTGTTGCTGCCTCAACATCTTTAATGGATATGCCCTTTTTTTCACGTTCGCTTCGTAAAATTTCTCCCACTGTTTGCACGACGTTTCCCTCCTCATATTATTGAATTGATGATTTAGTGCTATGTTTGTTATACCTGCAATTTTTCATTAATTATCATAATCGCAATGGTTTAAGGACTATGTTCAATATGCTAGATCTAGTGTACCCACTATATATTCATCACTATAAGTTATTTTTTGAAATAAATATTATTAACCTGTTCGGAATTCATTAAGATTTCGCGGGCTTTACTGCCGATATTAGGTCCAACGATTCGCATTTCTTCCATAGTATCAATGAGCCTTGCCGCACGGGTATAGCCGATGCGAAATTTCCGCTGCAGCATGGAAACCGATGCCTGGCCTGTTTCTAGTACCATTTGAACGGCTGTTTCTAATAGCTCATCTTCATATTTAGGTTGATCCTGAGAATTATGACCATCTTCACTAATATCCTCAAAGACAACTTCACTATGACTTGATTCATCAGGACGGGTTTGATTTTTGATAAATGCAATCAACTCTTCGACCTCATGGTCTGAAATAAAAGCTCCTTGTACCCGGAGTGGTTTTGGTGCACCGACCGGATAGTATAGCATATCGCCTTTTCCTAAGAGTTTCTCTGCACCAGACATGTCTAAAATGGTGCGGGAATCAATTTGAGAAGAGACTGCGAATGAAATCCTGGACGGAACATTGGCTTTGATGATACCGGTAATGACATCTACTGATGGCCTTTGTGTTGCCAAGACTAAATGAATACCGGCAGCTCGGGCCTTCTGGGCAAGTCGGCAAATAGCATCCTCAACATCGACTGGAGCAACCATCATTAGGTCTGCAAGCTCATCAATAATAACAACAACAAAGGGCAGTTTATTTGTGTCAATCGTTTGATTGTATCTGCCAATGTCACGGACGCCTGCTGTAGCAAAAATATTATAACGTCGTTCCATTTCCTGCACAGCCCAGTTTAATGCAGAAGCAGCCTTTTTTGCATCTGTCACAACTGGGGCCATTAAATGAGGAATACCGTTGTAATTGGATAGTTCTACCATTTTGGGGTCAATCAGAACAAATTTTACTTCATCCGGTGTGGCTTTAAACAGAATGCTGGTAATCAATGTGTTTATACAAACGCTTTTTCCAGAGCCGGTAGCACCGGCTACAAGCATATGCGGCATTTTAGCAAGGTCTGCGATGATAGCGTTTCCGGCAATATCTTTTCCAAGTGCTACCGTTAATTTGGAAGACGCTTCCTGGAATTGACTGCTCTCCAGTACTTCCCTTAACTGAACGCCTGAAACTTCCTTGTTGGGAACTTCGATCCCAATAGCCGCCTTTCCTGGAATAGGTGCTTCAATTCTAACACCTGTTGCAGCGAGGCTTAATGCAATATCATCAGAAAGATTAACAATTTTACTCACTTTTACTCCTGGAGCCGGCTCCAGTTCATAGCGGGTTACAGAAGGTCCATTACAAGTATTGATAATCTTTGCACTGACATTAAAATTTTCTAATGTCTGCTCTAATAATCGAGCATTATCTGCAATTTCTTTAGAAATCTTTGCCTGTTTTACCTTTATTGCTTTACCCAATAAAGTAATCGGAGGTAGACGATACAGGGGCGGAGTTGACTGATCATTAAGAGTGCTTGACGGTAAAGGCTCCTGGTTAGCCGGTAATTCTTTCACAGGCTCATCATTTTGATGATCGTCAATGCGATGCTCAGAGGAAATGTTGTTTTTAGGTCGATCACGGTCTTGATTATAAAAGCTGTTATGTGCTGTTAGCGGAGGTTCGTCTGTTTCATCGTCTTCTTCAAAGATTCTTTCATAGGTGCATGCCATTGATTCCCGTGCATTTTGTAAACTTTCCACAGCACGGTGCTTGGCTTTAACAAACCCAACAGCGAGTGACCAAGTTGTCGTCATAATAAATGCACAAATCGACAATGCGAACAAGATGATGATCGAACCATCGATACCAAACAACTTTCGTAAAGAAAAAAGCAGAAATCCTCCCGTAAATCCACCACCTGTTTGTAAACTTTCCGGTAAAATTTCCTGACCTGCAGGTATAGTGAAATGATGAAAAACCGCTAACAATAAACAATAGAGTACAATAATTCCCCAGAATTTCAGGGAATAGTTTATCTTGGAACGCGTAGCTATATAACGCAGCCCGATTGCAATAATCATGCAAGGAACAAACAATGCCCCTACTCCGAATAAATATTTTTGAATTTTTACCGCGAACAATCCGGCCGGACCTGCGTTTAAGCCCAGCAGACTAACTAATGCAAGTATGCCAGCCGTTGTTAGAATGATACCAAGTAATTCATATTTTAATTCGGGGGTTAATTCCGATAAGAATTTCGGCAAGTCATACCACCTCTAAAAATCTTTTCTACATACCGACACAAAATCCTTTATTTATTCATGGGAACTTCGACTGTATTAGAAAAGCACTCCCTGGGATAAAGGAGTGCTTAAAAGGTTTTTATTATATTCGACTATTCTTTATTAATTGTCCTGGCTGCAGCTCACTTCGCAAATAGTCTTGCGGATTGCTGGAAATAATCCTTACAATTTGGCGATGATCAGGAGCGGTTTTTTCAACGATCATTTTTGCTCCTAAATATTCAATTTCCTCATAAACCGGCTCAAAGGGTTCAGCGGGAAAAACAGCATCCATCGGCATAATTGTCCATAGCATTTTATTGCTTCAGTCCCTTCACTTCTTTCTTAGCTGCCACAAGCTGCTGGAGTTTTTCCATAGCTTGTGAAACGCCGCCGATTTCATCAATTAATCCATAATGAACAGCATCCTTTCCGCCTACGGAAGTACCTATATCACGCGATAGCTCACCTGTTTTATACAATAACTCTTTCCATTTCTTTTCAGTGATACGAGAATGAGAGACAACAAATTTATTAACTCTTTCTTGCATTTTCTCAAGATAATCAAATGAACTTTGAGCTCCAATCACCAGGCCGGTTAGGCGAATTGGATGAATTGTCATGGTCGCACTTTCAACGATAAATGAATGGGTTGCTGAAACTGCAATGGGAGCACCAATACTGTGTCCTCCACCGAGAACAATAGAGACTGATGGCTTGGATAGGCTGGAAATCATTTCTGCTATGGCAAGGCCGGCTTCTACATCGCCACCGACCGTGTTGAGCAGTAACATAACTCCTTCTATCTCGGGATTTTGTTCTATAGCAACCAATTGTGGCATGATGTGTTCGTATTTCGTTGTTTTATTCTGCGGTGGTAAAACCATATGGCCTTCAATCTGGCCAATGATGGTCATGACATGAATATTCGTCTTTGCAGTTGGTATTTCAGTTGTTCCCAATTCCTGAATATTTTCAACAGTCGCAGATGCTTTTTTGGCTTGTCTGGATCTCTTAGGTGTATCAGCAGGTTGTTCTGCTGGTGCCTGAGGATTTTCAGGATTAACCCCTGGCGGCGCAACAACAGGATTATCATTATGTAACATGTAGTGTCCCTCCAACATGATGTATATAATGATAGTATTGACGATGTTGCTTATTTTAAACGCAAAAAAAAAAGAGCATAAAGCTCGATTTTAGACTTCCATAATAATTGGCAGAATCATAGGGCGCCGGCGTGTGCGCTCATAAAGATATTTGCTCAAGGTATCACGAACATTGGATTTTATAGCCGCCCACTCAGTAATGCTATTCAGTTCACACTTTTCCAAGGCAATTTTTACTCTTTCTTTTGCTTCTTCCATTAATTCTTCGGATTCACGTACATAGACAAATCCTCGTGAAACAATATCCGGTCCAGCGATTACGCAACCCCGCTGCTTATCCATTGTCACTACCACGATCAATATACCGTCTTGTGACAATTGGCGGCGGTCTCTCAATACGATATTACCGACATCACCGACTCCCAATCCATCAACAAGGACATTTCCTGCCGTGACTTTGCCGGCAATTACGCCTTTGTCGGAGGTGAACTCCAGAACTTGTCCGTTTTCAGCGATAAATATGTTTTCTTTAAGTAACCCAAGTTCTTGGGCTAATTTAGCATGCTTTTTTAAATGGCGATATTCACCGTGTACAGGGATAAAAAACTTTGGTCGGATGATATTATGCATCAGCTTGAGTTCTTCTTGACTGGCATGGCCAGAAACATGAACCCCAGAAGCTTTTTCATAGACGACTTCAGCACCTTGTCGGAGCAAATAATCGATTGTACGGGATACCAGTTTTTCATTGCCCGGAATCGGGGTAGCAGAAATAACGACGGTATCACCGGGAATAATTTCTACCTTACGATGATCAGACATGGCCATTTTTGTCAGTGCGGACATGGGCTCACCCTGGCTGCCGGTAGTAATAATGACAATTGCATTGGACGGGTATTGATTAATCTGATCGATATCGATCAGAACACCTTCAGGAATAGTTAAATAACCTAAATCTAAGGCAATGTTGACGACATTGACCATGCTGCGTCCTAGAACGGCTACTTTCCGCTTATATTTACAGGCCATATCCACTACTTGTTGAATGCGATGAATATTAGAAGAGAAAGTCGCAATAATAATGCGTTCGCGAGCATTGCGAAATGTTTCATCAAACGTCAGTCCGACCGATTTCTCACTTAAGGTATATCCGGGGCGTTCGGCATTCGTACTATCCGCAAGTAAGACGAGAACCCCTTGATCGCCTAATTCAGCAAATTTGTGGAAGTCGGTCACTCTGCTGTCCACCGGTGTTTGGTCTAGTTTAAAGTCGCCGGTATGGACAATTGTGCCTACCGGTGTCTTAATATATAAGCCAACAGAATCAGCAATACTGTGACTGACATGAACAAAACCCAGGTTGAACGATCCAATTTGCATGTTATCTCCCGGACGAATGGGCACAAGATTGGTTGAAGCGACGTTGTTTTCTTTGAGACGTCCTTCTAAAATACCTAACGTCAATTGAGTCCCATAAACCACAGGGATATGAATTTGTTTTAACACATAGGGTAAGGCACCAATATGATCTTCATGACCATGTGTAAGAACAATTGCCTTGACAAGATCTTTATTTTCCAACAAATAGCCGATATCGGGGATCACTAAATCAATTCCTAACATATCATCTTCCGGAAACATTAAACCGCAATCGATCACAATAATTTCGTCACCATATCGGACAACCGTCATATTTTTGCCAATTTCCCCTAAACCACCCAAGGGAATTATTTGGATTTTCTGCGGTATTTTAGCCAAAAAAAATTACACCTCCATTACAAAAAAAAATAACCTACCAAGCAGCGTCCATTAAAAGATTATAATAACCGGCCGTTTACCCACTCTTTGTAAATATTATAGCCTATTCACCATATTACAACAAGTAGTAACTATGTCTACTCTATTATATACAACTGCTGGATAATAAATACAGCTTACCATCTGGTAAGCTGTATTGGATTTATATAGCTTTTAGATCGCTCAATGCCTGTTTAATGCTTGCCAGTTCTGCTTCAGTGGCAGAAACTAACGGAAGTCGAAGCGGACCTGCATTTTGCCCAATTATGTTGACTGCTGTCTTGATGGGAATAGGGTTTGTCGTAATGAACATGGTTTTAATAAATGGCAGCAGTTGATGATGAAGGGCTTGTGCTTTTATCATATTTCCGCTAAAATAAGCGGCAATCATTTCCTGCATTTGTAGGCCTACAATGTGTGCGGCAACACTGATGATACCAGTACCACCAATGGTTAGAACGGGTAATGTTAAACTGTCGTCTCCGCTATACACTAAAAAGTTTGACGGAGTACTACGAATAATTTCAGAAATTTGATCCAGGTTACCACTGGCTTCTTTTACGGCCACGATATTGGGGATTTCTGCTAAGCGAATGATGGTACTTGGCAGGATGTTTGACCCGGTACGACCTGGAACATTGTAGACAATTAAGGATAGCTTTGTCGATTCCGCTATGGCTTTAAAATGTTGGTAATAGCCTTCTTGTGGTGGCTTGTTATAATAAGGCCCCACTAACATGGCTCCATGCACGCCGATTTTTTCGGCCTCGACAGTTAACTCAATGGAAGCCCTGGTATCATTAGAACCTGTTCCAGCAATGACACAGGCTTTATCGCCAACAGCGTTCAGAACAGCCTCATAAAGTTTTAACTTTTCGTCTTTGTTTAGGGTGGCGGACTCGCCAGTACTACCAGCGACTACCAACCCATCTGATCCATTAGCAACTAAATATTTAGCTAGTTCAGCCGCAGCTTTGTAATTAACACTATAGTCCTCATGAAACGGGGTCACCATAGCAGTCAGAATTCGACCAAACTTTAACATAAATTCTCCTCCATATCATCAAGCTTTATAAATTTAGTTGAACAAACTGAATTTTTCATGTAAAGCAGTTACAGACTTCTGCATATCAGTTTTTCTGACTAAAACGGATATCGATGTATGGGAGTCTACCGTTTGTAAAATTTGAATGTTATTCATTGTAAGGGCTTCGACAAAACTGGCCATAACCCCAGGTACCTCGCGCATGCCGCCGCCAACAACGGAAACTTTGGCACAGTCTTTGACCATTTCCACCTTATGGCCAAGTTTTTCTAACTTTATTACAGCTTGCTCAGCAACATCCTCGTTGACAGTGAACATAATTTTTCCGGGATGTACATTGATTAAATCAACGCTGATTCCAGATTCAGCCATTGTCTTAAATACTTTAAAACTTGCATCATTGGTATCGAGAATATCAACTTTAATTTGAGCAATATTAGCCAGATAGGTAACACCTGTAGCAATGCGGTCAGTCACTGCCGTTCCGCCGGTATCACCATTGTTAATATTCGTAATCAATGTTCCTTCAGCATCTGTAAAGGTTGATTTAACCATCAAAGGAATCCCTTTTTGCATGGCAATTTCAACTGCTCGGGGATGTATGACCTTGGCACCTTGATGAGCCAATTGGCATACTTCGCCATAGCTGATACAGTCTAGAATTTTTGCATTGCTGACAATGCGTGGATCGGCAGTCATAATGCCGTCAACATCGGTATAAATTTCAATGAGCTCAGCGTTTAACGCTCCGCCAAGAGCAGAAGCCGTGGTATCACTGCCCCCGCGTCCCAGGGTGGTTAATTCTCCCTCCGGGCTCATACCTTGGAAACCGCAGACGATCGGAATTTTTCCCTGCTTGACTAGACGCAAGATCTGCGATGGATCAACTTTAAGAATACGGGCATTATTATAGTTCATATCGGTTATGACCCCAGCTTGCCCGCCGGTCAGCATAGTTGCCTCGAGGCCTTTGGATTGTAGGGTGGCAGCCATCACGACAGCTGAAATCATTTCGCCGCAACACATGATTTGATCAAGCTCTCTTGCGGCGATATTTTTATTTGTGGAACGAGCAAGCTCGATTAGCGTATCGGTAGCATAGTGATCTCCTTTACGCCCCATGGCAGATACGACAACAACAGGCGCGAAGCCCTGTTGTTTTGCTTTGATGATTTTTCCAACAACCAGTTGTCTGGCTTCAGGTGATGATACTGATGTACCGCCAAACTTCTGAACAATTATGCGCATGATTCACACCTCAAAGTAAATTATGGTTAATCATATATTCGGCAATCTGAAGTGCGTTCAGGGCAGCACCTTTTCTAATTTGATCGCCAACAACCCAAAGATTAAGACCGTGTGCGACTGTATGATCCGGGCGTATGCGTCCCACAAAAACCTCATCTTTATTTGATGTGAAGAGCGGCATCGGGTAAACCATTTGTTCAGGATTGTCTTGGACAATGACACCGGGGAAGCTTTCGAGAGCTTTACGGGCAGCATCGACCGATACACCATCTTCGAGTTCAATATTAATGGATTCAGCATGGCTGCGATATACGGGGACTCTTACCGTGGTAGCTGTAATTCCGATATTGTAGTCATTTAAAATTTTATGAGTTTCATGGACCATTTTCATTTCTTCTTTCGTATATCCGTCATCTACGAATACATCTATCTGAGGTAATAAGTTAAAGGCAATTTGATAATGCTTGGGTAGGCTGGCACTTGGCAGTATATTGGCTTCAGTTGGACGATTCTCTACAATGGCTTTAACTTGATGATCCAGCTCATCGATGGCTTCTTTACCGGCACCAGACACCGCCTGATAGGTTGAGACAACAATTCTTTTAATTTTAGCAAGATCATAAATCGGCTTCAGGGCCATAGTCATAATAATCGTTGAACAATTAGGATTGGCGATAATGCCTTGATGTGAGCGAATTGCTTCTGGATTTACTTCAGGTACGATGAGCGGTACATTAGGGTCCATTCGGAATGCACTAGAATTATCAATGACCACAGCACCGTGTTTCACTGCTGCCGGTGCAAAGGTTTTACTCGCTGCCCCGCCGGCAAATAATGCAATATCAATATTTTTAAAAGAGTCATCAGTCGCTTCTTCGACAATATACTGTTTTCCCATAAAATCGATTACTTTTCCGGCAGAACGCTTTGATGCCAGGAGTTTCAATTCATTAAACGGGAAATTGCGTTCAGCAATAAGTGCTAAAAATTCTTGGCCAACTGCACCTGTAGCCCCTAAAATAGCAACATTATATTTTTTCATGATTCTCGCTCCTTATCCGTTACAATTAGTCTAGTATATGTTCAAGTCCGCAGACCAACCCATCCAGAGTTAAGACTTTTTTACAGGCTAAAACAACTCCTGGCATAAAAGATTCACGTGATATTGAATCGTGCCTGATGGTTAATGTTTGCCCAAGACCGCCAAAAATGACTTCTTGATGAGCCACATAGCCAGGCAGGCGGACACTATGCATGCGAATACCGGAGAACTCACCGCCACGAGCCCCTTCATATTTTTCAAATTCGGACGGATGGCCTTGTTTTAGATGCCCCCGAGTTTGGGTAATTAATTCTGCCGTGCGTATTGCAGTACCAGACGGTGCATCCAGTTTTTGGTCATGATGAAGTTCAATAATCTCCACATGCGGCATGTACTTTGCCACCTCTTGAGATAACTTCATCATCAAAATAGCTCCTATTGAGAAGTTTGGGGATATTAAAGCATTTACTTTATAAGCCTGGCAGAGTTCACGAATTTCTGTCAGGTTATCGTCAGATAAACCCGTTGTTCCTACTACCGGACAGACACCATTTTTAATAGCAGTACGAATATTGTTCATAACTGCATCAGGACTAGTAAAATCAACCATAACCTGTGGCTTGGTTTCAGCGATAACAGTATTCAAGTCCCTGCCAACAGGCACACCGTTTTTGCCAATACCGATTAATTCTCCTACATCTGCAAAGTCTGATTTGACATCGACAGCCCCTACTATACTGAGCTGCTCATCCCTATGTACTGCTTTTAATACCTCAAGCCCCATCTTGCCATAGGCTCCACAAACCATCACTCGTATCATCGATGTTCACCCCCAAAAATATACCGTTCAAATGAAAAGGCTGATAGAATCGAACTATAAAAACAGCCGGTGAGATTTATCTCACCGGCTACCATATTTGGGCAGCTAAAAGGATCAGAAAGCAAAAAGCTTTCGTCACCCAGATGAGATAGCACTCCACCAAGATTGCTTGGTGACAGTCTAACACCTATTCGATGTAAGACCAGTATCAATAACTTGGCAGTTCTTGATACTTCGGCGGCCAACCCTTTTCTTTCAGATCATTGGAACCACTCTCCCTGAAAGTACTATTGTTGCCCGCACCTCTACTCTATGCTGTGCAGGATTCTATTTAATTTATGTACATTTTATAATATTGGTTCCACTAGTGTCAACGTTTTTTAATTGACAAGGATAGTTTGTTTTTTTAACCTGAGTTTTGCTGCGACTCATAAGACGTTACCACAAATAAAATTTTGCCAGAAAACATAAAATGCTAGCTAAATAAAAAACCGGGGATAAACCCCGGCTATTTGGTGTCATGACTTTCTACATCTTGCGCGCCATACTGTCTTAATATCTGAGCAGCCGTATTGACCTTGCCGTCTTCTGTGCGAATAATGGCTAAAATTCTATCCTGCTCGACTTGCTTGGCATATCGATGGCTGGCTTCGGACGGAATTCCCCAATCAATTAATCCGCCAGCTAAACCACCGGCTAAAGCACCGCCAATCGCTGCGCTAATGGGACCTGCTGCCAGCAGAGGACCGATGCCTGGCACAACCATGGCTCCTGCGCCAATGAGCAAGCCGCCAATTCCGCCGATAGTGCTGCCTGTTAAAGCGCCATCGGTAATATCATCATCATAGCTAATATTGTCCCCGTTTTTTCTTTGATTTTTGGAGACAATGTTAATTTCTTCTTTGGTAAATCCTTGTGAACGAAGATTATGAACAGCGTTTTCCGCATCTGACTGGGAAGAAAAAACACCAATGACGGTTTTTTGCTTTTGTTGCATAGTATTTTGACTATTTGCTTTTGTTGAGCTATTTCCTGCTTGCGAAGATTGTGAAAGATTTTGTTCGCTAGTTTGAGCACTGCTATAACTGGTTAGCACTTCTGAGCCGGTATTAGACTGTGATTGGTTGGCCATTCCTGATTCCTCCTAACATTAAATGCTTATTTGTAATTAATGCTAGTTTGTCCTTGAATCATCATTAATATGTGTTTTCTTGCCGTTCACGTCTAAAGTTGGAATACATTCGATCATAGGCGTTATTTAGATCAACAATAATAACTTCATCCCCTACTCGCTTAATTGCCCCCCACGGAATTGAAGATGTTTTATGATCATTAAAGATTTTTAAAAAACCGTTCTTATTCGGTAAAATCAATGAATGAATTTTTCCGGATCTTATTTCAAAAGCCAGTTCGCACTCGTCGATAATCCCTAACCTCCCTCCGTCGCCAATATTAATAACCTCTTTTCCTGATAACTCACTCAAACGCATAAAATTCACCACCTACTTTATAAATTTGAAAAATAACGGTTGGATCATAGCTAGACAAATGGCTGTTAAGGCTAAAGGATCAATAGCTATTGTGCTTAGGGATATTCTTTCAGGAATATCCAACTTTAAAAAAGAGGTTAGCATAACTAGGGATAAATAAACCCCGCCGGAAACGGCGACAATTTCTTGAATCGCCAATGAAAGTGGCGAGGATTTCGTTTCATGGTCTATGATTTGACGATAGCGATAAACCCGCAATCCGATTGAGGAGGCGATACCAATACACAGTAAAAGTAGAGTTGCTAAACTGTTCATCCTATCCCTCCACAGGTTCTTTGTAAATGCTTATGACAAAAAAAATAAAATATGTCCAAAAAATAAAAACAGGTAAAGTCTTTACCTGTTTTAGCTGCTACCGGTACTGCCAAAGCCGCCCAGTCTAGTTTGCAAAATGTTGCGATCATCATGATCGGCCAGCAGATATTGATAAAATATACCTTGAGCAATACGCGTACCTTTTGGTACAGGTACAGGACTACCTTGATAATTGTATACTGCAATCATAATATGTCCTTCATTATCAGGATTATTGTAATAATCCGCATCAATGATGCCTTGGCTGTTAATCAAAGTGATCCTATTTTTAATGGCAAAACCGGATCGAATATGCAAGCCTAGATACTCGTCTTGTTTCATATAGGCTTTTAGCCCTGTAGGAATCAGTGTTACCTGCTGCGGTAAAATTACCATATCTTCAGCAGCGGCTAAATCATAGCCGGCACTCTGCGCTGTTTTACGGACTGGCAATTCAATTTGCTTAGCGGCATATTCAGAAACAATTTCGAAACCTCTGGTAGTCATACAATCTCCTCAGTTTAAAAGTTAATGGGCGTTACAATTTTGTCAACTGGCCCTAGTGTGGTCAGACAACGATGATTCTCGTTAAAGATGTTATCAATAACAGTTGCAACATCTGTACGAGTCGTTTGATCAATTTTAGCAACGACTTCGTCTAGCGGAACATATTTTCCTAGTGCAATCTCCATTTTTCCGATTCTCGACATACGACTGCTGGAACTTTCTAAACCTAATAGCAAACTTCCTTTTAACTGCTCTTTCACACGAGTAAGTTCCGCTTCGGTCAACCCGTTTGTTTTTAAATCCGTAATCGTATTCAGAATAAGATGAAGGACTTGCTCAACATTGGATGGACGAGTTCCGGCATAAATGGTTAATAAGCCGCCATCGCTATAGTTTGTTTGATAGGAATAAACGGAATAAGCTAATCCCTTTTCTTCCCGTATCGATTGAAATAACCGTGAACTGATTCCACCACCTAACAAATTATTAACGATATGAAAAGCATAGATATCCGGCGATTCCTGGTTAATGCCATCGGTGCCTAAGCATAGATGAACTTGCTCGGTCGCTTTTTGATGAATTTTATTGCTAAGGGTAAAGACCGGGCTGTTTACTTTTATTTTATACTTTGAACCGGAAAGCTTCCCGAAATATTGTTCGGCCAGGCTCACTAAATGGTCGTGCTTAACGTTACCGGCTGCGGCAATAACGAGATTATCAGGAGTATAGAAACGGTTGTAATAATCTAAAATAGCTGACCGGTCAATCTTTTGTATTGAATCTGCCGTGCCGATAATACTTTGGCCTAACTGGTGGCCTGGCCAGACTTCCTCCATATGCAAATCATGAATTAATTCATCAGGAGTATCCTCGTACATGGATAATTCCTCAAGGATGACCTCTCGCTCTCTTTCAATATCTTGGTCGGAGAACTTTGAGTTTAATAACATATCACTAATGACATCAATAGCCAACTCCAAGTGTGTATCCAATACCTTCATATAAAAACAGGTATGTTCTTTTGCTGTAAAGGCATTTAACTGTCCCCCTACAGCATCCACAATTTCAGCAATATCCTTAGCAGAACGTTTCTCCGTTCCTTTAAACATCAAATGTTCAATAAAATGTGAGATTCCATGATTATAAGACTCTTCTGAGCGCGAACCACTGCCAAGCCAGACACCCACTGTTACCGATTTTACATAAGGAAGGCATTCTGATAGGACTCTGATTCCGTTCGGTAAAATAGACTTTTGATACATTCGGTTACTCCTTAAGTTTTGTATTTAATTAACTTCTGGTTAGTAGAATAAAATCCTTCTAATAAAATTATATTTCACGAAGCTCCAAACATGTCGGATGATTTACGATCTATACGCTGTTATCCTACTGCTTAAGAGCTTTTCGTACCGGGATAAATGGTAAAAAGCAGAGACAAGGTCTCTGCTTTTTACGCTTAAGAATTACTAAAATAATTCACAATCCCGTTAAAAATCCCTTTTGAAATATTGGTGCGATAAGAGTCATTGTTTAATTTCGCGGCCTCTTGAGCATTGGTTACAAAGCCCATTTCTACTAGAATACTTGGCATAGAAGTATTTCGCAAGACATAGAAGGTTTCCGGAGAGGTGCCCTTATCTACGGCTCCGGTTGCGTTGATTAAAGCATTTTGAACATTCGTCGCAAGTTTTGGTGATTTCCCATTTGGGTAAAAGGTCATTGCACCAGCGATAGAAGATTGTGGATTCGAGTTGGAGTGAATACTGACAAACAGATCGGCCTGATTAGACTCGGCTAAATCTACCCTGGCTTGTAATTCTTGTCCTAAAGAACTTCCTTCTTTTGCTACCGTGCGATCGGTTTCACGAGTCATGATGACTTTGGCGCCCGCTTGTACCAACTGATCACGCAGTTTTAAACTTACGGCAAGATTGTTGTCTGCTTCGCGGCTGTTATTGGCTACGGCACCAGGATTGCTGCCGCCATGGCCAGGATCGACAACAATGACTTTACCGCGTAACGTTCCGGTATTCGAATTTGGATTTGTTGGTAATGGTGTTACTTTTACAGGTGATTCGTCGTTAGATCCACTTGTCGACTTCGAACCAAAAAGAGGTCCTAAAATTTTGTCAAAAAGGAATCCAAAAAGCTTTTCGAAAATATTACTGCCACTACTACCTCCGCTGTCAGTTGCTGATAAGGTGTTGCTTGTTAAAGTATTTATGACACTGTCTATAGGAGCAGCGGCGTAGGTTGTTTGAATAGGCAAAAAAATAGTAAATAGCAGTAAAGTCAACATAAAAAATGTTATAAATTTAAATTTATTCACTGAATACCTCCTCGTGTAGATTGGTAAATGCTTAAAATATTAGGATTACGGGTAATGGTCTCCCGCGTTCTAAAAAGAAGCATGTTGACATAATAACACAACGAGGAGGGTTTGGCAATGAAAAAAACAGGCAATTATCTGCCTGTTTGACTATTTCAGTATATCAGAAACAGTGGTGATCGTATAACCTGCCTGCTTGATTTCACTAATTAACTGCGGCAATGCTTTCGCTGTTGGTTCAGTTGGATGCATCAGAATAATGGCACCATTATGTAGCTTTTTCATGACACGATTTTTCAATATATCGGCAGGTGGGCGCTTCCAATCAATTGTATCAATACTCCACATGATCGTTGTATAACCAAGTTCATCTGCGGCTTTCAAGACAGTATCATTATATTCACCATAGGGAGGGGCATAAAGTACGGTTTTGTAACCAGTATGTTCTTTAACGAGTTCCTCGGTTTTGAGAATTTGTTCTTTGTTTTTTTCCTTACTTAGCGTATTCGGGTGTGGATGGCTATAGGTATGGTTGCCAAGTTCGTGGCCCCGATTGGCCATATCGGTTAATAATTCAGGATATTTTTTCGCCCAGCTACCGCCAATAAAAAAGGTAATATGAATATTCTGATCTTCAAATGTTTTGAGCATATCAGGTAAGAATTCTTCACCCCAAAATACATTACAGGCAAATGCGACCTTTGGCTCAGTAATGTTTCCGTGGAAGATAGGCTGAAGTTTTATTTGATTTGTCGTATTGTTCGTAATTAATGGTTGCAGCATGCCGGCCAACATCGCAATAGTCAGAAAAACGCCGGCAGCAAAAAAGACATACCACTGCCTTATCCGGGTAACGATCATCCATTTCAAAGGACATCACTCCTGTAGAAACAATTTGCTTGCTTCTACAGTTTATTAAAATAGTGACCATTTCATGAGCAAATGAAAAAAAAACATAAACCTTTCGGTTTATGTGGGTTTATTACTGGCATCATCATTTTCTTGTTTTAAAAGTTCTTTACGGGACAAGTTCACTCGGCCTTGACGATCAATCTCAGTCACTTTCACTAATATCTCATCACCGATTTTCACAACATCTTCCACTTTGGCAACACGTTCGCGAGCTAATTGTGAAATGTGAACAAGACCTTCCTTGCCTGGTAATATTTCAACGAAAGCACCAAAATTCATAATGCGGGTGACCTTACCCAGGTAAGTCCCTCCTACCTCGACCTCACGGACCAGGCTTTCGATGATTTTGACAGCTTTCTGTCCGGCTTCAACATCGACTGCTGCAATAAAGACTTTACCGTCATCTTCAATATCAATCGTTACCCCTGTTTCCTCGATGATCTTTTTAATTGTTTTGCCACCTGGCCCAATGACATCGCGAATTTTATCAGGGTCAATCTCCATTGTAATAATTCTGGGAGCATATGGAGAAAGCTCGGATTTTGGAGTATTAATAGTCTCCAGCATAATATTCAAAATATGACTACGGCCTCTCTTCGCTTGTTCAAGAGCAGAAGTAAGGATCTCTTTTGTAATACCAGCAATTTTAATATCCATTTGGATTGCTGTAACGCCTTGGGTAGTACCTGCAACTTTGAAATCCATATCACCCAAAGCATCTTCCATACCTTGGATATCTGTCAAGATGGAATAATGGTCGCCATCTTTGACTAATCCCATAGCCACGCCCGAAACAGGTCTTTTAATAGGAACGCCCGCATCCATAAGGGATAAGGTGCTGCCGCATACGCTGCCCATTGATGAAGAGCCATTGGATTCTAGCACTTCAGATACGAGGCGAATGGTATAAGGGAATTCTGTTTCATTAGGGATAACCGGCACCAAAGCCCGTTCAGCTAATGCTCCATGCCCAATTTCACGGCGTCCAGGCCCGCGTGAAGGTCTTGTTTCACCAACACTATATGATGGGAAGTTATAATGATGCATATAACGTTTGGATTCTTCAACCCCTAAGCCATCCAGTATTTGCTCATCGCCGATAGCGCCCAGTGTAGTAACCGTAAGAACTTGAGTTTGTCCACGTGTAAATAAGCCAGAGCCATGAGTGCGAGCTAACAGGGAAATATCACAAGTAATGGGGCGTACTTCCTCTAATCCACGCCCATCTGGCCGGATTTTTTCGACTGTAATCATTTTCCGGACAATTTCTTTTAAAACTTTTTGGACAACATACTGAACATTTTTGGTATTGTCAGGGAAAACGGTAGCGAAATATTCAATTGCCTCATTTTTTACAGCAGTAATTTGCGCTTCTCGTTCCAGTTTATCGGAATTTCTTACTGCTGTACTTAACTTTTCAGTGACATAGCTGCGGACAGCCCCATCAATTTCAGCAGGAACTTCAAATAATTTAATATCACGCTTGGGCTTGCCGATTGCATCAACAATCTTTAATTGAAAGTCAATAATGGTGCGAATGACATCATGGCCAAAAGTGATTGCTTCCAGGATCACTTCTTCAGGCAGTTCGTTTGCTCCCGCTTCCACCATGATGACAGCATCTTTCGTGCCGGCTACAACAAGATTTAACTCACTTTGTTCTTGTTCGTCAACGGTTGGGTTTATGATGAGTTGTCCGTCTATCCTGCCAACACGTACTCCTCCGATAGGACCATTAAACGGAATATCTGAGGTGCACAGAGCGCACGATGCACCGATCATAGCCGGAATATCGGGTGGATTGTTCTGGTCTACGGATAAAACGGTTGCCACCACTTGCACATCATTGCGAAAACCTTCGGCAAATAATGGACGAATCGGCCGGTCAATCAAGCGGCCAGAAAGGATGGCCGATTCACTTGGCCTGCCTTCACGCTTGATAAAACCTCCAGGTATTTTACCAACAGAATAAAGCCTTTCTTCGTAATCAACAGTGAGTGGGAAAAAATCAATTCCTTCACGTGGTTCGGCTGATGCGGTAGCTGTAACCAGAACCGCTGTATCGCCATATCGAACTAAAACAGCTCCATTTGCTTGTTTGGCCAGTTTGCCCGACTCAATAATGAGCGGTCTGCTGCCTAGTTCCATTTCAAAACGATGCATATTTCGTCCTCCTCTAAAAAATCCCCTATTCTTTTCCAAGAATACCTCTTCGACATTTTTTTTATTATTTCCTTTTTTATAATCTCTTAACCTTGCAAAATAAAAAAAGCGGGATAGTCCCGCTTTCATTATTTACGAAGATTGAGTTTAGCGATAATGGTACGATATCTTTCAATATCATTATCGCGCAGATAATTTAATAATCCTCTGCGTTGACCAACCATTTTCAACAGACCACGACGTGAATGATGATCTTTTTTGTGTTCTTTTAAGTGGTTAGTAAGATAATTAATACGTTCTGTCAAAATCGCAATTTGGACTTCAGGAGATCCGGTATCAGCCTCATGAAGTCGATATTTTTCGATTAATTGTTGTTTAGATTCAGCAGTTAACACAGTAAGCACCTCCTTATTTAAAGATATCCCCACTAGCCAAGAAAACGTCGGAGTATCGATTTCCTCGCTATGGTTCAGTATGTGTATATTTTCCACATCTTTATTAGTTTAACATAAACCATTAAGGATGTAAATGAAAATAATATCAAATTATAGAAAATTAATAATAAGACTGTGCGGCCTGAATATCTGTTTTTATTTGTTCAATGAGTTCATGTACACCAGGAAAAGTCTTTTCAGACCGTAATTTTTCGAGAAATTCAATTTCGATAAATTGATGATACAAGTCTCCAGAAAAATTAAGCAAATGGACTTCGATATGCCGGTTTGTTCCATTAAAAGTTGGGTTAATGCCAATATTTGCAATCGAAGGATATACATGATGGTCATAATAGGTTTTTACTGCATAGACACCGTTATTCGGAACAGCAAATTTGTCGGGAAGCGCCAGATTTGCTGTCGGAAACCCTAATATTCGTCCACGCTGGTCTCCCGTTATCACTTGACCTTTTATTCTGAAATTTCGTCCCAATAACCGTGCACCTGCAGAAACATTTCCCTCAGCGATGAATTTTCTAATTAAAGTACTGCTCACAATATCTCCGTCCATCAAAACTGCCGGATGTACTTCAACTTCAAAATTTTCTTTAAGTCCGGCTTCTGCTAATAAGGCCGGATTCCCCGCACACTTATAACCAAAAGAATAATTAGGGCCGATCACAATATGTTTTGGGGTTAAATTCATTTTGAGCAAATGAATAAATTCAGCAGCAGAATATTTTAGTAGTTCAAAGGTAAAAGGGATATTCAGTAATACATCTACCCCTAGCTCTTGCATTAATTCTGCCTTATATTCATTGCTGATCAGTTGAGCGGGGCATCGTTGGGGGTCAACAATTGATAAAGGATGATTGCTAAATGTAAAGACTACGCTTGTGCCTTGAATCGCTTTTGCTAAAGCGACTGCTCTGCCGATAATTTTTTGATGTCCGATGTGGACCCCGTCAAATGTACCTAATGCTACGGTAATATTGGGATACTGATCGCATAATTTGTCAACTGTTGAAAAAACTTGCATATAACTTCTCCTCTTGAACAATAAGCTGTTGAGCCGATCAATTATGCAAATGACATAACCTTTACTGGCATCAGTGAATTGGACGATAATTGACCAATCCCGATAAATGTATAATTAGGCTGATAGATTCTTAGTACAGGTTGAGCAAGACCCGTGTAAGGTATGACTTGACCATGCTGAAACGATCTTGCTTCAGACTCTGAAAGTACGACTTTAGGGAGGTGCTGTAACGCAGTATCGACTGGCAGTAAGGCTAGGTTCGGCTGTTCGGCAATCTCTTCGATTGTAAAAGCGTCCGCAAGCGAAAATGAACCGACTCGGGTGCGTACTAAAAATGACATGACGGCTGGAATATTCAGCTTAGCGCCAATATCCATACATAAAGTTCGAATATAGGTTCCTTTAGAGCAAGTTACATCAAAGAGAATCGTAGGATCATCAGAACGGATCAACTCTATCTTGTGTATCCATACAATCCGCGGTTTTCTTTCTACCGTAATACCATTTCTGGCAAGTTCATATAACTTTTTCCCTGCAATCTTGATGGCCGAATGCATAGGTGGAACTTGTTCATTTTTGCCGACAAATGAATGCAATGCCGCGGCTAGCTCTGTTTCCTCAGGCATTGCAAAATTTGAACGGCATGTAATTTCCCCGGTTGTATCGCCGGTATTCGTTGAAAATCCGAAAGTGAGCTCAGCGCGATAGCTTTTATCGGCATCGGTCGTATATTCAATGAGTTTAGTCGCTTGCCCTAAGGCCACGGGTAATACACCAGCTGCAGCCGGATCCAGTGTACCCGCATGGCCAACACGTTTTAGTCCATAAATTCTGCGAATGAATGAAACAACATCATGCGAGGTCATACCAGGAGGTTTTAAAACATTAATAAATCCGTTACTCATGGGATAATCCTTGCAGGTGTTTCATCGCTACTGCTAAAACAGCAGCTTTAACGTTTGCTAGACTGCCATTAACTGTACAGCCGGCGGCCCGTGCGTGCCCGCCTCCGCCAAAATGTAAGGCAATTTGGCTGACATCAACATGTTTGGATCTTAGACTGACTCTCCATGCATGCTGATCGGCCGATTTAAACATCACTGCAATTTCGACACCTTCAATGATACGTGGATAATTAATAAAACCTTCTGTATTGTCATCCGAGTCAAGTACTTCGGGAAGAACTGTTAATATTGCAATTTTTCCTTCAGCAAATAATTCCAAGGATTGAAGAATTTTAGAAAGATTGATAATATTGGCCAGCGGTCTGGCTTCCAGCTCTTCGGAGATCAGATGGGGCTTAGCTCCATAATCAATGAGTTCGGCACAATACCGCATGGTTGTGGATGAAGTATTTGCATAACGGAAAAAGCCACAATCAGTAGCAATAGCCGTATATAAACAGATGGCAATATCCGTAGTTACAGCAGCCTGCAGAGATTTCAACAGCCTGAAAATAATTTCCCCGGTAGCTGCTGCCTGACTGTCTAAAAACACATAGTCGGCAAACTTTGTGTTTGAGATATGATGATCAATATTTAAGATGGGTGCGTCAACGATATCCCGAACCTTGCCAATTCGTTCTATATCACTGGCATCAAGAATAACCAGGAGATCGGCCTTAAATTTTTGCGAGTCTGGCTGTTCAATCTGATGAATGCCAGGCAAAAAATGATAAAGGCTAGGAATTTCATCATCCAGCAATAATTGAATCTTCTTGCCTAATGAAGATAAATAGCCGGCAAGGCCAAGCATTGAGCCTAAACTATCGCCGTCAGGGTGAATATGAGCGGTAATGACGATATGTGAATGTTTCGACAGCAGTTCTGCGACATGATCCAGCGTAATATCCATGTTATTGGCTGGCCTCTTCCTCTTTGATTTTAATTAACAGTTCCTGGATTTTTGTACTGTAATCTAAAGATTGATCTAATTGAAAAGTCAGCTCTGGTGTCATGCGCAGACGGATTCGTTTGCCAACTTCACTACGGATAAAACCTAAGGAATTTTGCAAAGCTGTCCAAGTAGCGGCTTTCTGATCATCGTTGCCCATTAAACTAACAAATATTTTGGCACTGCGCAAATCTCCGGTTACATCGACTTGAGTGACCGTAACAAAACCAATCCGCGGGTCTTTTAATTCATTTAAAATAATTTTGCTGACTTCCTGTTTAATAAACTCCTGAACTTTTTCAACTCGGAGTTGTCCCACGATAACCCCTCCGTTCAATATTTTAGCTACTTCTTTTTACTTCTTCCATTGTATAAGCTTCAATGATATCGCCTTCTTTAATATCACGGAATTTGTCGATAGTGATACCACACTCATAGCCGGCGGCAACTTCTTTGACGTCATCTTTAAAGCGTCGCAAAGATTCCAATTCTCCTTCGTGAACAACAATGCCATTGCGGACAATTCGAATTTTGGATGAATTGGTTATCTTGCCTTCTAAGACATAAGAGCCGGCAACAATACCTTTTGAGAAACTAAACACTTGCCTGATTTCGACACGACCTTGAGCCACTTCTTTGTATTCAGGTGCCAGCATTCCAGTCATCGCTGCTTCAACATCATTAATGGCCTCGTAAATAACGCGATAGGTTCTAATATCAATTTTTTCCGTATCGGCTAATTTGCGTGCATTGGCATCAGGACGGACATTAAAACCAATAATCAGTGCATTTGCTGCTGATGATAGCATAACGTCTGATTCATTAATGGCACCAACGCCGGCATGCACGATATTGACCCGGACTTCCTTATTGGTATTCAAATTCAGCATAGCCTGGCGAATGGCTTCAATTGAACCCTGAACATCCGCTTTAATTACAATATTTAAATCCTTAATATTACCTTCTTGTATTTGCTTAAATAAGTCGTCAAGAGATACTTTTTGTGAATGAGCCATTTCTTCTGTACGTTTTTTAGCAACACGCTTTTCCGCAACAGCTTTGGCTGTTTTTTCGTCAACCGCAACAAGTACATCGCCGGCTGCAGGAACATCGGACAGCCCTAATACTTCAACAGGTGTTGAAGGACCGGCTTTTTTTACTTTTTCACCGCGGTCATTCACCATGGCCCGTACTTTTCCGTAAGCTGTTCCGGCAATAATAGAATCGCCAATCTGGAGTGTACCTTTTTGAATCAGAACGGTTGCAACCGGACCGCGTCCTTTGTCTAATTGTGCCTCAACAATGGTGCCTTGCGCTGCCCGATTCGGATTAGCTTTCAGTTCTTGCATTTCTGCCACTAAAACGACCATTTCTAAAAGTTCGTTAATACCCGTCTTTTTGTGGGCTGACACAGGGACCATAATCGTCTCTCCGCCCCATTCTTCCGCAACCAGCCCATAATCAGATAATTGTTGTTTAACCCGGTCTGGGTTTGCCCCTTCACGGTCCATTTTATTGATAGCGACAATAATGGGAACTTTTGCCGATTTTGCATGATTAATTGCTTCAATCGTTTGTGGCATGACTCCATCATCAGCGGCTACAACCAGGATTGCGATATCGGTAACTTGTGCACCGCGGGCACGCATAGCGGTAAAGGCTTCATGGCCGGGCGTATCGAGGAATACAATTTTACGGCCTTGGTTAATAACCTGATAAGCACCAATATGCTGGGTAATACCTCCGGCTTCCTGCTGTGTTACATGGGTTTTGCGAATAGAATCCAGAAGAGAAGTTTTACCATGATCGACATGTCCCATAACCGTGACAACAGGAGATCTGGCAATAAGGGTCGACGGATCATCCACAATTTCAGGAATTTCTGTCGGGTCTTCTTCTGGTGGCAGTTCTTCCACCGTTACACCGAAGTCAGAAGCTAATATGGTAGCTGTATCAATATCCACTTCTTGATTAATCGTTGCCATAACACCGAGCATCATTAATTTTTTTATGACTTCACTTACTTCACGACCCAGTTTACTGGCAAATTCTTTTACGGTAATCGGGCCGCCTAATTTGATTACTTTTGGTTTTGGCGGTTCAATTTTAGCTGACGGAGCTGGCTTGTGCTGATTATGGGCAGCATGAGAACGATTTTGTGAAGAAGGGCGATTATTATGCTGGTTTCGATTCGGTCCTTGAGGCTTTTTCGCAAAATTGTTATTAGGATTGGGTCTTGACTGCTGAGTTCCCTGAGAACGATTTTGGAAAGAGGTGTTGGAAGCTGGCTGGGACCGTTGCTGGTCGGTACGCGGCTGATCATTGCGTTGGAATGGCGGACGTTGATTATTGTTGTTATTATTATTAAAACGTTGCTGAGAAGAATTTGTTCCAGCATTTGCCGGTCTGTTTGGTCTCATGTTCGATTGTGGGTTGCCTGATGCTGCTTGGTTATTGCGCGGATTAAATCCGGGACGTTGTTGAGTGTTTGTACGATTAGCGGAATGTTGCTGGTTATTCGCTGTAGGATTTTGTCTATTAAATCCTTGCTGGTGAGGACGCTGATGTTGATTTGGTCCTGATTGCGATCTGTTTTCACGAGCAGGCTGATGATTTGAAGGAACATCTCTTACCGGGGTACGTTCGACAACCTTCGGATTAGGCACAGGATTTGGTTTTGTTTCCGGCGCGATAGGTTCAGAGGCTTCTATTTTATGGGCAAATGTTCTGTTAATCACAGACTTAGCCTCCTCTCCTACATTACTCATATGATTTTTAGCCGTCACGTTGTTACGGGCCAAAATATCAAGAATTACTTTGCTTGTTGTATTGAATTCTTTTGCCAACTCATAGACTCTATATTTGGACATTGATCCACCCCCAATTTTCTTCTCTCCCGTAACATTATCATTGTAATAAGGCTTTGATTATAGCGTTGCTGAAACCTTGTTCTACAATTGTAAGTGCAGCTCGATATTCTTTTCCGATACAGCTGCCTAACTGCTGCTTTGTAAAAACTTCGTATAGTGGCACTTGATAATATTGGGACATGTCACGATATTTTTTTTTGGTTGCATCGGAAGAATCCGACGCAATAATCATTAATTTGGCTTTTCCTGATTTAACGGATTTTTCCACTGACAATTCGCCAGATGAAATTTTGCCTGCTTTTTGTGCTAATCCAAGTAGTGATAATATAGCATGCTCGTTCATGACGACGTAATCCCCGACCGTAGTTGATCATAAACCGAGGCGTCTACAGCCTGTTTAAGAGCTTTTTCCAGCCGTTTTTCCTTGAAAGCTTTTGTAAAACATTGCTCATCGCGGCAGACATAAGCGCCTCGGCCGGCTTTTTTTCCGGTTGCATCAAGAATAATGTCACCTTCTGGTGTTCGCACAATTCGTAGAAGTTCCTTTTTGTTCTTCATTTGTTGGCACCCAACACACATACGTTGAGGAATTTTCTTTTGAAGCACTATGATTCCTCCCTATGATGCAGATTGAGCCTGTGATTCGCTTTTTATATCAATTTTCCAACCGGTTAGCTTGGCTGCCAAGCGGGCATTTTGCCCTTCTTTACCAATCGCTAAGGATAGTTGATAGTCTGGAACGACGACTTTTGAAAGTTTTTCAGCTTCATTGACATCAACAGAAATAACTTTTGCCGGACTTAATGCATTTGCAATATACTTGGTAGGATCGGCATTCCATTTGACAATATCAATTTTTTCGCCGCGCAGTTCATCCACAATGGTTTGAACACGCATACCTTTATGGCCGACACAGGAACCTACCGGATCTACATTTTCATCACGGGAATAAACGGCAATTTTAGAACGTAAACCTGGTTCACGTGCCACCGATTTGATTTCAACAATTCCATCATGAATTTCCGGAACCTCTAATTCAAAGAGACGTTTTAATAGTCCTGGATGGGTGCGGGAAACTAAAATCTGAGGTCCTTTGGTGGTCTTTTTCACTTCAATGATATAGGTTTTTAAGCGGTCCCCATGCCGATAATGTTCGCCGGCAATTTGCTCAGAAGGAGCTAAAATAGCTTCTGCTTTGCCCAGGTCAATAAAAACATTTTTTTGTTCAATTCGCTGAACAATACCGGTTAGAATATCGCTTTCACGATTAGAAAATTCCTCATAAATGATCCCGCGTTCGGCTTCTCTAATCCGTTGGACAACAACTTGCTTTGCTGTCTGGGCAGCAATCCGTCCAAAATCTTTTGGTGTGACTTCAACTTCGACAACATCACCTAATTCGTAACGCCGGTCTAATAGTTGAGCATCTGGCAGGTCCATTTCCAGGCGAGAGTCAGTTACGGCTTCGACAATATTCTTGCGAGCAAAAACATGGATTTCCCCCGTGTTGCGGTCAAGCGAAACCCGTACATTCTGCGCTGACCCAAAATTTCGCTTATAAGCTGAAATCAGGGCCGCTTCGATTGCATCGAACAGTATTTCAGGAGCAATCCCCTTTTCCCTACCAAGTTGTTCAAACGCTTGCATAAATTCTGCGTTCACTTTAATTCCCCCTATTCAATTGTTATTCTAAAACTCCAGGTGTAATCGAACCTGGGCGGCTTTGTCCCTGGGAACTTCCAGTTCAGTACCGTCTACATCAAGCTGGATTTGATTGTTAACGAGCCCTTTGAGCTTGCCGACAATTACTTTTTGGCCATCAATCGGAGCATATGTATTAATTTCAATCATATCGCCAATATGGCGGCTAAAGTCTTTATCTTTCTTTAATGCACGGTCAAGACCAGGAGAAGAAACTTCCAGATAATAGCTTTCTTTAATCGGATCAAGCTGGTCTAGTCTTTCCTCAAGCTGTTCACTGAGCCACTGGCAATCTTCTATTTCAATGCCGCCATCCTTATCCAGAAAAACACGCAAATACCAGTCTCTTTCTTTTACGTATTCCACATCAACAAGCTCAATACTTGTATCTGTCAGCATTTCGGTGACCAATTTTTCAACCAATTCTTCAATGCGATTTGACATTTCGCACCTCCTACCAATAATCTTTTCTTTCTTATTGTTGCCTAACAAAGTGTATGCTTATACCCTATATTTGGCAGGATAACATGACAGAATAAGATGAAAGAGTGGGTTTTTTACCCACTCTTTGCACAAGTCATTTATAACAACTGACATTATTATACCACCGTATGGTATTTTTTACAACATTAAACTAAAAATCCGGAGTTAAGCAAATAACATCATTTGATCAGTTTCCGGTAAATCTTCCAGACAGCCATGACCTTTCAATATGTCGATTACGGTTTTTGAAGCTCTGCCCCGTACTTTAAGATCCTCAATCGATGAAAAAGGACGCTCTTGACGTGCGGTTACAATATTTTGAGCTGCGGAATCGCCTAATCCTTGGAGGGCGGCCAGGGGAGGCAGCAACCCATTAGCCAGAATGATAAATTTGGTTGCATCCGAACGATTCAAATCAACTCGTGCAAAGGTGAAGTTTCGCAAATACATCTCCAGTGCCATCTCAATAATGGTCAGCATGCTTTTCTCTTTGGCCGTCATAGAATTCCCTTTTTGTTCAAATTCCATGAGTTTGTTACGCAAGATCTGCTCTCCTTGTACAATGAGGTCGGCATCAAACTCAGTTGCTCTTACACTGAAATAAGAAGCATAAAATGGTAAAGGATAATGAATCTTGCAATAGGCAATTCGAAAAGCCATCATGACATAGGCAACAGCATGAGCTTTCGGAAACATGTATTTAATTTTTTGACAGGACTCAATGTACCAGTCAGGGACATTTTTCGCTCGCATCTTTGCAACATCATCGGGCTTTACTCCTTTTCCCTTACGAACACCCTCCATAATCTTAAAGGCATCCTGTGGATCAACACCGCGATGAATGAGATAAACCATAATATCGTCACGTGCCGAAATCGCTTCTGACAATTTAGCAGTACCTGCTTTAATCAGATCTTGTGCATTATTTAACCAGACATCGGTGCCATGAGAAAATCCGCTTATACGGACAAGTTCACTAAAGGTTTTGGGTTTTGTATCATCCAGCATTTGACGAACAAATTTGGTTCCAAACTCTGGAATTCCGAAGGTTCCCACCGTACTGCCGAGTTCATCGGGCGTCAGGTTGAGAGCCTGTGTGGAAGAGAACAAGCTCATGGTTTGTGCATCATCGAATGGAATGGTCTTGGGATCACGCCCCGTTAAGTCTTCAAGCATTTTTATTACCGTCGGATCGTCATGACCCAGTATATCCAGCTTGACTAGCCGGCTGCTGATGGAGTGATAATCAAAATGAGTGGTAACAGTTGATGAATTTTTATCATCGGCAGGACGCTGAATGGGGGTGAAATGATGGACATCCATATCGCGTGGTACAACCATAATTCCACCCGGATGCTGCCCTGTTGTGCGCTTAACTCCGGTACAGCCTTCAACTAGACTATTGATATAGGCATTACGTACAGTTAAACCTTTGTCTCCATAATAATTTTTGACATAACCAAAGGCGGTTTTATCAGCAATTGTTGCGATTGTTCCCGCACGAAAAACATTATCTTTACCAAAAAGCTCTTCGGTATATTTATGAGCTACAGGCTGATAATCACCCGAAAAATTTAAATCAATATCAGGTACTTTATCGCCATGAAATCCCATAAACACAGCAAAAGGAATATCATGGCCATCTTTTTTTAAGCGGATACCACAATGGGGACAATTTTTATCAGGAAGATCAAAGCCGCCGCCATAACTGCCATCCGTAATGAATTCACTGAACCGGCATTCCGGGCAAGACCAGTGTGGCGGCAGTGGATTTACTTCTGTAATATTGGTCATGGTTGCGACAAAGGATGAACCGACGGAACCCCTTGAACCAACTAAATAGCCATCGTCCAATGATTTTTTAACTAGTTTATGGGCAATCAGGTATAAGACTGCAAACCCATTATTAATAATTGCATTCAACTCATAATTCAGACGAGAAGCAACGATTTCAGGCAGTGGCGTGCCGTATAGGAATTCGGCTTGCTCGTAGGACATGGAGCGAATTTGCTCTTCGGCGCCCGGGATTTGCGGAGAATATAGCTCGTCAGGGATTGGCTTGAACTTTTCAATCCTATCCGCTATTCGTTGTGGATTTTCCACAACCGCTTCATAAGCCTTATCTTTTCCTAAATAACTAAACTCCTCCAGCATTTCTTCGGTTGTCCGAAAATAAAGTGGTGGCTGCTGGTCGGCATCGGAAAAACCTTTGCCAGCCATTAAAATTCTCCGGAACACCTCATCTTCAGGATTAAGGAAATGGACATCACCGGTTGCAACGACAGGCTTATGTAATTTACCGGCTATTTCACATACTTTAAGATTAATCTGCCGCAAGCCAGCGTCATTAGCGACCCGGCCTTCCCGTACCAAGAAGGCGTTATTGGCTATAGGCTGTATTTCCAAATAATCATAGAAGGCAGCAATTTCTAATAACTCATCGTCCGAAGCACCATTTACGATGGCCTGAATAAGCTCACCTGCTTCGCACGCTGACCCAATAATTAACCCTTCACGATGCTCGGCCAATACTTTCTTGGGAATTCGTGGGGTGCGATGCAAATATTTCAAATGAGATATTGAAACAAGGCGGTATAAATTGCGTAAACCAATCGTGTTTTGGGCTAACAGGACAATATGATTTGCCTGATTAATGTCTGTTTTAACCAGATATCCTTCCATACCATAAATGACTTTGATTTTGGCCTTAGCGGCAACCTCACAGGCTTCAGGAAAGGCTTGAACAACTCCATGATCCGTAATTGCAATCGCCGGATGGCCCCATTTTGCAGCCGTATTGATCAGTCTTTTTACAGATACAACAGCATCCATATTGCTCATGTGAGTATGAGCATGTAATTCAACGCGCTTGACTGGAGCCTGATCTACTCGTTCCATCATCTCAATCCGGCACAGGCTGTCGGCAAACATCACCAATTCATTGGCATATTTATCAAACTGGACTGTTCCTTTGACTTTTGCTGCCATTCCTTTGGTAATATTGGCAGTGGCTTTATCAAATTTATCTTTATCATCAAAAAAAACTTTTGCACTTAAGCCGTCAGAGGAATCCGCAATATCAAAGGTTAATAAGAATCGTCCTGAACGAAGCTCGCGGCTTTCGGCATTGACGATCTTGCCTTCAACGACTATATTGCGGGCTTCGTCTTGAATGGAGCTAATTGGCTGCGGTTGATCTTTAATATTTCTGCCAAACACAATCGGACTGCTTTGTTCTTTCGCTTTTACTGGCTTTTGAGTTTCATTTAGCGCATCAAGATATTCAGGCGTAAAAATATCTTCCTCCGCCTCTTGAACAAGCGGATCTGGAACGGCCAGGCATTCTACATCACAAATCTGATTAAATTCTTTTAAGATAAAGCTTTTGATGTTCCTGATAATACCGTGAGATTCGATGATTTCTGCAGATAGCTCTCCGGCAATTTCAATAATCAGCTTTTGACCATCAAAAGTTTTTTTTGCATTACTTAATAGGTATTTAACCGTTGGATTGTCATTTGAAATCTGAATCACAAAATCGGACCACTCGGACTCAAGATAAGAGTCAAGAGCCTTAAGATTTTGAATAAATCGAACTTCCTGAATGCCGCAATTGCTGCATAATTGGCGGGCTGCTAAAGTCAGTAAAGTTTCCGGTAAATGTTTTGGTGTATTTAAAAAGACCTGCCAGCCATTTCGTTTTGTATCAATTTGAACTTTCGCAACTTTGCACTGCTGCAAGAGTTTCTTATCTGTTTCTTTAATTGGCAAACTGGCGACAAAAAGCCAAAAATTTTCACAATTAGTGGGAACAATACAGAAATTATGCATTTCCAGAAGCCTCTTTCTTTTTAGATGATACAAGATTTATTGTATCATATCATAAATAAATCAGTCATATTGTACCAAGCCATGATTTTGCAAGATAATCATTCCTGATATTGGTTTATTAACGCTAAACCTTATTTTTTAGTAATCGTTCAAAATGTCTGCATGCTGCCGCTCGAAAAAATGCTATAATTGATGATAACAAACGGAATGCTGTAAAACAACTAAAAAAAGTCTTTTTTCTTGCATGAGGAGGCAGAAATGAATATACAAATCTTTGGTACAAAAAAGTGTCAGGACACCCGAAAAGCAGAAAGATACTTTAAAGAACGGCGTATTAAATTTCAATTTGTTGATTTAACAGTAAGAGGACTTAGCAAAGGCGAACTAAATAGTGTTAAAGCCGCGGTTGGCTTGAATAATCTAATCGATAAAGAAAGCAAGCTGTATCAGCAAAAAAACTTGGCATACATCATTCATGATGTTGAAGAGCAATTATTAGTTAATCCAATGCTGCTCAAGACACCTATTGTACGGAATGGACGCAAAGCAACCCTGGGTTATCAGCCTGACATTTGGCAGACATGGCAAAATGTCTAATTCATAGAAAACAAAACCTCTTGTCGCACTGCGTCAAGAGGTTTATTCGTTTAAACAATCCCCATTATTTTAGATGATGGGTATCATTAATTAACGCAACCATTGTGCGATCGGGATAATACTCAATGATATTTACCGCAGTATTATCTTGTTTGATATTCCAAACCCGGTTCAAATGAATATCCAGTGCAGCACAGATCAAGGTGCGTATTGTGCCGCCGTGCGAGACAACTACGATGGTTTCATCTTCATGCCTGGCAATTAATCGTTCAACAGCCTTCTGCGAGCGTTCTTTGAGTTCGTGAAAAGTTTCTCCACCCGGAATTCTTATCTCATCCGGATGGGTAAAAAGCTTACCCATAACCTCCGGCCATTGCTCATTGATATTGGTATAATTGAGACCTTCCCATTCCCCAAAACAGATTTCACGAAATTCGGGCATAGAGATAACCGTTAATTTGTGTTTCTGGGCAATCATTTCAGCAGTATGATAAGCTCTGCTTAAATCGCTTGCATAGACAGCAGCAATCTTTTCATCTGCAAGACGTTCGGAAATCCGTTTGGCTTGATTGACTCCTAAATCCGTTAACCCAATGTCAGAATGCCCCTGATATTTCAACTCTAAATTCCAAAATGTTTGACCATGCCTGACTAAAATAATTTTTGTCACGATGATTTACCATCCTTTAGCAATTCTTTTAAAGCTGCGAGTATGATGGAGTTTTGTTCTGGCAGCTTGACTGCCAAACGAATATCATACGGTGATAATCCGGGGTAATTACTGCAATCCCTTATCAAAATACCTTTGTTAAATAATAAGTATTTAAGCTCGGCAGCTGTCATTCCGGCCTTTTCAAGATTCAGCAGGATAAAATTGACTGTTGGCTGATAGCATTTAATATTTTTTATTGCACAAAGATCAGCAAAAAACCTTTCTTTTGCTAACTGAACGACTTCTTTTGTTTTCGCTTGATAGTCTAAACTGCTCAGAGCTGCAACACCTGCAATTTGTGCTAATGTATTGACATTCCAGGGGTCCTTTGCAGCATGAAGTAAATTTGCTATATAAGGGGAGCTTAAGGTAAAGCCTAGACGTAATCCTGGGATTGCATAAAATTTCGTCAAGGAATGAAGAATGATCAAATTTGAATAGTGATGAACAAACTGGCGACAAGAATAATGTTGATCTTCCGGCAAAAAGTCGATAAACGACTCATCGATGACAACAAGACAATTTTCTTGCTTTGCGGCGGCAATAAAAGGCTCTAACTGCCTGTTTGTTGTTAACGTACCCGTCGGATTATTAGGATTGCCGATAAAAACGATATCAATCTTTTTCAATTGAGGAATGATTTCAGCAAGGTTTATCGTATAATCCTTGGATTCGTCTAAGTAGCCATATTCTACATTTGCCCCACAAGCCCGCGCTGCTCTTTCATATTCACTAAAAGAAGGCGCAAAAACCAATGCGCGCTGCGGTTTTATAACATGACAAAGCACATAAAGCAATTCAACAGCACCGTTTCCTAAAGTAAGACCGGCAGCATCAATTTGATAGAATTTTGACAAGGCTATTTTTAGGTCATGAGCATCAGGGTCGGGATAATGAATGATATCCTCAATCGAGCTCACGATGGCCGCACGTACATTGCTGGCCAGTCCTAATGGATTGATGTTGGCACTATAATCAATAAAACGGGTATTGTTTTTCTGCCGGACGGCTTTGTAAATATTGCCGCCATGTTCAAACGGAATGGCTATATCCATTTTTTTCACCTACTATCCTTAAACCGCCTGAAATTAGCCGGACAGTTTGCATAAAGTTGATTTCCCGACAAGAGCGCTGAACCGCGGCAATACATTGTTCGTAATGTACAAGTTGGTCTGAATGAAACATAATTCCCAAGACTGTACCACTATGGGCTGCATTGACACCAATAGCCCCATACTGCTTGGCAAGTTCAATTACAGTATTTAAACAAGGTTTGTAGAGAATGGATTGATTGGCAAGAGCACTCAAGGTGGCCCCCTGCCCAATCAATCCGGCATCTCCGGACTGTATGCCTTGAATGACTAGATTTAAGGCTTGCCGAACCTTTGGTTCTTTTTCATCATTCAAACGCTTAAGATCAAGTCGCTGATTGAAGTATAACGTATCAATTTCTCCACCAACATCAAATAAAGCAATGGTAATCGGAGGCGGATTTCCAAGTAGTATTCTATCTTTGCCAGAGACATGATCCAGCATAGCAATTCCAGGGAAAAACACTCCGTCCGTTGGTTCAACGGAAATTGCAATATCCGCAATTTCGTCAGGCGTAAGTGTTTTTCCTGCACTCAGAGCAAGCGCATAACAAGCAGCGCTAATATCTGCACTACTTGAGGCCATGCCTTTTCCTTGGGGTAATTCAGAGTCAATAAGCAATTGAAATTTAGCGCCGATTTTTAGCTGCTGAACAGTCTTTGTCACTGCCTGCCGAGTCTTTTGACCTACATTCGTGAAGGAAACTTTGGGGCTTTTGGAAACTGTTGCAGTTGAAAATAAATCAATCGGACAGGTGACAAGAAAATTTTGACCCTCAAGAGTACCCTGTACCAATTCACCGCACGAGCCCGGCGCTTTTACACATGCTAACATACCTATCTCCAATTATGCAGAATTTTTTCAGAATAAAAAAACGAATAATACCAAAAGCTCTATGATTTCCGTCAGTGCTCCGTAAACGTCTCCCGTTAAACCTCCAAGAATTCTGGTTACATAGCTGCTTGCCAGATAGGCCGCTAACCCAGTGAGGCCAAGACCAATCATAGCCTTACTCGACAAAGGGAGTATTAATAAAACCGTTAGGATTAAAGCAACCAGAAGCGATTTGCGGTTTGCATAGAGTGCAAAAGCTTTGCCAATACCGTCAGGACGGGCATAGGGAAATAAGGTAATTCCAATTACCATGGCTAGCCTTCCGAATATCGGCATGACAAAAAGAGCAAGTGGTAAGTTCATCGGCGAAATATCCAATAATAAAGACCATTTTATGAGTACAAGTAAAGTGAAAGCCATAACGCCATTGGCACCAATTCGGCTGTCCTTCATGATTTCCAGCATTCGCTCGCGCGAGCGGCCGGAGAATATCCCATCCATTGTATCCATAAAACCATCGCATTGTAAACCACCTGATAAGATAATCGCTAATATTAGCAGGATAGCCGCAATGACATGCGGTGGAATATAAATACCTATTGATGGCAATAAGCTTAGTAATAAATGAGCGCAAAAGGATAATAGTAATCCTAAAACAGCGCCCACAAGCGGAAAATATTTTACGCTACGGCCAAAGCGTTCAGGGGACCATTCAGTTTGGTTTATAATTCGGATGCGAGTTAAAAACTGCAATCCTGTTATGAAATCTTGCATTCTTTTATTTGATTTCCTCCAAATAAAAATTACACCGCATGATAAGAGGATTTTCGGACTAAGGAATCAAGCTGTAAGGCAATAGTGTAATAAATAGAATAAATAGTCCAGTAACCAAGAACATCATGGTAATGGTCTGTTTTATATGTTTGGGTGCCAGAGGTTGACAATCATCGCCCATATAAGCACGAAATGATTTTATCCCGCCATAAAAGTTTATTCCGCCAAGCCTTATACCTAACGCTCCGGCAACACCCGCTTCGGCATAGCCACTATTTGGACTTGGATGTTTCCTGGCATCGCGCATAACCATATGATAGGCATTCTTTACATCATAGCGTAAAAACAATGCGGCAATCACGATTAACAGTGCAGTGATTCTAGCCGGGATGAAATTGAAAAGATCATCGGTTTTTGCGGCCGGCATTCCAAAAGCGATATATTTATCGTTTTTATAACCGACCATCGAATCCATCGTGTTGACTGCCCGATATAAATAGGCTAATGGAACTCCACCCAATAGAAAATAAAATAATGGTGCAATAATTCCATCCACAATATTTTCGGCAATTGTTTCGACAGTTGCTCGTGTGACTTCGCTCACATCAAGCTCCTGCGTATCACGGCCAACAATCCAGCCCACTTTAAAGCGGGCCTGCTCCAGATTATTCTGCAGCAGGTAACGACGAATTTCTTGGCCGGCAGCAGCCAGACTGCGGGGAGAGATGGTAAAGCTTAACAGAAAGGCACCACCCACCCACATCGCGTAGGGATGGATCAATGATAAACCTGCCATAATTGCCCATGTAATGAGATAGGTTGTTGTAAGTACTGTAATCACTAATATGGCGCCTTGACATTTCTGATGCCGTCGGGTGTGAGCGGCATCCAGCAGTTTATGCTCTAACGCTGCAATGAAATTTCCGATTAGAACAACCGGGTGAAGTTTCGTGCGGGGATCACCAATCAGAATGTCAAAAATAACAGCCAATACAGGCATGTATTTTTCCATCTCAGACACCCATCAGTCTATTGATTAGATCCATATTAAGGCTATTTCTTACTGCAGACGCTAACCGGTCATAACTGGCCTGTTTGCGCTGATAATTCGTCAGCAGGGTATCGATCGGAGCTAAACCTTTTCTACGACGTAACTCATTTAAAATTTCCCGGCGATAGGAGTCATTATCAAAAATTCCATGAATATACGTTCCCATGATGAGGCTATCTTTACTGATTACACCATCAGCATGCTGAATGGCTTGCCCGGAACGGGTATTTATATGAAATGCGTGCTGAACCGGTGTTAAAAAATCGGTTCGTCCCATATGAATTTCATAGCCCGATAAATGATCGCCACTCACCTTAACTCCCAAAAACCCTGCTCCGGCACAAGATAATGTAACTTGATGAGTAAGCTTAGTCGCCACAAAGGTTGTTATTGTATCCAATAATCCTAATCCATCAATACGGTCCAGGTCCGACTCAGTATGCTCAGGATCCAGAATTTCCGTCCCCAGCATTTGATAACCGCCGCAAATGCCTACAATGGGTGTGCCGGCAGCTATTAAAGCCCGGATTTCCTTATCATAACCATTGTCTCTTAGGTACAGTAAGTCTTCGGTCGTATTCTTACTTCCAGGCAAAATAATTAAATCTGGACGACCAATGGTTTCACCCTTGCGCACGTAGCGTACTCTTACATCCGGCTCATTGGCCAAAGCGTCAAAATCAGTAAAATTGGAGATTTTTGGTGTCCTCAGTACAGCAATTTCAATATCGGCGGCTCCGTTTCCAGATGGCTTCTCATCGAGTGAAACAGAATCTTCATCATCAATTCCCAAATTATCTAAATGCGGAATTACACCAACCACGGGCTTGCCTGTTTTTGCCTCTAAAAAATCCAAAGCTGGTTTTAATAGCTGAATGTCTCCACGAAACTTGTTAATAATAATCCCTTTTACTAAATCCCGCTCTTGTGGTTCAAGTAACTCCAAAGTACCGACAACCGAAGCTAAAGCACCACCCCGGTCAATATCGGCAATTAACAGGACCGGCGCATTGAGTAATTTCGCAATTCTCATATTGACAATATCATTGGCCTTTAGATTCACTTCGGCTGGACTGCCTGCGCCTTCAATCACGATGGTGTCAAATTCACGGTTAAGTTTTTCCAGGCATTCTTTAACGACTCCTAAGGCCTGAAGGCTATACTCAGTATGATATTGTTTCGCTGACATATTGCCGATGGGTTTACCCATCAAAATGACTTGTGAGCAAGAATTGCCGGTCGGTTTCAGCAATACCGGGTTCATTTCGACCATTGGGTCGAGTCCGGCAGCTTCAGCCTGAGCAACTTGAGCACGGCCCATTTCGCCGCCGGTTTTGGTGACATAAGAATTTAATGCCATATTTTGAGCTTTAAAGGGAACTACTTTCTGTCCGTCCTGCAAGAATATACGGCAAAGAGCAGTTGTCAAAATGCTTTTACCGACATGTGAACTCGTTCCTTGCAGCATGATTGTTTTAGCCATCCTGCTCCTCCTCGGCCAGTTTAACAGCCAGTCTTTTAATATTTACGGCGATTCCGCTTACAACGAGATAGACTTCATCAGCATAACTTGCCAGCAGCTGGTTTACCGATCCAGCCACGTCGCGAAATTCGCGGGCTAAGGCATTTTCCGGGACGATACCCATTCCAACCTCATTTGTTACGAAAACAATGGTACAATGAGTTTCCTGTATGCTGTTTAACAGTGTATGAACTGCCTGAATCACATAGTTAAACCGGTCTTTTTTGTTAGCAGGCGCTGCTGGTGATAATAGTAAATTGCTTGTGTACAAGGTAAGGCAATCAAATAAGATGGTATCACAACTTGCTGCAGCCTCACAAATGGCCCGCTCAGCTTCATAAGGAGCCTCAAATGTCTTCCAGTTAGCAGGCCGGCGATCGCGATGAACATCGACCCGGTTTTGCATTTCCGCATCATAGATTTGTGCGGTAGCGATATAAGCAATCTGACTTCCAATCTTTTGCACATATTTTTCAGCAAATACACTTTTACCGCTTCGTGTACCACCAGTAACTAGGATGATTTTGTGCGACAAATCGCTAACCTCCTGTCAGCAAGTGCTCGCGAAATTGCTGACACTTTTGCAAATAATTTTTTGCGGCCTGAAAATTTCCCGCAAAATGCATATGCAGGTATGAAGCTAAGATATTGCCGGCAGCATAGCCGCCTGAGTAGACAGCACCGGTTCGCACCTTTTTAAATTGAAACGCCCAGGGAAATTGCTTCTCTTCCATATCCGGAAGCATTTGCGAGAAATGGAACTCATGACCGCGGATGACCTCATCGTTATGACAAAGCAGATTAGCACCTATTGCTGTTGCCTCTACATAACCAACGGTCTGCAGCTTCGAGCACATTTTTGATACTGCTGGAACCAGCCCCACCATTTCGTAGCTGTGGCCGGTGAAGTCGGAGATCGCTTTTGTTAAGTACATCAGACCGCCACATTCCGCATAAATCGGCATTCCCTTTTTACCGGCCTCATAAATAGACCGACACATGCTTCTATTTTGAGCTAATTGTTGAACAAACATTTCCGGGAAGCCACCACCCAAAATAAGGCCGTCAACTTCAGGAAGCTGCGGGTCTTTTAAGGGGCTGAACGGTCTGATTTCAGCACCAAGCCGGATTAAAACATCTAAACTTTCCGGATAGTAAAAGGTAAAGGCCTCATCAGCGGCCACCCCAATCCGTACAGGCATTTTAATAGGACAAATCGGTTGATGGGTTTCCATCGTTAATTCCGGAGCGGTTTGCGCCAGGGTAATCAATTGCTCTATGTTTATTTGCCGGCCAATTTCATCCGCAATGAGATCCAGCTTTTCTTCCGCATAATGTTCGGTAACAGGCGTTAAGCCAAGATGTCTTTCCGGCAGGGCTAATTCATTATTCCGTTCAATACAGCCCAAAACTGGAATCCCCAGTCTTTCGATGGCTTTGCAAACCATCAACCGATGACTGTCCGACCCGACCCGGTTAATGATGACTCCGGCAAGCTGGACATCCGGATCATAAGTATGAAAACCATGGGCAATTGCAGCGGCACTTTCGCCCATTGACTTTACATCAAGAACAAGCACAACAGGAGCTTTCAGCAACTTGCTAATGGCTGCAGTACTGCTTACTCCTTCACGGCCGCCATCAAATAATCCCATTACGCCCTCAATGACAGCAAGATCATTATTCTGCGCCGTTTTTGTGAAAATGGACGCAAGTTGATCCGCCGGCACTAGCCAGGTGTCTAAATTATGTCCCGGCTTGCCACTAGCCAGACTGTGATAGCCTGGATCGATATAATCCGGACCTACTTTGTAGGATTGGACGTTGAATCCTTTTCTGCGCAGATTAGCTAGAATTCCGGTGACGATTGTTGTCTTTCCTGCCCCGCTTTGGGTGGCCGCAATAATCAAACGCGGGATGTTGCAATGATCCACTCTGCTCACCTCTGTTAGTCAAGCATATACAATAACGCATTGGTTGTTGCCGCTGCAATAGGGCTGCCGCCTTTATTCCCTTGTACTGTAATATAAGGAACAGGAGAAATTTCACTAAGCAGATCCTTGGACTCGCAGGCTCCGACAAACCCTACCGGAACCCCGATAATCAGTGCCGGACGAACTGGTGTCTCTTTCATAATAGTTAGCACTTCAAAAAGTGCGGTTGGGGCATTGCCGATGGCGACAATAGCTCCATCAAGCTGAGGAGCAAACGCCCGCATGGCTGCCATAGAACGGGTAATCCCCTGCGCCTTTGCGATCTTGGCAATTTCCGGATCGGCAATTAAGCATTCCACACTACCGCCATATTCAGCTAGACGTTTTTTGTTAATGCCAGTACGCACCATTTCAACATCACAATAAATCTTGCAACCGCTTGTTAAAGCTTGGCAGCCGGCTCGAATAGCGTCAGGATGAATGCGGATAATCGGAGCATACTCCGGGTCACCTGCTGCATGAATGATTCTTGAATAAACTTTGATTTCTTCGGGGCTAAGTTTATAGCCTGCCAGATAGGGAGCAATAATTTCCATACTGCGGGTTTCAATACCAGCTGGATCTGTCATAAATTCCATATCAGAATACCTCCGTTAACGCTCTAAGCACGTCAGAGCAATTCGTTACAACTGTTTGATAGTCGATTTTGGGACGGTCAATGATAACAATGGGCAAATGTAATGCAACCGCAGCAGTAATTTTTGTATCACTGCCGCCAAGGCTTCCGCTATTTTTCGTAACAATAACTTCTGCCTGATATTCTTTAAATAAGGCGACATTCAGTTCGTGCGAAAACGGCCCTTGCATCGCAATGATATCGCTGGGCTTAAAGCCTAATCGTGTACATTCGAGAAGAACGCTGGGATCCGGCAGCACCCTGGCAATGAGGCGATGCTGCGTTAGCATGGGTTCGGCCTTAAAAGTATCAAGCCTGCGGCTGCCGGTCGTTAGAAAAACGACTTTGCCTAACGCAGCTGCCGTCTTGGCAGCAGTAGCATAATCATGGACGAGATGAAGCCTGGAATAGGCTGGTAAGGCAATCAGCGGACGTTCATAGCGGATATATTGGATACCGGTTTGCGCGCAGGCTTCCATCGCATTGACGGAAGCATTGACGGCATAGGGATGACTGGCATCGACGATCGCTGTAATCTGGTTGCATTGAATGAGATCCATCAACTGGATTCGATCAAGAGGGCGTGCGTTAATTGTGATATTGCCGTTATGAATCAGTTCTTTTGCATAATTGCTGACAACAGAAATCATAACCTTCCTACCGGCTTCGGCTAACGTTTCCGCTAGTTCACGCCCATCTTGTGTACCAGCTAAAACCAAAATCATACCTGGTAACCCCGCGGGGTGATCATGCGGCCACCTGCAATATAGGTTTGACTATTCCCGATAATCACCAATGAAAACATGTTAATCTCTTGTTGCGTAAACGAATCTAAATCCGTAATGACCATACTTTCTCCCGGACGGCTGGCATGCTGAACGATGCCTACAGGAGTTTGTGCCGGACGATGTTGTAAAACAATTTGACGGATTTCTTCAATTTGATTGACTCGTTTTTTACTTTTGGGATTATAAATGGCAATAACAAAATCGCCTTCAGCTGCCATTGCCGCCCGTTTTTTTATCAGTTCCCATGGAGTCAGCAAATCACTTAAGCTAATGACGGCAAAGTCATGCATCAGAGGAGCTCCCAATAAAGCGGCCGATGCTCCTACAGCACTAACCCCCGGAATAACATGTACTTGGGGACGGATATCCTCAGAGTACTTCATGACTAGTTCCAATATGAGGCCGGCCATGCCGTAAATGCCTGGATCACCGCTCGAAACTACCGCTATTTTTTTGCCAGTTAATGCTTCATCTACAGCCATCTGACAGCGTTCAATTTCTTGCAGCATAGCAGTACCAATGACCGGCTTATTGACTAATAAATCGGTAATCAATTGAATATAGGTATTGTACCCAACCACAATATCGGCAGTTTCAATGCATTGCCGTGCCCGTGGGGTCATGTCCTCCAAACTTCCTGGCCCAATCCCGACTACGGCAATTTCACCTCGGTTATGGCTATCGTGATTTTGCTGAACTTGGTTTTGGGAAGTAATATCTTGTTGCTTTGACTCGCTAATAGGGCTGCTGCCTCGCATACGTTTCCAACTCCAATCTTTTCATTAACAAAACTTGAAACTTTAAGATTATTTTGATTAATAGTATCGGCAATGTCTTCGTGGTTAAAAAACTTTACGGGCACATTCAACGCCTGTACAGCTTCTAATAAGCCTAGCTCATCCTGTTTGACGACTGTACTGCTAATGACAGCGATGCTATTTATACTTTTTTTTATCATGGTGCAGGCTGTGTGAATCGCATCCAGAATCTCCTGTTTGGTTGTTCCACGCCTGCAGCCGATTCCGACAGCTAAGGTCGGGGGACGTAACAATAACTGGTTTGGTTTGACATCCAGTAATTTATCTGTAATGACAACGACAGGATCGTCATGATTTATTGCAGTCATGGTATTCAGTTCATGCAATTCAATCCCAAGTTCAGCGGCCTTGTTCGAATAATCCCAGGACTGCAATGCAGAATCAAGGAAAAAGCAGACCGCATCCCCGTTTACCAAAGCTGCATTGATTTTTTTTATCATGTCAAAATGCTCGATTTTCAACCCTAATTTGACGGCTAAAACATCCGCAGCTGGTTTGTTATTAACATCAGTGGCGGTTGTAATTATTGGAATGGCCTGTATGGATTCTGCAATCATTCTGGCCAGATCATTGGCGCCGCCGATATGTCCTGACAATAGGCTAATCGCATAGTTACCGGTTTCATCCACCACTACGACAGCAGGATCGCTTCGCTTATCCTGAATAAACGGCGCAATGACTCGAACCACAATTCCTGTTGCCATGATGAATACCAATCCATCATACTGCCGGAATATTTTACAAATCAGTTCACTTAAAGAATGGTACTCATTTTTATATTTTAAAAGATTTCGACCAGCTTTTGCATAAATGTCAACATGATTAAGAGACTGAGCAATTTTTTCTGATAAGCGGGCTCCGGCATTGGTAACAGAAATAACAGCGATTTTCATTTTGCATCGCGATACATATGTCCAAATTCCGGAGCATATAAACGAGATAAGGAATAATCGGTGTCTAGGCATTTCCCGACTACAATCATAGCCGTACGATCAATTCCCTGATTTTTTATAGTTTCGCCGATGGTGCTTAACGTGCCGCGAATGATTTTTTGTTCCGGCCAAGAGGCCTTTTGGACTACGGCAATGGGAGTATCTGCAGGATAGCCGCCGCGAATCAGTTCGGCAGTCACACTATCAAGCATGTGGACACTCAGGAAAATGCACATGGTTGCATTATGACTGGCCAAGCTGGCCAGCTTTTCTTTCTCCGGTACCGGGGTTCTGCCTTCCTGGCGGGTAATAATAACGGTCTGAGAAACGTCCGGCAGCGTATATTCACATTTAAGAGCTGCGGCAGTGGCTAAGAATGAGCTAACCCCTGGTACCACTTCATACCGAATATCTAATTTATCAAGCTCATCCATTTGTTCCTGGATAGCACCGTAAATACTGGGGTCACCAGTATGCACACGCGCTACTTTCTTTTGATTAGCGACAGCTTCCTTCATGACTGCAATGACTTCATCCAGTGTCATTCCGGCACTGTTATAAATGGCTGCCCCCTGTTTTGCATAACCAAGCAAGGCCGGATTTACCAGCGACCCGGCATAAATAATTACGTCTGCCTGCTGCAATAATTTTTGACCTTTGACGGTTATAAGTTCTGGATCTCCAGGACCTGCTCCAATAAAATAAACTTGCATTAAAAACCCTCCTGCTTTACTAATATCAGCGATAAATATTCCTTCTTTACACCGCGTAGACTTTCTAAATCATAGGTGAAAAACTGATCCGGATAGCCGAGCTTGCTCATATATACGGCTTTATCTTCTAATCCAAGCTCATTGAGGATATCAAGAATTTCGTCATATTTGCCAGCTACTTTCATTAACACAACATTGGAAAACTGTTTCAATATTGTTCGTAAATCCGCAGGATCGTCGATGGCTGGAATAATCGCCAGCTTTTCGTTCCCCTCGGCTAATGCCATGTTAAGCAGTGCTGCTGTGGCAGAAAATGAAGTAATTCCCGGAATACTTTCCACACTTGCCTCAGGCAGCGAGCGTTGAACTTTTTTGAGTAAGTAAGTATAGGTACTAAATAACATCGAATCGCCAATGGTAATGAAGGCCACTGTCTTTCCGTCCTTGAGAAGTTTGACAATCTTCTCAGCACCGGATTGCCATTCGGTGTTTAAAATAGCTTGATCCCTTGTCATTGGGGTCGATATTTCTACAATTTCAGCTTGTGGATTAATATATTTGCTGGCAACCTTAAAAGCTACCGATTCTTTTTCGGCACTTGACCGAGGAATACAGATAATGTCGGCTGTTTTGATAATTTCCGTGGCACGGACGGTCAATAAATCTTCCGCGCCAGGGCCTACACCGACCCCATAAAATTTACCTATGTTAGGCATATTGGCCTCCTTTGCTGCACGCGATAATGTTTATTGGGTTCAATGCCTGCAGCATGTTGTATGATGCTATCTGATTAATGCGAGCAATCTGAGCACTAAATGCTTCTACTTCATAATGGCTTTTGCTTTGCATAAGTTTGAGCGCTTGAAACAAAGTCTCAATCGTAACTGCCGTGATGATCATCCGCCCATTCGGTTTTAATAGCTGATCGCAGGAATGAATGATTTGATCAAGTTTACCGCCGCTGCCTCCAATAAAAACAACATCGCATGACGGTAATCCGGATAAGGCTTCCGGAGCACTTCCGGCAATCGCCGTTAAATTGGGTACGGCAAATTTTTTGCTATTTGCCTGAATAAGGTCTATTCCTTCTGGTTCCCGTTCAATGGAATAAACCTTCCCATAGGGTGCCAGTAAGGCTGCCTCGATGGATAAGGAGCCCGTACCGGCACCCACATCGACTATAATATCATCTTCAGCAATTCTGGCTTTCGCAAGCGCTAAGATTCTTATTTCGCTTTTGGTCATAGGAATTTTTCCACGAATGAATTCGCTATCTTGAATTCCAAGAAAATGTCTCATTCTGTCACCACCATCACACAATGTGAAAATCCTTCAATCAAACAGGTCTGCCTAAGATCAGAATGAATGATTTCTTCATTTTCATAGGATAAACGGGCACAAATCCAGACCGAGCTGGTCAGTGGCCAGCCTTGATCCAGCAGGACCTGAGCAATATGCCGGGGAGTATAATGGCTGTCTGTCAAAATTCCCATTTTCTTTTTCGGACTATATTGAATCAAAGTTTTGTCAGGTTCCCGGCCATGCATACTGACTAAGGTGGCATCCTGCCATGGCAAGCCTAAGCGGGCAAACGCAAGCTGAAACGAACTGACTCCCGGGATCACTTTTAACTGTTGGACTGAAAAAGTTTTTCGTAATGCCGCAAGCAGACTGTAATAGCCAGGATCGCCGGATACCATGACAACAACATCGCTAGCTGACCGTTTGCTTGAAATGAATTGAATAACATCGTCAATATCAGCACCAATTACTTTTTTACATGCACCTGCTGGTGCGAATGAATCAAGAGCGCGTTGGCTGCCGGCAATGACTGTGGCTGCCTCAATTGCCTGCTTGGCAATTGGCAGCATGTAATCCGGTGACCCAGGTCCAATGCCGACAACAATTACTTTATGCTCCATCCCAGACTTCCTCCTATTTCGACAGCCGCATCATCATATCCGATTATGGTGCCTTTCAATGTAACGATTACAGTTCCTACAACAAGATCATTAAACACATAGCGCATCGCCCGGGCACTTGCTCTTTGAGCCAAAGTCCGGTATACCGATGTTAGCTGATATTGGGCAATAATTGGCATAGCAGCTTCCGTTGTGGTGCAGTCTAAAATTGCCTGTAAGGCTTCAGGCGGTGCACCGGCAGCTCCCATGTAGGCTGCCAGAGTTTCCATTCTGGCATCAGCCATTCGGTTATGCGTATGGAAAATACCTGCAGCCACCTTAACTAATTTACCTAAATGACCAAATAACAGCACGCGTTTGATGCCTTGCTCCACGGCACTTTCCAACATATGTCCGATAAAGTTGCTTGTTTGTACAACCGCTTCAGCAGGAAGCAAATATTCATTGATGGCAATATCCTGACCGATTTTACCAGGTACTAAGATCAATTGCTCATAGCCTTGTGCTTTCGCAATGCTAATTTGAGGTGTTAAGGAATTTTTAAAAGCTTCTTCTGACATTGGATGTACGATGCCGGTAGTGCCTATAATCGATAATCCGCCGACAATGCCTAATGTTGGGTTTAAAGTACGCTTGGCAAGCTTTGTTCCTTCCGGGATTGAAATGGTTACAATGGCCCCCTGGTCGGGGCCGAGTAACGTCCTTAAAGATTGCATGATCATCTTGCGGGGCCCCGGATTCACTGCAGGCTCACCGACCGGAACGGATAACCCGGGTTTTGTGACAATCCCAACCCCAACCCCGGCTTTTATGACAATATCACATTGGGCGGTGAGTTCAACATCGACTATGATTTCCGTCCCATTCGTAATATCCGGGTCATCTCCGGAATCTTTGATGACGGTTGCCGTTCCGCCATGGTCTGTACGAGAACTTGTCTGAACAGGCACCATAATAGATTGTCCTTGTGGGGAAAGGACTTCAACCAAAGCAGGGAATTGTTCATAATGGGTTAAAACGGCAGCTTTTGCCGCTGCTGCAGCACAGGTACCTGTGGTATATCCTGAGCGTAATTTTTTTGACATAGTAAAACCCCCTATAGTCAGGGGGTAGTAAAGATAAACAAGTTTTTAAGTGATACCTGCTTAATTTATTACCCACCTGCCTATCGTCCGTAGGTTATATCAATACTCCGTAGAGTATAACGGTGTGTGTTAAAACAGGCAGGTCTCCTGGCTAGAATCATCATATGTTTACACCTTCCCAGGTTTCCCCAGTGGCATATCGTAAACACATTCAACAATACAGTGGCGGGACCGCGCCGGTATCACACCGAACTTCCCAATTAAGCAAATGCACCTGTTTCCTGAGCTTTTCTATTTTTATTTTCACTACTACATTAGTAAAAAATAATAATTTTTATATATTCCATAAAGTGCCTTAATTTCCTGCCTGAATAAACAAAAAAGCAGCAAGATAATATTTTTAAGCACTTTTTTCGCTTGTTCCAAGATCAACAATTGTCGATATTTCTTGTTATTTTCACTTTGAATTGCTTGCTCATTATCCATGTATGTAAGTTTCATTCTTACCCTAAATTTTACATGTTTACCAATACATCGACACCATGTAGGGTTTTTACCTGAAAAAATGTAGGATTTTTTGATTGATGACGAAAGGATTTTTTTAATTTATTTAGAATAGTAATGAAATATGGAATTGGTCAACTATTATAGGCCAATATGTGAAACAAGGGAGTGGAAAAATGAAAAAAGTATGTGACAACTGGCAAGCAGCATTTCCTGCCGGAAAAGTAAGTCCAGAGTTTTGGGCTGCTTTTGAAGAAAATGCTAAAAATGCCGGAGCCGAAATTTTCAAAGTAAAAACAGCTGCCGAAGCGAAAGACATTGTAGCCAATCTTGCAAAATTTACTAATGCAAAAAAAGTGGTCGCTGTTGACAGCGCACTGCAGGCATCTGCCAATATCAATGAAGAACTCAAAGAACTTGGGATAACGGTATACAATGATGCAACCGATATTGCTGAACATGCAGAATCAGCGGATATCGGTATTTCTACGGTTGAATTTGCCATCGGTGAATCTGGCAGCCTCTGTATGGACGGCTATGCCTTTGAATCACGGCTCGTAACCATGCTGCCTCCTATTCATATTGCTTTTGTGAACAGCAACGCTGTTGTAGCAGGTATTAACGAAGCTTTTGAAATCATTTCTAAAGTATATGATAACGGTTATGTTAGCTTTATTACCGGACCAAGCCGGACAGCCGATATTGAACGTGTTTTAACTATCGGTGTTCATGGACCCAGCCGTTTGGTTATTATAGCGGTTGATGAAGCGATCAATGGAGGTGTAAATTAATGGAAAGCGCAAATCGCGATATTAAGCGAGAAATAAACGAGAAGCTGCATGACCAGGTATTGCGTGGTGCTTTAGGGCGTTTTGCTGAAGCATATCCAACTGCCCGTGCCAAGGCTTATGAAAATGTTGAAGATGTCGAGGCATTGCGTGAGCAATTCAGACAATTAAAAATTGATACGGTGAACAATATCGAAGCCGTTGCCGATGAATTCGAGGCTTCTGTTACGAAAAGAGGCGGCAAAGTATTTCGGGCGAAAGATGGCGACGCCGTTAAACAATACTTGATTGATCTTTGCAAAAAAGCCAATGTTAAACGAATCGTTAAATCAAAATCAATGGCTTCAGAGGAAATCCATCTCAATCATGCTTTAGAAGAAGCTGGCCTTCATGTGAAGGAAACCGACTTAGGTGAATGGATCATTTCATTGGCAGGCCATAAACCATCCCACATGGTTATGCCGGCCATCCACTTAAATAAAGAGCAGATTGCTGAGTATTTTTCCAAAGAGCTTCAACAGGAAATACCAACCGATATTCCTTTTATGGTTCAGGCCGCCCGTAAAGCGTTACGGACTGAATTTTTACAAGCTGATATGGGAATTTCCGGTGCAAATTTTGGTATTGCTGAAAATGGTGCTATTGGTTTAGTCACCAATGAAGGAAATGCCCGCTTGGTCACCACCCTTCCTCGTGTTCATGTTGTTATTATCGGCTATGAAAAACTTATTCCGAAAATTCAGGACGCAGCGCCAATTTTAAGAATGCTGCCACGTAATGCTACTGGTCAGCGGATGACAAGTTATATGACCATGACTACTGGACAAACGCCGGTTATGGTTAAACAAGATGGCAAATGGGTTGAACAGCCTAAAGAATTGCATGTGATCCTGATTGATAATGGTCGTCTAAAAGCGGCGAAAGATCCAAAATTTAAAGAAATTTATAATTGTGTCCGCTGTGCATCTTGTTTAAATGTATGTCCTGTTTATACCATTGTAGGCGGTCATGTGTACGGACATATTTATGCCGGCGGTATCGGAGCTATTCTTACTGCATTTTTACATAGTATGGGTGATTTCGAAAAAATTAATGAACTCTGTATTGGCTGCCGCAAATGTGTTTCCATTTGTCCTGGTAAAATGAATATTCCTGGCCTTATTGAAGAACTAAGAGCACAAAGTGTAAAAGAAAACGGCTTGCCTTTTGGGGTAAAGGCTGTGTTTGAAAATGTATTGGCCAATCGGAAAGTATTCCATACCTTACTACGTCTGGCAGCAATTGGTCAAAAACCATTCCAGTCAGGAAAAGTGATTCGCCATTTGCCTTTATTCCTAGCTGGCTTAGCCAAAGATCGCAGTCTTCCTGCTGTTGCCGATGTGCCATTCCGTGATCGTGTGCATAAAATCAATCGCAAAATTTCCAATCCTAAAAAACGTGTAGCGTTCTTTAGCGGCTGTAATATTGACTTTATCTTCCCTGAAACAGGCGAATCCGTATACAAAGTGCTGCATGATCTCAATATGGAAGTCGTATTCCCTGAAGATCAAAGTTGCTGCGGCAAGCCGGTTCTTGGTATGGGCGATCGTGAAACAGCCAAACGAATTGCCAAGAAAAATATTGAAGCTTTTGAACAAACCAATGCCGATATTTATTTGGCAGCGTGCCCAACTTGTACCGAAACTTGGCATGAAACTTATGTTGAGTTATTACACGATGAACCTGAATGGAAAGTTCGTGTAGAAAAAATCGCTCATAAATTCCGGGAATTCAGCCAGTTTGTATCTGAAGAATATGCTAAAGCTGGTCGTCTGAATAAAGTTGCAGGCGGAACTAAAGTAACCTATCACGATTCCTGCCATATGAAACGCGGACTGAATATCTATGAAGAACCGCGCCAATTGTTGGAAGCAGCTAAAGGCTATGATTTTGTCGAGATGAAAGATTGCGATAAATGCTGCGGTATGGCTGGAGCGTTTGGCGTTAAATATGCTGAATTATCCATGCCGATTCTGAAACAAAAAATTCAAAACATTAAGGATAGCGGTGCCGATGTCATTGCTGTGGGTTGTCCGGCATGCATGATGCAGATTCAAGGCGGACTTGACAAACAGTTGCCTAATGTCAAAATTAAGCATGTGGCAGAGATTCTAGCTGAAAATATTTAATCCTAGCCCTGTTAAGGTGCGGAAGAAAACTTCTGCACCTTTCTTTAATTAATGTAAACCGTTTTCAAATAATAAATACAGGCCATAGCACTAGTAGGCTATGGCCTGTATTTATTATTTGTTAAAGGCTATTGAATTTCTTGAATCAACTCTAATCTTTCTCCATCAGGCCCCAAAAAGAAACAAAGCTTCTTTTGGTTCACGATCCTAGGAACATCAAACAAAAAGGTCACTCCTGCTTTTTTTAGTCGCAGGATTGCCTGGTCAATATCGTTAACGGTAAAGGCTAGATGATCAAATGTTCCCGGATTTGTTCTGTTTTCAGGGGTTGCATATTCGATCAATTCAATAGTCCTGCTTCCGGAAGAAAGGCAGGTCAGTTTAATCCGTTCATCCTGGTAGGAACTCATCAAGGTGCAATCCAGAATATTACAGTAAAACGCTAATGAACGGTCGGTATTGCTGACAACAATGCCGACATGAGTGAATTCAAACATATCGATCGACTCGCTTTATTAGGCTTTATTGGCCATACCAAAGCCAATCTCCAAAGCCTTGGTATTAACAGTCTCAGTACCTTTTGGAACACGGTGCAGAACAGCCTTCAATAACGATTCTTTGGAGACAATGCTAGTAGTTCCAACAATCGCGCCCAACGCAATAATGTTGGCAAACATGGCATTGCCTAACTCTTCACGGGCAGACTTGGTAATTGGCAGTTGTAAGATTTCTGCATCAATAGCGGGCATTTCTTTTACAAAAGTCGTATCTACCAAAAGTTTTCCGCCGTTTTTCAGGCGTTTTACATATTTATTGCAAGCTTCCTGGCTCATTGCGAGCAAGATATCGGCCGCCAGTACTTTAGGGTAATCAATTTCAGTTTGGCTGATAATAACATCTGATTTACTGGCTCCGCCACGTGCTTCAGGACCATAGGACTGAGTTTGGATAGCTTCCTTCCCATCCAGTATTGCAGCCTCGGCTAAAATAATGCCAGCCAGAATCAAGCCTTGTCCTCCAGTACCACTTAAGCTAATCTCCAACATTAGGCTTGACCTCCTTTTTGCTGCTGCAATCTGGCCACTAATTTCTCATACTCAGCCGTATATTCCGGTGCAGGTGAATGATGAAGTTCCCCAATAATAAACTTTCCTTCAAGTTCTTCAGCAGGCAATTTTGCCGCCGCTTGTGCAAACACAGCATGGTCTTTTTGCCATTGCATCATTTTTTCTGCGGTACCCATTTTATTTTTCCGGCCAAAGCCAATTGGGCATTGAGTAATTGCATCCACTACAGAGAACCCTTTATTTTGGATTGCTTTTACAATAAAATCAGTCAGTAATGTTGCATGATAAGCCGTACTGCGGGCGACATAGGTCGCACCGGCTGCGATAGCTAAAGCAGGAATATCAAAGGAGCGCTCAATTTGTCCAAAAGGCGCAGTGGTTGATTTACTGTTTTGCGGAGTCAGCGGTGAGGACTGTCCGCCTGTCATGCCATAAATACTATTGTTAAATACAATTGTAGTGATATCAATATTACGGCGGGCTGCATGAATAAAGTGATTGCCGCCAATTGCAGTACTGTCGCCATCGCCAGTTATCACGATGACATTGAGTTCCGGATTAGCAAACTTAATACCGGTAGCAAAAGTTAACGCCCGTCCATGTGCAGTATGAATGGTATTGAAATTCATATAGCCGGATGCACGGGATGAGCAGCCAATCCCTGATACAATAATGGTTTTCTTTTGATCCAGATCTAATTTTTCGACTGCCCGTAAAATAGAGGCAAGCACAATTCCATTGCCACAGCCGGGACACCAGATATGGGGCAATGCCGTCTTACGTAAGTATTTTTCGATATTTGCCATTTACTTGTCCCCTCCTTGTGCCGCAATAATTGGTGCTAAAATTTCATCAGGTTCAAAGAAAGCACCATCCACTCGGTTTACAGGAACAACACGGTCCATACCGGCATAACGTTGAACTTCGCCTACCAATTGTCCGTAATTCATTTCCGGAACAATAATAGTATGAGCTTTTTCAGCGATTTTCTTAATAATATGACCAGGGAAAGGCCAAATGGTAATGAGTTTTAATAAGCCGACTTTAATTCCTTGCTCACGTGCTTTTTTTACTGCGGTAATTGCTGCACGAGCCGTACCGCCGTATGCAATGACAACCGTTTCCGCATCTTCAAGAAAATGCTCGGTATATAGAGTGATTTCGTCAATGGCATCATCAATTTTTGTATTTAAGCGGCGTACAAGTTCATCGGCAATTTTGGCATCCTGGGTAGGCAAGCCTTTATAGTTATGGGTCAAACCGGTTACATGATAAAAATAACCATCACCAAATGAAGCCATTGGCGGTACTCCATCTTCATCAGGTTTATAGGCTTCATAGTTTTCTGGTGTAACGGCAGGCTTTTTGCGCTCAATAAGGTTGAGTTCAGAAATCTCAGGAAGCTCAACGCGCTCACGCATATGACCAATCACTTCGTCTAATAACAAAATCACAGGAGTTCTGAATTTCTCAGCAAAGTTAACCGCAGTGACTGTGACATGAAAAGATTCAAGCACTGATCCTGGGGATAATACGATTACTGCCCGATCACCATGGGTACCCCATCTGGCTTGCATGACATCTCCTTGTGCTGGCGATGTAGGCAAGCCTGTACTTGGGCCTGCTCTTTGTACATTCACAACCACAACCGGGATTTCAGCCATGGAGGCATAGCCGAGTAACTCCTGTTTTAATGAAAAACCAGGACCACTGGTGGCAGTGATTGCTTTAGCACCAGTCATAGCAGCACCACAAACAGCTCCCATGCTCGCAATTTCATCTTCCATCTGAATAAATTTACCGCCAAGTAATGGCAGCTCTTTGGCCAGTATTTCAGCAATTTCTGTACTTGGCGTAATAGGATATCCGGCAAAAAATTTAACTCCGGCTGCTATTGCGCCTTCAGCACAGGCCTGATTACCCTGCAACAAACGGGCTTTTGTCATTTATTGTCACCTCTGTTGTCCTTAGTTACTTTAATTACATAATCAGGGCAGCGCAACTCACATTGTCCACAGGAAATACATTTTTCGGGTTCTTTAGCATAAACTTTACCTACTTCATCCAATTCCAATACTTTCTTCGGACAAAATGCTACGCAAATATTACAGCCTTTGCAATATTTGTGAGTAATTATAAGCGCCATATCTATTCGCCTCCTTATGAACGCCAAGTTTTGCGAGTTTATTCGTGCAGTTTCTTTACAAACACCTACATATTATACCATTAAAGCTTGTTTTTTGGTATGCTTTTTCCTGTTTTAATGATTCTAAAAATTTGATATTAGAAATCACTATCTTCAATGGTTTAGGCTTCATAATATTTTTCCAACTAAATACAATAATGATCCTATCCCGATATGCCCACATCCGGATAGGATCATTTCAATGCATTTGTTTATTAAGGAAATCACGGCCAAAAACTTTGATCGTGTAATACAGACCAATCAAAAATGGCAAATATTCAGCAATAATCCTCCAGGTTACTGCGGCAATGCCAACCGTTCCGGATGGAAGCAGTTCGTTAAATAGAACGATAAAGCCACCCTCGGCAATACCCGAGCCCCCTGGGGTAGGAGCAAAATACAGTAAAATATTAAGAAAAACCATTCTGCCCATGATTTGATACAAATCAGTCTGAACGCCCATCCCCAGAAATAATATGGGTACAACGCTATAGAGGGCCAATAAGCTTAAAGCTGACTCAATAAAAACCTTCAGCATTCCAAGTGGAGCTGATGATAATAAAAATACAGCACCGCGAATATCGCGATAAAAAGAAAAAATATGACGCCTGCGATGATAACTTAATTTTTTAGTCAATTTTACAAGCAATAAATTTGAAAGATTGGTTCGAAAAAGGCCAATCGTAATGAGAATTCCGGCAACGATAAAGGCTGAAGCTACGACTAAAGTTTGTTCTGAAATCCACGGTAATAAGCCAGGATCATAATAAAAAACAACTGGGACACAAATTAATAAAAATAATATGGATAGCAGCGTTCTAACTACAACAAAGACAGTCGCTTTTCCAGTCGGTACACCTGCTCGTCGTAAAAACATGACTTGAGCTAATGCCCCACCGGCTGCTCCAGGAGTCAGCATAGCCAGAAAATAATTGCCAAATACCACTTGGACAGCCTCATTAAATAATATTCTTTCATCTGAGATGCGTACCAAATGCATCAGCCTTGTACCATCTAATATCAATCCCAGCGCTAAAAAAAGCAAGGCAACTAGAATTGACCACGGCTGAAACGCATTCAGATGCTTTAATGTATGAATATCCACTGTAAAATAAATGACCATTCCGGATATACCAAAAACTAATAGCATCAACAGAACTAATCGTTGATAAAATTTAGGCATTAGCAACTCTCCAAACTAGCTTTCCTATTAATCGACATAATTTAGAACTTTCAAGATCTGATTCTGCGTTGAAATCGTTTACTAATGATCTTTTCATAATGCTCAATAGAATTAATTTCCTCATCAGATAAATGATAGATTCGATAAACAATTTGGTTGAGATACTCATCAACGGATTGAAATTTCCGCTTATAAGCATCACTGCCGTCTAATGCTGCTTTTCTGGCACACTCGGAGATGGCAGCAACCAGTTCAGCGGCTTGACTGTTAATAGGGTCGTTTACAACGATAGGCAGTAATTCCAGCGTTTCAATATCTGTCTGGGCCATTGGCCTACCATATTCCATACTGGTAATATGATAGTAAAAGGACATTAACCGAGAATTCAAAATCATGAGGAGATAGTCCAAGGTTATCTCAGTTTCTTTTAAAACAAAGCTATGAATGTTATTTAAGTGATAGTGACCGTCATTATCTATACCTGCAATAATGGTATCGCCGGTTTGTCGAATCAATATTTTTCGTTGCTTGACAATACTTTCTTTCCAGCCGCCTTTATATAAAAGCTCTGGATGAATATTTAACCAATGACCCTGATAAGCAATATCATAACGGTTAATCTGCCTGCCGGAGATTAGCCCTCTATGCCAGGTATCGCCGCATCGTTGCAAAGAAATAATTTCATTTTGTTTCGTTAATGATCTAATTCCGGTATGCCCGGAAGCATACTGTTTTAAAGTGGTACTGGCGGCTTCAATTTTTTCGACAAGTGAGCGAAGTTTTAAATCAAAAAAAATGCGAAACCGCTGAAACGGTTGTACTGAAAAATAACCCTGCTCATATTCACAGACAGGCAAGGTACTATCCAATGAATCAATCGTTTCAGGCTGGTAGATTTGCATAAGATGATTGGAACGAACAACAGGATCTGCACACTTCTGTAAAATACAGATCACTGAATAGCCGATGGATGCCCCATTAAACACACCTGAACTAATATGTGTAATACTGTTGATAGCCGTATGCTCTAAAATATACCGCCTGATTTTGGAGTAATAACGTCCAAGCAAAAAGCTGTCAGGAATAATATACCCCAATTTGCCGCCTTCCTTTAATAACTCAATTCCACGTTGAATAAACAATACGTAGTAACTCATTTTATATTCTGCTGAATCCAGATAGGCCTGTCGTAAATAATCACGATATTGCGGTTCTAAGCTCCCTGTTCCCCGTAGTCCAAAAGATAAATAAGGCGGATTTCCAAGAACATAATCATAAGTATTAGACCAAAAGCGATGCGTTTTTTCAGTAAGCAATTGGTCTTCCGGACGTTTTAAGCTGTCATAAACGACTAAATTAGCTTGGAACCTATTCTTGCAAGAATTTTTCAATGAAAGGCTGAGTGCCGTAATTGCAATAGCCGTAGCATCGATATCAGCACCCCATAAATTATGCTTGATAATATGGTCGTGGATGCCTTGGTCTGTTAAGTCCAAGGACGGAAATAAGGAACTCAAGGCTGCGCGTGACTGGGTAAACTTGTGATATAAAACTTCGTATGCATGCAGTAAAAAATAGCCGCAACCGCAAGAAGGGTCAAGGATCTTGACCCACGGATTGGTAAGAATATTACATTCTTCTACCGTGTTTTTAATAATGAATTGAATCGCTTCCGCAGGCGTATAGTAATTGCCTTGACTGCGACGGCTGGTGGCCAATTTCTCATAGGAATTTCCTAAAAATGCCGCATCTTTGGGAATGGTATGCTGCCAATAGCCCACCAACTGCAGGATATAGTCTGGAATATCCAATTGATCGGCTGTAAAATCGATACTTAAGACAGCGTCAAGAGAAACATCACTTGCAGCAATTGCGATTATAGCACTAGGCTCTTGGTTGTCTTTTAAAATTAAGGCAATCATTTTAAGAATGATCTGGAGCGGTTTTTCTTTGTTTCCACATTCCTCTAACCAGGTGGATATTAATTTGCAATCATGATTAATAAACTTCTTCCAGTTGAAGTAAGTCAAATTCGTCACCTTTCCACAAACTCTACATGACTTGCATAAGCACTATGATTATGAATGGATTCATAGTTTTCACATTCTATCTCGAACCACTTGATATTCTTTAACTCCCTCAAAGCTAAGACTAGATCTCTTAATATATCTTCAACAAATTTAGGGTTTTCATAAGCTAACTCAGTAACATATTTTTCATCTTCACGTTTAAGGAGTGGAAAAACCGGGCAACTTCCCTGTGCTTCCATCAAGGTGGCTAAATCTTCAATCCAAATAAATTTCTTAGGTGCATGTTTAAGTTTCACTTTCATCAAGCCGCGCTGATTGTGCGCCCCGTATTGGGAGATCTCTTTGCTGCACGGACATAACGAAGTAAATGGAACCTGAACACCCATGATGAAATCTAAAGGATAGCCTCGTGTCAGTTTGGCTGAGAATGAACAATCTAAATCCAACATGCTTTTTAAACCGCTGACAGGAGCCGTTTTTTCAATAAAGTATTTGAATTTTATTTGCAAAAAGGCGGATTTAGCATCTAAGCGATTTAAAGTGTCCGCTAAAATTTGTTCCATTTCATGACCGGACACCGGCTTTTGACTCCATTGGCTTAGAATTTCAATAAAGCGGCTCATATGAGTCCCTTTATATTCTTGCGGTAAATCTACCGTAAGTTTTATATTCGCTAGAACTGATTGCAGCGAACCGTTCTTGGTTTTAATAAAAAACGGTAAATGCACATCGCTTACTCCTACTTTTTGAATGGCGATTCCCCGTTCATCGGCTGCATTTTGTACATCTTTCAATTTGGTCACTCCTACTTCTACAAATAGCCTATTGCTTCTTTTCGCTATAAGCAATAGGGTCTGAAATTCCAGCCTCAGTAAATCCTTTTAATCTAAGCACACAACTATCACAAGTACCACAGGCAACACTCCCCCCACGATAACAACTATGAGTAAGATGCAGCGGAGCCTGCAATTGGGTTCCCAATAAAACGATATCTTTTTTGGATAACTGAATTAAAGGAGTTTCGATCATAATACGCTGTTTATCCTGAACGGACGCTTTCGTAGAATAGTCCGCCAATTGCTGAAAAAGCTGAATGAATTCCGGACGGCAATCTGGATAACCCGAATAATCAAGCGCATTGACCCCTATGAAAATACGTTCAGCGCCCAATGCCTCCGCATACCCCAGTGCATAGCTTAAGAAAATAAGATTGCGGGCCGGTACGTAAGTTGGGGGAATATCTCTGCGATTGGCATCTCCATCCGGCACCGCAATGGAGGAATCCGTTAATGCACTGCCACCAAATTCACCCATATTATTCTCAATAATCATATGACGGGCAACCTGATAGTAGTCAGCGACTTTACGAGCGCTTTCTAATTCTACACTATGCCGCTGTTGATAGTTAAAGCTAAGCGGGAAAACCTCATATCCTTTATTTTTTGCGACAGCCATACAAACCGTCGAGTCAAGACCGCCGGAAAGTAGTACCACTGCTTTCATCGTTATTCGCTCCTTTGAATTTAAAAGCTGCTTTGGCAGGCTCTTAAGCATCCAACATATTGATAATACTTATATGTTTTTCTTTTTCTAGATCAAGAAACTCGCCGTCACTAGTTTTAACGACCGGACGTGCCGCCAAAAAATGGCCCATATGAATAACTTCGGCTTCCCGTCCATCGTTTAATTGTACAATATTGCCGGTAAAATAATCACGTACATTATTCAAAAAAACTGCACAAATACTTGGCTCAAGCTTATTAAACATTTCATCCACCATAATCTCAACAACCGTGAAAGGAGTTAGTTTATTGCGATAAACACGATCGGAGGTCATTGCATCATACATGTCAGCAACAGCAATGATTTTGGCAAAGGGATGAATTCGCTTCGATGTCAATTGAAATGGATAGCCACTGCCATCAAATCGTTCATGATGCTGCAGAACCCCCTGACGAATGGGTTCTGAAATTTCCGGTAAGTCACGAATCAGTTTGTAGCCAAATATGGTATGTACTTTCATAATTTCCATTTCAGTTGGTGATAATTTGCCTGGTTTATTTAAGATTTCAAGTGGTATTTTCGTTTTCCCTGAATCATGGAGAAGGCCAGCTAAAATGAGCTCATGAAGTTCTTGACCGGAATAACCTAGCCACTTGCCTAAAATACCGCTGATAATAGCAACATTAATAGAATGATGAAATGTATAATCATCTTGCTGGCGGACCATATGTAAATGATTAATAACGCCAACAGCGCTTGATAATGGAGCTAGTTGAGAATAAGCCAGTTCACTCATTTGCTGAATGGGAACTTCATTAAAATAGCGGATATTATCAAACGCCTGCTTGATTGTGTTAAGTGTATTATCATAATGACTGAAAAACTGCTGTTGAACTGTTGATCGATTGACTGTGGGCGGTATTTGATCCGCAGCATAATCAGGAACCCGGATGTCAACATATTGAACACCCAGCATTTTGAGCTTGCTAATTAAGGTGGCCGTTAATTGTGTTCCTTCGCTCAATGCTACTCGGTCGTTCATATAAACGTCCTTACTCAGGAATTGTGAAGGAACTACATCAGAAATCAAGTATCTTACACTCTTATAACGCATATCATCACCTTCACCAGTTCATTCGTCGGTAAAACCTGTCATAAGATGCTATGCCGTATAGGGTAGAACTAGATGTATTTCCAAGCGTTTTCTACAGCTTTTTGTTGAATGGTTTTTAGTGGTATATCAAGGCTATAGGCAATTTTCTTACAATCTTCATATTCGGGAGAGATCGTGACAATTTGTCCATTGTGCGTACAAACTTTAACCTGGATTTCGCCCCAGTCGGTTGTTACCTGTATGAATTTCCTTTCTGTTATTGCCCGGTCAACGGAATAGTAGCGCATACCAATGGACGATGTTTCAGTAAAAATAATATTGACGATTTTTGTTAAATTATGCTGTTCGGTTAAAACCGACAATTGTGTTGCAGGCCGGTTTTTCTTCATAATAATGGGGGTAAGCCAAACATCATTGGCCCCTGCCGTCAGGAGTTTATCCATAACATATTCATAAACTTGAGGATTTAGATCATCCATATTGGTTTCAACAACAATCTTATCAGAGTTGCCAACGGCTGAATACTCAGTAAGCTCGCCAATATGCATGCGTAGTACATTGGGAATACTGAGTTCCCAAGTACCTGCTCCATAGGCAATTGTTTGGCTAATGAAGTTTTCTGGCATGCTGCCAAAGCCACTTCCCAGAGTTGCAATAATAGCCGCACCCGTTGGTGTAACCAATTCTTTATGAATGTCTCCGCTATAATAAGGAATATTTTGCAATAATTCCGCTGTGGCCGGTGCTGGTACCGGCATAACTCCGTGGTCACAGTGAATGAATCCGTTACCAACATGTAACCTGGATGTATAAATTTTATTGATATTCAACCAATCCAATCCGATGGCAGCGCCGACAATATCAATGATGGCATCAACGGCTCCAACTTCATGAAAGTGTATTTGCTCGACAGAGGTCCCATGAACCTTTGCCTCAGCCTTTGCCAAGTGATTAAAAATATTGATACTATTGGCTTTTACCCCTGGTGCCAATGCAGACTCATGAATGATTGTCAGAATATCCGCTAAATGCCGATGATGATGCTCATGGTGGTCATGATGATGATCGTGCTTATGTTCATGGAGCTTTACATCCAAATAGGTTGCACTGATTCCGCATTTTTTTACCCGCTCGATTTGTATCTCATAACCTGAAACCGGTAATTTCTTAAGTTCTTCCCGCAAATGCTGCTCAGGAACACCCGCATCTAATAAGGCTCCTAAAAACATATTGCCACTAATTCCTGAAAAACAATCCAGATACATTGCTTTCATGTTATCACCTCATATGATTAATCATACTAGCCAGGCGTCCAGCACCAAAGCCGTTGTCAATATTTACGACTGAAATTCCTGCAGCACAGCTGTTAAGCATACAAAGCAAAGCGGATAAGCCATTAAAATTCGCTCCATAGCCAACACTGGTTGGCACTGCGATAATTGGCTTAGCTACGAGGCCCCCGACTACACTGGCAAGAGCTCCCTCCATACCGGCAGCAACGATTAAAACGTTCGCTTTTTCAATAATGTGCTGTTGTGAAAAAAGCCGATGAATTCCTGCAACACCTACATCGTATACCCGTTCCACCTTATTTCCCATAATTTCAGCGGTGATTGCCGCTTCTTCCGCAACCGGTATGTCACTGGTACCTGCAGTCATAACCAGAATAAAGCGTTCCTGGTCAATATCGATATCTTCTCTTTGTACATAGATCAATTTGGCCAACTCATTATAGTGAGCGTCTGGGATAATGGATTTAACTGCCTCATACATGGCTGGAATCGCACGGGTTGCAAGAATGTTTCGATTGTGACGGGATAAATGTTTCATGATTTCGCGAACTTGTTCTATCGTCTTGCCTTGGCAAAATACAACTTCAGGAAATCCCTGACGGATAGCGCGATGATGATCTATTTTAACGTAATTAAGATCTTCATAGGGCAGAATCTTAAGCTTACCCATGACTTCTTCAAGCGACAAATCGCCTGATTGAAATGACGTCAATAACTTTGAAAGTATTTCCTCGTTCATGTGAACCACCCCTTATATCCAAGTAATAGGAAAAAGAATACCTGGAAAGCTGTTAATTGCCTGCTTTATGATAAAAGACTTGGCTTGTCCAAGTCTTGCGGATTTCCGGCATGAATTATCATAGGCTAAGTGATATTAGTACTCTAAATAAAAAGACATAATATCCGGTGGGAAATTATGTCTTTTGACACACATTCCAGGCTTTGCTTATAAATATAATATTTTACACAAATAGAAAAAATCCTGTTAATTCTGCAATTGAGTTTGGCGGAATTTTTCCAGTAAGCCTTCCACCGTTTCGATAATTTTTAATTGGTTTTCTTCTAGCATTAAAATCCCTTGATTGAGTAATAAAATTTGTAAATTTGTTCGAATCCGGGGTTCTTTAATAGCCGTTTCTAAATGAATAACGGCAAATTCCAATTGCTCGCCCGTCGCTAATATTTCACTGTCGATCAGTTTCTCTAACAAAACATAATTATTTTGGATGCTTTCAGCTGCTTTGCTAAACCCTTCGCTTTTGGCATGACTTAACATAAATGAATTAAAATGAACGGTAAATTTTTGGAACTCTGAATTATTCGCAACATTTAAATCAGTATATAAGACATAAATAATCTTATATACTTGATTAATATAATCATTTTGAGTTTGCATCAAACTTATTACACCACTTAGGTCAATATCCTTCATCAATTCACCCCCATCTTTGTGTCACTATATACTATTCAGTTTCATTTCGTTATGTTTACACTCAAAAAATTAATTCACTGGGAAAATGCAACAAACGACTTGTCATGGACAAGTCGTTTTTGATTGAGAATATTAGCTTGTTAGCGGGCCAGAATACTGGCTAGATCGTATATGGATAAATCAATTCCATGTTTGGTCTTGAGTGCTTCCTCATACGGTAAAGTAACAATCTGGCCTTTTTGCCAGGCAATAAGCTGATTGACATTATCCTGTAAAATATGGTCAATTGCAGCAGCTCCCATGCGGCTGGCCATAATATTGTCTGTTGCTGTGGGATTGCCGCCGCGCTGTATGTAGCCTAATACGGTAACATGGGGCTGAAAATCAGTCCGAGCACTGATTTGGCTGGCGATATCATATCCTTTGGCAACGCCTTCAGCGACTAATATAATGCTGTAGAGTTTGCCACGCTGATGGCTTTTAGCCAAACGCTCACAAATGATATCCATATCGAGCGGTTCTTCAGGCAGTAATATGGCTTCGGCACCACAGGCTAAGCCGGCCATCAGGGCAATATGACCAGCACTTCTGCCCATCACCTCAACAATGGCCACCCGTTCATGAGAGGCTGCCGTATCTCTGATTTTATTGACTGCTTCCAGTACAGTATTGAGGGCTGTGTCGAAACCAACGGTATATTCAGTCCCAGGCATGTCATTGTCGATTGTTCCGGGAATAACCATAGTCGGAATTCCGGCATCAGCCAGTTTAATGGCTCCGGCCATAGAACCATCGCCCCCAATGACCACTAAATAATCAATATAATGATTTTTTAATTGCTCAAGTGCAGCATCAAACCCTTCCGCCGTTTTAAATGCTTCACTGCGCGCTGTTTTTAAAACAGTACCTCCATGTTGAATGATACCGCCCACAGAATGGAAATTCATTAGTTTGAAGTCCCCTTGAATAACGCCTTCATAGCCACGTTGCACTCCGAATACTTCAAATCCATGATGGATGCCTTTTCTAACAACAGCTCTAATCGCAGCATTCATTCCAGGAGCATCGCCACCACTGGTTAGTACAGCAATTCGTTTTACCATTTTTCATCTGCCTCCTCATGTAAACTAAATACCGTTTAACTTATGAAAACCTATCCTTGAATAGACCGCTGAGCTTTATTTCCCTGAAAGCTACTCTTCATTTTGTCAATGAGCAAATAAACCAGCGGAACAATAATTAATGTAAGCGCTGTGGAAGTGATTAAGCCTCCAATCAGCACAACCCCCATTGAAGACCGAAGCTCTGCCCCGGCACCAAAGCCAAGTGCAATCGGCAGCATGCCGAAAATCATGGCCATCGTTGTCATGAGAATAGGCCGCAGCCTGGTTGTGCCAGCTTCAACGAGGGCATCCGTAACGCTAAGACCTTCGCTGCGCAATTGATTGGTATAATCAACCAATAAGATAGCGTTTTTTGTTACCAATCCCATCAACATGATAATCCCGATCAATGACATGATATTAATGGTTTTTGCAGCAATCAGCAATCCCAGGATGGCCCCAACTAAAGAGAATGGCAAAGACAACATAATGGTAAAGGGATGGACAAAACTTTCAAATTCAGCGGCCAGCACCATATAGATTAAGACGATGGCTAAAATTAATGCTTTGGTTATTTCCGCAAAAGATTCTTGCATGGTCTGGGCTTGGCCTACAAATTTGTAACTATAGCCTAAAGGCAAATTCAAACCCGGCATAATTTCTTTGATTTTGTTGATAACTTCACCAGCGGATACCCCTACGGCATTAGCGTAGACAATCACCTGCCGCTGGCGCGCTTCACGATCAATCTGGGTTGGACCGGAAGACATAACGACTTCGGCAATATCATTGAGGCGGACAAAGCCACCTGATTTTGTTGCTACCCGTAGGTTTGCAACATCAGAAATATTCAATCTGGCTTCGGGAATAAGCTGCAGGCGAATATCATAATCACTATCGCCAATGTTATACTGATTTTTCGTTGTCATACCTAAAAAGGCTGTTTGAATGGTATCTCCTAGAGCGGTGGAATCAATACCAACGTCACCGGCTCGCGCGCTATTTAATTTAATTTGAACTTCCGGTTCAAATTGCTCAGAAGAGATATCCACATCGGTTGTTCCCGGTATCTGTTTGATTGAATCAGCCAGCTCTTGAGCGGTTTTTGTTAAAATTTCCAATTCAGACCCGCGGATACCCACTTGAATAGGGCGAGAATCTCCTCTCCCGACCCCTTGATTATTTTGAACAGCAATTTTCAGTCCTTTTACATCGCGAAACTTGATTCGCAGCTCATCCATAATCTCCATCATCGTTCGTGAACGCTCCTCAGATGGGACCAAACGGATACCAATCGTGGCTTTATAAACCGGTTGACGTTGCGCACCAATCGTCATAAAGGCGGTTTTAAGCTCAGGAATCGCTAAGACTTCGTTTTCAACCGGAGTCATGAGCTGCTTCATTTTTTCCATGGATGTACCCGCTGGCGCTGAGACCGTTATATTGAATTCACCTGAATCATAAGTCGGCTGAAATTCAACACCTAGAAACGGCAATAAAAGAAAGTTAATAAATAAGGATAAGAAAGCTAAAGCCACTAGTTTTTTCGGTCGCTTCAGCGCCCACATCAGAATTTCTTTATAGGATTGACGCAGCGAATGAAATCCATTTTCCCAAACATCAAGAATTTTTTGCAGCCACCCAAAGGGGCGTCCTAGCCGGCCAGCTTCCCCGGCAGTATGTTTTAACCAATAAGCAGAAAGAGTAGGCGTTAAGGTAAAAGCGACAAATAAAGAGAATGCGACGGCAAAAGCAACCGTTAATCCGAATTGCTTAAAAAACTGGCCAATCACTTGGCCCATATTTCCCACAGGAACAAATACGGCCAATATCGACAGCGTTGTGGCAATAACGGCTAAGGCGATTTCTGAGGTTCCACTATAAGCAGCCTCCATAGGAGACTGACCCTTTTCCATATGCCGAAAGATATTTTCAATAACCACGATGGCATCATCAATGAGAATGCCAACGGCCAGGCTTAATCCCATCAAGGACATGTTATTCAAGGTAAAACCCATGGCTTTCATCAAGAAAAAGGTTGCAATGATCGATGTCGGAATGGCGATGGCACCAATGATTGTCGCACGGGTATTTTGGAGAAAAAGAAACGTAATAATAACAGCCAGTATACCGCCAAAGACCAGAGAAACCATAACGTCTTCCACACTGTCGCGAATATAGAGCGAACTGTCACGTACGGTAGATACCTTGATATCGGAAGGCAGTACTGAACTTTGCATGTTCTGCATCGCTTTTTTGACTCGCTCGGCAACATCGACTGTGTTTGTCCCGGATTGTTTCTGAATAGCCACCAATACACTCGGGACTCCATCTGTTTGGGCATAGACACGTTCTTCAGCCCAACCGTCTTCCACTGTCAGGACATCTCCTAGTTTTACAAGCTTGCCCTCCTGATTGGCGACAATAATATCTTTAAGTTCATCAACGCTTTTATATTTCCCCAGCGTCCTCACGGTCAACTCAGTGCCGTGTTCATTAACCTTTCCACCGGGCGTATTGACATTATGAGCATCCACAAGATTTAAAATCTGCGTTAAAGAAATCTGATAAGCTTCTAACTTTTTCGGATCTGCATACAGATGAATTTCGCGATCCGTAGCACCAAAGACATTAACTTCAGCCACACCATCCAGCCGTTGCAATTCATCTTTTACCACATCAACCGCAAGTTTGCGAATTTCACCGCGGCTGCGACTATCCGAAGCCAGACTAAAATATACGATCGACTGTGCCGTTATATCATAACGCTGCACAACCGGCTCATCAATTTGATCAGGCAGCCTTCTGCGAACACCGGCGACCTTTTCACGTACATCATTAGCAGCCAACTTAGGATTTGTACCAAACTCAAACTCCAAAGTAACCTGGGAAATCCCTTCACGTGATACGGATGACAAGGTTTTAATACCGGCTACCGAACTGACGGCATCTTCAATTGGTTTTGTAACCAGGCTTTCCATTTCTTCCGGAGAAGCTCCCGTATAGGTAACCGTCACGGTAACAATCGGAAAATCCACATCCGGGTACAAGTCGATACCGAGCGTAGGATAAGCATTAAGTCCGAATACAACTAATAGCATAACCACCATTGTTGTGAATACCGGCCGCTTGATAAAGACATTGATCATCTAAATGCCACCTTCCTGAGAAAGCGCAAAGCTGATCTTTGAACCGTCCTTCAATTTATTCTGGCCGGAAGTGACAATGGTTTCTCCTTGGACCAAACCATCAATGACTTCAGCCCAGCCGCCGCCAACATAGCCGAGCTTTAATACCCGTTGCTGGACTTTATTATCAGAGGTTACAACAAAGACTGTCTTTTGATCCTCACGCATGACAAGAGCTCCCTCTGGAATAGCGATTACACCACTGCGGGTCGGCATTGGGATATTGACTTTTGCAAACATCCCTGTTTTCAGTACGCCATCCGTATTGGGAATGGTTATGTCGGCTGTAAAAGTTCTGGCCGGCAATACTGCAGCCGGAGAGATACGGGTAATGCTCCCGGTAACCTCCTTGTCAGGAATAGCATCCACTTTTACTTTAACCGTATTGCCTATCGTAATCTGAGCAATTTGAGCTTCTCCGATTGTAGTTTTCGCTAATAATGCCGTAATATCAGCTACTGTAACAATTGGGGAACCGGATTTGGCAAAAAAACCGGACTGCAGCTGTTTTTTTACAATCACTCCCGACCGTGGTGAAACTATAGTGGCATTGGCCAACCTTGCTTGTAACAACGTCAAATTTCCTTGTGCGGAGCGTACTTGTCCAATCGATAAGTCACGCTTGGAACGGGCTGCATCGAGTGCCTGTGCGGAAACAGCTCCTTGACCGGCAAGAGCCTCAATGCGGCGATAATCCAACTCAGCCTGTTCCAAACTAGCCTGATTGGATAGCAGATTCCCCTCTGCTTGTACAACTTGTGCTTCTAGTTCATTGGTGTCTAAAAGTGCAATAATCGTACCGTTTTGGACATAATCTCCTTCTTCTACATAAAGCGTATCGATTCGGCCGTCTGATTTTGCCGAGATATCGGCGCTCCAGACCGGCTCCAGATTAGCCGAGTAAGTGGTAACCGGACTTATATCACGTCTCGCAACTTGCGCTACTTCAACAGCTACAACCCGGCCTTGTGATGCTTTGTCGGCCCGTTCCTGATTCGCATGAATGTTTGTGTAAATGCGAAATCCAATAATTGTACAAAGTAAGACTGAAACGATAGATCCAACCACGATTGTTTTTCGCTTCTTAGTGTTCAATCCGCTGCACCCTCCATTGCCACATATTTCAATAATACATTCTACTATTTAAAAAACAATCCTGCTAAAATTTTACAACAATTCAATCACTTAATGTCAATTTAACAAATAAAAAAGAAACGGTTTTTGGCCGTTTCTATGATTCTTTTAATTCACTTAACACTTTATAAACAAGCTCGTCAGGAACATGATTGCAAATTGTTGTTTCGCCAATCGCTGTTAGCAGCACCCAGTGCACTTTTCCACCAATCGTTTTTTTGTCTCTGATCAGCAAGTCCATCATCTCATCAATGCAACAGTGACTAAATGTCAGTGGTAACCGGTAGTTTGCAAGAACTTTTCGGACAGTCTCCGGCACGTCTTGACGGCACAATCCCAAGTAATAGCTGATTAATGCCGCACCATGCATGCCAATGGCTACCGCTTCACCATGATTATACTTTCCGTAGCCCGCATTAGCCTCAATAGCATGGGCAATCGTATGACCAAAATTTAAAATCATCCGTAAAGAGGACTCACGTTCATCCTGTTCAACAACCCTGGCTTTGATTTCGCAAGAACGCTGGATCAGGTAGCTTAAGGCACTCGGATTGCGATTTAAAACTTCCTCCGTATGTTGGTTAAGATACTGGAGAAAACCGGAGTCAGCAATCAATCCGTATTTAATGACTTCCGCGAGTCCAGTATATAGCTCCCGTTCAGGCAGGGTTGTAAGCGTGTTGAGATCAATCAGGACAACTTTGGGCTGGTAAAAGGCGCCGATAAGATTTTTCCCCAATTCATGGTTGACTGCCACTTTGCCGCCAACACTTGAATCCACCTGTGCCAATAAGCTTGTTGGCACCTGAATGAAGGGAATACCACGCAGATAAGTAGCGGCAATGAAGCCAGCTAAATCTCCAACCACACCACCACCTAGAGCGATAATGGCTGACTTGCGGTCAAGCCCCATTGTGATGGCTTTGGTGAATACTTGATCAGCCACTTTCAAGGATTTTGTTTTTTCGCCTGGCTGTACCAAAAACAGTTCGGCGTGATATCCGGCTGACAACAGACTGGAAGCTATTTTTTCGCCATAAATACTTCCAACATGCTCATCCGATACAATTAACATCTTGCCAGAAAATTTTAACTGGTGCAGAATCTGATCAAGCTGATCGAGACAATGCTGTTCAATTATAATATGATAACTCGAGCTTCCCAGATTGACGCTAACATCGGCCACGCAGATGTCCTCCTTCCCGCAAAAACGCTATGATCATATCGCTCACTTGCTGGGGAGAACGTTCACTGGTATCAATCGACAAGTTGGCAGTATGGTAGAGCTCCGAACGTTCGTTGAGCATTTTTGAGACAATGGCTTCTCGATCAGGCCGATCCAGCAACGGTCTGGTATTGCGTCTGGCCGTACGTTCTAATATGACATCAAGTGATGCGGTTAAGGCGATTATAACGCCATTGCTTTTAAGGCGGGAAATATTCTCAGGTATCAGGACAACTCCCCCGCCGGTGGCAATGACAGTACAAGTATAGCGTGATACCTTCGCAATCATTTCTTTCTCTTTTTGACGGAAGTATTGCTCACCATGAACCGTAAACATTTCCGAAATGGTCATGTTATTTTCGGTCTCAATTTTTTGGTCTGTATCAATAAACGGTCTTCCAAGCCTACTGGCCAACAGCCGGCCCGTACTCGTTTTGCCTGTTCCCATGAACCCTATTAGAACGACATTCTTCATAGTGATCACCTGCCGATTCTTTGCCGATAATGCGTAATTGCAGCTGATAAATCAGTTAGATTATCCCCGCCAAATTTATCCACCAAAGCATCAGCCATCACGATAGCGGCCATGGCTTCTCCTACTACTGCAGCCGCTGAAACAGCACAAACATCACTTCGCTCTGTGTTGGCCATCACCGGATCCCGGGACAGGATATCTACCGAGGCCAATGGGGTCATTAAGGTCGGAATAGGCTTCATCGCAGCCCGGACAATGACGGTTTCTCCGTTACTCATTCCGCCTTCAATTCCACCGGCATGGTTTGATTTGCGATAATAACCGGAAGCTTTATCATAAAAAATTTCATCATGGGCTTTACTGCCTGGTAAGTTTGCGTAGGAAAAACCAGCACCAATCTCAACCCCTTTAATAGCCTGGATTGACATCATAGCTGCTGCTAACCGGGTATCAAGACGGCGATCCCATTGGACATGGCTTCCTAACCCCGGCATACAATGAAGGATCGCCACTTCAAAAATTCCACCAAGTGTATCACCTTGCTCTTTGGCGGTATGAATGGCTTGTTTCATTTTTTCCTCGGCCTCTGCATCCAGGCAGCTTAAATCAGAACCACTCCATTGTTCGGCAATAAAACGATAATCAATGTTCTGATTATTCGCGCTTATGCCACCGATATTGGTAACATGAGAGACGACTTGAATGCCGAAGCAGGCCAGCAATTGTTTAGCCACAGCACCAACAGCCACTCTGACTGCAGTTTCCCGGGCACTCGCCCGTTCAAGAATATCACGAATATCCTCCCGGTCATATTTTAATACTCCTGTTAAATCGGCATGACCTGGTCGGGCTGCTGTAACCGGCGTACCCTGAGGCATACCACTAACAGACATACGGTCTTGCCAATTCGCCCAATCTTTATTGTGGATAGCTAAAGTAACCGGACTTCCCAGTGTTTGTCCGAAGCGGACACCGGATAATATTTCAACCTGGTCTTTTTCAATCTTCATGCGGCCCCCCCGGCCGTAGCCTTGCTGACGGCGAGCCAGATCCCGGTTGATCGCATCGATATCAATTGGAAGTCCAGCTGGAAGACCTTCAATGATTGCTGTCAGAGCCGGTCCGTGCGATTCACCGGCAGTAATAAATCTAATCAATATCATTCACCTCATCGATATATAAAGATCCTAAGTTTCGCTAAAAAATAACGGTGTGTGTTAGAAAAGCAATGATATAAAAAAGTGCGCTAACCCTATTTCGAGTTAGTCGCATTGTTCGCTTTAGCTGGCTCCTGGACGGCAGGTGCTGTTCCATAACAATAAATAATCAGGGTGATTTTACTCTCCAATTGGCCGTTTTGAGCTTGTACCGCCATATTCACACCAGAGTTAAACCGTGGCAAATCCTCCAACGTTTTTAGGAAATTCAATGTCTGGAAATAGCTTCCTCTGACCAGCAGCTCTAGTGGAATTTCACGATAGCCGTTTTTATTGATCGCCTGAGCAGGCTTAATGCGGATAAATTGAATGTTGTTTTTTTGGGCAGCTTTCTCTATTTCCAAGATAAATCCGCTGATTTCAGCTTGATCAGGCAGCATTTTATTAACCAGAGCCTGTTTTGCGGTTAACTCCTGCTCGTATTGGCCAATATTGGGATGTGCGGTTGCAAAGTCTTCAATCATCTGCACGCGCTGGCTTTCCGCTTGCTGCATAGTTTTCAGCTGGCTGATTTGAGTCCGTTGAGGAAGGAATATGAAATAATAAAAACCTATCATTACTGTAACAATACCGGCAATAAAAAGCAAGACCTTATGTTTATCTGTTACATTTTTTTGTAAAAAAAACACGATTACATCCCCTTGATCTTTACGGATAGTTCAAAATTAGCCACACTAGTGGATGGATTTTTATCTTGATTGAATTTTTCGGCATTCAGTAATAAGACATCGGTAAAAAAAGCATCTTGCTCTAGTTTTTTAATAAAGGCAGCTAAATCCGGATAGCTTCCAGCCATCCCTTTAATTTTCAGCAAATTCTTCTCGGCTAAGCTTACTTCATTTAACCAGACGTTGGTAGTAGCCAGTACGCCAAGATGAGTCATGATGGCGTGCCATGATTTGCGGTCCTGCGTCAAGGCTATTAAAACGGCATTTTTGGCCTGAATTTGCTGAACAATAGCTGTTGTAGACTGCATTTTTTCCTGGGTAGGTTTGAGCAGTTCATATTGATTTCGGGTGTCATGAAGCTGATTTTCTAAATTCATTATTGTGAAAAAACCATAGGTATAAACAGCAATACCGAACCCGATCACACCTGTAGTTATGATGAGAAATATCCGGGCAAGCGGCAATTGCGTCCGGCGCTCTTCCGGCGGAAGTAAATTTATACGAATCATGCTTGACCTCCGCGTAAAGCCAGTCCAATAGCTACCGACAGACGAGGGGCAATACTCTTAATGTACTGAGCATCGTAGGCTGCAGAATATTCCACCCGTTCAGTTGGGCAGTGCAAGGATAGCGGGATATCTAGCATAATATTCAACTGCTCAATTAAATTATCCAGATTGGCACCACCACCGGTAAGCAAAACCTTTTCAATAACGGCCTCTTTATTTTGTATTTGATAAAATTCTACGGTACGGCGAATTTCCCGGGCCAGTTCTTCAACCAATAAGAGCATTTGTTCATGAATTTCCGATTGTATGGTATTCGTGGTAGGTGGCAGCAATCCCTTTTGGCGTTCCTTTAAACGTTCGGCTTCACTTTCTTCAAGCTCTAACGTACCCATGACAGCTTCGGTAAAACGTTGTCCGGCAAGTGGAATAATACGGGTAACAGTTGGTATTCCCTCTTGATAAACAATGAGCTGTGACATGTATTTACCGATGTCGACCAGTACGGCGTTCTCTGCTTTTATCAGAGACCGCTGTAAAGCAAAGGCTTCGCCATCAATTGCAACCGGTCTAACGCCCGCTTGTTTCAGCATCCCAACTAAACCATCAATATGATGCTTAGGTGCTGCTACAAGCAGCACCCGCATTTCTAATCCATTCTCACTGTCACCAATAACTGAAAAATCATAGTAGAAGCTTTCTGGAGCGTAAGGTACGTATTTTTCCATATCCCACTTAATGGCTTCCCTTAATTCACTTTCCGTCATTTGCGGAAATGCAACTTCACGAATGAATATAGCCCGGCCACCGACAGCTACAACAGCTTCACGACTTGAAAAGCCATGGGTGTTGAGCAACTGCCGTAGAACACCTGCCAGTTCCTCCGGTTTTATTAAGCGTCCGTCTTCAAAAAAAGTCTCCTGAAATTCGGCACAAGCCAGTTTCGTGATCACAGGCCGCTGCGGCTGCAAATTGATTTCAATAATTTTAAGCGAACCCGTTCCAATATCAATTCCCAGCAGTTTCTCTGTTCTTTTTATTAATTTATTTTTAATGATTGTCCATATTTTACTATTCTGCATGATGTTTGGGTCGACCTCGTACGATTGAAATGGCTAAAGTAATGGCTGACATAATATCAACATTAAATTGTTGCTCCAAGGATTTGACCCGGGTATAGGTCTCGCCCCGTTCAGTCACGATATAGCGAGGCGGCAAATAATTCAGTGCTAAAGCTGCGATGTCAAATTTACATTTCTCACAACTGCAAACTCCTTCATGCCGGGCAATAATCCGGTCAAGCTGTTGTAACACCAAGTCTTCCATATAATTTTTTAGTTGCATATCAATCGCCCTCCCCATATTAACCTTGATTTTTCCAGGAAACAATTTTTACTCTTGAATCATTAGGTATCAATTCATAATATTGTGCGGCAGTTTGATCATAAATGATGATGCCGCCTGAGTTTTGAACAAGATTTTTCCCGGCTATAGCAATTCCGGTTATTGAAGCATTTATATGCAAGTCATTGGCTGCGTACAGAACCGCTTTATCCAATTTACTAGGGCTATTAAGATAAATAGACTCATTGGCCATGATCAAGGCCTGACCGCTTGCCATCCGATTAAGGGTGATGTCTCTGCCTGCATAGAGCTGAATCTGTTCAGGGATTGTGCTGCCACTATTGAACGTAATGGATCCGCTGGCAATAACGGTGAGATTACCTTGAATGTGTCCCGAGAAGATAGCGTCACCATGGACATAGAGGGTTGCCGGGTCACTTGGATCACTATAAAACTTGCCGCCATTCATCGTGAAATTACTATCAATAAAATACAAACCGCTTAATCGTTTATCACCACTATCATAAGTAGAGCCAAGCGAATGATCACCCTGTGAATAAAATCCACTTTCTAAAGGTACAGGTATTTCCGGATATACAAGATCAGAGCGATGAAATTCCAGTTCCCCATGAATGGTACCATTTTGAGTCAAGTAATCGCGGCTTTCATGCAAGCCGACATTTCCATATACAGCATCATTAATTGTCATATACTGTCCTGCAACAGCCGCATAATCATAAATGGAATCCTGCAGTACTGCAGCGACAACCAACTGCCGTTTGGCTTTCCCTGACTGTCCAATTGCGGCGATGCTTCGATTGTTGCCGCTTCCGGTCACAATCACTTTATAACTGCCGGCACCATGGAGTTGGTTTGAGGAATTCAGTGTATTCGCGGCAGAAACTTGTTTGGTATTGGTTGTATCGATAAAACTACGATTTGTTTTTAATTTGACTATCGCATGCTGGACTCCGGATTCAGCTAAATGCTGGGCTGCAATACCTTGACGGAAACTTATTGAGGTTGTCAGCTCAGTTGAAGTTAGCGCATGCAAGGCTATTCCGAAGAAAAGCAATAGGGGCATTATAAGAATAGCCAGCAGACCTGAAGAACCCCGTTCGGTTAAAATCATTCGGCAATTGAAATTATCCATCGTACACCTTTTGCTCACACCCTTATGGAGCTACTAAATTAGCTGTTACCGCGGTTTCAATAGTAAAATGCTGACCGGTAGTTGTGTTGAGTGCGGTGATGATGATATTAACGGTGCGGGGATCTCCGGCTGCATTTTTAACTAGCGGAGTAAACTGGCAAACACTGACTGTAACTGGTGATTTTTTATTTCCACCGATTACAGGCTGGGCTCCACTGCCGTCATTTTTATTTCTTCTAATGGCATAAGGCTGTACAGCCTTATCATAAGAATAGGTGATTCGTTGTGCACTGGCCCCATACTTTTCCGTTATAACATCTAGTTTATTCCCACCGGTAATGGTAATGCTCTTGGCATATTGCACATCGCGGACTATACTATCAGCAGCAAAACGGACATTTTGCTGGAGTTCAATGCGGATACTTCCGTCTTGCCACATGGCCAGGCAAACGCCTAGCACCTGATGAATCACTGTCAGCATAATAAGCATAAGCGGGATAGCAACCAGCAATTCAGCCAGCATATAACCGGATTGACAGTTCTTATATTTGATCGAGACAAACACAGACCGAGGCATATTCGACTCCTCTATCAGGGATTTTTGTCGTATAACCTGATGAATTGCTGTGTTTGTTCTTTGTTATTTTCGTGCCAATTGACAGAAACAGTAACTTTGATCAGTTGATCATCAACATCAGAGGCTTCTGAACGCGTTACAATAGTAAAAGGAACACTGTTAATAATAATTGGATTGGCTTGAGAATAATCCTGCCAGGGTATATTCAAATCAGCACCATATTGCGTCCAGAAATTTTTATCCTTCGTTTTTAGAAGTTCAAATTGTTTTTGTGCCAGGTTCGCAGCAACAGTGTAAGCGGCGGACGCATTAGCTGAGCTTACTCCATTCATATACATCATAAGTAGCGGCATAAAGGCTATTCCAATAATGCACACTGCAATCATTACCTCGATCAGAACAAAGCCTTTCTGAGTTGGTGTTTGCATGGGCTGCGCTTCCTTTCCCATTTACTCAATACGGATTCTGCCGGCAGCATCGACAATAACACTTCTCATCTTGCTGCCGTTTAGTAAGGTCACTGTTGTGCCAAAGGTATTATTGACGTAGCCATTAATTCCAAAGACAATGGCACTATAGTAACCCGATGTTTTTACAGCTCCAGGGAAATAATATTGCTTAATAACGACTCCATTTACTTTAATATAGTACCCATAAGGTGCGAGTGTGTAAAAATTCAACGAAGGCTGAGGATCAAAAGGAATATTGACCGAAGTTACCCCTGCAATCAGATTTACGGCATTTTGCTGCATCCAACGCATGTCACCGGCCAATTGTCTTGCAGCAATATCGAGATCGCGATCTGCAGTAGACGTATTAAAACGAGGTATAGCCAAGCCCGCTAAAATTGCCACAATAGCAATCACAACAAGGAGTTCGAGAACAGAAAAGCCTTTTTCTTTCACTCACAACAACCACCGTATATAGATTCGCAATAGATCAATTCCATAGAGTAGGCTAATAAACGCACCGAGTGCAATAAAAGGACCAAAGGGAATGACATCTTTGCGTCCTTTTATTTTCAAGGCCAAAACCACTACGCCTATTACCCCGCCAAGAAGGAAAGCCAACAGCAAGGTCATCAACGTATATTGCCAGCCTAACCACAAACCGAGTGCGGCCGCGAATTTAATATCGCCGCCCCCCATACCACCACGGCTAACCAGGGCAACGATTAAGAGCAGACCGCCTCCAAGAAGAGCACCCAGCAGCATTGAGGTGAAGCTGGTATAGCCCGCATAAAAAGCTGTGGAAACACCGATGTATTGCAAGATAATATTAAAATGATTGATAAGGACATTTATACAAACACCAGTTCCCGCCAGCCAGATAACGACTCTATCCAGGATAAGCTGATGATCATAATCAATAAAAGTAATGACAATTAAAAAAGAAGTTAAGATAAGTGCTTTAAATAGTTCCGGGCCAAGGCCAAATTCATTGAAACACAGGGCAAAAAGAACGCCGGTTAGAAGTTCAATGGCCGGATAGCGAACTGAGATCGATGCGCCGCAATAGCGGCAACGCCCGCGAAGAAAGAGCCAGCTTAGAATGGGGATGAGATCGTATGCAGTAAGTTGGCGATTGCAGTTTGGACAATGGGATGGCGGGGTACTAATTGACTGATGAGCAGGTAAACGAGCAATACAGACGTTCAAAAAACTACCTATAAAAATGCCCGTTAATATAATTAAAATATAAATCAAAATAAGCATCCTCTTCGATGGTATAAATGGGTGATGCTTAGAAATCATCACCCATTTAATTGATAAATTAACTATTTTGTACTTGTAACTTGTTCAGCAACATAATTAGTTGAATCAATAGTCAAAACTGCACGATAACTATTGCTAGCTGTTGCCAAGCTATACGCAGCATCAGCAGCCAAAGTCGTTTTTGTGCCAACAAGATAGAGTGATTGATCTTTTTTAGCCGCAACAGGCGCAGAAGCTAATAAACCAGCATTCGTTAGAGCCGCAATATCAGCAGGATTGGCACCACCATGTGAAGCTTGATACATAGAAATTGCACTGTCCAACGAACGCAAATCTGCGGAGGCTTTTGCGGTATTTGCAAGTGCAGTTGAGTCTGTAAATCGTGGTATTGCAATGGCAGCTAAAATACCTAAAATTGCGATAACAACCATCAATTCAACTAAAGTAAAACCTTTTTGATTTTTCATTTTGTTTCTAATCTCTCTAATCACGAAATCTCCTCCTAAAAAATTTAAATTAAAACATTATATAATCACGCTGGTGATACAGCGGAATATATCTAGCGCCCAACATTTGTGACTACATCAAACATCGGTAAAGCAACAGCTAAGATGATTGCGCCAATAACGACTCCTAAAAAAGCAATCAAAATCGGTTCTAGCAAGCTACTCAGCCTACTCACCATATCATCGACATCACTATCATAAAAATCAGCGATCTTATCCAGCATATGGTCGAGTTCACCACTTTCCTCACCAATAGCGACCATTTGAATGACCATTGGAGTAAATACATTACTGGTGCCTAGTGGAGTAGCCAAGCCAAGTCCTTCGCGGACACTGGCCTGGGCGGAAGTTAAGGCCTTCACCATGCTCATATTGCCGGTAGTATTTTTGACCACTTCCAGTGCATTGATGATTGAGACGCCTCCCCGCAGAAGCGTCCCGAGGGTACGGCTAAAACGGGCAATTGCAATCTTTTGGGTCAGTACGCCGAATACCGGAATATCTAATAGCAGCCTATCAAAAACTATGCGATATTTCTGGTTTTTATAAAGCTGACTGCCCCCGGCTAACACTCCAAGAATTAGAACTAGCAAGAACGGCCAATACACCTGCAAAAAACCGCTAATCGCTAGTAGAATCCTAGTTGGCAAAGGTAATTCCGCCTTCATAGTTTCAAACAATTGCATAAAGGTTGGCAATACAAAGGTTAAGATAAAAATAACCGCTAGTACAGCCATACCCATGACAACAGCCGGATAGGTCATGGCTGACTTGACCTTTTCATTCATTTTATGTTCTTTTTCGAAATGGATAGCCAGGCGTTCCAGCACTTCATCCAGTACTCCGCCAAATTCACCGGCTTCAATCATATTGATCATAATATTGGGGAATATGGCTTCATTGTTACGCATCGAACTAGTCAGTGTTTCACCTTGCTGGACTTTTTGATAAATATCTTTTAAAGCCGCTTTGAGTTTTGGATTGTAGGTCTGTTCAATCAGAATATTCAAGGTAGCGATTAAGGAGAGACCGGCACCAATCATAGTAGCAAACTGCCGGCAAAACACGGCAATATCCTTACTGCTTACCCCGCGCAGCCTGCCAATAAGTTCATTAAAAGATAGCTGTTCACGGATTTCTTTAATGTTGGTAACATAGTAGCCTTTATCACGAATATATGCGGCAACGGCCACCTGGTTTTCAGCCATAATGGTTCCTGTTAACAGTTGCCCTGTGCGGTCTTTGGCTTTATAGGCAAATGTTTTGGCCACCTGCTGACAACTCCTTTAAAAGTAAAAATGTAATTTGATTTAATTCTAGTCTATTAACTAAAATCAATAGCCATTTGCCAGCCGCGCAAAAGTATCGGTATCCATAGCACGCATGATTGCTTCCTCATAAGTGACGATGCCCCGGCGATACAAATCGCGCAAGGCTGTATCCATGGGTTGCATGCCTAGTTTGGCTCCGGTCTGAATGGCAGAAATGATCTGATGGGTTTTGCCCTCACGAATTAAGTTACGAATGGCTGGAGTGGCTATTAAAATTTCTAAGGCCGCAATTCGGCCTGTTTGATCCTGACGCGGCAGCAATTGCTGCGCCACAATTCCCTGTAGGGTTAACGATAATTGAATACGGATTTGTTGTTGCTGGTAAGGGGGGAAAACATCGATAATCCGGTCAATAGTCTGTGCCGCATCCCCCGTATGCAGGGTGGCAAAAACCAAATGGCCAGTTTCCGCCGCTGTAATGGCTGTGGCAATCGTTTCCGTATCCCGCATTTCACCCACCAGAATGACATCAGGATCTTCACGCAAAGCTGCTCTAAGCGCATTGGCAAATGACTTGGAGTCGGCATAGATTTCCCGTTGGTTAATAATACACTTGTTATGACGATGCAAATATTCGATGGGATCTTCCAACGTAATGACATGGCAAGAACGAGTAGAATTAATTAAATTCAACATAGCTGCTAAAGTAGTCGATTTCCCACTACCGGTTGGTCCGGTAACCAGCACCAGTCCCCGGGGCTTAAGGGCTAATGTTTTTAATATTTCCGGATGTCCCAGTTGCTCCAAAGTCGGAATTTTATCCGCCACTAACCGGATGACAATAGCAATAGTCCCCCGTTGGCGAAATGCATTAATACGAAAGCGGCTTAATCCCGGAATGGCATAGGAAAAATCCAGTTCACCGGTTACGGCAAATTTTTCACGTTGTTCTATTGTTGTAATTTGCTCAAACAAGACTGTAGTATCATTTGGCAGTAAGGGTGAATAGTCACTGAATACCAAATTTCCATTTAATCGGAAGGCCGGTGGTACACCGACTGTAATATGTAAATCAGAGGCTTTGCGCGCAACGGCCTCGCGTAATAAATTCTCCATAATCGATAACCCCACTATAACCCAGCGTAGGCCACGCGCATGACTTCTTCAATAGTCGTCAGTCCGTCAAGCGCTTTGCGAATACCGTCTTGTTTCATAGTACTCATGCCTTCTTGTTTGGCAAGAGAGCCTAGTTCATCACTGGATACTTTTTTATTGATCAGTTCCCGTAATGGGGAAGTGATACTCATCACTTCATGAATGGCCATTCGTCCGCGATAACCGGTATGGCCACAACGGTTGCAACCGCCTCCACGGTAAAGAATGATCGGATCGTCTTGAGAAATGTTTAAAAATAAACGTTCTGGTGAATCAGCTTGTGGTACATAACTTTGTTTGCAATCCGGACAAATTATCCTTACTAAACGTTGAGCGACTACTCCTAATACAGAAGAAGCCACTAAAAAAGGCTCAACTCCCATATCAATTAGCCGGGAGACTGCGCCAGGGGCATCATTGGTATGCAAGGTGCTTAAAACCAAGTGGCCGGTTAAAGCGGCCCGAATGGCAATGTCCGCTGTTTCACCGTCGCGGATTTCCCCGACCATGACAATATTAGGGTCTTGCCGGAGGATGGATCGCAGTCCATTGGCAAAGGTCAGTCCCGCTTTGTAGTTGACTTGCACTTGATTGATACCATCCAAGCGATATTCTGCCGGGTCTTCGACCGTTATAATATTTTTCTCGGGTGAATTCAAACCTGTCAGAGTTGAATACAAGGTTGTGGTTTTACCAGAACCGGTCGGTCCGGTCACCAGGATCATACCATAAGACTGGGTATATAAGGACCGGTAGCGTTTTAGATTGTCTGCTGAAAAACCAAGTCCATTAATATTAACGATCACTGATTTTTGGTCCAATATCCGCAGAACGATTTTTTCGCCAAGGATGGTTGGCAGGGTTGATACCCGGATATCAATTTCTCGTCCAGACTCCTGGAATTTAATCCGGCCATCCTGAGGCAGACGTTTTTCAGCAATATCCATTTCACTCATAATTTTCAAGCGAGAAATGATGGAAGCATGTGTATATAGAGGAAAGTTGATCAGTTCACGCAGTACACCATCTATCCGCAGCCGTACTCGTAGAGCTTTATCCAGTGGTTCAATATGGATGTCACTGGCCCGCTCCTTAATAGCCTGACTAATCAGTGAATCTACGATACTGATCACGGGCGCATCATCAGCTACCTGAACTTCAGCGATTTTGGCGACATCCTCAGGACGGATCTTGTTTACGGCTTTTTCGGCTACTTCATGAACACCGTAGGATTCAGCGATGGCCCTTAAAATTTCCCGTTCGGCTGCAATGACAGGTTCAATGTCAAGGCCACTGGTCATCCGTACATCATCAATGGCATAAAAATTAGTTGGGTCAACCATGGCCAGTGTGAGTTTCTTACCGTCTTTTTTTATCGGAATGACTTGATACCGCTCAGCCAGACTTTGTGGAATAGTAGCGGCAATTTGCCGGTTGACCATCGTGTTGGCCATATCTACATGCGGTACGCCCAACTGAAATTCCAGTACTTCAATCATACTTTCTTCAGTGACATAGCCAAGATTGATAAGAACTTTGCCCAGACGTTCATTGGTTTTTTTCTGTACACTAAGTGCTTTTTCCAGTTGCTCTTTGGTCAGTAACCCGGCTTCAATCAGTAAGTCACCTAACCGCTTGCGGGTTTTAAACACATTTTCACCACCTAAAAAATAAAAAAGTGCAACCGAAAACTAAACACAATCACTTATGTCTAATTGGCCGGTTGCACTACTTGCTCCCCTCAGGCGTAAAGTGCCCACATTTATCCTGAAAATCATTGCTTCCAAATATTCATCTTGTTACTATGATGTATATTCGTGACGAGCATAAAACTTCCTGCAGATTTTCTGTTAATAAACTATTAAATTTTACAAAGATTTACTTTTCTGTATTTTGAAGTGCTTGATACATGATGTCAACCGGAGCCGGCAATCCCGTCCATAACGTAAAGGCGGCGGCCCCCTGCTCCACCAACATACCAGCACCGTTTATGATTAAATGATTAAAACGTTCTGCTGTCTTTAAAAAGTTTGTTTTCGGGGGTGTATAAATTAAATCATAAGCGGTGATGCGATTTGTAAAAAGCGACCAATCCACTGGCGGTTCGGTATCGATATGAGGGTACATCCCAATTGGAGTAGAATTTACCAGGACATGGCAATAACGTAGTTTTTCATTAAATTCATCTGATGGCCATTGTATTGCCTGAATCTTGACCAAAGGAGAAAATATATCTACTAGCTCTCTCGCTTTTTCGATACTACGTACCCCAATGGTAATCTCGGCAACCCCCTGTTCAATAAGTCCCCAGACTACTGCCCGTGCTGCTCCCCCTGCGCCTAATAATCCGATATTCTTTCCTGTCAGCGAGACACCTTGCTTTAGCAGTGGTTGCACAAAACCAATGGCATCCGTGTTATAGCCATATAATTTATTATCTTTAGCAACAATGGTGTTAACTGCGCCAACCATCTTAGCACTTCTATCCAATTCATCCAAATACGGCATTACAGCAATTTTATGTGGAATTGTTACATTAGCTCCCGCAAAACCTAGCGCTTTAAATCCACTAATTGCAGTAGCAAGCTGATCCGGGTGTACTGGCATTGGAATATAAACATAGTTTAATTCATTTGCTGCAAAAGCGGCATTTTGCATGAGAGGCGACATGGAATGTTCAACAGGCCATCCTAATATGCCAATACATTTTGTTTTTCCAGTTATCATCGTGTAATCAGCCTTTCAAAAATAATTAGGTAAAACGTCTTTGGAGTTATTATATCAATTCAATATCAATTTACATTTGCCTTTTTTTATATAATTTAAAGTAATAAATCAGATTCCAATAAAAGGATATTTTGATTATATCTCTAATTTTACTATTAATCTATAAAATGAATAAAATTGGTACATATTTGGTTTATCACTTACTTGGAGGGAACGCTGATGTTAGATGTTTTCTTTGATAATCCAATCATGCTGTTCATTTTTTGGATTTTGCTTGTTATTTGGCTGTTTAGAAGAACGAGTACTCTCAATACCGAAGTAAACGCACAACTGCCTTTAAAAACTCCCATACGAAGTAGAAAAATTGATAATCATATTTTTCTCAATTCTGCAGAAGATGTGTATCATTATCTTTATCCACTAATCGGTAACAGTTCAGTCGAATATTTTGCCGTACTCCTGGTGAACTCCAGCAATAAGCTAGTTGATGAGATTCTATATACTAACGATCAGCGTTATAGTGTGGTAGGCCCTAACCCTTGTGAATTGCAACTATATGCTCAAGAGAGCGGCACAAATAAAATTTTCTTCGCCCATAATCACATACAAGAAGCATGCACAGAGCCTACGGAAATAGATATCCATGATACCAATCGAATGATTGTACAGGCGCAAAAATCCGGTATTCATATTATTGATCACGTGATCGTTACACCGATAAGTTGGGCAAGCATGCGGCAAAATGGTCTTCTTGTAGATTAACCATTGCAAATTAGGGCAAATATAGCAAGGAGGAATCCATGGATCAATATATCAAAGTTGTTATTTTAGACAGCCTATTTGAAAGTCAAATTCTCGGAGAAGTCATGAAAGATCGGGGTATTCCCCATCTTATCAAATCTTATTATGATTCAGCCTATGATGGTATTTTTCAAGGTCAGAAAGGCTGGGGAGCAGTATTCGCACCGCCTGAGTACAGCATCGAAATAAAGGAGATTATCGAGGAATTGAGGAATAAAGGTTAAATGTAGAAGTAATCCTTTTTAAAAAATAACTGTTTGAGAATCGACTAAGTAAGGCTGGAATTTTAAATGTTATTGGAGGCTTAAATATGCCAGAATTAAAGATGAGTGGCCCTTTTAAATTTACTCGTGGTGAATGTAATGCAAAAATCACTAAAATTTCACCTGGAAACTTTGCGTTGGGAAAAGTCCACCCGACAAAAAAAGGGTTTATTGTTCAGTATATAGGCAGAGCCGACTCTGATTTAAATGAGCAGATAAAAGAGCATCTGGGAGATGATTATACGCATTTTAAGTTTTCTTATGCCAATACTGCTGAAGAAGCTTTTTTAAAGGAATGTACCAATTATCATGAATTTGGTGGTAGTCAAAAACTTCGCAATAAAATGCATCCGGGCAAGCCCCTAAAAGAAGATATCAAATGTCCGGTCTGTTTTAAGTAGTTATTTCTTTTATATCTGATCGTACTTCATACCTTGTCGTTTTGTTAACAAAAGACAGACACAATTGCTTGCATAACTCTCTTACGATCGTAGAGAGAAGTTAGACCTTTAACCCTGGCCGTTAAGCCATAAGGATAGATTTTATTCCTCTAAATATATAATTGGGATCCGTCTGCATTTTGGCATTTCATTCATTAATAATAATCATCAAACTTCGTGACGTGAAAATGCCATCCCTGGATAATGGGATGGCATTTATTCGTTATTTACTCCAATTCTCTATTGTTACAGTAGGCGTTCCATTAGTGCCAGTAAGACCTAAAGCATTCATAACATCAGTGCTATATACTATAGTCGGCTTTTCAGATATCAACAACGAACCATTTGTATAAAAGCCAGCTAGTTTAGGAGCTCCGCTTATTTGACTTTCACCCGAAGATGATACAAATATAGTTCTTGGAGCATTAAACGTATTATTGATATCAAATTTGTTTGATGTTAAGAATAACGCAGCTGCACCACCAATAGTAAACGAATTAGTAGTTGTGCTATTGGCCGAATATAATAAGGCAATTGCAGTATCATATCCGGGATTATTATTAATTGATCCTGCGTTTGTTAGTTTTATAGCATTATATGCGTGTAGGGTTACGACCCCACCATCAATATAACATCCACTTTGATCAAAATTAATGGACCCTGTAGTAGAATATACTTTAACTTCTCTATTATTTGGTGCTTGTATATAGTTGTCATTATCATTAAGGTCTATATCTTTTTGAGCCATAATTGTTATATTGCCAGTTTCGCTTCTAATGTATGATTTTTTACTAAGATCGATTTGTCCAGTCGCATATATCGTTATATTTCCTCTGGCGCTGATATAACTTGCGCTTGTCATATCAATATCACCATTAACATATAACACTATATCACCGTTATCATTGATAATCGTGCCATTACCATAACTCCCCTGATTTGTTAGCTTTAAGTCTCCATTCAATAAATATATCGTCGCGGCAGAATTTGTTAACCTTAGTTCACCGCCAAAAGTCAATCCACTATTGGTATAATAAGATAAACCAGAGAAATTACCTGGCGCAGATATTAGCACAGCTCCGTTAGGTTGAGAAGCAGGAATAGCCGGCATTTGAGGCATTGTAGGCATTATTATTTTTAATGTACCAATATCCTTTGCAGTAGCTAGTTTCGTATATAGTTTATTTGTTAATAACCAGTCTGATGATCCTCGCCAGCCTGAAGGCTTTTCTATTGTTCCAAAAACCATGTTATATAAGAATTGATTAACGTAATCTATACCCGTGTCGATTCCGGCTAGTCCCATTTGTCCATCAATTATTGGGTAGGAACCACCATAAACATAGAATTTATTTAAATCATATACAACATATCTACTAAATACATCGCTTTGACCTAAAGCTTCATTGGCTCCCCCGCCATTATTACCAGCAGCAATCCTAACTTGACATCTACTGACTTTGCTCACATCCCCTATACGTCCTGTTGATGCGATGGTATAAGTTCCGGTTGGAGGAACTGTTCCATTTGCAATAGCCGGTGTGATAGTCACCGTATAGATTTTATTAGAATTATCTTCAAAGCTATTTCGTGTTTCACCGTCTGCCCACGCCCAATCAGCCCTACCTTGCATAAAGCCAACCAAAGCGCGCTTAATTCCCGCTTCTGCTACATACTGAGCTTCTACAACATCAGTATTTTGACGCATGGCTCGAAGTTCAGTAGTAACATAAGGTGCAACACCGCCAACAATAATAAGCGTTACAAGCATTACTAATAATCCAGTAATTGCTAGTGACCCTCGCTGATTTCTTAATAAGTCCATCTTAATCCCGCCTTTATCGAATGTTAGATAAAGTTACAATAGTATCTAACGTAGTACTAGGACTTCCCACATAAGAGCCGTCATTAATTGTTATGCTTATAATAATTTCGCTTTCTTGTTGCCCACTTCTTGAAAAACTTAATGCAGTTACGGTATTCATAGCAATTTGATTGGTCGCAGTATCAGAAACAATGGTTATTGTTCTTGTATTTTGATTTAAGCTAATATTGCAGGCATGATTATTTAAAGTGTATCTAATCAAATTGGTTGGGGGTTCTGTAGGAACATTTGCAACGAATGTAGGCTCAGTTACGGCAACAGCATATCTTAACTCATCCGTTATGATATTGAGTGCGTTCCTTGCTATCATTTTATTATTTGCTACTGCCATATTGTATTGGTAAGATTTTAATGACACAGATAAAATCTGGAAAACTGCTCCTAAAAGAATAATCATGATTGTCATTCCAATTACCAATTCAATTAAAGTCAATCCTCTATTATTAAGAATTTTAGTTTTCATTCTAAAAAACACCTTACTGTATATAATAATAACTAATCATATTTAGTGTATTGTTCTGTCCTTTTTCTTGCCATGTAACAGTAACTTGAACGGGTAGTAAATAAGTCCTTAAACCATCTGTGTTTGTTACGGTATTAACATTAATAGTTCTTGCATTAATCGTATATTCAACCGATTCTCTTCTTTCAATGCTTTGTTCCGGCAGAGTTAAAACAGCTCCTCCGTCAAATCTTTTAAGATCCTCTAACGTACGCTGGGCAAGATAAGTTGCATGGGTTCTCGCCGTTGTTGTAGAACTGACTCTTGTTGTCTGGGTATACGCTGCTAAAACGGCGATTAAAGCAGTAGTAATAATGATCATACCAATCATTGCATCTGCTAAAATAAATCCTTTTTCATCTTTAATATATCTAAACATATAGGTTGCCTCCTGCACAAACTGAATTACATACTTTTTATCTAGTGAACACATTAGGCAAGTTAGCGGAAATAGGTTTATGGGTAAGTCCATAATATACTTATATAAAATATGTTAGAAACGAATTAGTTACGGAAAAGCAAAATTAGATTCTAGCTATCTTTTCAGCAGCCTCCTTTGTTGCAGTTAATTCTATGGAAACCACCAAATACCTTTAATTGTAATTTATTACTACTGATAATTTTACAGTAGTAATAGTTTAAACTCAGACCTAACTAACAGAGATACTATTTCCAATACTTTATTTGTAATCGAAATAGTAAGTTCAAAAAGCTGTAGATCTTTGCAATTCGTTATGACTGGAGAGAGTTGGAAATTCGGAATTGAATTGAATACAGCTAATTATTGCAAATTCGAACTGTTTTTGCATTGGCAATACAGTGTCGGATTATGAATAGAAAAGCTTGCCTACGCATGTTATAATAAGCATATTAAAAATTTTAAAGAAAGAGTAACCAATATGGACCTTAATTCAATTAGTATTTTTTTGATTGTTTGTTTTTCATCTTTTATACAATCGATAACAGGCTTCGGATTTGCAGCAGTAAGTGCCCCGTTGCTGCTTTTTTTTATGAGCCCCAATTACGTTGTCGGATTAACCGTCTTTGGGGCTTTAGTATCAAACTTTGGGGTTCTCTATAAAACAAAAGGAAAATCAGATGCACAACTCATTTGGCCCATGTTTGCTGCAAGTCTTGTCGGAATTTTACCTGGTGTATATTTGCTTAGAATCGTAGATGCTTCGATTCTGAAGTTGTGTATTGGATTTCTTATTTTATTGATGTCATTATCTATGGCCGCTAATTATGTGATTAAAATTAAGAGGATTAAGCTTGCGACAATCTGTGTTGGGTTTGTCAGCGGTTTCTTAGGAGGCTCAACGAGTCTAAACGGACCACCGGTTGCATTATTTTTCATGAATCAACAACAAGATAAAGAAACATTGCGTGCGAATATCGTACATTATTTTTGCCTCGCCAACATTGCAACCCTACTCATCATGTATTTGATGAAAACGATAGATACGGACACCTTCAAGCAAAGTCTTTACGTTATTCCTGGAGTGTTAATTGGCACATGGATTGGCGAAAAAGTTTTTGTAAAAATCAGCCCCGTCATTTTTCGCAGAACTTCTTTAACGATTATATTTTTTTGTGGCACAATTAGTATTATTAGTGGAATAATAAAGCTCTTGGCTTAAGATTATCGTTTATCATTGGATGATTTTATCGATAATCCATACTCTGCACAAAATTCAAAACGGCTCATATAGAGCCGTTTTTTTAATCAATTATTCAAAATACTCATTTCCGTCAAACATCTGACCGTTTATATCGAGACTATCAGTAAACTGCCACATCCTAGCCCGGGGAAAGTCGTTTTTACTTCCCCATTGGGCATTCCAATAAGGTACATAGTCGGCTAGTTGTTTCGTATCAATCACATTCGTCAACCACCAATATGATGCATAAATTCCAACATAGCAATATCCCACATTGTTTAACTCACAAATAAATGCAGAACACATGTCTGTAATAGTTTGGTTATCTGGCATTCCGTTACGTTCTTTATACCCATCGGCATCTTCCATGTCAAACCAAATACCTAATTCCGGATTTATCCCATTTTCATGTAAAATCTCTTGAACAAATTGTGCTTCCCCTTTTGCGGCTTCAACATCAAGTGCATAGCTGTAATAATACACACCTATTTTTAATCCGGCATCGAGAGCGCCATTTACATTATCAACAAATTTCGTGTCAAGATGACGATTGCCGTATCCAAGCCGGATGATAACAAATTCAATTTCAGCATTAACTACGGCTTGCCAATCTATGATGCCATTATGATAACTTACATCAATACCTTTCATTTTAATCATCTCCTTATTTTTATTTTATTCGGGTTTTGTAAACGGGTTCCGGTTCTTATATACTGCGATTAGATATTCTTACAATTTGACGATAAAAACTCCAAAAGGAGTACTAAAAAGACCGTTGGAAACGTTTCCAACGGTCTTTAACAATCACAATAATAACACTTCATCATATAGCTGTATCATCTTCTGTTGAGGTATGCTTCCGAAGTAGTGATTCAAGGACATAGGTGCGATATACTCACTATAAAGTAGGACTACTGAATAACGCCCTTAGCCTTTAACACCATAATCGTAAATTGCTCGATTTTACGGGTAATTTTCGTACCAAAGAATTCATTTTTGCTAAGTGGTGATACCCAGATAGTAAATAAGTTAAGGCGGTTTCCACCTAAAATGTCAGTAAAAAGCTGATCGCCAATTACTGCTATTTCCTCCGGGTTCAGTCCCAATTCCGTAATAGCCCGGCGAAACCCGGTTTTAACGGGCTTATATGCTCGAGGCACGTATGGAACACCTAAATAATCAGCAATTTCTTTTACACGGCGTGGCATATTATTTGATAATAAACAAATTCGATAATTTTGATTCAGTAAGCTTTGTATCCAGTCAGTGATTTCCGGTTGCATGTTTGGACTATCCCAGGCAATAATGGTGTTGTCTAAGTCAAAAATAATCCCGCGGATTTGTTTTTGGCGTAAAATATCCAAATCTATTTCATGCAATGATGTTGCAATATAATCCGGTTTTAACAACTGCATCGCAATACCTCCCATTGTAATTAAAATACATTGTGAATGTTATTGCGAAGCTTGATTGCCTCAGCAATATGAATTTCCGTTATGGTATCCGACTGATTTAAATCCGCAATCGTGCGTCCTACTTTAATAATCCTGTCATAACTACGGGCGCTCAAGTTCATTTTTGCAAAAGCCTGTTTGAGCAAACTCTGAGCACTTGCCGTCAATGGGCAAGTGTTTTTAACCGTTTTATGGCTCATCTGTGCATTACAGAATAAGCCATAGCGCTGGAGCCGCTCACGCTGAACCAATCGGGCTGCCTCTACACGCTGACGAATCACAGCTGAGCTTTCTGCGACGGCATTGCCAGTTAATTCATTATATTCTAACCGTGGCACATGAATGTGTAAATCAATACGATCCAGCAATGGACCAGAGATTTTTTTGGTATAACGGCGAACTTCATTGATACTGCAAACACATTGATTGGATGAATCAGTCAAAAATCCGCACGGACATGGATTCATTGAGGCAATGAGCATCAGCTTTGCTGGATAAGACAATGAAGCATTGACCCGTGAAATGGTAACCTGTCCATCCTCCAAAGGCTGTCGTAAGACTTCCAAAGCAGCTTTCGAAAATTCCGGCAGTTCATCCAAAAACAAAACGCCATTATGGCTCAGGGTTACCTCACCCGGGCGTGGGATTCTTCCTCCGCCGATCATGCCAGCATCTGAGATTGTGTGATGAGGACTTCTAAATGGTCTGGTTCTCACTAAACCGCTACTATGGCACAATAGTCCGGCAATACTATAAATCTTGGTAATTTCCAGAGCTTCTTGATTAGACATGGTAGGCAGAATCGAATTAATGCGCCGCGCCAACATCGTTTTTCCTGAACCTGGAGGCCCTACCATCAGTACATTATGGCCGCCTGCAGCAGCAATTTCCAAAGCCCGTTTAGCTGCAAACTGGCCTTGAACATCCGCAAAATCCTCATTGATGACTGAATCCGGCTCAGTTAAGGGATTTTTTTCAAGCTTATTAAGATCGCATTGACCTTTTAAAAATAGCACAAGCTCGGTCAATGTGGCTGGAGCATATACATTCAGACCATCTACTAGAAGTGCTTCGTTGGCATTATCCGGTGAGATAATAAGATTGCTAAGGTCATGTTGCAAAGCATTGATTGCCATCGGTAACAAGCCGGTTATACCGCGTAGCTTTCCCTCTAACGATAGTTCACTAATCAGAAGGTATTTTTGTACAAGTTCTGCGTCAATTTGTCCACTGGCAGCTAAAATTCCCACTGCAATTGGCAAATCCAAGCCTGAACTGTCCTTTTTCAATTCAGCAGGAGCTAAATTAATGGTAATTCTCCGGGGCGGAAATTCAAAACCGGAGTTTTTAATCGCTGCACGGACTCTTTCTCGCGACTCACGCACTGCTGCATCCGGCAACCCGACAATATCAAATGCAGGGATTCCATTGGTAATATCCACTTCCACATGAATCAGAACACCATTAATGCCTAATGTTGTTGAGCCAAAGGTTTGCGCAAACACAGTTTACCTCCCGATTACTGGTTTCCTTGCCATCTTGCAAAAAGAGAATGCTCGATATTAAGCATATCACAGATTTTTCCGACCATCATATCAACTAAAGAATTTAAGTCTTGAGGGCGATGATAAAATCCTGGACTTGCCGGAATAATTTTCACACCAATTCTAGCTAATTTCAGCATATTTTCCAAATGAATGGCGTTAAGTGGTGTTTCCCGCGGTACTAATAGCAGTGGCCTGCTCTCTTTAAGCACAACGTCGGCCGCCCTCAATAATAGACTGTCCGCAATTCCATTCGCAATTCCACCTAAGGTCCGCATCGAGCACGGAACAATAACCATCGCATCGGTCTTGAATGACCCACTTGCAATTGAGGCGCCGATATTATTTACATCATGTAGATAATCGACTCTATTTTCGATGTCCGTTTTTGTTAAGCCACATTCATATTCAAGAACCTGCCAGCCACTCGCTGATACAACAGCATGTATTTCACAGCCAGCAGCTTTTAAAACTTCAATGAGCCTGATCCCATAAATTGATCCACTTGCTCCTGTAATCCCAACGATGATCCTCATCTAAAAACTCCTTCTACTCGCCAAATGCATTGATAATATGATAAACATGGCATCTATTCTGATTGTCTAATAGAATTTCCAATATATCAAAGCGGCACAAAGAATCCATTCTTCCTGATTGCTTTAAGTAATAATAAGCGGTCTGCACAATTTTTTGCCGCTTGCGATAAGTAACAGCCTCTGCCGGAGTTCCATAATTTTTGTTCCGTCGTGTTTTTACTTCGGCAAAAACCAATACATTTTTTTGTTGTGCAATAATATCAATTTCCCCGATCTTAGTACGATAATTGCTGTGAATAATCGTATAGCCTTTTTCAGTTAAATAGTGAATAGCAGCTTTTTCACCCATATTGCCTATTGTAATATGGCTCAAAAGGAATCACCTCGAATAACTTATTCCCTAAAAATAGGCAACATCCTGCTCTAAGGATGCTGCCTATCTAATGCTCCGAGATAATTTTGATCTATTTACTACTATAAACTTTATATCATTTGCAGGATTATCAGGTTATTTAGCGTTCAACAACATCTGCAATATACAGACGGGGATTTTTGGACAAATCAAGTTCGATTAACTTAGTAACAGGCTGTTTATGCTCATCAAATAGAATTCTCACGACTGGTCTGGATTTAAATTCACGTGATATATCAACAACAACCCCGATTTGATTATTATTTAGTCGAACGACAGAGCCGATAGGATATATAGCTATATTATCCACAAACGCTTTGACTAATTCAGAATCAAAGTAAGAACCACCTGCTTTGGTGATAATCGCAATGGCTTCATAAACAGGCATGGCACGACGATAGGTTGCATCGGATGTTAAAGCATCATAGACATCAGCAATAGACACAATTTGTGCATACTGATGAATTTGATCCTCTTTTAGCCCCCGTGGATAACCGCTTCCGTCATAGCGTTCATGATGCTGAAAGGCGCAGTGAGCTGAAATCAGACTGATATCCGGATTACTGCGCAGCAGATTGAAGCCTAAAGATGGATGCTTTTTGATCTCTTCTGCTTCTTCTACAGTTAAACGTCCATTTTTATTCAGGATATCCGGATTGATTTCTATTTTACCAACATCATGAAGCAAAGCACCAACACCTAAATCTTGCAATCTCAGTTCGTCAAATCCAAGGCTGATTCCCGTCATAATGGAAAGCACGCATACATTAACGGAATGGCTAAACAAATAGTCATTTCGGGTACGCATATCTGAGAAATTGGCCATAACACCTTTATTTCTGCAAAGCTCATCGACCAGTGTATTGGTTACTTTTTTCGCTTGGGCTGCATCAACACCACGCCCTAATTTAATTTGTTCTACAATTTTTTTGGCGCTGGAAACGGCTTCTACTCTGGTCTTCTCACCAATAACATCCGGCACATCAATATCTTGGGTCAAATCGTCTTCGACGTAAATATAGCTAACATCCAATTCTTTAAGTCGATCTATAAAGCGATCCTGCAATTCGATCCCTGCATTCAGCAAGATCATGCCATCAGCGTTATAAAGTGGCTTAGCGAGCTTCATCCCTGAAGCTATGTTTTCTAATAGAATTCGACGCATGCTGACCTCCTATTTTAGACGGTTTCCCAATCTTTGGTCAATTCGATATACATAAGCTAAAACTTCAGCTACGGCGCGATATAAATCAGGAGGAATTTCACGGTCTAATTCAATAGCCATGAGCATCCCGGTAAGTGTTTTATTTTGGTAAACCGGAACCGCATTTTTATGGGCGGCAGCCAGAATTTGTTCGGCCACATGGCCTGTTCCCTTAGCAACTACTTTAGGTGCCGCGTTTTGGGTTATTTCATAAGTTAAGGCAATGGCTTGCTGACGTTTTTCGGTATTATTTTCTTCACTCATTTTGCACCTGTTGTATTAATACTGATATCCGTAACGGTAATCGGAGTACTTTCAATAGCTGTACGAATTTCAGGAATAAACCCGTTAAAAAGCTGGGCAGCATTGTGATCGGTAATACCAACCCGCAAATTCAGCTGATTGTCTTTATATAAACGAAAAACAAGATCTACTACACCAGCATTTTCTGTCTTCAAACAGACTCTTAACCAGGTTTCGCGAGTTTGATCGGTCTCAGTTGTGCCACTTTCCTTGTTTTGATGAAAAATATGAAAATACGCCGGATAGCTTTGTTGTGATTGCTCACCTAAATAAAGTGGAACCGTAAATGATAGTGAACGCTGTCCGTCGGTGTTTTCAGTATGAGTTGTGGCCGTACTCCCCGTATGCTGCAAGAGTTGATCGATCAGTTTGCTGGTTTGCTGCATGGTTTTAGGATTCATTTCAGGCAGTTGAGAAAGTTGATTCAATTGTTTCAAAATCCATAACTGTTGCACTTCAGGTGTCTTCTCCGCGGCGTGTCTAATGGCCGGCGGCATTGCTTCCACGACAGCTTTAAACAATTGCCTAAGCTTTAGAAAATCTTCAGCTTGCATATCCTCGCCGGCATAATTAGCAAACTGCTGTAAAGCGGGGTCTTCTGCCTGTTTAGATTGCATAAACTGGGGTTGCTGCTTGATCGCTTGATAAAGAGCCTGAATAAATTGCTTCAAAAGAGTCATCTCTGTTTTTTCAGGATGATTCTCAGCAAGGAACTGACCGATTAGATTCTGATCAGTTATACTCGATTGCACTTTTGTTGTTGTCTCAAAAGGAGCCTGCACAACAGACTCTTTATTCGGAACTGTATCATTATTCGTTCCAGGTGCCCCGGGAAGTTGCTTCTTTAGTAATTGATCCTGATTCTCAGTCGGCTGTTTTGCAGGTGGCTGAGGCAAAGAAAGTTCATCCTGCGGCAATTGTTTTTCCGTAGGTACTTCAGTCATGTAATCTGGCATTACTCCACTTGTTACGTGATGATGTTTTGCAGCAGGTTCTTGGGGTACAGTGCTAGAAGGAAAAGCCGGCTGCTCAGTTGGAATGAATGAATCGGTCCCAACATCACTATGAACTGCTGGTGGCATGTACATTTTAAGCAGTTGCTGGAATGTTGATCTGAGTTGATCATGATTGGCTATAACTGAATTCTTCCAAAGAGAATTCAGTAAAGCGCCGGCTTGCTGTTTAAGTACAGGATCTGATAATTGCTGAACCAACTTCAGTAATGTTTGACTATTAGAACCCTGCTCATGTTTGGAATCTGCGGGTATGGTCATGTTGGCAGCCTGATTGAGTAAAATTAAGAAGGCTTTTGGCAATTGGGTGGGTTCATTTCCGGAGGCATTGCTACTCAGCGTACTAAATGTCAAAGACAATGACTTTAGCTGTTCATTGGTATTTTTTTGTGCTTTTAGTAGATCGGCCAGCCCCTGAGAAACAGTCGCTTCATCCGGCAAGGCTTGCTGTAAGATTTGTTCAACCATATTTTTGATCGTTTGCGGTAACTGTTGCAACAAATTGGTACGGGTAAGCAAGGATTTTGCTAATTGTTCCAAAAGCAGTTGAATAGACTGATCAATGATTACCTGTGTGGTAGCTTGTGCACTATGAACAGGAACATTAGCCGTCTGACCAGCAGGAATACCTGCCTTAATATCGGCATTCTCAAGGCCTGATGGTGAAGGTACTACAGCACCGGCATTATTTGGAGCAATCTTCATCGCTACCCCTCCCATGATTTAATGGGTTCAAAACTTCGCCTATGTATGGGACAAGGGCCTTGTCTATGGATAGCCTGGATATGCGCAGATGTACCATACCCCTTATGTTTGGCGAAGCCATATCCGGGAAACTGTCGATCCATCTCGTCCATAATTTGATCACGCTCAACCTTGGCAATGATGGAAGCCGCTGCGATAGAGGCTGAAATCGCATCTCCGCCAATTAACGAAAGGGAGTGTTGCTCCAATTCCGGTAATGGTACCGCATCGACCAAAACGGCATCTGGTTGTGGGCATAAGGCAGCAATAGCTGCATACATTCCCTTGATCGTTGCTTGATAGATATTTAACTGGTCAATTTCCTCAACATCAACCACGATATGAGTTGCCGCGATCGCCACACTTTTTATTTCATGATATAGCTCTAATCTTTGGCTAGCGGTTAGCTTTTTGGAATCATTAAGGTGAGTCAAATGATAATCATCCGGCATAATCACGGCTCCAATCACAACCGGACCCGCTAACGGCCCCCTGCCTGCTTCGTCAATACCGGCAATCCGTTGAAAACCTTTTGACTTTAATACTCGTTCATGTGCATATAAGCTTTGGACTCGTTCTTTTTCCCGAATATGATCTAATTGACGTTGTTGCCATTTTTGCAATAGCCGGATCACTGAAATTCGTGAATCGTCTTTTAAAATATTTATCATATTTTCTTCTACTGTGTCCTGCGCCAGTAAAGCAGCCACCTGGGAAACAGTTAAACGTGAATTGCTCAAAATAGAATCACTCCGCATGATGGAAACTTAAACGTATCTTATATCTATTCTGGATAAGTCGATAAATCCCTTCCTTGCCCACGCAAACGACTATAGATCTTAAATTCCAAGCTCCATACTAAATAATAAAAATGAGTGAACTGATTTCCACCAGTTCACTCATTTTTATTATTTAATATCATCCAAAGTAAATGGACCTAGTTTCCCGGAACGAAATTCATTTAATATGATTCGACGGGCTTTTTCCTCATCAATGATGCCGCCGCTTCGCAAACAGCCGCGTTTGGAACCGATTAAATTCAATAACTCAGTACTATCCTCAGGCAGGAAATCCGGCAGTTTATAGCGTTCGATAAGCCTGTCAGGATAATGTTGCTGCAATAATGTCAAGAATTTATCCATCACTTTTTCCATATCATAGACTTCATCATTAATCGCCCCGGTGATGGCAAGCTTAAAGCCCACTTCAGGATCTTCAAATTTGGGCCAAAGAACCCCTGGTGTATCCAAAAGCTCTAAATTTCTGCTGATTTTTATCCATTGCTTACCGCGCGTGACCCCTGGCTTGTCGGCTGTCCGAACCGTTGCCGTACCTAAGAGACGATTAATTAATGAAGATTTGCCTACATTGGGAATTCCTAAAATCATAGCCCGGACTGCCCGCGGATTAATCCCTTTGGCAGCCAGGTTAGCTATTTTTGCATTGGCTAATTGTTCTACCCGGCTAATTAAGGTTTTGGTCCCTTTGCCTGTCATCGAATCAATGGCAACGACTTGCAGCCCTTGCTGGCGAAACTCATGAATCCAGCGTTCTGTCCAATCTGTTTCGGCCAAATCGGCTTTATTCAAGGCTATAACTCTAGGCTTATTCTCAATAATATCTTGAATAACAGGATTAGCACTACTTGAGGGAATTCTCGCATCAAGCAGCTCAATGACCACATCAACTAATTTTAAATGTTCACGGATCATACGCTGGGCTTTAGCCATATGCCCAGGGAACCAGTTTATGGTTACTTCAGGAGATTCATTCATAGCGATATCACTCTCTACAACAGTTTAGGCGTTTATAGTATAGACTAGGGCAGTGATTTTATGTGGTCAACTGGCCAGAATACCATAACCGCTTTTCCTTTAATAAGCTCAAGCGGAACAAATCCCACATCTTTAAAGCGGCTGTCTTCCGAATTATTCCGGTTGTCGCCCATAACAAAGATATGGCCTTCAGGAACTGTTGCTAATGGATATGAGCCACGTGTTTTTTCAAGGATATAAGATTCATTCATCAACTGACCGTTCACAAAAACACGGCCATCTTTAATTTCAATAGTATCACCGGCTACGGCAATAACCCGTTTGATAAAGTCTCTGCTAGGGTCTTTCGGATAACGAAAGACAAGCACATCGCCTTTTTCCGGAGCTTTAAAACGGTAAATGAATTTATTGACAACTAAACGCTCGCTATTTACCAGTGTTGGCCGCATAGAGGGACCTTCTACCATATAAAGCTCTACAATAAAGTAGCGAATGAAAAAGGCCAATACAACGGCAATGAGAATCGAGACAACCCAATCTTTTATTTCTTCTCCGAGACTAGTATTACTCACGATATTTTCCCCCTGATTGGAATGAATAATAGGGACTGCACAACAGTCCCTATCCATACTAGCGTTTTTCTCTAATACGAGCAGCTTTACCAGTGAGGTTACGAAGATAATACAGTTTAGCGCGGCGAACAATACCTCTGCGAGCCACTTCAATTTTCTCAATACGTGGAGAATGTACTGGGAAAGTACGTTCTACGCCTACGCCATAGGAAATACGTCTAACTGTAAAAGTTTCGCGGACTCCACCGCTTTTGCGATTGATGACAACGCCTTCAAAGACCTGAATGCGCTCGCGATTTCCCTCAATAACCTTAACATGAACACGGACAGTGTCGCCCGGTTTAAATGAAGGAATATCCTTACGTAGTTGTTCTTGCTCTAATGCTTGAATGATGTTCATTATGTTGTTTTCCTCCTTATTTGAGACGTTCATGCAGGATATGGCAGAGGACCGTCCACATACGAAAAATATTATATCATACGATTACAGGAAATTCAAGAAATATCTGGTCTATTCTTGCTTTAAACTCCACCATTTTTCGCCAAGAAGTCTATCTAAAATAATTGCTACTGCAGCCCGGACTGGTAAATGATTATAATCACCGGGCCCATAGATTGGCTCAAGAATATAATCAAATTTTTCCATCACTTCTTTTTGTATTCCCCAGCCTGTTCCAAACAGCAATAAGCAAGGCTTATTCTCAGTTTCAATGACCTGACGCAATTGTTGATAAGAAACTGTATTGGAATATCTTCTCGCGTCAGTCGTTATAATAAAAGGCACTTGTCCCTCAATCTCGGTAATCTTCTCAACAGCTGAATCAATCGTATTTGTTAATTCAATGATGCTAAAAGCTTCACGGCGATCGGGATTATAGGTTCCGCCAAAGCCATCCTGCCAATAAGTTAATACTTCCTGGGCCAATGCAGCCTGACTTTCAAGAGGATGAATAATAAAATAGCGCTTAATATCGTAGGTTCGTGCTGTTCGCGCAATGTCATGAATGTCAAAATTGGTAATCGCAGTTGTGATGACTTCATCATTTTTATTATAAATGGGATGATGAACCAGCCCAATGTAAACAGGTAACATGCTTAACTCTCAAGCCCTTTCGGCCAAGATCTCAGCAAGTAGCTTTTGATCTTCAGCACCAAGTTGAAATTTTTCTAATAAATCAGGTCTTCGTTCGAGCGTGTTCTTGAGCGACTGTTTACGTCGCCAGCGCTCGATTTTGGCATGATCGCCAGATAGTAAAATTTCAGGAACTTCATAGCCCTCATATTCGCGTGGCCGCGTATATTGCGGATATTCTAATAAACCATTATAGAAGGAATCATGTTTGGCCGAGTCATGAGAGCCCAACACACCAGGCAGCATGCGGGCAACAGCATCAACGATAACCATTGCCGGAAGTTCGCCGCCTGTAAGAACATAATCGCCAATTGATATCGCCTCATCGACTAAAAACTGGCTGACACGGGCGTCAATGCCTTCATAATGACCACAGATTAAGATCAACTGGTCATAGGTTGCCAGCTCTTGGCATTTTTTCTGATCCAAGCGGGCTCCCCCCGGACACATTAAAATAACGCGCCGGTTTTCACAGACAGATGAAGTGGTTATATGGTCGACCGCACGGAAAAATGGTTCCGGTTTCATCACCATTCCGGCTCCCCCGCCAAAAGGAGTGTCATCAACAATGCGATGCTTATCATAAGTAAAATCACGGGGATTGACCGTATTGATATTCAGAAGGTTATTTCCCCGGGCACGTTTGATTATGCTATGCCCAAAAGGCCCTTCAAACATTTCAGGAAATAAGGTTACAATCTCAATTTGCATGACTACTCCCATTCTTCCTGAAGTTTTACACTCATTTGGCCGGTAGGAATATCAATCTTGGTGATTACTTTCTTTAATGCGGGAATAAGAAGTTGCCGCTTGTCTTCTTGGTCTACGACGTAAACATCATTGCTGCCGGTTTTTAGCACATCGGAAACAACACCAAGATAAGAACCTGCATCATCAAAAACTTTCAGGCCAATGATATCAAAGACATAAAACTCACCAGAGGGCAGCCTGACTGCTTCAGTTTTTGGTATTTTCAGTAGTCTTCCCCGCAACGATTCAATATCATTCCTACTATTTAAGCCGACAAATTTCAAAATTAAAAGCTGATTGTGATTTTTTACATTTTCGATTGCTAGTTCATTGCCATCATCCAAAAAAACCCGCTTCAAACCATCAAAACGCTCTGGAAAATCAGTTAACGGAATAACACGAACGTCACCCCGCACACCGTGCGGGGCAACAATTTTTCCAACAACAATCAGTTGGTCCATCTTAGTTACGGAAAGCCAGTATTTTGCCGTCTTCCAGCAAAATTTCGGCATTCATCAGCTTTGGTAAATCATCGCCAACTTTTACATCGACAAATCTTTCCAAAGTGCCTTGAACAATTTCCGAGCCTAATTCCAGTTGAGCGGTTTCTTTAAGCTTATCTAACAGATGGTTTTTGAAGTCAATACGCTTTTGTCTTTCACCATCAATCTGCTGACGGACAGCGATCAAACCTTGAGCGTCTTGTTTAGCTTGTTCAGCCATAATTCTTTTGGCATGGAATTCAATTTGTTGCAACTCAAGATCAGCTTTTTTAATGTTTTCCTGAATTTCGGCAGCCAAATGCTTTTTTAATTCTTCGGTAACTTTTGCTTTGATCGTCACCGGACATTTTAATGTAATGGTATCCATAGAGGCCCACCTTTATCTTTTTTGCAAACAGGGTTGTCTGCAAAATATAGTTAGATAATTTCAACAGTAACTTTTTTGTTTTCACGGGTGGCGGCAGCTTTAACAACAGTGCGCATTGCCTTGGCAATACGCCCTTGTTTACCAATTATTTTGCCCATATCATCAGGAGCTACGCGTAATTCATAAACAATTGCATTGTTTTCTGCTGCTTCTGTTACACTGACTTGTTCAGGATTTTGTACTAATGACTTGGCGATAACTTCCACTAATTGTTTCATCGTTATTACGCCTCTTTCTTAGTGCGCTTCAGTTCATCCCATTTTTTCATAATACCAGCTTTGCTAAACAAAGCTTTTACAGTATCAGTAGGTTGAGCGCCTTTTTTCAGCCAATCGATAGCTTTATCTTCATCAATCTTAACAACAGCTGGTTCAGTTGTTGAATCATAATGTCCTAAAGTCTCGATAAAACGACCGTCACGTGGTGAACGGGAATCAGCTACAACAACACGGTAGAACGGATTCTTTTTTGCACCCATACGTTTTAAACGAATTTTAACTGCCACAAATATCACCTCCTTCGTAAAATATACAGCAAAACTATTTCATAAACGGCAGTTTAAAGCCACCAAAGCTTTTTTTACCACCTTTTTGCATATCTTGAATTTTTTTCATCATTTTTTTCGCTTCAGCAAATTGCTTGAGCAATTTATTGACATCTTGGACTCTCGTCCCGCTGCCTAATGCAATCCGTTTACGGCGGCTGCCATTGATAAGATTGATATCACGGCGCTCTTTTTTAGTCATTGAGCGGATAATGGCCTCAATATGCTTCAGCTCTTTTTCATCAAAGTCAACACCGCTCAGCTGTTTTTTGATATTGCCCATTCCTGGCAGCATGCCTAAAATCTGTTCCAGAGATCCCAGCTTACGAACCTGCTGCATCTGCTCCAAAAAATCATCTAAAGTAAAATCTTCCTTGCGAAGTTTTTTCTCCATTTCCTTGGCTTGTTCTAAATCAATAGTGGACTGAGCTTTTTCGATCAAACTCAATACATCACCCATGCCAAGGATCCGGGATGCCATCCGGTCAGGATGAAAAGGTTCTAACGCATCCAGTTTTTCTCCCATACCGGCAAATTTAATTGGACACCCAGTAACGGCTTTTACCGAAAGCGCGGCACCACCACGGGCATCACCGTCCAGTTTGGTTAAAATGACACCATCAACGCCAAGTTCATTGTTAAAAGATTCAGCGACATTCACAGCATCCTGTCCTGTCATCGCATCGACAACCAGTAAAATTTCATGCGGTTTTACTGTCTGCTTGACTGACTTTAGCTCTTGCATCAATTCCTCATTGATATGCAGCCGTCCGGCCGTATCAATGATTACGATATCACGGGCATGGGAATGAGCATATTCAATCGCTTGCTCTGCAATGACTACCGGACTGGTCTCGGTACCCATTGAAAAAACAGGTAAATCCAATTGTTCGCCTAACACCTGTAATTGTTTAATCGCTGCAGGACGATAAATGTCCCCTGCGACTAATAAAGGACGTTTATTTTGCTTTTTTAATAACAGGGCCAGTTTACCGGCTGTTGTCGTTTTACCGGCGCCTTGCAGGCCCACCAGCATAATCACAGTAGGGGGACGGGAAGAAATGGTAATACGGCTTTGAGTGCCGCCCATCAGGGCGGTCAACTCGTCATTGACAATTTTTATCACATGTTGTGCCGGGGTTAAACTTTCCATAACCTCCTGGCCAATTGCACGCTCTTTTATCTTTGCAACAAAATCTTTAACAACTTTAAAGTTAACGTCAGCCTCCAATAAGGCCATACGTACTTCTCTCATCGCTTCGCTAACATCAGACTCGGATAGCTTGCCGCGGCCCCTCAACTTTTTAAAGGCTTGCTGCAATCTATCGGATAAACCTTCAAAGACCATGCTACACCTCCTCGGATTTGTCGATAAGGGTTGCCAGTTTTTGTCTTACTGACTGTATTTCAGGTATATTACGAAGTTCAGCAGGCAACGCACCAACTAAATCGTAAGCCTCTTGAATGCTTTGTTGTTCCTGTTGGTAGCGTTCAACTAGTTTGAGTCGTGCTTCATATTCAATAAGAATCTGTTCAGCACGTTTTAATATATCATGCACGGCCTGGCGAGACACGTTAAATTCACTGGCTATCTCCGACAGGGATAAATCATGAAGGTAATGCATCTCTAGACATTGCTGTTGTTTTTCGGTAAGTAACGCACCATAAAAATCAAATAGTAATCCTACCTTTAAAACTTTGTCCAACATGTTTTCACCTACTTAGCTGTCAAGTGAATAACCTTTACATGATGATTATAGCGACCTGTACCAGGATTGTCAAGTTTTTTTACTTGTCAGCAAATAAGGCCTGGGCAAAGTCCTCTGCGACAAAAGGGCGTAAGTCATTTACACCCTCCCCAACACCAATCCATTTTACCGGTAATTTAAGCTCTGCTTTCATACCGACAACCACTCCGCCTTTAGCCGTTCCATCAAGCTTTGTGAGCACCACTCCTGATACCGGAGTTGCCTCACCAAAAATTTTGGCTTGACTAATGGCATTTTGACCGGTCGTAGCATCTAAAACCAGCAAGGTTTCATGCGGTGCATCCGAAATCTCCCGGCTAATGACCCGCTTGATTTTTTTCAATTCTTCCATCAGATTTGATTTGGTATGCAAGCGTCCCGCCGTATCAATAATTAAAACATCAGCCTTTTTCGCCTTTGCCGACTGCACGGCATCAAAGGCCACAGCCGCCGGATCCGATCCCTCCGTATGTTTTATGACCTCGGCACCAATTCTCTGTCCCCAGATTTCCAGTTGATCAATGGCAGCTGCACGGAACGTGTCGCCTGCAGCTAAAACAACTTTTTTTCCCTGTTCCTGATAGTAGTTGCCCAACTTGCCAATGGTGGTAGTTTTACCAACACCATTCACGCCGACCACCATAACCACGGTTGGTGATCGCAGTTCTAACTGAGGTTCCTGGATGCCATCTGCCAAAATATCGGTAATTTTCTTCTGCAAAAAGGGCTTAAGTTGTTCTGGCGAGGCGATTTCCTTGCTTTTTATACCATTGCGAATCTCCGCCATCAGCTTGCCTGTTGTCTGTACCCCCACATCTGCTGATAATAATACCGCTTCCAAGTCATCGAGAAACTCATCATCAATTGTGGCATATCCAACAATAAGCTGTTCAATTTTTTCGGTAAAGCCTTTTCGTGTTTTTTCTAATCCGGCTTTCAGTTTATCAAAAAATCCCATTACGATTCCTCCATTAACTTACCTTATCGGCTAATTTCACTGACACAATTCTGGATACACCGGCTTCTTCTAAAGTGACTCCATGTAACACATCAGCGGCTTCCATAGTACCTTTACGATGAGTTACTACAATAAATTGGGTTTTTTGTGAATAATCACGTAAAAAATTACTAAACCGTTCTAAATTTGCTTCATCCAACGGGGCGTCAATTTCATCCACTACACTAAAAGGTGCCGGACGATAAGAGAGAAATGCAAACAATAGCGCAATGACCGTTAGTGCTCTTTCACCACCTGATAGTAAAACTAAGTTCTGCAATTTCTTGCCTGGTGGTTGAACGATAATCTCAATTCCTGAATCCAGCAGGTTATTGGGATCACCTAATTGCAGCCTGGCTTGACCGCCGCCAAACAACCGGGCAAATATTTCAGCAAAGTAGGTATTGATCTTTTTAAAGGCTTCAATAAACTGTTTTGAAATGCTTGCATCAATGTCTTTGATAATGGCGGAAAGATATTCCTTGGCTTCAATTAAGTCCGTAACCTGCTGGTGTAAGAATTGATGCCGTTCACATAAGCGTTCATATTCATCAATGGCATTTGGATTAACGAGACCTAACCCGGCCAGCTCTTGTTCCAATCTTTGAATCATCACCGTTAATTGTTGCTCTGATTCCGAGCGGCGTGATGTAACGGCTTGCTCGGGAGTTACTGCGTATTGTTTTTGCATGATCTCAATACAATTTGAGGCTTCATAGCTGTATTTCGTATAAAGCAGTTCAGCTTCATGAAGACGGGACTGAATGTCATGATACTTACGACGCAGGTCTTTTAAGTCTTTATCGTAATTTTGAAGTGTTGTCAGTTGCTCTAATTTAGCCTTATAACCGTTGTCCCGGACTTGTTCGGCTTCCTGTTTTGCTGCGGTTAGCTCAGTGATTACCTGCTTCAACTTGGCTAATTCTTCATTAGCTTGTACAATTTGCTGTGTAATATGTTCCTTTTCCAGACGCAAGACTTCGAGCTGATTCGTCAATTCCGTTTTAGCAGCCTGATGTTGCTGCTGCGCCTGTTCTACGAGCGAGACACTCTGCTGTAATGCTTCATATTTGATTTTTATATCTGTCAAAGCAGCCGTTATGCGGGTACGTTCTGTTGCTAACGCGGCTAACCGCTGTTGGTGCTGATTCATATTTTGTTTTGTTATGATATCATGATTTTCGAGTTGTACAATTCTCCCCAGCACAGATTGCAGTGTGCTTTCCTGCTGAGCAGAATCTGCATGATAACGCTCGGATTCACTCCGAATAGAATGAATTGCCTGATTGATCCTTTCAATATCCTGACGGTATTTTTCACGATGAGCAGTCAGTTCGGCAGAACGGATTTCTAATTGCTGGCTGCATTGCGTAACACGAAGGATTTGCTTGTCAATCTGGGTCTGTTCGTCTTTAATTTCCTGAATGGAATCCTGGTAATGTTGGATCTCGTGATTAATCTGTTCTATTTGCATGGTGATGGCTTCAATTTCACTGGAACGGCTGAGAAAGCTTGCTTCACGCCTGCCCTTACTACCGCCAGTCATGGCACCGCCAATGGTGAATAACTCACCATCTAAAGTAACAATCTTAACCGAGTACCCATAATCCCGGGCAATTCTTTGGGCCGACTCAATTGTATCTGCAACAATAGTTCTGCCCAACAAGAAGTCAATGACTTTTTTGTATTTAGGTTCCACTGAAACCAGTGATGCGGCTAATCCAAGAGATCCCGCCGCTGCAGCAGCACGGACTTCCTGTTCTCGTGCCTGAGCCGGCCTGATTGTATTGAGTGGCAGAAATGTTGCCCGTCCGACATTCTGCCTTTTTAGAAACTGAATAGCCTGTTTGGCAATATCATCATGGTCGGTAATGATATTTTGCAAAGCTCCGCCCAAGGCAGTCTCAATAGCAACAACATATCGGTCACTTACGTTAATAACTTCCGCAACAGCGCCACAAACACCGTTGCTCCACGCAGCCGCTGAGGTAAGTACCGCTTTAATAGCCCTGCCAAATCCGTCATATTCTGCCTGCATACCGGTCAATACCTGCAAGCGCGACTTTCTGTCCGTCTGCTTTTGCAGCAATGCGTTATATTGCTGCTCAGCCTTTTCCAGCTGGGAACCTAATTGTTGTTTCACCATAGACAAGCTTTTCTGTTCAGTTTCAAAGTTCGTACTGTCTACTCGCAAACTAGCAAGTTCCTCGCCGAGTTCGTGGTAGCAATATTGACTTTCCGCCAATTGGACTTCACTGTCAGTTAGTCTTTCAGTAAGCCTAGTTTGTTGTTCTTGGTTTTGTGCTAATGCTCGTTCAATCTGTTTTGCTTGATTTTGCAAACCTACAAGCTCCTGAAAAGAATCAATTGACTGGGATCGTATGTTTTCAATCGATCCTTCAATGTCTTTTGCTTGAATAGATAGTGCTTGATTTTGTTCTTCCAAAAGCGTTAGCTGCTGAGTTAATTCGGCTGAGGTTTGCCGCTTTTCTTGGATGCTCTCCTGAGCATGTGTGATACGTACTTGAGCTTCGTCTAATTGCTGTATAATCCGTGAAGTCTCTGTATTCAGACGATTTTCAGTCAAATTGGCTTGCCTTAAACGTTCTTCCAATACAGATGCTTGTCCGTTATTTTTCTCAATTGTCGTAACAATGTCATTTATTTGCCCACTCAGGGCTTGGAGCTCTTCCTCCATTCTGGCAACTTCATTGGTCACTTTTTCTTTTTCGACTTCACGCAAACTAATCGTCGTTTCTAAATTTACGTGATTATCCGCAAGAGCATTTTTTTGTAACGTTGCACTTTCAATAAGTTGATTATATTTCTGCAGCTTATTTGATAAGAGTGTAATTTGACAATCGGTTAATTCTGCGGTTATTTCATTATATTTTTTCGTTTTTTCCGCACTTTCTGCAAGAGGAGAAAGCTGCGCTTCGATTTCCGCAATAATATCAGAGACACGGAGCAAATTTTGAGCCGTATCATCCAATTTACGCAAAGCTTCTTTTTTCCGGTTTTTATAGCGGGTAACTCCGGCAACCTCTTCAAATATTAAACGCCGCTCTTCCGGTTTGCTGTTCAATACCTCATCAATCTTATTTTGGCTAATGACGGTCATCGCATCCCGTCCCAGTCCAGTATCGGCGAGAAGATTGTGAATATCTTTCAGACGGCATGGGGTTTTATTAATATAATACTCGCTGTCTCCTGAGCGAAAAAGCCTGCGTGTAATAATGACCTCTTTATAATCCAGTGGTAATAAACCCGTTTCATTATCAAATGTTAAGGAAACCTCAGCCACGCCCAAGGCCCTGCGTCCAGAACTTCCGGCAAAGATAATATCCTCGGTCTTTGAGCCCCGTAAATTTCTGACATTCTGCTCTCCTAATACCCAGCGAATGGCATCAGTGATATTGCTCTTGCCGCTGCCATTTGGCCCTACGATCGCTGTAATACCCTGACCAAATTCAACTTCCAATTTATCGGCAAAGGATTTAAAACCATATGCTTCAAGTTTACGCAATAACAAATCAAATCACCAATCCAATACATCTAATTCTATAAAAAGAGATATAATCATCATTATTATACAATAAACATTTCGTCTAGAATAGCAAAAAACCTGTTTGCCAAGCAAACAGGTTTTACTCATTCAATACCTAGCGCGGCTCAACAATAAAGCGAATCGCGGTTCGCTCTTCCCCTTCAATGGAAATTTCGGCAAAAGCAGGAACACTTACAAGATCAATTCCATTAGGTGCAACAAAACCACGAGCGATTGCAATGGCTTTAATCGCCTGATTGACTGCCCCGGCTCCTACTGCCTGAACCTCAGCGGTTCCTCTTTCTCTAAGAACAGCAGCTAGAGCGCCTGCTACAGATTTAGGATTTGATTGTGCAGATACTTTAAGAACCTCCATTAGTTAAACCTCCTTTAGTGTAAGGGCTTATATCTAAAAGTATTCTGCTTTTTTCCTAAAAATTCCTTCTTTGTAAAATTAAACATGCTCGAGCATAAATTTATTCAGAGTATACTGTTGTCCATGATAGCTTATGACCACTTCACCTGGGGTCGAACCATCAGGGATCAACGTAATGTCGCGAAATGAATACTGTTGATGCCATTTATGTAAATTATTATTTTTATTGCCGCGAATTTTCGAAGTATCTTTGGGATGATGGTGAATCACGACTTCAAGATTGTGATGGGGCCAGTGATCAAAAAATTGTGTGATCATAACCCAAAACAAATAACTGTCTACCAATTCTCCAAATGCGGGATGATAGGGACCAGCCAAAACAACATCCGTATCAGCCAAATCAGTTGTTGCCTGCAAGCCGGTTCTGATTATTTTAATGGCGCTGCGTTCAAATAACAACTTGATATAAGCCGTACGTTTTATCGCTTGATCTAACGATAACGGCTGATAGGCACCTTGGAGATATAATTCCGCCAATTTTGTGTGAGCAATCACAAGCGTTGGGTAGATGCGGATAAAATCCGGGGTAAGTTGCCGCGCTTCTTCAGCGGTTGAAATTAAACTCCAATAATCCTCTCCGGGAAGTCCGGGCATTAATTGCAGACCACATTGAATAGGCCGTTTACGGACCGCGGTAACAGCTTTGAAGACATCTTGCCGGGTATGACCACGGCAGGCTGTTTTTAAAACGTTATCATCAAGCGATTGGACTCCTAATTCAATGGTCGTAACTCCCAAGGAATAAAGAAAGTTGACTATTTCATCATTGACGCAGTCCGGTCTCGTCGAAAGGCGAATGGCATGGATTTTCCCAGTTTGTAACAACCGATAGGCAGGCATGAGCAAAGACTGCTGCATCTTGACAGATAAAGCAGTAAAACTGCCGCCATAAAATGCGACTTCAATGTTTCGCGGCTTGGTAATCCCCGCTAGCTGACTTTCAATCAGCTGAGCAATTTGCAAAGGAGAAACCGGTGTCTCTACACCGGTAATCTTTCGTTGATTGCAAAAAATACATTCGTGAATACAGCCGAAATGCGGTATGAATATAGGAATAATAAAATTTTTCATACAACCTCATAGCAGAAATGGGCAACCCATGAGGTTACCCATCTAATTACTTGAATTTAATTTGCTTAATGCTTGTTTAGCAGCTTGTTGCTCAGCTTCTTTTTTGCTTTTACCAAGTCCGATGCCAAATTGTTTTGCGTTGATTAAAACAGCAATTTCGAAAATCTTATCATGATCTGGGCCGCGTTCAGCAATAATTTCATAAACAATCCGGCTGTCATTATTGCGTTGAACGACTTCCTGCAGCAAGGTTTTGTAATCTTTCACATAATCACCAGTCTCCACTAAGGCGAGGTGATTTTTTAGCTGTTTTAATACAAAAGCAGATGCCACCGCAAATCCACCATCCAAATAAATGGCTCCAATAATGGCTTCAAACGAATCCGCTAATATGGAAATTCGCTCCCGGCCGCCAGATACCAGCTCACCTTTTCCTAAAAGCAAATATTGTCCAATATTTAAAGCAGCAGCTCGACTGGCAATTGTTGCCTCGCAAACAATTGCCGCCCTGGCTTTAGTCAGTTCTCCTTCAGGTAAGTGAGGAAAATGTTTAAATAAATATTCACTAATAACTAAATCTAATACAGCATCACCAAGAAATTCCAGGCGTTCATTATGAATAACACCGGCACCTTTCGTCTCATTAGCAAAAGATGTATGAATGAGGGCTTGGTGCAATAATTCCAAATTAGCTATATTCACACCTAAACGTTCACAAAGATCCATCAGCGCCGAATGTCGTTGTCTATCGATTTTGGTGTTCATAAGATTTAGGGCTTATACTTTTTAACCAGAATGGTTGCATTATGCCCGCCAAATCCAAATGAGTTGGAAATCGCTACATTTACAACATGTTTTCGAGCAACATTCGGAACATAATCTAAATCTAAATCACTGTCTGGAACTTCATAATTGATCGTTGGTGGAACGATATCGTTCTCTACGCTAAGAACAGAAGCAATCGCTTCAATACCACCCGCCGCACCAAGTAAATGTCCGGTCATGGATTTAATTGAACTAACCGCTAATTTATAGGCATGATCACCGAACAGTGACTTAATAGCCAGCGACTCATTTTTGTCGTTAAGTGGTGTTGATGTCCCATGCGCATTAATGTAACTCACATCGCTTGGCAAAAGACCGGCATCTTTTATGGCCATTTCCATGCATTTTGCTGCTTGAACCCCTTCCGGAGCTGGAGCCGTGATATGATAAGCATCGGCATTAAAGCCATAGCCGGCTAATTCAGCATAAATATGAGCACCTCTTGCCAATGCATGTTCCAGACTCTCCAGAATGACAATACCGGCGCCTTCGCCCATAACAAAACCATCACGTTCTTTTTCAAATGGGCGTGATGCTTTTTGCGGCTCATCATTACGGGTCGACATCGCTTTCATTGCGCAAAACCCTGCAACAGCCGCCGGTGAAATGCAAGCCTCAGTTCCGCCAGCAACCATCACATCCGCATCGCCACGTTGAATGATTTTAAATGCATCCCCAATGGAATTTGTACCTGTAGCGCAGGCTGTAACCACACAAGTACTAGGTCCTTGCAAACCAAAAGTAATTGAGGTTTGTCCTGCAGCCATATTGGCAATCATCATCGGTACAAAAAACGGACTGATTCTGCCAGGGCCTTTATCAAACAATGTTCTATATTGATCATGCAATGTATCAATGCCGCCAATCCCCGTACCAACTACAACGCCAATACGAGCGCGATCTTCTTTGTCCAGATCCATGCCGGAATCTTCAAATGCCATTCTGGCCGCTGCTACAGCAAATTGCGTACATCTATCCATACGCTTGGCTTCTTTTTTATCTATATACTTTGCTGGTTCAAAATCCTTTACTTCGCCAGCGATACGTGTTGTATATTCACTTGCATCAAACCGAGTAATCGGACCAATTCCTGACTTGCCAGCCAAAAGGGATTGCCAAAATTCTTCTTTACCAATACCTACAGGTGTAATAGCGCCTATGCCTGTAACTACAACTCTCTTTTTCAAACAATATCACCCCGCTAATTTATAGCTTCTACTTCACGAAGAAGTCTAGCAAATATTTCTTTTACCGGTAGTATTTCTTCTATTTTATGAATGTACTCGCCAGAAAACACTAATCCTGATTCCACGTCACCCTGCTGAGCGCGAATAAGCGCTTTAATAATACAAAAGTTTTTAGCACAATGTTTGAGACAGGCATCACATGAATCAGGTACTGGCACGGTACCTTCAATAATTTTCTGAGCAAAAGGATTATTTACGGCTTGTCCCGGGAGGCCAACAGGACTTTTAATCAAAACAATATCTTCAGCTTTAGCTTTCAAATAAAATTCTTTCAGAGCAGGTGCAGCATTTGATTCTACACTGGCAGCAAACCGAGTTCCCATTTGGACGCCATCGGCTCCTAGTTTGAGTACATCGACAATATCTTGTCCTGACATGACTCCGCCAGCACCAATAACAGGAATATTCACAGCTTTTTTAATTTCAGGTAGCAAAACCCGCATTGATTGATCGGTACCAAGATGACCGCCGGCTTCCTTGCCTTCTACAACAACAGCTGCAGCTCCCAATTTTTCAGATATTTTAGCTACTTTAACCGACGAAACCATCGTTACGATTGGTGTTCCTGATTCTTTACCAAGGGCAAAAACATCACGTGAAAAACCTGCTCCTGCTACTACCAAATCAATACCTTCATCAATTGCGGTTTTAACAAGGCCGGCAAATTCTCTTGCTGCAACCATTGCATTGATGCCAATGATCCCTTTAGTCAACGAGCGGGCTAACCGGATTTCATAACGCAATTCATCAAAAGCCATACCCGACGCAGCAATAAGACCGATACCGCCTTCTTCAGCTACGGCTGCAGCCAGACGGGCAGTCGAAATTCGGATTGCCATTCCACCTTGTATTATAGGTACTTTAGCCACATGAGGGCCAATTTTAAGCTCTGGAAGTTTCAAGAAATAACTCCTCCATTCAAGTAACGCATTACCTTTAAGAAAGTCCCGTAAAAGGAACTTTCACGGGACTTTCTTATTACGGTAATATCTTTAGCCTTGCTTCTCTTGGTCTATGTAGGTCACAGCGTCTTTTACTGTTTTAATTTTTTCGGCCACTTCATCAGGAATCTCAATATTAAATTCCTCTTCAAACGCCATAATCAACTCAACAATATCAAGAGAATCTGCACCCAGATCATCGATAAAAGTAGAATCCATAGCAACATCAGCTTCATCTACGCCTAGTTGTTCTACAACGATTTCTTTAACTTTGTCAAAAGTTGTCATGATATTCACCTCCTTCCAAGGATTTTTACATTACCATACCGCCATCAACATTCAAAGTCTGACCAGTAATATAGTTGGCTGCCTCTGAAACTAAAAATAATACGGCAGCAGAAATATCTTCAGGCGAACCTAATCTACCTAATGGAATTTTCGTGACCAGTTCCGATTTAATTTGCTCAGAAAGAACAGCCGTCATATCGGTTGCGATAAATCCTGGCGCAATTGCATTCACGGTAATTCCCCGTGAAGCCAGCTCTTTTGCCATGGATTTAGTAAAGCCAATTACGCCGGCCTTTGCAGCCGCATAATTTGCCTGGCCGGCATTGCCGGTTAACCCGACAACCGATGTCATATTGATAATCTTACCACTTTTTTGCTTCATCATAATCCGTGAAACGGCTTTGGTGCAATTGAAGATACCTTTAAGGTTGATATTCATTACGGCATCCCAATCGGCTTCTTTCATTCGCATCAGTAAATTGTCACGAGTGATTCCGGCATTATTAACTAAGATATCAATACGGCCAAATTGATCCATGATTTGAGTTACCATCGTATCGACGGCTTCAGCATTGGAAACATCACCTTGAATCAATAAAACTTCCCCGCCAGCAGCCTTGATAAGTTGTTCAGCCTCCTGGGCTGCTGCAACATTACCAGCATAATTGATAACCACCTTTGCACCAGCTTTAGCCAGATCAATGGCTACTGAACGGCCTATTCCTCTGGAAGCGCCGGTAATAAGTGCCACTTTGCCATCTAAATGCATTTTAGCGAACCTCCTTGAAATAATCAAGGGTTTTTTCTAAGGATGCAATATCTTCAACATTGAGATTTTGAACTTCTTTGGCAATTTTTTTAGTAAAGCCGGTCAAGACCTTGCCTGGACCAACCTCAACGAAAAGATCAGCACCATAGTCAACCATCTCAGCAACGCAATCTTCCCATTTGACAGGGCTGGCAGCTTGCTCAACCAACGAGTTTTTAATTGTCGCCCCGGTGGTTATAATCTTACCATCTACATTAGCAACAACTGGGATTTGCGCGTCATGAACAGAAACCTTATCCAGTTCACCGGCTAACTGAACCGCTGCCGGCTTCATCAGAGTACTATGAAAAGGAGCGCTTACCGGAAGCATAACAGCACGTTTTGCTCCAGCCGCTTTCAAGAGTTCGACCGCTTTTTCGACAGCATCTGCTTTGCCTGCTATGACAACCTGTCCGGGACAATTAAAATTAACAGCCTGAACAGCCCCGTATTGACTTTGCACTTTTTCACAAATCTCAATAATGGTTGCCCGATCAAGTCCTAAAATAGCAGCCATACTGCCTTCCCCAATCGGTACCGCTTGCTGCATAAACTGTCCGCGTTTATGCACCAGCAGTACAGCATCACTAAATTTCAGTGATCCAGCCGCAACCAATGCCGAATATTCACCCAGGCTATGTCCAGCAACGATATCCGGAGTGATGCCATGTTGTTTTAATAACTCGTAGCAGATGACACTCATTGTCAAAATAGCAGGCTGAGTATTGGAGGTCTTGCGTAGTTCTTCTTCCGGGCCATTAAAGCACAAATCCATAATTGAATAGCCTAAGGCCTGATCTGCCTGATGAAATAACTCTTTGGCAATATCATACTTTTCATAAAGTTCCTTGCCCATCCCAACGACTTGTGAGCCTTGGCCCGGGAATACAAAAGCAACTTTCCCCATCGTTATTCTCCTTATATCATTCCACAATATTTTTGATATCAGTCATTACCGCAGGTATTCCTTTGACTAAATCTTGAATAATCTCATCAACTGATTTTACACAATCAATCATACCGGCGATCTGTCCAATCATAACCGATCCATAATCGACATCACCTTCATGCGCGGCAATTCTCAATTTTCCAGCACCAAGGTTTTCCAGTTCTTCTGCGCTGGCTCCCCGCTTCTCCATCTCACTGTATTCACGGGTTAATTTATTGGCAATAACCCTAACGGGATGCCCGGTTGATACACCTGTTACAACGGTGGAACGATCTTTTGCCTTTAATACGGCTTGCTTATAGTTTACATGAGCAATACATTCCTGCGAAGCAACAAACCGAGAACCAATTTGTACTCCTTGCGCCCCTAAAGCCAGTGCAGCTACAACCCCTCTTGAATCAGCTATACCACCGGCGGCAATAACTGGAATGCTAACAGCATCTACAATTTGCGGTACCAGGGCCATGGTTGTAATTTCTCCTACATGACCACCGCTTTCCATTCCTTCAGCAATTAACGCATCCACACCGGTTCTTTCTAAACGCTTCGCTAAAGCTACAGAGGCAACTACTGGAATGACTTTGCTGCCAATTTCTTTCAATGCCGGAATATACTCGCCAGGATTTCCAGCTCCGGTAGTAACAACTGGAACTCGCTCATCAATGACGACTTGCATAACTTCTTTGACATAGGGAGACATCAGCATAATATTGACACCAAAAGGTTTGTTGGTTAATGCTTTTGTCTTTTTAATTTCATTACGCAGCGCATCAGGAGGCATATGGCCAGCGCCAATAACACCCAAACCGCCGGCATTTGATACTGCGGCCACTAATTCGGCGGTTGCAATCCAAGCCATTCCGCCTTGTAAGATTGGATATTTAATCTTCAACAATTGGCAAATATTACTATTCAACAACATCTAATCCTCCTTGCACCATTTTAATACACATGACGCCCAAGTGAGTCCAGCACCAAATCCAACCAGAACAACAATATCGTCCTTTTTGATCCGGTTACTTCTTGCCGCCTCATCTAAGGCAATTGGTATTGATGCAGCCGATGTATTACCGTACTTATCAACATTCACCATGACCTTTTCCATTGGAACTTTAAGGCGCTTGGCCGCTGATTGAATGATTCGGATGTTAGCCTGATGTGGAATCAAGCAATTAATATCATCCGGACTTAAGCCTGCATCATCAAGAGCTTTCACTGCAGCCTCACCCATGATTTTGACAGCAAACTTGAATACTTCATTACCATTCATGTGAATAAAATGTAAGCGATTATCAATAGTTTCAACAGAAACCGGTTGGCGCGAACCTCCGGCCGGAAGCTTTAACAAGTCACCGCCACTGCCGTCTGACCCTAGTTCAACCCCTAAAACACCATAACCATCCTCAACTTTTCCTAATACGGCGGCTCCTGCACCATCACCAAAAAGAATACAGGTATTGCGGTCATTCCAGTCAATAATTTTGGACAGGGTCTCTGCACCAATGACTAATACTTTATTATAGATACCATTTTTTATAAACAAACTACCAACTACTAGACCATAAGTAAATCCTGAGCAAGCAGCCGACAAATCAAAAGCTGCGGCATTCTTCGCTTTGATATTATCTTGGACAATGCAAGCGACCGACGGAAACGACATATCCGGGGTTACTGTAGCCACTATAATTAAATCAATTTCATCAGCCGATACCCCTGCATCAGCCAGCGCAATTTCAGCAGCCTTTGTTGCCAAATCCGATGTTGCAATGGTTGGCTCTGCAACTCGCCGTTCTTTTATGCCAGTCCGCTCAACAATCCATTCATCTGAAGTCTCAACAACTTTTTCTAACTCTTTATTTGTGACAATCTTTTCGGGAACATAAGACCCTGTTCCAATGATACCGACAGATTTTTCATTCATTATCATTAGTAAGTATCCCCTCCTTTGCAATATTTTCGCGAATATGTTCAACAACCTTATTATCTGTAAATTCAATGGCTACCCGAATCGCATTTTTAATAGCTTTGGCTTTAGAACTGCCATGGCAGATGATAAAGCAGCCATCAACACCTAATAGCGGCGCACCACCATATTCGGCATAATCAATTTTTTTCTTTAGGCTTCTCAAGGCGGGCAGCACCATCAGCGAAGCAAGTTTAGTTAATAGGCCGCTGTTTTTGACGGCTTCTTTAATAAGCTGCATAATAGCGCTGGCCAAACCTTCGCCAAACTTTAACACAACATTGCCGACAAATCCGTCACAGACAACCACATCAACCGTTCCCTGAGGAATATCACGTCCTTCAGCGTTGCCGATAAAGTTTACAGTCTGTAATTGCTGCAGTAAAGGATACGTAGCTAAAGCTTGCTCATTGCCTTTCGTTTCTTCCTCGCCAATGTTTAGTAAGCCCACCCTAGGACTTTTGATTCCTAAAACATATTCTGCATAAAGCGACCCCATAATAGCGCTTTGCACAAGATGTTTCGGTTTGCTGTCAACATTCGCTCCTGAGTCAAGAAGCACTGTCGTTCCCTGAATATTAGGAATGGGGGTAGCAATGGTTGGGCGTTCAATTCCCTTTATTCTTCCCAATCCGAACAAGGCTGCCGCCACACCTGCACCGGTACTGCCAGCTGAGATGACGGCATCGCATTGACCTTCTTTAACCAGCTTTGTTGCCACAACGACCGAAGCATCTTTCTTTTTGCGTACTGCGGCCCCAGGATGTTCCGTCATTTCAATAACTTCACTTGCATGCTGAATATGAATATTAAGACCATTAATATCATTTTTATCTAAAACTTTTTCAATCTGATCTTTATCGCCAACAAGTACAATGTCACATCGATACTCTTTAGCAGCCTCTATTGCTCCTAACACGATTTGCTCTGGGGCATAATCGCTACCCATAGCATCAACTGCAACTCTCATTGAGTATCTCCCTTCATTAATCCAGTGAGACCATAATAAATTTTGCCCGGAAAACCTCTTGCACATCATTTCTAGTTTTTACCCAAACAAAATATTTATTGCCTCTTTGTTTCACCACTTCAGCTTTTGCCACTAATTTCTCGCCCACACGAATGGGCGTTTTGTATTTTATATTAGCTACTCCAGTTACTGCGGCTGGTGCATCAATAACAGCAAGAGCCAATGAATTAGCCTGAGAAAAAACATAATGACCACGAGCAACCTGCGTTCGCTCAAAAACCATTTCGGGAGTGATATTCATAATAGAGATTCCCGATTTTCCTAATTCTAAATCAATCAGTTCACCAACAACTTCACCTTTTGAAATTGATTTTACTTTTGTCTGGGCATCCTCAGCCATTTGCTTCGTTCTCTCACGTAATTCCGGGATTCCAAGTTCTAACCGGTCTAGTCGGATGGTTTGAATGCTAACGTCTAATAATCTAGCAAGTTCCTCATCTGTAAGAAACGGGCTAGATTTTATTTTTTCTACCAATTGCTGTTGTCTTTGTTTTTTTTGTATTCTTGCCATTCCATCACCTAGTTTTATAAGTAAGTACTAGAACCAGTTGTTAGCATTTATTATAAACCATAGTCTATGTACAATGCAAGCAAAAACAATGAGCAAGATAGAGTTGTAATAACTCTTATCTTGCTCACACTGGAAAATATTATTCGGCTTTAACTACTAACTTGCCATTATAGTGACCACAATCAGGGCAGACACGGTGTGGCATTTTGGGTTCATGACATTGCGGACATGCAATAAGACCAGGAACAGTCAGTTTCCAGTTCGCACGACGTCGGTCACGACGCGCTTTGGACGTTTTACGCTTAGGTACAGCCATTTATTACACCTCCTTAACAGCATATGAGTCAAGTTAGCAAGCTTCACTTGTCAACTCTGCTAATCTTTATTAAAGAACTTTTGCAATTCTGCAAGTCTAGGATCAACGATATGACGATCACAAGAACAGTCGGAGTGATTTAAATTACTGCCGCATTTAATGCATAACCCCCGGCAATCTTCACTACAAACAGTACTAATCGGCTGAGCTAGCAAAATACTTTCGCGTACTAACTCCGAAATATCAATCTCATCCCCTTGGAAATAGATAATATCTTCACTATGAGCCTCTGTCACCCCTGTTTCTTGAAACTGTTCAAAAAACGGAATGTCCATATTAGCCTGAAATTCGTCTAGACAGCGATCACATTGATAGCGGGTAACGATATGAATCGTACCTGATACCTCAAGCAAACTGCCAGTATTTACAACCTCGCCGTCAATAGTTACAGCATGTTCTGCCCATTGGCGCTCATCGCCGATACCCAAATGTTCGGCAGAAGTGACGAATTTAAACATATTCCGGCTACCAATTTCTTTCTTCGCCTGTGTTACATTAATTTTCATCATTTTCCACCTCAACCTTCATCTATTATAGCGACCAGCATTAGGTTTGTCAAGAAAAGTCAAGGCAGGGACGGCACTATTTGCGTCTCTGCCTTGACTATGAATCAATATTGGAAAATTATTGGCCGCAAATCACTTTTGTATCGCGAGCAATCATTAATTCTTCATTTGTTGGAACAACAAATACTTTTACAGAACTGCCTTCTACACTGATTTCACGGGCTTTACCGCGAACATTGTTTCGCTCGGCACAAACTTTAGTACCTAGGAATTCTAAGCCATCCATAATCATGGCACGCATGCTAATGGAGTTTTCACCTAAGCCGGCCGTAAATACGATGGCATCTACACCACCCATAGCGGCAACATAGCTACCGATATATTTACGAACACGATAAGCAAAGATATCCAAGGCTAATTGAGCACGCTCATTGCCGTCCTCTGCAGCACCTTCAATATCGCGGAAATCGCTGGATACTCCAGAAATGCCAAGAACTCCGGATTTCTTATTAATATAATTATCAATGTCCTCTACAGATAAACCCTCTTTTTTCATTAAGAAAGGCAATACAGCCGGATCAACATCACCGCAGCGAGTTCCCATGACTAAACCTTCTAAAGGAGTGAAGCCCATGCTGGTATCAACAACTTGTCCATTTTTGACTGCAGCAACACTGGAACCATTACCAAGATGGCAAGTAACGATTTTTAAATCTTTAATATCTTTACCCATAAGCTCGGCAACACTTTGCGAGACAAATTTATGTGAAGTTCCATGGAAGCCATATCTTCTTACACGGTGTTTTTCATAGGCCTCATAAGGCAAGCCATATATGTATGCTTTTTTCGGCATAGTTTGATGGAAAGCCGTATCAAAAACCCCTACTTGAGGCACACCAGGCATCAATTCTGCACAAGCATTTACGCCTAAAATATTGGGAGGGTTGTGCAATGGAGCCATTTCAATACACTCTTCTAAGGCTTGCATAACTTCTGGCGTAATTAATACGGAATCTGCAAATTTTTCAGCACCATGAACGACCCGATGACCTACTGCAGTGATTTCCTTCATACTGGCAATTACACCATGTTCAGCGTTTATCAAAGCATCGACTACCATTTTAATCGCAATGCTGTGATTTTTAATGTCTGCATTAATCACTGTTTTATCTTTTCCAGCAGGTTGGTGAGTTAAAACTGAACCATCAATCCCGATCCGCTCAACCAACCCTTTTGCTAAAACAGACTCATCAGTCATGTCAAATAATTGATACTTAAGCGACGAACTTCCACAGTTTACCACTAAAACTTTCACCCTAAAAATCCCCCTAACATATTTGGTTGCGCTGTAAAGTACAGCAAACAAAAAGACAAATCCAATATTAGCCTATTCGACACTAGTATTATTTCCCCTGCAAAAAAGAAAAATATATGCAGTTTTTTAATTTCTAAAATATTATTTGCAGGGATTATGTATTAAATTCCCGAAGGCATAATCCCAAACGCAACTGATTAACATTACGCAATAAAAGGCAGGCCAATATGAAAACAGTAGGCATTATCTCGGAATACAATCCGTTTCATAACGGGCATCAGTGGCAAATACAACAAGCCCGTAAATTATCGGGCTGCACTCATGTCATTTGTGTCATGAGTGGAAATTTCGTACAACGCGGTGAGTTAGCCATATTTGATAAATGGAAAAGAGCTGAGATGGCTATTTTAGGTGGAGCTGATGTAGTCCTTGAGTTACCGGTAGTTTTTTCGGTACGTAGTGCTCAGTATTTTGCCACCGGAGGAATTCGGTTATTACATTCGCTAGGAATTGTCAGTCATTTATGTTTTGGCGCTGAAACTCCTGACTTATCGACATTGTGGACTTATGCCAAGGCAATTGATAATAAAGAAACACTTGAAGCTTTTCGCCGCTATTTAAAAGACGGACTTACTTATGCGGCAGCATTGAGTCAAGCCATACAAACTACCTATAATCACCCCATCGAAAAACTCAACCATCCTAATAATATTTTAGCAGTAGAATATTTACGGGCTATTCGTAAGTACGCCCCTTCTATCATTCCTATTGCCGTTGAAAGACACCATGCTCATTATCATGATACAAATATTGCAGGGACATTTGCGAGTGCCACTGCAATCAGACAAGCATTATTTAAGGAAGAACTTCAAACGGTCGCACAAGTGCTACCCAATTCCAGTTATCAAATTATTAATGAATTATTCAAAAACAAACGTGGTCCTGCGGATATAGCAAAATTAGAAAATGTAATCTTAGCAAAATTGCGAACAACTTCTTTGACACAATTAGAACAATTGCCGGATATTTCTGAAGGGCTTCATTATAAACTACAGCAAGCAGCACTGAAGTCTGGAAATATTGGCGATTTATTATTCAATCTCAAAAGCAGACGTTATCCACTGACACGATTGCAGCGTATCCTTATTCATACATTATTAGGAACCTCTCAATCCTTATTGAATGAATTTGATTTGGACGGCCCGCGTTATGCCAGAATCTTAGCGTTTAACACGCAAGGACGTGAAATCATAAAGGAATTGAATCAGCATGCTTCGGTTCCAGTGGTTACAAAAACCTCTCATTATTTAAACAGCCTATCCCGTAACACTAACACGCTTACCAAAGCGCAGCAGATGCTTGCCTATGATACTTTGGCTTCTGATGTTTACACGCTGAGCTTACCGGTATCTCCCTGGACAACAGGAGCCTGGGACTTTAAACAATCTCCTTGTTATCGACCCTAACAGCCTTTCTCCAGCAGGCTTTTGATTTCATCGATCACGCTTAACGCTGACTGCTCTCCCAACTGCACGCATTCATCTATGGAGTCAAAAGAACTTGGTGAAACATGCGCAATATCAGGCCGAATCATAACATCACAATGATGCTGACGGTGTTGAAACAATTGCCGTTCCATAATATCAATCGATTGTATAATGACATCAAACATATTGGTTATTTTGCAGACCGTGCCGGCATGTGCCAAGTCTACCGCAATCACCATTTCTGCACCCATGCTGCGAGCCACATCAATTGGAGTTGAATTAACAACTGCTCCGTCGACCAATAACATATCATTCCACTGGAAAGGAACGAAAACGCCCGGGACTGAAACACTGGCCCTTACTGCTTTAGCAAGATCACCATCGGCAAATACAATTTCCCGCCCGCTATTTATTTCAGTAGCAACAACGGATAATGGAATTCTCAGCTCAGAAAACGTTTTTTTCTGAGTCAGCAACCGCGTTGTTTCCAACACTTTATCGCCTGAAAAAATTCCCATTTTCGGGACAATAAAATCCAACCAATGCCGGCGTTTTAAATGCTTAGCAAGCTTGATAATGGTGTCCGGATTGTGACCAGAACAATATAACGCTCCAATTAGAGCTCCAATACTGCATCCAGCTATATAATCAACCGGAATATTTTCTTTTTCCAATACTTTTAAAACGCCTACATGGGCTAGACCCCGTAAACCACCGGAACCAAGTACCAAACCAACTTTAGGACGCATAAAGTCACCTCGCGACAAGTTTGACTCATGTATTTTAGTTATATTACCTTCCCCATCTCAATATATATTATCAGACCGGCTGGGATGGAGGAGGAGATTGCATTATGAGGATTTGGGGCAGAGGCAAACGGTATCGTTCTCGATTACAAACTTATCTTATGGCTTTCTGCACAGTATTTATTACAATAGCAATGGTAGAATATCCAAAAGAAGCGTTTGACTCGGCCATAGTTGGATTAAATTTATGGTGGAACATTGTTTTTCCATCCTTACTGCCATTTTTTATTCTTTCGGAAATATTAATGGGAGTTGGTGTCGTACACTTTATCGGAGTCCTGCTAGAGCCGTTAATGCGCCCGGTATTTAATGTGCCTGGAGTTGGCGCATTTGCCATGTCAATGGGTTTGGCCTCCGGCTATCCGATGGATGCCGTCATAACCTGTAAGTTCCGGAAAAATAAATTATGCAGTGCTGTCGAAGCTGAGCGGCTTCTATCCTTTACGAATACAGCGGATCCCCTTTTTATGTTTGGGGCTGTGGCTGTCGGTATGTTCGGAATGCCTGAACTAGGCGCAACCATCGCTATTGCACACTATCTATCTAGTTTTTTGGTTGGAATCATTTTCCGTTTTCATGGACGCCATCGTGATTCCTACACAACAGAGCCAACTGCTCCTGTTCAAGGTAATATTATTGTCCGTGCTTTTCGGGCAATGTTCGAGGCCAAACAAGAAGATAAACGATCATTTGGTCAATTGCTGGGGGATTCTGTTAAAAGCTCAATGAATACCATATTACTCATTGGTGGGTTTATTATTTTATTTTCGGTATTCCTTCGCATTCTCGCTGTCGTAGGAGTCACCAATTATTTGGATGCAATCTTTGCTGCAGCTTTAAATCTTATTGGTGTTAGCACCAGTTTGGCCCCAGCTCTTGTCAGCGGTTTGTTTGAAATAGATTTAGGAGCACTGGCAGCTAGTCAGGCTAATGCTCCTTTAATTGAGAAAGTGACCATTGCCAGCGCCGTCATAGCCTGGAGCGGCTTGTCAGTACACGGTCAAGTTGCAAGCATCGTTATTGAATCAGGAATCAGAATGACACCTTATATGATTGCCCGCGTAATGCATGCAATATTGGCCGCGGTATTGACAATGGTCTTAATGGGCCCCGGTCAAGGATTAACAAAATTGTTTATTTCTCCGGTCATGTTGAATCTTGGAAATACAAATTCCTTAGCCTTTTGGGGTACCAGGCTAGAGCAAATCAGCTATCAGCTTTTATTGCTGTTAAGCCTGCTGATATCCATCTCCATTACTGTCCATATTATCAGATCGTTATATTGTTACATAAAAAGATAGGGGAGCATTGCTCCCCTTTCTTTAGTATACAGCGATCGTGATTTTTTATTTCATCACTTTGATGGTTCTTGTTTGTTCTGTTGAAGCTGGTTTCGTCCCTGCTGCACCACTTCCAACGCCTTTTGCAAATTTACTTCTATATGCTTGAATACATCATCTGCATAGGTAATCGATTCTTGTTCTAAATCATAAGCTGATTTTCTCGCCTGGAGAATAATGTCATTGGCTTGCTCCTGAGCTTGTTTCGATATGACATTCTCATCGGTTAATTTAGTAACATACACTTTTGCCTGATCCACAATATTCTGAGCTTCTTTTTGAGCCTCTTCTAAAATACGCTGGCGTTCACTTACGATTTTAGCCGCATCTTTTATTTCTTGCGGCAGCAATTCTCTCAATTCATCCAATAAACGGATAATATCATCCTCTTCAACAATGAGTTTATTGGTAAAAGGAACTCGCGTAGAATCAACCAGTATATTTTCAATTTCATCAAGAATTTCCTCTATTGCCATTATTACCTCTCCCACCATTCTAACCAGACTAATATTCGCTTGCCTTCATTCGTTCTTTTATTCTTGCTTCTACACATTCCGGAACAAGTCCTTTAATCTTCCCCCCAAATTTAGCCAATTCCTTAATTCCACTTGAACTTAAAAATGAATATTCACTGCTTGTCATCATAAATACTGTTTCAATGACAGGATCGACTTTCTTAATTAAAAGTGCTCGCTGAAACTCATATTCAAAATCACTTAGCGCTCTTAGCCCTCGTACGATAATATTCGTATTCTGTTGCCGCACATAATCATTTAGCAGACCTGAAAATGAATCTATTTTTATATTAGAAATATGCTGTGTAGAACTAGTCAGAAGTTCTACACGTTCTTCCATAGTAAACATCGGTTTTTTATTCGGATTGTGAAATACAGCAACAATCAGTAAATCATACATATTACTGGCACGTTCAAAAATATCAAGATGACCATTCGTTACAGGATCGAAACTTCCGGGGCATACTGCAATTCGCACAACTTAATCCTCCGCTTCATTTGATTGCTGTGAGTTATAGATAAAAAAACTGACTAAAGTTTCGCCATAGCGTTCGTTGCGTTTTAAAATAAGATTATTACATTTTACATCATCCAATACTTCGTGCCGGGAATGTTCAATAATAAGAATACTTTGCGGATTTAAGATAGAACCTGTATCAAGTTTTTGTAAAACCTTGGTGACATATCCCTTATTATATGGAGGATCACAAAAAACGATATCAAAAAAATACGCCTTATCCGATAGTTTTTCCAGTGTCTTGATTACATCATTTTTTACTATTTCTGCTTTTTCCGCCATTTTAGTACATGCAATATTCTCTTTGATTACGGCAATACTGGCTAAACTTTGATCAACAAATACGGCATGTGTTGCTCCACGGCTTAATGCTTCTAACCCCAATCCACCGGTACCGGCAAACAAGTCTAAAACCGATGCACCGTCAACGGCATTCCCCAAAATATTAAAGATAGACTCTTTAACCCGATCCGTGGTAGGTCTGGTATCTAGCCCGCGCGGAGCTTTTAATTTAGTTCCTTTGGCGCTTCCTGTTATAATTCTCATAAATTACCTCTATTATTATATACTATATTGTAGCACATTTTTAGACAAGTTACATCGATTGCTATACGAATTCGCCCGCTAATCGTTATATTGGCAGAGCATAGACAAGGAATTTTGCAAATCATCGCGAAGATACTTTTTTTGGATGAAAGAAGGTGACTTATGCGCAAAATTTACTTCTTGGTGCTGACTATATTTTTCGTGCTTTTCTTTACAGCATTCAATCATTATACTCCCTTTTATTCGACTTCACCTGTATCCCCAGGAGACAATTCAGACTATCGCCTAAGAATCATCTTGATACCATTAGATAGCCGCCCGGCCTGTACGACATTCGTTACTGACTTGGCTCAGATCGCTAATATAAAAGTTATATTGCCCCCGAAAGAACTCCTGGACCATTATAAAACACCAGGCAATCCACAAGCTTTGCGCCAATGGCTGAAACAAGAAGTCCAATATGCCGATGCCGCAATCCTATCTATTGATATGCTTGTTCACGGTGGCTTATTAGCTTCCCGCCAGTCAGCAGGAACATTGAACGATGTTAATGGCGTTTCTCAACTGCTTAGCACCATTCATGCCGAATACCCTCAATTGCCGATTTATGCCTTTAGTATTATTCCGCGATTATTAATTGCTGATAACACGGCAACAAGCCAATATCAGAAAAGTATGTTGGATTATTCGGTTTTAAAAGATCAGATCTACACTTTTGAAAATCCGGTCGACATTCTTAAATTAGAAAAACTGGAACAACAAATTCCAGCAGCAGTTATCAATAATTATGAATGCCTTTATCAGCAAAATATGGCGCAAAATTCAATGCTTATTGAACTAGTCGATAAAAAAGTAATCACCAGCCTTATCCTTGGCCAAGATGATGGACAGCCTTTTGGAATGCCGAATATCACCAAGCAGCGATTAAAACATCTTGTAGCCCAAAAACCAGCTATTCAAAATCGGGTTTCGATCACGAGAGGAACAGATGAAGTTGCGCTAACCCTGCTCGGCCAAATTTCAGCTAAATTAAACAATTACCAGCCTAAAATTTTTGTGGCCTACGCTGATGAACAAGCCCCTTATACCGTTATGCCCTATATGCCGCATTCAGTAGCCACTACCGCAGCAGAAAAAATCGCGTTAGTTGGCGGAATTCCAGTACAATCACCAGAACAAGCGGATTTTGTTCTTTTTATTCAGGTTGGAACTCGAAGCAATCAGTATTCGACAGTGCCTCATTCCGCTCGTGAGATACAAGCTTTATTGGATAGCGGCTATAAAGTAGCTTTAGTAGACCTGAGCGAAGAGTTTTCATCATCAGAAACTGTATTTCCCTTTTTATTACGCGACAATGTTGCCCTTACTAAATTAATTGCCTATGCCGGCTGGAATACAACCAGTAATTCTATTGGTACCGCCATTACCCAGGCAACCATTTTTACAGCGACTCTTCCAAATATGAAAACGAATGATCAGCTCTTTGCATTGTATAAACACAATTTGGAATTTTTAACTGCCCGGTTTTTAGATGACTGGTATTATCTTAAAGAAGTTCAGCCTGTAGTAAATAAAGTCTTACAAGCATTAAACATAAATCCTTATCAGCTTGGCTCTTATTATGAAGGAACCAATACGGTCATCAGCCGCATCATGCAGTATAAATCTCAGCAGCTACTATATAGTACAGCCTTTCGCAGCCCGCTTACGATTGTAACTTCTCAGGGGCCGGTAGAACTCACTGTGACGTCATTAACTATTCGCGCTTGCTTGCCTTGGGAGCGAACATTCGAAATATCTTTAAAACCGACATTAAAATTATCACTAGTAAATTCCAATCACAATTAACCTACATAATTCTTGACATTCTGGAAATATTATTTTATTATACATACTGTTACGGGATGTAGCTCAGTTTGGTAGAGCACTGCGTTCGGGACGCAGGGGTCGCACGTTCAAGTCGTGTCATCCCGACCATGATTGGGGCGTAGCCAAGTTGGTAAGGCACGGGACTTTGACTCCCGCATGCGTTGGTTCGAGTCCAGCCGCCCCAGCCATCATCTCACTCAAAAACAACCAGCTATCACAATTGTGATAGCTGGTTTTATTTTGCCAATCCTGGCTACACTTCAACAAGTGTATCTTTTTTACTTGTTGCAATGATGTTTTCTGCCAAACGCTGTGGCACTTCCTCATAGTGAGAAAAATGCATATTAAAATCACCACGCCCTTGAGTAATCGACCGCAAGTCGATCGCATATTTAAACAGTTCCGACATGGGAACCTGTGCTTTGACAAGTCCAAGCCCTTCTCCAACCGGCTCCATTCCCTGAATTCGTCCTCTTTTACCGTTTAAGTCGCCTATGACGTCACCCATAAAGGATTCTGGCACTTTGACTTCGATGGTGCAAATGGGTTCAAGCAGTACCGGTTTAGCTTGCATAGCCCCCTTGCGAATAGCCATTGAGCTCGCTATCTTAAACGCCATTTCCGAAGAGTCTACAGTATGGTAGGAACCGTCATATAAGGTGACTTTTACATCAACCATTGGGAAACCAGCCAAAACGCCTCCGGTCAGCGTTTCGCGAACACCTTTTTCAACAGCCGGAATATATTGCCGAGGTACAGCACCACCAAAAATAGAATCGACAAATTCAAAATTTCCACCAGGTGTTAATGGATCTAACTGTAACCAGACATGGCCAAATTGCCCATGACCGCCACTTTGTTTTTTATGCTTGCCTTCTATTTTAACACTGCCTCTAATCGTTTCACGATAAGGTACCTTCGGAGGCTTAAGTAAAACATCCACACCAAATTTGCGTTTTATTCGCTCTGTCATAATATCGAGATGCAACTCACCAATACCACTTACAAGCAATTGCCCTGTTTCAGCGTCCTTTTTGATCTTAATCGTTGGATCTTCGTCAATAATCCGATTTAGCGCATTGCCAATCTTATCTTCATCACCTTTATTTTTTGTTTCTAGGCACATTGTAAACATTGGTGTAGGATAAGACAGGGCGTCAAAGATAACAGGCTTATCTTTATCACATAGGGTATCACCCGTTCCTGTTTCCTGAAGCTTTGCAACCACTGCAATATCACCGGCATGAACATGGGTTAGCGCTTCCTGGTGTTTACCTCTAAGAGTAAATACATTACCAATTCGTTCGGCTTTTCCCTTGGACGCGTTATACAAAATACTATCCGGCTTCATTGATCCTGAAAAAACCCGAATGTAGCTAAGTCTGCCAACAAAAGGATCTGCTGTTGTTTTAAAAATCATGGCTGAAAATGGATCCGTACTTTTTAAAGTGAGCGCAGCTTGGGTTAACGGATGCTTTCCGGTTATAATTCGTTTTTCCGGTGATGGCAAATAATCCAAAACAGAGTCCAGCAACTGCGCAATGCCAATATTGCGATAGGCAGAACCGCACATGACTGGAAAGAGTTTAGCTTGACCAACGCCTGTTAAAAGCCCTTGCTTAATTTCCTCATTGGTTAGCTCTTCACCATCTAAATATTTCGTTAATAAATCATCGTCCATTTCGGCTGCAGCTTCAATCAGTTGCTGCCTTGCATCCAATGCCTGGTCAAGAAGCTCATCAGGGATTTCACCCTCGGCAAACTTATTTCCGCCCATAGAATGATACGCTTTTAAAACAACTAAATCAATGACCCCTTTAAAACCTTCTTCCGCACCAATAGGCAGTTGAATTGGAATAATATTTGGGCTGATCCCGCTGCGCATGCTGTTCAAAACCGAATAAAAATCGGCATTTTCACGATCCATTTTATTAACAAATACCAACCGCGGCAACTTTATTTCCTCAGCATATCGCCAAACTTTTTCCGTTTCTACCTCCACTCCAGCCGCAGCGCATAATACGATAATCGCGCTGTCAACCGCCCTAAAGGCCCCTTTCACTTCAGCCACAAAATCCGCATATCCTGGCGTATCCACAAAGTTTATTTTATGTTCACGCCATTCACAAGGTGCCAATGCAGTGCTAATTGTTACTTTTCGTCTGATTTCTTCAGGTTCAAAGTCTGTTGTGGTTGTGCCGTCATCAACCTTGCCTAAACGGCTAATGGTTCCCGAGTTAAACAGAAGTGATTCAGTCAGTGACGTCTTCCCAGCTCCTCCGTGTGATGCAATCCCAACATTTCTTAAGTTGCTGCTTCTGTACTCTTTCAAAAATATCCCTCCTACATGGTTTAATCCACAACTGTACAGCACATTTAATTGCCAGTATTTTCTGTATTCTCTATCAATTTTATACTTCCTTCTTTACCAATTTATTCCTTGGCAAAAAAAATAATAACCGTCTTGCTGACGGTTATTATTTTTAGCTATTAGTTATTTTTGCAAAAAACTTGCATAATTTTACGCAGTGGTTTCGGAACCGAAACAACATAGATTTTAAGCGTTTTCACCGCGCTCGCCCCCTTACTATATGTACAACATTTGATATAGTATATGTAAAATGAGCGACGATTGTGACATTCCTTTTTTAAATTTGTTCCTCAAAACGCATCATGACGAAACACAAATCGGAAAGTCTGTTTAACGCGATAATCAACTGATCAGGAACGGCCTCGGTCTTCTGCAGCCGCCATACTTGCCGCTCGGCTCTGCGTGTCGTTGTTCTGGCTAAATCCAAAAAGGCTCCGCCTTTACTTCCCCCAGGAATGATAAAACTATTTAGCGGTGGCAAGTGTTGGTCAAATCGGTCGATAGCCTGTTCCAACTTTTGAATATGCTCACTTGTAATGTAGGACGAAGTACTATTGATACTCGCTAGATCAGCCATAATCAGCATCAATAACTTTTGTAAATTTAGAACTTCTTCACGAATTTCCTTTTTCTCACACCATGCACGCGCTAAACCAAGGGACGAGTTAATCTCATCAATGCTTCCATACGCTTCAACCCGTAAACTATCTTTAGCAACACGTTCTCCAGTTAGTAATCCTGTTGTACCCTTATCCCCTGTTTTTGTATAAACGCTCATATTCTCCTCCTCCTGACTATGAATTTACAATTTCACAATCCTTAAAAAAGAGCTTAATTTCCCGCTCTGCACTCGTAAGACTATCAGAGCCATGCACGACATTATACGCCATTTCTGTGGCAAAATCACCGCGAATCGTTCCCGGCAATGCATCCAGCGGATTGGTTGATCCCATCATAGCGCGAACTAATTTGATTGTATTTTCACCCTGCAAAATTAACGCAATAACTGGTCCTGATGTGATAAAGTGAATCAGCCTGTCAAAAAAAGGCCTATCTTTATGTTCCTGGTAGTGTAATGCAGCTTGTTCTTGCGTTAACTGAATCATTTTTAACGCAAGAATCTTAAAACCTCGTTGCTCAAAGCGGTGGATGATTCTTCCGCTTAGTCCACGAGCAACCCCATCCGGTTTAATTAATACAAGTGTTCTCTCCATAAGTCACCGCTTCATTTGATGATTTTGAGCAACTTGGTGATATTTTAGGGCGGAATCGCGAATACTTTGAATTTCTTCATCAGTAAGAGTACGGACCACTTTCCCGGGCGATCCCATAACTAAAGAATTTGGAGGTATTTTTTTACGCTCTGGTATTAACGCGCCAGCTGCAATAATGCAGTTTTCGCCGATTTCAGCATAACCGAGAATAATGGCACCCATACCAATGAGACAATTATTCCCTACCGTGCAGCCATGGATAATAGCACCATGTCCTACCGTGACATAATCACCAATGACAGCCGGATAATCATACATAACATGTACAGTAGAGTTATCCTGGATGTTGGTGTATTTGCCAATTTTTATCGGCTGAATATCGCCTCTTACCACCGTATTATACCAGATATTCGCGCATTCGCCGATCGTTACGTCACCAATTACAAAAACGCCAGGTGCTACATAAACATTTTCACCAATTGTAGGCTGAACACCACGATAAGAAAGAATATTTTGGTTCATCTACTTCAACAACTCCTCATAGATCTCGAAATCCAATTTTTTTAGAATAGCAACAACCAGACGGACCGCTGCATCATAGTCATCGCGATGAATGATACTGTTATGACTGTGGATATAACGTGTCGGAATGCTTAATACCAAACTTGGAACCCCTTGTGCATGAACGTGAATACGTCCGGCATCGGTCCCCCCGCCTTCAGTAAAGGCCAGCTGATAAGGAATGTTATTCTGCTCGGCGATTTGAATCGCAAAATCACGCAGCTTGATATGGGGAATCATACTTGAGTCATAAATGGTGATGGCAACACCTTTACCCAGTTTTGCCGGGGCTAGATCAGAAGTAACTCCCGGCGTATCACCGGCAACACAAGTATCTATTGCAAAAGCGATATCCGGATCGATCACTCCGGCACTGGTAATAGCACCGCGCAACCCGACCTCTTCCTGAACAGTTCCGACACCATAAACAACATTTGAATGCAGTTCACGATTCATGGTCTCCAACACATCGGCCATAATCGCACACCCAACGCGATTATCCCAAGCTTTTGCCATGAGCATTTTTTCATTGGCTAATACAGTAAAGTCACTTGCCGGAACGACTGCATCACCCGGACGTACCCCAAATACCTGTCTGACTTCTTTTTCATCTGACGCGCCAATGTCGATATACATATCTTTTTTCTGAACAACTTTTTTTCTTTCTTCCGGTGTTAAGATATGGGGAGGCTTACTGCCAATGACTCCTGGAATATTCCCTTTTGAAGTCATGACTGTGACTTTCTGCCCAAGCATGACCTGCTCCCACCATCCGCCAATAGTAACAAATTTAAGAAACCCTTCACCAGTGATCGTCTTTACCATAAATCCGATTTCATCCATATGACTGGCCAGCATGATCTTGGGGCCAGACTTACTACCTGTCTTCTTAAATATCACACTGCCAATCTTATCGTAGGATACTTCGGCAAGACCTTGCATCTTTTTTATAAGCAATGTTTTTATTTGATCTTCAAATCCTGAGATCCCTGGAGCCTCAGTAATTTCTTTAAGCCATTGAAGTGTTTTTTCCATTTCATATCCCTCCTATGATTTAAAGTATAGTCTATGGGCATTTATAATTTAGTATTCCTGCTTCAGTCCGTTTGTTATTACTCCAATTGGCTCAAAGATACCAAAAGTGAACGGTCTAAGTTCAGATGGATTATTTTACAATTTGATCTTCATTTGGAATAATCCTGCAAACCGCTAACCCTTTTACAAAAATGTCGATTGCAGCACTCTCATGTCATGATAAGAAAATGAAAAGTCTCTAATCGAACGATTAAAGACTTTTCATTTTCTTATTTTCTATTGGACAGCTGAATCAAATATTCAATTCGCTGTTCTGTCTCCGGATGAGTACTGAATAAATTCATCAGCCAATTGCCTGTACCACTGAACGGATTCACAATAAACATATGAGATGAGGTAGGGCTTGCTTCCGGCATGATATGATGTCTTGCAGATTCTTCTATTTTCCGCAGCGCTCTTGCCAATGCCAAAGGATTTCCTGTAATTAAGCTACCCGTTTCGTCGGCTTTAAACTCACGAGCTCTTGATATACCAAACTGAATAAAAGTTGCCGCTAACGGAGCTACCAAAATCATAACCGCAATTTCAGCCATTGTGGTAAGTTTGCTTGGAACAGCTTTCTCATTATTTTTTCCTGCACTCAATAATAAAATACTCCACTGGAGAATATGAGCCACCATTGTAATAACACCTGCGATAATGGCTACCACCGTACCAATTAAAGTATCACGATTCTTTATATGAGCCAGCTCATGAGCAAGAACTGCTTCTAGTTCTACCGCTTCAAGTGCTTTTAAAATTTCCGTTGTCACTGCAATGGCCGCATTGTTAGGATTGCGCCCTGTTGCAAAAGCGTTCGGAATGTCCGCATCAATAACATAGAGTTTCGGTGTAGGTACTTTAGCTTTCTGAGCTAATCCGGAAAGTACCCGAATAAGCTCAGGAGCATCTTGCGCAGTTACTTGTTTAGCCCCATACATACTAAGCACGATACGATCACTGAACCAATAGCTGACCAAATTCGTAATGATGGACACCACGAACATAATGGTCATTCCGTTGGTTCCGCCTAACAGACTGCCTATTGCCAGTAATAATCCTGTTAAACCGACAAGTAAGAACATGGTTCTCAGGGCATTCATAATTCGACCTCCGTTAATTGCATTGAAGGCAGTAACAACTCTTTATTTTCCTACTCACTCCTATCTATTTTCCATCCTTTCTTTAATGGCTTTTAACATATTTGTACTGTTTTCGCGTACTTTTTTCTTTAAAATCGGATTAAGCAAACCGGCAATCATCGGAATACCAAATTCAAAATCTACCGTTAATTTGACTTCTGTTCCTCCTGAGATGGGTATTAAAATCCATTCTCCTTCAAACCGTTTCAGATCACCTTCCAGTTGGCGATAGGAAATATGTAATTGTTCATCATCAAAAACATCTAATTCTGTCCATTTAATGGTTCGTCCATCGACATTAGATACCCATTTTGTAATCGTTGTGTTGTCTTTACGTTCAAGTACTTCAACACTAATGAGATCTTCCATAAAATCAGGATATTTTTCCATTTCTTTTAATATAGGATAAATCTCAGTACGATCGCACATGACAGGCATTGTTACTTCTACAAATGGCATAATAAGTCCTCCTTAGAAATCTTCGATCATATCATTGGCTTTTTCTATTGCTGCTGTGATAGCCTGAGTCACTCTGTCAATAAGCTCTTTTGAAATAATCAGCGGTGGCTCGATTCGAATAACTTTGGGATTATTTAAGGTATAGGCAACTAAAACACCTGCAGCGATGAGTTCGGACATTAAAAATCCGCCAATCCCCTCTTTCGTTAATTCAATACCAATCATAAGCCCTTTGCCCCGGATCTCACGAATAACCTCCGGAAACGCTGCTTGAATTTTTTGCAAAGCATTCATAAAATAAGCACCACTTTGAGCAGCCCGTTCTGACAAGTTTTCTTCTAAAATCACTTGAATGGCTGTAATTGCTGCCGAGCAAGCAAGCGGATTCCCACCAAATGTAGAGGTGTGTAAGAATGGGCTTGTAACATACTTTTCCCAAATATGGGGACGAGCGGTAAACGCGCCTATCGGCATTACACCTCCACCCAGTGATTTAGCTGTTGTAATAATATCAGGGACAACCTGATAATGATCTACGGCAAACATTTTTCCAGTCCGTCCTAAACCAGTTTGAACTTCATCGCAAATGAGCAAGGCACCTTTTTCATTACATAACTCACGAACTTGGGAGATATAATCCTCAGGGGGGACAATAATGCCACCTTCACCTTGAATAGGCTCTAATATGACCGCCGCAGTTTGCTCGTCGATCGTATTTTCCATTTCCTTTATCATCCCGAACGGGACATGTACAAAGCCACTAAGCAGCGGCTTGAAAGGATCACAAAATACATCGCGCCCTGTAGCGCTCAATGCACCTAATGTTTTTCCATGAAAAGCGTTGGCTGTGGATACAATCTTTTGTCGGCCAGTATGAATTTTAGCCAGTTTAATTGCACCTTCAACAGCCTCAGCACCACTGTTGCCAATGAAACTATATTGTAAATCTCCCGGCGTGATTTGGGCCAATAGTTCCGATAAATCTGCCATAGGTTTGTTGAAAAGAACTTTACTGGATAGCGGGATGGTATCCAGCTGTTTTTTCACCGCTTCAACCACTTTGGGATGACGGTGCCCCAGACTAAATACACCATATCCCCCTAGGCAGTCTATATATTCCTTGCCGTCAATGTCCTTTAACAGATTGCCATTAGCCTCCCACTCGATTGTGGCCAGTCCCATAAAACGAAACAGTCTTGCCAGAGCCGGATTCACATACTTCTCATATTTTTCAATTGTTTCGTTAACAATCACTTCTTTATTCATTTAAAACCCACCCTCCGTAACAATAACATGTGATAATGATTCTATTGTTTACTAAAAAATTCCTTTTTTATTCAAACTAAAAGAAATGCCTTTTCATTCAAACCAGAACTTTGCAACAGGTCCTGACGAATTTAACTTTAAATTCCCTGAGAATGATGTGTGTTAAAAATATAACTGGTTATAATAAAGAGCGGGAGTAATACAAAAACGACACCTAATGAGGAAACTATGAATAAAAAAGCCTTAGCATTATCAGACCTTATAGCACCCTTATCAGCAGGTAAGGCGATGGTTGTTCTTGAGCTTCTGAAACCTGAATTACTGGATCAATTAGAGCATAGCTTGGAGTTTATTAAAGAGCTTGAACTTTCCACCCAATCCACACAAAATATGTTGGATGATTTCTTAATGAAGGGTTATTTGGTATTAGAAGACTCCATGGCTTGCCTTCATGATGGTTCGCTGGGTTCAACCATTCGTTTTTTAGAACAGCCTAAATTTAAGCATATTATCAATACTCATTGTTTTATTAATGGCTTGCCCTTCAAACCCTAGTTTTCAGGTTATCTTTTCATGTGATAAGGAACGGTAGAAACAATAACATTTTCTCTTAAGATCAGTAGAGTCCTAAGAATCCAGCCGGTTTGATTGTGCAGCAAGCGATGCCACCATTTTGCGCTCTCAAACTCCGGAATGACAACGGTAATGTACTCATAATTGCACTTTTGCATTTCAAGTTCGCTTACATAACTTAAAATTGGCCTAACAATAGAACGATAAGGAGAGTAAATATAGTGAGCTGGAATTCCCAAATCCAGACACTGCCATTTATCCTCCATTTTTTTACGCTCATTTTCATCGGTATAAATGTAAAGAGCGATGATATCGCCTCCCATTGCTTTTGAATAGCGCAAGGTTTCGGCAACCACCCGGCTCAAGCCGGAAACAGGTACGATAATTAAGCTTTTCGCTTTGCTTACATTGAGATGGTCTTTAAACTCATCCATTGAAATACGCAACTGTTCAGCCGTATTTAAATAGTGTCTATGAATGGTTTTGAAAATAAGAATCATCGCTGGAATAAAAATAATGACAATCCAAGCACCATGAATAAATTTTGTAACAGCAATGATCAAAACAATCAGACCTGTCACCAAAGCACCAAAGCTGTTTATCGCCATACGCTTCATCCAGCCGAGTCCCTTTTCGCGGGACCATTTAACCACTAAGCTGGTTTGGGCAATGGTAAAAGATAAAAAAACACCGATTGCATAAAGAGAAATTAAGTGATCCACATCACCGTCAAAAATCAAAATGAGTAAGCCCGCCAATGCACTTAACAGCAAAATACCATTTGAATAGCCAAGCCGTTCTCCTCTGGCTCCCAGATAGCGAGGAACGTAGGAGTCTTTGGCCATGATGGATAATAAGGGAGGCAAGCCATTATAGGAAGTATTGGCTGCCAGGTATAACACCAGCATGGTCGTAATTTGAATGTAGTAATATTCCCAGCCGCGACCGAATACATTTTCAGCTAATTGCGAGAGCATTGTGACGTTCGCCACTGGAAGCAGATGATAATGCATAAATAAGAAGGATATCCCGAAAATCATCAAACCAAGTAAGCCGGACATGATATAAGTCGTCTTGATTGCATTATTAACCCCCGGCTCTTGAAACATAGGAACTCCATTCGAAATGGCTTCCACCCCGGTCATGGAGCTGCAGCCATTTGCAAAAGCACGGAGTGCAAGGAGAATAACGGCCCAATCAGCCTGCTGTTTAAGCATAGACTGCGCCGGAATCAAGGGGGCAGTACCCGTAAAAGCTTGATAGGCTCCTGCCGAAATCATAACCAAAATGCCAAGAATAAATAAGTAAGTGGGCCAGACAAAAACATTGGAAGATTCTCGAACTCCTCTAAGATTAACGATCGTCAGTATAATAAATAATATAATAAGATCAATCAACACTTCGTGTCCTAAAAGTTCTGGAAAACCCGAGACTAATGCTTCAGTACCCGAGGATACACTAACCGCCACAGTCAAAACATAGTCGGCGAACAAAGCTGCTGCTGCAACTAATGCCGGCAATTCACCCAAATTTTGCATAGCAATAGAGTAAGAGCCACCGCCTCCTGGATTTGCTTTTGCAACCTGGGCATACGATATTGTCACAATGGCCAGTAAGATCATAACTGCCACAGACGCATAGCCAAAATAACCATATAGAACCATTCCAGGTATGGCTAATGACACAATAATCTGCTCCGGACCATAACCAATAGAAGATAAGGCATCTGATGAAAAAATGGATAAGGCTTTCCACTTTGGTAATTTTTCACCTGCCGATTCTTCTGATCTTAAGGGCTTGCCAATAATCATTCGATAAAAAAAGTTTAGCACACGAGGGCCTCCTTGTATTTCAAGACACTAAACAGTATTATACGCTAATCAAGTGCAATTTCAATATAATATTTTGCATCATAGCAATCGTCTCCGGAACAATACACAAAAAGGGTTCGCATCTCTGCGAACCCTAAAAACAATCGTATTTAGCTGGTCGGAGCGGCAGGATTTGAACCTGTGGCCTCTACCACCCCAAGATAGCGCTCTACCAAGCTGAGCTACGCCCCGACTAGTGACGATATCTATCTTACCGTCTTTTGCTGTCTTTGTCAAGTTTCACGCAAGGACTTTTGCGCCTTCTTTATCAATATTCAATACCAAATAAGACGCTTCGATCTTATTTGCTTGAAATGCAGCAACCATGGCAGCTCCGATACGATCCGTATTTTGTTGGGTAAAAGCAATTAAGCATGGACCTGCTCCGCTGATCGCCGCCCCCAATGCCCCCATTTCATTAGCGGCATTGAATACATCCTGCATACCAGGAATTAATTGTTCCCGGTACGGTTGATGAATTTTATCCTCCAAGGCGCATTTTAAAAATGAAAATTCACCTTGACTTAAAGCACCAATTAATAGTGCCGCCCTGCTAATATTGAAGACAGCATCCTGATAAGCTACCTGTTCCGGCAATACTTGTCGGGAGTCCTTAGTCGACAGGTTAAATTCGGGAACAGCGACAACCATGCTGAGCTCTAGGGGTGGTAAAAACCGCAGGCATTGCGCATGCCCTTGATAGACTGCACTAAGGGTTACCCCCCCATATAACGCAGGAGCCACATTATCAGGATGACCTTCAATTTGAGTCGCCAACTCAAAAATCTCTTGTTTGGATAACAAGCCCTCCGTAGCAGCATTGGCAGCTACAAGTCCGGCAACGATCGCTGCTGCACTGCTTCCCAATCCTCTGGCCAAAGGAACATGATTCATCATCTTAATCCGTGCTCCTTGATACCCTGTTCCGGTAATAGCCAAAACTTGCTGAATAGCCTGCCATACCACATTACGATGGTCAATAGGAATAATCCCCCGACCATCACCAACAATCTCTATTTCCAGGTTCTTTTCAGTGCTAAGCGTCAATTCCAACTCATTATAAATCGTACAGGCAATTCCGACCGCATCAAAACCAGGTCCACAGTTAGCGGTCGTACCCGGTACGCGAACTTTGACCGTTTTAGACATAACTCTCTCTCCTGACCCGCATTAGTCAATTTGCTGCGCTTCAACCCGAATGACATTTTGAACTGTTGTAAGAACGGACATATCCTTGATTGTATTCAGCGCTCGTCTAATGTTGGCGTCAGAAACCAGATAGGTGATCAATACAACCTCAGCGCAATTATTCACTTTGCGCTTTTGAATGACTGAATTCAAGCTTACATTATGCGCACCAAAAGCTCCGGCAATGGCTGCCAATACTCCTGGCTGATCCTCCACTAATAACCGCACATAGTAAGCTGAATTGGTTTGTTCAGCCGGGCAGAAGTTTCTTTGTTCAAAACAAGTACAAAGAATTCTTCCGCTGATATCATGCCGAATATCTCGGGCCACATCGATAATATCAGCCACAACGGCACTGGCTGTCGGCATTTCACCCGCTCCACGGCCATAGAACATGGTTTCTCCGACAGCATTACCACGCACAAAGATGGCATTAAAGACATCATTGACCGAAGCAAGCGGATGGGCTGCCGGAATAAAAGCCGGATGGACACGTACATCAATTCCGCACTCTTCATTATCTTTGGCAATAGCCAGCAGTTTAATGACATAGCCTAATTCACGCGCATATTCAATATCGACAGGGGAAATATTAGTAATACCTTCCACATCGACATCAGCCAAGGATACTCGGGTGTTAAAAGCAATTGAGGATAAAATGGCAATTTTACGGGCTGCATCCAAACCACCGACATCGGCGGTAGGATCAGCCTCTGCATAGCCTTTAGCCTGAGCTTCGGCCAGCACGGTTTGATAATCAAGCTTGTCATTGGTCATCTTCGTCAACATATAATTTGTGGTACCATTGACGATTCCCATAACTTCCGAAATCTTATTTGCCGTTAAGCATTGCTTTAATGGTCGAATAATAGGAATTCCACCGGCTACACTGGCCTCAAACATAAAATCAACATTATTGGCTTGTGCAGCATCGAACAATTCTCGGCCGTATTTCGCAACAACATCCTTATTGGCGGTCACAACATGCTTACCCGAATTTAAAGCTCGCAACATATATTCCTTGGCGGGTTGCTCTCCACCCATAACTTCGACTATAATATCTATATCTTGATCATTAATAATTTCATCAATATCTGTAGTAACGCTCACGTCAATACTTCTCGCTTTATTGGGATTGCGTACCATGACTTTTTTTACCGTGACAGGTACACCCACTTTTTGTGATATTTCGCGCGCGTTTTGTGTTAGAACTTTTACAACACCTGTTCCTACAGTTCCTAAGCCAAGTAAACCTATATTGACTGAAGCCTTCATGATAATCCTCCTCGTTTACGCTTGTTGCCCTAACACCTCTAAACGCTTAACACCCTCGACCATTCTCAATTTATCCAGCAGCGCTTCTAAATCAATCACAAGTTCAGCCGTCTCGATTGAAATGGTAGCATTGGCTACTCCCTGCAGGGGAATGCCTTGGTTGATTGTCAATACACTACCATGATCACCGGCAATGGTATTCAGAACACGTGATAAAACACCAGACTTATGCTCAAGCAATAAGGCCAGTGTCACAATCTTCTCTTTACTAGCTTCATAAAAAGGAAACACATAATCCTTATATTTATAATACGCACTGCGGCTTAACTCCATCTTTTCAACAGCTTCATTAATGGTCCTCGCTTCACCACGTTTGAGCATGTCTTTTACCTTAATGGTCTTCTTAATGGCTTCAGGTAGAATTTCTTCACGAACAAGATAAAAACCCGATTGCTGTCTATTCACAACTGTACCTCCCCGTATTTCTGCAAAGGATAATAATCTATTGATGGTAGACATTATAACATTATTAGCCTTGTACTGACAAGTAAATTTACAAAAAAAAAACCAGTCTGCACAGACTGGCCTTTTTTTATTTAAAAAATTATGCAAATCAAACCGCCACTACCATCATTAACAATCTTTTGTAACGTATCCCGGAGTTTAACTTGGGCTGTTTCCGGCATACTAGACAATTTATTCTGGATCCCTTCACGAACAAGAGCATTGAGTGACTTACCAAACAAGTTGGTGCGCCAGATTTTATCTGGTTCCCCTTCAAATTCGCGCATTAAATATTGAATTAACTCTTCACTTTGTTTTTCAGTGCCTAAAATTGGTGAAATTTCAGCCTGAACATCTGTCCTAATAATATGTAATGACGGGGCTGAGGCTCTCAGCCTAACTCCAAATCGATTTCCGGTACGAATAATCTCGGGCTCTTCCAAAACCATTTCATCTAGTTGTGGTGGTACAACTCCATAGCCGGATTGCTGAACTTGCTCAAGCGCATCAGCTAATTTATCGTATTCACGTTTGGCAACAGACAAGTCCTGCATCAGTCTTAACAGATGATGCTCACCGGCAATGGTAAATCCGGTAAGTTCCTCGACCACTTGATAGAATAGATCCGGTCTTGAAGTAATTTCAATCACCGCGATGCCACTGCCAAGATCCATGTCATGCAAAATAACATCGGCAACAAACTCATGGCTGGACAAATCATCAATTGCACAATCTATATCTCTAAGCCTACGTACATATTGAACAACCTCACGCACAGCCTCATCAAATTTTTCCCGCAGCCAGTGGTCGCTGTTCAGCTCTTCAATCCATTTAGGCAACGAAATATTGACTTCTTTCACCGGGAACTCATATAAAACTTCCTGCAAGATTGCATAAATATCATCATAGTTTAACTGAGCACAATCTACAGGAATAACCGGAACGTCATAAGCACTTTCTAATTTGGCAACAAGTTCTCTGGTTTCTTTGGCTGTTGGCTGGTTTGTATTTAAAATGACCAAGAATGGTTTTTGCAGTTCTTTAAGTTCATTGACTACTCTTTCTTCAGCTGGAACATAACTATCGCGCGGTAAATCCGTGACACTGCCGTCAGTTGTAACCACTAGCCCAATGGTCGAATGTTCAGCAATAACCTTCCTGGTTCCCACTTCAGCGGCTTCTTGGAAGGGAATTTCCTCTTCAAACCAGGGTGTAAGAACCATCCGTGGTCCATCTTCCTCTTCGTATCCTAACGCACCCTCGACAGTATAGCCTACACAATCTACAACCCGTACGCGAACTGCTACATTATCCTTAATGCTCACTTCGACTGCTTCATTAGGAATGAATTTGGGTTCAGTCGTCATAATGGTTTTACCGGCTGCACTTTGAGGCAGCTCATCTTTAGCACGTTCTTTTTCATATGGATCGGTAATATTGGGTAAAACCATTGTATCCATAAATTTTTTAATAAAAGTTGATTTTCCTGTACGTACCGGACCGACAACACCAATATAAATATCACCGCCAGTACGTTCGGCGATATCTCGGAATAAATCAAATTTTTCCATGTGGATCTTTCCCTCCCCATAACTAATTATATATAATACATTTGAGCATACCGCCCACTAAACCCGTATTCATCCCTCCCTTATTGAAAGTAGCACCGGCGAGAAGGAGTAGCAATTGGTCATTAGTATAATAGCGGTGTTTCATAATCATTAATAAATATATGACATGCCGCTAAGAATATTACAAAATAAATATTGAAACGATCAGGTGTTTTAACAATACTGTTATTACATTTTAATTGTATACGATAACCTATATTCATCTATTTTGAAATCAAATCGCCTCGTCTATACAAACTAAAAAGCATGATCCTGTTTACACAGGATCATGCTTTTTAGTTTGTTAACATTATAATTTCCAAATACTTTTATCAGCCACAACCTCTTCCACTTCTTGAGTGCGACCGCGCGTCATTAAATCAAGAACGGCTTCTTTAGGTGGCTTTCCTTCATATAGAATCTGAAAAGCCTTCTCCGTAATCGGCATTTCCACTTGATGAGCCTTTGCCAGCTGGTAAGCAGCTGCCGTGGTGCGTATCCCTTCTACAACCATCTTAGATTCAATCTCAATCTCTTGGATTGATTTTCCCTGTGCAATTAGGATTCCAGCCCGGCGGTTGCGGCTATGCCTGCTGCTACAGGTAACCATCAAGTCACCAATTCCGGAAAGTCCTGCAAAAGTAAGCGGATCGGCTCCCATGGCAATCCCCAGCCTGGCCATTTCAGCTAATCCACGAGTCATTAAAGCCGCTTTGGTATTATCCCCAAACCCAAGCCCGTCAATAATCCCGGCACCTAACGCAATAATATTTTTCAAGGCACCGCCAAGTTCAACGCCAATAATATCCGGATTTGTATAAACTCTAAAATAAGGCTGCATGAAAACTTCTTGCACAACTTCAGCAACAACAGCTGATCTCGCTGCAACGACAGTAGCTGTAGGTTGTTTCATCCCTACTTCTTCTGCATGATTAGGGCCGGATAACACCGCAATACGCTCACTTAACTGCGGGACTACTTCTGCAATCACTTCAGACATCCGTTTCAAAGACTGAAGTTCAAAACCTTTTGTAGCTGTTACGATAATCGTTTTATCAGAAAGATGGCTGGCTATAGCCTCAACTGTTGTTCTTATCGCCTGCGATGGAGTTGCAAGGACAACAAATTCGGCATGAGCAACAGCAGCTTGTAATGAGTTAGTACACAAAACACTGGTTGGGATCGACACTCCGGGTAAATAGCGTTCGTTTTCTCTGTCACGATTCAACTGATGCACCACTTCTTCATTTCGTGCCCATAAAGAAACTGCATCATGTTTATGCCCTAACATGACTGCCATAGCTGTGCCCCAACTACCAGCACCAATTACAGCAATCTTCATAGTTTTTTCTCCTCCGTATTTTGCTTGGTTGTTCCTGCTTTTATTTTCAATTCATTGCCTTTTAGCAGTCTTTGAATATTCGGTTTGTGCCTGATAATCACAAATGCAGCAGCCAATAAGCCAAAATAATAAAATTCCAATTTCTCGCCAAATACCCACATTAATATCGGCACTAACGCTGCGGCAATAATCGATGCCAAGGATACATAACGGCTAATATAGACAATAAATCCCCAGATCACAAATACGATGATGGTTACTTTCGGAACAAGTACGGCTATAACTCCAAGTCCGGTCGCCACACCGCGTCCCCCTTTAAATTTTAAAAAGATGGACCAGTTGTGTCCGGCAATGGCTGCAATTCCACCCAATAGCATGGCTAAAGGAGTATTTCCCAGAACTTGCCCGATGTAGACCCCAATAACTCCTTTAGCCGCATCAGTAATAAAAACACCTAGCGCCGGCCAAGGACCGAGCACACGATAGGCATTGGTAGCCCCAATGTTTTTGCTGCCAAACTGCCGGAGGTCAATATTCCATAGCCATTTACCCAGCAATAATCCATTTGGAATAGAGCCAATCAAATAGCTGAGCCCGGCTATTAAAGACAATGTCATTAAGTCCATAGCATCCTCCTCCCTTAAATAAGCCTATTCTTCTTCTTTGCGCCCACGAACAATTAATTTTAAAGGAGTACCTTCAAAACCGAAACTTTCCCGCAGTCGATTCTCCAGAAAACGCAAATACGAAAAATGCATAATTTCCGGATCATTGACAAAGAAAATAAATGTCGGCGGTTTTACATCAGCTTGCGTTGTATAATAAATCTTCAATCGCTTGCCGTTTTCAGAAGGCGGAGGATTAATCGCTGTTGCATCAGTTACAACTTGATTCAGCACACTCGTTGAAATGCGCATTGAATGCTGCTCTGCAACAAATTTCACTAATTCTATAACGCGATGCACACGCTGTTTTGTCAATGCCGATGTAAACAATACTGGAGCATATTGCATAAAGCCCAGTTCATTCCGGATTGTTTCAGTAAAACGAAGAGAAGTCTTACTATCTTTTTCAACTAAATCCCATTTATTAACGACAATGACAATCCCTTTTCCCGCTTCATGCGCATAGCCCGCGATTTTTTTATCTTGTTCGGTTACGCCGTCTACTGCGTCGATTACCATTAAAACCACATCAGATCGGTCAACCGATCGTAATGAACGCATGACGCTATAACGCTCAACCGGTAAATCAATTTTAGCTTTTCGTCGCATACCAGCAGTATCAATGAACACAAAATTAGTACCGTCTGTATGAAAATGGGTGTCAATAGCATCACGGGTTGTGCCGGGGATATCACTGACAATCACTCTTTCCTGTCCAAGCAGGGCATTGACTAAAGAAGATTTCCCTACATTTGGCCGGCCGATAAAAGCAACTCTGATTTGATCGGATTCTTCTTCCTCCGCCTGGTCCTTCGGCAAACATTCCACAACTTTATCTAAAAGATCACCAAGATTCAGCGCATTTGACGCTGAAATGGGAATAGGGTCACCCAATCCAAGATTATAAAATTCATAAATATCATCCATTGCTTTGGTACTGTCAACTTTATTTACGGCCAATACAACAGGCTTACGGGTATTGCGTAAAATTATTCCAACCTCTTCATCCGCTGAAGTTACGCCGGTTTTGCCGTCTACAATAAATAAAATGACATCCGCCTCTTCAATAGCCAAACGTGCTTGATGACGAATGGCACTCAATATTCGATCATCTGTATCAATCTCGATCCCCCCAGTATCAATCATGGTAAATTCATGATTGAGCCATTCCGCATCGAGATAAATACGGTCTCTGGTTACCCCAGGCATATCTTCAACAATGGAGACTCTCTTTTTGCCTATTTGATTAAACAAGGTCGATTTACCAACATTGGGACGACCAACTATTGCAACAATCGGTTTACTCATTTGCATCACCTAAATTCATCTATTTTATCTTAAGCCTTGAATGAGGACAGCAAAACCTCACCCAAGAATTATTCATGTGTTATTCGGCAAAAATATGCTACTTATTATGAATAAGTAGCACACCACCATTAATAACTGTTTAGAAAAACTCTATGTTTACTTAGTTTTTCCTTGGATCGATTGCCTATACCAGTAAAAATTAACTACACTTGATTGACCAAAATGAACCGTTTTTCATAAAAAATGACGATTTTATCCCCAGTCGCATAGTAGCCGTCGCAAGTCTGATGCACCATAGGCGACACGGACAGGCGTCTGCAGCTCTTTTTCAATGTCCTGCCAGCAGGTATTATCTAAAAATATATCCTCGCCTTTACGCAATGCTATGCCAGGAATAATGAGCCCACTTCTTTTGCCTGGCAGTCTCTTTAATTGCTTGGTAATATCCTGACCGGTTAAGAGTCCTGTTACGGTAATGTTAGAACCAAAAAAGTGGTTTTCAATCGGTACAATACGAATATGTAAATTAGGAAGCTTCAATTCACTTAGTAAAGGGTTGATAATCTTTTCAGCCGATTGTCCACAAACGACATCCAAATAAATAGGTTCTGAATACCCGGCCGTCTCAAGTGGACTACTTTCCCATTCCGCTAAGAAATTACGCACAAGCCCAATTCCATTTTCCAATTGGGGAAATCCATCATAACTTTCATAGCTAGGTATTGGCTGGGCAGCCGCAATATAAAACTCATCGGACAAATACACAAAAGAAGTTCCTGTTTCCTGCCGGCATTTTTCCTGCCATTTTGTTACCATGCTAATTATATGGTACGCTTGATCGGATGTAAAGCCTTCCAAAGGAAAGCAATTTTCACGGTACCGGCTTAATCCCACCGGAACAATTGCCAAGGATTGAATGGCCGGATGCAGCTGGTACAAATCTCTGATTGTTTTTTCCAAAAATTCCCCATCATTAATGCCAGGGCATAACACTACTTGCGTATGCAATTCAATTCCACAATCCGCAAGCTGGGCTATTTGTTCCATAATATTGCTGGCGCGTTTATTATGAAGCATTTTGGCCCTTAATGGACCGTCGGTTGTATGTACTGAAATATAAAGAGGAGATAAATGCAATTGACGAATTCGATCAAAATCCTGATCGGTAAGATTGGTTAATGTAACAAAATTACCATATAGAAAAGACATCCGGTAATCATCATCTTTGACATACAAACTTGCTCTCATATTAGGCGCCATTTGATCTACAAAACAAAAAATACATTTATTGGCACACCGCCGTATTCCATCAAAGACTGCAGTTTCAAATTCAATTCCCAAATCTTCATCGTATTCTTTTTCAACTTCAATGATTTCTTGCAACCCATTAGATTTTTCAATCAATAATTCTACATATTCATCAGCTAAAGCAAAACTGAGATCAATAATATCCCTAAGTTCCACTCCATTGACAGCCAATAGACGGTCGCCTATTTCTATGCCAACTTCTTCTGCAAGACTATCACAAGCTATTTTAGTAACAGTGCCATAATATGACAAGCTTTTCACCTCTCTTTATTATTCCGTTTACTTAAGGTGTTTTCCTGCAAACAAAGCAAGGAGTGATGAGAAAAACATCACTCCTTCTAGAACAGCTATTTTTTATCATCATCTTTGTTGTTCATCTTACGTTTCTTTTTCGGCGCAAAAAAATTGGTAAATTCTGTTGTCGCAAACTGTTTCAGCTTGGCACCGGCTTCTTTCATGCTGCCAGTACTGATAAATAAAAAGGCAGCTCCGCCGACAACCAATAATCCAATAATCCAGCCAATTGATTTTGTGGCCCCGGAGGCCCCGGAAGTTGCTGTTCCAAAGCCTGCGGCACCGGCTTGATTGGCTGGGCTAGCTCCTGTTTTACCAATGATAGTGGGGATAACATCGGCAAATAGCGCAATTCCTTTTTCAGCAGACTGACGATCATTCGTATGAGACCCCGCCTCAATCAACATTGCTCTGGGGTGCAAGTCCTGATTGTAATCACCGCCCTTGGCAAAAAAGATCCCTTTGACTAGCCCAGGATGCTGTTTATCAGAGGCCGCTTTAATCTGCAAGGCATAATCTTCTATTTGTTTTCCTGTTGGTCCATACTTACCAACAACTAATTGCACCTTACTGATATCCTGACCGTCTACTTTACCCTTATACACTTCAGGGGGAACAGCATCACGATGCACATCGAAGATCGCATCAGGCTGCTGTTTTTTGATTAAGTCAAGCGCTGTTCTCCTGGAGCGTTCATAGGCCATGTTATCATGAGGATCATGCTTGGCAGTAGAATGGATGGCTTCAATGCCCTTAGCCTGTAAAGCTTGCGTAAAAGCATCTCCTACCTTATAAATGCCTCCATTGCCAAAAATACTTTCCTGACCATCTGTCGGTACATAAGATTCATCTGAATGAGTATGATAGATTGCAACTTTGCCCGTACCTTGTGCTTTTGCAATACGTGGCATTAATGCTTCCCACCATAAGGCGTTCTTTTGATTGGGTTCAAGATATTGTGAAAGATTCACTTCGCCAATAAACTTCGCATAGGCAGTATTTCCTTCAATTCGGACAATTTGGTAGCGTTTATTCGTTTCAGTCAGGCATTCATCACCTGTTTGCATTTCCCAAGCTGTCACATAGACAACATTTCCCGTTTCATCAACAATATTAAAATAGTTTCCGTTATCATTGGCAAAACCCTGAATTGCCATTGAACAACTGAATATCACAATAGCAATCATAATAAGCCATTTATTCACGGTCCTCACCTCTTCCATCTTGTTGCTTACTCTGCGTGGAATCGGCATCAGATTTTTCCGTACGCACTGCTTTTAAATTGCGTTTTTTAGCCCCGCTATGCGACAACTCTTTGCTGAACTCATATAACCCTTCCGGTCGATTCGGACCGAGTACAGGACCGCCTTGCAGTTTTTCTCTCGTTTCGCCAACCAGTTCTGCGATCATTACCGCAACGATACCGGCAATGATCACAACATCAAAAGCGCCGGCTCCGCCGATTGCGGTAGTCCCAGGAATACCCATTCTATATATGGTAACTAAATGTACAATATCACTTAAGATAATCCCCAAAACTCCCCCAATAAAAGCGCTTCTTCTAGATCTACCTGCCAGATAAGCTATTAATCCGGCTGAAATACCATAGATTAATTTCGGATCTAAAAACATATTTTCCGGCTCATATGGAAGGTAGAGCGAACCAAAGTATACAGCTGCAGCTACAAGAATGGCGGCCATAATTCCTCTTACTCTTTCGGCTGTTTCATCTGCTGTAAAAATCAGCCAAATAGCCAGCAGAGCAGGTAAAATAGCGCCGCCCACGTTGATCGTTAAACTAACAGGATCACTCAGAATCGGAATATCAACAAAACTACCGAGCACAATTCCTACAATGAACAATAATGCCTGCTTGTCCGTTAAGCGCATTCTGTCCAAAATTCTTTGAGCGATACCAAAATAAACTAATACGCCGATAACCAATAGCGTAATCATTCCTATTGGCATATTCATACTAAATTCACCTCTTAGTTTTAAAATAAATTAAACTGTTAATTTAGGTTACCCTGAATTTAGTTTTGAAATTCTTAAAATCCAACATTCCTCCAATAGCGAAAATATTTAAAAGCATAGCTTGATTCAAGCTATGCTTTTAAACGGGTCGCATATTTTGTTATATCAATCCCTCGGGCTGATAACCATTGTGAACTAAACCCAGTAATGATTAGCGGGATTGTATGTAAATCGGCAATTTTTTTCGCTCCTACTAATAACATATATTTCTTGATATGATCGATAAAGCCATCAAACCAGCAAACAGCCTTTTCTATACCCTGCTGCTGAATCTGCCTCAGAATTGGAGTAGCAATCCCGATAGCACTTCCGTTTAGAGCTAATGCCTTGACAACATCTAATGGGGTTCGGACCCCGCCTGATACAATCATGTCGACATAGGGTGGCAGCACTGCAACCACTTCAACCGCACTGATTGCCGTCGGAATACCCCATAAAAGCAAGTCTTCTTCCAATTGGCAATTGTTTCTGGCTGATTCAATAGCAATAAAATTCGTGCCACCAGCTCCGCCAATATCAATGGCTTTAACGCCAATATCAACGAACCGCTTAGCTTGTTCCTTTGCAATACCGCAGCCCACTTCCTTAACCAAAACAGGTACCTCTACAGCCGCAATGATTTTCTCAATATTCTTTAGATACTGAGTAAAATCCCGGTCTCCTTCGGTCATCACAATCTCCTGCGCAGGATTTAGGTGAATTTGAATTGCGGCAGCTTCAATCATATCAACTGCGCGCTGGGCATGAAGCGGTTTTGCATAAGCTCCTAAATTCGCAAAAACAATCCCATTCGGATTCACCTTCCGGATCACTTGATACGACGACTCAACCGCAGCATCTTCAATAGCAGCGAACTGCGAGCCGACAGCCATCGTACACCCGCTTATCCGTGCAAATTCAGCCAGTTGTTCGTTAATATGCCTTACATCATCTGCCCCACCCGTAATTGCATTAATAATAATGGGGTTTGCCATCTTAATACCTGCTACTGATGTTGCAACTTTAATTTCTTCCCAAGACACATCCGGCAGGCAATTATGAATAAGCTGCAAATCAGCAAAACAATTTGAGATAGGCCCATCTTCGAGTTCAAGTGAAAATTTGATATGATCTAATTTACGTGATTGACGCACAATGCTTAATCCTCATGCCGAAACAGGTGTCCGAATTTATCTCCCAAAGTTAATCCAACTTCGGTATTTTTAGTGAGGTATTCCTGATATTCAGCTCGTTCAGCATCCTGGCTGGCTTTAATAATACTAAGTGCAAGGCGTTTATTCTCTTTATCAATCTCTAATATTTTCACATTGACTTCTTGCCCAATACTGACAACCTCTTCAGCTTTGGTTACTTTTCTTTCAGCCAATTCAGACAGCCGGACAAGTCCTTCAATTCCTTTTGCAATTTCAACAAAAGCACCAAATCCAGCAACCTTGGTAACTTTGCCTTTTACTGAAGTACCAGGCGAAAATTGTTCAATCCGATCCAGCCAGGGATCACGTGTTACTTGTTTCAAACTAAGTGAAATCTTTCTGGCTTGGGGATCTAGCTTGGTAACAACCACCGTTACTTCATCGCCGATACTGACAACATCAGCAGGTGATTTCACCCGTTCCCAAGATAAGTCTGAAATATGGACAAGGCCATCAACGCCTCCAATATCAACAAAAGCACCAAAGTCTGCAATTCTGGTAACTTTACCTGTAAGAATATCATTCACAGCAATGGATGAAAAGATAGCCTGTTCCCTTTGTCGCTTCTCTTCCTCCAGTACAAGCCTGCGGGAAAATACCGCCCGTTGTTTTTGCTCATCAACCTCAATCGTTAAAAGGGAAAAGGTTTGACCAACAAACTGAGCTAAATTTTCTGTATAACGAATATCGACCTGTGATGCCGGTATAAAGCCACGCACTCCAAAAACAACAACAGCCAGGCCACCTTTTACAGCTTCAATCACTTTTCCTGTAACCAGCTCTTTGGCCTCTAAAGCAGCTGTAAGTTTATTCCAAGCAACAACACGGTCTGCTTTAACCTTTGATAGCTTTAACCCGTCTTGACCATCCATCTCAACAACATAAACATCAATAGGATCACCAACCTGTACAATATGGCCGGCATCTTCCGGTATCGGATAAGCAAGTTCTGAAAGGGGAATCACCCCTTCGGCCTTATAGCCAACGTCGACAAAAACCTCCTCTTTACGAATCCCAACCACAGTTCCCTGAATAATACTGCCGACACGAATCTCTTTGACCGATTCATTCATAAATTCATTCATTGCTTCCATTTTTTTATAGACCTCCTCAATTAACCAGTCCGGCGTTGATGCCCCTGCTGTTATTCCGACTAAATTACTCCCTGCAAACCACTCTGGTTGTAACTCTTCCGCAGTTTCTATATGATAGGTCCGACAGCCTGACTGCATGCATAGCTCAGCCAGATGAGTGGTGTTGGCACTGTTTCTCCCCCCAATAACGATCATAACATCTACTTGGACGGCCACCTCTAAGGCGGCTTGCTGGCGTAAATCAGTAGCAGTACAAATTGTACGTTTAATATTGATATCATTCGTCTTCGTTTTGAGTACATCCACGATATCCTGAAATCCATCGCTGGCAAAAGTCGTTTGAGCTACGATCCCTAATTTATCATGAAACGATATCCCTTCAGCCTCATCTTTGGTTTCAATAATATACGCCTTTTTTCCAGACCATTCAAAGATGCTTTTCACTTCCGGATGTTTCTTCTCGCCAATAATGACGACCTGATAGCCGGATTCAGCCAGTTCTTTGGCAGCCTGTTGAGCTTTTTTCACGTGTGGGCAAGTTGCATCCACCACCCTCAACCCCATCTCTTTGGCCAGCTTATACGTATCAGGGCCTACCCCATGAGAACGGATAATCACCGTTCCTCCTCCAATTTCTTCAAGTGTATGAGCCATACCGATCCCCTGCGCTTCCAAACGCTGTACCATTTGAGGGTTATGAATAATTGGACCAAGTGTAACCGCTTGGCCAGGAGTATCTGCACAATCTTGCGCCATATCAACAGCACGTTTTACACCATAACAGAAGCCACGATGTTGGGCTACAATAATCTTCATATTGTCCTCCTATAAAAATTGCCAGGCTTTCATTATTAAAAATTCCCTATTAACCAAACATATCCTTTCATTATTTTAATAAATGATTGGATTATCTGCAAGCAAGCGAAAATTGCAAAGAATCTCCATGATTTCGCTTGTATATTGCAATTTGATTTTGCGGCAAACTAATTATGAGTTTTTATTAGCCTGAACAAAAAGGAGGGGTACTATGAGCAAAACACTTGTAAATGGCTTATTTTCCAGTGTGTCTGATGCTGAACTAGCAGCACTAAGCATGAATGCCGAATTTTATAATGATTTTGGCGACAGTAATACCATGCCTGACGCACAATTAAACGCAAGCGCTTCAGCAGAAAGCATCAATTCCCCTGCCTCAGCCCGTAACGATAAAAACCATTCTGAAAAAGAATAGCAAGGAAAAGGGTTGAGCTTGTAGCTCAACCCTTTCTAATATTAGCTTGGAATATTCGGTTTCGTTGTATTTACCGGACAAAACTCTTCATCACCGGTATTCATCCCAATTGGATGATCGGTTTTCCATAGTTCGTTCCATTTACGCACAGAGTCAATCAAAGTCACAACCACTAGTATGATCAATACAATACTGATCGTGCCATTTGTATTCCCTAAAACATCTCCGCGTTTAAAGTAAATCTGCGTATTCATCACGCCTGCGGTAATAACGGTAGCACTCAAAAATAATAATGGAGCGATAGCAATCCAGGCATAGGCCTTTTTCACAGCAATTTTTAAAATAATAGTCGTACCTAAAGCAAGCGCTACAACTGAGAGCAATTGATTGGCGACCCCAAATAACGGCCAGATTGTAGCTACATCACCGCTATACAGTAAATATCCCCAGCAATACGACACGATAGCACTGGTAATAAGAACTCCCGGCCACCAACTCGTACGTTTCATCGGTGCATATAAATAGGTTCCGATAATATCTTGGAGGATATACCTGGCAACCCGTGTGCCGGCATCAATCGTAGTCAGGATAAACAGGGCTTCAAACATGATAGCAAACTGATACCAGTAGTTCATGAGATGACTCATTCCTCCAATACTGGAAAAGATATGAGCCATTCCTACTGCTAACGATACCGCTCCTCCGGGTCGCCCGGCTACCTCCATCCCTACCAAAGCCGATAATTCTTTTAGTTCAACAACCGGCATATTCAATTTTGCAAAAACGGCAGGAGTCGTGTTAATAGCAAAATAATCTCCCGGCATCAAAACAACCGCTGAAATTAACGCCATCACAGCAACAAAACCTTCGACTAACATCCCCCCATAAGCAATTGAGCGGGCTTGCGACTCTTTTTCCAGCATTTTAGGAGTGGTGCCCGAGCTGATCAATGAATGAAATCCGGAAATAGCTCCACATGCAATGGTGATAAAGACATAGGGCCAGACAGGACCTGGAATAATCGGCCCGCCGCCATCAATAAATGGTGTTGTCCAAGGCATATTAACACTAGGCTGCACAATGAGAATACCCAGAGCTAACGCAATGACAGTCCCGATTTTCATATAGGAACTTAAATAATCACGCGGTGCCAGTAATAGCCAAACAGGTAAAACTGCCGCACAGAATCCGTAAATTGGCAAAGCAATAGATAACTGGTTTTTTGTTAAATTAAACATTTCGGCCAAGCCCGCCAGTGGTTGACCTGGAGTTAGCCAATGACCGGTAAATACTGCTGCCAGCACCAGGACAAAGCCTGCTATTGATCCCGTTCGAATGGAGCCGGGAACAATCTTAAACATATACAAACCAATCAGAATGGCTATCGGTATAGTCATAAAAATAGTATAAACACCCCAGGGGTTCTTAAATAGAGCATTCACAACGACAATGGCAAGTCCGGCAAGAGCAACAATAATAATAAAGAAAATAGCAAGTGAAGTAGTAATACCAGTCACTGTCCCTACTTCTTTTCTGGCAATGACTGCCAAAGATTGACCATTATGCCGTACCGAAGCAAATAAGATAATAAAATCATGAACAGCTCCGGCAAATACAGAACCAAGCAATATCCACATAAAACCAGGGCCCCAACCATATTGAGCGGCTAATACCGGACCTACTAGCGGACCTGCTCCGGCAATTGCGGCAAAATGATGACCAAACAAAACCCATTTATTGGTCGGTACAAATTCACGGCCATCATTGCACTTATAGGCAGGAGTAATATTTTCATCATTCAATACCAATACTTTTGCAGCAATAAAAGCGGAATAATAGCGGTAAGCCAAGGCAAACACACAGGAAGCAACAATAAGTAACATGACTGAATTCATATTTTTCCTCCTATCTGGTTATAGTTCGATTTTAACCGGATTCTGTTCAAAGCCACCTCCTTATTTTCTAAAAATTCAAACTAATCCATCCTCAGAATAATTCATTTTCCAAAGATTAGCAATCATGATATTTAGTCAAAACAAAAGAGAGAGCATTGATTAGCTCTCTCTTTTGTTTTAGTGCCTTATTTCTCAATCAAAATCGCAATTTCAGTCATAATCATTTTTGAAATTTTTTCCAAATTCTCTTTATCTGCTTTTTCCTTATTAAGACGAATCGGTTTTCCAAATCTCAACTCAAACTTAGGAAACAATGAATCTTTCAGTACTTTATTGGTACCAATAATTGCAGTGGGTACTATTGTCGCACCAGCTTTTAATGCAATCATGGCTACACCTGGTTCTGCTGGCCCTAATAATCCATTTTTACTTCGGGTCCCCTCTGGAAAAAGGCCAAGGCATTGGCCTTTTTCCAAAAGCTCAATAGCCGTACGGATTGCATTACGGTCAGCAGTTCCCCTGCGAACAGGGAAAGCATTCAATTGCCTGATAATCCAGCTAAAAAGCGGGTTTTTAAACAGTTCTTCTTTCGCCATAAAATGAATGGGCCTATGCATAAATGCCCCAATTAAGGGCGGGTCCCAAAGGCTGATATGATTCGACGCAATCAGGACTCCCCCCTGTTGTGGAATGTTTTCCTGACCGGTTATTTTACAGCGGAACAGGAGTCTAAAGATTATTATCAATACTATTTTCAGAAAACTATACATCGCTAATCCTCTTATCACATAACCTTAATATCTCACAAACCGCCTCTTCAATAGATAAATGAGTCGTATCAAGGAATACCGCATCTTCTGCCTGGACTAACGGAGCAAATTCTCTTTCACAATCCTTTTTATCCCGACAAGCTATATCTGCTTTCAACTGTTCAAAATCAACTTGGTAACCTTTCGCAATCAGTTCCCGCCATCTTCTTAACGCACGGGCCTCGATAGACGCGGTCAAAAAAATCTTTATATCTGCATTGGGCAAAACGTGAGTACCGATATCGCGGCCATCCATAACAACTTGACCGTTCTCGGCCATACGTCGTTGCAGAATCAGTAAATACCTTCTCACATCGGCAATTTGTGCAACTTCAGCTACCATCTTGGAAACTTCTGGCGTTCGAATTGCTTCCGTTGCATCTTGACCGTCAATTTGCACGAAAGTACATCCATTTTTATAGGTTAATTGAATATCAATATCGGCAGCAATGGCTGCAATATCTTCGGAAGCAAACTTCGATAGCTGTAAGGCTTTCCAGGCTACAGCCCGATACATGGCACCGGTATCAATATATGTGTAAGCAAGGCGCTGGGCAACAATCTGCGCAACGGTGCTTTTACCTGCTCCGGCTGGACCATCAATTGCTATGACTAAATTTTCCATTTTTTCCTCCACTCTGCCTTACCCGTTCAATTCACTAAGTACTGTATAAAATTCAGGATACGAAATATCAATACAATGAGGCTCTTCAATTTCTACACCACGGCCGGCCGCACCGGCAACAGCCAGTGCCATGGCAATGCGATGATCATGATAGGAGTAACACCGAGCCATGTGTAAAGTAGATTGCTCAATGTCCAGCCCATCTTGGTTTTCAATAATTTTCCCGCCCATTTTGGTAAATTCAGCAGCGATGGCTTTCAAGCGATCAGTTTCTTTAAAGCGCAATTCTCCTGCCCCCGAAATTGTTGTTTTGCCTTCGGCAAACATTGCCGCCACTGTCAACACAGGTATTTCATCTACTAAACGCGGAATGATCTCTGCCTGAATGGAGATACCGCATAATTTTGCATATTTCACCGTTATATCAGCTACCGGCTCTGTGCCACTCCAGCGTTCATTGCTTAAAGTAATATCAGCCCCCATCTGCAGCAATACGTCGATAATACCTGTGCGGGTTGGATTAACACCGACATTGGTCAACACCAGGTGACTTCCTGGAATAATCGAAGCAGCGACCAGCCAAAAAGCAGCTGAACTGATATCGCCAGGTACATCAATGACCTTCGGGGCCGACAGTTCGCTTACCTTTTCGATGCTAACCGAATTCCCGGTGCGCTCCAGCTTAACACCAAACGTTTCAAGCATACGTTCTGTGTGATCTCGTGAAATATAGGGTTCGGTTACTTTCGTAATTCCCTGGGCAAAGAGCCCGGCAAGCAAAATTGCCGATTTTACTTGCGCACTTGCCATGGGCATAGGATAATCAATGGCATTTAATGATCCCGCAGGCATTATGGCCAGCGGCAATAAGCGTGATTGCTGCCGTGCCGAAATTTTCGCCCCCATCTTTGATAATGGCATAATCACCCGCCCCATTGGACGGTTACGCAGCGAATGATCTCCCGTAAAAGTACTAAAAAACGGCTGTGCAGCCAGAATTCCCATCAATAACCGCAAAGTTGTTCCTGAATTTCCGGCATCTAAAACATTTTCCGGCTCAGTTAAACCATGTAGTCCTCGGCCAGTAACAAGCAGCTCTTTATTTTCCATGATTTCAACTTTTACGCCCAGTGAACGCATGCAACTCACTGTTGATAAGCAATCTTGAGCAAAAAGGAAGTTTTTTATTCGAACAGGTGTCGATGATAAACCGGCAAACATAACACTCCGGTGGGAAATAGATTTATCCCCTGGAACTTTAATCGAACCTGTCAAGTTTCGCGTCGGCTGAATGGTTATTGCCTCACCCATAAAAAAACAATCCACCTTTATATTGATATTTTTAATTCTACATGATTGCACGATTGACGGCTGCCAGTCCTTGCATTAATTTTTGAAAACGAGCCGGCGTTAAAGATTGAGGCCCATCTGAGACAGCTTCAGCAGGACACGTATGAACTTCAACCATAAGACCATCTGCTCCTGCCCCCATTGCCGCTAATGCCATAGGTGTTACAAAACGCCAATGACCGGTACCGTGGCTAGGATCAATAATAATCGGTAAATGACTTAAATGCTGTACTACAGGTACAGCACTTAAGTCCAACGTATTACGCGTATAATTTTCAAATGTCCTAATTCCTCGTTCGCATAAAACTACGTTTGGATTGCCGCCCGCAACAATATATTCAGCTGCCATCAGCCACTCTTCGATCGTAGCAGACGCTCCTCGCTTTAACAACACGGGCATAGAGCTCTTAGCCACTTCTTTTAGCAAAACAAAGTTTTGCATATTGCGTGCTCCAATCTGAAGCATATCAACATGTTGAGAGATCAACTCAATATTGCGCGGATCAGTGACTTCCGACACGGTCGGAATATCCAATTCTTTTCCTACCGCTAATAAAATGGATAATCCCTCTTCTTCAAGCCCTTGAAAACTATACGGAGAGGTTCGTGGCTTATAGGCTCCCCCGCGCAACATCACTGCACCTGCTTTTTTGACCGCTACCGCTGCTTCTTTAAACAGCTCATAACCTTCAATGGCACACGGACCCGCTATGACTGGTTTATCCATACTGCCAAACTCGACATCACGCACTTGAACAACCGATTTTTCTTGCTTAAACTCACGGCTCACGAGTTTAAATTTTGTAGAAATCGGAATAACCGCTTCTACTCCCGGCAAACTCCGATATGCGTCAGCATTGCAAGCACGAGAATTACCAACCGCTGTTATCATTTTTTTGCCAAAATAATCCACATAATACGGCTCTAAACCTGATCGGCTGATATTTAATAAAATACTATCAATCTGTTCGGTAGTCGCGTGGTTTAAAACAATAATCATATCTACCGATCCCCCAAGCACTTAGATCAAACTCAATTAAGAGTTCTAAATAGTGAAAATTAAGCTAAATGATTTTTTTCTCCAAAAAAGACCAATTTCCTCCATAGAGATTGCTTCAATTAATTTTTAAATTTTATTTTTCCTATAGAGAGAATTTCGCCTCTCCCTTCCAGCAGCAAACCATCGATGGGGGAAATGAGTGCATTGCTTGGCACATTCACAACAAATTGCACGGGTTCTTTTTGACCTCCGGCATCAATTTCAACATAATCACCCTCATAGACAGTCAACTTTACTTCACCCTTACGAAAATCATCGATAACTTTCCCGTTAATGGTAACAAATATATTGCTATCATTCGCTGGCTTAATCATTCGTATAATCATCACTTTACTATTACGCAAGGCTTGTAGCCGCCCAACCTCTGTAGCTTCGCTGATTTGCAACGGCACAGCGGCATACTGTGGCATCTGAAAAGAAATTTGATCCCCTTCAAACATATCGACTCTTGATAAGTAAGGCCTTACATTATCTTTAAACAGCATGGCTTGTGAAATAATCAGTAATCCTATACAACAGGCCGATAGCCTTAACAGAACGGCTTCACCGTACAATATTTTGCGCCAAGCCGATTTTCGCATGCCAGAACTCCCTTCAATCAAAATCATAGGCTTGTGAGACGTAAATCTTAGAAGTTTTGGGCTGCATGCCGACCAGCAACATACCCGGTGGAAAAAGCGGCTTGCAGATTGAAGCCGCCAGTGAAGCCATCAATATCAATCACTTCACCGGCAAAAAATAAATCTGTAATCAATTTGGATTCCATGGTTTTCGGATCTATTTCTTTAATATGGACGCCTCCCGATGTTACAATTGCTTCACTAACCGGCCTTGTCCTGGTAATGGTCAGGGTTAGCCCGGTAATGACATCAATTAAACGGGATCGTTCCATTTTAGTTACTTGGTGTATAGGTTTTTCCGGATCGAGAAAAGCCAAGTCAATAACAGTCTCAATCAACTTAGCCGGGAGCAATTCGTGTAATGAATTTTTAATTTGTTTACGAATAAATTTTTCAAAATCACGTTGTATTCTTCTATCCAGAGTTTCGCGCGCCAAAGCTGGTTTAAGATTAATTGCAATGGACACTTCTTTTTTTTGATTCAATTGCTCAGCAACCTTTTTACTTAATGTCAAAATAATAGGTCCTGATAATCCGTAATGCGTAAAGAGCATTTCTCCAAATTCTTCTGCAATCTTTTCGCCGTTGGCTAAGACTTGCGCTGAAACATTTTTCAAGGACAATCCTTGTAAATCGGCAATCCACTCTTCAGCCACTTCTAGCGGTACTAAGGATGGATGAATCGGAGTAATGGTATGTCCTAATTTTTGTGCCATGGCATACCCATCACCCGATGAGCCCGTTCCCGGATAAGAAGCGCCTCCTGTTGTTAGTATAACCGCATCAGCAGGATAGGCATTCCCGTTTTTCGTAAGTACTCCAACTGCTCGGCCATTTTCCACCTCAACCGAAGCAACAGAATGTCCAGTTAAAACAGAAACTCTTAAATGCTCTAAAGCCTTGGAAAAAGCCTTGACAACATCTTTAGCCTGATCACTAACCGGAAAAACCCGGCCTCCCCGTTCAACCTTGGTTAGAACTTCCCATCGGGTAAAAAAATCAATTACTTGTTGGTTATCAAAAGCATGGAACGCACTATACAAAAAAGCACCGTTTCCTGGCATATTTTTGATAAGGGTCTGCGTATCACCAATATTTGTGATGTTGCATCTGCCTTTGCCTGTAATCAACAACTTTCGTCCGATTCCCGGCATTTTTTCCAATATCGTTACACTTGCCCCATGTTCTGCAGCACTAACAGCAGCCATAAGCCCGGCCGCCCCACCGCCTATTATGATTATTTTTCTCATTTCGTCACCTAATTCATCATACAAAATTTATAGCTTGTCTTATTATTATAAACAAAAATACCCTTATCCAAAAATAAGGGCACCTGAAATTATTTTTTTAATGCAAGATTGCTCAATTCCTCTACTTCACTGTCCGTCAGATAACGGTATTGGCCGCGACGTAATCCGGTTAAAGTGAGGCAAGCGAATTTCGTGCGTTTCAACTGTCTGACTGGATAGCCGATGGCCTCGCACATCCTCCGGATTTGTCGGTTTTTCCCTTCATGAATAGTAATCTCCAAAGTAGCAGAATTTTTATCCTGGTCGACTTCCATTAAGTGAATTTTAGCGGGCGCAGTAACCCCGTCCACTAATTTGATACCTACCCTTAGCAAATCCAGTTTTTCCTCTGTTGGGATACCTTTTACCTTGGCGATGTAAGTTTTATAGATGTTACGACTAGGATGAATTAACGCATGCGTTAATTCTCCGTCGTTAGTTAACAGCAGCAATCCCTCGGTATTATAATCAAGCCTTCCTACCGGGTATATTCTGACAGGTACATCTTTTAAATAATCTATAACAGTCTGACGATTACCAGGGTCTTTAACCGTAGTAATAACACCTTTCGGCTTGTTTAACATGATATAGATATGGTCCTGATGTTTCAACAATTTTCCATCTACAGCGACTCGGTCTTTCCCAACCTGCACCTTGGTGCCGAGCTCGGTTACAATAGCACCATTGACCGTCACTCTGCCTGCTTTGATAAAGGTTTCAGCTTCACGTCTGGAAGCAACCCCTGCCTGACTAATTACTTTTTGCAAACGCTCCAACATAGCAATCTCCTTTGTTATGACTGCGAATACTAAATTAATCTTGTAAAAGTTGAGTAAAGTCGGTCTGCACCTTGCACAGCCGTACCTTTTTATTATCCTGTGTTACCTTATGGCAACTGCCACAAACGCCTTCACCACAACACATGGTCACATTATTTGTGGCTGCCATAGGAATATTGACTCCCGCCTCATGCATCGCTGATATAATAGCATAATGCTGATCATCCGGACCGGCACTGACAATCAAATCCGGATTTAGAGCAAAAAATTCACGGAGCATGGGAATCCCGAATTGCCGCATTGAAGATACCTGATGGACTTGAACTCCCCAAGTATTCAAATCGTCACCAATAAAGATTTTCCGGACATGTCCTGGCGCAAGTACCGCCAAAACTTCATTGTTATTTCGAACGAGTTTATCCACCAAGGGTAATGCGGGTGCTTGGCCAATCCCCCCAGCTACCAATAATATCTTACCATCCCTTATATTGTCAATCCAAGGCTGGCCTAGCACTCCATTATAATAAGGGCCGCTGACTAAGAGTTGACAATTGTCTCCCTGCAGTAACCGAGCCGATTTAGGACCAATGGTCTCAATAACGACTTCAATAGTATTTCCAATCACTTTCATTATGCCAACAGGAAAATGATAAAATTTAGGATCGGTGGCCCTGCGGAGAAATACAAACGAACCGGTTCGTTCCAGCTGCCTGGCCAGTTCCTCTTCCACCACAAACTCAAGCAAATAGGTATTCTCGCTGATCTGTTCTTTAATCTTAAAATCAGTGGTCGCTTCTATTCTGACAGGAATATCCTCTTTAAACTGTTTGCCGCCACTTTTATTTTGCCAGTGCTTTTCATACAATATGCAAACACCTGACCAATTGCAATCACAAAAATCTCCGCCTTTAAGATGACTGCAAAATTCGCAGTGATTGGTCTCAGCCAGTAAACACGGACAATAGGGTGAATTAATATCAATACATTTTGTTGTCAATTGCTTAAGCATACCATCGACCTCCTACTAAACTAAACATCCGTTATACACATCTGTCAGTCCAGTTTGGGCAACGCGATCTTTTATTTCTGAACGGTTAGTCGAATAAAGCGCTAAGTTTTTCATTCGTTCAAAATAAACCGAACCTGAAAAAGTATACCGAATTTTCATGCCATCCGGTAGCGTCATTTTTTCATGAACAAATTTAATAAAATCTCCAGTTGCCAAAGAACGAGGTAATTCTAAATATTGCATATCTAAGCAGTACCTAACAGTGTATTCTACAGCTTGCTATGCATTTGCAAAACCACCCTCCTTGAAGAATATATGTAAACTATTTCCAGGAAATATTTTACATATATTCTTCAACTCTATTACTATAACCAATCTGGCTTTTTATAACCAGTAACCTCCTTGTTTTTTAAGTTAGATACCGCTAAGACAACCCCTGCTGATAAAACACAGCCTCAAAAAATTATTTTCCAGACCACGTTCGGTACTGCTTAAATCCGTTATCCCCCTTTTTTCAATAAGTTGCGTATCCTGCCTGATTATGAAAGGTTTGTACCGGCATCAAACTATATTGTGCCTAGTTTATTTCGCTCATTTAGAGCAGGCACTCATACTCATGAAGATATCAATAGCAAAGCCTTGTATTTAAATACAAGGCTTTGCTATTACATAAATAAGATGTTAAGTTTAGGCTAAGTTTTATTAGCGATGCGCTTTAGCGATTTCGAAATACTATATAAAAGATATAAGCCAGCACCTGCTACAATGATGTGGAATAAACTAAAAACGGCCATACCGTAAGGAAAATGTCCATGCATGTCAAATCCCTCCATTTTCTATTGAATTGCTTTATATGAACAGAGCCAATTTAGCTCTGTAAATTTTTCTTAGCTTTATCATAATAGCCAAATTTTAGAATTCTGTTAGAAGCAAAAAATAATAAATTTGAGCATAACCTAAAAAACCAGAGCAAAGAGCTCTGGTTTTTTAGGTTATGCAAATTGCATATGCCCTCATTTTGATATTTCTTTGATCAATACACTTTTAAAGGATATTTGAGTTTTATGCTTAAGCAAGTACTTATTCTGGTAATCGTTATTTCTATCCTTATGGGGTTTCTCTCTCAGCTCGCTTTTATAAATACAGGTCACTGAAGTAATTTTCATCCAATCACCATCCATTATCTTAGAAGATTCTATAAATGGTAATTATTTCCTTTTCATAAAATTACTACAATTTTTGTCAGCAACCGTCATGAAAGCCCGTGTTATTGAATTTTGCAACTTGATCGCTTGCATGATTCAATTTTGTATGAATTTATTAATCTGACAAACAATAATCCTGGAGGTGATCTTATGGTAAAAAAACAATCAAATGATTCTTTGGCACAAAAAAAAGCCAAGCAGCAAAACCAACAAAATACCCGTCATGATGATGTGGGTAATAGGCATACCGAAGGTCCCAATCATCCTTCAACATGAGAACCGCTCGCTGCCCAGTTGTAATTCAGCATCGACTTCATTGCATCCAATAAACCTTGAGTATTTTTTATTTCAGTGAATAATGGTTTCACTCTGAGGGCATAATGCTTATATAATAGAAATTCTCCTCTCCCTTCCCCCGCTGCTCCTGCGGGGCTTTTTCTTTTCCCTCTATCCTTGTAGCCTAGTATAATATTGAAAGACAAAATAGCGTTGGAGGTCACACAAATGAAAAAAATTCAGCTTGATAAAGACAAGCAAACTGACATAATAAAAAGCATCCAAAGATTTTTTCTTACCGAAAGAGATGAAAAGCTCAGTGAGTTTCAAGCTTCAATCATCCTTGACTTTATTCTTAACGATGTTGGTATTTTCATTTATAATCAAGCATTATCCGATTGCCATAACCTGATGCTTGGAAAAATTGAAGAAATATTCTCGCTTGAAAAACATTCAACCACTGACACCCGTCGCTAATTTTCATTAAGGGATGAGTTTGACCTTGCTTATTTTCTACCGTTTACTTCTTTGTAAATTCATCGTCATTATCATTTTTTTCCTCTATCTTGGACCGCTGGTAAACTTTCCATACAAGCTCATATACCCTGCGTTGTTTTATTAAATTAGGCGAGTCTGCATAACGCACAGATTTCACAATAAATTTCATATCAACCCCTCCTAATAAAAACATATGCTGGAAAAAGTTGTCCATTGACCAATTCCCGCAGAATTCCAATCGTAAGTTTTGCATAGTTTCCATAACATCGCTGTATTGAGCGGTCATATGATGATAATAAATCCTGAAAATGAGTAAAACCACTGTAATAAATTACAGTGGTTTTACTCATTTTCAGGATTTCTAGAATAAGCAACAGCAGAATAAACTGTACTACAAACTTAACGGCAACTTTTGTATACAGGAGGTTCAACGATGTTTCCGGTCGCAGCCTATATACGCGTTTCAACAGAGGAGCAGGCTGAGCAAGGAGTATCCATCCCCTCACAAAAATCACGCCTGTTAGCCTATATCCAATCTCAGGGATGGGATTTATATGATTTTTATATTGACGACGGTTATAGCGGCAAGGACTTAAACAGGCCCGCTATCCAGCAACTGATTCAGGATGTCAAAGCAAGAAAAATCAAGGCGGTTGTCGTGATCAAACTAGACCGTCTTTCACGTCGGCAAAAAGACGTCCTCTATCTTCTTGAAGATGTTTTAGAGCTTTCATCTGTTGGCTTTAAATCCGTCTCAGAACCATTCGATACTACAACACCATTTGGTAAGGCCGCAATTGGAATGATGGCGGTGTTTGCTCAGTTGGAACGGGAAACGATTATAGAACGTGTAAAGGATGCTAAAAAAGAGTCAGCCAAACAAGGCCGTTTTATGGGAGGGCCTATTCCATACGGCTATGATCATAACCCCGCTATCAAAACGGTATCTGTAAATACCATAGAAGCTTCTATCGTTCGTTTTATTTTTAATGAATACCTTACTTGCGGCCGAGGATATCAATACATCGCAGACTGTCTAAATGAACGTCAAATCCCTTCGCCAGGATCATCGGACAGTTGGCAAAGATCTACGATTAAAGCCATGCTGCATAACGCCTTTTATGCTGGGTTTATCCGTCATAAAGAACAACTTTATAAAGGCAGGCATCCGGCCATTATTTCCGAACAGCAATTCTTTGATGCGCAGAAATTGCAAGCTACCCGGAGCACCTACAACCGAAAAGCTGAATCCGGTTTGCTTGTTGGCCTTCTTTACTGTGCTGAATGTGGTGCCAAAATGAGAATGAAAAAGGTCTGGAAAAATCCTCGCAATCCGAAGGAAAAGATCAGTTATTACGTTTGTTATTCGCAAGATGGCTGTTCTGAAACCATGGTGAAAGATACTTCCTGCCGTTCAGGCTACAAACGGGCTTTCGACTTAGATAGAATCATCATTGACCAGCTCACCAGCTATAATCATAATTTCCAGTTAATAAACAGATTAGCTGCCAAATTTGCAGCAACCAGCAATAGCGCTAACCTCACGTTAAAAGCGCTGAACCAAGCTAAAAAGGAGTTAGATGGAATCAAGAAAAAGCTGGATAAGTGGTATCAAGCTTTTGAAAATAACCTTATTTCTGCAGAGGATCTTAATGAACGGGTCAAAGAATTACGCAACCGCCGTATCTTTTTGGAAAGCCAGATGATGGCATATAATCATGCAATTACAGTAAGCAATCAAAAAACTAAAAAGCCCCAGGAGGTCATCGAAATATTGTGTGATTTTGAGAAAGCATGGGCGAATGCTGATAATAAAGAACGTCACGGGATGTTAACCAATTTGATTGCGGCGATTCGTATTAGCAGGCAAAATGAGATTGAAATTGACTTTTTATAGGAGTTTGCATCGCAAATGGTAGATAAAGCTACAGCATTATGCCCTGCTAATAAACCAGTAGCCACAGCCTCTGTATGACCAACAAGAATAGCCGACTTTTCTCCTGCACAGAACAAGTTATCAATTCCATCAACCTTCAGTACATCATTGCAAGGAGCAATGCCTAAGTAGCGCATTGAATTGCCAATACCTCCGGCATAAGGGTCTTCATAGCGTGCTCTTTCTAATCCTGGAATGGTTCGCAAATCTTCTAACGGAAAGTAAGATGTCATCATTTTTGCATGACCTGTATCCAGCAGGACTAAATTTTTTGCATATTCTGCTAAAGCATATTGTGTGCAGGCTTTTTTGCCAAGAGAACCGCTTTTATGAATATTTTCAGGCAATGATAAAACAACGACTCCTTCACTTTCAAGTTTATCTCGAATTTCTTGGCTAAGAGAGTCTTTATTTAATTTGCATGATCCGCTCATTGCTCCACTCGATCCATCGTCCTTTTGCCCAACTAATTCTTTGACATCAGCTTTGGCTGTTAGGCTAACCCTAGGACCAAAAGAGGGGCAGCGAATGATGCACATTGCACAACCATTACCATATGTAAGACAATTGCCCATTGGACCGGCAGTTCCGGTGGTATCCACAAAAGCATCTGCTTTAATCACTTCACCGCCATCCACCATAACACCCTGTAATTTCTTGCCATATTTTATAACATCCACAACACGCGTTTTGGTTTTAATTTCAACACCGTAATTTTGTAGGATCTTCTTTACCAAAGGTTCCATTGTGGTAACATCGTAAAACGAGGCGTGACTATGGCCTGGAAAACTGACTGACCGATGCCGACTATTTGCATCCATAGCGACAAACAGGTCTCCGCCTCCCATAGCTATGGCCTCTTCAGCAGCTGTATAACGACCGTTATTGCGGAATATGCCTCCGACAAGTCCTGTTCCTAGTAATAAATCAGTGCGTTCGAGCAACATGACTTGTGCACCCGCTTTAGCAGCAGACAACGCTGCAGCGCACCCAGCCCAACCCCCGCCGACGACTACAACCTTTATCATGGACGTCCCTCCATTCTCCTCATTGTCACATTACAGTCTATTCCTGCATGAACGAAGTGCCACTAAAGACCGAAAGAAAATAAGACTTGGTCTAGACCAAGTCTTATTTTCTTTCGAAATCAATTTGTCACGAAAACACTTTTGTGCAAATATAAATAGACACAAAAAATCCTGTCAAATCCCCGAGTAGACCAACGAATACGGAATAGCGGGGTTTCCGAATTCCGACAGCTCCAAAATATACAGTTAAGATATAAAAAGTTGTATCCGTACTTCCCATGACCGTTGAAGCTATTCGCCCCCACAATGAATCTGGTCCGAACGTATTTAAAATTTCAGTAGCTAACCCTAATGATCCAGTACCGGAAAGCGGACGCATAACGGCAAGCGGGACAAGCTCAGCGGGAACTCCCAGCAAACTAAGGAGAGGAGATATAAGCGTTATCACAGCGTCCATAGCACCGGAAGCTCTAAAAACATTAATAGCCACCATCATTGCAACTAAAAAAGGCATAATTCGAATGGCTGTTTTAAAGCCTTCTGCTGCACCATCAACAAAAGCTTCATAAACATGAACTTTCCGAAGATAACCAATCAAAGGAATCAGCAGCAAAATAACGGGTATAGCCCATATGGATAATTCCCGGCAAATTTCCGCAAACATTTTCTACCTCCTTCCCCGTGCTGCATACAAAGCACGACAGAGGCGATCCGCCAATAGCGCAGTAAAAGTTGCCATCAGACTGACTAGGACGGTAGTACCAACAATTTCAGCCGGATTTGTCGATCCTGCGGCTGAGCGCAATGCAATAATCGTTGCAGGGACAAGCGTAAAACCAGTCGTACATAATGCTAACAAGGTGCACATAGCATCTGATGCAGTATCTTTTTTATCGTTTAATTTTTGTAATTCTTGCATGGCTTTTATTCCCAAGGGAGTAGCTGCATTTCCTAAGCCCAGCATGTTCGCGCTGATCGTCATTACAATAGCTCCCATAGCCGGATGTTTTTTAGGAACACTGGGAAATAAAATTCGCATAAACGGACTTAGCACTAAGGCAAATAGCTTGACTAAACCTGCCAACTCTGCGATTTTCATGATGCCTAGCCATAGGCACATAACCCCGATCAATTTAAAGGATAAAATAACCGCTCCCTCAGCCGCAGATATTGCACTCTGCGTTACAACCTCTATACGCCCCTGCCAACCGGCATATCCAATTCCGGCTACGAGAAATAACATCCAAATCAAATTAATCATATTACCATCCCCCTGTAATGAAGGTATGATAATTGTGTTTATGGTAGAACTCTTAGTCACCGGTGCCCCTTAAAGGTACAAAAAACAATGATCGCCATAAACGCAGCAAACCTCTACAGGCTTGTTGCATTCATGACGATAGCCTTTTATGCTTTATGCGAAATTTTTAACAACATAAGTAAAGAAGCTCCACACCGATCCCCACAGCATACCAAAAAAAGATTTTCGCTCAACCGTATCGGTAGCAACGAGATCAACTGTACCGATTTCCTTGTCTTTGTACATAACTCGAGCTACCCCTAACTTTTGTCCAGCGGTTATTGGAGCCTCTATTTTATTTGGAGCCTCTATAACCGTACGAAATTGATCTTTATCATCCGCTGATACAGGCACCACAATATTATTGCTCGTAACCAGTTTCACGGTATCCTTTTTCCCCTCGGTAATCTTCACGGTTTTTAAAATATCACCTTGGTTCAACATTGTCATAGGTCGCAATTGCTGAAAACCATATTCTAATAATGCAATGGAATCATCCCACATGTGATCACTGTCTAATACAACTGCAACCAACTGAATTCCGTTTCTGTTTGCTGCCGATACTAAGCAACGTCCGGCCGCATCGGTATAGCCGGTTTTAACTCCATTGCCCCCCTCAAATAACCACAGCATTTTATTTTCATTATACAATTCCCGATCATGATCTTTACCTGGCCAAGGAATCACTTTACGTTGTGTACTAACGATCTGAGTAAATAAAGGATTTTTATAACCATAGGCCGCAATTCTAGCTAGATCGTGAGCTGTTGTAACATGATTGGGATCCGGCAGCCCGCTTGAATTAACAAAATTCGTATTCATAGCACCAATTGCATGAGCTTTCTCAGTCATCAATTTTGCAAATTTATCGACAGATCCTGAAATATGCTCGGCTACAGCCACTGTGGCGTCGTTTCCTGATATCAGCATAATTCCATATAACATATCCAGAAGTTTGAGTTGCTCACCAGGTGACAGCCAAAGAGACGATCCTTCTGTAGTCGCAGCATTCGTGCTGGCAGTAACCATATCATCCAGGTTGCCATGTTCTAAGGCTACAATGAGTGTCATGATTTTGGTAGTGCTTGCCGGGTACCGTTGGGATTCTGCATCTTTCGCATATAAGACCTTTCCAGTCTGGGCATCCATGACAATTGCCGATTTCGCTGTTAATTCTATAGGAGCAGCATAAGCGCTGCTAGCACCCAAAACAGATAATCCCAAAAATATTACCGTTATATACTTTCGTATCATGTATAAATTGTCCTTTCCCCATAATCATTTTAAAATGACATAACTATTATATATATGTTTTTCCCAACCGTCAAAGTGTCCATACATCATTAAGCTTTTAAAAGGCCATAATATAACTAAATTTAAGGAGGTGATTAGTGTGGAAACAGTCGATGTTAAAACTTCATTACGTACCACTTTGACCCAAAAGCAAGAATTAGTGCGCGACTATCAAACTTTTGCCAAACAAATTAATAACCCAGAAGTTTCCAAGATGTTCAGTCATTTTGCCGAAGCCGAAGCCCTTCATGCCACTCAAATCAAAGAACAGCTAAATAAACTTAGCTAGTACAGTACCATTTATATGTCAAAAATTTAATTTAGATGTGCAGAAAAAATACTTAGCGTGAATAAGTTCCCGCTAAACAAGTAAGCCTTTATAAATAAAGAGTAACTAAGCACCGCCTAGTTACTCTTTACTTCATGCAAAACACCACTGCAAGGCAGTGGTGTTTTGCATGATCTGAGATTTTTTTAGCAGCTTGATGAGAAATCATCTTCGCAGCAGAAGAATAGCAGTAGAATAATGATAATAATGATAATCCACCAGCTACCGCGTCCATTGCCGCCGCCAAAACCACCAAAACCCATATTTATTCCTCCCTTGAGGTTTATAGTTGTGATGCACGTTATCCTATGAGGGATGCAATCTTTTTGCTACTGAAGTGATAATATTTTAGCCCCCTGGAAAGTAAGATTTTCGTGATCACTCATGAAAACCTTACTTTCCAGGGGGCTAACTGTTAATGTTTATTTAAAGAGAAGCAGTTAGGAATGTAATGGGCTGGTCTCTGCAGTTTCTGCAAGTTCGTCCATACTATCGTGATCTTTGTGTTTCATCATTTCCTGAATCTTTGCAAGGGTTTGGGGAACAAGATCAATCAATCGATCGTAAACGGCATTTCCCTCCACCGGCATAAATCGCACACCATTCGTAGGTGAACATACAAGAAATCCGACAGGTTTGACACTGACACCGGCCCCGCTGCCTCCCCCAAATGAATGAGAGACTTGATCGGCTACTGTTTCTTCCGGCTCATAATCACCGCCACCAGCCGCAAATCCAAACGTCACCCGGGAAATGGGTATAATTACTGTGCCATCCGGTGTTTCAACTGCATCTCCGACAATTGTATTGACATCAACCATGTCTTTTATACTTGCCATTGCTGTTTTCATTAATCCCTGAATGGGATGTTCAGACATGACGCCGCACCTCCTTAGGTTTAGAAAAAAATACATACTTTGATGCATTTATAAGATGGCCAAGTTTGATACTGAATATACACTGAAAGTCAATATCGAGTTTTTTTTCTCCAAAAACTGGCTGAACCTTAATGATTGGCTTGGCAGTAAAGTTTGTTCGCTTTTGTAAAAAAGTTACAACCAAAGCCTTTACCGACCATAAAGCACCTGATAGGACTGCCGTATCTGCCGCATCTTCAAATCCAAAAGTAGTTTTCCAGGTAAACTTTTCGCAACAAATGGATTGAATGATATGATGCATAAACCGAAAATAAAGTTTTTGGTAATAACGAAAAGTTTTATATAACCGCTGTAGTTTTCGCGGATGTTTAAAATAAATATCAAAAAAGACTTTTACAAATCGTTGCTCGCGCCGGCTATGCGTTTTCGTTTCACCATGTTTAGTTTTCACCTCAGACTCCAGCCAGGGAATATAATTGCGGCTCACAATCTCAATAACAGGGACTTTCATGCTATATAAAAGAATGCCATGCGGCAAATAAACGTCTACTTTAATGAAGTCGTCATCATGATTGCGAAGAAACTTTAGGTGGATATAGATACTAATTCTACTAATAACAAACGCCACACCAAAACTAGTAATTGTCAGCAATAGCCAATCTACCATATCATCCTCACTAACTAAACGGGCAATAACGGAATTTTTATATCTGTCTTATTTTAAACGGGATTTGCAAATCTATACAAAAAAAGCAGCTCATGATTCGAGCTGCTCAGGTATAGCAAAATCCGACAAATCCGGTAAATCTTGTAAGCTTTTCAGACCAAAACATTTTAAAAAATCGTTTGTTGTACCGTATAGAATTGGTCTGCCTAACGCTTCTTTTCGTCCAACCTCGTTTATGAGGCCACGATCAAGCAAAGTCACTAGAACCTTATCCACTTTTACACCACGAATATTTTCAATTTCCTGTTTCGTAATCGGCTGGCGAAATGCTACAATCGATAACGTCTCCATAGCTGCTGAAGATAACCGGGTTTCCTGGACACCGGCCAGCTTTTCAACAATAGGCATTAATTCTGGCTTTGTACACATTTGATAGCCACCAGCTACTTCAATAATTGTTACGCCTCGGTTTTCTCCTGTCATTTCCTGCGTCATTTCAGCTATTAATAATACCAGTTGTTCAACTGGTATTTCTAAAATCTCAGCAAGCCGTGCTGCAGGGAGAGGTTCTCCGCAAGCAAACAGCAAAGCCTCAACATGCCCCTTTAGGTGTGAGTAAAACATCAGAGCCTATCACTCTCCCCTTAGCATAATGTAAATTGGTGAAAAACTTTGCTCTTGTTGAATCACGATTCTATTCATTTTAATCAGTTCCAATAAAGCTAAAAATGCGGCAATAATCTCAGAACGAGTACCAGAACGAATCAAAATCGCACTGAATTCGATTCGCCCTTTTTGCTGATATAACAAATTTAGAATATCATGCATTTTATCCTGAACACTAATTTCTTCTCTTGCAACTACTGAATAGTCGTCCTCAATGGCCTTTTCCCATACTGCTGCAAATGCCAGCAGCAGCTTATCAATGCTCAAGCCTTCCGGCAATACAACTTTATGCACCAAAGTTTGCGGGGCACGGGTAAAGAACTGTGCACGCTGATCAGCCATACCGGACAGCAATTCACTAATTTGTTTAAATTTGCGATATTCAATTAATCGATCCACCAACTCCTGCCGCGGATCTAAATCGTATTCATCAGTGTCAGGAAGAGGAACAGGCCTCGGCAGCAACATTCGAGATTTTATTTGGATTAACGTTGCAGCCATCACTAAGAATTCACTTGCAATATCAATATTAAATTCTTTTAGGGTCTGTAAATAGTGCAAATATTGCTCTGTGATATCGGCAATTGGAATATCGTAGATATCCAGCTGATTTTTTTCGATCAAATGCATCAATAAGGCCATTGGACCCTCAAAGACTTCCAGTTTGATCTTGTATTCGGACATGTTATAAATTCATCGCTTGACGTACTTCTTCCATTGTAGCGGCGGCCATTTTGCGAGCCCGCTCATTACCGTACGCCAAAATTTCCTTCACCCGGCTAGGGTTTGCTTCATACTCACTACGCCGTACATGAATATCCGCCAAATTAATCACCATCTGCTCGGCCAGGCGTTTCTTACAGTCAACGCAACCAATACCAGCTTGACGGCAGGATTGGCTAATTTCATCAATTTGGTTCAGATTAAAAATTTTGTGGAATTTATGTACCGTACAAACATCAGGATTTCCTGCATCAGTTTTCTTAATCCGCTGCGGGTCAGTAACCATCAGCCGGACTCTTGCTCTCAATTCGTCCGGACTAGCCGCATAAGGGATTTCATTACCATAAGATTTACTCATTTTGCGACCATCAATTCCCGGCAGCAAAGGAGCTTTACTTAATTTAGCTTGTGGCTCAGGAAAAACGGGGCTATATAAATGATTAAACCGCCTAACGATTTCCCGGGCTAACTCCAGATGAGGTATTTGATCTTCGCCAACCGGAACAGTATCCGCTTTATATAAAATAATATCCGCTGTCATTAAAACAGGATAACCCAAAAAACCATAAGTGTTAATATCCTTTCCTTGTGATCCCAGTTGCTGTAGTTTGTCCTTATAAGTAGGCACACGTTCCAACCAGGATAATGGGGTCATCATCGACAGCAACAAATGCAGTTCGGCATGCTCCTTCACTTGAGATTGCACAAAAACAATATTTTTTTCAGGATCAAGGCCTGCACTTAACCAATCCAACGCCATATTATGAATGTTTTCCGGTAATTCCCTAGTATCTTCATACTTAGACGTCAACGCATGTAAATCTACAATGCTAAAAATACATTCATAATCATGTTGCAGCCTAACCCAGTTTTCCAAAGCGCCTAGATAATTCCCCAAATGAAATTTACCTGAAGGCTGCATTCCGCTAAAAATGCGCCCTTTACTCATATTATCTCCTCCATGTTATAAGATGACCATTACAATTTGATTGATTAAAAAAGACAAGATCAATTCAAGCGGATAAGTGATGGCGCCAATAACGCCGAGATATACCAGGCCAATTAAAATAAACGGTCCATATTGCCCGATACTTTCATATTGATAGGCCATTCGTCCAGGCAGCAAACTAGACAAAATTTTGGACCCATCCAGCGGTGGTATTGGAATCAAATTAAAAATCGCTAAGATAATGTTGTAGCTATAAGTTAGCCTCAGTATCGCTGCTGCCCAGCCTGACAATACGCCCAATTTTGCTAATAAAGTAATAACAATAGCTGCCACGAGTGCCATGATGATATTGGAGCAAGGTCCAGCGAATGAAACTAAGATCATGCCTTTACGCCAATTCTTAAAATTACCTGGATTAATATTAACCGGTTTTGCCCAGCCGAATTTAAATAGCCAAAGCATAATAAGCCCTAGTGGGTCTAAATGAGCAATTGGGTTAAGCGTTAAGCGTCCCTCGAAGCGCGGTGTTGGGTCACCCAGCCACACCGCAGCCCTGGCGTGAGCATATTCGTGAACAGTTAACGCGATGAGCAACGCAGGAATACGGAAAATCATATCTTGATCAAAACCAAACATTGAATCACCTTCTTCAACTTGTATTTACCATAGTTGCACACGACCCATTCATACGCAAGCATTGTACCTTATTCCTAGTAAAATTATACTAGAAAAATTTTGAAAAGCAATTATAAAAGACTTGGTTACATAGACCAAGCCTTTTTATTTAACATTTTAATTAAAGTTATAAGCGGCTTTCGCCTAACCTCAACGACTAATCATTCGGTCCGGCAAGATATCATTTTGAATAAGATTCTCTAAGCTTTCCCGTTTTACAATCAAATCCGCTTTGCCTTGATTTACGAATAGAACGGCCGGCCGCAGGTTGCGGTTATAATTGCTTGCCATAGAATAATTATAAGCTCCGGTAGCTGAAACGACTAAAATATCGCCCGGTTCCACCAGAGGAAGTTCGATATCCCAAATTAGCATATCGCCTGACTCACAGCATTTACCCGCAATTGAGACACGCTCTTCATTGGCAAAATTTATTTTATTAGCCAAAGCCGCTTCGTACTGCGCCTGATACAAAGCCGGGCGGGGATTATCTGTCATCCCGCCGTCAACAGCGATATATTTTCGAATTCCTGGTATATCTTTAACCGCTCCAACCGTATATAACGTGATACCTGCTTCGCCAACAATCGAACGTCCAGGTTCAACAATCACTTTAGGAAGATGCAGCCCGTAATCATGAGCCTTCCGTTTAACGGTTTGGCTGATTTCCATCGCTAAGGATTCAACCGGCTGCGGCGTATCCCCTTCCGTATAAAAAATTCCTAACCCGCCACCTAAATTTAACTCTTCGATGACGGTGCCGGTGCTTATTTTGATTTCATTGACAAAATCCATCATAGTCTCCGCTGCCTCGGCGTAAGACTTCAGATCAAATATTTGAGAACCAATATGACAATGGATTCCTTTTAAAGAGAGATTTCTAAGCGTAATCGCTTTTTTTATTCCCTCCATAGCCTGGCCATTGCTAACGGCCAAACCAAATTTAGAGTCAATCATTCCAGTCTTGATATAATGATGCGTATGAGCATCAATCCCGGGTGAAATACGCAGCAAAATTTGCACTTGGACAGCATATTGCTGAGCTAAACGACTAAGAAGTTCTAACTCATAGAGATTGTCAACCACAATACGGCCAATTCCCGCTTTAATTGCCATTGTTAATTCGGCAGAAGTTTTATTATTACCATGAAAAAAAATTTGTTCCCGTGGAAATCCGGCCTGCAGAGCTGTATAGAGTTCCCCTGATGACACAACATCAAGTCCCATATTTTCTTGCTCAATTAGTTTACACATAGCCAAAGTCATAAATACTTTACTCGCATAGATAACTTGTGAGTCTGGGTAATACTTTTGGAAAGACTTCACATATTGTCTGCAGTTTGCACGAATTTTTTCCTCATCCATAACATATAACGGAGTACCATAACACTGGGCTAGTTGAACAGTATCACATCCAGCCACTTCTAAATGCCCATAGCAATTGGACTTCATAGTCCCATAGAACTTCATAAGAGCACTCCTTTCTCTTCCTTGAACCAACCACAAAGTATCTTTCTATACTGTTAATCTCTAAGATATTCAATACAAACTAAAGAATAAAGTGCAGATACAACGCAAAAGCTATCCATAAAGGAGGGGTTTATTTGACATATCGAAACAAAATTTTAGTTACAGGAGGAATTCTAGCTGTCTTTTTATTAGCAATCTTTATGAGTGGTTGCGGAATGTTAAATCCCGTAAAAAAGCCGGAGATTGGACCTGCTGGCCAACCAACAGAGAGTAAGCCAAATCCGCCATTTTTACAAAGATTTGCATCTCCTCCAACTCAATTATACGATCTCGAAGCCATGGCAGGCGTAGTCTTCGAAGGATTAAATAAAGAAAATTGGGCTCAAGCTCAGACTGGCATTACCAACATACAACTCACCTGGGAGCAAGCCAAGCCATTAGTCGGTGAAAAAAAAGGGGTAAAAGAAGCAGATGAAGCTCTTAATAAATTATCAGCATCCATTGCGGACAAGAAAATAACCAATTCTTATGAAAACTTAATTAAATTTATGGCCTCCATTAGTGATATTGCGAAATCTTATAAATTATCACCATTGTCTGATATTATTACCGTTGGAAATTCACTTCGTAATGTCAGCTTCTACGTAGAAGACAAGAATTGGAGTAAAGCGGCCTCCAAGGTAAAAGAACTTGAAGGAACCTGGAATCAAGTAAAACCTGCTATGGAACAAATCGGAATCTTGGATCAAATAACGATTACCCATTCAAATGTAAACCAAATGAAAGATGCCGTTAATGCCGAAAATAAGGGTGCCTTTGAAGAAAACCTAGCGAATCTAAATGAAAGCTTGGGAAAAATCCGTGAATTCTTTTATGGACGGTAAATACTACAAAAAAAAGACTCATGCCGAGTCTTTTTTTTGTGTTATTTGCCGTTACTATCATCTTCCTCCATACGGTCATTATCCTGTGGCTTTAAAACAGCAGGTCGCAATATTTTATTGGGGATGGGCAGTCGAAACAGGACATCTTTCATTGCACTGTAATTAAATGGTATAGCCGGCCACATATATGGTACACCAAAGGATTTGGTAGTAAACATGAGCACGAGGATACCAATTAAGCCTAAAATCAAGCCAGGAAGTTTAAAGAACATCACCAGCACAATGAGCAATACACGAAATACTCTGGTCGCCATCGCAAATTCCATACTTGGCGTTGCAAAAGCACCCACTGCCGCCACTGCAACATAAAAAATTGTTTCATTCCCAAATAATCCAACTTTAGTAGCGAAATCCCCGAGCATAAAAGCACCGATAAATCCTAATGCGGTTGATTGTGCAGAAGGAACATGAACGGTAGCCATTCTCACTAATTCAAGCCCCATCTCAGCCAGCAGGAATTGAAATCCGATTGGGATGATTCCAGGATCACGCGGTCCCAGAAAAGCAATAGACTCCGGTAAAACATGCCGCTGAAGTACCAAAGCAAGCCACAAGGGCGGTAACAACAAAGAAAAGCTTATTCCTGCCAGACGTACTAACCTCATAAATGACCCTACTACAACATTTTGACGAAATTCTTCAACATGCTGCACATGGTGCCAGAACGTTGTTGGTAAAATCATAATATTGGGGGATGTATCAACAAGCAAACAAACATGTCCTTCTAATAAGTGAACAGCTGCAACATCCGGGCGTTCGGTATAACGCACCTTCGGCAAGATATTCCATTTACTTCCGCCAACAATATACTCTTCGATCGCCTTCTCTGCCATTGGTACTCCATCAATTTCAATTGCATTTAAACGTTCTTTCACTTTTTTAACAAGTTCCGGGTTGGTAATATCTTTAATATAGGCAATGGCCACATCAGTTTGTGACCGGACTCCGATTTTCACAATCTCAAAACGAAGGTTTGGATCACGCAGCCGTCTACGGATAAGGGCAGTATTAAAGGGCATTGTTTCAACAAAAGAATCTCTTGAACCACGCGTCACTTTCTCAATATTGGATTCGGATGGCATACGGGCCGGATAAGCTCTGGCATCAAATACAATAACTTGTGTTTCACCGTCAATAAAAAACAATAATTCTCCGGACAAAACACTAATTAGGGCATCATGCATATTATCCAGCAATTTAACTTGAGAATGCGTAGCCCTGGTATAAAACACTTTTTGTAAAGTATTAATCGAAAGTTCTTCGGTATTGAGTGTCAACATATCTTGAAAAACATTAGTCAGCAAAACATCGTTCGTCATTCCATTGATTGAAAAGGATGCAGCCCTCTTACGGCCTATCTTATATTCACGAAATACAATATCAAACGTTTCTCCAACACCCAGATAATCCTTCAAATAATTGATATTGGAATCTAACTCCTTATCAATTTTACGATCTTCCGCCATAATCAATGCCACTCCGTTTCAATATCTCTTCAATTGCTTTCCGAGTCACAGGGGCTCCACGGCCAATATCATCAGCCTTGTCCATCTTACCGATATCCCCAACACCAATAATGACTGGTACGTCCACATTGTTTAAAACATCGACAGTATCCCCATTAATGACAGGTTTAGCAGTATGACGGCCATCTACTTTAACATCACCCCGTTTATTAACAGGCATATCGACAATATCACCACTGCAGGCAATGCATGCATCAACAGGCACCCCTTTAATGTTGGGAGTATTTGAAGCAACCGCTACCGCTCCTAACACAGTAATATCCGGATGATTGGCCACATATTCTAATGCAATTTCCCCTTTTCCTTTATCTTGCCGCCCTCTATCATCAAACATCACCAAAACAGGATCATGATGAACGGTTTTAAGTAATTTTACAATTTCTTCACCACTTATGGGTGTCGGGTTGCCAGCAGAAGCAGAAATACACCTTAGCCCTAGTGAAGTCGCAATTTCTTCCACTACATGCTTTGCTACGCGGTCCCCATCTGTTACTAATATCACTCTCACCTTTTCCGGCAAAATCATCACCTCATGATTGATTAGTACTATTTTCTTCCCCAAGCAAATTGCTAATTTTATTAGCAATTTTTTCACTTTCACTAATAACTTGTTTTAACTTTTGCAGACTGGCTTCTAACTCATTAGATAGCTCATATTGGGCTTGAGCAAGTACTTGGGCTGCGGTTTTGGCAACCACAGAATTTGTTTGTTGTCCTCCGGATTGCTCATTGGCATTCTGACTTGCCGGCTGTGGCTTTTCCTGCTCAGCAGGCTGCTGTGAATTGCCTTTCCCCTGCAATAACTGGCTGAACAAAGCCTGCAGCCCTTGGGCAGCCTGAACATCGTCCATGCCGCTCGTAGTGTTTGTAGTATCGGCATTCTGTTGGGTTTGCTGTTGTGATTTGTTATCACTTGACTGTTGAGTATCATTGTCCGCAGATTCATTGGTATGCTCTTGCTTGGTCGAGCTCCGGACCTCATTTTGCTGCATTTTTTCTAATTGTAAATTTATTTTCTGAAGCATAGCAACAATTTCACTTGAACTGAGCTCACTAGAAGACGTTGTTTGATTAGATGACATCGTTGGACTAAGACTCTGGGCAAACTCATACTCATAATCACTTTGCCTAGAGCTTGCTGTGATCGGATTGCTTTTTAGATTATTGTTTTCTCTGGATTTGTTGGTATCAGTTGAATAATCTTGCTCTTTACCTGTTACTCGTCGCTGTAAACGTCGATTCATTAGGCTTATCACCCTTTATAAATAAAATTGTCCAATATTGAACAAGCAGGAAAACACTGCCAGCCTCAAATTGATGATTGCAAATGGGTTATGAAGTTTTGAGCGTGGATCGATAATATGGGGCGTACGTTCAAAACTTATGCCGCCTGACGTAGAGCAAACAATGAAATTAGCTAACGGACCGGCGAAGGCAATCAGCATGATGGCCAAAACACTGCTATGATCTACAATCGTAGTACTAAAAGCACCAGCAGTAGTCACTGACTGAATTTGAGTATGCAGAAGCAGCGTCATTGTCAGCCTGCCAAATTCATGAACGAAAATCGCAGCAAATCCATAAAACGGATAGCGGAAACTAATGACACTAATTGTAATCACTAAGCCAATTAAATCAATATAAACCATTGATCTCATCCTTTGGGGTTAAACAATACAGACATTGCGAAACCAAAAACTACGGCTGCCATTACACCTGTTGCCGAGGCGCGCAGCGCACCACTAAAGATTCCCCAAAAACCATACTTATCGACATCTTCAATCGTTCCTACAACTAATGCGTGTCCAAAGCCGGGTAATGGAATGGTTGCCCCTGCTCCGCCCAGATCGACAAGTGGCTGATAAAGACCTATACCGCTTAACAAAGCCCCCATGACCACGAATAAAACTAATACATGTGCTGGCGTTAACGGAGTCAAATCCATCAATAATTGACCAATGACACAGATAAGCCCACCCACTATGAAAGCCATAATATATGCTGTCACATTAAGTCCTCCTCTAAATTTCCACAGCCACTGCGTGCGCAATGCAAGGTATGGATTCTTTCTGTTGATAAGATGTTGGGCTATGCAAACTTCCGGTACCAATCAGCAATATCTTATTAAGTTTTAGCTCGGTCATCATCTGATAGATATAGCCGCAAAACACCACTGCAGAACTGGCACATCCACTAGCCCCGGCGTGAGCGTCCTGCTCCTCCTTATAAATCATACAGCCACAATCCTCATAATTATCCGATATATCAATTCCTTTTTCTTTCATCATTTCAATGACTAAGGTTTTCCCCACACTTCCGAGATCGCCGGTAAAAATCATATCGTAATAAGCAGGCTGCCTCCCGGTATCCTGGATATGCTGCCACAGAGTGTCAACAGCCGCAGGTGCCATTGCCGGTCCTAATGAGTTGGGATCTTTAACTCCAAGATCTACTATCTTTCCAATTGTTGCCGCCGTTATTCTTGGACCAAATCCGGCCGCCGCTATAACCGCTGCCCCAGCCCCGGTCACAGTCCACTGAGCCATAGGCGGCCTTTGCACCCCTAGTTCGGTAGGAAATCTATATTGTCGTTCTGCAGCATCATGGTGACTAGAAGCTGCACCAACTACTTTATTTGCAAAACCACCGTCTACCGTTATTGCCCCCATAATCATGCTGAGCGCCATTGTCGAACAAGCCCCATACAATCCAATAAAAGGTCTGGATAAAGACCGTAAAGCAAAATGTGTGCTCATTAATTGATTTAATAAGTCTCCAGCAAAAACATAATCGATATCACTCATATCGCCGCCGGATTTTTGTGCAGCTGTTTTTATCACCTGCTCTAGCATATAGGATTCACATTTTTCCCAACTACTTAAGTCATGAAGATTATCTTCCATTAAATGATCAAAATAATCCCCCAATAGCCCCTGACCTTCCATTGGACCGCCAATATTCGCAGTACCAGTAACAACAGGAGGATTTGCAAATAAAATACTTTGCTTTCCTTTGGTTTTCTGCATGATGTCAAGCTCCTTCCAAACTCCGATTATTGACGCAGCCAATACACAAGCCCTACAATAAAAGCAGTTACCATACCATAAACCAATACGGGTCCGGCAATGACAAACATCTTGGCACCAACGCCAAAGATATAGCCTTCACGCTTAAACTCCATGGCCGGAGCGACAATCGAGTTTGCAAAACCAGTGATGGGAACAATTGATCCGGCACCTGCTCTTTTTCCAAGTTCATCGTATATTCCTAATCCGGTAAAAAAAGACCCCAAAAAGACCATTACCGCTGTTGCCGACCCCGCCGCTTCTTTTTTACCCATACCTAATGAGAGAAAATAATCAAGCACAAACTGACCTATGGTGCAAATAAATCCCCCTACCACAAATGCCCATATAATATTTTTTAATAGCGGTGGTTTGGGTTTTACTTGATTAAATTTTTGTTGGAATGCTTCTTCTTTCATTTGCTGCCGAATATTTTCAGACATTTTTTCACCTCCTATTATATTTTGGCCTTAGTTGAAAAAATCATGCACCTCTCATCTCGCAATAGCTCTCCATGATCAAGAAAGAGTGCCTTACGGCACTCTTTCTTGATACACTTGCATCAATGATGAACTTGAAAAGCAACCTTAACATCGGCTTTATATTCAGCAATTCGTCCATTATCAATATTTGCTGTGAAGTTGGTTACTTCCACTCCCATAATATCATCGAGAGTTTTTGCCGCCTCCATGACTGCGTTGTCTACCGCATCCGTCCAGTTATGCCGGGAAGTACCAACAAGCTCAATAACTTTAACAACCATTTGTATAACCCTCCTATTTCGTAAAGTCACTCATAGTTTGTATGAAAATAAAATGAATTATACCTTATAGCTTGAACAACTCTGTAATCGGTTTTTGATCAATCAGATAAACTTGTTTAGCCCGAATAGGAGTCTTTTTAGGAAATTGATCCCAAAAGAACAGCCATGCGATCGTACTCCCTGTTACCACCAAACAAAGCATGCAGAAAATAAGAATCATTTTATATTTCATCATGACTCACCCCTTATTAATATTTCCACAAAACAAAAAAAAATAGACCTGTTCGGTCTTTTAAGTTTGCAAAAATTCCTTTATTAACTTTAAAGCAGTTTTTTCTATCCTGGACACCTGAACTTGAGACAGTCCAATAACCTGTGCAATTTCCGCTTGAGTCTTATCCTCAAAAAAACGTAAATTGATTACGGTTCGTTCTTTAACAGGCAATCTAGATAAAACTTCTTTTAGGGCGAGTTTTTCAAAATAAGCGTTGTCCTGACCATCATTGCATTTTATTTGATCAAGTAGAAGGACTTGATCACCGCTATCATGAAATGCGTGATCATAAAGCGACGCCGGTGGCTGAATAGCTTCTAAGGCCGACACGATTTCCTGGGGTGCCAGTGTTAATTCCTTTGAAATTTCATTAATTGTCGGTTCCCTGCCTAGAGTTCCATGGAGTTTTTCTTGTGTTTTATGCACTTTATAAGCTAATTCTTTAACAGGTCTGCTGACCTTAATGGGGTTATCGTCGCGCATATATCTTCGAATTTCGCCAATAATCATAGGTACAGCATAGGTAGAAAACTTTACACTAAAGTTTAGATCAAATCTCTCTATGGCTTTAATCAGACCGATACAACCAATCTGAAACAAATCATCCCATTCATAACCACGATTATTAAAACGATGAACAATACTGCGAACTAAATTAAGATTATGTTCTAATATATACTCCTTAGCGTGATTATCTCCAGCCTGCGCTTTTACAATTAATTCTCTTAATTCTTCATCTCCCAGCATGGCAATCACCTAATGTGCAACATTGGACTGAAATTTTTTAGCCATCATCACTGTTGTTCCTTGACCTTGTTTTGAAAGGATATCCAGTTCATCCATAAAGGACTCCATAAATACAAATCCTAGCCCCATTCTTTCAGGGTCGGTTGAATAGGAAGGCTGGCGCGCTAAGTTGATATCTTCAATTCCTTTACCGATATCGGTAATAATATATTCCACTTTATCATCATAAAGATTCATGGTAAATTCAATAATTCCATCCGGATGTCCATAGGCATGAATAACCGCATTTGAAATGGCTTCTGAAATCGCGACTTTAATTTCTTCAATTTCATTTAAGGTAAAATCAAGCTGAGCTGCAAACGCTGCTGCCGTTATTCTGGCAATCCCCACGTTTTCACTAAGACTTTGGATAGACATTTTAACTTGATTTCTTATCTCCATGATGTCCTCCTCACAAACACTCTAAAGCGTGACTTTCAGTTTCATAAATTTTCATAATTTTAAGCAGTCCTGATAATTCAAAAATCTTAGCGACTTGTGGCTGAACATCAGTTGCTAAAATACGTCCGCCTGCGGGATTAATTCTTTTGTATCGCCCTAAAATCACCCCAAGACCGGAGCTATCAATAAAAGAAACACCTTGTAAATTTAAGATAAGATTCTTCACCCCATAAGAATCTATCGCATTGTCAACAACTTGCCTGAATTCATCCGCAACATGCATATCCAGTTCACCTTCAACCCGCACTGTTAGAACACCTTGTCGCAACAAAGTAGATATATTCATGCTATTCCTCCTTTTAAAAAGCCCATTATATTATTCTATTCGTTAAAAGGAAAAATTTTCCTGCCAATGTGCAAAAAAAAGCAGAGAGACAAAAAGTCTCTCATTAAAATTCAAAGGAATGATCCTTGCTAACGCGAAATTGTAAAGAAGTTTGTAATCATATCTTGGAATATCTTGATAAATCCGGCTTTCTCTATTGATTTTTCTGCCACTAAATCTACCTTGCCAATTTCTTTTCCATCTTTTAGTACAATCAACTCACCATATTTTTTTCCTTGCTCGATCGGTGCAGTGACAATCTGATCAGTAATAATCTGTTTTTGAATATTTTTTCCGGTTCCTTTCGCCATAATTAAATTAAGCTCTTCAGCTGCGATAAGTTGAATTTCTTTTTCAGTCCCTTTATTTACTTTTAATCGTTCAACTACCGCACCGGCATCAACAATTGGAATTGCTGCATAATTCGCAAATCCCCAATCCATTAATTTCATGCTTTCTCTTAAATGAGAGCGAGGTTCCGGGGTAGCAAAGACGACGGAAATAAGACGTAGTCCATCACGTTTCGCTGTGCCGGCGAAGCAATATTTGGCTTCTTCAGTCCAGCCGGTTTTTAAACCATCCGCACCTTTATACCACCATAATAGCTTATTCGTATTGACTAACCAATTTTTACCGCCACGCAACCAATATTCTTTAATACTGCATAATTCCATATATAATGGATGCCGGACTGCTTCTTTTACAATAAGTGCAGTATCATAAGCACTCATGTAATGATCCGCTATCGGTAAACCATTTACATTAGCAAAATGCGTATCTTTAAGACCTAACTCTTGTGCTCGTTTATTCATAGCATCTACAGCAGCTTGTTCACTGCCATAAAGATATTCCATCACAGATACGGCAGCATCATTTGCACTTACTACGGCTAAAGCAATCAGCATTTCATGTAAGGTCATTGTTTCGCCTGGTTCAAGCCATATTTGTGAACCGCCCTGACGCCATGCACCTTCAGATGTTGTCACTGAATCAGTTAATTTTACCTTTCCCTGCTCTACCGCCTCAACTGCAAGCAATAATGTCATGGACTTGGTAACACTCGCTGGCGGCAGCCTTTTATGGGAATCCTTTTCAAATAATACCGTTCCATTGGCGTCCATTAAAACAGCAGATTCAGCAATTGTATCAATCTGGGCACCTGTTTTTTTGGGTTCAGCTGCAAAAACGCTGGCTCCCAGAATGCATACAATTAGTAATGTTATGGTCATAATAAACCAAATTTTTCTTGGCAGCACTTGACGCATAAACCCTAACACACTCCTTTCATAATTTAATAATCTTTTTTGTTTATTCTAGGTTGTCCAAGTTGAAAAAAGAGTACACTGGAAAATACAACAAGACCGTCATTCCTGACGGTCTTGTTATTTTGAACTGTTAAATTTGGGTAAAACCATTTTTGTCAACAAAGCCTAAAATAAGCTTGGGCTTTGTCACTGCAGTATTCCCAATGATAATTGACTGCTGCAATAACTTACTTGCCTCTGTGAATTTTCCATAATCATTCCCATAAAAAGTAGCAAGAGGCTGATTGTCCCGGATAAAGTCGCCTATGCGGCACCTCATCAAGATCCCCGCTGTTAAATCAATCGACTGTCCCTTATATTCACGGCCTGCACCTAAAATTGTAGCAATATAGCCAACTTTAGCAACATCAATTTTTTGGACATACCCGGTGGCAAGGCTAACAATATCCTCACAATAGGTTGCTTGTGGCATTAGATCAGGCTGATCAGTAACCTTTGAAATTCCACCTTGTGCCTGAATAAATTCGGTGAATTTTTTTAGGGCAATCCCTTGATCCAGCAGTTGCTGTAATACCTGGTAACCCGCTTTAACGTCCTGGGCTACTCCTGCCAACTGCAGCATATGGGACCCCAGAATCAGACACACTTCTCTTAAATCACCTTGATAAGAACCAGACAGGACGTCAATCGCTTCTTTCACTTCAAGGCTGTTACCGATAGCTAAACCCAGTGGTTCTTCCATGCTAGTCAAAATAGCCTTGGTATCCCGCCCAACAATTTCACCAATCTTAACCATTGTTTCAGCAAGTTCAACCGCGGCTCCAAGATCTTTCATAAAAGCCCCGCTGCCCACTTTGACATCTAACAAAATTTTATCTGCCCCAGCGGCAATTTTTTTACTCATAATGGATGAAGCAATAAGTGGAATACTTTCAACCGTAGCCGTGACATCACGTAATGCGTAAATTTTTCCATCCGCCGGTGCAACATCAATACTCTGTCCGGTAATTGCCAGTTGATGTCGCTTCACATTAGCAATAAATTCATGATGAGCTAAGGTGGTACGAAAACCGGGAATCGACTCCAGTTTATCAATCGTTCCTCCCGTGAATCCTAATCCGCGGCCTGACATTTTTGCCACCGGAACGCCAGCCGCAGCCACCAAAGGTGCTAATATCAAAGTTGTCGTATCAGCAACGCCACCAGTACTATGCTTATCAACTTTTATGCCGGGTATTCCACTCAGATCAATTGTAGCTCCCGAATTTGCCATAGCCAATGTCAACGCTGCTGTTTCCTGATAAGACATCCCATTAAGATATACTGCCATCAAAAAAGCGGCCATCTGGTAATCAGGAATTCTATCGTTTGTGTAATCATCAATCAACTGCACAAGTTCATGGTCAGTGAGTGAATAGTGATCACGTTTCTTGGTAATGAGATCAACAATTCGCATGATCTTTTCGTCCCCTTAAGACATCAGATAAAAAACTTTTCCCATATTTAAATGATTTTACTTTAAAATTTTCAGCAATCGTGGCGGCGACATCAGCAAAGGTCGTTCTTTCTCCTAAATAATTCCCTCGCATATCCTTCGTGTACACAAGCAAGGGAACATATTCACGGGTATGATCTGTCCCCTGCGTGGTGGGATCACAACCATGATCTGCAGTAATAATGAGTAAATCATGTTCATTAATTTCTGTAATAAAATTGCCCAAATCCGCATCAAAAGCTTCCAAGGCTTTTGCATATCCTTCAATATCATTGCGATGTCCAAACTTGCTATCAAAATCCACTAAATTGATCATAATCAGGCTCTTCTCATGATATTCCTTTATGAGTTGGGTTAAAGCCAGCATGCCCTCGGCATTCGATTTGCTCGGGATAGAACGGGTAAGGCCCCGGTTCGCAAAGATATCACCAATTTTCCCTATACCGATTACCCCATAGCCAGCTTCTTTCATCACATCGAGAATGGTGTCACATGGAGGCGTAAGGCTATAATCATGACGATTCGGTGTTCTGACAAACTCGCCCGGCTCGCCAATAAAAGGTCTGGCAATAATCCTGCCCACCGCATGTTCACCGATACATACTTTTTCGCGTACCAGCTTGCACATCTCGTACAATTCATGAAGCGGAATAACCTCTTCATGCGCAGCAATTTGAAACACACTGTCAGCAGACGTATAGACAATTGGATAACCGGTCTGCATATGCATTTCACCAAGTTCAGCAATGATTTCTGTTCCTGAAGCTGCTTTATTTCCTAAGACTTTCCGTCCAGTCAAGTCAGTAAATCGCTGAATCAACTGAACGGGAAATCCATTGGGATATACTGGAAATGATGTGAACAGCGGACAACCACCTAGCTCCCAGTGCCCACTGGTTGTATCTTTACCCTTTGAAATCTCCGACATCTTACCATAATTTGCGATTGGCAAATTGGTTTGTGGAACACCTGGAATATCGGCAATAAGCCCCAGTCCCATTCTCTCCAGATTAGGCAAGAAAAGCCCGCCTTGTGAGCGGGCAATATTAGCCAACGTGTTAACGCCATCATCACCATATTCAGCCGCGTCAGGAGCAGCACCGATTCCAACACTATCTAAAACTAGAACAATAATTCGATTAAACAAATGATTCCGACTCCTTATATTCGTTTAACATAAATATTATGCACGTGGATGAGTTTTGTCATACACTTCTTTTAAACGATTTTTAGTCACATGGGTATAAATCTGGGTAGTTGAAATATCAGCATGCCCCAGCATTTCCTGAACTGAACGTAGGTCAGCCCCATTTTCAAGCAAATGCGTAGCAAATGAATGCCTTAAGGTATGCGGAGTAATCTCTTTTGTAATATTCGCTTCCTGAGCATATTTTTTTATGATTTTCCAAAAACCTTGACGAGTCAGACGATTACCATGATGATTGACAAACAATGCTGGCTCTTCATATGTACGGACTAGCTTTGGCCGGCCTTTGGCAATATATTCCTGAACACATTTCGCAGCAATTGACCCTAAAGGAACAATCCGTTCTTTAGAGCCTTTACCGTAGCATTTGATATATCCCATATCGAGGTTAACATCTGAAATGTTAAGAGAAATTAATTCCGATACTCTGATTCCGGTTGCATAGAGAAGTTCTAACATTGCTTTATCACGTAAGCCGGTAGGAAGAAGGATATTAGGTTGTTTCAGCAATTCTTCAACTTCATTAATTGAAAGTATTTTAGGTAATTTTTTCTCTAATTTCGGAGATTCCAAACTAGCTGCCGGATCTTTATCTAGATATCGTTCTCTTACTAAATATTGGTAAAATGACTTGATTGCTGCCAAATTACGCGATATCGTGGAAACAGCCCGGCCTTTCGATTGAAGATTGCTTAAATAGCCCAGGATGGTGTTACGATTTGAATCTTTTAATATCTCCATTTTACCGCTATGTAAATATGTTTCAAACTGACGTAAATCTCTCCCGTAAGATTCAAGAGTATTTTGCGCTAAACCGCGTTCAACCGCAAGATAGTTAATAAACTCATTAACATAACCTTCCATCTCAATATCACCCTTTTCCCCGGATTTACGATTCCTATATACCTAAGCTTTACTTTGAAGCTATTCCACATAAAATTTATATTTCCTTTATTTAACTGTCAAAATATACTATAATTTTACGTTTTTTGTAATTAGCCGCTTCGCTGGATTGTATTGGTTACACGCAGCGGCTTTTCCAAATAATTAGGCTTTATTTTTTGTTCACTTTGATTCATAAACCAAAATTGGCTTAGCAGCTTGGGTAGAATGTAAAAAAGAATCACTGCTAAAATAATTACTCTAACTCCTATTTTAACTTTTTTTTTAATTTTGTTCCATGGTAAATAAAGTAGCATTCACCCACCCCACTTTCAAGCAAGCTTAACCTAATATCATAATTATTCACTCAATAACCAGTTTATTCGCAAATAAACTTAAAATTGTAACTAAGACATAAAAAAAGAGCTATACCATTATAGCTCTGACTGACGGCTTACTCTTTAACTAAAAAACCTGCAACCAATTTCATAAATACCGGAGACACATAAACCTCGATAATGGCTCCTAACAGAATAAGCAGCAGCATCACTATGCAAATTCCAGTATAGCTTAATGCCTCATAAAATAAATTTGTCCGTACCTGTGATTTGCGTCGCAATAATCTTAAAGAAAATGTAGTCGAAGATACACCCGTAATTAAAATAGCCGGAATGGCTAAAAAATTGTGAGGAAGAACAGACGCAAGTGCAAATACTAGACCTTTCATAACATATTCATTAACTAAAAAACCAACAGTAAATCCAATGATAAATCCACGGGTGAATACCATAAATAACACAAAGGGGATTCCGACAACCGTAAAGCCTAAAATCCACATCAAAGCAATCGTTTTAAGATTATTGATCATGACTGGCCCTAATAGATTTGAAGGATTTACACCCCCGTCTGCATGACTGGTTAGTCCGTTGAATAATATTCTCAAATAACTGATCAGCTCAGATTTTTGCTCATCCGGCAACGTTTTGACAGCTAGTGCCCCTACGACAATCCCCACTATAAAAATGAGAATAATAAAAAAATAAGCCACAATATTGGATTTTATATATTCCCCTAAACTTTGCCGTAAATAGCCCAGCATCTGCTGTTCCTCCCTGCACTTCAACCTGTTACAATCTATGCAAAGGAGGTAAGCTTTATACCACTTTGTCCCTATTAACTTTTTATAACTCGTCCGTAAATCCCGCCTGCACCGTTGACAATCACCGCTTGTCCCAACCGAGTTTGTTCAATTAAATCAGCCAACCGTCTACCAATACAAGATACTAACTCCTCATAGGTTGCCCGGTGAAGAATATTCATCTCTGTACCAAATTCTGTCAATAATTTTTCTATCGCTTTCTTTCCAATACCAGGAATGAATTCGAGTGGAATTTGATAAAAATAAGGCGCTCTGTGTGATGGATGATTCGGTATGTTAACTGAAGCAATTTCTTCAATTCGGTCAAATACGCCTTTAATTAACTTAGGCTTGTTGCAAAACGGACACAAGCCATCCGTATCGACCCGCTGCAAGATAACACCATTACAAGCGGCACAAAAAGTGCGATGGTATTTCCCTAAACGAGGATCCAAGCCATAATTAGCGACAACCCGTCTTCCTTCTTCACGCTTGCAAGCTTTGTGAAACTCCATAAAATCAGCCTGCTCAAGGGCTAGGATATTATATTCCCTTGCAATTTTATCAAGTGAATGAGCGTCTGAGTTTGATAGAAAAGAGAATTCGGCCAGCTCGGGCATACGATCCGCCAAAATATTGTCAGCACTTAAACCAAGCTCAAGGGCTGCAATTCCCTCAATTTGCCGATCAGTCAGTATATTCTCTAATCTTTGGCAGCATACCCCAAATAAGCTTTTATGAGGAGTAAACACATGCGCTGGGATAATGATGGCCTCATATTCGCTCGCGATCTCGATCAGCTTCCCTAAACTGATATGAGCATTCTGAGAACTTAGGCAAATATTGCGGATATGGTTTGACATGCGCTCAGAGAATTTTTTCATGCTGAAGATATCCGGCAAAAAGATTAAGGTATGCGCTTGTCCGCCTTGTTTTTCAGAGGTTTCAATTTCAGCACCCAATAAAAGGGTAATTTTATCAAGATATCGATAACCACCACCGGCATTTAAGGTAAGTGCCCCATTTTCAACTAATGCTTCTAAATCATTAAGCACTACCGGCGAAAGCGCATCCACGATGCCGATGATATCTAGGCCTTTGCGTTCTACCGCCTCATTCAAAATATTTTTTATCGTTAACCGGCTGGAAGTCGGTATTTTGACCCATTGACCATTTTCAGAAATTCCAACATGAATATGTAAATCTGAATAATAATTTGCCATCTTATAAACCTGCCAATAATAATCCTGTTAAAGATTTCGCATCGCAAATTGTTCCGTTGTCAATCATCGTTCTGATCTCCGCTTTAGTAAATGCCTCCGCATCAATAAATTCATCTTCATCCGGGCATTGTTCGGCTAAAATTAAATCTTCGGCAAGAAATAAGTGAATCACTTCATTGGTAAATCCTGGTGTAGTGATAATGGACGAAAGTAATCGTAGTTTTTTTGCCTGATACCCGGTTTCCTCTTCCAATTCACGCTTAGCGCAATCTTCAGGTTTTTCACCTTGATCCAGCTTGCCGGCAGGAATCTCTAATGTAACTTGGTCAATAGGATAGCGGTATTGCCGCACCAAAAGAATTTTACCATCCTCCCTTACTGCCACAACAGCAACGGCGCCAGGGTGTTGGATAAGCTCCCTGGTTGCCAATTTACCATTCGGCAGTTCTACCGTATCCCGGCGAACAGTCAGTAAGTTTCCTTCGAAAACGACTTCAGACTTAACATGTTTTTCTATAAGATGCTTCATTATTTATACCTCCGGTTCTATTCTGTCAAAGCTAATCATATATATTGCTACAGGGAGGGATGTCCATGCAAATTATCACCATGTACCAAAGTTTTTATGTCTCAGGCAAAATGAAAGATGTTTGCCGCTACCTTCAAGAGCTAAAAAAAAGCTATTCCACAGTGAAAGAATTTCTAGAACATAAATTACATTAATCGTTTTAACCTCCACATCAAATGCAATATGAAATATTGTTAGTTTTCTCTATATTTTATTCCGTTATAACTGAAAAACTCCTGCAAAAAAGCCACTGAGCAACTTAATCTGCTCAGTGGCTTTTGTTTACGCACGCATTTCCATTCTTAACTTGTCGGCAATCATGGCCATAAATTCCGAATTAGTTGGTTTGCCTTTTTCCAGTTTAATCGTATAACCAAAAATCCGATTAATCATTTCCATATTTCCTCGTCCCCAAGCAACCTCAATAGCATGTCGAATAGCTCTTTCAACACGGCTCGGAGTTGTGGAGTATTTTTCAGCAATCATTGGATAAAGAACTTTTGTAACAGCCCCAAGTAGTTCAATCTCTGCGATAATCATCATAATGGCATCGCGTAAATATTGATAGCCCTTAATATGCGCCGGAATACCAATTTCACGAATGATATTGGTCACCTCCAGATCAATAGGACGGGCTTTCAAAGCCTGCGCTACAACCGGACGCTGTGATGTAATGGTACTGGCAAGTTGTCTGATACGGCTGCTAATAACATCCATATTAAATGGTTTTAAAATATAATAGTCAGCTCCTAACTCAACCACTCTTTGAGTAATGCTTTCCTGGCCAAAAGCTGTCAACATAATAATTTTAGGGCGTCTGCCATTTGAGTCATTAATACGTTCGAGTACACCAATTCCATCAAGATGAGGCATAATAATATCTAAAATGACAACATCAGGTTTTTTCTCTTCAATAATTGTTAAAATTTCTTCGCCGTTATATGCGACACCTACTAAATCAATATCCGGCTGCTGATTCAGATATTCTTGAATAATACTGACAAATTCCCGATTATCATCAGCAATCGCTACTCTAATTTTTTCTTTAACCACCGTTATATCCTCTCCTTGCGCTTTTTAGAACTCTGAAAATAAGATTCGACAAACCCCCGTCAATTCCTTCCTTGTCTGGAAATAAAAGCCAAATTATTTTTTGTATAGACACAAATTGATAAAGTTAATAATAGTTTTAATTCAAGAAAAAAGAGCAACGTCCTTTCGCTGCTCTCGAAATACCGGTTATGCTATTTTACGTAGCGGAAAAGACCCAGTAAAAAGTCGCTTGCTGGCTGGAGCATCTTTCTTAGGAATAATGCCGCTTTCCATAAGCATCCAATCGATAAAACAGCCATAACCTTTTGTTGGATCATGCACAAAAACATGAGTGACAGCACCAACAATTTTTCCATTTTGTATAATAGGGCTGCCACTCATGCCCTGAACGATACCACCTGTTCGTTCAAGCAACCGGGGATCAATCACTTTTATGACAAGCCCCTTGCTTTCAGGCGAATCCTGTAAATTTATCTTCTGAATTTCAATCGCAAACCGTTCAATCGTTTGTCCTTCAACTACGGTTAGCATTTCGGCATAACCGGTTTGAACTTGATTCATCGATGCAACTGGTATGCCTTCAGAATAAAGCTCATTATTCAGCATGGCATTTAAATGACCATAGATCCCAAATTGAGTGTTTTTTTGGATATTGCCTAATAATTGATCTTCTTCAATAAACACACCAATTTTTTCACCAGGCTGCCCACGTTTGCCATGTTGAATCCCGGATACGGTTGCCGGTACGATTTTTCCCTTTTCGCAATCAATGGGCTGGTTGGTATCACTGTCGGTTATGACGTGACCTAATGCACCATAAGTACGGGTAGTGGGTTCATAAAAGGTCAATGTGCCAACTCCTGCCGCACTATCGCGAACGAATAGGCCGATACGATAACGTTTTGTATCATTGCATAAAATTGGTTTTACCGAAATATTCAATTGTTCATCACCCCTTTTTATCAGAAAATTCAAGGGCTGATTTTGACCATTTGAATCGATAATTTCGGCCACTTGGTTATCGCTTTGAACAGGGATGTCATTAATGCTTAAAATAGTATCGCCGACATTAATTCCAGCATCTTTAGCTGGAGTGATAAACTGACCATCACCGGTCTGAATAGGTGAATTACCAACAACGATTACACCGTGTGATTGAAGAACAACTCCAATTGAATGTCCGCCGGGAATTAACTTTAATTGAGGTAAGACATCCACTTGCACGGTACGAATCGGAATGAGACCAAGCAACTTAAATTCTACAGTTGCTTGTCCCAATTTTACCGGTTCAAGAAAGACGGGCCTTGAAATGTTGTAACCTGATGATTGAGATTTTACTCTGATACTGTCTGTTGCGTTTTGGCTTACCGTAACGGTTAATGGATAGTTGACATCAAATAAAGCTGTTTCTCCCTGAATAATTCTCATATGCGGCGGAAGACCGTAAATGTTACGAAACTGTGGCGAAGACGAGAAAGCAATAATTAGTACGGCAATACACATTCCTAATAGGGAACGCCATTTAGTACCTAGCATAGCTGCCATCACTCCCTGTAACATTATGCCAAACCCTGTTCTTTTTTTGAATCGTTTATATCTCAAAATAAAGATTCCCGTTTTTTTTGGGGATTATTCCGGAATTACAAGCATTTATTGCCTTGGAACTTTATTATCGATCGTTTTCGCAAAAAATAAAGCGTAAGCTCTCGCTTACGCTTTATTTTTCCATTTATCTTTTTTACTTGCCGCTATACTTAACATATGTGCTGCATGATCGAGCGCAACTTCAGTTTCCGTTCCTGCAATCATACGAGCAAGCTCTATAACTTGTTTTTGTTTATTTAAGCTGGCTATTTGAGTAATCGTTCGATCTTCATCGGAGCATTTTTCTATATAAAGATGTGAATCTGCCATTACAGCGATCTGAGGAAGATGAGTAATACATAAAACCTGTTTGCTGGCAGCGACCATGGCAATTTTTTCGGCGACCATTTGTGCGGTTTGCCCACCAATCCCCGTATCGATTTCGTCAAAGACCATCGTCCCAACAGCATCGCGGGCAGCGCATACCGTCTTAATTGCTAATGCAAGCCTTGAAAGTTCTCCACCTGAAGCCACCTTATGAACAGCCTTTAATTCTTCACCTGCATTGGCCGAAAACAGGAACTCCACCTCATCACAGCCATGAATCGTAAATTTTCCGGTGCTTGCCACGCGAATATTGAGCTGCGCCTTAGGCATTCCAAGATTCACCAGATGACCGCAAATTTCGCTCGCTAATAAGGTTGCGCTTTGCTTACGCAACGACGTCAACTCATTGGCCAGCATAGCCAAAGTTTTTTCCAAATTTTCTTTTTGAACAGTAAGTTCCTCAATCATCTCATCATGACTTGATAGAGCATGGAATTCTTGTTCAGCTTGACCATAATAGTCTAAAATTTCTTGAGCAGTAGGACCATATTTTTTGCTTAATTTATAGATGGTGTCCAGCCGATCATGGAGAAAGGCTAATCTGTCGGGATTGTAGTCTACGGTTTCATAATATTCACGAATATCCCGGCTACAATCTTCCAATTGGTAAAGTGCGTCAGTGATCACATTTAGCTGCGCTTGCAAATTACTGTTATAACGCACAACTGTTTCCAAATTCCGTTTGATTTCGGCTAAGCCTGCAATGATTCCAATATAGCCTTTTTTATCATCGCTTAATAATGAATAGGCATGGCTTAATAAGGCCGTGATTTTCTCTGCATTAGCCAAAATTTTCATTTCCTGTTCTAATTCGGCATCCTCATTAGGCTTCAAATGCGCAGCTGCAATTTCATCAATTTGCCATCTAAGCAAATCAAGCCGCTGTGCCCGTTCACGGGATTCATTCTGGCTTTTAATTAATTTCTGACTAACCCGCAGCCATTCGGAGTAAACGCCTTGATATTGTTCAAGGATATCCTTTGTTCGCTGATTATGGGAGTCAAGCAATAATAAATGGGTATCAGAACGCAATAATGCCTGGTTTTCATGTTGCCCATGCATATCCACCAACAGCTCGCCAAGTTGACGCAAAAAATTTAATGTCACATGATAACCATTTACAGTAATGGTATTTTTGCCGGTACGTGTAAACCGTCGATTGACAATCAGCGTACCATCTTCTTCACAAGCAATATCCTGCTGATTAAGCAAGGCAAAAACTGCAGGATTATCACTAATGTCAAATACCGCTTCAACACGAAGTGCCTCGGTATCCTTGCGAATATGATCAACCGATGAGCGATTGCCTAATATCATACCAAATGCGTCAATTAAGATAGATTTACCGGCACCTGTTTCTCCGGTAAGAATATTTAATCCCCCAGTAAACTCTACAACCGCTTGTTCGATCAACGCAAAATTCATAACCGTTAACGTTTTTAACACAAGCATTCTCTCCTAATTGCTTACTGTATTAGCGCTTGAAACTTGGCAATGATTCGAGGTGCTGCATCTGTGGGCTTAACAACAACTAAAATGTTATCATCACCAGCTACTGTGCCGATAATTTCCGGCCATTTCGCATAATCAATCGTTGAAGCAACAGCCTGAGCTGTACCTGGCAATGTTTTAATAACAACAATATTTTCACTGGAATCAAGCCCCAGTACCGAATCCTGAAACATTCTCTCCATCCGTGATTGAGAAAAAACAACATTCTTCTCCATAGGAAAAGCATAGCGGTATCGCCCATCGCCGGTTGGAACCTTAATCAACATCAATTCCTTAATATCCCTGGATACGGTAGCTTGAGTGACCTCAATATTCTTCTTCCGTAAAGCTTCAGCCAATTCTTCCTGTGTCTCAATGACATGATGTTCAATAATTTCTTTAATATTAGCATGACGCACAGCCTTCATTATTTCAGTTCCTCACTTTCTCGATTAAATAAAAAATCGGGGGCTTGTTAAAATGATTGATCATTTCCCATTTGCTTACCGTAAAACAGCGTGTAGGTAAGCCTGAAAAAACCTGCTGCAGCAAAGTATTCTCACGCTGGCCTTCTTCATGGCCCGGATAAGCAACCAAAGAAAGTAAGCCACCATGATTTAATAATCTGAGTACCTGCTCTACAGCTTCTAGTGTCGAGGAGGAATGAGTGGCCACTTCATGGCTGCCACCAGGCAGGTAGCCCAAATTAAACATAGCGATGTCAATAGGTTTTTTTATATACTGATGGATATTGGCATGACTATCCAAGATTAAGCGCACTTTATTGGAAACGTGATGTTGTTCTAAGAGTCTCTTGGTCACGTCTAAGGCAGACTCTTGAATATCAAATGCCCATATCTCCGCATCTAAGCCAGAATTTTGCGCTAAAAACAGAGTATCCTTACCCTTCCCTGCCGTAGCATCAACGATATTTGAAGCCCCAGTTAGCTTATTTTTCAAAAGACAGTGCGCAACATATACAACATTAACTACCTGCAAATTAATCTCCCCGCCATAATTTTGTCCGTAACGTCTCATAATAGCTTTTTCCGGCAAATTTGATAAGCTTGGCACTATAATCAGCCCGTTCAATAAGCACTTCATCACCGGGCGAAAGATGATGAACGACTTGACCATCAATTGTCAGAACAATATCGGTATTGGTTGCGGAAGTATTAATAGAAACTTTTTCTTCACCAGAGATAATCAAGGAGCGGGCATTCAGCGTATGAGGACAGATGGGGGTGATCAGAACAATTTTTAAATTAGGATTAATAATAGGTCCCCCAGCGGACAATGAATAGCCCGTCGACCCTGTGGAAGTAGCAATAATAAGTCCATCAGCTTGATAATTGGCAGTAAAAGTATTATCAATAAATAATTTTAGGCGTAACATGCGCGAAAAACCGCCTTTAGTGATTACAACGTCATTCAAAGCCGATGAAATATTCATAATTTGACCATTCTGCTTGACCATAGCCTGAAGCAGCAGCCTTTCTTCGATGGTATATTCTCCATGAATCAAGCCGTCAAGCTTTGTTTGCAGCTCCGGAAGCTCTACCTCTGTCAAAAAACCCAACCGCCCCATATTGATGCCACAGATAGGAACTCCTGTCGCAGCAATATCTCGTGCAGTGCTGAGCAGCGTCCCATCTCCCCCCAGCGTAATCGCTATATCAATATGATCTTTGAGCATATTTCTGGGCATAGCTAGATCGCTGTACTCTATAGCATCAGCAGCTTCTGCCGGCAACAAAATCTTTACTTTTTGCGCTTTCAAATATTGAATGATCGTTGTTAGGACATTAAAAGTATCTGGTTTTGCAATATTCGGAAAGATTCCTATTGTTAGCACAGCATTCCCTCCATATCAACCTGGCAAGATATTTCGCCGCATATACAGTAATGAATATTAGGAATCACAAACTGGTATGCGCCTCACCAACAATTTCTGCAACAGTCTGTTCGTCTACTTCATTCTGCAGCACACCGGTGGCATTGGTTAGATAAACCAAATACTCGATATTCCCCTCCGGTCCTTTGATCGGTGAATAACTCAGCTGTAACGGAAAGAGCTGTAAGTCTCTACAACATTGTAATACCTTTAAAATAACCTCTTGATGAACTTTCGGATCTTTTACGACCCCTTTTTTTCCAACCTTATCCCTGCCTGCTTCGAATTGAGGCTTAATAAGGGCTACAATCTCGCCTTGATCTGACAATAGTGATTTAGCAGCCGGCAGAACTTTTTCTAATGATATAAAAGCCACATCAATACAGGCAAAGTCAACCGTTTCACCAATATCAGCCGGAGAAACGTGGCGAATATTGGTTCTTTCCATATTAACGACTCGGCTGTCGGTTCTAAGCGACCAGGCCAATTGCCCATAGCCAACATCAATTGCATAAACGCGTGCCGCACCATTTTTCAGAGCGCAATCAGTAAAGCCACCTGTAGATGCGCCAATATCGGCGACAATTTTATCCTGTAATGTAATGTTGAAAAAATCAAGCGCTTTTGCCAGTTTCAACCCGCCGCGACTTACAAAACCAATATTGTCGCCAGCTAAAGTAATATTGGCCTCCACGGGTACAACAGTACCGGCCTTATCAATTTTTTGTCCGTCAACAAAGACAAGCCCTGCCATAATCGAAGACTTGGCCCGTTCTCGACTTGCTACGAGATTTTTTTCAACAAGTAAAACGTCTAATCGTTCCTTTTTCACATTATCACCGTACCCCATACTGCTTCATAAAAGCCATGACTTGTTTCGATATTTCCTCGCCGGTAAGCCCATTTTGTTTGAGTAAGTCCATACGGGTGCCATGCTCAATAAATTGATCCGGCAACCCCAATCTTAGTACTTTCACCCAATTAAACTGTTGGGCATTAATATATTCTAAAACAGCAGAGCCAAATCCGCCCGCGACAACATTATCTTCAACTGTTACCAATATTCCAACTTCACGAACCAATTCGCGAATCGTTTTTTCATCTAAAGGCTTGATGAAACGGGCATTAACGACACCAGCCTGTATTCCTATAGCGGCTAAGCGAAGCCTTGCCTCTTGACATTGTTCCACCATCGCACCCACCGCAAGGAACATGATGTCCTTGCCGGATGATAAAATTTCAGCAGTTCCAATGGGGATCTCAGTCAAACATTCGTCAAGCGGCACCCCTGAGCCACTGCCTCGGGGATACCGAATAGCAACAGGGGCTTGGGCTATTGTTGCTGTGTAGAGCATGTGCTGCAGTTCGTTCTCATCTTTAGGAGCCATAAATATCAAGTTTGGAATATGCCTTAAGTAGCTAAAGTCAAAGACTCCATGATGTGTTGGTCCATCTTCCCCGACAATTCCGGCACGATCCAGTGCAAAAATGACGGGAAGATTCTGCAGACATACATCATGCAAAATTTGGTCATAAGCTCTCTGTCCAAAAGTGGAGTAGAAGGCAACCACCGGCTTCTTGCCGGAAGCAGCTAATCCCGCCGCTACGGTCACGGCATGAGGTTCGGCAATGCCAACATCAAAGAAGCGGTCCGGAAAAAGAGTAGAAAACTTCTTTAAACCGGTTCCCTCCGGCATAGCGGCAGTAATCGCAATAATATCCGGATTCTCTCGTGCCAAACTGATGAGCGTATTACCAAATATATGGGTATACGTCGGCTTATTGCCGTTTTTAATGACTTCGCCTGAGTCAATACAAAAAGGTCCCACACCATGAAATTTGTCAGCCTGACATTCGGCAGGATGATAGCCTTTGCCTTTGCGGGTAAGATTATGAATGAGGACTGGTCCGTTCATGTTTTTTGCTTTTTCTAAAACATCACTAATCAAATCAATATTATGTCCATCAATAGGACCTATATAAGTAAACCCTAACTCCTCAAACAGCATTCCCGGCACCAGTAAATATCTTAAACTGTCCTTGACTCTTTCTACCGTTTTGGCCATACTGTCACCGATGGCTGGAATGCGCCTGATTAGAAACTCAATATCATGCTTAACTCTGTTATAAGTAGGCGCTGTCCGCATTTTTGACAAATAATCAGACATAGCACCAACATTCTTATCAATTGACATTTCATTGTCATTTAAAACGACAATGAAATTAGTTCCCAAATCACCAGCGTGATTGAGCGCCTCGTAAGCTTGACCACCGGTAAGTGAACCATCACCAATAATGGCGATGACATGGTGCTTTTTTTTTGAAAGATCTCGGGCTAAAGCTAGCCCCAATGCCGCCGATATCGATGTACTGGAGTGCCCTGTGCCAAAACAGTCATGCTCACTTTCAAGTATCTTAGGAAAACCGCTGATACCGCCTTGTTGCCGCAAGGTATCAAAACATTTCCGCCTGCCAGTTAAAATCTTATGTACATAGGCTTGATGACCGACATCCCAGACAAATTTATCGTGAGGACTATCAAAGACGCGATGCAAAGCAATCGTTAATTCTACGATTCCTAAATTTGGAGCTAAATGCCCTCCTGTTTTAGCGACTGTATGTACAAGAAGCCCGCGGATTTCTCCGGCGAGCTTTTCCAACTGAGCGAGTGAAAATTTCTTTAACTGCTGAGGATGTTCAATCATATCAAGTAAGCTTTCCAATTGGAGTCCCTTCTTTCACCAACCGCATCTACTAAACAATTTACCAAATAATTATAGCAAAAATTCATTGAATTATCATTAATTTATTCAACGCATAGGCCACTGCAAACCCAAGTAATGCTCCTGCCATAACTTCAAGAGGAGTATGGCCCAACAGTTCTTTAAGCCTTATATCGTGCAGGGTATGCTCTACTCTCAGTTGACGGACTAATTTGTTAATGACTTTAGCTTGTTTTCCGGCCGCCCGTCTGACACCGGCCGCATCATACATGACGATACTGGCCAAAACGACAGCCATTCCAAACAAGGATGATTGTAGCCCATCATTTAAGGCAACTGCTGAAGCTAGTCCTACAACCAAAGCTGTGTGTGAACTAGGCATACCGCCAGCCCCGACCAGCCGTTCAAGATTGAATTCACCATGCTTCCAATAAGATGTCATGGTCTTAAGCAGTTGTGCCAAAAACCAAGCCGTTATTGCTGACATAAATACAATATTTTGTCCGAGGGCTACAAAAAAATCAGCCATCTTTGCCACCTCAACTGTCGCGTGTTATTAAATAGCGTACCATTTCTCGTAAAACTTCTGCCTCACTGCCAAAATCCTGTAAAACTGCAAGAGCTCTTTCAACAGATTCATGAGCTAGCTTACGTGCCCCTTCCAGAGAATACATACTCACATAGGTCGCCTTTTGATTTCTCATATCGCTGCCAATCGGCTTGCCTATTTTTTCCTGGGTACCAATTACATCCAATATGTCATCAGTAATCTGAAAAGCTAACCCAAAATCTTCTGCATACTGGGTAAGCAGATTAAGCTCTTTATCTGACGCATCGGCCAATAATGCCCCGGACCGAATGGCCGCTTTAAATAAAGCACCGGTCTTAGCTTGATGCATCAGCATAATGGTATTGATATCAATAGTTTTACCCTCTGATTGCAAATCTATAGCTTGTCCGCCAACCATTCCTTGCGGCCCGGCAGCAAAACTTATTTCGCGGACGACTTGAACCAGCGTCTTAGAATCAACATGCTCTTGTTGAAGCATCACTTCAAATGCCGCGGTCAACAATGCATCTCCGGCTAAAATGGCCATAGCCTCCCCAAACACTTTATGATTTGTTAGTTTTCCGCGACGGTAGTCATCATTATCCATCGCTGGCAAATCATCGTGGATGAGCGAATAAGTATGGATCATTTCGAGACCGCACGCAACATGAAAAAACGCTTCCCCTTTTTTTCCTACAGCATCAGCTGCAGCCATTAACAAAATTGGCCGCAAGCGTTTTCCCCCACCCAGAAGGCTATATCGCATCGCTTCCGTAATAATCGAAGAAATAGGCTGACTCACACCTACGAGCTCAGATAATTTATGATCAATCAGTGCAGCTTTTTCTGTGCAATATTTTTTTAACATCATTCTTCCTCCTGTACACTGAAAGGCTGCTCTATAAATTGTCCTTTTTCCTGTTTTAAAATATTGTCAATCACCCGCTCTGCAGAATTTAATCTAGTTAAACATAACCTCGATAATTCCACTCCTTCAGAAAACTTGGCTAACAACTCTTCTAACGCGGTATCTCCTTTTTCTAATTGTTTCACAATAGTTTCTAGTTTTCCAAGAGCTTCTTCAAAAGATACTTCTGGATTTTCCGGCAATTTCTTTTTCACTAGTTGTCCTCCTTAACAGCGATCACTTGCGTAGTAAGACTTCCGTCATGCAATCGCACTTCAAGCTGTTGCCCTGGTCGTACTTCAACAACATTTTTTATGATTTGTCCATCTTGAGAACGAATAATCCCATAACCTCTCGCCAAAACTCCCAATGGGTTTAGCATGGCTAATTTTTCTGCAGACAAATTTAACTGATGTCGTTTTACCAAAATGATATTTTTATTCAATTCTATAAGGCGTTGCAAACTACGATCCACTAACTGGCGCTTCGTATCGATGCCATCAAAAGGTTGTGTAAAAATTCGATTGCGCATATTCTGGTCAAGCCGGTTCTTTTTAGCATGAAGGATACTACGAGCGTTCGTCTCCAGCAACCCGCGGAGCGATTGGACGTATCGCTGTAGTTCACGGGCATCCGGAACTACCAGTTCAGCTGCCTGAGAAGGAGTTGCGGCTCTAATATCAGCCGCAAAATCCGCCAATGTATAGTCCGTTTGATGCCCAACGGCCGATACGACAGGAATCTTCGATTGCGAAATGGCTCTGACGACACCTTCATCGTTAAATGACCAAAGCTCCTCAATCGATCCGCCGCCCCGCCCCACGATAATGACATCGACCGGATAGTAAGCATTAAAATAATTCAATGCATATGTAATTTGCCCTGGTGCTTCATTCCCTTGAACTTGTACAGGAAATAAGCATAACCTTACTCCCGGATGCCGGCGTTTGGCCACAGTAACAATATCGCGTATGGCTGCCCCTGTAGGCGAGGTAATCACTCCAACCGTTTTAGGGAGAAGAGGCAGGGTTTGCTTACGTGCTTCGTCAAATAAGCCCTCTAAAGCTAACTTCTCCTTAAGCTGAGCAAAGGCCAGACTAAGCTCTCCCACACCCTCAGGCAGCAATTGCTCTACATACAATTGGTATTGCCCGTCGCGTTCAAAAATTGTAATATAGCCACCCGCGACCACTTTTAGACCGTCAACAGGGGTGAATTTGACAAATTGGGCTTTGCTTTTAAACATGACAGCTCGTAAAGTGGCACCTGAATCCTTTAGTGTAAAATAGCAATGCCCTGAATAATGCTGCCTAAAGTTTGAAATTTCACCTTTAACGAATATTGATTTTAAGGGCCTGCTATTGTCAAATATATCCTTAATGTACCTGGTAATCTCAGTAACACTGTATACACTCAAACCGATCACCTTTTATCATAATTTCAAAAAAATCCTATAACAAATTCTTCTATAATGATATACCAAGAATAACGAAAAAACCAGACAAAAAGTCTGGCTAAAAATTTTTATATTTCCGACTCATATAATACTGCCCAACGTAACCGCTTATTCCACCTACAACAAACCAAAAGAAATGTCCTGGCGGAATAAGATGGCCAACAATAATTCCCAGAACAGCCCCGATTAGAATATAGGTTGCCATCCGCTGCACCTCCGCATATGTAACTTTTATGTATCATATGCCAAAGGTTTACCTGATGTTCCTGTTAGAAAGGCAAAGTACGCTGCACCAACCGCATTATCCGGACTATATTGCCGGTCTGGATAATACAGTTTAATTTTATCGGCGCTGACTTCCTGGGAAATGGTTTGCCGTATAAAAGCATTCGAAAGAACGCCTCCCACCAATAAAACATCATAAATGCCGGTTTGTTCAGTTGCTGCACGAATCAGTCTTGCTAACGAGTGGGCAATGCAAATTTCAACCCCCGCAGCAATGGCTTCCCGATCAGCGCCTTTTGCAACCATTCGCAAAACATGACTGGCTGGCCCGGAAAAGCTTGCTTTAAGTCCTTTAACAGACACAGGTACTATGAATGCATCATGATGATGGTTCAAAGCGAGGGCTTCCAGATGGCGTCCGGCGGGAAAAGGCAAATGAAGAGCTACACCGACTCTATCTACAAATTGCCCGGCATTCAAATCCTCGCTTCCGCCTAACAAAGTAATTTTGCTATTATCATTTTCCCGGTCAACTAAAACAATTTCAGTCGTTCCACCGGAAGCATGCACGGCTAAAAAACGTGATTGGGTAGGTCCACCTGCTGACCAAACTCCTGCTTGAATATGGGATTCCTGATGACTGAGCCGGTACAAATGAATTCCTCTGGCAGCAGCCAGTGCCCTGCCATAACCCTCGCCGACTAGAAAAGCAGGCATATAAGAGTTCGGTTGTGATCGCGGAAATGCAGATACACCAATGGCTGCCAATTCTATAGGTGAATTTAATTCAAGATAAAGTTGTTCTATAAGATTGGGTAAATTTCGAGTGTGCTGAAAGACCATCTCTGACTGAGCCATCCCTCTGGCACCGTTTTTGACTTCAAGAATTTTTCTTTTATCTGCAATTAATGAGCCAGTGTCGTCTAAAATAGCTACTGATGTTGTATAACAACTGGTATCTAGCCCCATAAAATATTTCATAAAATTACGCCTTGGCTTTCACCAGCGACCCTAATATACCATTAACAAACCGACCGGATTCTTCTGATCCAAAAGTCTTGGCAAGCTCGACAGCTTCATTAATAATAATATTAGGAGCCAACTGCTCTTTACCGAACTTTAATTCATATACGGCAATTCTGGTTATATTACGATCAACACCAGCCATCCGCCCTAACTTCCATTCAGTAGAATTTTGAGCAATCACCTCATCGATTTCTGCTAAATGGGCCTGTGTTCCACTGACAAGCTCCTGAGTATATTGTTTTGCATTTTCCGTTAGTCCATCTCGTTCATTAAACACTGCACCTAAAGCCTCATGTTCATCAGTCTTATTAAAATCCAACTGAAACAAAGCTTGCAGTGCCATCTCTCGGGCTTTTCTTCGACTCATATACTTTCTCCTTATTGAAAGAGTGCTTATTCGGCCATTCCAAGCTACCGGCGATAACCCGGTGGCAATAATTTATCAATGACATCCATAAGATCTTCTTTTTCATCAATACGCTTACCAATAATATACCCAATAACAGCACATAACAAAATAAATAAGGTCCGAAAAAAACCAAAAGCTATGATTAACATCCCAACAATCAGCCCAATAATCACGCCCGATATTTTCCCGCTATGCTGCTGCCATAATTCTTCAAACAGCTTAACATCCATACTGCCTCACCTCTTTATTTTGCTAAATTGGTAAAAATCCATGCATTTTCTACTTTACCCGCTGTTTGGGTTTAAAATCATTTGATATATTTTCCACTCTAATGTTTATGTCAACTAATTCAACGCCAACCGTATTTTTTATATATTCTTTTACCCTTTGCTGAACCTCAGCGGAAACTTCGGGCACATTACTCTCCGGGCTAACAGCTGCCCGAATATCAATGTGCAAGCCATTCGGCTCTTTGTGTGCAACTAAAATTTTTGCCCCCCGGACTCCACGTGTATGACGCGTCACTTTCTCAACCAAATTTTCAACTGCACTCAACGAAATAAGAATGTCACCCATTTCAGTGTGATGAATAATAGTATCCCGTCGTCGTGATGGCCCAATTCCGGCACACAATAATCTGAGACTAACCAACAGGAATAGAAAGCTGACGACTCCTGCTTCCCATTGTCCATACACATAAGAAAAGCTTGTCCATACAATATCCAAAGAAATGAGGCGTAATGAAAGTAACATAACGCCTAAAGATATCATTGTTAGTAACAATGTATAAATTGATAATATCACGCGATCAATAATACCCATAACTACACCTTCCTAACGTACACGGATATCTTCTTCCTTTCCTTCCTGGCCAAACCCAACACCCTGCACGTGTATATTCACTTCCACAACATCTAGTCCGGTCATCGACTCAATTGCCCTTTTTACGTTTTCCTGTACCGTCAAAGCAACATCAGGAATCCGGACACCGTATTCTACAATAATATATAAATCAACAGCCGCTTCTCGTTCGCCGACTTCAACTTTTACACCTTTGGATAAATTTTTCTTGCCTAGCATTTCGGCAATACCGCCCACCAGGCCGCCGCTCATACCAGCCACACCGGCAATTTCGGTTGCAGCTAATCCGGCAATAATACCAACGACCTCATCAGCAATCCGAATGGAGCCAACATCATTATGTTCTGCCCGCTCAATTCTTTTATCCAAGCTCACCCCTCCCTCGTTTCTATAGTTAAAATATTTTATTTAACGATTAAATGTTTTATAACTTCAACCATTATATCAAACAATTTCCATTTATACAAATTTGCACAAGAAAAGACCAAAGAACAGCTTGTTCCTTAGCCTTAGGGCACTCCCTCAGTTGATATTCCGCTTAAGGTTTTGAGCTTATTGTGATTTCTTCCGGCTTAACGCCAGAGACTCTGCTAATTACGTCAGCCACTTGGATAACCTCTTCCCGCGATAGGCTGGGAGCTTTCACAATAGCACTAACCGAGCTATCCCGATAAAATACCAAGGCATCTGAAAATCCTCTTGCTTTAATCAGACTCTCCATTTCCGATTCACGTTGCTTTTCCTGAACCATTTTTAAAACACTTTCTTGTGCTTTATTTCTTATTTCATCGTTTTTTGCCGTCTTAATGGCTTCGCGAAGTAAGTCGGATCGCTCACTGCGCATTTTGTCCCGTTCAAGACGATATTCCGTAAAAAAGTCTGTACTGACAACAGGCGCTACCGGTTCATTGGAAACTACTGATTTAGTAACCTGCATGGCATTAGATCGATCTGCTTTCGCTTGCTCCTGACTGTTCGTTAACCATAAGAAAGCGGCTCCGATTGCGCCCGCCAAAATAAGTCCGGTCAAAGCCAGCAAAGATTTTCGATACCGTTTTAATGAGAGGACTATCATAGTCTTTAACCTCACTTTCTTTGTGGTAATACAGTAATTTTATACGGTGGTAGTCCCAGCCCAGCCTCAACTGCCTTGGTTAAATTCGCTTTTACCATTGAATCTGCAGCACCTTCGGCAACAACTAAAACACCTTTTATATCCGGCTTCGTCTCCCGAACCATGACCGGGCGGTCGCCCCCATTATCCTTACTTAACAAAATTTGCTCACTTTCTTTTGTTTCTGTCGTTGTTCTTAGCCCCCCGGCAGTATCTTTTTCCTGGATGGTTCGAGTTTCTTTAGTAACGTTTTTCGCATGTTCTTGAGTACTGCTGTTTTCCAGAGTCACACTGACTGCCACGGTTCCGGCTCCGCGAACCTGTGATAACATGTTCGTTAACTTTGCTTCCAGAGTCTCTTCATAACTACGGTTTTGGACCTGAATGGCTTTAGGTATCTCATTAGGAACCTCCGCAGGTTTTTTAAAAACTTGATAATCAAATGATCCGCCAATAATAAGCAATGCAATTCCTAATATTCCCAGCCAAATCATTTTTGCATTGAGAACTCCGGACTTAATGAGTTGATTAGGCCAAATCTTCTTCGCCTGATTTACAAAAGCATCCAAACCATTCATTCACGAAACCTCCCTTGATGATTAATGTAACCGTGCTATTGTGAGCTGCTCGTTAGAAATTTGATACAACTCATAAAGTGTGTTAGCAATTTTTCTCTTCAATTGGGGCTTTAAATCACTTGTCTCATTGGAACTTTGTTGCCCAATCACAATTGGTGCAACCATCCTGCTGTCACTATTGATGCCTGGTTTTACATAAACGGTAACGGACTTGACTTTGCCTGTCAGCTTTCCAGCTTGTGTATCCTCTAACTCTACTGCAACCTGGGCATCAGCAATACCTTCAATAGCCGTAATAGTCGCTCTAAGTTGACGTGCTAATTCTTTTTTATAGGTATTCAGCGCCATCTGATCTCGATCACCTGCAACCTGGTTAGCTTGCTTCAGCACATTTTGCGTATTGGCTGTATTGGTACTAAGAGCCGGAATCTGCTCCGGACTCCATCGATTCTGAATGATATCAAGGATAGGATTCAAAATCGCCAAGGTAATAAAGAGTCCGATAATCACCCGGATAAACCGTTGCATGCTACTGGTTGGAAGCAATAGTTCAAGAAAGGATGCAAACAAAACAAGTAAAACGATATTTTTTATCCAGCCTGTAATAGCCTCAATCATCTGTGTCACCATCCATACAGTACTTCATTTATCGCAGCATCATGGCAGCACTTCCAGTACCGACAATCATGGTAATCGCTAAGAAAAACATGAGGACGACTGTCATTAAAGCAGCAAAGACCAGTAACAAATTATTCCCCATAGCATCAAGGCACTTTCCCATTCGATCATCGCCCATTGGTTGAACCAGAGCCCCTGTCACCTTCATAATGGCCACTAGGGACAGCAGCTTGATCAGTGGAAAGGCACAAATGGTCATTACAACAATGACGCCAAATATTCCAACTACATTTTTAAGTAATAAGGAGGCTCCCATCACTAATTCCACCGTATCGGCAAACATTTTCCCCACAACCGGCACAAAGGTTGATGTGGCATACTTAGCTGTCCTCAAAGTGATTCCATCGGCGACCCCTCCGGCTACACCCTGAACGGTTACAATACCAATAAACACGACCAGCGTAAAACCTAGAATGATCATTCCTGTTTGTTTAAATAAGCTTGTTAAATTACTAAGCCGATATTTTTCCGATAAATAATTCACACAGTCCAATACGGAGGTAATAAGCAGCAGGGGTAAAACAATATTTTTTACAATAACACTCACAGCACTAACAACAAACAACATCAGCGGTGTAAAAAGTGCCGCAGAAGTCAAAGCGCCTACTCCGGCCAGCAACGATATCATCAGCGGCAGTAGTGCTTCCATAAAGCTCACCATAGTAGCAACAGTGTCTTTTGCTAAAGTAATCGCATTATAGAATGCGGTCAATGCAATTACGGATAAAAAGATAAAGCAAACACTATACGCCAATACCGAAATTCCAGACTGCTCAAATGAATTTTGTAAGTTTTGCAGCAATACGCATAAAACAGCCAAAAATAAAAGTTTTCCCATTAAGTGAGTATTCGCTGCTATTTCTTTCATAAAACGTCCTGCTAATTTTTGCCATAAGGCATCCCAGTTTGAACTGATTCCTTTACCAGCTATATCTTTGATTGTATCTGCATTCAGTAATGGAATATCCTCATGAAGCTCATAATTGATATTTTCTATAAACTGATTAATTTGGTCTGTAGACAATTGCTCAAAAAGTTGACGATTTAGCTCATCTTGGGATGCGGCAACTGCACTCGCTGAAATCATCAGTGTAAAGATGACTGCCATTAGCATTATTCTCATTGTTTATTCCACCTTACGGAATCAATCTCACGATTGTATCAAGAACGAGAGCAATAATAGGTATAGCCATAACCATCACCAATACTTTCCCGGCAAACTCAATTTTACTGGCTACAGCACCCTCTCCGGCATCCCGGCAAACCTGTGCACCAAATTCAGTAATATAAGAAATGCCAATAATTTTCAGAATGGTGTTCAAATACATTTGGCTGATATTGGCTTTTTCTGCTAAATCCCGAAATAAGTTGAGAACTACATTAACTTTGTTAAGAATAAGTAAAAAAATAATTGTGGCCAAAGTCAAACTGAGTTGTACAGCAAGCTCGGGCCGCTCTCGCCGAATAATTAAAATTAATAAAGTAACAACAAAACCCAGCCCGATGATTTGGATGATGTCCACTACTGTGCACCTCTCATAACAACTTGAATACGTCTTGAACGGTTCCAAAAAGCCGTCCTAACAACTGCACAACCCATAAAAGAACAAGTGTAAACCCTGCCAGCGTACATAAATGAGCCATATCTTCCTTCCCGGCCTGCTTTAGTGCGGTATGAAAAACAGAAACCAATATGCCAACCCCGGCAATTTTAAACAGTATGTCCAACCCCATTTCTCCACCCCTCCCAAATTACATGGTATAAATTTATGCCAGCAGAATAACGATCACCAGGCCTCCGCATACCCCTAAGTATCGATACATCTTCGTATTGAGATCCCTTGTCCTTACAGCTTCTTGCTCCAATTTTTCAAGCTGCTCCTGAATCATACTCAGATATTTATTTTGTTCTTCCCTGTTCATTGTCCCAAGGTTAGCTCCGAGAACCACTAAAATTTCTTTTTCAGTACTTTCCAATGCCAACTGCCCTTCCATCTTATCTAATACTTGCAGAATCGCTTGTTTGGGGTTCATCCAAATATTGCTTTCTAAAAGGGTGGCAATTTCTTTAAAGAAAATAGCTACCGGTCCCTCTGTCCCTAGAGTGGACTTGACCAGCGCCTCCGATAAAGGCATTGAGATATAATTAATATAGGATTTTAGTGAAACTATACAACTAACCAACTGACGTATATGCTGTGGTCGCTGGCTGCACCGTAAGGACAGCTTAAAGCCAATATAAGTTCCTGCCGCAAGCACACAAACGCTTCCCAATAGTTTTAGCCACATATTTTTACTCCTTTTTTCCTGCTATACAGAAGTTCATTGGTTTTCACTGCTATAATGTCTTCAATAGTTCCTATTTGTGGTCGGTCGCCCAGAATGACATAGCGATCAAAGTATTTATTTTGTATCAATTCGCCAATATAAGGCCGGTGAAGAATTTCTTTTTCATTGCCGCCATGGATGGAGGCAATTACCCCTATGCCGGCATTCAGGGCTTCTTTAAGAGCAAGGACATCTTCACTTCTCCCCAGTTCATCAGTGACAACAACCCGGGGGGCCATAGACCGGATCAGCATTAAAATACCGTCAGCCTTAGGACAACAGTCTAACACATCAACTCGTGGGCCTAAATCAACAGTAGGAATCCCATTGCGGCAAGCAGCAATTTCCGAGCGTTCATCAACCACTCCAACCTGTATGCCATGATAGTTATGTAAGGCATGCCCACCGCTTAATTGATAAACAATATCTCGCAAAATTGTCGTTTTCCCACAGCGTGGTGGAGCGATAATCAGGGTACTCATCACTAGTCTATCCGTTGCTAGAATGTAGGGCATAATTTTATCTGCACAGCCTTTGATTTGCCGGGCAATACGAATATTCAATGAACTAATATTTTTTATTGCTTTAATCTCACGACCTTCTACTAAAACCTGACCAGCTAAGCCAACACGGTGACCGCCATGAATGGTAATATAGCCCAGTTTTAGCTCTTGCTCAAAAGCATATAAAGAGTTACGGCTGATGGAGTGCAGCGTACGAGCAAGATCTTCCTGGCTACAAATGTAGGCTTGCTTTGCTTCACTGGCTATTTGTCCATCTGATGTAACCATGATGTCGGTATTGCTAAAAACCAGGATAACAGGCTGATTGATTCGCAGTCTTATTTCTGTCAATTCATTTTTTATTGATTTAGGCAGTAAACACATTATAGCAACAAGTCTGGGTGCTAAAACCGGATAGATGTCTTGTTCCAAAGTATGGCTGATCTGGTTCATTTTTCCTCCACCTTTCTTTACATAGATATGGTCAACCCGATTACTTTATGCAAAAATACAATAAAAAAATCCCGTTTAAACGGGATTTTTTTATTCATTAGAACACATAACATGCACATAGAATTAAACAGAACGATGAGTAAATCGGAGCAAGAAGTCCTTACACCCCCGGATGGATGGCGTGTCGGAAGGACTGGTCAACTCGTGAGGACTCAATATCCATATCATCATCAAATTCTAACGTATTATCATAAACAATGCCACCACAGTAAGGGCAAGTCACTTCAATGGCATCATCCTCCGCCAGGATATCCGACTCGAAGGTTACGGCTTCATGACAAGCAGGACACTGAACTTCCACATAGTCATCATCCTCTACTTCTTCATCGCTGTATGTTTCTTCATAGATCTCTTCTTCTAAATCGGTGAGATCTTCATCAATGGTCTCCACATAGCTTTCCAAATCCTGCTGTGCAATAATCATGTTATGGAAATCATTGGCCATATCATCAAGTACATCAATTATGTTTACTAAAATTTTGCCTTCGGCAGACTGCTCACTTACGTTAAGTCCTTTGGTCAAACCTTGTAAATAAGCTACTCGTTCTTTAAGATTAGTCATGTTATCATCAACCCCTTTTTTTCTTTATCCGCAAGCTATTGATATTATGCCCAATAAAACTAAGATCATATGCTGATATTATAAAAAAACTCGACTCACATCCGATTCCTTTAAGAGAATCATTAAAGCAGGCAAAAAAAAGATCCGATGATTGAACTCACCGGATCTCGATAGTATTAATCTCTTGCTCTTTCGATATAGTCCCCTGAACGGGTATCAATTCTCAGAACATCTCCTTGGTTAATAAACAGCGGTACCCGTACAGAATAACCGGTTTCCAGCTTAGCCATTTTAGTTGCTCCAGTCGCAGTATCGCCTCGCACGCCTGGATCACATTCAATAACTTCAAGATCAACCGAATTCGGAAGATCCACGCCAATGATTGATCCCTGAAACATCATAACACCAATGTTCATATTTTCTTTCAGGAATTTTTTTGCATCTCCCAATTGGTCTGAATTTAATTCCAATTGCTCATAAGACTCGTTGTCCATAAAAACAAACATGCCATCATTTTCATACAAATACTGCATTTGGCGATTATCAATATGTGCCTTTGGAAGTTTTTCCCCAGGATTAAAAGTACGCTCAACAACAGCACCGGTACGCACATTTTTCATTTTTGTACGAACAAAAGCTGCTCCTTTTCCCGGTTTAACATGCTGGAAATCTACAATCTGCCATACGTCATTGTCAATTTCAATGGTTAAGCCGGTACGAAAATCACTACTAGAAATCATTTATTATACCTCCAATTTATGTCCCAAAATGGGTTAATCAATTACAATTAATTGTTTGTTGCTTGCTGTTAGAATTTCACAATGAGCAGCCGTTACCCTAACGGTGTCTTCTATTCTCACTCCGCCCCATTCGGGTAAGTATATCCCTGGTTCAACTGTTACCAGCATATCTTCAGCTAATTTAATTGTGGTGTTTCCTGGTGACAGAGCGGGAGTTTCATGAATAGCAAGTCCAAGACTGTGTCCAAGTCCATGACCAAAATAATCACCGTAGCCAGCATCTTCAATCACTTTTCTTGCGGCTTGATCGACTTCCTTGCCTATTTTGCCTGCTTGCACAGCCCGCAAACCCGAAGATTGTGCCTTCAGAACCAATTCATAAATAGTTTGCTGCTTTTCCGATGGCTTACCTATGCAAACTGTCCTTGTAATATCAGAATGATATCCTTTATAAACCGCACCAAAATCCATTGTAACAAAATCGCCTATTTCGATTTGTTTATCCGATGCCACGCCATGCGGTAACGCTCCACGGCTGCCGGAAGCAACAATGGTATCAAAGGCGGCTTTTTCTGCTCCCTGTTGTCGCATGAAGCACTCTAATTGAGCCGCTACAGCAAGTTCCGTGATTCCGGGGCGTAAGAAGGACAAAATATGAGAAAATGCCGCATCCGCAATCGCAACAGCGGTCTTGATTAACCTGATCTCAGAGTCGTCTTTGACCATTCTCAGTCCATCAAGAAGAATCGGTTTGAAGTCAACATTCTGGATGATTTTTTGCAAGGAATCATAAATACCGTAAGTAATATAATCACTCTCAAAACCCAAAGTCGTTAACTTTTGTTCCGCAGCCATCTTTGCCGCTGTCTCCCAAGGATTACTGCCATGACGGACAACTTCAAAATCACCGGCCTGCGTTTGAGCTTGGTTGATATACCGGAAATCCGTTATAAGTTGAGCCTTGGTATGGCTGATCAGCAAATATCCCGATGTGCCTGTAAACCCACTAAAATAACGCCGATTTTCAGGCTTACTGACAATCACCGCATCTAACCCCTGATCACAAAGGAGATTGCGCAACTTCATTAATCGATTATTCATTTAAGCCTCCTGCTGTAAGATAGTAGCCGCAGCCTCTAAAGCAAGAATATAGCTCATCGAGCCAAAACCACATATCTGCCCGATTACAACTGGCGCAATCAGCGATTTATGACGGAATTCCTCTCTTTTATGAATATTGGAAAGATGAACTTCAATTGCCGGTACTGTAATGGCAGCCAATGCATCCCTAATGGCGACACTATAATGCGTAAAAGCAGCTGCATTGATAATGATCAAATCAAACTGCCCTTGCGCTTGTTGAATCGTATCAACGATAATCCCTTCATGATTGGATTGGACAATTTCTAATTGTACAGCTATTTTTCTAGCATGTACACATAAATCGGCATTGATATCCTCCAACGTCTTCACACCATAAATAGTTGGCTCACGCTTACCCAACAAGTTGAGGTTAGGACCATGTATAATCAAAACTCTCTTTTGACTCACTCCCAAATTCACCACAACCTTACCAGAAAGTAATAACTTTTACATTTTACCACAATTTATATAATTTGCCTAGAAGCAGTTAATTGCCTTCGCAATTATTATTCGCACACCTTTTATTCCTAATACGGCTTACCAGGTTCACTGTTTTGATTTTGCAGAATTTCCGTCACAATTTCTCTAAATATCGGTGCGGCAACGTCACCACCAGACATCCCGTCTTCAATAAATACAACAACAGCAAATTGTGGTTGTTGCAATGGTGCATAGCCGGCAAACCAAGCATGGCTAATCCCTTTTCCTTCCGGATCTTTCCGCCCAGTTTCAGCTGACCCAGTTTTTCCGGCAGAACCCACACCATCAACATAGGCAGCCTGACCAGTTCCATATTGAGTGACGCTTGCCATCATCTCTCGCATTTGCAAAGCAGTTTGCCTGGATAAAACCCGCGTTCCCCGTGAAGGATAATAATTTTTTATCACAACACCATCCGCGCTTGTAAGTTTACTAATAATATAAGGTTCAACTTTAATACCATCATTGACAATGGTTGATACCAATGCCGCCATTTGAACGGGGGTAGCCTCAAATTCCCCTTGTCCGATCGAAAGATTGGCTAATTCTCCAGGATAGATATTGTCAACAGCTGGCAGATTTCCATCTGCTTCTCCATCAAAATTCAGCTTAGTTTTATGACCAAAGCCCAATTTTTTAGCATACTCAACGATTTTTTCCGCACCTAGCTTTTGACCCACTTCGATGAAGACCGGATTGCTGGAATAAGCAAGTGCATCCTGAAAGCTAATTTTCCCCCTGGGACCACGATCATAGTCCCATCCCTTAAACCTTATTCCATTAATATCGATAAAACCATGATCAAAAAAAACATCCTGTGGCTGCACCATATGACTTTCCAGCGCAGCAGCAGCTACTACAAGCTTAAATACCGAACCGGGTTGATAAGCCGCTATAGCCCGGTTCAGCAATGGCGCAGCATCTCTGGCTAAATACTGATCCAGATTATTTGCATCAAAGTTTGGACGCGATGCCATAGCCAAAATTTCACCGGTTGACGGTCTCATAATGACGACCGCTCCTTTAGGAGTATGTTTATCAAGAACGGACTCCACAATTTTTTGAATACGACTATCAATGGTCAACACAACATTATTAGGTCCAGCTCCATTATCCAATCGCATTTTTTTGTAACCTAACCCCGGAATAATTTGTTGAGTTGCGTCAACCAATGCTGCCGCGTATTCAGGTTGATTTCCCCGTAAAATATTATCAAACATGGCTTCAATCCCGCTTACACCCCGATTATCGGCCAAATTAATATAGCCGGTAATATGAGCGGCAAGTGAATTATAACCATAGCGCATTTTTTCGGTTGTCACCAATATTCCAGCCAAATTTAATGTGTTGATTTTCTGAGCAGTTAAAGCATCTAAATCAGATTTCAACTTAAATGCTCTTTGATCTTTGCTAATTTTGGCAGTAAATTGCTCTGGGGGTATTCCAAGTGTACTGGCAATTTTGTCAGCCGTTGCTTGTACATCCCTGATCTGACTGGGGAAAACAATGACACTAAAGTGCTCGGCTGTATTTGTCAATGGATAACCATTTCGATCAACAATTTCGCCTCGGGCCACTTCCATAGGGACTTCTTGTACCCTGCCGCTTAAACTTTGCACGGTTAACATCGGTCCATCAATAATTTGCAAAAAAAACAATCTAATGATTAACAAAAAGCCCAAGAATCCAAAGAATAACATGAGCTTATAAATGCGCTCAACATTAAATGCCATACTGTCACCTCTTAGGTATAGTATGGCATCCTGTGGCAATTTTAATAACTTTACATAAAATTTTTCAGTTCTTCGTCGTGCACAACTTCAATAGGAATGTCCAAATGAGCAACAATATTACGGACTTCATTCACCGTATCTGCAGTAGTCCTAATGATGACAATACCAGCATTGCGATTAACGGTGCTGACAATCCCCAGATATTCATAACCTTCCATAACTCTATTAAGATAATGAACATGTTTAGGGTTAATCCGAAGATAAATAGCCTCCCCCATACTAGTCCGCCTTCCTTCTCAACATCGAATAGGCTTCTACCGGTCGTTTCATAGGCATACGAATAAGTTGCTGCGGATGAGGAGCGACAGCAATTGACTGTGACTCCATATCAAACATCGCCTCAATGGCTTGAGAAAAAGTTGCTCCATTGGGTTGAAAAATCTCAATCTCTTGTCCAACCCTCATATTATTGCGCTGTTCCACAAGTGCCGTTTGTGTGGACTCATCGTATGATTTGACCAAACCGATAAAGTCGTGGGTCTGGCTATAAGACGATGATCCGTAAATTTGATCTTCCTGCGTGGTTTTATTAAAATAAAACCCGGTCGTGTATTCGCGGTGTGAAACTTTATTAAGTTCTTCCATCCATTCGGATTGAACAGCAAACTCATTAGGGCGGGAAAAATAAGCATCAATAGCCTGCCGATAAGCTTTCACGACTGTCGCTACATAATGTACGCTTTTCATCCGTCCCTCAATTTTAAAACTATTGATTCCACTACTAATAAGTTCAGGAATATGCGGTAACAAACATAAATCTTTTGAGTTAAAAATATAGCTGCCCCGCTCATCTTCCAAAACAGGAATAAATTGATTCGGTCTTTTTTCCTCCACAATATGGTATTTCCAACGGCAGGGTTGTGCACATTCCCCTCGGTTTGCATCACGACCTGTAAAGTAATTACTCATAAGACAACGTCCGGAATAAGATATACACATCGCACCATGCACAAAAGCTTCAAGCTCTACACTCACCTTCTGCCGAATCAATTCAATATTCGTTAATGACAACTCTCTGGCCAAAACCACTCGCTGAGCCCCCAGTTCCTGCCAGCATAAAACAGAAGACCAATTGGTATTATTGGCTTGGGTACTAATATGAAGGGGCAGTTCGGGAACTATTGCACGCGCCATCCGGTATACGCCTAAATCGGCAATAATCAACGCATCAGCACCTGCATCACGTAAAAAAGTTAAATAGCCAGGCAGTTCAACCAAATCTTCATTATGCGGAAAAATATTAACAGTAATATAGGCCTTCTTTTGTAAGCTATGGGCAAAAGCAATTCCCTCTTTAAGTTCTTGCTCGCTGAAGTTATCACTAAAAGCTCTTAATCCAAACGCCTTGCCGCCCATAAAAACGGCATCAGCTCCATAAAGCAAAGCCATTTTTAGTTTTTCAAGGTTTCCGGCCGGAGCTAATAACTCGGGTTTATTCACATTGTGTCCCCCTATGATAAGAAATAGCGACTCCATCACCAATTCTGAACAAGTTCGTTTCAAAGTGCGGATGATTTGATACATACTGGAGATATTCTCGTAGCCGCTTAACAATTGTGCGATACCGCCGTGGCGGTACAGCATCGGAATCAACATAGCCACGAAACAAGACATTATCTGCAATCACAACAGCACGGTAGGAAAGTTTTGTTTCGATTTTTTTAAAGTAGTCAAGGTATTGTCCTTTGGCCGCATCAATAAATACCAAATCAAAAATTTCATTGAGATTGGAAAGAATTCCGCCAGCATCGCCTGTCAGAAGTTGAATGCGGTCTTCAGCACCAGATTGTTTAATAAAGAATCTGGCAGTTTCAACTCGTTCAGGGTCCAATTCAATTGTGACAATTTTAGCATCGTCAGGCATGCTTTCAGCGATCTTCAAGGTTGAATAGCCAATCGCGGTGCCAATTTCCAGAATAGACAGGGGCTTGCTGTTTGTCACTGTCCGGACAAGCAGTTCAGCCCCTTCCATGCTTATGATCGGCACATGATATTTTGCCGCATAATCTTGCATTTCTTCAAATAGCGTTATGGGTAGTTTCATTCTTTTTGCACCTGCTCGATTGCGGATAAATGCTCTTCATAGGTTTTGCTAAAACGATGATGTCCCTTTTTATCCGCCACAAAATATAAATAGTCTGTATCAGCGGCATTAAGCACAGCCTGAATCGAAGCCAGACCCGGATTAGCAATTGGCCCGGGGGGAAGTCCGCTATGTTGATAGGTATTATAGGCCGAGTCAATTTCCGTATCCTGAATAGTAAGCTCCGGCTTCGGGTAACCCAAAATATATTGTATGGTCGCACAAGATTGTAACGGCATATTATTTTTCAATCGATTTAGAAAGACTCCGGCAATAATAGGCCGGTCACTGTCGATACGAGCCTCCTTTTCCACTAAAGACGCCAACGTAACGACATCGCGAATAGAAAGCCCTAACTGATTGGCCTGTTGTTTCATTTCAGCATTGAATCTTTTATCAAATTCATTAACCATCAGCGCCAGAATTTCTTCTTCTGTCGCACCACTCCCAATATCATAAGTATCCGGAAAAATATAACCCTCCACCGGATAAACGGTTGCAGCATTGGCAGCCATATACGAATATGGGATAAAACTCCGTGCCAGTTCCTTAAACTTAACAGGATCTCCAATTTGCTTTTCTTTGAACAATAAGACAATCTGGTCAACTGTATAACCTTCCGGGATAGTGATTTGCCTTTGGGTAATTTCGCCTCTTGCTAATTTATCAACAATCTGCATGACAGACATATCCCGTGTGAAACTATAGTCTCCAGCTTTTAACGTATTATCCAATCCGTGAATTTTCGCAATAATACGGAAGACAAAGACGTTTTCGATGAGATTCCGTTCATATAGAAGATTTCCGATTGTATCCGCCGTCATGCCGGGCTTAATCGAAACATAGGCAATATCCTTAGTTGTTGGCTTTACAGGTTTCGCTAAACCATAAACTAAACTACCGAAGAATATTACTAGGATTCCGAGCAACAAAAACCACTTTGTACCAAGTTTACGCGAAACCATAAGCATATTTTCACCTCTCTTGCTAAAGCTTAGTCAAATGTTGACAATAATGTGTTAATTTCGTTTCTCTATTATACACAAAAAGACAAAAAAAATGAAGCCTATTCGGCTTCATCCTCATCTTCCATTAATTCTTCATAAGCCTCACGAACCTGATCAAACTCTTCATCAGTAGGATCTACATACACTTCCTCGCCGTTTTCATCCACATCAATTCGGGCTATGTATACGTCCTCTTCATGGCCTGCTTCGCATCCGCAACCGCATTCTGCATCGTCAATGGATACTAAGATAGCATACCGCTTTTCACCAATAGGAATAATCATTTCTTCACGGTAGTAGTATTCATTGCCTTCTTCATCGGTCATGACAACAACAAGGTCTTCTTCTAATTCCTCGATGTTATCCTTTTCATTATCAGCCATCATTTTCACCTCATCATTATTGTACTGTAATTTTATCTTAGAAAACTTTTACTGTCAAGGAAGTTATTGGTTTGGTAAGCTATCGAGATACCCCTGTAAAATAAAAACAGCAGCCATTTTATCAATTACTTTTCGACGTTTGGCTCTGCTAACATCGGCTGCAATTAGTGATTTTTCCGCTGCCACGGTTGACAGACGCTCATCCCAGTATTTCAGTTCGATATGAGAAATCGCTTTGGTCAGTTCTGCGGCAAACTGTTGAACCAGCTCCCCGCGAGGTCCAATTGTTCCATTCATGTTTTTGGGTAAGCCAACGATGACTGTTGTAACAGAGTATTCGTCAATCAATTGCTTTAGCCTGGCAAAGTCCTTTTCTAATGTAGTGCGTCGTATCACTTCAATGCCTTGCGCAGTAAACAATAATTCATCACTTACCGCAACCCCTATTGTTTTATCCCCGACATCAAGTGCTAGTATGCGCATTTTTCCTCCAAAATATAAACACATCGTATTTTTTCAATAATGGTTAAGCCTGCTGCGGGAATACTTCTTCCAGCGTAATATCTGCACATGCTTAACCGGGCAATAGTACTCTACTTCTTTTTTAGATAAGCACGCACCAGTTCTTCTAAAAGCTCATCACGCTCGAGTTTCCGTATAAGCCCACGAGCATTATTATGGCCGGTAATGTATGTAGGATCACCTGACAAGAGATAACCAACCAGCTGATTAATAGGATTGTAGCCTTTATCTTGCAACGACTGGCATACTTTGCGAATAATAACCGCCGCATCGTTCGTATCTTCATTGTCAACTCTGAACATCATGGTTTCTTCCAAGTTGGGCATTGAGCATCCTCCTCCCACCATATTATTAACTCTTTTATACCATTATATTCTACTTGGACTATATTTTTCCTGTTTAAATAAAATATATCCAAAGGGTGGGCTACAGCCCACCCTTTGTCGTAACAAAGAATAAAAATCAATGAACGGAAAAATGGATGATCATGTAGGGGTGATACCAAAGTTAAAGGATCAGAGTATGCATCCTTAATTGAGTCAAGGATTACCCTTTATCGAAAATATTCACGCCCGCTAACACATTTATTTAATTTGATTCGTAATAACTGTAAAGGCAGCTTGTAAAGCTTCTGGAGTCATTGCAGGCTGTTTACCTCCAGCCTGAGCCATATCAGGACGTCCGCCGCCACCGCCACCTGCAATACGAGCGGCTTCTTTTACGATATTTCCGGCATGAATACCTTTCGCAACAGCTTCTTTAGTTGCCATAGCAACAAAATTAACTTTATCGCTGGCAGCCGTAGCAGCCAAAACAACAACTCCGCAAACCAGCTTATCACGAAGCATATCGGCAGCTCCACGCAAAACATCTAAATCATTTGCACTGACAATTCCAGTCACAACCTGAACACCATGGATTTCCTGAATAGAATCCAACAACTTCTGAACTTCCATTTTTGCCAGCTTCGTATTGGTTGCTTGTAAATTACCTTCTAATTCCTTGACATAATTTAGAAGACTTTCCAAACGATGAACAAGTTCCTCGGGACGAGCTTTGATAATTCCCGCAGCTTCTCCTAAGATGCTTTCCCTGTCATTTAGATATTGAAGGGCTCCATTGCCTGTTACAGCTTCAATGCGTCTGACACCAGAAGCAACTCCGGATTCACTGATGATTTTGAACAAGCCAATCTCTGCCGTATTTCCAACATGAATACCGCCACAAAGTTCCTTGCTGCACTCGTCTACGCAAACAACACGGACAACATCCCCGTATTTCTCACCGAACAGCGCCATTGCACCCATTTTCTTGGCCTCTTCTTGACTGGTTTCCAGAATATCCACCGCTACGCCATGCAAAATAACCTGATTCACATATTGCTCAATTTCTTTAAGCTGTTCTTCTGTTACGGGGGAGAAATGTGAAAAGTCAAAGCGTAGTCGGTCAGGTCCTACAAAAGAACCAGCCTGATTAACATGTGTGCCTAAGACTTCCTTCAATGCTGCATGCAGTAAATGTGTTGCGGTATGATTACGGGCAGTAGCACTGCGTCTATTCAGATCTGCATTCAGTTTGACAGAGTCGCCAACCTTCAAAGTGCCTTCTTCAATGTAACCAAGATGATAGATCGTTCCATTCGGCAATTTTTTAGCTGTTGTAACCGCCATTTTCCCCAACGGTCCGTCAATCCAGCCGCTGTCCCCAACTTGGCCGCCACCTTCAGCATAAAAGGACGTGCCATTTAAGATCACTGCTGCCTCATCCCCATCGTGGAGTTCATCGACCAATTGTCCGTCTTTCCACATGCGTACAACCGTGGCTTGTTTCATGTTGATGTCATAAAAAAGCTGTTCGGTAACTAACCCGGTAAGATCAGGAACGGCAACACGCTGATTTTCTTGCCGTGCGGCCCGGGCACGCTCCCGTTGCGCATTCATGGCCTGATCAAAAGCAGCTTTGTCCAATTCCATGCCATGCTCGGACAAAATTTCAGCTGTTAATTCCCAAGGAAAACCGAATGTATCATATAATTTAAATGCAGACGTACCTGAAAGGACTATTTGCTTTTCCTGCACTAATTCCTGTATGAGTTTATTCAGCAATTCAATGCCTTGCGCGAGCGTTGTTTGAAACCTGTCTTCTTCTTGCTGAACAACTTTCTTAATATAATCTTGTTTTTCCACCAAATCGGGATAAGCCTCAGCAAAAATACCAACAACCACATTTACAGCATTCACTAAAAAGTTTTTTTCAATTCCCAATAATCGTCCATGACGAATAGCACGACGGATAATCCGCCGCAGAACATAACCTCTGCCTTCGTTAGATGGCAATATACCATCTGAAATCATCACCGTCATGCTGCGAGCATGGTCAGCAATAACTTTTAAAGAGATATCTGTATTGCTTGACTGGCCATAAGTGACTTTAGCAATTTCAGCCGCATATTCAATAATTGGAAATAATAAATCAGTCTCAAAATTTGATTTTTTATTTTGTAATACTGAAGCGATCCTCTCCAACCCGGCACCAGTATCAATATTCTTCTTGGCAAGTGGTTTATAATTGCCTTCTTCATCACGATCAAACTGGGTAAAAACAAGATTCCAAATCTCCAGGAAGCGGTCACAGTCACAGCCAATCGCACAATCCGAAGAATTACAGCCGCGCTCCGCACCTAAATCAACATAAATTTCAGAACAGGGTCCGCAAGGTCCTGGGCCGATCTCCCAAAAGTTGTCCTCCATTTTGACAATACGGTCCGGTGAAACTCCAATTTCCTTCTCCCATATTTCATAAGCCTCATCATCTGTTGGATGAATCGTAACCCATAGTTTTTCAACAGGAATTTCCAAATGCTTCGTAATAAATTCCCAAGCCCATGCAATGGCTTCCCGTTTAAAATAATCACCAAATGAAAAATTGCCGAGCATTTCAAAAAAGGTATGATGCCGGGCAGTCCGTCCAACGTTTTCAATATCACCGGTTCTAACACATTTTTGGCTTGTCGAAATTCGTGGATGGGGCGGCTTCAATTTTCCTGTAAAAAAAGGTTTAAATGGAGCCATCCCGGCGCCAATCATTAATAACGTAGGATCATTTTCTGGAATTAATGAATAGCTAGGTAAAATTAAGTGATCTTTACTGGCAAAAAATTGCAAAAATTTTTGGCGTAACTCGTTTCCAGACATGTAAATCAATATTATCAACCTCCACTAAGGTTTAGGCCATTCTTTTGAGCATTATACATAAATTATCTTGGAATGTCAATAATTGGCGATTATACTAATAGTTTAATCATATGGCGAATGCAGACTTTACCAATCGCCGCTAAGGGAACTCCGATCAGCATTCCCAAAAGTCCGCCTAATTCCCCACCGATAAACACAAAAAAAATAACCGATAGAGGATGGAGTCCTACACTCTCACCCAGGATTTTAGGCTGAATAATACATCCTTCCAGTTGATGAACGATTAAGAAAAGCACAATCACTTTAATCGCCAGCCACGGTGAATAAAGTAAGGCCATCATCACGGCCGGTGCGGCACCAATCACAGCACCAAAATAAGGAATCACATCCAGCAGCCCCGCCAAAATACCAATCAATAATGCATAGCGTAAATCTAAGAAGTACAAGCCGGTACTCACTAAAATACCAACAAGAACAGCAATGAGTATCTGACCGCGAATAACCCCATTGAGAATCTTATTAATATCTCTAAATATCGATATGATCTCAGGCCGCCAACGACTAGGCAGTAAAGATAGCAACTGTTCCTTAATCTGGTACCAATCATGCAATAAGTAGAAAGCCAATACAGGGCTGATAACCAGGCCGATAATATGACTTAGCATATTCACAATTCCCTGAGCTACTGCATTAACAAAAATTTGCACCTCATTTTCAACTTTTATCACAGTTTGATCAAGGGCAACTCGCATCGAAAAAGGTAAGGCTGAATTTTTATATTGATCTTGAATCATTTGGATTAACTCTTCCACTTTATTGCCCATTTGCGGCAAATCTTTGCCAAAACTTTCTAGTTCATGAACCAACAAAGGAATAAATTGACTACCGCCAATAATCAGAATGCTAAACAAAATCAAGTAGACTAATACAATAGCCCACAATCGTCCTATTCCTTTTTTTTCTATAAAGCAAACAGCTGGATTTAATAGATAGGCTAAAAACAGCCCGATTATAAACGGATAAAGTCCGTTGCGCACCAGCCAAATAAAATATCCTCCGGCCATGAGTGATAGAATAATGATGGCTAATCGAACATGTCTTTTTGTTAATACCACTTAAGCACCTCGAAATCACTTAGTTATAACTGTTCCTAGTCATATTCTGTGCAAAAAAAGAAGACCTTATCGGCCTTCTTTATCCTAATCCAGTTTTTTCATAAAACGACGCCGTGCACGACGAGCCTCTTTCATAAGATCTTCAGTTTTAGAGAGCACTGCTTCAGCACTGCGCTCTGCTAATGGTTTTTTCCGCGGCGGTTGTTGTATTTTTGCCATTGGGCCTATGATGGCACCAAGTACGGTTCCGACCACACCACCCCAAAGCAAGCCGTGTAAAAATCTGCGCATCATGGGTCACCCCTTTTCATTGACTATTTGTACTCAAAGGGACAGGTTAATTAGAACTAACAGCCTCTTCAAGCTGCTCTGAATATAATGTTAAGGTTCCATCATCCAATACATGATAAACTTTAACATCTTGGCCTTTCATAACAAATTCAACACAACATTCCCAACAATAGTATTGTTCCACTCCAACTTTACCAATGCCGCGCTCTCCACATACAGGACAAGTCAACATTTGCTCCACCTCACACTATGATAACTCAGATTCGGTATGAAGAAGTTTGGCCATTGATTCAGGAACGATGACTTTATCCTGCCCAACAATTTGTGCTTGCGGCAATGGTAGGCTCATTCGCCCATACAGCAAATCAGTCAGTACACCATCAGACACATGATAAATTTTTATCTCACCGGTCAAAGGCTCAAAACCAAGATCTACCAATGTGCCTAACTGAAGACCAGTCTCAGTAAAAATATGTTTGTCCAAGAGTTCATTCAAATGATAAACACGAGAATCTGGTATTATAAATTCACTGACTGCTTGTACAACATCTGCACTGCGGACCATGACAGCATCATGACCTATGCTGTATAAATCGGAAAATTTGATACCTTGTTCGCTCGTAAACCAATTTGCATTAGCAACAATAATACCACGCACAGTTGCCTGATCGATATCAATGATCACTTCTTGTACCTCGCCAATCTGTATGCCATTTTGAGTTTCCAGAACTGGCAGGCCAAGTATATCTCGAATTTTTTGCATATAAGGCCTCCAACAGATTGTAGTATTATTTATGCCCCAAATTGATTCATTTTATAAATAAAATTCTGTTCGCTGATACCCTTTATTCGAAAATAAGCCATTAGTTTGACATTACTTGAATGCCTGAGTGATAATTCCGCCCCCAACAACAATATCCCCTTCATAAAACACAACTGATTGACCAGGTGTAATGGCACGCTGCGGCTGGCTAAATTTAACATGAACCCGACCATCACCCAGTGGCGTAACCAACGCTTCGCTTTCTTGAGCACTATAGCGAACCTTTGCTAAAACAACAAGGGGATCAGATAATTGGTCGATAGTAATAAAATTAAGATCTTCGGCAATCAGTTCAGTCCCAAATACATCTTCATTAGAACCAACAATAACCGTATTGGTGTCACGGTCAAGCGCAACAACATACATGGGTTTACCAGCAGCAATTCCAAGTCCTTTTCGCTGACCTACCGTATAGAGAGGCAAGCCTTTATGTCGTCCTAATACAGTACCGCGAACATCAACAATATTACCTGGCTTTAAAGCCTTAGGAGCCTTCGCTTCCAAAAAGCTCTTATAATCGTCATTGGGAACAAAACATATTTCTTGACTGTCAGGCTTATTCGCTACAGATAGTCCTATATCGGCAGCCATAGCTCTGGTCTGAACTTTTGTATAGATACCTAATGGCATCATAAAATGGCGCAATGTCGTTTGGTTTAAATGATAGAGCGCATAAGACTGATCTTTACTGGTATCAAGGCCCTTTCGTAAAAGGTAGCGTTTCCGATCATTATCGTACTCAATGCGGGCATAATGGCCGGTTGCTACATACTCGGCTCCTAATCCTAATGATTTCTGCAATAGCCCTTCAAATTTCACATAGCGGTTACAAGCAATACAGGGATTAGGGGTTTGACCCCGCGCATATTCATGAATAAAATAGTTCACAACCGTTTCCTGAAACATATCCCGGAAATTTAACACATAATAAGGAATCCCAATTTTTTCTGCGACTCTTCTGGCGTCATCCACTGCCGATAACGAACAACAGCCGCGATTTTCCGAATCGTTCTCTTGATTCGAATTATCCCATATTTGCATGGTCACACCGATTACATCGTAGCCTTGACGTACAAGAAGGGCGGCAGTTAAAGAACTGTCCACCCCTCCGCTCATGGCCACAACCACTCTGGGTTTAGCGCACATGATCCAATCACTTTCCTTCTTTTTTGTTCATATAGTCTTTAATTGCTTCATGCAGTGCATCGGCAGCTAAGTTGGAGCAATGCATTTTTGCCGGTGGCAAGCCACCAAGCGCTTCAGCAACGGCTTGATTTGAAATCTGCAGAGCCTCTTCCAAATTCTTGCCTTTGACGAGTTCGGTAACCATACTGCTTGTTGCAATCGCTGCACCACAACCGAAAGTTTTAAATTTTACATCTTTAATAATATTATCTTCAACTTGCAAATAGATTCGCATAATATCGCCGCATTTTGCATTGCCGACTTCGCCAACGCCACTGGCTTCTTTAATCTCACCAACATTGCGCGGGTTAGTGAAATGATCCATAACTTTTTCAGTATACATACCTATTCTTCCCCTCTCAATTAATGCTTATGACAATGACTGCATGGATTGTTCTCAGCCATAGTACTCGAATTGCTTAGCGGAGACATGCTGCGTAAACGTTCAATGATTTCAGGTAAAACAGTGAGGCAATAATCGATTTCTTCTTCTGTATTACCACGGCCCAAACTGATCCGCAATGATCCATGAGCAACCTCATGGGTCAGTCCCATTGCCAGCAGAACATGAGAGGGATCAAGTGAGCCGGAAGTACAGGCTGAACCACTGGAAGCCGCGATCCCTTTCAAATCAAGATTCAAAAGCAGCGATTCGCCTTCAACAAATCGAAAACTAAAATTTACATTCCCTGGCATCCGCAGCGTTGGATGACCATTTAATTTAATATCCGGTATTTTGGCTTGAATCCCGGCCATCAGTTTATCCCGTAAAGCTGAAATATGCGCTATCTTCTTCTCCAGGTCGCGCTTTGCTATTTCTGCAGCTTTGCCTAACCCAATAATTCCCGGAACATTTTCGGTACCTGGACGTATACTGCGTTCTTGTCCACCACCTTGTTGCTGAGCTTCAAGTCTTACTCCGCGGCGCGCGTACAAAGCACCAATTCCTTTTGGCCCGTGGAATTTATGACCGGATAAAGTTAATAAATCAATGTTGAGTTCTTTTACATTAATCGGATAACTACCGACCGCTTGAACGGCATCCGTATGGAAGTAGATTCCCTTTTCCTTAGCAATCTCGCCAATCTCCTTGATTGGCTGAAGCGTTCCCACCTCATTATTGGCAAACATCACACTGATTAGAATTGTTTTATCCGTAATCGCATTACGAACATCTTCAATTCTTACCCGGGCATTCTCGTCAACAGGTAAATAAGTAATGGAAAACCCTTGCTTCTCCAAATATTCACAAGTATGCAAAATAGCATGGTGCTCAATCGCCGTTGTAATAATATGATTTCCTTTCTTACGATTGGCAAAAGCAACACCTTTTAAAGCAATATTATCCGCTTCCGTACCGCCACTGGTAAAAAAGATTTCATTCGCATTGGCACCAATCAGATCAGCAACATGCCCGCGAGCCTCATCTACCGCTTTACGGACTTCACGACCAAAAGAATGAATACTCGAAGGGTTTCCAAACTTTTCAGTCATATACTCAAGCATTAGTTTTGCTACATCTGCATCAACCGCTGTGGTAGCTGAGTGGTCGAAATAAATTCGTTTCATTACTATTCATCTCCTTGTTGTTTATCCTCACGGCATAAATCTGCGAGAGATATTGAATTTAATACGTTATTGATACTGTCACGTACCTTTGCCCATACACCTCGTGTTACACATGCTCCAGCTCGTTCGCAGTAAGTGTTAACAATATCGTCAGTCAGTAAACAATCAACAGGAGCAATAGGACCTTCCATAATCGTAATAATATCACCGACAGTAATTTGTGCGGGATCTTTTGTCAATGTATACCCGCCTTGCGAACCTCGCAGGCTCTTCACATAACCGGCTTTACGCAAAACCCCCATTAACTGTTCCAGATAATGTTCTGAAATTCCCTGCCGCTGAGCAACACTCTTTAATGATATTGGCCCTTGTCCATAATGCAGCGCCAAGTCATACATGGCTGCAACCCCGTATCGTCCCTTTGTTGACAATTTCAATAAAATCTCTCCCGCTTTTCCGAGTAAAATGATAGGTTTTATTGAGTATAAATATAGCAGAAAATTTTAGCATTGTCAAAAATAATATTACGCTTTATTTTTCGTTTTGAATCACCAGATTATGCTTGAATAGCCTGGCAAAAACAACTAATTTCGCGATGGCCATAATTTACGCAATTGTTCATGGATATGAGCTTCATTTCCATTTAAAGTCGGCCGATAATAGACCGTTTTTTGCAGTGGCTCAGGCAAATAATCTTGCTGTACAAAATGACCATCATAATCATGCGGATACCTGTAGTTCTTACCATGTCCAAAATTTCCTGCTCCTTGATAGCTTGCATCACGTAAATGCACAGGAATACTGCCACAATCCTTTTGTTTCATATCGGACAGAGCCATATTAATCGCCATATAGGCCGCATTGCTCTTGGGTGCACTGGCAATATACGTAACAGCTTGCGCTAATGGAATTCGTGCTTCAGGCAGTCCTAGAAATTGAGCAGCATTCGCTGCTGCCATAGCAATAATCAGCGCCTGAGGATCCGCATTACCGACATCTTCGGCAGCGCAAATCACAATACGCCGGGCAATAAAATTAAGATCTTCACCGGCAGCCAGCATCCGTGCCAAATAATGAATAGCGGCATCCGGATCAGAGCCACGCATGCTTTTTATGAATGCCGATATGACATCATAATGCTGATCGCCCTGTTTGTCATACCGCTGCATGCGTTCACCAACAACAGCATGCACTGTTTCAACAGTTATTTTTTTTTCAGTGCTTTGCTCAGCCATTACGGCACATTGCTCCAAGATATTGAGCGCAATCCTGGCATCCCCATTGGCTACAATATAAATCGTTTCAAAAACTGTCTCATCAGAAGATAAGTTCATTGAGCCTAAGCCGCTCTCGCACTCCTCAATAGCACGTTTTAAAATTTTCGTTACCGCCTGTTGATCCAGCGGATTTAGCCTGACTACCCGCATCCGAGAAAGTAACGGAGAATTGACTGAGAAATAGGGGTTTTCGGTTGTTGCACCAATTAGAATAATTCTTCCGTCTTCAACATAGGGCAGTAGGACATCCTGCTGACTTTTATTAAATCGATGGATTTCGTCGATAAACAGAATAGTTCTGCGTTGTTCAAGTCTCAATCTTTCTTTAGCTGCTTCAACAATTTTCCGAACATCTGAAATTCCGGCAGCTACAGCATTTAATTTCTCAAATCTGCTATTTGTTGTACTGGCAATAATTTCTGCTAGTGTTGTTTTGCCTGTTCCTGGAGGGCCAAAGAGAATCATGGAAGGAACTTTATCAGAATCAATCATACGACGTAAAAATTTGCCTGGTCCGGTAACTTCTTCCTGGCCAATATAATCGGACAAAACCTTAGGGCGCATTCTTGTCGCCAGTGGCGCGTTATTTTCAAGAATGGCCTGAGTCGCATAAGAAAATAGATCCATATAATCACCCTTTTATAATCTTAGCCAGTACATTGATGACATATTCAATATCTGGTTTTGTTATCCCGTAATGAGTCACAAAACGAATTTTATATTCACCGAATGCATTGGCTTTTATACCAAATTCCCGTAAAGAAGCCAGCATGTTCTGTGCATGAATCCCTACCGAGGAGACATCAAATAAGACAATATTCGTTTGAACCGTGTCCAAATCTATTATTAATCCAAGATTTGCAAGAGCACTAGCCAGCTGTTTGGCGTTTAGATGATCTTGCTCAAGCCGGTCGACCTGCTGAGTCAAACTGATGAGGCCAGCAGCGGCGATAATCCCGGCTTGTCTCATCCCTCCCCCTAATAGTTTACGGTAACGGCGCGCATTTACTATAAACGTCTTTGATCCAAGTAACAAAGACCCTATCGGTGCTCCTAATCCTTTTGATAAGCATAAACTTACAGTATCACAATAACTTGCCAATTCTTTTACGTTCTTTTTTTGGGCAATTGCTGCATTGAATAATCGGGCTCCGTCAATATGTATTGGAATAGCTCGGCTTTGGGCCAATCTTTGAATAGCTCTTAGATCCGTTATTGGATAGCAGGTACCGCCTGCCCGGTTATGGGTATTTTCTAAGCAAATCAAAGCGGTTCGCGGTTGGTGAATATCAGACGGGCGAATAACCTGCTCAATAGCTTCAGCTGACAATATTCCTTTATTACCAGTCAATGTCCGCGCTTGGACGCCTGCCAAATAAGCTAAGCCGGCAACTTCATAAAAGAAGATATGCGAATCTGTTTCGCAAATCACCTCATCTCCTCTTTGACAATGGGTCATAACAGCAAGTTGGTTGCCCATTGTTCCGCTGGGAACAAATAAAGCCGCTTCCTTCCCGGTCATTTCGGCACCAAGATTTTCAAGCTGAATAACGGTTGAATCTTCCCCATAAACATCATCGCCGACTTCAGCCTGATACATAGCCTGGCGCATTTGTGAAGTAGGCAGAGTAACCGTATCACTGCGTAAATCCACTAATCTCATCATCTATACTCCTTAAAATGATCATTCTTGCTACAAATTACGATAGTTTCCGCATCATGAAGCGTTGCTCAACTATCATGCTGATGACTTTTATCCTACAGGAAAGTCATCTTTTTGCCAAGCCAAAGATTCATAAAACAACAGATATATTTTCTTTCTAAATTATGAGAACGCCAAATAAAAAAACACTAACTTTCAGTTAGTGTTTTTAAGATAATCCCGACATTCCCCGCTATGCCGTTTTGTCGTTGTTTTGAACCTGCCCTGGCAGGTGGGTGATCTCCTGTTTACTCATGGGTTTCCCTGTTGGGGCCTACTCGCCATAAACAGAGCCGATCTCCCAATGTTAAAGTGTTGGCTCAAAACATATCGGCATTGCACGCACATAGTAGGGTAAAACCGATTGCTATCTTCATATTCAATATTATCAGATAAATCAGGCAATTGCAAGCAAGGGTTATATAGAACATTTTTCCAAAAGCCTAAAATATTATCATGAAAATAAAAATCAACAAAGAGTACAAAAAACTCTTTGTTGATTGATCTTTATTGCTTTTTCGCAATCGCCGCAGGCCTGATATGCAGTTCTTTAAGCTGCTCCGGCGATACTTCGGAAGGTGCCTGAGTCATGATATCCGTAGCACTTTGCGTTTTAGGGAAGGCAATAACATCACGAATTGAATTGCGCTTAGCCATTAACATCACCAAGCGGTCCAAGCCAAAGGCTATACCACCATGTGGCGGAGTTCCATATTCGAATGCATCCAATAAATAACCAAATTTGGCCTTAGCTTCTTCTTCCGTAAGCCCAATTGCCTGAAACACTCTCTCCTGTAACTCACGATTGTAAATTCTGATGCTACCGCCGCCAATTTCAGTTCCGTTAAGAACCATATCATAGGCTTTAGCTTTAATCCGGCCAGGTTCGGTTTCTAAAAACTCAATATCCTCATCACGAGGCGATGTAAATGGATGATGCATCGCTACCCAGCGTTTAGCCTCTTCATCATATTCAAACATTGGAAAATCAACTACCCATAAGAAAGAAAGCTTATCAGGGTCAATCAAATTAAGCCTTTTGGCCATTTCAAGACGGAGCTGTCCTAATGCTTGGGCAACAACATTAGGTTTATCGGCAATAATCAGGATTAAATCACCGGTTTCAGCCTTTGCTGCTGCTGTAATGTTGTCCATAATTTCATTGGAGAAAAATTTTGCAATTGGTGATTTGATTCCGTCAGCCGTATAGCAAATCCAAGCCAATCCTTTTGCACCGTAGATGGACACATAATCAACTAAACCATCTAATTCCCGGCGTGGGATGTTGGCATATCCTTTCACATTAATCGCCTTAACTTGTCCACCCGCTTCTAATACTGATTCAAATACTTTAAAGTCCGACCCCTTAACGGCTTGAGAAAGATTAAAAAGTTCCATATCAAAACGAAGGTCTGGTTTATCAGAACCATATCGATCCATCGCATCCTCATAGCTCAATCGCAAAAAGGGTCTCTTAACTTCTGCACCGATGGATTCCCTAAACAGCTCTACTGTCATTTCTTCCATCATATTGAGAATTTCTTCGCGGTCAATAAAAGACATTTCAATATCAAGTTGTGTAAATTCAGGCTGACGATCCGCCCGTAGATCTTCATCACGGAAGCAGCGGACGATTTGGAAATAACGCTCCATGCCGGCAACCATTAGTATTTGTTTAAATAATTGTGGAGATTGTGGCAGAGCAAAAAATTTCCCTGGATTAACCCGGCTAGGAACCAGATAATCGCGTGCTCCTTCAGGACTGCTTTTCATTAACATAGGAGTTTCAACTTCGACAAAACCATTCCGATCAAAAAAATCACGCATGACTTTTGTTACGCGATGCCTCAACATCAAGTTGCGCTGCATTTCCGGACGACGTAAATCAAGATAGCGGTATTTTAATCGCAGCGTCTCATCAACATCGATATTATCCTGAATATAAAACGGTGGAGTTTTTGCTTTATTAAGAATCCTTAATTCTACACAATAAACTTCAATCTGGCCTGTCGGCATATTCAAGTTGACGGTTTCTTCAGCTCTTAATTTAACCGTTCCTCGAACAGCAATGACAAATTCTGTACGTAAAGACTCCGCTTTACTAAATGCGTTTTTATCCATTTCTGAAGAAAATACGACTTGCACCAAACCAGAACGATCTCTTAAATCCACAAAAATTAACCCGCCATGATCACGTCTTCTAGCCACCCAACCACATAAAACAACCTCTTGTTCAGCTTGCTGCCCGGTTATTGTACCACAAGAATGTGTTCTTTCTAATCCTGCTAATGTATCCATGTTTAACCATTCACCTCAGTATCCAACTTCTTCAATAATTCATCAAAATTAATCTGCTGCTGCTCACCAGTTTGCATATTCTTCAAAACAGCACTGTTTGTGGCAACTTCGTCATCACCAATAATTACTGCATATTGAGCCGAGAACTTATTGGCAAGCTTCATCTGGGCTTTAAGACTACGGTCCATAAAGTCCATATCAGCAATATAACCGCTCTTTCTTAAGTCACAAAGCACTTTAAAGGCTGCCGCTTGTGCCTTTTCACCTAATGGAATAACAAAAACATCATACTGATTCATAACATCGGGAAGTAAATTTTGTTTTTCAAGCGCTAATAATACACGCTCCATCCCGATTGCAAAACCAATGCCAGGTGTCGGCTGGCCTCCGCATTCGGCAATCAAACCATCATATCTTCCACCACCGCAAACAGCACTTTGCGACCCCAGTGGAGCGTACTGAATTTCAAAAGCAGTTTTCGTGTAATAATCCAGGCCACGTACTAACCGCGGATTTAACTTAAATTCAATATTCCCCGCCGTTAGCAAGGTTTTAAGTTGCGTAAAATGTTGATTACATTCGTCGCACAGACAGTCCACCATTTGGGGTGCACCTTGAGTTAAACTGGTACATTCTGCCTGCTTGCAGTCCAAAATGCGCATTGGGTTGCGATCAAAACGGGATTGGCAATCTTTACACAAGTTTGAAAGCTTGTCACGCAAAAACTCCTGCAGAACAGATCGATATTTAGGCCGGCATTCAGGACATCCAACGGAGTTTAACTGGAGTACCAATTCATTTAATCCCAAACTCCGTAAAAATTGTGTTGCTAGTATAATAATCTCGGCATCAATAGCCGGTCCTTTAGCACCAATAGCTTCAATACCAAATTGATGGAACTGACGGTATCTTCCGGCTTGCGGACGGTCATAACGAAACATTGGACCAATATAAAACAATTTAGCCGGCGGTGTATCGGCATAAAGCTTATGCTCCAAAAAGGCCCGGACCACAGCTGCTGTATTCTCAGGGCGCAATGTTATGCTGCGTCCGCCGCGGTCACTAAATGTATACATTTCTTTTTCCACGATATCGGTTGTTTCACCAATTCCCCGCAGAAACAATTCAGTATGCTCAAAAATAGGAGTTCGAATCTCCCGATAGCCGAATAGATTACAAACCTCTCTGGCCTTCTTTTCAACATATTGCCAGAACCCACTGGTATCAGGCAATATATCTTTGGTCCCACGCGGGCCCGTAGTTAACATAAAGCAAAATTCCTCCTTATTGTGCAAGCGACTCTGCTAGTAACTGGCAACATCTCTGATTCGTATCATCAATCTTATGACTATAAGTACTGATGTCTTTAGCATTAAAAATATTTTTCAGCGACCAGTCTGTTGTCTGAATGACTTTCGTTGTTGCAGCAGGTCCAATACCAAAAATAGTCTGCCGTTCTTCCATCATCTGAATATTATATAAACACTCTGCTCCAGGTTTAGAATAGCCAACATTCTCTAAATTGCCCTTCATATATTTTTGCCGATACAAATAATACGGTTTCATTTGCATTTTACTTGCAAAAGCAGTGGCAACTTCAAGCATCTGCTGCGTAGTGTGTTCATCAGGCAGTTTATAATCAACCAGATTCGATTTCAACAGCGAGCCTTTTTTTAATGCCAGCGTATGTATAGTTAAGTTATCCGGGTTTAATTCGCTAATTTGTTCCATGGTATTCATCATGACTTTTTCGTCTTCCCCGGGCAGACCTACAATAACATCCATATTGATAACAGGAATTCCAGTATGCCGGATTTTTTGGAATAAATTTATTATATCGCGGGTAGTATGCTTTCGTCCAATAAGTTTTAAAGTTTTTTCCTGCATACTCTGAGGGTTAACACTCACACGAGTAACCCCCAGCTTGCACATCGCGGCAATTTTATCTTGATCGACACTGTCTGGTCGGCCTGCTTCAACCGTAAACTCTTCAGTCTCTGCCATTACAAAGCTTTGTTGAATCAAGGACAACAGCTCTGAAAATTGAGCAGAATGAAGACTAGTCGGTGTTCCACCACCGACATAAACACTTTGAACAGTTAAATGATAGTGCCGAATCATGGCAGCAACAGCATTGATTTCTCTTTGCAAAGACTGCAAAAACAAATTTACTTGTTGCTGCCCTGGTAAAATATAAGCAGGAAAAGAACAATACAAGCACTTTGACGGGCAATACGGGATGCCAATGTACACACTGACGGTTCGTTTAATTTGCTCCGGTGAAAGCAAAAACTTTCGTTGTCTTAAAGCAATATCCGTAATTAATGTCGCTTTCTCATGATCTACACCATAATCATTTTCCAGTTTTTTCATGGCAGCTTCACCGTGCAATCCTTTATCCAAGAACCGGTGAATAATTTTTGTAGGTCTTATGCCGCGCAATATTCCCCAAGGAGCAGCATCAGGATTACAAAGTTTGCGCATAGCACTAAGCACATTTAGCTTTATTAATCGCTGAATAACGGAAAGCTTATCTTCACTAGCCTCGGCAGCCTGACAAAAAATCATTGAAGCCATCGTACCACTGAGCTCGTTAAAAAATATTGTCGTCTTAACCGTTATCCTTCCCTCAGGGCAAATTTCCAGACAATTTTTAATCAATACGGTATCTTCAGCCGGAACCATCGCCGAGCTAATTAATGGATTTTGCGGCTTAACGCCAAATAATTCCATAACCTGTTTAATGGCTGTAAGGACCGGCTCTTCACCGTCAGTCAAACAAAAATAATCAACTTTCACGAGAGCTCTGGCATTCCTGACAATATCCATAGAACTTGACTTGATGATCTACTATTTTAAAATTACTTTTACGGGCAATTACATTTTCCAGCGTTTCCAGCAAATCATCTTCAAATTCTTTAACCTTGCCACAACTTAGGCAAATCAAATGATGGTGATGGTGCTCGGAATTTGCTTCATTAATTTCATAACGGCTGCGGCCATCGCCAAAATCCATCTTTTGGAGTACATCCATATCGCTTAATAATTCTAAGGTACGATAAACGGTAGCTAATCCAATTTCCGAGGATTGCTGACGAACAATATTATGGACATCTTCTGCACTTAAATGCTTGCCAGGATTATCAACAAAAGCCTGTAATACAATTTGCCGCTGAGGAGTAAGCTTATATTGCCTTTCCTGAAACCGTTGCTTTAAATCACCCATATTAATGGACATCTTAATCACCTATCTTTCCTCTGGTTCCCAGAGATGTTTTAGAAGTACCTTCAGTATTGCCGATAGTGGCACCGCCAAAATCATTCCTGCAATGCCAAACAATTGGCCACCGATTAATAAACTTAAAATGACTGTTATCGGGTGTAAATCAATAGCTTGCCCCATAATATTCGGGACAATAATGTGGTTTTCAAACTGTTGCACCAGAAAATAAAAAACAATAATTTTTAAAGCTAATAAAGGCTCGACCGTGTAAGCAAGCAAAACAGCAGGTATTGCACCAATAATCGGTCCAATGATCGGAATGGCTTCGGTGATTCCTGCTAATAAGCCTAAAACCAGGGGGTATTCCACACCAAAACTGTACATTCCGCAAAAAACCAAAAATCCCACGATCAAGCTGACGATAAATTGCCCCCGAATATAGCCGCTTACTACAGTTCCTATTTCTTCGATAATACTGCGGACCCTTGTCCGCGAGTTATAGGAAAACAGCAGAATCGTATTTTCTTTTATAATTTGCCAGTCTTTCAAAAAATAATAAGATAGAACAGGTACGATAACAAGTTCGATAATGCTGGAAGCAAGACTAAAAACGGAATTAACAATTCTTTTGGCAAGATCAAGTGAAAAGGAGGCAATACTGGACATGGCTTGATCGATAATACTAGGCAAATAGTTGGCTAGAGCAATAAAATTAGCTTGACTTTGAATAGAAACGGCCAGTCTTTGAAATCTTCTTACCAACGTCGGAAAATTATGAACAAGATTATTAAATTCGTTCATAAACGGTACCAAAATAAAACTCATAACAACTGCTGTGACAACAGCGGTCAAAATAAACGCTATGATAACAGCAAAACCTCGGCCCATCTTCCTCCGGACAGGCCAAAGCCGTTGCTGAGATAAAAGGTTAACCATAGGGTTTAAAATAAAAGTTAATATAATTGAAATAATGACAGGTAAAAAAATAGGGGTGACCCGACTCAAAAGATAAACACCTGTTAATATTACCAGGAGTTTCAGCCAAGCAGTCATGGATTTCAACATGATTCCCCCTATGCATTCTAAATAAACGGATTATTTGAAAGCTCCCAAGCAATCGTAGTTTCCGGACCATGTCCTGGAAAAATTTTTGTTTCCGGCGGCAAAACAAACAATTTGTCTTTGATACTACTGACTAGTTTACCCATAGAACCGCCTGGGAAATCCGTTCTGCCTACAGATTGTTGAAATAATGTATCCCCACTAAAGAGTGTTCCCACAGAATAGAGGCAGATGCCTCCTGGTGTATGCCCAGGTGTATGCAAAACGAGAAATTGCAAAGTACCGACCTGAATGATATCCTGGTCCTTTAATATCCGGTCTGCTGGCTCTGAAACAAAGCCCGCTCCAATAAAGGCTGAAAGATTTAGATTTGAACTGGTTAACATGACGGCATCAGCCTCATGAATCATAACCGGTGCACCTGTTGCCTGCTTCACTTTGTTATTGGCAGCAATATGATCAGCATGACCATGCGTATTCACAATACAAACAGGTTGGCACTGCTCACGATTTAAGTATGCAATAATTTCCTCGGCGTTGCCACCGGGATCGATGATGGCCGTCTGTTTCGTCTCAGGACAAATCACGATATAGCAATTTGTGCCAAGGTGCCCCACTTCCATTTTAACTATTTTCATCCTTATTCCTCCCTGGCTGGCCTTTTGATTGGTTTAATTGGAACCGGCTATCCCCATATTGGGTATACTGCGGTATACACTGTAAACATCTTTAACCCTACGCAGTTTCGTCATAATATTCTCTAATTGACTTGAATTGCCAATATCCAAAATCATCATAATGGTTGCTGTTTTATTTTTATGCGTTCTGGCATTAATTGAACTGATATTAATTTTGGTTTCAGATGGAATCATCATCAATTCCGATAGTATACCCGCCCGATCCATACAAGAAATCTCGATCGTGACTTTGTATAGATTTTCAGTATTAATATCCCAATTCACATCAATCATGCGCTCGTACTCATCCGGCTGATTTAAAATATTAGGACAATCCACCCGGTGAACCGATACTCCCCGACCTCTAGTAATATAGCCGACAATGGCATCGCCTGGTATTGGGTTGCAGCACCTGGCTAAACGGACCATTAAGCCGGACTCACCTTCGACTAAAATGCCATGACTTGATTTTTTCTTGGTGTTTTTAGGTTTTAAGCCAGCCAAAAGCTGAGAAATATCCGGCGGAGTCGTACTCCTTACTTCTTTCTTATGAAACTCGATTAACTTGGTCATAACACCATGAAGCGTGACCCCGCCAAAACCGAGTGCCGCCAGCAAGTCGTCTTCGTTAAGAATATTCAGTTTCTTGGCAACTTCAAGCAGACGATCACCTTTCGTTAATTCTTTCCAGTCATAGCCTAACTTTTTACTTTCTTTCTCAATTAATTCGCGGCCTTTGGCAACATTTTCTTCGCGTTTTTCTTTTTTAAACCACTGCCTGATTTTATTGCGAGTTTCTGATGAGCCTACAATGTTTAACCAGTCGCGACTCGGACCATTATTTTGCTTGCTTGTAATGATTTCAACAATATCGCCATTCACAAGCTTATATTCCAACGGTACAATTTTCCCATTGACTTTTGCCCCTACGCAGCGATGCCCGACATCTGTATGGATTCGGTAAGCAAAATCGATGGGGATTGATCCGGTCGGAAGATCAATAACATCCCCTTTCGGGGTAAAAACAAACACTTCATCAGCAAAAACATCCAATTTTAAGGCTTCCATAAATTCGCGCGGATCACGAAGCTCTTGCTGCCATTCCAGCAACTGCCGCAACCAGGACAATTTTTGATCAAACTCTTTGTCTGCCCCTTTACCGCCTTCTTTATAACGCCAATGGGCAGCAATGCCATATTCCGATACTTGATGCATCGTCCAAGTCCTAATTTGTATTTCTAAAGGCTGCCCCTGCGTCCCAATCACCGTTGTATGCAGCGATTGATACATATTTGACTTTGGCATGGCAATATAATCTTTAAATCGGCCGGGAATTGGCTTCCACATCGTATGAACAATGCCTAAGGCTCCATAACAATCTTTGACACTATCGACTAAAATTCTTATTGCTGATAAATCATAAATTTCACTTAAATCCTTATTCCCTTTCAGCATCTTCTTATAGATACTATAAAAATGCTTAGGACGGCCTTGAATATCTGCTTGAATGCCAACTGAAGCTAAGCGTTCAGTAAGATTATGAATTGATTCATTAATGAGCAATTCTCGTTCTTTGCGTTTCTGTTTGACCTTCTCAACTAACTCATAATATTTTTCAGGTTCCAAATAGCGTAAAGCCAAGTCTTCGAGTTCCCATTTAACATTAGAAATCCCTAGTCTATGGGCTAAGGGAGCAAATATTTCCAGCGTTTCCTGGGCAATTTTACGTTGTTTCACTTCAGGCATATGCTTGAGTGTTCTCATATTATGAAGCCGGTCAGCCAACTTAATCAGGACTACCCGAATATCTTTGGCCATAGCCAAAAACATCTTCCGATAATTCTCTAACTGTTGTTCTTCTTTAGATTTATATTCGATTCGGCTTAGCTTAGTTACCCCGTCTACCAGCAAAGCAATTTCCTTGCTAAAATGCTTTTCAAGTTCAATTAAGGAGTAATTCGTATCCTCAACCACATCATGCAAAAGCGACGCACTGATTGTCACTGCATCAATTTGCAAATCGGCCAAGATTTGCGCGACCCCTAATGGATGAATGATGTATTCCTCACCGGAAACTCTCAGTTGTCCAGTATGCGCATTACGCGCAAACTCATAAGCTTTTACAACAAGATCTACCGGAGCATCCGGTTGATAGGATTGAATTTGTTCAATTATCTCTTTTATACGCGCTGCCGTATCACTACCCAAGCTACCAACCCCATTAAATTACATTTCAATTTCAAATCAGTATTTTATTAGTGAAAAAATTTGATGATGATTTAAAAGTTCTCTACCGTTAAGATAAGTCAATTCGATCATAAATGCAAGCCCGGCAATTTCTCCCCCAAGGTTTTCAACCATTTGAATAACGGCCTGAGTTGTTCCCCCGGTTGCAAGCAAATCATCGACAATGAGAACTCTTTGTCCAGGAAGAATGGCATCGTAATGAACCTCTAACGCATCTTTCCCATATTCTAATGAGTATTGATGGTGCAACGTTTTTCCTGGAAGCTTTCCAGGTTTTCTAACAGGGACAAAACCTACGCCTAAAGCATAGGCAACAGGTGCGCCCACAACAAATCCACGGGCTTCGGGACCAACAACCAAATCAATTTCTTGATCCTGAAAAGGTTGGGCAATCGCATCAATTGCCTGATGAAAAGCATTTCCATCTTTCAGTAATGTTGTTATGTCTTTAAATCGAATTCCCTGTTCTGGAAAATCCATAATGACTCTTATTCTTTCTTTAAAGTCCACTTAGATGACCTCCGATCAAAATTCTTCTTCAGGATACAGCGGCCTATTAATACAAGTTAAAATTTCATCCCTCGTAGCATTCATAATCCTGTGGGCAAATAATGAAAATTCCGTTTTTTCCAGTAACCCTTCATAGTACGATACGGATTGCTCTAAATCAAGCTTATGACCAGGTTCAGGATTCAGAAAAAGGATTCTCTTCTTTCCGCTAGTCTCGCGCCATAGTAAGTGAAGTTCTTCTAAAACTTTTAAACCCGTACTGACTCCACGTTCACTGATACACTCATGATAATCTTCGTAAACTTGTTCTGCAATCTGTTTATTAGTTAAATCCACTAGACCGTATTTTCTGTATTCCCTTTTTAGGACTAAATAAATACTGCCAATTGTTTTGCGTTCCGGCGCAGCTTCTTTCAGAATTAATTGATTAAGCTTAATATCATCATGGCCAAAGATCAGGTGGATCGTTGCGGGCAGGCCATCCCGGCCCGCTCGGCCGCATTGCTGATTAAAGGTCGTTAGGTTAAAAGCCAAATGATACTGAATGACATGCCGGATATCAGAAAAATCGACACCTTCGCCAAATGCGCTGGTGGCGACGACGACATGAAGGATTCCTTGTCTAAACCAATTCTCCACGTTACTACGCCACTCATTGCTTAATCCGGCATGATAGAAGCCAATTTGCTGCTCTAATTCTGGTAAATGCTCGCGTAAATGGCAGGCTAACTCAACAGCTTTTTTGCGGCTATTAACAAAGATAAGGGTCTTTTCTTGCCGTCTCACAACATCCGTAATATATTGTAATTTATCAACATGATTGCGAAAATCAGCTAAGGAAAGATTCTCACGGACAGTTTTGTCAATAATAACTTTCTCAACGCCAAGAACATCCTGAATCGTCTTGGCGGTATCGGTATCAGCTGTCGCTGTTACCCCTAATAGACAAGGACGCTCCAATTTGTTGATGATAGAATGAAGCCGACGATAAATCGGCCGTTGCTTGGCACTATGGCTAATATGATGACATTCATCGACAACAAAAAAACCGATGCGTTCAGCATGATAAGTTAGAACTTCTAAATTTGCCTCGGCAAACTCCGGCGTTGTCAGTAAAATATCCACTTCACCTTTGTATAATGCGCAAAAGAGCGCAGCTCTGTCCGCAGCTGATAATGTCCCATTACCTTTATAAACCTTTATCCCTAAATTTCCCATTTTGTTAGCTAAATGAAGGTACTGATCGTTGACCAAGGCTCTAAGCGGGTATAAAATAATGGTCATTTTCTTATCTCTCAGTGCCATTAAAGCGGCATGTGCTTGAAAAATTGCTGATTTGCCGCGTCCTGTTCCCATTATAGCCAAAACATTTCGCCTCAAGGCTAACTGATCTAGCACTTCTTTTTGGCTCTGATGATACTCACGATTACCTAATAGCGTGGACCGAATGACCTCATCGTCCACCATTTTTTCCTGAAACAATTCCTGTTTCTTTTCCAAATACTCTCTATATATTAAAACATTTACTCCAAATGGGCAATTATTTCCCCCAGTAATAGCCGTAATATTACAACAATATTGTTGCCCCGCATCCATCGCAGGTGCTAATACTTTAGCCAGTTCAGCTTTTAAATATCCGATGATCACTCCGGAATCAGTTTCAAGTTTAATCGCATTGACATCATAACGATTACAAGGTTCACGATGGAGACAAAGTGTCTGCCCCGGCGTCAATTTGGGAATAAGTTCTTGGCGATTGTCAAAGGTTACTCCCACAATTTTCGTAAAGAAACGTTCTGCCTGTAAAATATTTTTCGCCGCACCCTCTGTATGATCCGCTAAGTAAAGTTTATCAAGCTCCGATAAGTTTTTTTCAGTTTGGCGAATATCATGAGTTTTTAGCTGAAGATTGCACTGCCCGTTCCAAATATTATATTCAGGTTGGAAAGCAATATCGACAGGATGATTTCCCTGCAACCGGTCTGCAAGTTCTCCCATCTCCCAGGCAATACCATTTTCCCGGTGTTTTTTTTGGATAACTTTAAACTTAAGATGGCGGCCATTATTTCCTATTGCCTTTGTCTCTGATAAAGTAACATTTTCACAGGCAAACACCGGGCTTGGATTTCCCATGCCAAAAGGAGCCAAACAAGCAAGTTGCTCAATAAAGCCTGTTTTGATTTCTTCCAACCCAACAATGGCATCAATATTTAAAATTGGTACATAATCTTCTGGATTCAGCCATTCTCCTGCTATTCGCTCCAATCTTTCTTTCAATTGGCTAACCTGTTGAACTGAAATACTGAGTCCGGCCGCCTGACTATGACCGCCAAACTGCAGCAGCAAATTGCCACAGGCGTGTAATGCTTCATAAATATTGAATCCTCTTATACTGCGGCAGGATCCCTTCCCGATACCGTCCTTAAGACTGATAACAATAGTAGGCCGGTAATACCGGTCAACCAGACGGGAAGCAACAATGCCAATGACGCCGGGATGCCAATTCTCACCAGCCAGCACTAGCACTTTTTCTTTCATAATGTCGATATGTTGCAGTTGCGCTTCTGCCTTCTCCAGGATTTCCTTTTCTACCTGTTGACGCTGTGTATTTTCATATTCCAGTCGCTCGGCCAACTCAGCAGCCCGTCCGGAGTCCTCAGTTGTTAAGAGTTCGACAGCCAGCGAGGCTTGAACAAGCCGGCCGGTTGCATTAAGACGCGGCGCTAGAACATATCCCACTTTGCCGGCATCAACTTCGCTAGCTTTCAGACCGCAGCTGTGTAAAAGAGCTCGCAAGCCTATATTTTCAGTGCTTTGTAATTCTTTAAGTCCATACTTGACGAGTATTCTATTTTCATGGGTTAATGTTACAATATCAGCAATGGTACCAACAGCAACAAGATCAAGATAGCTGGTTAGTTCCATGCATTTCAGTTTTTTCCACAAAGCCTGACATACCTTGAAAGCGACTCCGACACCGGATAGCTGCTTATCCGGATAACCACAACTCTCCTGCTTTGGATTAATAATCGCAAACGCCGCCGGCAAATTACTAGGCGGTTCATGATGATCGGTGATGATAACATCCAGTTTGTTTTTAATGCCTTCGATCTCCTGAACTGCACTGATCCCGCAGTCTACGGAAATAACGAGATTTGTTCCTGCCTCAATTAAACTTTCCAATGCGTCGCGATTTAATCCATAGCCTTCATTTTGCCGATCTGGTATATAATAATCAATGTTTTTGGCACCAAGCTGTTTTAAAATCTTGAACATAAGTACAGTCGCAGTAATTCCGTCAACATCATAATCACCATAGATAACAATTCTTTCATGGGTCTGGATGGCTTTTGTAATTCGTTCAATAGCCTTATCCATGTCTTTTAATAAAAAAGGGTTGCCAACATTCTGCAACTCTCCATATAGAAATTCCTGCGCTTGATTAAGCTGAACAATACCACGATTAACAAGAATTTGTGCTATGATTTCCGAAATATTAAAAGTAGTGGCAATCTGTTTTGTCACATCTTGCTTGCTTGGATAAAACCGCCATAACTTACGTGGTTTGGTCATATTCCCTCCGTATATAAAAAAACGCTAATAGCAGGCAATGCCGTACAAGATAGCTTAAAATATCAACATAATCATTTGGTATTCTCGAAAAGAATACAAGATTCCTCTTATTTCGCAAAATTAAAGAGATATTAGTCCTTTTATGAACTAATATCTCTTCTTTATAAGCATTTTTTACATTCTTCCCAGGCAACCTGGGCCATAACCTGCTTCTCCAGTTCTTCCAAGATATAGGCTGTTCCCCCGGCATAATCGGCTAACTGTTTCAGATAATTATGATGCGGCTTCAGGCCGATGCAAGAAAAAGTGTAGCCGCAACTTTTAATTTCCTGCGCCGCTATAAACGCATCTGCAACCGGATCACGGGTATGATCCGCCAAAGTAGGCATACCGTCTGTAATCAACAATATTAACGGATTGTAGGTTCTGGTTGTTTCTAAATAAGCTAAACATGTTTTTAGCCCTAAAGCCAACGGTGTTGCTCCAGCAGGTTTTATTGTCCGCAAGCAACGTTCTACCTCACCATAATCGCGCGTCAGTGGAACCAATATTTTTGAAAAATTTTCTTGAAAAGTCACTACGCTAATCCGATCAGGTGTCGTTAATAATAAATGTCTCACAACAAATTTTGCTGCTCTGATTCGTGGGCCTGCCATACTGGCACTTGCATCAATTAACAAGCAGATCTCAGCCTTGGTTACTTTTTCGCGAGTTAAATAGCGAAAATCATCATGAAGGATATGAAATCTTGACTGATTCTCTGTAATCATACGGCATGCCGCAGCATGGACGGTTTCTGCTATTGCCAATTCTTGCTTAGCACTTTGGTCCTGATTGTGATTTACGGCATACCCCGATTGCCACTGATAATTTCGTTTCATGATTCTGTTTTTCCCTACTTGCTTCACAAATGGCTTAGCAACCCGGAACGAATGCCGCAAATGAGCTTCGACTTCTAAAAAGTTGTTATTTAAAAACTCCTGTAGTTCTCTTCCATATTGGGTCAGCTGTATACAATTAGAACTGGCTTCAACGATTTCCATCGCCTTGAGCCGCTCTAAAGTCCGCTGTCCATCTCCATTTTGGTCCAAATCGTGCATGAGTTTTTTACTACTGTTCGAACTTACTTTATTTAAAAATTCTTTGACATCACCAATTGTATCAAAATCATCGGTCAATTCCAGCGAATCCTTCAAACATCTTTGTTGTTTAGTATCCGAGGACATTTTCTGCTGGCTATTTTTTTGTTGCATGAAGGAATCAGTATAATCAGTATAGTTGGTTAAGTCAGGCTTTCCTTCTTCTTTTCCCTTCAGGTTTAGAATCTTCTCATTGCGGCGCAATTCATAATTCCCCTGCAAGATAATGGCCTCTACGGCTAAGACAGCAAAAAATAAGAACGCCAAATGCTGTGGCTGTAGCATCAAAACAAGATGCACATGATTTTCATGTGCCCGCCGTAATGACTTTTTTTTGCCATAGTTCAACGCACCGGTAATTCGGCCACCACCAGTGCCTGTCTGAATATCGATATAATCAGCATTTATTCCATCACTGGCTTTCTCAGCATAAACCAAATTATTGACGGAAAACTGAAAATTATAAGCATCAACCGCCTTCTTTAGAGAAGCCGCAATCAGCCGGTGATCAATAAGCGCCTGCTGATGAAATATATCCATGTGATAAACACTATTACACTCATGACGTTGATAAAAGGCTTGTCCGGCATCAACATCCTGAAGAACATGAATAACTTGCGGAGTCAGTGGGTTAAAAGTATGCACCTTTTGGCTTACAACCGTACTCTGGCCAATCCGTGCCCCTTTCCCCTGTCGAATAATTAATGATAAAACTCGTACCGGCAGTGCAAGACTCGCAATAAACTGTATATCATAGGGGTCCCAGCTAAATGCTGTCATTTTATATTTTCCTCACCTGTTACAAATTGTTCCAGGGAATGTTGTACTAATGGCACTGCACACTGCGGTGGGGCTATAATTGGTGAGTTCGCATCATCTATGCGCTGCCCCTGCTTCGCACCTAGTTTCGCCTGGAAATTCTTATTGTCTGCCTGATTGGACCCCTGCCGGGAATTGGCTCCTGGATTGGAATTCGTTGTAGGATTATCTGAATGCATAGCATGATTCGTTGTGCTTTGGGAATTACCGCGGCGTGCTTGCCCTGAATTGCTTTGGTTTCCAGGCTGATCTTGCTGCCTGGAACCAGGCTTCAGACTAAGACGTCGATACCAATCTGCTAGTAGTTTTTTTATTCGGGTCATGATGCTTGGCTTGTCATCCATGGCATCTTGAAACTGGGAAATGGTAGTATTAACACCAGCAGATATTGTCGTAGTTTCAACACGGTATTGATTGATATTCTCAAGATATCTTAAAATATTACTAATCGTCGTCCTATCTGTTCGGTGTCCTAATACTAGCGGTACAACCCTAATAAGATCTTTAATCGAAGTAGTGCTGCGCCCATCCATTAAGGCCATTAGGCCTGCAGCAGTTTCCATTCCTTCAACTGCCCGGATACTTTCAAGCCCATAATCAACATAAATATTGGCCAGCGCTTTTTTTATTTCTTCGTCTGAAGCTACAGCATGAATATTGCCTGGTACATGAAAACGATCTGTTCCGCCACAACTTTTCTGACTCCGGTTTTCCAAAATAGCCATAATATCCTGATAAGCACTTGGCCGTCCCATATTAACAGATAGATCGAAACGATCAGACAACTGCTTTCTTACCTGAACCAATGGGCCTGGATCTTCATCCGGATTCGAAGCTGCCCAAACGGTTACATGAACCGGCAGTTCGATCTTAGGCAATCCGGTTTCCTCAATCTGAATACGTCCCGGTTTCGTGCCCATGACATCTAAGAGAACATCGGCTAATTCTGGTGAGGTATCGGCCAAACGGTTAATTTCATCAATAAAAATAATCCCTCGATGAGCTTGTGGAATAGTTCCTGGTAACAAAGCTGCTGTTGGAAGATTTTTATCTGTCAGCCTATTTAAATCAATGCTTCCTACAACAGTTCCAACTTTAGCTGAATGTGATATTTCTAAAAAAGGACATGGAACCACTTCTGTCCCGATTTGAGCCACCTGCTCAGGTGACAGATGCCGATGATCGGGACAATGTGGAGCTGCCGGATGGCAGTTATAGATGCAATTCTTAATGCGGACAATAGTCGGAAGAATATCCTTAACTGCACGCATAATGGTAGTCTTACCTGTCCCACGCAAACCCTCAGCATGAATATGGAAGGGGTGCCCGTTAGCAAGTGCAATTATCGACATTTCGACAGTGCGAAACAGTTCCTGGTTTCCGTCATGTCGAACTAGTTGGTAGTAAGATTTCAACGAAACCCCTCCTGAATATTAAAATTAAGCATGATGTTGTCAATTCAACCCGAGTCTTATCACCAGCTCTTCATTGTAGCTTGTTCATATTTTACCCATTCACATCACTTAAATACAGAAAACGATTGTCGCATCGTTTCCTTCTTTCTGCTCACAAACAATCGAAGTACCCCTTATTCCTGGGAGTAATCCGTAAAACCCCAGGCTATTTTTTCATAAAAAAATATATTTAACTACAATAAAAATCATGATGCCGCCACAGGAAATTCTTAAAAATGCTACTGCAGCTAACCTGCTTAATACTTTTGATACGGTTGTCCATCGCGGAAACAAGGTTTTTCCTACCATTAGCTCCCACAGGATGGTTCCTGTAGCTGGACCTAAAATGGCATCACTTACGATAAGCCCGGCAATATTGCCGACTGTTGTATCAGTACTAAAAACACGAGTAACTCCTTCACGGCGTGTTAGATAAATTCTCAGGATACGGCCACCGACTTCGGCTAACCCACAAAGAAATATTAGCGCATATATTAACCACGATTGATAAGTGATATAATCGGTTAAAAAGCAATATAAAACAGCAGTTCCCAAAATCACCAGAGTTCCGGGTATTTTTGGAAATAATGTAGAATATAAACCAATGGTCATAAAAATGCTACTAATTATTTTCAATATCACACTGATAGCCCTCTTTTACATAACTTACTAACATTATGACTGATTCAGACCATATTTATGTAAGGTATACGCCGTATAGACGATAAATATAATGGTAACGATTCCACCAAAGGCCAGAATTTCAATAATGGTGGTAAAGCTTAGCAGGCTTCCTAAATATACGATAAACCCGGCTATAATCAGGGAATTTTTAAAAGACAATCCGGTTAGGATTCTCAACTGCCTGGCATTAACCGTCATGGCTGGTACCATGGCACTCATAAATGTGCAAAATAGAATAATATTAAACAAATAAAAACCAATGGGTCCGGCGACTTTACTGGCAATATTGCTTACGGCAAGTGGTCCATGGATGCCGGCCAGTAAAATGAGATGCACAATCCCCAAGGTAAACAATCCTTCGACCACCTTGGCCATCATAACCAATATAATGGCTTTACAGCCTTTACGCGATAAATGGGCTGCCGTTTCAACAATCAGTGCCGATCTCATACCGCCAGCGTTATATCCAACCAGAGCCAATACCAAAAACCAGTTGACTTGGCCACTTTCGAAAATCCCGGTGGGAGGAGTAAGATCGTATAACACAAAAATCGCCAAAATAGCAGGCACCAGCAACAATGAAATATAATTTGAAAGTTTTAATAGCTCATGTGCGTACCCGGCAGCTAATAAAGAAAATAACAGAATACACAGCGGAATAGTGAAATTTAGTGATATTCCAAAAAAATGATTGGTAATCCAGCCGGAATAAAATCCTCCAGTTAAGATACTGGCAGGAATGCAAATCGATAGAATAATAAAAGCCGATATTTTTTTCCCGCGACAGCCAAACAGTTTTCGAACTACAATAACTAATTCATGTCCTGTTTTAACTCCAATCCAGGCAGTGAGCCCGGCAATAATTGAACCAAAAACAATATAAGCTAATAATGTGACTAAATAAATTTCCTTACCTAATATTAAGGCCATATCTGGAACCACAGCCACATTATCCCCGGCAATATGAGCGAGAGCTAAACATACGGAAGGTAATAAAATCCACATCATGTTCACCTGCCCTTCTGTGCTACATGATATTAGCCAAAACAGACTTTGGTGAATACAAAATAAAAACAAGAACTAGCTGCAATGAAGTGAACCCCGAAAACGGAAGATGAA
>CAMJML010000002.1 GCA_946407015.1 uncultured Selenomonadales bacterium | reverse complement strand
GCACCGGAATTTTAATCAGGCTGCAGGTCTTTTGTGCTTGCTGCCAGTCGAAAGCAACCCCGGTACCTCCGTTTTGTCCGGGAAGGTAACTATCTAATAAGGCAAACTTGACCGGGTAATCATTAACTTGCCGATCATCGCACTCCTTGCTGATTCGAAAGGCTTTAATGACCGGACGCTGCATCCGGGAGCAATAACTTCTGTCTTCCCGGCCATGCAATTGCACAAAATCCAATTGGCAAAGTTCAGCAATTTGGTTAACCCGTTCGGCTTCTTCATCTACAAATACCCCCACTTTGGCTATGCCGGAAACGGCACCGGCTATCTGAGCCGCTTGCTGAGGCTCAATATACCGTTTGCTGGGAGCAAAAACAAATCCCAACATGTCAGCCCCTGCTGCCGCAGCCGCTTGTGCCGCCTCCAGCGATCTTATCCCGCAGATCTTTATGATAATAGCGCATCCTCCTTCAACCGGTTGCTGAAATGCTTCAAAGCGACGAGCTTACTAAAAGCTTTGCCACTGTCAATGCTTTCAGCCGCCAGCAGCAAGCCTTGCGGTATGTTGCCGGCCAGGCCGGCAACATACAATGCGGCCGCTGCGTTCAGTAAGACAATATCTCGCTTGGGCCCCGGCTCACCTTGCAGGATTTTTAAAACAATGCCCGCGTTGTCTTGTATCGTTCCACCGCGATAATCGGAGGTCACAGCATTAGCCAGTCCATAGTCCCGTGGATTGATCCTATAAGAGTAAATTTGTCCGTTCCGAACCTCAGTCACTTGAGTCGTAGCTGCCGTCGAGATTTCATCCATTCCATCGTCGCTATGCACAACCATTGCCCGTTCCACCCCCAGCCCCAGCAAGGCTCCGGCCACTTTCTCGGTCAAATTTTGATCATAGACACCGATCAGCTGGTAATTCGCCTTAGCTGGATTGGATAGTGGCCCCAGAATATTAAAGACTGTCCGGAAACCAAGTTCTTTGCGGGGTTTGGCTGCATATTTCATGGCTTTATGAAAGGTTGGTGCAAATAAAAAGCCTACATCGATTTCATCAATAGCGGCGGCGGCGGTTTCAGGAGCTAACTCCACATTGACGCCCAAAGCCGCCAACACGTCAGCGCTGCCACAGGAACTGGATACACTGCGGTTGCCATGTTTGGCAACCGCCAAACCGGCTCCGGCTAAAACGAAAGCCACTGTAGTGGACACATTGAAGGTTCCTTTACTGTCGCCCCCCGTCCCACAGGTGTCAATCAGCCGATTTTGTTTGCAGGCAACAGGTTCGGCATGGTGGCGCATCGTTTGAGCAAATCCGGCGATCTCACTGCTTGTTTCCCCTTTAAGCTTTAAGGCCGTCAGAAAAGAACCGATTTGAGCTTCACTAGCCTGACCTGACATAATGATGTCCATCGCTTCCCCAGCTTGCTGGCAGGTAAGGTGCTGACCGGATATAACCTGATGAAGATACTCTTTTAACATAGCCGCCCTCCTCAAAAGTTACTTTCGAAAATATAAAAAAACCAACCACCCAAAAGGGGCGAATTGGTTCGCGGTACCACCCTAAATTTGGAAACACACTCTTCTAAACACCGGACAATAAAAAAAACCAACCCACCCGCAAGGGGCGATTGGTTCGCGTTACCACCCTAGTTTAGAAAGCATGCTTTCCCTTTTTTCAGGTACGGGAAATATAAATCCGATACCCTAGCCCAATAACGGTGGCAACCGGCTCAGCCTACTAATCCAAGGACTTTCGGTAAACACTCACGGGTCCATTCGATATGCTCTTTAGGCCGGTCATTACACCTCCGGAATTCCGGTCACCGGCTCGCTGTTCTAAAGTGTACATATGTACTCGTCCCGCTCACAGCTTTTTACACTATCAACTTGGTTTTATTTTATTCTCTTGCTTTTGTGTTGTCAATAGTATTTGAATTTTTTTTTTGTTTCTACTCTTTTTTAGCAATGCTGCGGCAATAAAAAAGACGGGTATAACCCCGTCTAAGTGTTTATTTAGATATTGGCCAATAATTGAGCCAGCACTTTATATTTGGCATCTGTATAAATTTGATCGAAATCAACAATATACCATTCACCATCAATTTTTTCTAAGCCTACCGGCTTAACCGTAAATTTAAAACTGTCTTGTTCTTGTAAACTAGCAACAACAACAGCATAATCGCTTTGTTGTCCGGCAAGTTTAACAGACATTAAATTTGATTTTTTGATTTGTTCCAAACCTGATCCACCAGTCATAAATTTTACGACTGTTTTAGCATCACCGGCTGATGCAGGTGAAATATACAGTCCGGCTTCATTCATCTTGTTGTTCTTAGCTGAGTCAAAAAAAGTTTTAACCACACCTTCCGGTGATAGGCCTGAAATTCTTTTCGCTCCTGACCCGCCGCCACAACCGGCTACTACAACTAAAATCAACAGTAAGCTAACAATAGCGAAAATTCTCAAAGATTTTTTTTGCATTTCTTGAAACCATCCTCTCTGCATGACAAGTATGACAATATTGAAATTTTATGTTTATTTTATCACGATTTGACTGACTAGTCACTGGATATGTCTACCAATATTCACTCTGATTCAGTCACTTCAACCTCAGAGAGCAAAAACAAACCCGGCTGAATCAGCCGGGTTTGTTTTTATACAATGTTGACACGGTACTTGCGCATCCAGGCATCTGCCTGAACTAAATAGGCAAATAACTGAGCTCCGCCCATCAGTTGACCAAACCAAGGAATGTTAGAAGCAGACAAATCGCTTTGAGCAATGGCCTTAATCTTGTCAATATCGATAAGGGGCAACAGGGGTGAAGTGGAATCCTGCAAGATTTCCAAAGCCCAGCTCCGCACAGTATTCAAGTATTCCGGGTTATGAGTCTTCGGATAGGGGCTCTTTTTACGCCAGAGAACATCATCAGGCAATATACCGGTTAACGCATAGCGGAGCAGGCCTTTTTCACGGTTCTGGTAATTTTTGATCGCCCACGGAACGTTCCACACATATTCAACAATCCGGTGATCGCAATAAGGAACCCTGACTTCAAGACCAAAAGCCATACTCATCCGGTCTTTGCGATCCAGTAATGTTGGCATCCAGCGAGTCAAGCTGAGATAAAAAATTTCCCTCATCCTGGCTGCAATCGGCTCTTCCCCAGGTAGCTGCGGTACTTCTGACAAGGCTTCACTGTAACGTTGTTTGACATAGTCAGAAAGATTCAGCTTATTTTTAAACTCCGGAGTCAACCATTCTAAGCGCATCTCCGGGCGCGGTGCCCAGGGAAAAGTGGTTGCGTGAATCATTTCTTCCCGGTAGAACCAAGGATAGCCGCCAAATACTTCGTCGGCACACTCTCCTGATAAGGCGACAGTGGCGCCCTTTTTAATCTCCCGGGAAAACAAGTAGAGTGAAGTATCAATATCAGCCATGCCGGGTAAATCGCGGGCTTCAGCGGCTTGAACCAGGCATTGAGCTAACTCTTCGTTTTCTAAAATGATATTGTGGTGCTGAGTATTGAAATATTCGGAAACCCGCTTGACCCATGGAGCATCCGAGTTAGGCTGAAAACTACTGGCTTTAAAATATTTTTCATTATCTACATAATCAACCGAGTAAGTATGGAGGTCGCCCAAACCCTCCCGCTTGTATGTATTGGCGGCTAATGCCGTCAGCGCACTGGAATCAAGCCCTCCCGACAGGAAGGTACATACCGGAACATCGGCTACCAATTGCCGTTTGGCCGTATCACAAAGCAATTCACGCACCGTTTCAACGGTTTGCTCAAAATCATGCTCATGCGGCTGGCTGCTCAAAGCCCAATACTGGATGATTTTCTTGCCATTGCGGTTATAGATCATCGAATACCCTGGTTTTAATTCATGAACTCCGCGAAAAACCCCATGTCCAGGTGTACGGGCAGGACCTATCATAAAAACTTCAGCCAGCCCTTCACTATCCACTTCCGGCTTTACCAACGGATTGGCTAATAACGCTTTAAGCTCTGAACCAAATAAAAAGCTTTTGCCGCATTCGGTATAAAATAGCGGCTTAACCCCAATACGGTCACGTGCTAAAAACAAGCATTCCTTGGCTTCATCCCAAATACCGAAAGCAAATATCCCGTTGAATCGTTCCACACAGGCTGGCCCATATTCAATATAAGCGGTTAGCAAGACTTCCGTATCGCAGGTTGTGCTAAAGCGATACCCTCGCATTTCCAGATCATGGCGCAACTCCGGCGTGTTATAAAGTTCGCCATTGTAAGTAATAATATAATGATGTTCACCACGTTGCCGAATCATCGGTTGTGCCCCGTTTACCAGATCCACAACGCTCAGCCGGCGATGTCCAAACGCCACATGTTTTTTCATGTAAGTTCCTGATGCATCAGGTCCTCTGGCCGCTAACGTTGCCACCATTGCATCCAATATTGGCTGTTCTTGTTCAAGATTACGCTCCCAGTCTATCCATCCAGTGATGCCGCACATGTTTATTCATCTCCTTCGAGAAGAAATCAGCGCCTACAAGACTGCTGCCTCAGCAGCATGTTATAGGCGCCTTTGCCTCGCGTGTTAATTACAGGATATAAATATGCTGAGCATTTTCCTTTTGCTACAATGTGATCATCATCACAGCCATCGATCTCATTATTTTTTATAATAAAACCATAAACCACCAATTAGGAGGAAAACATCATGAGCCAAAAATTCATTAAGAACATTGAGTTTGCCAAAGCACTTTCCATGGCTAATCTAGTGGATTATCAGCCTGGACGGGTTGTCAGCCTAACCCTGGTCCAAAATGACACAGTGAGCATCACCCTATTTGCCTTCGCACAAGGCGAGGCCATCAGTACGCACTCAGCTCCCGGAGATGCCCTGGTATATATCTTGGATGGTGAAACCGAGATTACTATTGGGGAGGACAAAATGATCGCGCATACAGGCGAAACCGTCGTTATGCCGGCTAATATTCCTCACGGGCTTGAAGCTACCGCTAATTTTAAAATGTTGCTTATTGTTGTAAAATAAGCTTTCCCAGCAAAACAAAGAACTTACCGGCTTAACGCCGGTAAGTTCTTTGTTTTGCTGCACCCTATTCGGCAATTTTTAAATCTACCCCCAGCACGCCAACGATCTTATCCTGGTTTGCAATAGGGACAGAAACAGTGATGCAAGGCTGATGGGATATCGCCGAAACATAAATGGGTGAAATATAGGTGTTCCCTTTCATGGCCTCTTGGAACCACTCCCGTGAAGCCGCATTGGCAATACCGGCTGGTGGCAAGGAAACAATAAATTGGCCGTCCGCAGCATTCGTCCAGGCTGCCTCCAGTTCACTTTGCCGCCTGAGCAGTTCGGTTAAAGCCGCTTGATGGGCTGCTTCGGCCATTGTTGTCATCTGCTCGGTTTGAGCCGTTTGATGCAAAATATTTTTAATCTGATTGATTTTCCGATCCAATTCATGCTGATTTTTAATATTCACCAGGGATATTTTCCCGGTTGTTTCTACAAGAGCACCAGCAACCTTTGCCAGTATATCCCCCATACTCAAAGTATCCTGCAAATGGCTTTCCTGACGTTGAACGGCAGCCGTGGCAATATTGACATGAGCTGCTGCCTCCTGGCACATGGCCGACATTTGCCCTAACCGGTCGGCTGCCCGGCTCGTTGCGGTTAACTGTGCCTGACGGGCTGAACTGGCTTCGGCAAGCTGGCTTTCAATTTGACTGCTGGCTGTTAATATCGACTGCAGGCTAAGGGCGGCATCCGCCATAGCTTGTACGCCTCGCTGGACCGATTCAGCCCCTGAATCGACCGCCTTGGCGGCTTCCAACACACCTGCGTCAATTTGCGCCAGCAAGCCATTGGCTGAATTAGCTGCTTCAGTGCTGGCATCCGATAATTTTTGTATTTCCTGGGCTACGACGGCAAAGCCGCGGCCATGTTCGCCGGCTCTGGCCGCTTCAATACTCGCATTGAGCGCTAATAAATTAGTTTGAGAGGAAATGCCCTGGATGGTATCCAAAAAAGTGTCTATTTCTCGTGCAATTTGAGTGAGTGCTTTAATACGTTGTTCAATTTCGCTTGAAGCACTTTGAATGTCCGCCATTGCCGATGATGCCTCTGCAACAGCGCCAGCACCCTGTTCAGCAATTTTCTTTGTTTCAATGCTGTCCTGATAAATACCGCCTGCAACCTGTGTAATGGTCTGTGCCGATGTCATAACCTCATCCACTTGCTGTGCCGTTTCCACCGCCATATCCGCAATCGCAACCGTCAGTTTTTGGGTTCCAATCGCCGATTGTCTGACATCCTCTGCTAATTCACTGACGTTGGCAATGGAAGCATTAACTTGCTTAACGGCAGCCGAGACTTTACTGGACGACACCTGAGTTTCTTGAGTAAATTGGCGCAACATATCGGCTAATGCTCCAATATGCCCAACTAGCGGCCTTAGTTCTGGCGGATATTCCTCCGGTATTAATTTTCGGGCAATATTCCCTTGCGAATATTCTGCTGTTTGCTGTGTCAACTTTTGTATCGCTTTTTTACTTCCAAGCCAAAACACAACGATTCCCCCCTAAACGAATACAGGCAGCCTATAAATAGAGCTGCCTTTGCACTATCTAAATGCTAGCAAAATATGTACACACTGTCAATAATTGTTTTTCAGGGTTGAACAATTGTTTGTTTGCCATCTTTGTAGCCGCAGTTTTTTAGAAGGTTGCTTGCTGTTATTTCCCAGGAAATGTCGCCTTTTGCCAGTTTTAAATTTCAATTATTTTCCAGATATACTTTGAGATCAGTATAAATATATGTTTTATACTAGATTTCATGAAATGAGGTGAGTCAATGGTTCGCGACAATAAACACGCTCCCCCTTATCCTAAACCCCGGGTGATGAAGCCCAATCCATTTTATGCGACCTTGTTATTAGAAGATTATGCCGGGGCAACAAGTGAATTTACGGCAATCTCTCAATTTATATACCATAGCGTTGTAAGCCTGGAACAGGAAGACTTGCACAAACTTGAAAAAACGATTGCAATGGAAGAAATGCATCATCTCGATCTATTGGCGCAAACCATCGCCTTGCTTGGCGTTGACCCGAAGTTTCGCACATTGACCGATAATATTGCCAGCTATTGGAAATGTTCTTATGTCTATTACGGGCGCAGCATCACCGACCGCCTGTCCGCCGATATTGCTGCTGAGCGTTCGGCAATCAATCAGTACCGTCATCATCTGCGCTTAATTGAAGATCCCTATATCAAAGAACTATTAGAAAGAATTATTTGGGACGAAGAACAACATCTGAAATTATTTCAACAAATGGCCGTAAAATATTCTTATCATCATTCAGAATAAGCCAATGATAAAAAAGCCGTGATAATATCACGGCTTTTATCATTGGCTTCTATCCAATAAAAGTATCAGCTAATTCTTGCATTCTAATACAGTGGTATTCTTTTTGTATCTCCGCACAGCAAAGATGATGAGAACGGCCCCAAGGACACCCCCCAGCGAAATCACCAGCAAATGATCGGATAATTTATCCAGAATACTAATGGCTTGTGGTCCAAAGTAATAAATAACCAGGCCTTCTAACAAAAACCGCTTAGCCCGCCCGAAAAAAGATGCGACCAGAAATACGTTCATCCGTATTCCCAGAGCGCCTGCAGTAATACTGACAAACTTATATGGAATCGGCGACATGGCTGCGAGAAACACCGCCCAAGCTGCATTATCTTTGGCAAAATCATTAATTTTATCCGTATATTTGGCAGGGATTAATTTTTGTGCTGCAGGCAAGCCGATTTTCTGCCCAAGAGCATAACCGATAAGACCGCCCAGCACCGAAACCAGTGTTGTCATTAATCCATAATAAATGGCTTTATCGGGAGCTGCCAACGCCAAAGGAATCAACAGGATGTCAGGCAATATCGGAGAACAAAAAGACTCGGTAAATGCCGCAACAATAAGCCCTACGATCCCCCAGCTTTGCAGTAATCCAGTTAAGCTTTCCAATATGAGCACCTCTTCCTAATCAAGAAAATGACTGAATTTCCCCTAGCAAAAAAAGAAACCTATGGTATGAAAAAACATACCAAAGGTCTCGCTTATTGGCTGTCCAACGGTAGTGCCAGATACAAAAGTATCGGTTGTTGACACTATCCTAGCAAGCTACTCCCCTTCAGAGTTTATAATTAATTTTAGTTTAACAAACAAACCCAAATAGTGTCAAGTGGAAAAGTCCGCTTCCCCGGCGTTATAGCGGTGGGGGCGGTCCAAAATTCTGATTGGTACTGGTTTTAGGTTTCGAAGCCGTAACGACGACCTGATCACCTTCTTGTAACCCGCTGATGATTTCTACGTTGGTATCATCACTGATCCCGGTCTGGACATTCACCTGTTGAATGAGCCCGTTAGCCAAAACCTTCACATATTTTTGTCCTTTTTCCTCTTTTACGGCAGACAACGGAAGGATCAGCGTATTATGGCTTTCGCCGGTCTGGATATTCACCCTTGCCGTCATTGTCGGATAAAGCAATCCGTCGGCTGAATCGACATCCACGTAGACGGGATAATAAATAACGTTGGAAGAAGTGGTTGCACTGCGTGAAATGCTGGTAACCTTACCATTGAAATTTCGATCGGCATAAGAATCCACGGTAAAAACGACGTTCTGTCCGACTTTGACCTTACCAATATCAGTCTCGTCAACAAGCACTTTGATCTGCATTTTAGACATATCGGCAATGGTCATAATGACCTGCGGACTGGAAATACCTTGGGCCACCGTTTGTCCGGCCGGAGTGGGTTTGCCGATCACCATGCCGTCAACCGGTGACTTGATTACAAAATATTCGAGCTGGGAGGCGTAATTATCATAATTGGATTGTGCCACCAGGTAATTGGTTCGGTCTGTCTCCAGTTGCTGCGCTGATTGTCCACCCACCGCAGCCAGCTTCTTGCTCCTTTCATAAATAGCCTGGTAATTTTGAAGCTGGGCATAATATTGGGCAACCTGCGCTTTTAAACTCGAATCATCCAGCACTAATAAAGTTTGCCCAGCTTTCACATAATCGTTTTCTTTTACCTTTACCTCTGTAATCAACCCGGTTACCCTGGAACTGATTTCAACAGAATTGACCGGTGAAATGGTTCCCGTGGCCGCAACCACCGAATAGAGATCTCCCTTGGAAACAGCAATGGTAGTCTCACTAACAACCGGTTTGGCACTTTTTTTGTAATAAAGAATCCCTCCCGACGCCAAAAACAGGGGAATCAGGACCAATAACACGGCCTTCTTATAAGCAAGAATGGATTTCCATATTCGATCCACTGCATACACCTCATCTTTCCGAAAGACACTCATTGTCCGCTATTATGTATTGACTTTCTCATTACTTTATTGTAACTAGTTTTTCTTTGAATTAATTTTGAACTTACTGCAAAACAAATAGTGGATAAATTCTTTGAAATATCCAATGAAATTCAAAGGAAATTCAGGTAAAATGAAAGACAGAATGTTCCACGGACGGAAAATGCAAACAGGGCTGTTAACATTAAAGAGGTCATCGCACATGAAGTTACTATTGGTGGAAGACGAATCCAAGCTCATCGGAGCACTTTCACACATCCTAAAAAAGAACGGTTACTCGGTTGACACAGCAATGGACGGTGAAACAGGCATTGAAATGGCTGCCACCGGCTTTTATGACATTATTATTTTAGATCGAATGCTGCCGCGCCGCAGCGGTTTATCCGTCCTCAAGGAATTGCGCAGCCTGGGGTTGAATACCCCTGTGCTCATTTTGACAGCAAAAGACAGTTCCAAGGACCGGGTTGAGGGCTTGGATGCGGGTGCCGACGATTATGTAGTGAAGCCCTTTTCGACTGAGGAATTGCTGGCCAGGCTCAGAGCCCTAACCCGTAGAAAAAACAAGGATTTTATTGGCGACACGCTTTGCGCTGCCGGTTTAACGCTCAATCCATTGCGTGGCGAAGTGATTAAAGGCGATTGTACCATTCATCTTTCGGTCAAAGAGTCTTTATTGCTTGATTTACTTATGCGCAATTTGGGGCAGGTCATTACCAAGGAACGAATACTGGAAAAAGTATGGGGCTATAATTCAGATACCGATATTGCCAGTGTCGACCTGTATATTCATTATTTACGCAAAAAACTTAATATCAAAAATATTGTTACGGTAAGAGGAGTTGGCTATTACCTGCAGGAGGTGGGAGATGTTCCTTAACCTCCGCTTAAAACTTACTATTATTAATGCCAGTGTCATTTTTTTATTGTTCTTATTCCTCATTACCGGCACCTATTATTTTTCTCATCTGCAAATGATTACCCGTTCCCGGGAAATTGCCCATAAAATCCTGACAGGTGTTCAGGCTGGACGAATCCATGATTTACCCGTTTCCTTTAGAGAATTGGAAGGTCCGCCCAGACGGCCTGAATTGTCCGGCCCCCTGGAAGCACCGGGGACGATCAAGCCACCCGGCCCGCGATTCTTTTTCGTAAAAACCTCTGCAACCGGTGAGATTGCCTTTTCATCTTCGGACCAGCCACTACCGCTGGAAAAGCTAACTGAATTGGTCGCTGCCGCAACGGCAAGAGACAGTTCTCAGGGAAGCATCGCTATAGAAGATAATGATTATCCCTATTTGAAAACCACAGACACCAATCAAGAAACAATCATTATTTTTCAGGATTTTTCCCAGGAAAACGCTATGCTGAGAATCCAGGCAACCGCATTTGTTATTGCTGGCATCATCTGTGTCATATTGTCTTTCTGTGGCAGTTTCTTCATGGCCAACCGTGCTATGCAGCCAATCAAAAAGGCCTGGAAACAGCAGCAAGACTTTTTGTCTGATGCCTCCCATGAACTTCGTACACCTTTAACGGTTATTCAAACCAATTTGGATGTTGTCCTGGACAATCAGATGGAAACGGTAGCCAGCCAGACTAAATGGCTGCAAAATATCCGGGAGGAATCCGATCAAATGGCCAAACTGGTGAACTCTCTATTATTTTTGGCCCGTGCCGATTCCAATCAGCATATGTTGGATAAACAGCCGTTCTTGCTCGATCACGCTGTTGGCCTTGCAGTCAGCCCGTTTGAGGCGCTTGCTGCTCTCAAAGATATCGCGATTCAATTAAATATGGAACACCCCGTCGAGTGTTATGGTGATGAAGCACGACTGAAGCAGGTGATTGGCATTTTGCTTGATAATGCTATTCGTCATACCCCAGCAGGCGGAACTATTTCCATTGGACTAACACGTACGGAAAATAAAACGCTGCTCACAGTCACCGATTCAGGTGAAGGTATCGGTGACACGGATTTAGCCAGGATTTTTGACCGCTTTTATCAGGTCGATCAGTCACGCTCTAAAGGTGGCGCCGGATTAGGGCTCGCCATTGCCAAGTGGATTGTCGAACATCATAACGGGACGATTCAGGTCACCAGTACACCTGGCGTTCTAACCACCTTTACAATCCAGCTGCCTTAGTTCTTTTCTGCTCATTTAAATAATTTCTGATCCACAATATCAATCGTAGTGGGTTGACCGGACAATTCCGCGTACCATTGATTGAGTTCCGTATCATATAAATTGGCTTGCTCATCCAACAATTCCTGATAAGTGCTGGTTATAACACTGCCCAATCCCCGTTCTTCCAATGGCTGGGAACTATAAATTAATGCAGCAATAGGAGCAGCCATTAACAGAAAGGTTATCATAATATTGATGACATTCTTAGCGAAAGCTTGAATTTTTTTCATATTGTCCTCCTAAGGCAATTTTTTCGCTGACCGAACCAGCTGTCGTCTACATTATGTAGAATGTTTTTTTGTTTTTCTTTAGATTCTCATCCTGCAAATAAGTAAATAAGAAAACAGAAGCCAGCGCTTCTGTTTTCTTATTTATGTAAACTATATTTTTAACTTCCTTAACTGGATGAATTCTGCAATGCTGGTATGTACAGGAAAGAAAAGCTTCACTCAAGCATCCTGGATACTTTTTCATAATTGCCATTAAGGCGCATCACGATTGGCCCGGTACATCTAGCAGAATCTGACATTCTCTGCAAAAAGGATTAATTTATGCAAAGAACGAATATATTTGTCGTGTTACATTGTTAACATAAAATTTTTGATGATTGGTAGGTGTCAACATTGATTCACTCAACAATGAAGAAAAAAATCATAACTGGAATTCTTTCACTATCCATTTTCACGACTTCGTTTGGAGGTGCTTTTGCAACCTCAGTTTATGCCGCAAGTCCTGAAGAAATTACCACTGAAGAGCAGTCGACATCGTCAGGGAAAGATCTATTGGTGGGTCTTGCTGCCATCGGACTAATCTCGGCTCTGTCAAATCATGGCGGCTCATCCGACAGTTCCTCCTCAGCCAAAAGTACTACAAATAATTCAAATAGCGGATCGACCAGCAATTCCAACAGCAGCACCAGCGGCACAGCCAGTGAAAAACAGCAGGCTTTTGCTCTCCTAAACCAAGACCGGGCCGCTAATGGCCTGCCTGCACTAGCCTTAAATTCAAAGCTGACTAATTTAGCAGATGCCTATGCAGCAGATATGATTAAACGCGGTTATTTTTCCCATTATAATCCCGAGGGAGAATCACCTTTTGACAGAATGTCCAAAGCCGGAATCAGCTATGCGACAGCCGGAGAAAATCTGGCAATCAACACAAGTGTCGCAGCCGCAGAGACTGCCTTTATGAAAAGCTCAGGCCATCGTGCCAATATTCTTAACTCCAGTTATACAGACGTCGGCATTGGCGTCGTCCATAGCTCAGATGGATCGGTGTATGTCGTTCAAGAATTTATCGGCAAATAAGGTTATGCCTGACTCCTGGTACAACAAGAATCGCCTGATCAAATATGATCAGGCGATTCTTATTTGCGTTCCAAAGCTTCTTAGAGATAGTGAAGACTTTCTAACATGATTCCAGCATTTTTGGAAAGAATATCAATGAAAGGAGCTGCTTATGAAAAAGAAAACCGAACCCGAGTTGCACTCATACACCCTGTCTCCCGAAGAATTAGACAATTTATTATCGCGTTATGGCGATAAACTTGAACCCATCAACCAGGAAAAACTGGCTCAAAAAAATTTTAAAATGCAAAAAGCGCGGCAATTGCGGCAACGATTTGAAAAACCGGCAGAAATGCATTGATTTTTGCTTAAACTATTAAAAAATGAATAAAATCCTGCATGTTTTAAACCATTTCTGGAAAAATAAACAAAATTCCAGGAGGTGAAATTGTGGGCGATAAAAAACCGGGACGCGGTCCGAAAAAAAGTTCCAAAAACAAAAAGCCGGCATTAGAGGTGGCGAAAGAACTGACTCCCAAAACAAAGAATGATTAACCTGAATTGATGGTCAAACATGCTAAACTCTCTGGTTTAGCATGTTTGACTTTGGATAGGCTAACCAGCCACAGAGCGGGTTGTTACCACAAAGAGTTCGACAAGGTCTGGATCAAATTGACTCCCGGCACAGCGCTGCAATTCTTGAATAGCGGCTTGATGCGTCATGGCCTGGCGATAAGGGCGCTGACTGGTCATAGCATCGTAAGCATCCGCAATCGCAACGATCCGGCACTCTAACGGAATACGCTTACCCTGAAGCCCAAAGGGATAACCCTTACCATTCCACCATTCATGATGTTTCAGTATCCAGTCGGCAATCGGCAAAAGATCGGTAGAAGCTTGGGCAATCCGGAAGCCAATCTCGCAATGCCGTTGAATCTCTTTCTGCTCATCCTCTGTTAATCGTCCTTTTTTATTTAAAATGGCATCAGGAATGCCAATTTTGCCAACATCATGAAATTCTGCAAAGAGTTGGATATCACTGATGGCAGCTTCGGAAACACCCGCTGCCCTGGAGAATTCGGTAATCAACTGCTGCAATGTATGACTAGTCATTCCACCATGATGATCCCGTGCGGCCAAAAGCTGTTTTAATGTTTGGATAATGGAGCCTTTTGTCCCGGCTTTGCGGTATAGCTTTTTCCGGTACATAGTATGGTCGGCTGCACGCACCAACTCGCTCAGCAGCTTATCCTTTTCGGCCATATAGGCATAGCCAACCGACATTTCCAGAGGAATGGGCTCACTGGTGTTCAATTGATTATTTTCCTTGATATTAAGCCGCAGCTTTTCATAAAACATGTCCATATCTTCCTGACTGCAGTTGCGAACCAATACGACAAACTCATCGCCGCCAATTCTGGCAACAACATCTTGCTCACGGAACGTGTTGCGGAATACACTGGCAGCCCGGATAAGCAGCCGGTCCCCCTGCCCATGGCCGATTGTATCATTAATAAATTTCAACCCATCAATATCAACGGCAAATACCCCGATATGATGAATTTCCTGTTGTTCACCAAGCGCAAGTTCTTTTTCAAAAAAGGTCCGGTTATAGACACCCGTTAAGGCATCATGATAACTCAAATAGCGTAAGTTCTCCTGCACTTGCCGGCTTTGCTCCAGATACGTTTTTGCTTTTTCATGCTCTTGATTATAATGCTTTAAAATGACTATAAATACGGCTGCATTTACAATGATCGTTGTGGTGAGGCCAATCGCGATGTCAATATAACGCTCCAGTGAAGTTTGATAGCCGACAATAATCTCCGGATAACGGTACTCCACAAACATCAAGAGATTCGCAATAAGCAGCATATAAGCAACCACAGCAATTTTTCGAATGCCGAAAAATACGGCTGATCCCATAGCAGCGAATAGAATCACATAGAAGGGGATACTTCCTGAAACACCACCATTGGTTATCCAGGCTGCCGGAATAATGATCAGGACAGCTAAAATCAAAACAGTAACCGTAAACGTATAAATACGCTTAATAAGAGATAAATAATACAAGCCGGCCATCAATACGGCACTGCCGATGCAGGTCCAAATCAAACGGCTATCCAAATTCAGCCAGTAATTGGTCAGTGCACTCCAAATGGATAAAAGCAACCCAAAAATAAGAATAATATTCAGTAACCGATGCTCCATTGAGAAACTTTGTTCATCACCAATGAAATTATGCAGTTTTGAAACCATAACGAAACGGCACCTACCCGTTCTGAGTTTGAAAAAACAAACATTTTGCTATCATTTACCATTATTTTATTCGACATTCTATCGTTTTCCCCTGTACGCGTAATTCCGACAAAAACTTTTTACTAAAAATAAAGAGCAAGTGACTGACCTAGAGGCAATCACTTGCTCTTTATTTTTAATATTTTAAAGCTTATTCAGCGTTGTAACTTACCGTGGTAAGTTACATGCCTTTTCGCATCATATTGACTTTCATAGCGGTCAATCTCCAGAAAAAACCGTTCCACAATGATTTTATTCACCATGTTTTGAACTTGCATGGCAGTTTCGTCAACCCCTTTTTGAATAGCCGCCCGCATGGCATCCGCCTGCTGTTGAGTCAAGCCTGCCGGGACAGGCAAGTCGAAAACCGGCTCAAACCAAACATTGGCGTAGGTATCCACAAATTTGATCATCCGACTTGTTACCGCATCAATCAACTCCTGATTCCCGGACAATTCACTCAACCAGGAGCGAAGAAGTCCTTCAAGTTCATCTCTAGGATAACCGGTCTTACAAGGAAAGGGGATAAGCTTTGCCGCCAAATGAAACGCCTCCCTCTACTGCCCCCAATATCAATTCGTTCTTTTCTCATAGCCAAGAAAAATCGGGCTACCCTTTGGCATTGAACCGATGCGAAGATTTCGGCATCCAGTCATTCACATAACGATTTTGTGCCGTCCGCATCTGCCGAAAACGTTGTAATGTGTTTTTCAGCTTATTTTTTTCCAACTGAGCTGCTTCCAGCCCTTTTCGGCTCATAGCCAAAATGATGCGCTGTTCTGCAGCAATTTCTTGCTGCAATGATTTAAACTGCAGTTGGTTTTCCCAGCCAGGCTGTTTTTGCAAAATTTGTTGAACAGATCCGGCTTCAGCAATAAGGCTCTCTCTTTCCTGAATAACCCGCTTTAATCCTCTTATATCCTGACGGCAAATAAAGCGAAGCTGCGTTTGCGTAAGAGCAGTAATTTTTTTAAGCAGCTTACGATAATCCATCAGCAATTCTAACATCTCATGATCATTCATCAGGTCTGAGCTCCTTTACGAGGATGACGAAAAAGAAGACAAGGCGGAAAACTGTGCACTTAGTTGATTTAAATAGGTTTCCATCGCTGTATATTTGGTATACAGGCGCTCCTCTTCATCGTCCAGCCTGTCCTGCTCGGCATCAATTTGATCACTATATTTATCCAGTAATGTGGAGTAACTGTTGTTGGTTGCAGAAGTATCATTTTCCGTTCCTGCTTTAAGCAGCATAAGGCCTTTGTTGCCGCTGCTATCCCGGATGGTGGAGATATTGTCCTGCAGAATGTCATACAACCGGTAAGCAAGCCCTTCTTCTTGATAGCGGGTTTGCCGCTGAGAAGAGCTTAAAGTACGCACAATCGTAGTACCGGAATAGGACGAAGATTGCTGCGTAAATAAACTGGTTACCCCATCCGGATTATTTTGAATGGCAGACCGAAGGGTTTCTTCATCAATATGCAGCTTCCCCTTCTCCGAATACGTCGAAGTGGTAATTCCAATCGCCGATAAGCTTGTGCTGACGCCGGAAACCGACTCCATCAGAGCGGTACGCATATTGGTAACAAAATTCTGCAATAGGGAATCATTCCGTAAAACCCCCACCTTGGCTTTGGTCTCCCACTTTTCAATCTCATCATCGCTCATCTCATCTTTTTGATCATCGGTTAACGGTGCATAATCGGAGTCGTATTCCTCAGAGATCTTGCTGTTGATCGTATCAATGAGCGTATTATAATCTTCGACGAAACTCTTAATTGAATCATAAATTCCGTCAATATCCTGCTCGACTCCGATGGTTACCGCCTCATTGGTCGTATCCTTCAGCGTGTAAGTAACCCCGTCTACCGTCACCGTATTGGTACTGCGGGTAAGGGCCTGACCATCCAAAGTCAGCTTGGCATCTTGCCCGGCCGTACTTTGATCGAGAAAAGCCATTAAAAAATTGCTGTCTGTCTCACTGATGGCCAGCGTGTTGCCGGCACCGGTTGAACTGGCTGTCAGTGTCAGTTTTCCGGAAAGTGCGTCAAATTTGAGCGTGGCACCGGCACTGCTCTGATTCACCTCGGATATAACCTCACCTAAGGTAGCTGATTGATCAAAGGTGAAATCGACTCCATTGATGGTCAGAGCCACTTGGCCGTCCGAATTGAACGTTAATTCGGTATTGAGCTGACCGGCGATTGTCGCCAGCGTATCGGAGGTACTGAGGCGATTTGACAGAATAGCTCCTGTACCAAACCCCAGCGCACTTAAAGCACTGCTGGTACTTCCAGACGGTGCACTAAGCGAAATAGCCTGAACACCACTATCGTCCACCGCGCTAATTACCAAAGCACCGCTTGAACTGTCTGTGGTCACAGCCACTTTTCCCGCGCCTACCGCATCATCAAGAGCGGTTTGCAGTGAATCAATATCGGTCACACCCGAGTCTAACGTCACCGTTTTAGCTGTCCCGTCCAGGGTAAGGACAAAACTTTTTCCTGCTACTGAAGAAAAATCAGCCGCTTCAGTTCCTTGCACGTTTTTGCTAAGCGGATTGCTGCTGGTACGGGATGTAGCGGTTGCCAGCTGACTCACGGTAAGCTTATGGGACCCAACCGCGGCGGTCGTTCCTGCACTGGCTGTCACCGCACTGCTATTTGTACTGTTTACTGTAAATTTTTGTAAGTTTTTTGTACTAAGCAGACTGCTGGATGAGGTCAAATCAAAATATTTGGTCGTAAATGACTGAATATCGCTGATAATGGAGCGATAAGCCGTTTGACGCCATTCCGTCAGTTGCTGCTGCTGCTTTAATTTATTCAGCTTCCACTTTTCAGCACTTAAGGTAGCTTTCACCATTGAATCAACGTCAATACCGGAAGAAAGCCCGCTAATGACTTGGCGGCCATTTACCGTGGTACTGGTTACTGTACTGCTGCTAGACACAGAACTCACCTCTCTCGCATTTCAAACAGATGTTAACGCAAATAATCTACCAGGCTGTTGCTGATGACCTTTGCCCCTACGGATAAGGATGCTTCATAAACATATTGCGCCGTGGACACGTTCATAGAGGCTTCCGCCGTATCCACATCCTCATTGTTGCTCATCAGTTTGGTATAAGTATTGTAATCAGCGCTAAGGCGGTCTTTTGTCATATTCACATAGTTCATCCTGGCTCCCAGGTCGGAACGTGCTGTCAACAGCCTGTCCAAATCATTGTCCAAATCGGTTAATACCGAATCAATGTCCAGTGAATTGGAGCTAATCGAAACCGAAGTAGACGGTTCTGTCGCCACGGTCACTGTTTTATAGCTGGTGTTGCCATCAAGAGCCAGCAGTAATTTATCAATGGTATCAAACAAATTGCTGCCGCTAGCTTCTCCGGTCGCCTCCTGGCCTTCCACATTAATGGCGATGCTGTTACTATAGCCTAAATTGTATTGGATGCTTTGTGCACCTTCTGTACTGTAAACCGGGTTATCGGTGTAAAAATCAGTGATGTCCGTATCATCAAGCGACTCCGCAACAACCCCGCCCAGATAGCTGCCTTTGAAGGTTACTTTATCGCCCATGTCCGTAGACTCAATGGCATAGGGTTCCTGATCGGTGGCATATCCGCCAAATATATAGCGTCCGCCGTAGGAGGTATTCAGGATTTGCACCGCTTGTTTCTTCAGTTCCTCGATATTCGTTTTGATTTTCGCCCGGTCTTCCTCAGTCATGGTATCGGTGGAAGCCTGAACCGTATAATCCCGGATTTGCTGAACGACATCTCCCAGATCGTTCAGCGCACTATCCGTAACCTCCTGCCAGGATAGCGCATCATCCGTATTTTTCTGATATTGCTCAATCCTGGAAACATAACTGCGATATTTAATGGCCCGTGATGCCACAACCGGATCATCAGATGGCAGCTGGATCTTAGACTGGCTGGACATCTGGTCCTGTGCTTTACTCAGCCGGCTGGCATTGCTATTGATATTGCGCACGGTATTGGACACCATCATATTATTGGTTATTCGCAACAACTTTGCTCACCTCCAACTAATCGGAAACAAGATTAATAGTTTCCTTATAAATCTCATCCCAAACATTTACCATCGCAGCAGATGCCTCATAAGCCTGCTGATATTTGGTCAAATTGGCTGTTTCTTCATTGGTAGACACACCGGATACCGAACTGCGGCGATTGGTTAGATGCGTTAAAATCGTGTTATGGCTGTCTGCCTGACGCTGTGCATAGGAACTGTCGCTGCCGAGAGTTGAGACAATCGAGTTAATAAAGTCATCCGGTGTTCCGGTATTAAACATGCTCGTATTGGCACACAGGCTAATTAATGCCTGGATATTCTCATTGTTGCCTGCCTCACCGGACGCCGAGGCCGCAGCAATCTTGCCGACATCCTCCTGAACATCCCAGGATAACGATAGATTGGCGGCTGTAATATTGGCATAGATAGAGTCAATGTCGGCACCGCTGCTCATAAAATCCTCTGAGGATAAGTCATTATAGGAGAAAAAGCGGATGTCTGTTGAACCGTCAGATCCGGTACCATCCGCGTGCCCGCTGACATCGCCGATCCCTTCGTTAAAAGCCCGCGCAAAGGTTTGGGCGAATTCATTCAATTGATTCATATAATAAGGAATGCCTTTATACTCCGAATCCGAACCTGTTCCGTCGCGCAAATCAAGCGATGCCTTAAGACTTCCCCCGCCCGGGCTGAAGTCATCACCGCTGTCTTGCCAGCGAATACCGTAAAGCCCTTCCTGGCTGCTGCTATCATGAATTTCATAGATTTCCAGCTGGCGTGCTTTTGAGCCTGTGACCAAGGCCGCACCGTTGACCGTAATGCTGACAATCGTATTATTAGTGCCATCAGGACGTGTGCCGATGGTCACCTCATTCACTTCTATCGATGCTAAATTGGATAACTGATCAATCAGCAGGTTGCGCTGGTCCATCAAATCATTGACCGATGCGCCGGTCGCTGCCGCAGTTTGAATTTGCTGATTCAAATCGGCAATTTGCTGTGCATAAGCATTCAGGCTGCTGACACCGGTTTTGATATCCGTATTAACATCCGCTCTCAAATCCGTGAGCTGCTGAGCCGTGCTATTCAAATATTCGCAAACGGCATTCCCGGTTTGTTTCACCACCGTTCTGGCCGAACTGCTGCTGGGATCGGAAGATAAATCCTCCAGGGCCGAATAAAAGTCTTCTAAAACTGCGCTCAGTCCATTATCACTGGTATCACCCAAAATAGTTTCTAGTTGGGTGAGGCCGGCGGCCTTGGTATCCCATTCACCGACGGTGGCGTTTTCCCGCCAATATTTTTTATCTAATTGCGTATCCCTGATTTGATCCACCGAATTGACCTGCGATCCTGAACCAATGATTGCGCTGCTGTTATAAACGGCAGCCGGTGTTACGGCACTTTGATTGACCGTTTGCCTGGTATATCCTTCGGTATTGACATTGCTGATGTTATTGGTCGTAACGGCTAAAGCCGCCTGGCTGGAATATAAACCGCGGACAGCAATACTTAACCCCATAAAAGTTGAGTTCAAACCGACTCACCTTCTTATTTTTAATTTTTCGTCAGCCCAATTCCTCAATCATATCTCCGACCAGCCCGTCAATGGTACTCAGTACCCGTGCACTGGCGCTATAGGCATTCTGAAACATGATCATATTGGACATTTCCTCATCCAGCGATACAGATAGAACTGCCTGCCGCTGATTGTCAATTTGAGCCACAAGAGCACTCTGATTGGTGTAGTAGCTGTTTGCTGTATCACCGGCACTGCCGAGCCAGGCTATGATGGACTGATAAAAATCACCGCTATCCATACTGAGCCCATCATATTGAAATAGATTTCCGCTCGCTACTGCAGCAATTTGAGTAGCTATGGTATTATCCCCGGCATCCCCTGAAGCTGAAGCGGCAATCTTATTGCGATCGGCGACCAGTTCAGGATTCACCTGGATATTGCTGATGCTGAGAGGCTGACTGTCAGCAACCGGTACAAAGAAATCCACTCCCGTCGTTCCATCCAGACCGGTTCCGGTACTATGGAGGGAATTAATCGCCACGGCTACCGTTGTCAGTAAAACATTTAAGCTTTGGCGCAAATTGCTGATCGAGCTGCTGGAATCAGCACTATAAGCATAAGGCAAATTGTCCGGATCCAGCGCCGTCACTCCGCTTTGATCCGCGTCTTCCATATAGGCCTGAATACTGCCTCCGTCCAGCTGTGCTTTTTGATTAAGATCTTCCCACCGGACAACCAGGGGCTGCTCGGCTGAACCGTCCCCCGTGACCGACAAGCGGTTGGTTTGGTTCCCCTGAACCAAATAGACTCCACCGACCGTCACTTCGACTGTCCCATCCTGTTTTTCCCGGACATTGACCGTAGTCAGTGCCGACATATTGTCCAGCAGCTCATCCCGCTGATCACGCAGATCACTTGCCTCCGCTCCGGCAAGCTCCTGTTCTTTAATCTGCTGATTGAGTGCGGCCACCTGAGTGGCTAAATCATTCAGAGCGGTGACACTTTCCTTTACTTTTGCGGCCGAATCTAATTGCACGGCCTGCAATTGTTCGTCAATACTGCTCAGAGTATCCACCAGGGATTGCGCATAATCCACAACAGACTGCCGGGCACTGAGGCTGCTGGGGTCTTTGGATAATTCCTCCCAACTGCTGAAGAACTCTTCAATAGTCTGCTGCAAGCCATTGTCGGAAGTCCCGTCATCAGCAGTAAATTCGTTCAACGTAACGGCCGCCTCTTCCAAATTGCTGCTTTTTGCCTGCCAGTAACCGGCTGCCGCGTTTTCCTGCCGGTAGGTTTTGTCCAGCATTTGATTGCGGGCCCGGGTAATCGAAGCTACAGAAACGCCTGTTCCCACACTAGTGCTGCTTTGCTGCACAACGGTTTCCGAAGCGGCAATTTGTTTACGGGAATACCCGGTTGTATTGATATTGGATAGATTCTGGCTGGTTACAGATAGCGCCGCTTGATTGACGTACATGCCAGAAGTGGCAATACTATAACCGCTGAAGGTTGAACTCATCGCTATTCACTCCTTCCCGCTCAAGGCTATTTCACCATATTAATCAGCGTCTGCATCATCTCGTCACTTGTCGAGATAATCTTACTGTTCGCCTGATACGCCCGCTGTGTAATCATCATTTCACTAAATTGCTCAGCCAAATCGACATTGGACATTTCCAGTGTGCCGGAACTCAGTGAGCCTGTCCCTTTGGTGCCGGCAGGCACGCCGCCGGTAAAGGCTCCTGAATTGGCGGTGGTTGCATATAAATTATCACCGATCTTCTCCAACCCGGCTGCATTGGCAAAGGTCGCCAAAGCAATCATGCCCAGTGGCTGGGTTTGACCGTTGCTGTATACACCGGTAATGACTCCATCCGATCCAATGGTAAAATCCTGCAGTTCCCCGGCTTCGTACCCGTCAATTTTTGATACCGACACGCTATTGCTGGTGCTGCTGGTATAGGTAGATATCCCTGTCAAATCCAAGGATATGGTAAAAGGGGTGACTGAATCGCTGCCTGCTACGGTAATCACCGGAGCAGTGGTATAGTCGGCAGACGAATCAGGCTGTTTAATGATTTTGCCGCTGGAATCAAAGGTTACATAACCGCTGGCATTGGACAGTGCGGTATCCCCGGAGGTTGCCTCCCAGTACCAGGACGTAACCGGATTATCCGGATCCGTCGTATCCACATAGCATTTTTTAAAGTTGACCTGAATATCATAACTGTTACCCTGAGCATCATAGACCGTCATCGTAGTAATAGCATCCGCATCGGTCGTGTCAAAACTGAAACCGGACCCGATATCATTTAACGCCGTGGCATCGTCAACCGTACTGGCTGACGAAAGAAGATTGCCGGATAAAGAGGCCGCCGTCGTGGCCTTAGCGGCTATCATTTGTTTGTTGCCGTTATAACTGTCCGAAAACAAATTCAGTGGTTCCACCGTTTTCTGTGTGTCAAAGGAATACGTCCCGTCAGACTGGGCGGCACCGCCGTAATCCTGCCAGCCGCAAACCAGATAACCATTGACGGTCAAGTTGCCATTGGCATCCACGCCAAAATTGCCGGCCCGCGTGAATTGATACTCGCCCTTTGCCCCCCCCTGTACAATGAAGAAACCATCTCCGCTAATCGAGGCATCACTGCTGTTGCCGGTAGATTGCGTACTGCCTGTCGTCATGACCGTGGTTGTGGCGGATACCCCAACTCCCAGTCCAATCTGCTTGGCATTGGTTCCGCCTTGATTGGTCGCGGCATTCGCACCGGTCGCACCACTTAACGTCTGACTCAGCAGGTCGCTGAAACTGACTGTTTGATATTTATAGCCAACCGTGTTGACATTGGCGATATTATTACCGATTACATTCAGTTTGGTTTGCTGGGCCTTCAACCCCGAAACCCCTGAATACATGGACATCATCATGAAAAATTCCTCCTAATAGGCCTGATTCTTATGTCTTAAGAAACAGTACAGCCTCCCCGCAGGGTCCAGCTGCTTGAATCATCGAAATTATGCACTGGCAGTTGCTTCACTAACCTTGGTAACAGCTGAATATTCTACTTGAGTACCGTCAATGGTGACATAGACTTTGTTATTTTTTACGGTAACGGCTTCCACTGTACCCGTTCCGGTAACCGTGTTGCCTGATGAATTGGTCGTCTCATAAGTGGCGGTTTTGCCAATAATGCTATAAGCTGAATTGGCATTTGTACTGACTGTCATGGTCTGCATTTGCTGCAATACGCTCATTTGGGCCATTTGAGCCACATATTCGGTATTGCTGACCGGATTGGTAGGATCTTGATACTGCAATTCGGTAGCCAGCAATTTCAGGAAAGCGTCAAAATCAATTTCCGTCCCCCCTGTCGTACTGCCGGAACTATCGGCGGACGTTGTTGTCGGTGTTTTCCAGTAAGTCGTCACTGAACTGATGCTCATGGTTATCGCTCCTTATTGATTAAAATCAAGTACTGTTAAAAAAGCGGAGCCGCTGCAAACAGCTCCGCTTAAACAGTGTCATCAGGATATAGCTAAGGCGATCTTGCCGATCATTTCCAGGCTGCCTGAAATTCAGCCAAGGACTATTGGAGTAATTTAAGCACTCCTTGCGGCTGCTGATTGGCCTGTGCCAGCATAGCCTGAGCGGCTTGCTGCAGAATGCTGGTTTTTTGGTAGTTCATCATTTCTTTGGCCATATCCACATCACGAATCCGGGATTCCGCAGAAGTCAGGTTTTCACTGGAGGTGCCCAGATTGTTAATGGTATGTTCCAGACGATTTTGTGCAGCACCCAGCTTTGAACGTTCGCTGGATACCTGTGCAATGGCTTTATCAATGCTGGTAATGGCAGTTTCTGCCCCCGTCTGAGTGGTAACGTCAATGCCATCAACGCCAAGGCTGGTCGTATCCATATCACTGATTGAAATATTCATGGTTTGGTTTTCATTGGCACCAATGTGCATGGTTAATGAATTGTTCACGGTTTTAATAGTTGAAGAACCGGCTGCGGATAATACCGAATCCACAGACAAATCAAATTTCAAGCCGCCTGCCTCAAAGCTGTTGTCGGTGATTTCCAGGCCTGCTTCACTGCTGTAAACGGTGCCGCCAGCGCTGTTGGTGATTTTAAAATCGGCTGCCGTACCATAGGTAGCATTCAGATTAAAGGTCATTTCGCCGGCACTTACTCCGGTAGTCCCCGGGTCAGTCAAGGTCAGTTTGGTAGCCGTACCATCCGGCAGCGTACCGGTAATAGAGGCATCGCCACCACCGGCTGTCCAATTGTTCAGTTTACCGACTTCAACCCCGTCACTGTTTTTCAGGCTAATGTCATAAGTATTTGCCGTACCGGTGGCGGTGAAAGTCAGGGTGTAGTCGCCCAATTTTAAACCGTCAATGTTGGCATCGGTATTCAAATCAAAATCACTGGCATCCACCCCGGTGGTGTTCGTGCCAATTTCCATACCGACTGTGGCAGCCGCAGCTGTCGTCAGCGTATACGTATCTGCCTTCAAATCGGAATTGGTGACCTGAACACTGCCCAAAGAGTGATTGTCGGTTGTGACATTGGCGTTATTGCCAATAGAACCGTTTAATAGCTTTTTGGTGTTAAATTCAGTATCATTGGAAATACGGTCAATCTCATCCTTTAATTGGGAGATTTCTTTTTGCATTTCGCTGCGGTCAGAATCAGTGGCTGTATCATTGGATGATTGTACTGAGAGCTCACGCATCCGTTGGAGAATGCTTTCTGTTTCACTTAATGCGCCTTCAGCCGTTTGTACCAGCGAGATGGCATCCTGCGCATTACTGGAGGCTTGGTCCAGACCGCGGATTTGTGAGCGCATTTTTTCTGAAATAGCCAGACCGGCTGCATCATCGGCAGCACTGTTGATGCGTAAACCGGAAGAAAGTTTTTCCAAAGACTTGCTGGCTGCATTGTTGTTGATACTGTACTGACGATACGTATTCATCGCCGCAAGGTTGTGATTAATAATCATAATAGTAAAACCTCCGTGTTTTAATTTAGCGAACTTCCATTTTCGCTTTTATTTATAACAAGCCTCATGGCCACTCGGCTTATTACCAAAGTTAGCTTTCCTGTAAACAGGAAAATAAAAGGACGACTACACTTGTTGGCTTTGCCGGTGTCCTACCGGTCTCAACAAATGCAATCGTCCTTGTCAATAATTTATTTTTCATCATCACTTCTGAATGTATCTGGATTGGTCCTCATAAATTTCGCCGCGAATAATATTCATGCTGCGTGGAGCGTTGATGGCCAAACGCAGGTCACCCTCTTCGCTTTTAATGACTTTTACCATAATCTCTTTACCGATCATGACATATTCTCCCGGTTTTCTTCCCAGCACCAACATAATGCTTTCCTCCCTATAAAACAAAAAGGACGATTCGAAAGTTCCAAACCTTCCTACGTCCTGTAGGATCAAGTTTGGTCATCGAATCGTCCTTGGATGTTTAATTTTTAAAAAATCAATAGCGAGTCGTCCCTGCTCGTATTCTAAAAGTTATTTAGCAGGCAGAAGTGATGCTCTTATTTAGAATATCGGCGGGTTCTGCCAAAACCTTAAATGTTTTTTTAAAAAAAATCAACTATTTTCATACGCCTGAATCGCCTGACTGATGCGTTGTTGGGAAATGCTGGCGATCTGCTGATTTTCTGCTGTATCATCGTTTTTAACAGCCATGGCACCCTCAGGCGGCGAAGGCGGCATCAAACCCTGATTCATCTGTCCGCTGAAGAAAGAGGCTGCCGATTGGCTGTCCAGAGCCGCGATTGAATTCTCTTGCGAAGATTGCTGAGAATCTGATTGAAAAATTCCCTGAGTATCCACAGTACTGCTGGAGGTTGAATCCGAGCTTTGCACCCCGTAACGGTATGGCCAGGTTGCTGTTGTTGTGGAAATATTCACTTTCTCATCCCCTTATGCTTCAATATCAATACTTGGACGGGCAAGCTGCTTGGTCGAAGCTTTGGCCTCTTGAACCACAAGGTCGTTGGTGGTCTGTTGCGAACTTGCCGGTTTTTGGGATTGATTCTTTTTTTGTTCCAACTGCTGAATCTGGGTCTCAATTGTTTGGATTTGAGCTTCAAGCAATTGAACCTTTTTTTCTTTGTCGTCAGACTTCAACTGCTTGTCCTGATTGATTTCATTCATTTCATCCTGTAATTGCTGCTTTTGTTTTTCCAAAGCTTTAATTTGGCTTTGTGTACTTTGGCTGCTTTGCACAGCCGTGGATGACTGTCCCACTGACGCAATACTCATGCCAGCATGCCTCCTTTTCGTATCGCCTTTTAGCTGATTCCATGAAACCAACTATAGTATGATACTTAATCATATACCACATTTATTGGGATTCGCTTTGAAAATACCATCCGCTTACTGTAAGCTTACGATTCTTTGGCCTTGAAGGCATCGAACCTGCTCTTCGAAAATTTCACCGCGGACAATGAGCACGTTTCGGGGGGCATTGATGGCCAATCTTAAATCACCTTCGTTACTGCGAACAACTTTTACCATGATATCCTGCCCGATCATCACATATTCTCCAGGCTTGCGTCCTAATACCAGCATATGCTTATCCTCCTTGATCAAACAAAAAGGACAATCCAAATAAATTCTAAGCGCCTTGCGTCCTGCAGGCAAAAGTTAGAATTTTGAATCGTCCTTGTCCTGTATTGGTTTTGTTGCGAAATTTAAAAGCTGAAAGTACTGCGTCAAATTGATATTGCCACCAGCAATATCAAGGAGTGTTGAGCCGGATTGGTTTCATGTCATGGATGTTCCCTCGCCCTGGGCGTCCAGAATTCCATCCTGCAGTCGGCTAACATGAAACAGGATCATGCATTCGGTCAATCCAATGAAATATTTTTCGGCATAATAGTCCATATTGCTCCACAGCATCCCTCCAAACGACAATGATTGAGAACTTAGCTAAATTTTCGCACAGATTTATTGGATTTTTCTTTGAAAACCATTCTTTTCTATAAATTTTTATTAAACATTTCTCCAAAAAACACAAATCCCCCGTCTAAGCCTGCTACGGCTTACCGGGGGATCATGACTAGACATGCGTTTCGTTGCGCTGGTAGTCGGCGATGAGATGAAATTGTTGCTGGACATTCCAGTATAATTGTTGATAAATGCTATAAAGCTGCTCATACTTAGCCGTATCGGCCAGGTTGGGCTTAAATACTTTTTTGATTCCGACCATGTCAGCCGTCACATCAATACTGGGAAGCAGTCCAACCGTATAAAAGCCTAAAATAGCGGCACCAAAAGCAGCACCTTCCTCTACATTCGGCAAGGAAATCTCCCGCCCAAGCACATCAGCCAAAATTTGCAGCCAAACCTCAGAACGTGTAAAGCTGCCGCTCACCCTGATTTCCTGAGCCTGCCCGGTGATCTCTTCCAAGGAGGCAAGCACACTTTTCATCCGGTAACAAATGCCTTCCAAAATAGCCCGAATAATGTGTCGCTTATCGTGATTGAGTGTTAAGCCGAAAAACATGCCACGGGCGTCAGCATTCCAATAAGGAGCCCGCTCACCGGTAAAAAAGGGCAGTACAATCAAGCCATTCGATCCGGCCGGTACTTTTTGGGCATAAGAAGCCAATAAGCTGTAAGAGTCCAGGCCCAGCTTTTGGGCAACCCTTTGTTCCGTCTCAGCAAACTTATCCCTCACCCAGCGGAAAGACACCCCGCCATTATTAATCGCTCCCCCCAGCATCCAACGCCCTTCGGCCAAATTATAGCACCAGGTCCGCCCCCGTTCATCGGTTTTGGGCTGGTCGGCAGCCATCCGGATGGCTCCGCTGGTACCGATCGTAATATTCATTTGACCAGCTTTTACGGCACCGACCCCAACATTGGCCAACATCCCGTCGCCTGCACCAATAATCACAGGCAAACCTGCCGGCAGTCCAAGTTTTGCAGCAAGCTTCTCTTGCAAAGGATATTGGGTTGTTGTGGGTACAACCAGGGGCAAGCGGTCTTTACTGATCCCGAGAACCTGAAGCACCTCCGGATCCCATTCCAGTGTCTGCAAATTATAGCAGCCACTGCCGCTAGCGACCGAGCGATCCACAACCCGCTTACCGGTCAAACGTTGAAAAGCATAATCTTTAATAGAACCAAACCAGGCTGCTTTGGCAAATTGCGCGGGTTGCTGCCGCTTTAACCAATAAATTTTCAGAAACGGATACATAGGATGCAAAGGGCAACCGGTACGGCGATACAACGCCTGTGTATCAAGCTGTCCTTTTAATTCCTCAAGAACAATTTGTCCGCGCGTATCTGCCCAGGTCATCAAACGGCTTAATGGACGGCCTTGCTCATCCAATGCCAGAAAACTGTGCAGCGCCGAGCTTAATGCTATTCCTTTTATCTGAACAGCTTCAGTCTCAAGCAACTGAACCGTTCTGGCAGCTACAGCCTCCAGCGCCATCATAATGTTGTCTGCATCCTGCTCGGCAATACCGGACTGATCGGTAAACAGCGGATATTCTTCCGTGGCAATCGCTGTCGCACTTCCGTTCAGGCGGTAAGCAACCGATCGGATGCCTGTGGTCCCTATATCAATCCCAATCATAACCGGTTGATCCATAATACACCATCCTTCATATACTCCGAATCTGGCAATCCCAGGGATTAGTCCTGGAGGATATAGCTTCGCAACGCAGCTTCCACGCCACGCTGGTTATTCGACTTTGTTATGGCCGTTGCAATCTGTTTAAGCTCAGAGCAGGCATTTTCCATGGCAATCCCGATTCCGGATTTCTGGATCATGCCGAGATCGTTGCCTTCATTCCCAATGGCCAGGGTATTGGCCATTGAAATGCCAAGCCGATCGCCAAGCAGTTCCATCGCCTTGCCTTTATTGACAGCAGCATCGACGATTTCCAATCCGCAGGCCGTATCGGCAGCAATTGAAAAGTGTTCCCGCCAGGGCATAATGAGTTGATCAATATTGCGAATGCGTTCCGGCTCATCAAAAACAGCCATGCGAATAGGTTCAGGCAATTTAGTCAAGCCATAACGGCCAACAGCCTGATAGGCAACATTAAACGTCTGTGCATAGGCTAGGGTTTCACTGGTCTCTTCCTGAACGAACAAAACATCGTCACAGTACACCTTGGTATAATATTCCTGCTCCTGCAGTCTCCTGACAATCTCTTTAAAAGCATGGATAGCCAGCGTCTTTCGCAGCAAAATATTGTTTTTTTTGACATCAGCAATATAAGCACCGCTATGGGCAATCAGCGGCAAACCGATCCTCAATTGCCTGGCATAGGGTACAACGGCACAGAAAGGCCGGGATGAGGCCAGGGTAACCTGTACACCTCTGGCCTGAATCTCGTGAATGACCGCTATTGTGCTGGACGGAATTTTTTTATCATCATCCAATAAAGTCCCATCCAAATCAAGAGCAACCAGTCGGATATCAGCAGTAATCCTCATCAGCCTCCTTTATGGATGAATATGCTGCTAATTCGCAAACCAGGCTGATCCGGCCTGGGACTGAATAGCTTGCTTTAATTCACCCAGCAATAAATAAGGAGTCATCCGGAAAGTATCATTGGTAGCCCCCGCTAAATGCGGCGATAAAGTAACATTATCCAAGGTTAAAAGTGGATGGTTTTCGGGAACAGGCTCTGACCAGAAGACATCAAGCGCAGCCCCGCCAATTTGCTTATTTTGCAGTGCTTCTAAGAGTGCCGCTTCATCAATCAGGCCTGCCCGGGCCGTATTAATCAAATAGGCGGTAGGTTTCATCCAGGACAAGGCTTCTTTTCCTACCAAGCCGGTTGTATCGGCACTCAGCCGGGCATGGATACTAATAAAGTCGGATTGACGGCATAACTCCTCCAGAGTAACCGATTCCGCACCATATTCACTTAAAACAGCTGGGTCCACATAAGGGTCATAAACCAGTTGGCGAACAGAAAAGCCTGTGAGCTTTTTGGCAACCAGTCTGGCAATATAGCCAAACCCGATTAATCCGACGCTCTTACCCCGCATATCCCCCATAAAGCCGGAATTACTGTATTTTTTGCGCCATTCGCCACGCACCAAGGCCGCATGGCCGCGAGCCAGATTTCGGAGTTCGGCCAGCATCAGGGCCAGGGTAAAATCCGAAACAGCTTCCGCATTTCTTCCCATGGTTTTCATGACTTTAATGCCTTTGGCAGTGGCGGCTTTTACATCCACATTCTCAGTTCCGGCACGGCATACCCCGATATACGAAGCCTGACTGGACTGAATCAGTTCACCATTAATCGGTGTATGATGCGTAATAATCACATCAGCCTGTTTCACAGCCTCTTTTAGTTCCACCGGCGGCTTACCGGCATCCGGACCAAATTTCTCAACCTGGCTGCGTAAATGCCAAAACTCTTCGTCGCTGGCCGGTTTCCAGTCCACCCCGGCAATCTCTGCTCCTTCTCCAAATACTTCACGAACAGCAGTCGCCAGTGTTTCTGACGACAGCATCGGATCTCCCACTACTAAAAAACGCATACGATATCCCCTTTCTACCGATAACAATGCTCAATTTTATCATGAATTTCTTTTACGCCAGCATAAAGATGTTTGTACACGCCTTCATAAATCTTGCGATATTGCTGATGTCTTTCCGGGTTTGGCGTATAAATAATATCATTGCGCCTGATTTGTCCGACAGCATCAGCTGAATTTTGATAGATTCCGGCTCCCAGGCCGGCAAGCATAGCAGCCCCTAACGTAACCACTTCCGAAACATCCAGGCAGATGATGGGCCTGCCTAAAATGTCGGCCTTCATTTGCATCCAAAAGGGTGACTTAGTCGCCCCGCCTGTGACATGCACCGAACGGATAGGCTGCCCGGTCACTTGCTCCATACTTTCCATAATCAGAGTAGCTTCATAGCACAAGCCTTCTAACACAGCCCGGGCTACACAGGCCCTGGAATGTGCTGTGGTTAAACCAATAAAGGCTCCTTTGGACAGTGGATCCGCTCCTGGTGTATATTTACCCCGAAAATGCGGCAGCATAAAAACGCCTTTCGACCCTAACGGTGCTTGCTCGGCTTCAGCCACTAAGCTATTGACATCCGCTTTTGCGATTTCTTTGGCAAACCATTCGAGAATGCAACCGGACGAAATAACCTGGCCGGCCACATAATATTTATCATCCACGACATAATTAACGCACGTGAAGTTGGTGTCTATATTACGAACGTCATTCGCAGGGTCATCCACGACCATCAGGATCTGCTCACTCGTCCCAATGGCACACAATACGTTGCCTGCTTCCAGCAAGCCGCAGGCAAAGGCGCCGCAAACGTAATCCATCCCTCCGGTGAAGACCGGCGTACCTGCCGGAATACCGGTTGCTTGTGCCGCTTTTTCAGTAACCGGACCAATAAATTCCCCTGAACGTTTTAACTGTGAACAGATCTCAATTGGAATTTGGGCATGGGCCAGAATCTCTTCATTCCAGCAACGCTGCCGTAAATCGGCGGCCATAGTCCGGCAGCCTACCGATAAGTCCACAACAGCCTGGCCCGTCAAGCAATAGGCGCCAAAATCCTGCATGGATACCCAATGCTTAACACGGCTGAATTCTTCCGGCAGTTGCTCTCGAATCCATTGAACTTTTGTAATTCCAGCCATCGGATTGGGGACAAAACCGCTGATTTCATAAACCCGTTCTGCTCCAAACGTATCTCGCCACCATTTTGCCGTTTGCTCAGTCCTGGTATCAAACCAGGCAATCGAACGGTGAATCCAGCGATCATTTTCATCCAGCAGGACTCCGGCCGCTCCCATACTGGCCACAGCAATACCGGCAATAGGCTCATCACCTAACTTTCCGGCAATTTCTTTCAAAACTTCCTGAACAGCCTGCCAAATTTGATCTGGATCAAACTCAGCCCAGTTTGTTTCAAGATAATGCGTCACAGTGGAACGGGAAGCTACGGCAATCAGGCTTCCGTCCGGGCTATATGCGGCTGCTTTGCAATTGGTGCTGCCAATATCTATACCAATCAAACACGCCATTTTATTCCTCTCCCAACTAGAAGATTCATATTACCGAACAACAATCAGTTCAGGGTGCCGGGCAATTTCCTGCTCCAGTTCCTCTATGCATGGACTGACAGTCACCCGCAACCCGGCCCGGTCATCGACAAAATCCATTCCTTGTTTGATTTTTTCCAAAGAAACTAAGTGAGTCAAAATTTGTTTCGCTGAGACTTTGCCGCTGCGAATTAATTCCAGCGCCAAGGCATTATGCCGCGGTGCTGAGGAAAAAGCCCCGTAGACAGCAATTTGGCGGTAATGTACATGATTTGCATCCAGTTGAATGGTTGGCTGACTTTTGGGCAGCCCCGCAAATAAACATACCTTCCCCATTTTACTCGCCATAGCAATGCCTAAGGTCTGAGCTTCAGGAGTACCCGCCGTAATAATGACAACATTGGCTCCCAAGCCTTTTGTCAGGTCCATGACGGCTTTCACGCCATCGGTTTTACTTAAATTGATATAAGCATCATAACCAAACTTTTTAGCCGCTTCCAACCGGCCTGCACTGCGATTAATCAGAAATACCTTGCCGGCTCCCCTGGCTCGGGCCACCTCAGCATGCATGCAGCCAATCGGTCCGGCTCCAATAACCGCCACACTATCGCCCAACCCAATATTCATAACTTCCTGGGCATTGAGCACACAAGCCAGCGGCTCAGCCAGTGACGCCTCCAAATAAGTGACTTCATCCGGAATACGGTTGATATTCCCTGCGCGGACAGCGCTGGCCGGAATGAGTACATATTCGGCAAAGCCGCCATGATAATGATGGGCAATGGTGGTTCTGGTATAGCACATATTCTGCCAGCCTGACGAACAATAACTGCAGGTTGCGCAGCCTATAGCCGGTGCAACAATAACCCGCTCGCCAGGTTGGAAAGAAGCTACATCGTCAGCCACTTCCACAATTTCACCGGCAATTTCATGTCCTAATACAATGGGCGGTTTTATCGCGGCGTGACCATGCCGGTAGGTACGTAAATCACCCCCGCAGATGGCGCAGGCTTTTACTTTCAGCAAGATGGATCCTGGTTCAAGCTTTGGTATTTCCATTTCTTCTATTTCTAATAATTCCGTTCCCTTATATATAGCTGCTTTCATAACAAAATCCTCCTTCTAATGGATGCGTTCATAATTCAGCCCGAACCGGCTAATTACCGGCCGCATGACCACCGGTCCGTTAGACCCTGGAGCATGCGGCCGGCCGTCTTTATACGACTTGGGACAACAATAAAATGAAGATGAGTGCCGCTATCGCAATAATGGTTTCCAGCACTGTCCAGGTTTTCAGCGTATCTGTTACCGACATGCCGAAATATTCTTTAATAATCCAGAATCCGGCATCGTTGACGTGAGAAAGAATCAATGAGCCTGCCCCTACCGCCAGCACGATCAGTTCAGGCGATACGCCGGTTTGATTCATCACCATTGGCGCTACAATGCCGGCTGCGGTCATCATGGATACCGTGGCTGATCCGGTAGCCACACGAATCATGGCCGCAATCGTCCAAGCCAGCAAAATTGGATTTAATTGGAAAGATGAAGCTACCTTGGCAATTTCGTTTCCAATTCCACTGTCCAGCAATACCTTATTAAAGGCACCGCCACCGCCGATAACCATTAGGATACTCGCCATGGCCGGTAATGATTGATCGCAGAATTTTCCAATTTGAGATAAATTATATTTCCGGTTTAGCCCGAAAGTGTAGAAAGCAAATAACAAGGAAAGCAGCAGCGACATAAACGGACTGCCGATAAACTTCAGGACTCCATACCAATAAGATGTTTTAGCCAAAGATAAATCGGCAATTGTTCCCAGCATCATTAAAATAACCGGCATTAATATGGTCAGAACGGTAATACTAAAACCGGGCATTTCATGATCCTGACGTCCGGCCTTAATCTGGTCGGCAAACCCTTCCGGTACCGGCAGATGCGGCATGCGCGGAGCAATGAAGCTGGCAAAAACAGGTCCGGCTAACGCTGCTGTTGGCAACCCGACAATAATGCTATACAGAATGGTTTTTCCAACATCAGCCTTAAAAATATCCACGGCAGCCATCGCGGCAGGATGAGGCGGTACCAAACCGTGAACGACGGATAAGCCCGCTACTAACGGCAAACCAATTTTAAGCAACGAAATTCCGGTTTCTTTTGCAATCGTAAACACTAATGGAATTAAGAGGACAAAACCAACTTGGAAGAAAACTGGAATCCCAACAATAAATGCAACAAACATCATCGCCCAGTGAACCCGGCTTCTGCCAAATGCCTTGATCAGTGTTTGAGCAATACGCTCAGCTCCGCCTGATTCCTCCAGCATCTTGCCTAACATGGTTCCTAACCCAAGGACAATCGCAATAAACCCTAAGGTATTGCCCATCCCGGCCTGAATGGAGCCCACAATTTTATCAAAAGGCATTCCGGCAGCTAATCCCAAAAATACGGATACTACCATGAGGGTTACAAAAGGATTGATTTTAAACCGAGTAATCATGATTAACAATAACAATACCGCAATCACCGCATAACCGATTAACATAAACCCGACCTCCTCATTATCATCAATAAAACCGGACCCGCTTTAGTCTTTCCTCGCTTCACCCCGCTTTCCAGTTATCCAATCAAGATCAGACTCATCACCGAAGGCTTATTGGCCTGATCGTGCGGCTGCAATTTCAGCTAGAAAACGCTTTGCCGTTTCAGTAATGGCCGCATAATCACCCTTTTTGGCTCCGGCTGTCAGGCTGCTGCCTGCTCCAACTGCTACGCAACCGGCTTTAATCCACTCCCGGACATTTTCAACCGTCACCCCGCCGGTGGGCATAATCTGCGCCTGTGGCAAAGGCCCTTTCACCGCTTTCACCATGGCCGGACCAAACAGTTCTCCCGGGAATAGCTTGATGATATCGGCGCCGGCTTCAAGGCATTCTACAATTTCCTTGATTGTCATGGCCCCGGTCATGACCGGAACCTGATAGCGGTTGCACAAGCGGACCGTTTCAACATTTAAGCAGGGTGAAACAACATACTTGGCACCACTTAATAGAGAAATACGGGCTGTTTCCGGATCCAGTACGGTGCCTGCACCAATGATCAGTTCATCAGGAGAATAAGCCTTGGCCAGTTCCTCCATGATATGGTGGGCTCCGGGAACGGTATAGGTAATCTCAATGGCTTGCATCCCGCCTGTCAGGCACGCTTCGGCTATACGTTTGGCTTGTTCTCCATTTTCGGCCCTGACAACTGCCACTAAGCCTGATTGCTGCAATCTTGTAAGAATGGATTGTTTTTCTCCCATAATCTTTCCCTCTTTCTAATCGGTATGTCTTTAGTGAATTTCATATTGCGGCGGTTGACCTGCCAATACCCGCAGCACTTCTTGAGCAGCCGTTATCAGTGTGCGTTCCACGGCTTCGGCCGTATAGGCACCGGTATGCGGCGTCATTAAGAGATTGGAAAGCCCCCAAAAGCGTTGATCCTCAAAAGGTTCCTGAACAAACGCGTCCAATGCCGCCCCACCGAGTTGCCCGTTTTGCAATGCTTCCAGCAAATCATCTTCGTTAATTAAATCCCCACGCGCGGTATTTACCAGACAAGCGCCTTTCTTCATCCTGGCAAACACACCGGCGTTAATCATTCCCTTGGTTTGATCTGATGAAGGCAAATGCAGCGATAGATAATCGGCTTGCTGATAAATTTGCTCCAAATCGACGTATTGGACCTGCCACTGATCCACTAACTCTTTTTTGGGAGCTAGATCGTAGGCAAGTATTTTCATGCCAAAAGCGGCGCAGCGCTTAGCCAATTCAGTGCCAATGGCCCCTGTTCCCAAAATGCCAATCGTTTTGCCAAACAACTCGCTTCCTGGTACGCGCAGCCATTGTCCATCTCGAATTTGGCTATCCATCAGGTGGATTTTACGGGAAAGTCCCATCAAAAAGGCAAAGGCCAGTTCACATACTGCAATACTGTTCGTACCCGGAGTAACAGTAATCTTTACTCCGTGCTTTCGTGCTGCCCCAAAATCGATATTGTTGATGCCTACACCATTGCGGGCAATCACTTTTAGGGTAGGCGCCCCGGTCTGAATGACAGTGCCGGTAATTTCATCAAGTCCGGCTATCAGAGCATCCACTCCAGGGATAAGCTCACATAGTTCTTTCTCAGTAAAAGGTTTTACCGGATTTTGAACGCGAAGTTCATGGCCGGCCTGCCTAAGTAAATCCTGAGCCTTGGTACAACCGGCAAATGAACGGGGAGTTGTCAAAATAACCGCCATAATGCTCTCCTTCCTATATTTCCTTGTACAGGCTCTGATCAATTATACGAAATGCCTGCCGAATTCATACCAAAAGAAACCTATTCTTTCACCTCCACAGGGCTTGAAATTTGCCGCACGGCACCACGTGCTGCCGGTGCTGTATTTTCAGCGTAAAGGCGGAGAAAACGACTTTGCTCTTGCTTTTGGTGCCCATATCCGACTTTCTTACGCTCAGCGAATTCTGCTTCACTGATTTGCCAATCAATCGAGCGATTTTTCAGATCAATAATAATCTTGTCGCCATCTTTTACGAAAGCAATGGGACCGCCCGCCGCAGCTTCCGGCGATAAATAGCCAACGGAAAGCCCGGCTGATGCACCGGAAAAACGCCCATCCGTAATAATGGCAATATTTTTAAGTTTCATTACCAGTTCGGTAATCCGGTGCATTTCGCGCATCCCCGGTCCTCCGATCGGTCCCTCATTCCGAATCACCAGGATGTCTCCGGTTTTCACCTGCCCAGCCTCAATCGCTTGTGCACACGCCTCTTCTGATTCGAATACTTTAGCCGTTCCGGGGTAGAACCATAATTCCGGCGCCACGGCCGAACTTTTGACAACTGCGCCGGCCGGAGCCAGATTGCCGGTCAGAACAGCGATACCACCCTCGACAGCAAATGGATTTTGAAAAGGTCGAATGATTTCTCCATCAGCAGTTGGTGCACCCAGCAGCAGTTCACGCAAGGAAAGGCCATCTACCGTCAAGGCATTTGTTTTTAAAGCAGGCATAAGCTCCTTTAAGACAGCCGGTATTCCGCCTACCCGGTCCAGATCGGCCACCGTATATTCGGTACTATTGGGCGAAACCCGCACAATCAGTGGCGTTGTTCGACTAATTCGATCGAAATCGGTAAAATTTACGGTAAGCTCACATTCATGCGCAATGGCCGGTAAGTGTAAAATCGAATTGAGCGAGCCGCCAATTCCCGCTACCAGCGCAATGGCATTATGAAACGCAGATTGAGTCATGATGTCCCGCGGCCTCACGTTCTCTTTCAGTAACCGCATGACCGCCTGCCCGCTCCGAAAAGCGGCTCTCTTACGATTAGCGCTTTGTGCAGGCATGGTTGCAGACCCGGACAAGGACATACCCAAGGCTTCCGCCACCAGGCACATGGTATTGGCTGTGCCTAGAAACGGGCAAACACCGGCACTTGGATAATAAGCCATGGTAATATTAAACAGCTCGGCTTCACTGATTTCATCTTTCAGAAATTTTTGCCGGGCTTCTTTGGATTGCCACGGCTTAATTTGATTGATCATGGGACCACCGGTTACAACAATAGCCGGGATATTGATTCTGGCTGCCGCCATTAACAACCCTGGTACAATTTTGTCACAAGAGCCCAATAACACCATCCCGTCAAAAATTCCGTGCCCGGCGATCATAGCTTCGATTGAATCGGCAATCAATTCACGGCTTGGCAATACATAATGCATACCACCATGTCCCTGGGCAATGCCGTCGCAAATCGCAATGGTATTAAACTCCAATGGATAGCCGCCCGCCTCATGGATTCCCTTTTTGACTTCGGCAGCAAGTTCCCGCAGGTGGCAATGCCCGGGTACAATTTCATTCCAGGTATTAACCACCGCAATCAAGGGTTTGGCCAAACCTTGATAATCCGCCCCACAAGAACCGAGGTGACTTTTCGCTATAGCCCGTTGATAGGCTGGCAGCTTTTCTAAGGCAGTCGTCATATGACACCTCTTTTTTGATATTTTACTATCACATTTTTCTTAATGTATAAAAATCATTTTCATTTATCATTATAATTCTAACTTTCTGATAATTGCAATGATTTTTTCACATTTAGTTAAATATATGAAATTATTTTTCAAAAATTATTTTTTATTTACAGTTTTAGTAAAATTTCTGTACAATAATAATAAACGATATATTCGCATGAAAATAAGTCGCGAACGCTATCCACTTGGAGGGTGACATGTCCGAAACACAATCCCCATTATCTTGCTTGCCTATTCTGAGAAGCATGTATAATGATTTAACGAAAGCCGAACAAAAAATTTCTGATTACATCTTACAAAATCCAGCCGATGTTGTTCACATGACCATCTCTGAGTTGGCTGAAGCTTCGTCCAGTGCGGAAGCAACCATTTTTCGCCTTTGCCGGAAATTGGGGTTCCCTGGGTTTCAAGGGTTAAAAATCGCCTTAGCCGGCGATATCTTTACACCGATGGAGTCGGTTGCCCGTGAAGTAGCTGTCGATGACTCGATTGAGCTGTTTACAGCGAAAATTTTTAACAACATTAATGAAGGCCTGCAAGATACCTTAAAAATGCTGGATTATGCCGCATTGGAAAAAGCCATCGGAATCCTGGCAGCCGCCCGCCGCATTGATGCCTATGGCTCAGGCGGGTCCTACATTATTGCAGCTGATATTGAACATCGTTTTTTACGTTTCGGCATTCCGGTTCGTTCCTATGCCGATGCCCATTTGCAAATTGCTTCTGCTGCCCTATTGCAGCCGGATGATGTTGTCATTGCCGTATCCCATACCGGCGCTAGTGTTGATATTCTTGAATCCGTAAAAATTGCTAAAAAGTCCGGTGCGACCGTCATCGCCATTACCAGCTATATCAAATCCCCCTTAAGCCAGCTGGCTGATGTAGCGTTATTCGGTATGGCCAGAGAAATCAACTACCGCTCGGATGCCATGGCATCCCGCTTGATTCACTTGGCGATTGTTGACTTGCTTTATACAGGGGTCATGCTCAAACAGCCTGATCGGTTAATTGCCAACATGAATAAAGTGCGGGTTGCCATATCAACAAGACGTTTATAACCGTAAATATGCAAAAAAACGAAAAAAATCACAGCCTTTACCGGCTGTAATTTTTTTGCTCATCCTATATAGCCAAGCGCTTGCAAGTGACAAAACGTATTGCAAAATCATATAATACGACAACCCGATATATTTTTTTATGAGGAGGGCATCGTAATGAAAGCGCGCAATAATGGCTGGAACGGCTTGAATGCTTGGAATGGCTGGGATGGCTGGAACAATAATGGCAATAGCAACGTCATTTGGCTTATTTTGATTGTTCTCAGCATCGTATTCTGGGTGTGGAATGATGATACGAGCTGTTGACCGGAATTAGACAATAAAAAAGTTTAAATCTTGTGTTAAACAAGGGTTCGGGGTTCATCCGCAACCGTCAATTTGGTAACACTGTAAGTCACACTGGAATACTATGAAGTATAACTACTTATCTATCAAAAAAGGAGGGGTTAGAATGTGGGGTGGCGCTAGAGAATTGTGGTTTATCATTCTAGTAATCAGCCTGTTTATTCTGCTATTCCCTGGAATCTGGGATGATTGCACCGATTAACACTCAATACTCGGATGATCATAAATCAGCAGCATGACTGGAACACATGTTGTACTTGCCTGTACGAACAGCAAAACGATTTCAGGCTTGCAATGCATGCAAGCCTGAAATCGTTTTGCTGTTTTTTTGCCCGGGTGCGGCATGTAAATTAGCTTAAAACACGCTGTAAATAAGTGTATACCTTAGCCAGTTGCTCACTGTCTTCTATTTTCAGCCAAGCTTCACGCCCAGCCTGGCGATAGACCAGCTCAATTTCACTGCTGTCCAGCCGGGAGCGAACAACATCCGCTAAAGGATAGAACGGAATAATCGACCAGACTGCTGCCGGTGCGGAACTAGACTGATCCGCAAGGTATAATCCCTGATCCGTTACAACCATGGCGCCAAAGCCGCCTTCCCACTCTACTTCGGATACAACAAACTGAAATTGATCGCCTAGCCATAAATTAGCCGGAGTTTTCGCCAATAATTCTTTTAATTCATCGCTGAACCCAGCCGTTTCCCCCAAAAATCCAGGTCCTGAATTTAATGAAAAATCGCCCCTGATAACACCATAAGGCAATTGCTCTTCTTCCAGAATAGCAATCACGGCCTGTCTGGTGTTGGCACTGCTTTTATATAAAATAACGCAGGGTACCAGATCAACAGCCAGACGCATAGCGTTTATACTGCGGCACAACACGGTGCTTAACCGTGAAACCAGCCTTTCTCTATTGCCGCAGGCCTTTAAAACAATACTAAAACAAGCTTCCGTCCCTTGGTCATGCAGCAGAAAACGCTCCTGAGGCTTAACTATGGTTGTATCCATGATTGGCATCACTTGTGGAAAAACCGGCTTTTCCTGGCCAATATCCCTATGCCCCGAAGCTTGTTCTGTTGTCCGTAATCCGGTCAGATTTTGTCCGCAATTTGAGCAGAACTTCACAATACTTGCCTGCAATAGCTTATTTCCACAAGCAGGACAGAAACGCATCACGGGCATCCCTCATTTTAAATAAATTATTCTGACTAATTAATTAACCTTTATCAAGAAAAATCCTGCCGTCATTCGTAAATCGGCAGGATTTTCGCTAATTATTGAGGACAGATTATTCTCTGGCCGCCGCAGCTTCTTTTGCATCAACACCATATTGATTGGCCAGCCTGCGATATTGCGCCAGCCTTTCCTTTGCATCTTGCTCAGTTTTTGCAAACATAGCCTCAGCCTGATCGGGGAATTTTTTCAGCAGGGAGGCATAGCGGACTTCTCCTAGCAAAAACTCCCGGAAATCTGCGGTAGGTTCTTTTGAATCCAGCATAAAAGCAGTTTGTCCCTGGTCTTTTAGCTGGGGATTAAACCGGTACAACGCCCAATAACCGCATTCAACAGCCCGTTTTGCCTCTAGTTGACTGCTTCCCATACCCAGTTTTAACCCATGATTAATACAAGGTGCATAGGCAATAATTAAAGATGGTCCGGGATAAGCTTCCGCTTCAGCAATGGCTTTAAGTGTTTGGTTTTTATCGGCTCCCATGGCAATTTGGGCAACATAGACATAACCATAACTCATTGCGATCAGGCCAAGATCTTTTTTCTTGGTCACTTTTCCGCTTGCCGTAAACTTGGCAATTGCCGAGGTTGGAGTCGCTTTTGATGACTGCCCTCCGGTATTGGAATAAACCTCGGTGTCAAATACCAGGACATTCAGGTCTTCACCCGATGCCAGCACGTGATCCAAGCCGCCAAAACCAATATCATAAGCCCAGCCATCGCCACCAAAAAGCCAGTTGGAACGTTTCACCAAAAAGTCCTTATTGGCGTAAATCTCATTAAGCAGCGGATCGTCGCCTTTGACCTTTTCCAATTCGGCAATAAGCCGGTCAGCCCGCTTCCGTGTTCCTTCACCCCGGTCCTGATAGGCCAGCCACTCCGTGCAGGCCGCTTTAAATTCCGGACCTAAATCCTGCTGCACGGCGGTAGCAATGGCTTGGGCCAGCGCCTTTCTGAGCTGCTTGACCCCCAACAGCATGCCTAAGCCATATTCGGCGTTATCTTCAAACAGTGAATTGCCCCAAGCCGGCCCATGGCCCCGCCGATTGGTCGTATAAGGGACCGCCGGCGCACTACCCGACCAGACGGAAGAACAGCCTGTCGCATTGGCAATCATCATCCGGTCGCCAAAGAGTTGAGTCACCAGCTTTGCATAGGGAGTTTCACCGCAGCCGGCACAAGCTCCTGAAAATTCGAGCAACGGTTGTTCAAACTGACTTCCTTTTACCGTAAATCGGCTAAGCGGGTTGGTTTTTGCCGGCAATTGCATGATATACTCCCAAATAGGAGCCTGACCAAGCTGACTTTCAAATGGACGCATGATCAATGCTTTTACTTTTGCCGGGCAAATCTGGGCACAGTTTCCACAGCCGGTGCAATCATACGGCGAAATAGTGATCGTAAAGAAAGCAGCCTTTTGTCCGGCAGCAGGTTTCACATTCACGGCAGCAGGTGCCTGCTGCTGCTCATCTGCAGTAAGTAAAGCCGGTCTTATCGCTGCATGGGGACAGACATAAGCACATTGATTGCACTGAATACAATGTTCGGCTTGCCAGCTCGGAACTTGAATTGCAATGCCCCGCTTTTCATAAGCCGAGGTACCAAAAGGAAAGGTACCGTCCTCCATGCCGATGAATGCACTCACCGGAAGATTATCCCCGTCCTGACGATTCACCGGAACTAAAATGTTGCGAATAAAATCCGGTGCCTGGGAAACGGTATGAGTCCGTTCGCTCTCAATTCCGAACGGTTCTTGTTCCAGCTTCCAGCTTTCAGGCACAGTCACTTTAGCCGGAGCTTCTATTCCCAAGTCGATGGCGGCAACATTCATGGCCACAACTTTCTGACCTTTATTGCCATAAGAATTTTCAATTGCATCCTTGAGATAACGCACAGCCTCATCCAAAGGAATAATGCCGGCAAGCTTGAAGAATGCGGCCTGCATGATCATATTGAAACGTCCGCCCAGCCCTAAATCCTGAGCTATTTTCACCGCATTGATGATATAAAATTGAATTTGCCGGGTAGCAAGATATTGTTTCATGGTTTGGGGAAGCTTGTGCTCCAATTCCTCCTCTGTCCAAATACAGTTAAGCAAAAAAGTTCCACCCTTTTTCAAGCCTTTTAAAAGATCATATTGTTCCACATAAGATTGCTGTGAACATGAGATAAAATCAGCCTGATTAACCAGATAAGGAGCTTTAATGGGCTGCTCGCCAAACCGCAGATGTGAGATGGTCACACCACCTGATTTTTTAGAATCATAGGCAAAATAAGCCTGGGCGTACAAATCAGTATGATCACCAATAATTTTGATGGCATTTTTGTTCGCACCAACCGTCCCATCTGATCCAAGCCCCCAGAACTTGCAGGCTTTCGTCGTAGGCGCTGTTGTATCAATTTCTTCACCGGCCGGAAGCGATAAGTGTGTCACATCGTCAGTAATTCCGACGGTAAAATGATCTTTGGGCTGTGGCTGATTCAGATTATCAAAAACGGCTTTGATATGTCCCGGAACAATGTCTTTGCCACCGACACCACAACGTCCCCCTACAATAGTCGGCTGCCGGTCTTTTCCGCAAAATACGGCCCGGACATCCAGATAAAGCGGCTCGGCAAAGGATCCCATTTCTTTTGTTCGATCCAATACCGCAATTTTAGTGACTGTTCTAGGAATGGCCTTTAAGAAATGTTCAGCCGAAAATGGCCGGTACAAGTGTACGGTCAATACCCCGACTTTTTCACCACGGGCATTCAGAAAATCAACCGTCTCTTCAATCGTCTCACAAACCGATCCCATGGCAATAATCATTCGATCTGCATCTTGCGCCCCGTAATAATTAAACAAATGATATTCCCGACCGGTTAAACGGCCGATTTCCTGCATATAATCTTCCACAATTTCCGGTAAATTCAGATAAAACCGATTGGAGACTTCCCGTTGCTGAAAATGGATATCCGAATTTTGTACCGTTCCCCGTAAGACAGGATGATCAGGATTAAGCGCCCGCCGGCGAAAATCGGCCAATGCTTCCTTGTCGAGGAGCGGGACTAATTCTTCATACTCAAGGACTTCCACTTTCTGCACTTCATGGGAAGTCCGGAAGCCATCAAAGAAATTCAGAAACGGAACACGTCCCTTGATTGCCGCAAGGTGGGCCACTGCGGCTAAGTCCATGACCTGCTGCACACTGCTTTCTGCCAGTAAGGCAAACCCCGTTTGCCGGGTTGCCATAACATCGGAATGATCCCCGAATATACTGATCGCATTAGCCCCAACGACCCTGGAACTGACATGAAATACCCCAGGCAGTAACTCACCGGCAATTTTATACATATTGGGAATCATCAAAAGCAGCCCCTGAGAGGCTGTATAAGTTGTCGTCAAAGCCCCTGCCTGCAGTGATCCATGCACGGCACCGGCTGCCCCGGCTTCTGACTGCATTTCGACAATCTGAACCGTCTGCCCAAAGATATTTTTTCGTCCCTCTGCTGCCCATTCATCAACATGCTCGGCCATATTGGATGATGGCGTAATCGGATAAATGGCTGCTACGTCAGTAAAAGCATACGAAATATGCGCGGCAGCAGTATTGCCATCCATAGCCTTCATTTTGCGTTTCATAACGAACCCTCCCCATTTATTCTTGATTGTATGGACCCATACTAGCCTAATTTACATATTTAACCATAGTCTGTAAATTCCTGCTAAATTCTGGCAATAAAGTTTTAAGGATTTAACGCATGCAAAATAACTTGTAGCATGATAAAGGCTGCGGGTAAAAAGAAAAATAATTGGGAACGAAAGAAACACGCTCATACCAAAACTGTATGAAGCGTGTTTCTTGTGAATAAGCTCTTTGAACTTTTGGGAGGGCAATCACAGCTTCAAAAACTTGGTTAACAGCCTGAAAGTCATGATCATAGATTTCATGAAACACGAAACAGGCACCTGCTACTGTGATAAAGCAGTCTGCGTGAGCATAGCTGCCATCCCTGGTGATGCCACGACTCGTCCATCTATGGTAACAAAAACCGCTTCAGCTCCCGGAAAATTTGCCAATATCTGAAGCCCTTTCTCAACCCCTAAAACCATAAAGGCCGAACTGGTAATCAACTGCGCCTCTTGATCGCGGTAAACGATCGTAGCGCTTGCCAGTTCAGTCGGCTGCCTGCCGGTTTTGGGATTCAGGATATGTGTATACCGCACCCCATCTTTGATAAAAAACCGCTGATAATCACCAGACGTCTCCATCGTATCCCATTCTTTCAGCATAACTTTGGCCACCATAGCCTCCGGATCACGCGGATGCTGGATACCAACACGCCAGGGAGTTCCGTCAGGCTTTGCCCCAATAATCCGCACATCTCCGCCGGCATTAATCAATGCCGAGGTAATCCCATGACCGGACAGCGTTTCAATCGCTTTATTAATAGCGTAGCCCTTCGCAATGCCACCCAAATCCAGCTTCATACCGGCCTGGGTTAAAAAAATGCTATGGTTGGCAGTATCCAGCAATACTTTTTGATAGCCCACCAGCGGTAATGCCTGCTCAATTTCAGCCTGTGTCGGAACAATGCCTTGATCCTTGTATCCGATTCGCCATAATTCAGTCAGTGGACCGACGGTAATATCGAAAGCCCCGTCCGTTTTTTCCGATAATTGCACAGCCTTTTCAATGATTGTGAACAACTCCGGATCGACAACCACAGGCCGTATCCCGGCCATATGATTAATTTCAGCCACTTGACTGTCTGGATTAAAATGATCGCTTAAAGCCTGTATTCTCTGAAAATCCGTAAAAGCTGCCTGGACGGCACTTTCGGCATTTATCCCATAAGCATTGATTTCAATGACCGTATCCATAAGAAACCGGGTTTCCTGATAGGAACGCTCCATGCTGTCTTTCCCGGAACAGCCTGCAATCATCAGTGCCAGCAGGCTGATTCCGAAACAAATCCACGAATATGTCTTCATAAAATGCCCTCCGATTAACGTCAACATGTACCGGGAGAAGCCATTTACATCCCATGTGCGTTGATATACAATAAGGTCAAATAACCTTCTGACCCCAAGGAGATTCTCATGAGAAAGCTAGTATTTACGTCCGCTGACAAATGGCTCATTGGGCTGCTGCTGCTGGGTTCCCTACTCCCTATCCTTTACCAGGAGTCCGGTCATTTGCAGCCCAAAGCTAGAGTAGCCCAGATCAGAGTCGATGGACACCTGGTCAAAGCCCTGCCCCTGCGCGACGGCTATACGGAAGAATTCCGGGTGGGAAATAATCAGCAATATGCCATCATCGAGACGCAAAACGGCAAAGTCCGTATCCGCCAGGATGATTCGCCTCAGCAAATCGGGGTATTGACAGGCTGGATCAGCCGTCCTCCCCAGCAAATTGTGAATCTCCCTTACCGCATTGTGGTAACCATAGCAGCCGGTGAGCCTCAGGATGTCGATACAATTATCCGCTAAATCGCGGCAGCATGATAAGAGAACGGCCATTGCCTCGCAATGGCCGTTATGCTTTCACCTGATATTCGCCGGGACTCAACGTCAGCTTGCTACCGGCATAGTAAGCCAAACAACCGGTTGTCGTTCCGGAAATGATTCCCAGAACGGTCAAAAGAGGCAAATAATCGTATAAGCCGGTACTGCCCAGCAAATAGGCCGCTACGGTAAGCTGAGTAAAATTATGCAGGGCTGCACCCAAAACGCTGATGCCAATGATCGATAGCTTCGGCCGCAAACGGTGATATCCATAAAGCATTCCACACGTACTGATCAGACCGGCACTAAAGCTCATGGCCAGGGCCGGCCCCAGGAAGGTGCCGCTGAACAAACTCCCGAGCACCGTCCTGGCTGCCACCAGCATAAGAATGGCTTTGCTGTTAAAGAACTCCAGGGCCACTAGCGTCACTGTATTGGCTAAACCAAGCTTAAAGCCGGGGAAAGCAGGCACTATCGTAAACCGCAGGTCCACAACAAACAATACCAACGCCATTGCCGTAAACAGCCCCAGTAATACCGTCTGTCTGGTGTTTCCTGACATCACCCTTCTTCCCCCTTGCCTTTCCCGCTATGGCAGAATTTTCTTCAGGATATCTTTAACCTTTTGCTCCAAAGACACGTTGGCACTGCCTACGGCATCGACCTTACCGGCAGCCTTGAGTGCTTTTTCCGTTGCTTCAGCAAACTGTTTATAGGATACGGTAGCTCCCGATACCGCATCAATCTGATCCACCGTCTGTGTTCTGACCAGTTCAGGTGCATAGGTTGCTGTTCCTTTTAAAGCCCGCTGGGCTTTATTATAAAACTCCTGATTTTCAATTTTGCCATTGGTTTTTCCATAATCAATCCCTTTAAGATTTCCATCTTTCATAATGCCTTTATAATCAGCCTTCACAATTTTGCCATTGCTGATGACCAAGGTAATTTCCCCGATAGCTCCCCGTTCATCCGGACTGCTTTGCGCTGTATAAGTACCATCCTGATAACTTTGTACCTGCTGAACCGGTTTGCCGGTTCCGCTGCAGCCGGATAACATAACGGCTGCTGTCATTCCGGCCAAACCTCCAATTATCCATTTACGCATGCCTTCGCCACTCCTTCATACCGGTTGGAATGCTGAACGATCTTGCCATGATCCAGCATGATGCACCGCTCTGCTAATTTGCCGACATCGGGATCATGGGTGACCATAATAATCGTATGTCCTTCCTGATGAAGTTCCTGAAATAACCGCAAGACGATATTGGCATTAGCCTCATCCAGATTACCGGTCGGTTCATCGGCCAGGATCAGCATCGGATAATTAATCAAGGCTCTGGCAATACATACCCTTTGCTGCTCACCTCCGGAAAGCTGGCTCGGTAAATGACGGGCTCTTTCAGCAAGCCCTACTCTCTCCAACGCAGCCATCGCTTCCTGTTCATCAGGCATACTATGATAATATTGGGCAACCATCACGTTCTCCAGGGCCGTCAAATAGGGAACAAGATGAAATTGCTGAAAAACCAGCCCGATTTTATCGCGGCGAATGGCTGTCAGCTGCTTGGCATTCAATTGGGAAAACTCCACGCCATCCAGAACAACCGACCCACGGGAGGCTTTATCCATACAACCAATAATATTCATCAGCGTAGTCTTGCCTGAGCCGGAAGGCCCCATTAAGGCCACCCATTCACCTTTTTGCACCGTTAAATTAATATCCTGAAGCGCTTTAACAGTTCCATAGATCATGGATATATCACGTAATTCCAATATGTTCATTTCATGAACCTCCTTTACTCACCGCGTAATACAATAGCAGGTTCCACACTTGTGGCCGTTTTTACCGGAATCAGGCAAGCCACACCGGTCACCATAATCGACACAATAAGAGCCATGCAGGCAATGAGCGGCTGGAATGAAATCATCCGTCCAAAAACATTAACGCTGACCGACTGTGCGAAAAAGAAACCCAGTACCGTTCCGAGCAGCCCTCCTAACAGTCCCAGCATCAGCCCCTCACCTAAAAATTCGAGAACAATGCTGCGGTTTTCTGCTCCAAGAGCTTTCTTCAGTCCAATTTCCTTACGCCGTTCAGCCACCACGGCCATCATAGTGGTCGCAACGCAAATAAGCGTTAACAGCAGCACCACAATCGTAACCAGATAAACCAATGCCTGCAATTTTCCCAATACCATTTCTTCGGATTGTGTCACGCGTTTGACCAGGCGGGGTGTAACAGCCGGAACCTTGTCTCCGGCAGTCTTAGTAAAAGTGGTCAATTCAGCTTCTGTCGCCATAACGCTTACCTGAGTAACACTGACTTGGCCTTCTTTATTCAGCATTTGCTGCAACATCGGTAAATCGGTAAAGATATAGTTTTCTTCGGTACCGCCTGTCCGGACAATCCCGGCCACTTTTGCCTTGCGTTCACTCTCCCCGGCTGCCAGCGTAACAGACTGACCGGGTTCCACTTTTAAAAGCTCTGCAACTTCGGCACCAATAAGAATATCCCCAGCCTGTTCTTCCGGCCAGTTACCGCGGATTTGCCAGAAAGGACTCACCTTTTTGACTTCCTGGAAATGAATTCCGGCCACCATAATCGGCTGTTCATTTACTTTAATCCGGCCATACAGGTAGGAAGCAATTCCCACCAATTGCTCCTGCGGCAATAATTCGGTTGCCCTGGCAACATCTGTTTCAGCTACAACCTGGCTGTCTCCCGCCGGGATCAGGATCAGATTGGCGCCATAAGACCGGAATTCGCGCCCCATTTGCCGGGGAACGTCATAATAAATGGTCACTAACCCGGATAAGACCGTTGCTCCAATCGCCACAGCCAATAATGCCACAAACATGCGGGAGCGGCGGCGCAGCAGCGAATGCACAATCATCTTGCTATACATCGTATATTTTGTCATCATCTATCACCTGCCATGAAGTACTTCTGCCGGGCGTAGCGAAACGAGCATCCGGATAGCGGGAAGGCTGCCGGTCAAAGTAACCAACACCACTAACACCATCACGATCGGAATGACCATCGGCTTTGCCGCTACTGCAGCGCTGAAAACGGTCTGACCAATGATCTGGGCAAATCCTAGTCCCAGGAAATAGCCGGCAAAGCCGCCGGCAATCCCGGTGAATAAGATTTGCGATAAAGTCAGCACCAAAACCTCCGTATCGTCCGCCCCCAAAGCTTTTAACAAGCCGACTTCCCGGTTACGTTCCATGACACTGGCTGTCAGCAAGTTGGAAATTCCCAAAGTCGAGCCAATCAGGCTTAATACGGTAATTAACAGCATCAACAGCTGCGTTTTCTGCAAAATAGCCCCTTCTGATTCGGCAACTTGCCGGACAGGCTTGGCATGCGCACCAGTGATGGCTTCTTCAATCTGATAAGCAATCGCTCCGACATAAGCCGTACAATACCATGTTTCCCACTCTTTCAACGAAAGACTCTTCGGATCATGAGCCGCTTTACGGGCCAGTTCGTTCTCAGGAGTGGTGATGGCGCTGACTTCAATCTTGCCTACTTTCCCCGGCAAATTGGTAAGCTTTTGCGCAAGTCCTAAGGGAACAAAAATTTCTTCATCTTCCGGTCCGCCGCTGTTAAAAACGCCTTCGATCTTTACTTTGGCGGTACGGTCACTGCCTGGAATAACAAGATCGATTTCATCTCCGATTTGCAAGCCCAGCCTGCTGGCTGCCATACTGCCCAGCATGGCACCTTGCGAAGATTCCTGTACCCAGTTTCCCTCAACCGACCACCAGGATTTCAGCTGTTTAATTCCGGTTTCTACCGTTTCACCGGTCGGCAAATCCAGCCGGTGATTAAACCAGGTGCCGACCAACGTGATTTCCGAGGCAGTCTGACCGATGATGGCCCTGGTTTCCAGGATGGGTGAAAAATCCACAATATTGTTCGCCCAAAAAATAGTTTTAAGTTTTCCTAGCTCTGATTCTTGCAAATATTGACCGGCACCACCGGCTTCCACTCCGTAGAAATCATGCAAAATAGAAGCCGACCGGGGAGTTACCGTAATATTTGCACCATACGCCTTTAATTCTCTGTTGACTTTATCACCCACATCGAGCATGACATTCAGCATCGCCGTAGTCAGTGAAACACCCAAAGCAATGGTGATCGCCACCATAAACATTTTTTGTCTTTGCCTGACCAGCGATCCTTTTAGTATCTGCCAAAACATCGCGCAACCTCCTTTACCTAAACCGGTCCTGTTCCTTTTCTAATGTCTCAGCCGGAATAACGATTTTTCCCCCGGTTACTTGATACTCAACCGGTACCGGATTGCAGCCGCCTTTGAAGCCAATCGTCGCTTTATTCATGATCACATCGCAAAGTTTGCAGACCACCTGATTATCCCGTTCATAATAGCCTGTCGGTCCGCAAATTTCACAAGCGTCCAGACCAACACCATACGCGGATCCGCCTTTTTTAATCACAATGAACCTCACAACATTGCCATTTGCCGCCCGGTAGGAATAGCGGTGCAAGTGTCCGTCGTTCACCGTTTCCAGCGCAATGCCGACTTCTCCTTGCTCAGCTGTTACCGGAATAGCCGGAACAATCTCCTCTTGATGATCGGCGTAAGCTTTCCCAAACGTTGCTACGCAGAAAATCCCGACCATACTGACAATCACCACAGCACCCCAGCGTAACTGACGGCGGGCCAGCATTAAAAGCTTTCTGTATTGGGCAGGATTTAAGCCTTCCTGTTTGGCCGGCTTACGGTATAAATACAACAATAAAGGCAGTGCCAGTGTCACAAACAGCAAAAAGTAGAAAAACCAGCTCTGCTGATTAATCAGCGGCGCCATAACAGCCATCATACCTTTGCTCATTGGCAGTACTTTTCGCGCCATCATAATTTGGACAATCAGAATAGATTGCTGCAGCATGATCGCCATAAAGCCCGCCGTCATTACACCTAATAGGACTCGCGCAGGCAGAATCCGGGATGCCCGGACAATGGCCAGGAAAGCAAATAAAGCCAGTGCCAACCCTAATAGACAACTCAGCATACCAACCAGTAAATCCATGCTCACTAGGTCGGTTGCCGAGAGAATCAGCTCCGCGGGAAACAGAAAAAATTCCAGTCCGGGATATAGCAGCAAGGTTGTAACCGCACCCATAACAATCCACCCGGGAATCTCGCTTGAAGCTTGTCGGACTTCATTACGGGCAGCCTGCCAGCAAACAACTAATAACAACAATTCAAAGATAAGAGCAAATACCAGTGTTGTTCCCTCATAAACTTCCCTTTTTAGTCCCGAAATCAACCTGTAGCCAGCAACAATGAGCGAGATGGTTATTCCAGTATAAACACCGCGCCATAGCCACGCTCGCAGCGCTGTTGGCTTGCGTGTATTTAGAAAAGCCAGCAGCATGGCCAGTGGAATCATGGCGGTAGCAACATTCTGCATGACCGGAATCAGATTGTGCAGCACATTTTGTAGCATAGTGTTCTCCTTCCGACTTGCTTTGTAAAAAAAGTCCATTTAAAACCGCAAAGCCGCAAAGAGCACAAAAGTTTGCCAAAGAAATTCGTGCAACTGCATGATAGAGTTGCCGGGATTCTTTGGGTAGCTTTTATGTTCTTTGCGTTCGTAAATAGGCTTGCAGTAGAATGCAGGCAAAATCCAAATATCAAACTTTACGGATCTCAGAGTTTAAAAAACGGTCCGGGAAACAGCCCCGGACCGTTTGCTCATTTTACCAGTTTCTAGGCACGTAGTTAAATACCCAGTGTAAATTGATCGGTTTATCCCAGAAACGACCTTCTACACCAGTTTCTTTATCAACATGCAGCATATAGTTTTGGCGTGTTGGGCTTTCGATGGTAAACACAACATCATAGATACCGGCGCCTTTCAGTTTTACATTAGCACCATAGTGAGGACCATCGCTGGCATTCATCGGCATCAGGTTACCTTCAATTACTTCACCGGTTCCTTGTTTGGTAAGCTTATAATGAACAGATAAGTACGGAATCCACTCGCCAATACCAAATCCGGTTAAATTGCCTTCAATAGCTGTAATATCGGTTTCCAAATGGATATCAGCTTTGTTGGGCGGCAATCCCATACCTGCCGGCTCCATCGCAATCGGCTGGAAATAAATTGCTGCCACATTAATACCGGCCTCCGGAACCTCCTGCTCATCACCGATGGGATATTCCTGGAATCCTGCCGCCAAGCAAGTTCCCGCCAACATAAATACGGCTAAAACAGTGGCTAATACCATGGATACAAATTTACTCTTTTTCATTGTCATTTCCCCCTTGGTAATTTTTTATTGGATTTGGCTGTTTAAACCCAGGCAAGATGCCTTACACCTCTGCCGGTGTGTCTGAATTTCTGTTACGCCAGCGGCTGATCCCTCCTCCAACAAGCAGCAGGATCAGAACGATCTGCGGAAACAGTGTTTCCCAGGTCGGATACACTCCCAGAAGATCAATGACCGGTATTCCCGGTGCCGATGTTATGCCCACAACTCCTGCCTCTTGCAATTCTTTCATTCCACTGCCGGCAAAGCTAATGGCCAGCACGTACATAAGGATACCGGTGCCCCAGAAGAACGGTTTTAATGGTATTCTGACACTTCCATAACGCACCAGTGCAAAAACAACCACCAAAGCTACACATCCCAGGCCAAAACCCAGCCAAATCTCATTTATCTGATCACCGGCACTGCTGATCAGCGCCTGATAGAACAGAACGACTTCCGCTCCTTCCCGATATACAGCCAGAAAAGAAGCCACCCCCAGAGACCAGGTATTACCACTGCTTAAAGAACTCTGCACCTTGCCTTGAATATAATTTTGCCAAGCTTTTGTTTCAGCCTTGCCAATCATCCAATAGCTGACTGAAAGGAGAACAGCCACGGCAACAAGCATGGTCAGACCTTCCAGCAGTTCCTGACTCGCCCCGCTGGTGCTAAAAACTTCCTGTAACACAAAGGCCGTCAAAAAGCTGGCCAGTATCGCTGCCGCCGAACTATAATAGATCACACGCGTCTTATCGCCGTTCCCGGATTGAATCAGGTAGGCGATGATCGCCCCAATAATGAGGATGGCTTCGAATCCTTCCCTGAGCATGATGAGAAAGGCAGGTAAAAAACCAGCAGCACTACCCGTTCCATCCTGCTTATTGCCTCCATCAAGCTGAAGGGCATCTTCTTTCATCATGCCGATCATCTCAGTGATTTCTTTTTTAATCTGAGCCTCCGGTGCTTTTTTGGTCATCAATTTTTTGATTGTACTAAACTTGTACTCTTCTAAATTTGCTCGTTTGCTGGAAATGGTCGTATTGACGATCATCTCCATCCCTTCTTTTTCATACATGCCATAGTAAGCCTGGTCCACAGTCTTTTTAGCCCCGGCTATATCGCCCTGCTTGTACAATTCCAGGGATTCATTCATCGTCTTTTCAATATTATTAACCAGCCTCGTCCATTGTCCAGGTGCGGCCGAAACTATATTTTGCCCCACAGCAAATATCATCAATGTCAGTAATACGAGCACAAGCTTGCGCATGATATTCCTCCTCTTACTTTTTTGACGTTTAATTGATAATAATTTTTATTATCAATTAAACGTCAAAAATTTTTCCGGTTTACCCCGGATAGCTTACTTCAAAACAATAGGAACCCGAACAATGGTATAACAGGGCATAGGAATGCCTTCACCATCTTTAGCTGGTAAAAACCGCCACTTTTTTAGTGAGGCAATGGCCGCTTCATCTAACACTTTCTGTCCGGATGTACCGACAACGACAATTTTCCCGGGCAGCCCATCTTCTTGAATGGTGACTTTCAATACAACATATTTGGCCGCTGTCGGACGTGCCGATGACGGATAAACCGGATCAACCTTTAATATGACACTTGGTGGTGTGGCCATTGGGCCATGCTTAACTTGCGGCTTGGCAACAACCGGTGCCGCCGGCTTTTCAACAGGCGGTTCAATGGGTACTTTTACGTCTTCAAGCGGTATGGGCTCTTTTTCCGGTATGGCTTCAGGATCAGGCAGTGGTTCCGGAGGTGGTTCTTCGGGTTGTGGCTGAGGAGGCAGCGGTTCCGGCTCAGCAGCAGCAACCTCATCGGCCATACCAACCAAATCCAACTCTACCGTTTTCTCGCTCACCACGGGTGACACAGGCTGCCAGGCTGACACATATCCGACAACCCCCCAAAAGAACAGGTGGACAAAAATCGACAGCGCAATCGCTTTGCGCCAGCGCAGCGTACAGGCCATCACTTTACCTCGCCTTCCATTCAGTAGCAACCAATACTTTACGTGCGCCTGCATTCTTGAGTTCATCCAGTACGGCGATCACCTTTCCGTACTCCACTTCCTGATCAGCCCGCAAAACGAAGGTGCTGTCCATGTCTCTGCCCAATTCAGCATCAACCCGTCCAGCAATCAAATTTAAGGGGATTTCTTCCTGATCAAATAATACCCGTCCATCCTGGGTAATAGTCACAGCAACACTTTGCGGCTTATCCTGCCTGGCAGCAAAAGCCTGCGGCAAATTAACCGGAATGGTATGCTGCTCAACCATGTAAAGTGTGCTCATCATGAAAAAAACCAATAAAAAGAAGATGATATCAATCATAGGAATGATCATTAACTGTGGCTGAGTTTCCAGCCGTAAACTACGCAATTTCATGAACGTCCCTCGATAATGCTTTTGGTTTTGCCAGATAAGTCAATACCATCACGGTGGTTTGTTCAATATCGGTCACAAATTTATCCAGCCGTTGAGACAAATAAGTATGTACAACAAAAGCTAAAATAGCCACGGTTAACCCGGTTGCTGTAGCAATCAGGGCCTCACCAACGCCACCGGTAATAGCAGATGGCTGACCGGACTGAACATTAAACACACTGAATGAGCTGATCATCCCAACCACTGTACCTAACAACCCCAGGAGCGGAGCCAAAGTCACAATAGCACTTAAATAATTAAGGTTTTCACGCAACTGGGCCGCCGCCAGTACAGATGCCCCTTCCAAAGCAGTGTCCATACTGCTGCCTCGCTGATAAGCCAATAACCCCTCTGCGGCTACCTGACCAACAATAGCCGGTGTCTGCTGGCATAATTGCATCGCATCATTCACAGCCTGCTGTTCCAGCAGCGGTTGAAGTTTCGCCCGGAAGCCCTGCATATTGACTGCAGCCTGACGATAATAGAAGAAGCGTTCTGCTGCAACAGCAACCACAATAAGCGAACAAATGGTGAGAAGATACATCACAGGCCCGCCCTTATGAAATAAACTGATACTCTCCGCCAAAATTTCCATCCCTTTACGGCCTCCTATGGTGTTGTCAGGCAAGTGAGTTTGCAATATTTGAATACCCCTATGGGTATGACAAATACAACACCGATGATGTTACGTTAATAATTGAAATTAATTATCATTATCTCTATGTGTATTATAATGACTCTTCCGTCTGCTGTCAATAGCTTACTTTTAACCCATGTCTTGCCAAAATAAAACGCTCAATTTGAAGGAAACAATCCCCCTTTAACGGCATAAGCAAGTTCAAAGGATCAAGCAACATCAAGGATTAACAGGTGCAATCACCAGTATTCATCTTGGACTTATCACCAAATCAGGCAGCTCCAAAAAGATCATATAAAAAACAATGCTCATGAAAAAATTTCATGAGCATTGTTTTTTATTGCGAAGAATGATAATCATTCTCCAACAGTAAATTACCAAGATTCAGCCATCATTTTTGATCCTTTGCATTTGCTGGGCAGCAAATTGCTGGGCTTCTTCCAATGATCCCCAGGTCAGTTTGCCATGGGCTTTTAAGTAAGAATAATAGACAAGTTCGGAAGGTTCACGCGAAATTTTAACAGTAAATCGGTCTTCCTCATGTTTTTCAATGACGACTAGATAGCCGTCACCTCGGGCAATCCACTCTCGTTTGATAATCCCCCAGTCCACCGTTTCCTTATACTGATATTCCATGTTTTCGCCTCCTTGACCCAACTTACAAAAACTTCTACCGAAGCCTATACCCTGAGAAACTTTCCTTATACAAGCCCTTCCCCCAGCAACGACTATTTCACGAAAATAACAGCACAATCTTTTAGAAAACCGACTGCCGTATTCCCCGCCAGCATCGCGTCCGCATCCGCATTGCTGATGACGATGCTGCAATTATCATCCCTCAAGGCAATAGCTTTGATAATGAGTGGTTTATTACCAGCCCTTGAATGGCCATCCAGTACTGCAGTAAACATATCAGCAGACAGTGAATATCCGGCTAGACCTTTATCAATCATTTTACCTGGCTCTAGGTACATATTACCATATACAATACGGCCACGTTCATCATAAACACGCGGAGAAAGAGCAGGCTCTAAAGGAAGTCCCCGTGCATCCAGAACGACCCCTGTGTAAATTTCAACAACCGAAGCCGCGGCTTCGTCCTTATAGGTTGGCGGAAATTCCAGGGGTTTGCCAGTTGCAAACACAGGGCTCACCGTTTCGGCTAAACTGCCTGGACCATAAAGATGCAGGCTCAGTATAACCCGGTAAGATCCATCGGCCTGAGGAATTTCCCGGCTAATTCGCGCTCTGGCGATCAGTCCGTCAATTTTTTTACTAAGCTTATCATCACGGCTCATGAAACTATGTAGCGTTTCACCTGAATTGATCGTTAACTCCTGAATCACCTCTTCTAAATTCCGATAACCATCCTGAATCGCAGCCTCACGCGCGAATTCCCGGCCTTGAGCAAAATTATGAACATTCTGCGGCGGAAAGCCAATTCCAATGGCCTCAACCGTCCCGTTAGCGCCCTGCTTCCAATTGATCCGCCCCATTTGCGCACTCTGCTCAAGCAATACCGGTTCTTTGACCACGACTGTCACAGCTTGTGCGTTTTGGGCTAATGAGATCGGCAGAAAGGAAAAGATTGCCACCAAAAATAACATCACCTGTGAAAAAACTTTACTCATCCGTCTATCGCTCCTTCGTGGTTTCCATACAAGAATTCATAATTCGGGAGACACTTGATCAGGAACATCTGTCTTTCTTTACAAAACTAGGATAAACATCACACAAGTAAATACTGACAATATTTAAGCTCATTACACATCAAACAGGCTTATACGATTACATATCGGCATATAGTTCACCCTGTTGAGCCGCTCGACAGCGGAAGCCCGCTAAAACTTAAAGAAATTCAGCCCCGTTTTCTTATCCAACACGCGTTCCACTTCCCCTTCAAAGATATCAATGATCACTTCCGCCGTACAACTGACAATGGCGGCATTCAAGTGGCCGCCGACAGCTTGAAAGGTCTTGTCCGCCAGCGTCACATGCAAATGGAGATACACATCTTCATTCATACGGCTGATATTGCCGGTCAGGCAAGCAATCTCCATATCTTTCTTCAGTTCAATCGAATGATATTGCTTAGTGTCCAGTTCATATAGGCCGATTACGGCCTGATCGACGGCCCCAAGCCCGCTGACACTGCCAAGCTTAATCTTCCGCTCCTGGCAAATAGTTTTGAGCGATTCCACGATTTCTTCCCCTTGTTCCAGCCTAATAATCAGTTTATTGCCAAATTGTTTCATGTCCATCGCGATCACCTCATCATGAATCAAATCTTTCTTCAAGTTCTTGAATTTCAAATAACAGTTTTTTCGCCTGCCGGCTGGCCCACTTGATTTCGCTGGCTGCCACCGAAGCCTCCATAAGACCGTGCACATAATAAGTCCCGGTCAGTTTTGACTGCCATTGCTCGATTGCCTTGATCAGTTTTTCCCAATACTCTTCCGTATAGGCCTCGGCCTCGGCCGGTTTATTTTCAATCACAACCCGTCTCAATTTTTCATTAATCCGGTTAATCGTCGTACAGCCGCTTTGAAGGATTTCCAATATTTCTTTAAATTCAGGGCTGATCGGCGGGACTCCATACTGCAGCCTCCGTTCATACCGTTCCTGAACCAGTGCATAGATGCGATCGGCCTTTTCCGTCAAAGCCCTGTTATAATCGGCAAATTTTTCAGCTTTAAGCACCCATTCATCCTGATCCGACGGTGCTGTCAAGACCTCACCATCACGCTTCAACAAAGACTTTAAGGTACGCACCTCTTTATTTAATTGATGGACTTTTTTCTTTTGTTCTTCATTTAAATCGGGTTCCTGCTGATCGAGGTGAACAAATTCCTGAACAGCCCGGCAAAAGTAGCGAACCACTTCTTCATTGTTTTGCTGCAGTTTGTCTTTAAATTGTTGTTGATAACGAGGCGGCCATAATGCAATATTGATAATCATCGCCGTACCAAGGCCGGCGAAAATCACGGCAGTCCGACTAAGCGCATGGGATAAAAACTGTTCCTGGCTTGAACTTAAGACAAAAACAGCAGCAACAATCCCCATAGATATTCCGCTCTTGAGGTTTAACTGAATATACATCGCAATCATGACGATGGTGATGACCCCCATCGATAAAGGATTGCCGCCAAATAGATAGCCAAAGATAAGTCCGGCACTGACACCTAAGATATGAACCAAAATCTGATCCCGCGCTGTCTTTAACGTTAAGAAAATAGAGGGTTGCATATTAATAACGGCCGAAACGGCACCAAAGAAAGCCGGCTCCAGGTTCAATAACCGGCAAATAAACATGGTGATGGTTACAGCAATTCCGGTTTTAATAATGCGTGCACCAATAATCATGAATCCGTCCACCATTCTGAATATAAATTCTGTAGCAACAGCGGCTGCCCCGGCAGCACTTGCTAGGTTCAAGGTAAAAACATGGGGATACTGTTGAGCTGATCAAAGAAAAGCAAGAGCCCCATCAAAACCAGCATGATGCCGCCAACAAGCCTGATCTTGTCCAAATAACCGGCTATCTTACGATAATGCCGTAAAAATACTGTGGTAAAAAAGGTTCCGGCAATAAAAGGAATGCTAAAACCAAGCGTATAAATAAACAGCAGCCAAGCCGCCTGGACAGGCTCCCGCTGAGTTGACGCCAATAGCAAAATCGAACTTAGGACCGGTCCGATACAAGGCGTCCAGCCAAAACTAAACAATACCCCTAGCAAATAAGCCTGCATGGGTCCTAAAGCTTTGCGTCCAAGCTTAAACCGCCGTTCTTGCAGCAAAGCAGGCACAACCAGTACACCAAGCTGCATCAAACCAAAAAGAATCACCAGCGCACCGGCAAGTTTAACAAGTATACTGCGGTAACCGGCCAGTACAAGGCCAAAACTTCCTGAGAAAAAACCCAGGCTAATAAAAACCGTACTGATTCCGGCTACAAATAGCAGCCCTTGAACAGGCAGCATATGAGCCTGGTCTTTTTCCTGATCAGGCAAAGGAGAATTTGCGAGATTTTCCGGATCCCGGCCGGATAGAACTCCCCAGTAAACCGGAATTAAAGGAAAAATACACGGTGAGAAAAAAGAAAATACCCCCCCTGCAAAGACTGCAAAAAATCCCATACCGCTTAACTCATTCATACGCTCACCCTTGTAACTCCCGATGCAAAATAGATATGTTAAAAAAGCCTCTCACGGCTAGAGAGGCTGATGATTGTCATTAATTAAATAGTACCATTTTAGCAAATAACCTGTCAATTTGCTTTGAAAAACCATTTATAAGCCCAATGCATTTAACGTTTTTGCATCCACAATTCCATCGGCTTTCAAATTATGATCATGCTGAAAGCGCTTAACAGCCTGTTCAGTATCCCGGTTAAACATCCCATCAGCCCGGCCTTCCAAATAGCCCAAGGCTTTTAGCTGGTTTTGCAAGATAACAACATCACTGCCAAGACACTCATATTTCAATGTTCGCTGAATGCGCACTCTTTGTCCTTCAATTCGGACCGGGGTGCCAACCGGGACCCACTCAAACAGTTCCTCAATATCTTTATTGCGCATGCGAATACAGCCATGACTGGCAAAATTACCAATACTCCAGGGCTGATTCGTACCATGAATGCCATACCCGCCCCAGGGAACATTCAGTGCCAAATAACGCGTACCAAAAATATCGCCTGATCGATAAGATTTCCAGATCACGATCCAGTCTCCGATCGGTGTCGGAGTACTGCTTTTGCCAACAGCAACCCGGTACTTTTTATAGATTTTACCGTCATTGTAAAGCTCCAGGATACGTCCGGAGGTATTGACTACAATGGATAATTGTCCAGCTGGCTTTACCGTTGGCTGATTCGGGATAGCCGCCAGGTTAATTTCATCATCCCAATATTCCAAGCCCAACAGGCTGATAAACATGCTTACAATCACAAAGGACAAAATCGCAAAATAACGTTTCGGACGACTAATCCCGCCAAATATCATGATATCCCCCCCTCTTTAGGATGATTATGATATTTGCAGAGAATTAGAACCAAAAGTATAACAAAACTAAGGCACCAGGCTACCAGCATACTTCCATTAAAAAGCAGTCTCCAGTCCGCTAAGAAACAGGAGTTAGAAGCTAAGCTTCTAACTCCTGAACAAAATCACTCAAGCGCAGTCTAATAGCCTCTGCATCATGAAGTGCGCATACCTCAGCCAGGATATTACGGGCATCACTCACGGTCATTTTCCGGATAACACCCTTCACCCGGGGAATAGCCGGAGCACTCATGCTTAGTTCATCAATCTCCATCGCCGTCAAGAGAGGGGCTGCCAAGGGGTCGCCTGCCATCTCTCCGCACATACCTACCCAGATTCCACGGCTATGCGCCGCCTGAATTACATTGCCAATCAAGCTTACGACTGCCGGGTGAAAGTGACTGTATAAAGGACTGACCGCTGAATTACCCCGGTCAACCGCCAAGGTGTATTGAACGAGATCATTTGTACCGATACTGAAAAAATCGCACTCCTCGGCCAGTACCGGAGCCAATACAGCGGCTGCCGGCGTTTCAATCATAATGCCAAACTGAACTTGCCGCGCAAAAGCTGCGCCACGCTGCTCCAATTCGGTCATTGCCTGACGAAGATACTTCCTGGCCTGGACAATTTCCTGACCATTAATCACCATCGGCAGCATAATGGCCACCGGACCGTATACCCCGGCCCGCAAAATGGCCTTAAACTGTGTCAGCAGCAACTCCGGACGCTGCAGGCTAATCCGAATGGCACGAAAGCCCAAAAAAGGATTCTCCTCTGCAGGAATGTTCAAATAAGGAAGCGGTTTATCCCCACCGATATCCATAGTCCGAATAATGCAAAGCGCACCTTTGCAGCGTTCGACGACTTCCCGGTAGGCCGCAAATTGTTCTTCCTCACTGGGTGCAGTATCACGCCCCATATACAAAAACTCGCTCCTAAACAAGCCGACTCCCTCACAGCCTTGCTTCAAGGCATTGTCCATATCAGCCGGACGGCCAATATTAGCCGCCAGTTGAATACGCTGACCATCCTTAGTGATCGCGGACAATTCGGCTAACAAACTATTTTGCTTGAGCTGTTCCTGCTCGGAAGCCAGCTTGTTTTGATACGCCTCTAGCAAGCTTTGGTCAGGATTGATGTATACTTGACCGCTGTAACCATCCACGAGAACTTGCTGTCCGTCGGCAAGCGTTTCCAGTTCTGTTCCTAAACCGCTGACAGTAGGAATTCCTTGTGCTTTCGCAATGATAATGGTGTGTGATGTTTGACTGCCCTGTCCTAATAAAATTCCGGCAACTTGGCCCGCAGGCATGGCTGCCGCTACCGAAGGCTCAATTTCGTCAGCACATAAAATAAGCGGGCCGCCGCCAAAATCAATCGCTCCGGCTCCAGTTAAAATTCGTGCAATCCGGCGGCCAATATCCCGCAGGTCCGCAGCTCTTTCTTTTAGATAGGGATCATCCATGGCTGAAAAAACTGCGGCGTATTCTTCCGTAGCAGCAAGAACAGCCTGCGGAGCAGCAACTCCCTGGGCAATTTTCTCGCTGATATTGGCCGCAAGTTCCGGATCGGCGGCTATCGCCTTATGCGCTTCCATAATCTCGGCCAGATCGTTCTGACCGGCTGCCTGTGCCTGCACCGCCAACTGATGAATTTCCTCAATAGCAGCCAGTAATGCATTGGTAAACTTACTAGCCTCATCGGCTGGTGATCCGGCAGCATAACGGTGAACCGCATGAGTCAAATCCGTGGTCAATACCTTTAAAAAACCCAGCCCTATACCCGGGACAACGCCCAGCCCCTCCAATTGTCTCGTCATCACGGACCCTCACCAAACTTACTTTCCACCAAGCGTTGTAAAGCCTCGCTGCACGCTTGCTCATCCTCTCCGTCAACGGTGAGCAGGAAGGTCGTCCCAGTGCTTAGCCCCAGGCCCATTACGGCCAAAATACTTTTGGCATCCGCCGTTTTTGGTCCAGCCGAAATTCTCACTTTGCTTTTAAATTGTGCAGCTGTTTGAACAAACTGTGCAGCAGGCCTGGCGTGCAAGCCTGCTTGGTTTGTCAGCGCCAACTCGATTTCAATCATCATCATTCCTCCAATCCGTCTAGAACATGTATCCTATTCACCGTGTACCCGCCCGTTTGATCGCTCACAGCATACTTTCAGGATTGCTTATGCATGTCCCGCGCGCCTTCGGCCGTGGCAACAACCTGGCTGAGCGACCGACCGACCGACGCCTCAACTGTTGCCGCGATAGTTCCCTCCAGAATGGGCGCATCAGCAATTTTAACCAGCAAAGCTTGGTCCTCTAGCATTTCAATAGCCAGTTCAGCGCTAAGTACCGCACTTCCCAAATCAACCATAACCACAACACCATCCCCCGAATTGGCTGCTACGATGGCATCTTTGATGAGCATGGCATCCGTACCAATAGACTGGTCAGCCATACCGCCGGCTGCCAAGATCTGTTGATTCGGGGCAGCCATTTGCAGGGCAAGTTCCCGAATTCCCTCAGCGACCTTGGCACTATGCGACACAATGACAATTCCCACCATTAGGGCTCACCTGCCTGACTCTGTTTTTTAGCCAATTGAGTCAGCGCAGCCAGAATCAGATACGATGAGGTCGCTCCGGCATCCTGGTGCCCTAAACTGCGCTCGCCTAAATAACTGGCCCGTCCTTTGGTTGCAATGATGGTCTTGGTATACTCCACTCCGTCCTGAGCGGCATTTACGGCTAACTCCAAACACTCGGCCATCGTTTTATTCATGCTTAAGCCGTATTGGAAGGCATTATAGGCAGGCTCCAAAGCATCCAGCATGGTTTTTTCACCTTGAACAGCCTTGCCGCGTTCTTTGATTCCGGTGATCGCGGCGGCCAACATCTGGCCTGCCATTGGTCCGTCAACCGTAGTTTTACCCTGGGCGATTGCAGCCGCTCTTAAAAAAGCGGTCCCGTAAAGTGGTCCCGATGCACCACCAACAGTAGAGATTAACGTCATACCGACCAATTTTAGCACGGCACCAATATCATCCGGCTGTGCAGTTTTAAGCTTAGCCTTGACTGCTTCGAAGCCTCTGGCCATATTAATTCCATGGTCTGCATCACCAATTGCTGCATCAAGTTCGGTTAATTTTTCTTTATTGGCAATAATAACGTCTGCCAGCGCTTCAATTGCCCTAATGACATTTGCCATGAATTATCGTCCCCTTCGTTTAGTATTGCACCCAAGCCGGTGTATCCGCCGGTGCCAGCAGCAAAGCTTTCAGTTCAGCATCTAATTTTAAAACAGTGACCGAAAAGCCGGCCATTTCCAATGAAGTCATATAGTTGCCGACAAAGGTTTTGGCAATGACGATCTCTTTCTCACCTAACAGTTCGGTGACTTTACGATTAATAATATAGAGTTCCATGGGTGGAGTTCCGCCCAGTCCATTAACCATAACGGCAACTTCATCGCCGGCAGACAGCGGCAAGTCATTCAAAATCTTTTCAACCAGATGAGCAGTCGTTTCATCCGCAGACCGGATGGTTTCGCGATGTGTGCCCGGCTCACCATGAATGCCCATACCAATTTCCACTTCATTCTCAGCCAGCGTAAAACTCGGTTTACCGGCAGCTGGAACAACGCAAGGAGACAGTGCCATTCCCATTGAACGCACATTGGCAATGACTTTTTCCGCTACTTGTTGAACCTCAGCCAAACTAGCTCCGGTTTCGGCTTTGGCGCCGGCAATTTTGTGAACAAAGACAGTCCCGGCAATTCCCCGTCTGCCGGTAGTCCAAGTACTATTTTCGACGGCTACATCGTCATTGACCACTACTTTGGCAACTTGAATCCCCTCAGCCTCTGCCATTTCAGCAGCCATCTCAAAGTTCATGACATCACCGGTGTAATTTTTAATGACTAACAATACGCCTTTTCCGCCATCAACAGCCCGGACGGCTTCATAAACCTGATCCGGAGTTGGAGAGGTAAATACGGCACCCGCTACCGCACCATCCAGCATGCCTTTGCCGACATACCCGGCATGAGAAGGCTCGTGACCGCTGCCACCGCCTGAAACCAGGCCCACTTTACCGGCCACCGGCGAATTAGCCCGTACCAACACATTAAACCCTTCTACCCGCTTCACATACTGGGGATGAGCCAATACCACCCCTTGCAGCATTTCCTCAACGACCTGTTCGGCATGATTAATCATTTTCTTCATAGGAACAGCCTCCTCATAATAGGTTTGCCTAATCGTGTTGCAAGAATTATGCCAATAAGTAAAACAGGCAGTTCCGGGACATTCTCCGGCACTGCCTGCACAAAAATACCAACCTCAGCGGCTAAACTTGGTGTTTTTTACCAAGCTATTACTTTTTTCCCAAACGATCATTTTCTCAATCCCATATTTCTGTGCTTTGGCCGCAACCGTTTTATGGGTCAGCCCGAGTGCTTTTCCAGCAGCATTGTAACTGCCATAACGGGCCAGGGCCATTGTAATAATTTGTTTTTCATATTCCTCCCAGGGTAATATCTCACTTTGAACAAAATCCGCACCAATCGCCTTGCTGCTGGCGACTGGCTGGCATAAGTTCTCCCTGCGGCTTTCTTGCTGCAGGTAAACCGGCAGATCGGCCACAGTCAGCCCATCATTCTCCGCTAATGTCACCATGCGCTCAATAACATTTTCCAACTCCCGGACATTGCCCGGCCAATGATACCCCATTAGTCCTCTTAAGGCTTCTCCTGATATGGTTTTTGGCTGCATTCCGACCTGATGAGTAAACTTAGCCAGGAAATAATCGGTCAATAGAGGAAGATCACTAATACGCTCGCGCAAAGGAGGTAAGAAAATGGGGATTACATTCAGCCGGTAATAAAGGTCTTCACGAAAATGGCCGTCAGCCGTCATCTTCTCCAAGTTCCGGCTGGTAGCCGCAATAATGCGCACATCTACCCGGATTACGGCTTCGCCGCCAACACGGGAAAACTCTTTTTGCTGCAATACCCGTAAGAGTTTAGCCTGCATACTCCTACTCAACTCACCAATCTCATCCAAGAAAATGGTTCCTTTATCGGCTAGACTGAATTTACCCGGCTTTTGGCGGATTGCCCCGGTAAAAGCCCCTTTTTCATGGCCAAACAATTCACTCTCCAATAAATTTTCCGGAATCGCCGCACAATTAATCCGGATAAAGGGTCCATTGCCCCTTTTACCGGCATAATGAATGCCTTCCGCCACCAACTCCTTGCCTGTGCCGCTCTCGCCCCGAATGAGCACCGTGGCATTGCTTTCGGCAGCCTTCGCGGCAATGGCTAATGCTTCACGGGTCTTGCCACTTTGCCCGATGAAATTGCGAAAGGCCGGGCCGGGCTTTTGTGTCCGCCTTAATTCCTGTTCCAGGTATTCGGCTTTCGCGGCTATTTGGCTTAGTTTATCCATCAGCTTAGGAACTTCACTGACATTTTTGACCACCGATACGGCCCCCGTAATTTCTCCGTCCACAATAATCGGACTGACATTCGCGATCAATGTCGTTCTTTCCTGTTTAACCGTAATGGCGCCCATCATGGTTTGACCGGTACTCAGCACCCGGCTCCGTGCTCCGGCAGGTGAAGTTTCACGTACATTCTGTCCGATCAGCAGTTCCTGCGACAGACTGGTAAGTTCAGCATAAGCCGGATTGACGTAGGTAATATCCCCCCGTTGATTGACCACGCAAATACCGTCCTGTACCGACTCCAACACAAGCTGCAACCGTTCTTTCAGCTCTTTCACGGCTTTCAGTTCGCCGATTACAGCCTCCAAAGCTGAAATATCCTCAAAGATCGCCATCGCACCATAGACCGAGCCATCGACAATCAGTGGGGTCCGGTTGGTAATGATGCTCGACGCACCGATGATTTGCCGGCAGCCTAATTCAGCCTGCCGGCTTTGCGCTACAATATGCAGCCGGGAACCCGGAATGACCTCTTGCGCTTTTTGCCCAATAACCGTACTGGCGGGCAATCCTAAAATCCGTTCGGCTGCAGGATTAAAAATGGTGATCGTATCTTGTTGATCGGTCACAATTAAACCATTGGCCATACTGCCAAAAATTTGTCCGGCTGTCACGGCATTATCCTGCAGCAAACGATCCACCTGGTTCATCGTATTCTCATCTGCTAACGGAAAATCACTTTCCACAAAGGCTGCCATTTCGTCTACGGCAGCTTTGGCTGCTCCACCGGCTGCTTCCACAGACAATGCGTCCCCCTGCTTAATCCGCAGTCCTACCAGCGGCATCAGGCTGACGGCGGGAATGGGCGCCCGGCCTGGCTGCCGGAAAAAAATTTTTGTCTGCCATTTTATTTCAAGCTCATAAGCTTTTTGCACAATCATGGCCGCTACCCGCGCATGCAAACCCTTGGCATGCGTAATGACTGCTTGTTTCTCAATGAACACCCCGCTCACCTCGTTCGGAAAACTGACATATGCTGGATTACTTCGCCTAAAATGCCAAATACCCTCTTACTGCACTGCCTCCGAACAACCACCGCCTTTCTCAGGCAAACAGTAAACCTGAGCATGACAAATCGTCGTCACGCGAACTAGTCATTGTTCGACTGCCAGCTTGCCGTTAAATAACGCAATCCTTCGGCCATTTTCCCCCGCCAGCTTAAAAAATCATGTCCACCGACAAATTCTTCATAACGGACTTCATAGCCTTTAGCCAGGAACACATCCCGCAAATAACGGTTGGTTGTCAGAATAGACCGCCCGCAACCGCTCAGATCAATCTCTCCAATCCCGGCAGTCAGATAAAATTGCAGCGGCAGCTTTGGCTGCTGCAGATAAAGTGAAACCAGCTGCGGATGAGGCGGTGCAAACCGGATATTTTTTCCCGGCGAAGTCCACCAGTACGATCCGGATAATGATAATACCTGACCGAACACCTCAGGACGACGCAGTGCCACATAACTGGCAGCCAGTCCGCCATAGCTGGCTCCGGCCACAATGATGCGCGCAGGATTCTCCGTGACAGGATAACGGCTTTTTACCCAGGGAAGCAGTTCTGAGGCCATAAAGTCAGCAAACAAAGGATTGCAGGGCAATTGTCTGCTGCGGGCCTCTCCGGGACCGTTGCCGATAATAACAGCCACTAAAGGCGGAATGGCTTTATCTGCTAACAAATTATCCAGGATAGTCGCCGTTGGAACACGGGTTAAAAACCACTGTTCATCAAAGACAAACATCAGCCCATAAGGACCGGCCTGTCCGGAATACCCTGGCGGAGTATAAACCGCAACCGGCCGTTCATCTTGCAATAATGAGCTGAAAAAATATGAGCGGCTGATATTGCCCCGCTCAATGGCCGGCCGTTGAGCCGTCCAGGGCTGTGCAGGGGCGTCCGGCATTTCCAGCAGGGATAAACCTTCATAACGGCTGCCGTGCTCATCAAAGCAACGCCTGGGATTAAACGGGTCAAGCTGAGCCGAAGCAAAATACATCAGTTTATATTCGGGAGAGCTGTCCATATCGGGCGGCGGCCCAGGCGGAACATTCAACTGAATTTGGTAGGCATACCGTCCCCGGGCCGGCAGTTGTACCGTCGTATACCACACATCGGTTTGCTCGATGTGCTTCATGAAATAATCATTGGGCAGCGCAGTCCGGAAAAGCAGGTGAATCCGAATATTGCTGATATTTTCCATACTACGCCAGACAAAGGTACATAACCGCAAGCCAGGATGATCGGGATGTTCCTCCTGCAAAGGCGTTCCTTGGGCATCGATTTCCTGCCAAAACTCTTCTAACGCCTGCTTAGGCTGCACCAGCAAATTGCGGCGCAGCTTCTGGATCAACCGGCTTTCCAGACGTTCTGCCGGCACTGGACTGACCCGGTCAGTTGTCCGCCAGCACTGCTTAAGGGTAAGACGACAACTGCCAACTGCCTGGTTTGCTATAGTTTGAAACTGTATCCGGTAACTTCCGGGCTGATCGGCCGCAAAAGCAAATAAGCATCCGCCTTTTCCATCAGTCGCACTGCCTTTAACCCTGCCGCCACAGGGGGCAAAGACGGTTAAAGTGCCCTCTGCTTCAGAAGCAAACGCAAGCAATACAACGGCTTGCTGCACCAATTCCAGTGTATAAACAAGAGTATCAGGTCCTTCAGGAATTCCCTGTAAGCCTTGCCGATTGAACTGCAAATCTGGCCGATCACCTTTATGCATTCTCTTTTCTCCTTACCGGCTCTGGCCGCCTGCTGGTTGTTGAGGGAAACAGCCATTGCATGGCATAGGGAAAGCGTCGTAAAAAACAGGCACCATGATGTTGCGCTCCTTCCTCAATCACAAGGCAGCAGTCCTCATCCTGAAATCCTTTTTGCAATAAGATGGCATAGGCCTGTTTATTATTGGCCACCATATTTTGTTGCATATTGCTTTTGCCATTGCCTTCATCCGCACCCACATCCATATAAATCCTCTGTCCGCGAATTTCGAACTGGGCCGACTGCATAAAGGCTAAAAAGCCTTGAAACCAGAAAGAACCGGAAATGACGGCAATACGGCCAAAAACAGCCGGGTATAAACAAGCAGCGTACATCGAAATCAGCCCGCCAAGTGACGCACCGGCAATGCCTGTGTGGTCGGCCCCCTGCAGCGTACGGTAGGTTGTATCCATATAGGGTTTTAACTGTTCAACCAAAAAAGATACATAAGCCTGCCCCTGACCGCCAAAATCCGGATAATCACTGCGAAGCGCCTGCGCCAGCCAAGGTGTATATTCCTTCAGACGGTCCAGCGGTTTTACCCCCACAAAAATAACTTCCCTAAGCTGCCGGCGTCTCATCCTTTCTTCCAATACAGGCAGTTGATCACGAAACAACGCACCGCCATCCTGAACATAAACAACCGGATAATCTATAGTCTGACAAAAGTAGGAAGCAGGGAGATAGATCCATAGTTCACGACCGGCAAACCCGGAACAAAGTAACGTTCCATTCATGCCTGAACACCTGCAGCCAGATTTTCAGACTGAATGGTATCATAACTGAAGCAAACCGGAACACCCTCCCGGGGGTCCATCATGATTCGGGCATCAATATGGAAAACGGTACGCAGCACTTCAGCCGTAACAATGGTTTGCGGCGTTCCTGCCGCAACAATCCGGCCTGCTTTCATCGCCACGATTTTATGGGAAAATCGTGCCGCATGATTAATATCATGCAGTACCATCACCACCGTCGTTTTGCGCATCTGATTGAGGTGTTTGATCAAGGTCAGTACCTCCAGTTGATGGACCATATCCAAATAGGTAGTCGGCTCATCCAATAGCAAAATAGCTGTTTCCTGGGCCAAGGCCATAGCTAGCCAAACCCTTTGCCGCTCCCCTCCGGACAATTGGCTCAGTTCCCGGTGCCTCAAGTGCATGATATTGGCCATCTGAATAGCCCATTCCACAGCTTGCCGGTCAGCAGCCGCATCCCGCTGTCCATGATTGAAATACGGAAACCGTCCGTAAGCTACAAGCTCCTCCACCTTTAATTCAGCCGGTGCTACCGGATTTTGCGGCAGTACAGCCAGCTTTTGGGCAATCTCCTGTGTTGCCAGTTGCCGGATATCTTGGTCATAGAGATAGACCGTCCCGCTTTTTTGCCGCAAAATTCTTCCCATTGTCTTCAATAAAGTTGATTTTCCACAACCGTTAGGACCGATGATTGTCGTAATTTTTCCTTCCTCAACTGCAAAATTAAGATCCTGAAAAACAAGACGCCGGTCATAACCTGCCTGTAATTTTTCTACGCGCAGATTACTCATGCATACCCCCCTCTTCCTGCTACGCTTTACTTTTAAACAGCAAATAAATAAAATAAGGCACCCCAATCAAAGCAACCATAATACCCACGGCAAGCTCGGCCGGAGCAAAAACATTTTTAGCCATGAAATCTGCCAGTATGACCAACAGCATTCCCAGCAGCGCAGCGAGCGGCAGAATTCGCTGATGACTAATACCAGCCAGGCTTTTAGCCAAATGCGGTACGATCAAGCCGACAAAGCCAATCGTACCGGAAACAGCCACACAAGCACTCACCAGGCCCGTACTGCACAAAAGCAGGATTCCCTGCTCCCTTTCCACGTTCATGCCTAAACTGCGCATACTGCTCTCGTCCAATTGAAATAGATCCAGCACAACCGCCTTCTGGAGAATCACCGGAACCAGCAGCAACAGCCAGGGAGTGACGGTCAGAACACAGGCCCAATTTGCATACGACAGACTCCCGACACTCCAAAGGGCAGCGGTTTGAAAATCGGCAGGATTCATTTTCAAGGTGATATAAAGCGAGCAGGCACTTAACCCTGATCCGAGGGCAATCCCGGTCAGCAAAAAACGCTGGGAATCCAGCCGCCCATTTTCGCGGGAAAAAAAATAGACAAATAAGGCGGCGGCCAGGCCGCCCACCAAGCCGAAGGCCGGCATAGCCAAAATGGCCATCCAATCTGCCCCCCCCAATGAAATCCGGAAAAAGAACATAAATAAAATAACGGCGAAGCCGGCACCGGCATTGATACCCAAGATGCCGGGGTCAGCCAGACCGTTTCTGGATATTCCCTGCAAGACCGCTCCCGCTAACCCCAGTCCCCCTCCAATCAAGCCGGCCAGAATGAGCCTGGGAAGCCGGAATTGATAGATTAATACATCATACTCCCCGGTGGGATGGCTTCCCAATAAGGTTTGGATGAGCCCGGCAGCAGTCAGCTCGTTAATACCATAACTGAGTGTCAGGTATAGGGTCATGATCAGAAGGACCAAGCCGGCAGCCATACTTAGGGTAAAGCGCAATTTATTGGATTCAGCCAATTTTATCGCCTCCTTTTCGTCTGGCCAGATAAAGGAAAAATGGTACTCCTACCAGCGAAGTAATCACCCCGACAGGAGTTTCAAAAGGAGCATTCAGATAGCGGCTGAGAATATCGGCGAGTGCCAAAAACAGCGCTCCCAATACCCCTGAACAAGGAATCACCCATTTATAATCCGCTCCCACCAAATAACGGGTAATATGGGGGATGATCAGACCGACAAAGGCAATTTTGCCAGCCATTGCGACAGCACTGCCAGTAAGCAGCATGACTGCAGCAGCAACCGCTAATTTGACAACCTTAATTCTTTGTCCAAGACTGACAGCAACTTCTTCGCCTAAGGAGAGAACGGTTACCGCTTTCGCCAGCCAATTAGCCAATAACAGGCCGACTAAGATAAAAGGTATGATCATCAGGACTTGCTCGCCTTGCAATTGATGCAGCCTGGTATGATACCAAAAGCTAATATTTTGCGGGATTTGGAAATAGATGGCCAAAGCAGCCGCTACACTGCTCAAAAAGGTTCCAATGGCTGTTCCCAAAATCGCCAGCCTGACCGGCGATAATCCGTGAGGCAGAAAGGCAGCCAAACTAAATACCAGCCCGGCTCCTACAGCCGATCCGCCAAAAGAGAAAAAAATCCGTTCTGCCGGTGATGCCTGGGGAAGAAAAACCATGCTCAAGGTTACTGCCAGCACCGAGCCATCGCTAATCCCCATAATTCCGGGAGATGCCAGATGGTTTCTGGTCATGCCTTGCATCAGCGCCCCGGAAACTGCCAGAGCGGCACCAATGAATACCGCCCCAGCAGCTCTCGGCAGACGGGCATTCATAATAATTTGATGATCGATATTGGCGGCATTAAACTGAAGAAAGGCTGTTTGGATGGTTGCAAAAGCCATCTCAGTCCCACCATACATCAGGGAAATAAGCAGTATTGCCAGCATGACCGGTAAGGCTGCGGCTAAAATAATATAAGGAATGTGATTTGTACGCTTCATTGGTTCACTCACTTTAAAGCTTTATTGCGATAATTTTTCGGCTGCAGCATGCAGGAACTGAATTTTGCCCCCAATCGCCACACCCTGGATGAGCGGATCGACACAATTAATAAATACCTGATTATTTTTTACTGCCGTTATGCTCTGCCAGAGAGGGTTCCGCTGTAAATCATCCACAACATGGGGTTGGGCCGGACTCTCACTGGCCTCATATTGCAGAAAAATGATATCCGGATTGAACTTGCTGAACCTTTCCAGGGAAATAATTTCTTGCGTTTTCACTGACGCGATTTCCGAAGGAACTGGCAGCCCCATTTCCTGATAGAGAATATCATTAAAAAAGACATTGGCCGGGTATACACAAATATTGCCCGCCCGGATGCGGATGGCCACAACCTTTTGAGTTTTAGCTTTTTCAGGCAAAAGGGCTTTCGCGGCAGCGGCTTCCTGAGCATATTGCCGAATCACGGCTTCCGCCTGTTCTTGCCTGCCTGTCAAAGTACCAAGCAAACGCAAGTTGGCTTCGCCGTCAGCCGGAAAATGAGACAAGGGAATTACAGGGGCAATTCTTTGCAGTTGTTCAGCCGTCGCAGCGGGAAACTTATCACTACTGATAATCAATTCCGGTTTCATGGCTAAGATCGCCTCGACATTGGGCTGCATGCGTTCGCCAATCGGCCGGGCACCTGCCGTAATTTCATGAAATAAGACCGGGAATTTACCACCGATTGTCATAACACCAACCGGCTTAATACCTAATACCAGCAAATCCTCCAGCCCCTCCAAAGCTCCGGTAACGACGATTTTGTCAGCTTTTACCGGCAACTGATATTCTTTGTTCAGATAGGTCAGGGTCTGAGGCTGTGCCGCTGGCTGACGGCTCACAGCCTCCATCCGCCACGGTGCCCGTACACAGGCAAAGACCAGCACAACCACGACCACCCCTAGCAAACTCCACCTCCATGCAACTCGTCCCATATCCCTGCTCCTTTACTTTACCTTTATATAAAAGCATCAAAAAACCTTCAATTGATTTTGATATTCATTATCATTCTATATTCTAATAAAAATTCCTCTCTCCAGCGCTTCCTGATAATAGAAAAAGCAGCGGCTTTGCCTCTAAGATAACACGTCTCTGCCAAAAAGATTTAGAAGAATATTATCATTTTTATTAGGATATTGAACTAAATTTCACGGGAAAATCAGCTTTTGCATTCTATCTGCAATAGGTAAAACGGCGCAGAAGACTTAAAAGAGCAGGCTGCATCTATTGACAAGCCAGGGGAAGAGACATAAAATAAACACAGTTATTGCATGATAACAATTATCATCTCTATGCGAATCCTGCTACTGAACTCTGCTCTAAGGGGGTCGAAATGATGTTGGTTCATGAACATCTCTTTCAGATCAGCAAGAACTTTTTTGCCTGCACACAGCTTCCCATACGCACCGTTGACTTTCACGGAAACATCCTGGCATCAGCCGGTTATCATCAAAACCTGGAACAACTTTTTGATGGAAATCATATTTTTGACCAGGTGAAGCCGCTGATGCTGGCTAAAAAGGAAAAAAGCATGATCATCATTCCTTGTTTGCAGCCCGTTTGTTTTGCTGCCTCCTGGATTTGCAGTAAAAACATCACCCGCGGTTTTCATATTATCGGACCCTACGCTCAGTCAGAAACCCCCTGTCTTCCCGGAATTTCTTATAGACCGGCCAGCTGCATCCCGCATTTATTTACACTACTTGGCGATATTGCGGCCGACAGCAGCTACTTAAAGCAAAAAATCAAACGCTACAGCACACTGCCCTATAATACCTATGTCAAAAAAGCCATTGATTATCTGGATGCCTGCTATGACCATCCTATTACACTAACCGCCATGGCCAGCTACCTAAATATTAGTAAATACTATTTGTGCAGCTTATTTAAAAAGGCTACAAATAAAACATTTTCCCAATACCTCAATGAAATCCGCATTGAAAAAAGCAAAGAGCTGTTATTAAAAGAACAGCTCTCAATCTTAGATGTTGCCCTTGCTGTTGGATTTAACAATCAAAATTATTACAATATCATGTTTAAAAAAATCATGCATCATACTCCGGTAGAATTCCGGAACCGTCAAGGATCCCATGAACAGCTATTCCTTAAATCAAAATCCCCCTAAGCAAAATCACGTCCTTCGCTTAGGGGGATTTCTTATTTCGTTTTTGCGGCCGCTGCTTCTGGCATCACAAAACCACCCTGACTAGCCAGCCGTTGGTAATTTTCCAACCGCTCCATAGCATCCTGCTCGGTTTTAGCAAACAAGGCCTCGGCCACCTCGGGGAATTGCTTTTTAAGAGCCGCATAGCGGACCTCGCCCATCAGGAATTCTGTAAAACTGCCATTGGGTGCTTTTGAATCCAAAACAAACGGATTTTGGCCCTTGTCCTTCAGTTCGGGATGATACCGGTACAAAGCCCAGTAACCGCTTTCCACAGCACGCTTGGCTTCGAGCTGGCTGCAGCCCATACCGGCCTTTAGTCCGTGACTGATACAAGGAGCATACGCAATAATTAAGGAAGGTCCGGGATAGGCCTCGGCTTCCGCAATGGCTTTCAGGGTTTGATTGCGGTCGGCCCCCATGGCAATTTGCGCAACATAAACATAGCCGTAACTCATAGCCATCATGCCCAAATCTTTCTTCCTGGTTTTCTTGCCACTGGCCGCAAACTTGGCAATAGCCGCCGAAGGCGTTGCTTTGGAGGACTGACCGCCGGTATTGGAATAGACTTCGGTATCAAATACCAAGACATTGACATCCTCTCCGGAAGCTAAGACATGATCCAAGCCGCCGAAACCAATATCATAGGCCCAGCCATCACCGCCAAAGAGCCATTGAGAACGTTTCACTAAAAAATCGCGGTTTTTATAGATTTCATTCAGTAACGGGTCACTGCCTCTGACAGCCTCAAGCTGACTGATGAGTTGATCGGCTCTTGCGCGGGTTCCTTCACCGTTTTCCTGATGAGCCAGCCAGTCCTCGCAGGCCGCTTGGAAAGAAGTGCCTGCAAAACGCTGCGCCGCTGTTTGAATATCCATCGCCAGTTTATTGCGAATTTGTTTAACCCCTAAAAGCATGCCTAAACCAAACTCAGCGTTATCTTCAAATAAGGAATTGCCCCAAGCCGGCCCATGGCCGCGGTGGTTTTTCGTATAAGGTACCGACGGCGCACTCCCTGCCCAAACGGAAGAGCAGCCCGTTGCATTAGCCACCATCATTCTGTCCCCATAGAGCTGTGTCACCAATTTGGCATAAGGAGTCTCGCCGCAGCCCGCACAAGCCCCTGAAAACTCGAGCAGTGGCTGTTCAAACTGACTGCCTTTTACCGAAAAGCGGTCAAGCGGGTTTTCTTTGGGTGTGACAGCTAGCGCATAATCCCAATGCTTGTCTTTTGTTACTTGTGTAGCTAACGGTTTCATGACCAAGGCCTTGTTTTTTGACGGACAAATTTGGGCACAACTGCCACAGCCTGTACAATCATACGGCGAAACCACAATAGCATATTGAAGTTCTTCCCGGCCTCTAAAGGCCTTGCTTGCAAATCCTTCCGGTGCCTGCTGTTTTTCAATCCCGGACAGCAGAGCCGGTCTGACTGCTGCATGGGGGCATACATAAGAGCAACGGTTGCATTGTACACAGTATTCGGGCTGCCACTCAGGAACCTGGAGCGCAATTCCCCGTTTTTCATAAGCCGAAGTCCCCATGGGAAAAGTTCCGTCTTCCAAACCCAGGAATGCACTCACCGGGAGTTTATCTCCCTCCTGACGGTTCATGGGCACAAGAATGTTTTCAATAAAAGCGGGCACTGTTTGTTTTTCGGGTTCCTGATCCTGACTACTGCTCCACCAATCCGGTACCTGGATCTTCACAATGGCCTGAATCCCCTGGTCAATAGCGGCTTGGTTCATGGCAACCACTTTCTCCCCCTTATTGCCATAGGATTTTTCCACAGCAGCCTTTAGATAACGGACAGCCTCATCAACCGGAATAATCTCGGCAATTTTGAAAAAAGCCGCCTGCATAATCATATTGATGCGCCCGCCTAAGCCAATTTCCCGGGCAATGCCAACCGCATCAATGGTATAAACCTGGATGTGATGATCGGCTAAAAAGCGTTTCATGTCTGCCGGTAGTTTGTCCTCCAACTCTTGTTCATTCCAGGTGCAGTTTAAGAGGAAACTCCCTCCTTTTTTCAGCCCCTCCAGTACGTGATATTTATCCACATAGGACTGATTGTGACAGGCAATAAAGTCAGCCTGATGAATCAAATAAGGCGATTTGATGGGCTGCTCACCAAACCGCAGATGCGAAATGGTGACCCCGCCTGATTTTTTAGAATCGTAGGCAAAATAAGCTTGGGCATACAGATCGGTGTGATCCCCGATAATTTTAATGGCGCTTTTATTGGCACCTACCGTTCCGTCAGCACCCAACCCCCAAAACTTACAGGCTTTGGTGCCCGCCGGTGTGGTATTCACCTCTCGCCCTAAGGGCAGCGACGTGTGAGTCACATCATCCACAATACCAACGGTGAAATGATCCTGGGGCTGCTCAAGTTTCAGGTTTTCAAAAACTGCAAGGATATGGCTGGGAACCACATCTTTTCCGCCCACGCCGCACCGGCCGCCAACAATAACAGGTTGCCATTCCTGCCCATAGTAAGCCGACTTAACATCGAGGTACAGAGGCTCGGCAAAAGCTCCCAGCTCTTTCGTACGATCCAGTACAGCAATCTTTTTTACCGTTCTGGGAATATATTTAAAGAAATGTTCTACTGAAAATGGACGATACAGATGGACGGTCAAAAGTCCGACTTTTTCTCCGGCTGCATTCAGACAATCCACCATTTCTTCAATGGCCTCGCACATCGACCCCATGGCAATAATCATGCGGTCGGCATCGGCTGCCCCGTAATAGTTAAAAAGATGGTATTCCCGTCCGGTCAAGCGGCTGACCTCCTGCATATATCCTTCCACGATATCCGGCAGTGCCAGATAATACCGGTTGGCCACCTCACGCTGCTGAAAATGGATGTCAGAATTTTGAACCGTTCCCCGCAGGACCGGATGATCAGGATTGAGCCCGCTTCTGCGGAAAGCATCCACCGCATCATAATCCAGCAGGCCGGCTAGTTCGTCGTATTCCCAAACTTCAATCTTTTGCACTTCATGGGATGTCCTAAAACCGTCAAAGAAATTCACAAAGGGTACCCGCCCCTTAATAGCGGACAAATGGGCAACAGCCGCTAAATCCATCACCTGTTGGACACTGCTTTCGGCCAGCATGGCAAAACCGGTCTGTCTGGCCGCCATGACATCGGAGTGATCGCCAAAAATACTGATGGCATTGGCTCCTACCACCCGGGAGCTGACGTGGAAGACTCCCGGCAAACGTTCGCCGGCGATTTTATACATATTCGGAATCATGAGCAGCAACCCTTGAGAGGCTGTATAGGTGGTAGTCAACGCGCCGGCTTGCAGTGAGCCATGAACAGCTCCTGCCGCGCCACCTTCAGACTGCATCTCAACAATCTGTACTGTTTGGCCAAAAATATTCTTGCGCCCCTGAGCCACCCATTCATCAACATGTTCGGCCATGTTGGAAGAAGGAGTAATCGGGTAGATGGCCGCTACATCCGTAAAAGCGTAAGAAACATGTGCTGCTGCCGTATTCCCGTCCATGGTTTTCATTCTTCTTTTGCTATTCATATCAATCTCTCCTTTTATCCTTTCCAAATCAAACTAAAAACGCCCCTATTCAATAAAATTGAATAGGGGCGCAAAGATTGCGCGGTACCACCCTGATTTCTGCCTTCGCATCGGTCCATCAACCGACTCCCGTTTAACGCCCGGGTTGCGCCTCAGCCTATTCCGACAGGTCTCTGCCGTTTCGGAGAAGAGCTCATGGGTGATTTACTAGGCAATAACTCCGTACCGGCTTTCAGCAACCCCGGCTCTCTGTAACGTACATCCATTGCTTTTCTTCCCAATCATCACTTGTCTTTTATGAGCATATTTAATTGTAAACTACCTGGGATAAATTATGACATTTTACGATATTTTTGTCAACGTTTATTATTTTTCCCACTAAAAAAATTTTCACAACCTATCCTTCATCCTTTAAAAACCAGGAAATACCCAATGAGTCCTATGACGCCAAACATCGTCAAAGAGACAAGTACTCCCTGCCATTTGCAAGGAACGCCAAAATGGCAGGCTTCTCCCAATAATCCCCTTCTTGTAAAAATGGTAACCCGTTTCCTCTTCTTAAACCAACGGGCCTTTCGTTCTTCACCAATCAGTTTTGCTGTTAAAAAAACAATCAGAATACCCATTCCAAAAGCCAGAATAATGCGTGAAGCTTGCTCCGTCTCTCCCATTGACTACACCAACTTTCTTCGATTCATACACAGTTACAAATAAAGAGGGCATGCCCTGCTGCCCTCTTCAATAAATGTTCAGTGCGGTAGTTATTTAGGAAAGAATGGCCATACAATCGGAATGATAATAATGGAAACGATAAAACAAACCACCACTAAGCCTGTTCCGGCTTTAACATAATCCATAAATCGATATTGCCCTGGCCCTAACACCAGCGTATTGGGAGGTGTTCCGACCGGAGTAGAAAATGCACATGAGGCTGCAACTGCAATAGCCATTAATACCGCCTGCGGACTGGCGCCAAGACCTTTTGCAATCGAAATGCCGATAGGTGCCAGCAATGCCGTACATGCCGTATTTGACATAAATTGAGTCAATCCCCCGGATAGCAAGAACAATACGGCGGTTACATAAAGAGGATTCGGATGACCACCAAGCATCCCCACAACCTGATCAGCAATCATTTTACCGGCACCACTTTTTTCCATGGCAGTAGCAATCGGCATCATCCCGGCAAACAGAAAGATGGTAACCCAATCGATTCCGGTATAAGCCTGTTTTTCTGTCAAGCACTTCGTCAAAACAAGAATGATAGCCCCAATGACGGCTGCGATCTCTAAAGGTAATGCTTTTAAATCAAGGGCCATAACAATAACAACACCAATAAGGGTCGCTGCTGTAATCCACATTTTTTTTGGGTCTTCCAAGGTTGCTGCCGCTTCTCTTTTTGCTTCCTCATCAATTTCTATATCCTCAGATAAGTACTGCTTGGGTAAAAAATATTTTCCGATAAACATCATATAGGCAATCCCCGCAATAGTCAGTGGAATGCCAATCCATGCAAATTCAAAGAAGCCAAACGGTTCTAACCCTGCCGCTTTTAACGCGCCGGCCGCAATAATATTGGGGGGAGTACCAACAAGAGTCATAATTCCTCCCACCCCGGCCGCAAAAGCCAATGGCATGAGCTGGCGTGAAGCCGGAATTTTTGCAACAGAGCATATTCCGATAACCACAGGCATTAACGCGGCCGTCGTACCGGTATTTGAAGATACGGCCGAGATTAACGCGGCAATGACCATTGTTCCCAACATTAATCCATTCTCACTTTTGCCTGCAATCCGAACAACCGTTGTCCCCAGTTTCTGGGCAAGTCCCGTATGGAACATGGCGGCTCCAATGACAAACATCCCAGCGAACAAAACGACTGTAGAATTCGATAAGCCTGAAAACACCGTATTCATAGGGATTACACCAATAATTCCCAATGTGATTGCGCCTCCCATAGCGGTTATTGCTAACGGAACTGCTTCGGTAACAAAAAGCAACGCAACAAACCCCAATACAATAAGTGTTTCTACCGCTGGTGACATACTAACCCTCCTTTAGATTTATTTTAGCATTGCGAGCATAGTCCCTGCGGCAACCGCTGTACCGATAACACCGGCAACATTAGGCCCCATCGCATGCATCAGTAAAAAATTGCCTGGATTCGCTTTCTGGCCCACGATTTGACTGACTCGTGCTGCCATTGGCACTGCAGATACCCCGGCTGATCCAATCAGCGGATTAATTTTCCCACCTGTACACCAATTCATGATTTTACCAAAAAGTACGCCTCCAGCCGTTCCGCCGGCAAAAGCTACCAGGCCAAGCACAATAATCATAAGGGTTTGATACGTTAAAAAGTTTTCAGCCTTCATTGTCAAGCCGGTTCCGGTTGCTAAAAAAATCGTAACAATATTGATTAATGCATTCTGTGCCGTATCGGACAGCCGGTCAGTCACACCCGATTCACGGAACAAATTTCCTAACATCAGCATGCCCATCAAAGAGGCAATCGGCGGTAACAGCAAGCTGATTACAATTGTAGTAATCACAGGAAAAGCCAGTTTTTCAAATTTAGATACAGGCCGCAGTTGATCCATGACAATTTCCCGCTCTTTTTGAGTGGTTAATAGTTTCATGATAGGTGGCTGTATCAACGGGACCAACGACATATAAGAATAGGCAGCCACTGCAATAGCTCCCAAGAGATGCGGAGCTAATTTGATCGCTAAATAGATCGCTGTAGGACCGTCAGCTCCGCCAATGATGCCAATCGAAGCAGCCTCTTGTATGTTAAAACCTAAAAGCATGGCGCCACTTAAAGAGACAAACACGCCGATCTGAGCAGCCGCTCCCAGCATTAGCATTGAGGGGTTTGCAATGAGAGGACCAAAATCGGTCATTGCCCCGACTCCCATAAAGATCAATGGGGGAAACACCTCGTTTTTGATTCCCCAATGGATAACCTGCATTAATCCTGGATCTTCCTCAAATCCGGTTTTGGGGAAATTAGCCAAAATGCACCCAAACGCAATTGGTGCCAATAACAACGGTTCGAATCCTTTTGCAAAAGCCAGGTATAGTAAGACAATTCCAACCGCAATCATGATGGCATTTCCCGAAGTAAACCCGGCAAATCCGCTGTCCGACCATACCGCTTGAAGAGAAACTATAAATGCTTCCATTATTTTTCTCCTTTCCATTTGTTATTGCCGCAAAGATATTATCCAAATGTAGCCAATTGATCACCCGTCGCTACAGATTGCCCTACTGAAACACTAATATTGGCGATACTGCCATCATGAGGAGCCATAATCTCATTTTGCATTTTCATGGCTTCAAGGATAAACAGGACATCTCCACGCTTTACTTTTTCTCCGGCCTTGATATGAACAGCTAAAATTTTTCCTGGCATTGGAGCCGACACGCCTTGAGCCCCAGAACCTTTAATCGCTGCCACTGGTTTAGGTGATGATTCTAAAGAAGAATCCGGCCTAACAGAAGTTACGGAGACTGCCGGTTTAGGCGCAGGCGAAGCAGTTGTTGTTACCCCAGTTGTCGTATTGCTTATTTCTTCAACGCCCAACTCGTATTGTTGACCTTTGAAGGTGATTAAAAATTTTTTCATGGTTCATCCTCCCTTATCTGTGAAAAATCTGATTCCTTGTTGTAACTGCCTCTACGCGAGCGGCCTGAGACCAGCAGAGATTGCCTACCGGCCGAATCGAAACAATCTTGAACTCTTGATTTCCGTAAGCCGCTATGGCCGCCGTAAATAGTAGGACAAGGTCTTCATGCTCCTCTTGAACCTGAACAGATTGCTCAGTTGTTGCTGCCAGATCTGCTATTGAATCGGAGTACTCCGGGCTGGGGTTCTTTTTTTTTTGAGTTGGATCAATAACTTTTATCAGCCGGATAATTAAACTAAGCCCGAAAAGAACTACAAATACGACCGTCATATTAATTAATGAAATCAACAATGGATTTGTCGTTACAGGTTGCCCCATCACAATCACCTCATTTCTGTTTCTTTTGCTTCTTAAATGCCTATATCCAAATTTATAGAGGAATATTTCCGTGCCGCTTAGCCGGACGTCCTTCGCGCTTGGAAGCCAGCATAGAAAATGCATTGATTAAAACCGCACGCGTCTCTTTTGGTTCAATTACCATATCGACAAAACCGCGTTTAGCAGCTTGATAGGGAGTGGCGAAATTTTTAATATATTCTTCGGTTTTCGTGGTCATGTCCGCATCATTTTTAAAAATAATATTAGCCGCGCCGGCTGGCCCCATAACAGCAATTTCTGCCGTTGGCCAGGCAATGACTTGGTCTGCCCCGAGATCCCGTGAACACATGGCCAGATAGGATCCTCCATAAGCCTTGCGAACGACTAAAGTAACTTTTGGAACTGTCGCTTCGGAGTAAGCATACAGCATTTTAGCGCCATGGCGGATAATACCCCCATACTCCTGGGAAATTCCCGGCAAAAAACCAGGTACGTCAACAATATTGAGTAAAGGAATATTAAAAGCATCACAATACCGGATAAACCGAGCCGACTTATCGGAAGCATTAATGTCCAAACAGCCTGCCATAACTTTGGGCTGATTGGCAATAATGCCGATGGTCTGACCATCCATACGGGCAAAAGCGGTAATGATGTTTTCTGCATAATAAGGCTGAACTTCATACAGATCCGCGCAGTCAACAATTTTGGCAATAATGCGCTTCATGTCATAGGATTGATTGGACTGGTCAGGGATGATGGTATTAAGCTCTTCTTCGATACGCTGGGGATCATCAAAATTTTCTACCACCGGTACAGCGTCTAAGTTATTGCTTGGAAGAAAACTGATTAAGCGCCGGATTTGCTCTAAACATGCCTTCTCGTTGTCCGCAATAAAGTGTGCTACACCGGATATAGCGTTATGTGTATTCGCACCGCCAAGCTGTTCAGCACTAACTTCTTCACCTGTTACTGCTTTAATAACCTGAGGTCCGGTGATAAACATCTGACTCGTATCTTTCACCATATAAATAAAATCCGTTAGTGCAGGAGAATATACGGCTCCGCCGGCACAAGGCCCCATGATAACAGAAATTTGTGGAATCACTCCGGACGCTAACGTGTTTCGATAAAAAATCTTTCCGTATCCGGATAATGCATCCACAGCTTCCTGGATCCGTGCTCCCCCAGAGTCATTAATGCCGATAATCGGTGCGCCCATTTTCATGGCCATGTCTAACACCTTACATATTTTTGCAGCATGCATTTCTCCTAACGACCCACCTACCACGGTGAAATCCTGAGCAAATACATACACCAGCCGGCCATGAATGGTTCCATATCCGGTTACAACCCCTTCTCCGGGAGCTTCTTCACGATCCATACCGAAGTTTGTGCAGCGATGGGTTACAAAACGATCTAATTCAACAAAACTGCTTGCGTCAAATAACATTTCAATGCGTTCACGTGCCGTAAATTTTCCCAAAGAGTGCTGCTTCTGTATTCGTTTCTGACCGCCACCAGCCATGACTTTTGCGGTACGTTCATGCAAGCCCTTAATTTTATCCTGTGTTATAGACAATAAAAACACCTCCCATACAAAGTTTCTTGCTTAATAATCAGGCCAATCGTCTGTGGCCGCACCTCCTCTAAACCCTTTCGGATTTGCTGACTTTTACTTTTAAGCTTACAATACCTGAATTTATACAATCCTTCTACGTTGTGTAACTTTTCCAAATTTTTAGTAATTAAAGGTGTTAAAGTAATTAAAGTAACAAAAAAAGGCCTCGCGGCCTTTTATCTTGAAGATCAATCATTCCATTATAGATATCGATAAATCGATTTATTCGCCAAGCTCTTACAACGGTACTTATAAACCGGTCTGCCAATTGTTCCGTAGAGTAATTCCAGCTCTAAGATTCCGATATGATGAAGAAACTCAAGGTACTTTCGCATGGACACCCGCGAAATCCCAACATTTCCTGCCATTTCTTCGGTAGAAAAAGCGGTCCTTTTCATCAAATGTATTTTTTCCCATATATTTTTCAATGTATTCCGATCAATACCTTTCGGCAAATTAGCCGGCAAAGCAGGTTCTTTATATAAAATACATTGATCCAATTCGAGTTGATTGATTCTTTCCTGGTCTTTCATGAGCTGAGCTAATTCCCGATAAGCGGCTAATGCGGCCTCTAGCCGTTCAAATTCGAATGGTTTGATAATGTAATCAACCGCACCAAAACGCAAGGCAGTTTTTATACTGATATTATCACAGGCTGCAGTTACCACAATCACATCAACACCTTTGCCGACCTTTCTAATCTGAGTGAGTAACTCCAAACCGTTCATGCCTGGCATAAATATGTCCAGCAGGATAAGATCAGCATCCTGTTGATTTAAAAGGTCCAACGCCTCATTGGCTGAATGTGCTATGGCCAGCAATTCAAAGCCATCCACAAGTTCAAGGTATCTTTTGTTAAATTCAGCCACCATTGGATCATCATCAACGATAATCACTTTAATCAATGAATATCCCCCTTACTTCGATAGGGCAAACAGATATGAAACTCTGTCCCCAGTCCAATCTTTGACTGTATAGTAACTTTTCCATTCAATTCAGCTAAACTACGCTGAACTAAATATAATCCTACCCCCCTATTCATCCCTTTTGTTGAATATCCTTTTTCAAACACTTTATTGATTTCCTTGGCATCAATCCCGTGCCCGGAATCTCGAACCAGAATCATCAATTGGTCATGATCGTATATCAATTCCAGACAAACATATTTTGTCGGTAAATCCTCGACAGCTTCCATGGCGTTATCAATCAAGTTCCCCAGTATGGTAATTAATTCATGAACGACTTTCGTGTCGGCAGTTTCAGGCAATAAACTGGTGTCAGATAAGACCATATCAACTCCAAGCTCTCGTGCCCGCGCCAATTTGCCCAGTAAGAAGCCAGCCAAAACCGGATCTTTAATTTTCCTCACAACAGATCCGACCTCCACTTGATAGCGGTGTGCAATTTGATTTACATAATCATTCAATCGGTCGTAATATCCCATTCGAATCATTCCTAAAATTACGTGCAGCTTATTCATAAATTCATGGGTCTGAGACCGCAACGCATCGGCATAAGTTCTAACTCCTATTAGTTTTTCGGCCATTTGCCTAAGCTCGGTTTTATCACGAAAAGTTGCAATTGCACCAACAATATCGCCATTTACATTTACCGGAATTCGATTGGTCCATAGTGTGATGCCGCCCAGTTCTTGTTCTTGATCGAATTCTGCCTGACCCATTTTCAGCACACTTTGCAAGCGGGTATTCGGGACATATTCGTCCACCTTTTTTCCGAGAGGATCACCAGCTATACCGGCCCGCTGAAATACCCGAATAGCCTCTTCATTGACAATGGTAATTCTGGAATCATTATCAACAGCAATGATTCCTTCCCGTACTGAATTTAACATCGCATTCCGCTCTTCAAATAACTTGGCAATCGCAAAAGGCTCCATGCCAAACATGATTTTCTTTATATATCTTGCCAGTACTAGTGAACCTAACACGCCCACCAGCAACCCAAATCCAACACCAAACAAGATCATAAACCGGCTCTCGTGCACAGCATGCTCCACTTGATCCAGCATAATCCCAACTAAAACAACGCCGATTTGTTGCCCGTCATCTGAAAACACAGGGGCAAAAGAGCGCAGGGATCTGCCTAAGGACCCGTTTTCAACGGAATTCGTTTCCTGGCCCGCAAAAGCAGGATCAGCATCATGCTCCTCATAGTACTCCCCGATTTTCGCCAGAGTTGGATGAGATTTTCTAATACGGTTCATATCCATGACAACAATGAACTGAACTTCGCTAAAATTCCTTACCTTTTCAACATACGTCTGTATCGTCTTTTCGTCCCTTTGACCATCTAAGGCTTCTATGATGACAGGAGACGTAGCAATGATTCGAGAAAGCTCCCTTGCATCTTCCAAAAGATCGGCATGGGTCGTTACAGCTACCTGCTCGTTGATAAGAATATCGGTTACCAACAAGGACAACGCAACGACTCCACAAGCAAATATCGCTATAATGCTTTGCAGACTTAAAAACGGTTTATCTTTTTTCCGCATACGATTTCCCTTCAGCCTGAGTGTTAAATTCTGTCATTTAAGATTATATTCGTTTTTAAAGCATAATCCCCTGCAGATTCATCCTATCATCCACGAAACTAAAGTTCGCTACACGATAAACGTAAAAAAAGCAGCATTGCTGCCGCCTTTTTATGCGATAGTCCATCTACTCATTTACTTGGCTTGGATTTCACGCCATAAATAGTGCTATAATGCGTACCGCCCTGAATGCCATCGGCTTGGACGGCAATAATTCCGTTGGCATAGGCAATAGGCATCGCAAACTGGTAAACCCAGCCAATATGGGGATTGCCTATGCCTTTGCGTTCATAAAGCTCGCTAATCTTATCCGGTGGAATTAACACCCTGTTTTGATAAAAGAAAATCCTGCTCGGATTAGGATAACCGGTAAATTTAACAGCAACATAAAAATTCTGTCCGACCAGTGTGGTTTTGGCGATTTGATCAATGGGTATCCATCCAGTCTGATCGGAACCAACATAAGTAATTTCAACCTTAGACAGGTTGGGTGCCGGAGCCGCGCAGGCCATCGAAACTCCAAGCATAAACACAGCAACGAAACCGAACAACATCATCCATCTTCTCATGATGACTCCTCCTTTTTTCCAGGCTGATTCACTTATTACGTCAGTCAGCCTGTGTCGTTACGATGCATAGTGAATAACCATGCAACAGCGGGTTAATTGCTCCCCTGGATTATGGTAGGCATGAGGCTTGTCAGCCCGAAAACGGATGGAATCCCCTTGCCGGACAGTATATTCTTGCTGATTGGTCAAAATAGTCAGTTCACCAGCCATGACTGTAATAAATTCCTGTGTTTTCTCACTATGCGCATCCAGACTGTCATAATAACCGTCTGGATCAATTTCTACAATATACATTTCAAAATGGCGCCCCTCTTCATAGGGAAATACCGGGTAAACCTTATAGCGCCCGTTATCGGCTACGAGCGGCTCCACATCGGCTGTATGGACAATCATGGCATCCGGCTGAGGCAAATTGATCAGGGCAGTAAAGGATACTTTTAAGCCGGTAGCAATCCGCCAGATGGTATTGATGGTAGGATTAGACTCACCGCGTTCAATCTGTCCCAGCATGGATTTGCTGACCCCGGTTATATCGGCCACCTTGTCCAGGCTTAATTTCCTTTGCTCACGAAACCGTTTTAAGTTAAAAGCAATCACTGCATTTAAATCGGTCAAAAACGCCTTCCTCCCTACTTGTAAAGTTCAGTCTTTATCGTATATAATAACAATAAATGCGTTATGACGCACATTTTTATACATCATAATGCACAGATTTTTGTTGTGTTTTTATGGATATTATATCATGCACTAAAGAATATGGGTATGACGCAATATCATGTACAGCCCACCCGCGATAAAGGATAAACCAGCCAGCTTGACTCAACTGCCGGAACGGGTTTAAGAGTGTGAGAAAGCTGCGGTTTTAAGATAGGAGGAAAATCAGGTGAATCAGCGCTCTCAAGGTAAAGAAGGCCTAATAGCCGCTATTCCTATTGTCGTCGGCTATTTCCCGGTAGCTATGGCCTTTGGCATGCTAGCCAAAACGGTTGATCTTTCACTATGGGATAGTTGTTGGTTTTCGTTAATGGTATTTGCAGGTGCCAGTCAATTTATGGCGCTGGATTTAATGAAAGCCGGTATATCCTTCTGGGATATTATTTTAGCGACTTTTTTATTGAATTTACGTCATTTAATGATGAGTGCTTCACTAGCGGTACGGCTTAAAGAGCTTAAAAGAACGTGGATCCCCTTTATTGCCTTTGGCATAACCGATGAAAGCTTTGCCGTTGCCTCATTAAAGCGGGGGACCTTAACAGTCCCTTACCTGTTGACGTTACAGACAACCGCTTATCTAGCCTGGGCCGGCGGAACGTTGGCCGGCTATTGGATTGGGGCGGCCCTCCCGGCTGCGGTTCAAAGCAGTTTGGGCATTGGTCTTTACGCCATGTTTACCGCCATCCTTGTGCCCGAAATAAAAAAATCCGCCCACGTTTTGTGCTTGTCCTTACTGGCCGGATTGATCTATATAGCATTAACCTACTTAGCCCTATTTGCGGCCGGCTGGAATCTTATTGCTACCATTATTCTGTCTTCGCTGGCCGGTTTGGTCATCTTTAACGACAATAAGCTGGAGGTCACACAATGAAAAATGCCCTGCCTTTAATTATTGGCATGATGACGGTAACCTATCTGCCACGCCTGCTTCCCATGCTGGTCTTGTCGGATCGTCCCTTGCCTCCCTTATTGCGGCGGTTTTTTCTCTATATCCCCTATACCGCGCTGGGGGCCTTAATCATCCGTGGAATTATCGAATCACCGTCTGATAGGCTAATCTCCACCCTGGCCGGAGTAATCGTTGCTGCAGCCGTATCCTGGCTGAGAGGCGGATTGGTCCCTTCAGTCGCGGCAGCTATTCTCGCCGTCTTCTTTTTGCTATCCTAGCCTTCATAGAACCCACTTAGAAACTTGATACACTGAAATAGCAAGAGCGGCGAAGCCTATTCGCCGCTCTTTTATTATCCTTGCTGATAAGAAGTTTTCAATTGTTTTTCTCGGGCATGTCTGGCTAGTGCCAATTGAATCAGGCGGTCTATCAGCTCGGTATAATTGATTCCACTGATTTCCCAAAGTTTTGGATACATACTGATCTTGGTAAAGCCTGGAATGGTGTTAATTTCATTGATAAGAGCTTGATTATCTTTGGTCAGGAAGAAATCCACCCGCGCCATTCCTTCGCAGCATAATACTTTAAACGCTTTAACCGCTTGTTCCTGAATCATTTTAACTGTTTCAGGCGGCAGTTTAGCCGGAATTTCAAGTAAAGCCCCATTTTCATCTATATACTTGGCTTCATAGGAATAAAACTCTTGCTGGGCAATCACTTCACCAATATTAGATGCAATCGGTTCTTCATTCCCCAGTACAGCGCACTCCACTTCCCGGCCGACAATCCCTTCTTCGATCAGGATTTTGGTATCAAACGAAAAAGCTTCGGCAAGAGCTGCTTTGAATTGTTCTTCGTTTTTTACTTTGCTCACCCCAACCGATGAGCCAGCATTGGCCGGTTTTACAAAGAGCGGCAAACCAAGGGTTTGAGTAATTGCCTTAAAGTCCACCTTGTCCTGCTCCCATTTGTGAACAACAATAAAATTAGCAATAGGGATTCCCGCATCCCGTAACAAACGTTTGGCAACATCTTTATCCATCCCCACGGCCGATCCTAAAACACCCGGGCCGACAAAAGGGATATCGGCCAATTTCAATAGACCTTGGACTGTTCCATCTTCCCCGTACGTTCCATGCAATATAGGGAATACTACATCCACATTCCCACTGGCCGCAGCATCTGAAAGACAGATCAATTGCTGCTCAACATCGCCTGGCAATAGGACAACATCCTTATCGGTTTTTTCAAGGGCAATTAGCTTAGGATCATGGCTGTTTAATAAAAAATGGGATTTGTCATTTAAATACCAGCGTCCGCCCTTATCAATCCCGATCAACGTCACATCATACTTTTCTTTATCAATTGCATCCAGTACATTTTTGGCGGATTGCAGGGAAACTTCATGCTCAGCTGACTTGCCACCAAATAAAATTCCAACATTAATTTTTTTCATGCGACCATCTCCCTTTATTCCTATCAACTTAATTTATTTCATTTTGCAAAAAAATATCCCTGCTGCTGTGAATTAATCAAATTCGCTCGAGAATGAAGATATTGAATTATAGCGGGGTGGAACGACAACTTACTTTCCTGTTTGATAGTATCTAACCAAAAAGTGCATACTTTTCTTTTTGGCAAAATCATATACAATTTGTATCAATAATCTCAATGATGGAGGTAGTTAAAAAATGAAGGTGTTAGCTATTAACGGCAGCCCGCGCAAAAACTGGAATACGGCCACACTGCTGACCAAAGCGCTGGAAGGGGCCGCTTCTCAAGGCGCAGCAACAGAACTCATCCACTTATACGACTATCACTACAAAGGCTGTATCAGCTGTTTCGCCTGTAAACTGAAGGACGGTAAAAGTTATGGCAAGTGCGCCGTCCAGGACGAATTGACCCCGATCCTGGAGAAAGTTGAAACTGCAGACGCCATTATCTTGGGATCACCGGTTTATTTTCACAGTGTAACTGGTGAGATGAGATCCTTCATCGAACGGATGGGATTTCCCTACACCGTCTATGATAAAAATTATTCCTCACTTTATCAGAAAAAAATCCCGATTGGCTTTATTTATACCATGAATGTCGATGAAACCAGGATGAAGGAGTTCGGTTACGCTGAAACCTTCAAGGGAACCGAAATGGCCCTAAAACGGATATTTGGTGCTTTTGAATCCATCTATGTCCATGACACCTACCAGTTTAGCAACTATTCCAACTATGTCGTAACCGCTTTTAATGAAGCCGACAAAGCCAAACGGCGCCAGGAGTACTTTCCACTGGACTGTCAGAAAGCATATGACTTAGGGGTGCGCTTTGCAGCCAGCCCGGACTGATGGCAGCCGGCGGCTTAACTACGGCGATTAGCGATGAACCAGTCAATCATTTGCCGCGAAATGGTTCCCTTATCAGGAATATCGGGCAGGGCATCGGCTGTAAACCAATCAGCCTCAACAATTTCCTGATCATCAATGGTAATTTCACCGCTCACGTAGCAGGCTGTAAACGCAATCATTAATGAATCCGGAAACGGCCATGGCTGATTGCCGAAATATTCAATATGATCCACCGAAATCCCGACTTCTTCTTGTAATTCCCGGCGCACGCAGTCTTCGATGGTTTCTCCCGGTTCAACGAAACCGGCAATCACGCTATAGCGTCCGGGAGGAAACCGTTCGTTTCTCGCCAATAAAATTTCATTTTCTTTAAAGACTGCAACAATAATGGCCGGGGAAATTCGCGGATAAACCGTATTCCCGCAATGCTCGCATTGGACTGAAACTTCCTGCTGCAGCGGCAGCATCTGCATCTTGCCGGCACAACAGCCGCAAAATTGATTAGTTTTCAGCCACTGGAGAATATGAAAAGCACGGAAAGCCATATTTAGGGGTCCACCAGTTATGTATTGAGATAACTGCCTTACTTTAATCAAGCTATAACCAGGATAAACGACTTGCCCTGCAAGCCTGCCACTATAATAAGACACCCCTTCCAGGACACCGATATCAACAAGGGCTGCTGTTTCAATATCCGATAATTGAATGTCTTGCCTGGAAGGAAATTGTATGAACTCGGATTGACAGTTCACTAAAACTTCATCCTTATTGAATAATAATACACATTCATGGACCGAATCACAGTTCATGTTCAAACCGCCTTATAGTTAGAATGATTGATCGAACATCCTTTTTATTATACCACCCCTGATACACGACCGCAAAAGCGAATTGCTTACTCTAAAACGACAGAAAACTCTGCTTCAATGAATTAAAAGCAGAGTTTCCCGTCTACACTTACATATGAAACCGGGCAATAGCCGTCTGCAACTCTTGTGCCAGTCCGGCCAGAGCCTGACTGGCTCCAGCAACTTCTTGCATTGAAGCCAGCTGCTCTTCAACCGCCGCCGAAACACTTTGTGTCTCGCCGGCTGATTTTTTACTAAGATTGTCAATCATTTTCACTGAATCTACGATGTGTTGGCTGTCAGCCGCCATCTGCTGAATGGCGGCTGATATTTCTTTTACCTGTGTGGATACCTGCCCGACTACCATCATAATTTCTTGAAAGGTTAATCCGGCTGCATGAATAACCTCAGCTCCCAATTGCACCTCTTGCGTCCCCTCATTCATAGCCACAACTGCCTTGGTTGTATCTTCCTGAATTTCGGTAATCAAACCGGCTATTTTTTTAGCCGCTTCTTGAGATTGTTCTGCCAGCTTGCGTACTTCTTCAGCAACGACTGCAAAACCGCGCCCCTGCTCCCCAGCCCGCGCTGCTTCAATCGCTGCATTTAAGGCCAATAAATTGGTCTGCCCGGCAATACCGGAGATCGTATCCACAATTTGACCAATTTCCTGGGAGCGCTCCCCTAATTTTGCGACAACTTTTGCAGAGGTATTGACCGTATGCTCAATGTGATTCATCTGCTGCACGGCCTTTTCCACTTCTTTCTCACCGTTCTTTGCCTTATGAGCTGCTTGGGATGACTGTCCGGCTACTTGATTGGCATTTTCAGCAATACGATGGATACTGACGGACATTTGTTCCACTACCGAGCTGGTCTCATTGGCTGCTTCCATTTGCGCAGCTGCTCCAGATGCCACATCATTAATGGATGTGGCAATATGCGTGGCCGCCTGGGCGGACTGCTCAGAATTTGCAGTCAATTCCTCACTGGAAGCCGCAACCTGCTCAGCGTTTACAGTCACCTGTTGATCAGTTCCTTGAGCTGTGAGACCATTAGATTAAAGGAAGCGGCCAATTTGCCAATCTCATCCTGACTTTCTACGTTCACCTGTTGAGTCAGATCTCCTGCAGATACTTTTTGCGCCACTTGCTCCAGATTGACCACCGGCCGGGATATGCTGCGGGCTGATAAAAAGGCAATTGCTGCCCCAAATACAGCCGTAACAACAGCAACAATCAAGGCAACCGTCCTGGTCTGATTGGAATGCTCCACCGCCTGGTGCAATTCATCCGTAATATGCTGATTCCGATAGGCCTGGTACTCTGAGACTTTTTCATCCAGAGCCTTTGCAACCGGAGCCATTTCGTTTAACATGACCTGGTAAGCTTCATCCTGCTTGCCTGCTTGCATGAGCATCAGAAATTTTTTCTCCACCTGTTCGGAAAATTGATGATTCAGATTCTTAATTTCATTGGCAAGCCGCTTTTCCGTTTCCGATGCAGCAGCCTGAACCAGTTCTTCTTCTATACTGGCCGTCTCTTGTGCTAGTTTTCTATACTCATTGATCATTTGTGGATTTTTATAAATATAATAACCGCGAATATAACCGATCTCATGAGAAACGTTATTACTAATTGTATTGGCTTTTAGCAAATGTGGTAACTCCCTGCTATTTACATTATGAATGCCGTCTGCAACATCATCCACTTTCCAGATGGTATAAGCAAATCCTGCCGCTGCAACCATAACAACGGATAAAAAACAAATGATCATCTTTGTTGCCAAATTCAACTTCATATTTCCGCCTCCAGTTCCCGATTAACTTGACACAACTTTTTCTCCTTGTGCATGCGAATAGATTCTGATTTCTCCCTGGCAAGCTGACTCTGATCACAATCTATCGGCTTTCAGTTTAACTGAACGGATCACCCCCGATGCCCTCCATCGCATAAATCCTCTTTTCCTCAAAACAACAATGTAACATAATTAATTTATGTTACATTGTTGTTTTGAGGAATCACAGTTAATATATCAGTGAATATAAGGATTTTTCACTATCAACTATGTAACATAATGTATGGATAAATTTAGCCTTATATTGACATAGTGAATTTCTCAACCATATAAGTGTTCTTTTTGAAGTGAGTTATCAGTTAAAATTCACTATAAATTGTAAATTTTAGTCGAATTGGAGGATTTTATGAAAAATAAACGTATTGATAATAGAGAGGATAAAAAAGTAACATAAATTAATTATGTTGCATCACGAAAGTGCTATGCGAATCATAGAGGAGTATAAAAAAACAGGTCATCATGATGACCTGTTTTTGTGTTTCACGAACCTTTTTCAAATTAGATTGTCGTTTTTTTACGACATTTTCAATCAGATATGAGGAGAATTTAGCCGGCCTATTCTCAGAATGATTCTAATTGCCTGCTAGGCTTTGTGCACTGGTGTTCATTTGATATTCAATCAGTTCTTTATACTTTCGCCCAATTTCGGATATCGGATTAACAAATACCTGACTCGGTTTTCCCTCTTCAACAACCTGCCCTTTATCCATCAAAACAATTCGGTCCGCTACTCTCAAGGCAAAAGGCAGTTCATGGGTAACAACAATCATACTGCTGGCACGATCCCTTGCCAATTCTTCCATAACGACAAGAACTTCTCTGACTAAAATCGGGTCTAAAGAAGCCGTTGGCTCGTCCCACAGCATCAACTCAGGCTCATAGGCCAGTGCCCGGGCTATACCCACACGTTGCTGCTGCCCCCCGGACAACTCCCCCGGCTTGTGCTCTAAATGAGTTTCCAAGCCAACCTTAGTCAAGGCACCAATGGCTTTATCCCGGGCAATTTCACGCTGCATGCCCCCCATCACCATACCCAGCATGACATTTTCCAACGTAGTCAATCGCCCGATGAGATTAAAATGCTGAAAAACAAAACCAATGCGTTTACGGACCTGATTCAGAGAATCGATATCCAGCGCCATAATGTCATGCTCGTTGAGCAGGATAGAACCACGGTCCGGCTCGACCAGCCGATTAATGGTCCGGATGGTTGTCGACTTGCCACAGCCGGATGGTCCCATGAGTACAACGGTTTCTCCTTTATTGACAGTCAAACTGAACTCATTAATGGCAATCAGGTTGCCAAATCGTTTAAATAAATTTTGAATAGACAGCATCCGGCCTCACCTGGCTTATTTAAATTTTAGTTTGCGCCGGTTCAGTTTCTGCAACAATCCCGGCCGGCCATTGGGAATGACAATTTCCCGCATAATCTCGTCAAAAGACAATCCTAGGGATTCTCCGGCGGTGACCTCATCAATTTCAAGCGGACTAATTTTTTCTGCATTATTGGCAACCAACAGCCCGATGGCTGCCCCGATTACCGGTACACCCACCCAAGGGATATAAGGAATTCCGCCGCCAGACAGGATAAACATCACGGTAAGCATGATCGCCCCAATTCCCATACCATACAAACACTCCGGTGCAGTAAAGATATTTTTAACCCCTCTTGCAATCCTTCGCCAACCTTTCGCCTTTGTTTTATTGGCTGTCATCCTGTTGCGACGGATGACAGCCATAATTGCGGTATGATCAAGCACCAAAAAGAGAATCACCGCAATGAGCGATATCATACCGGCCAAGATAGCCTTTACCTGGCTTAAAATTACCATAACCTCTGCGCGGGGGTCTGGCTCAATTACCCCTAGTACCGAAGAATATACGGACAGGTTACTGTGTCCAACAACTCGTGAAATAATCGGTGTGGCAAACTCAATCGTAACATTGCTCCTGGTTAGAATTTGAATCCGCTGACTAGGAATCACTTGCCCGGCTATAAATTGATCCAGCAGCTTGACTGAACTGCTAATTTCGTCATCACGCAAATCAGGAACAGCGGCTCCAAGATATTGCAATTGTGTGGCAATCAGCGGTGCATTAAATTGCTGCAGCTTCGCCAGTCGATTACTGGTATCATTCAACGTCTGACGGGCACTAGTGACATCAAAGGAACGTAAATTGGCCACTGCAGTATTGCCATTGGCTACGATACTGTCAATGGCGGCTCTTGCCTGCTGAGCATCGGATGCCACCCGGTCCAGTGCCTGCATGGTTTGCTGCAGGTTTTCCAAGCCTTGGCGGGTTGTTGATAATTCATTGATTGAATTGGCAACATCCGGATTAAGCACCCGCACAACCTGCAAAGTTGTCACAAGTCCGCCCAAAGCCCGCGAAGAATTGCCCAACTGAGTTTGGATATTGGTTGTATCGAGGTTCGCTAACCCGCTGGTAGCAGCCTGTATGGTCGTACTGGCACGACCTAAACCGCTTAATGTCTGTTCAACAGCAGCTAAGCTGCTGTCAAAATTGGTTAATGCGTTACCCGCTACTGTGGTGATGCTTTGGGCGTCTTGAGCAACCTCAGGAATCTGGAGTACTAATTGAGATGTTTCATTCAGCGCATCCCCTAATTCTTTGCGAGGATTTTGATAAGACATTGTTCCGATTGCATGGCCGATCATATTATTTGCAACTACATATCCTTGCGGATGCGCTGCCAGTTCCGGACTGTTTCCCTGAATAATGATCCCTTCAGCCACTCCATTATTCACTGCTGTAACCTGTACCAGTACATTGTCCGCTACCGGAGTCTGTCCGGCTGCAGGAGCTTGCGCCGCAGCCCCCTGAAACACAATTAAATCACCGGCAATCAAAACCGTACCCGCAGCAGGAGCTAAGGTTACCCTAGTTGCATAAGCTGATAAAAATCGTTTTAATTCAAGCATCGCACTGGCCATACGTGTCATATCATTACTATTGCTATCAACGGAAACGCTCTCGGCATACCCGACACTCTTTTCATGACGTAAAGTATCGGCGATCTGCTCCCCTAACCGAATTGGATTTTCCGGTTCACTGCCTACAGGAAAGGCAACGTCAATAATATTATATTGAGCAAGCAGTTTTTCAATTTCACTGTTCACAGCAGTAGACTGATCCAGTGATTTGATGATGACGGTGACGGAACTGCTGTCACGGAATGCAAATAAGACCCCATTGATTTGCATGCTCTGCTCAACAAGCATATTGCGAGCACCTTCGGGAACCCCTTTAATTCGCACCCGCGGTTCAGTCATAATGCTGATGCCGGTACGCCCCGGAACACTCTCAAAGGTAGCTCCAAGCCCTTCATAGGTTTGCTTGTTCTTATATTCAGGCGGCAAACCAACTAAAAAGCTGGTCGTTCCAGTTAAGGTCGGACCTTCTTTCCATTTTGATCCTGGAAATACCTGACCCAATATTTTTTCAATTTGCGCACGGCCTTCCTCTTTCATTTCCTCCCGTACATTAATCAGAAAGTCATACTCACCATAATCACCCACCAGACCGGATATGGTTTCCGAGAAATATGCGTTTGCCGACATTGAAACCAGCCCCGCAATTGCTGCGCCAATAGCCACACTGATAATCAGCAGCAATAACACATCGCGATTAAAGGAATTTGAAAAAAACGTTCGCACAATACTCTTGCGATATTTTGTCAGACGATTTGCCACGCTTTTCTTCCTTCCTGCATTCAATTCGTAGACTTAAAGAAAGCCAGCTTACAAAAATACCGTAGGATAGGTCAATTGCTTCCCTGCATTTAACAGTATCTGCAAGGTATTCTAATCTTAGTCATAAAAACTACTATTGCCAGGCTGACCGGCATATATTTTAAAATTCTCTGCAGCTACATCCTAAGAATATTCCGGCTATTTGGGTAACCTCATCCCGAAAAGGAATTTTGTGCTGCTAAACAGAAAATGGGTTAGTCGATAATTTTTCCAGGAACAAACTACAATTTCAGGGGTGATGATTTGAATACTTATGATATCAACCATGTACTTTCAGCCTTTTCTTTAGCATTAGACATAGCGGAGAATCAATCCCTGGAACATGCGCAGAGAAGTGCTTACATTGCTTTGCAGATTGGCAAGCAATTAGATTTAGCCCACCCGGATATGCAGGACTTATACGCAGCGGCTCTCCTGCATGATATCGGGATTACCAAAGCTTACGCCGATGTACATATCGATCCTAATCAATTAGTCTCACATTGCACTCATGGCAAGCAGCTTATCAGCACGCTTCCGTTTATACCGGCAAGAGTCGGGGAATATATTGCCTGGCATCATGCCAATTGGGATGGCAGCGGTCCTTTCCAGCTACAAGGAAATGAGATTCCTTTGGGTGCGCAAATCGTTTATTTGGCCGATCAGCTTGATGTCAAACTGCGCAGCCTAGTCTCCATTTATTCTGAACGGCATCTTATTTTGGATTATTTACGCGCCAGTTCCGGAAAACTCTTCAATCCATTGATCATTGAGGCCTTTGTGGAAGTTCAACGCCGGGAAAAATTTTGGCTCGACTTCATAACAAACGGGATTGCCGAAGAATTGGCTATGGTTCCCCCCCGAACGGCCAGCTTCAGTCTGAAACATTTTGAAACTGTCGCCATGACCTTCGCCCAGATCATCGATAATAAGTCGCCCTTTACCCATTACCATTCACAGGGAGTTGCAGACTTAGCCGCAGTCTTAGCCCGCTATTATAAATTCGATCCGGATACAGTCCGTAAAATAACGATTAGTGCATTGCTGCATGACCTTGGAAAACTGGCTGTTCCCAATGAAATTCTCGATAAACCCGGTAAGTTAACCCCTACCGAGTTTCAAATTATCAAAGGACATCCGTATTATACAAAACGAATTCTATCACGTATTCAGGGCTTTGATCAGATTCGTGATTGGGCTGCCAACCATCATGAAACAATCGACGGAAAGGGTTATCCGGAAGGCTTTTCCGATCCTCATTTAAGCATCCCGGAGCGGATTATCACCGTGTGCGATATCTATCAGGCACTTACTGAGGAACGGCCTTATCGCCTAAAACCAATATCGCAATCCAAAGTTTTTGAGATTATGGATGATCTGGTACGAACAAATAAGATTTGCCCGGATGTGACAACCTCGCTTAAAACCCTATTAGCGTAATAATAGCCTTGAGTATTTCATGAAACCAAAATAAGACCTAGCAGCTCGCTGGCAAGCAAGCTGCTAGGTCTTATTTCTACGGTATTCGTAGGGAGTCTGGCCAAATTCCCTTTTAAAACAAACATAAAAGTTAGACAGGCTGCTAAAACCGCACTCCAGCGCAATGTCTAAAACATTCCGTTCTGTGGCATGCAAAAGATCCATGGCTTTATAAAGACGTAGTTTATTTAAATACTGGCCGGGAGTCATAGCAAAATGCTGACGGAATAAGCGGGTAAAATGGTTCCGGCTGACATTCAGCTTTTTAAAAAGGTGCAAAATTTTTACGCGGTCGGAAAAGTTGGCATCGAACTGCTCTTTGATTTCCCGTATGAATACCACCATGGGTTGGTATTCATACAGATCGGGACGGCAACGTTTACAAGGTCTCAAGCGATCAGCCATAGCCTCATCCAGATTCGTAAAAAATTTAATATTATTTCTCAATGGTGTTTTTGACTTACAGGATGGCCGACAAAAAATCCCGGTTGTCTTAACACCATAAAGAAATTTTCCGTCATAGTTTTTGTCACACTGAACAACTGCGCGCCATTTTTCATCATCTGAAATCTTCATGCAAGATCAATCCTTTGATAAATTAGCGGTCGCCTAGCCCGAACACTAGAGTTCGGCTGCTATGGCCCAAAGGTACAAGGAAGCAACCGAACCATAAGGAGAATAACGCTTTTTATACCGTTCAAAACTGGCTTTACTTAAAGTTTTTAATCCATATAGCTTCATCATGCCCCGACGAATGGCAAGATCTCCCCAACTGACAATATCCGGCCGCTCCAGCGAAAAAATCAGCAGCATTTCGGCTGTCCAGACCCCGATACCGTTTAAACCAGCCAGCCGCTCGATGATTTCGCGGTCAGGTAAGCTCGAAAATTCGGCCATATTTAGTTTGTTTTGCATAACAGCATCAGCAATTCCTTTGATATAGCCGGCTTTGCGCATTGACAACCCACAACGCTGAATTTCACCGGCAGTCGCTGCCGCAATAGTCTGAGGAGTAAGGACTCCAAAACTGTCTTGCAGCCTACGCCAGACGGTGGCCGCAGCTTTTGATGAAATTTGCTGAGCCACAATACTATGAACGAGAGCAGCAAATAAATCCGGAATAATATTACGCTCAATCATTCCCATTCGTTCAATGGCCAGTCCCAGTTTCTTATCCTTTTTTCTTAGATAGTTGAGTTCGGTTGCCCCATAGTGAAAAATGCTCATCTGTACGTTCTCCCTTGGACATGCTTGACGATCACATGATCATGACCTTATCGGTTTTCTAAATTCAAAAGATATTCTTTCACCGCGATGCCCCCGCGATACCCCACCATCTTACCGTTGGTACCAATGACACGATGGCATGGAATAAAAATTGGCAGCGGATTTTTATGATTGGCAAGGCCAACTGCTCTCGATGCTTTTTCATTGCCCAAAGATGCCGCAATTTGTTTGTAGGTCTGTGTATGCCCGTAAGGAATATGAAGCAAAGCCGTCCAAACACGGCGCATAAATTCGGTGCCTGCAGGTGCAAACCTCAACTGGAATTCTTTTCGTCCGCCTGTCAAATATTCCCGAAGCTGCTTTCCAGCCTCCTGCAGACCAGCCGTTTCCTGAATGACATACTGTTTGGAGACCAATTGATCGGTTGGAAAAAACAAATGGGTAATCTGCCCCTTATGTTCGCTGATCCCAATCCGCCCGATCACAGTATCATAATAAAAGAGATTGTCCATAGGATTGTCCTTTCTGAGTTCTATAGGGTAATTTTATCAAAAAATCCTCTTTGCGTCTTACGGTATTCCACCATGTAATTTAAAGATGAGATTTTAACCTTTACGAACCTATTCTGTGTAGCTTACATAAAATACAGTGATACCGTGGTAATATTTGCCGTATGGAGGGATATTCTTGGATTCAATTGCGCTTCAACTTACCAGGCAAGTAGGCGGTGTAGTCAATCCAAATGAAAATGTGATCTTCGAAACCCTGGTAACCAGCTTTGGGCCTGTAAGCTATAACCCTTTAACAGGAGTCATCACCATCAACAAACCGGGAAGATATTTTATCAATTGGTGGGTTGCAACACAATCCTCAATTGGATCAAGTTTTATTGCTTTTTCGATTATGACCTCACAAGGTGATAACTTACCCGGTGAATCACCAATAAAGACAGATGAAGTCGTAGGGTTTGCCATGATTCAAGCCGATGTGGTGCCCGTGACCCTAAGCTTAGTCAATCAGACCCCCAACCCTGTCACCTTTTCTGCAACCGTCACTACGAGCGCTTCTCTGGTATTGGGAGAAATAGCCGAAGAAACAGGCATTACCGGTCCCACCGGAGCAACAGGTACAACTGGCGATACAGGACCTACCGGTGCAATGGGAGCAACAGGCAGTACAGGCGGCACTGGCCCTACAGGAGCCACCGGAGTTACCGGAGCGACAGGCAGTACCGGTGAGACCGGGCCTACCGGACCTACTGGCACAACGGGTGCTACAGGTGTAACCGGCCCTGCAGGCGACACCGGGGCTACCGGACTTACCGGAATTGGTGATACCGGCCCGACAGGAGCCACTGGAGTTACCGGAGCGACAGGTGATACCGGAGCTACCGGGCCTACCGGAATTGGCGACACTGGTCCGACAGGAGCCACTGGGGTTGCCGGACCGACAGGCAGTACCGGTGAGACCGGAGCTACCGGACCGACAGGGATTGGCGACACCGGCCCCACAGGAGCCACTGGGTTTACCGGACCGACAGGCAGTACCGGTGATACCGGGCCTACTGGATCTACTGGCGATACTGGCACCACAGGACCTACCGGTATAACTGGAGCTACCGGGGTAACGGGTGCGACCGGCGTGACCGGAATGGGTGACACTGGCCCCACAGGAGCCACTGGGTTTACCGGGGCGACAGGCAGCACCGGTGATACCGGAGCTACCGGAGTGACCGGAGCAACAGGCGCCTCCACACAGTTAAGAGGGCTGCAAATTCAATTACAAAGCCCGACAACCACTATCGTTGCCGGTGAATCACCCGTCTTATTTGATACGGTAATCAGTAATCAATCCCCTTTTATTTCTTATGATGCGTTGACCGGCACAGTAACGATTAGCCAGCCAGGAGTATTTTATATAAGTTGGTGGGTGGGTGTCGATGGCGTAGACGGCGCGGATTTTCCGGCCTTTGCGGTTGAAACTTCAACCGGTGACCGAATTGTAGCCCGCTCTCCTATTATGACCGGCCAAATCGTTGGTGATGCTTTAATCGAGGTGGTCGCCAGCCCCGCAACCTTACAGCTTGTTAATGCTATCACCAGCACAATCGGTTATTCCACATTAGACGAAAAAGCTAACTTGACAATTTTTAACGTGACACTGTAGTGTCAAATTCCCGAATAAAGGAGGAAACCAAATGGGGAATGTCGCTCTCCAATTAGAGCGATCATCCGCCGGATCGATTGCCCCGACTGAAACAGTTATTTTTGATACAACCATCTTCTCGGATGGGAATATCAGTTATCAATCATCAACAGGTGTTCTCACCTTTCATGTTACAGGGAGATATTTGATCAATTGGGCGGTTTCAACACAAGGCTCCTTATCAACAAATGGCATTACCTTTTCCCTTTCTTCTTCCCAGTCCGATTTTTTAATTGGGAATTCTCCGGAAAGAATCGGCGAAGTTAGTGGAAACGGAATTATTCAAGTCTCCGCAGCTCCTGTTTTAGTCAGTCTGGTATCCGCCAGCACAGCTAACGTCACATTCGCCCCTTCAGTCCCGGTAAAAGCTTCACTTACCGTGACCGACATCTCACCTGGTGATACCAATAACACCAGTCTTTGTTTTAGCTATTCCCAAATGGCCCATATTATTGACCAGTTAATTACCCTATACCCGGCCAGCGTTATGTCCGTATTTACCACAAACATCAATGTAGTTACCGGAACGCCAGACCAGCTTTATATTTCGCCGGAAGCTGCCGGTGGCGGTTTGTTCATTCTGGTTAACAGCAGTAACCAATACGAGGCAATCCCGCTTACAGCAATCACCGCGATCTATGCGGGTGATAATACCGTTTACAGCCCGTCTATCACGTATCTTCCGGCACCACAGCCACTCCCTCATGGCTGTGATACGGATTTGCTTGCAGCCATTCAAAGCTATCTGCCGCTGAATACTGAAGTGCTCTTCCAACTGGGAGTCACGATTCAGGCCAGCGGCTCGGTCTATCGCAATGAATACGGCATCCTTGTCTTATCTGATGCAGACGGCAATACGCCTATCTTTATTATGCCTGAAAAAATAGCCCGCATTATCACCGATCCGGCTGCTTTGGTACAACAAAGCAGCAATGTGTCAATTATCAATACGGCCAATACCGCTGGCATCAGCTAAACTTCATGGCGATCAAATGGAATAAGCCGTTCCGCAATCCTGGAGGGATTGCCGGAACGGCTTATTCCATTGAACTTGCTATTCGTTTAGATATCCTTTAGCCACTGAATCAGTAATAATTTCTTCTACCAATTGACTTAACACCTGGGAAATTTGCTGAATATGCCGATTACGCTCACGGACTTTGGCACTGACAATTTGATGCTCCTGCCAGGACTTTCCGGCGGTATGATATTGCAGCAATAAGGGCTGCAAGCGGTCCAATGCAGCGGCAAATTTGGCTTCTGGGGTAGCAGTTGCCTCAAATTCTTCCCACAAGCTGCGAAACTCCTTTTCCTGATCTGCCGGCAGCAACCCAAATAGCCGGTCGGCTGCTTCTGTTTCACGCTGATACTGAGTCTGCTTTCCCTGGGTATCATAACAATAAGTATCCCCGGCATCAATTTCTACAACATCATGAATCAGCAGCATTTTGATGACTTTCAGTACATCAATTTCAGCCTGGTCTACATGCTCCGCCAGTAAAACAGCCATAACGGCCATATGCCAGGAGTGTTCGGCATCGGTTTCATTACGCGTACCGTCGGTAATATAGCTTTGACGGATAATCTGCTTAAGCTTATCAATTTCCACAATAAAAGCCAGTTGTTGTTCCAGTCGGTTTATATCCATAAGTCATCTATCCTTTCAAACACAGTCTGAGGGAATCGCAGCCATTCGTTCACAACATCGCTAAAGTTTCAATAATTCCAACTGCTTTGCCCTCTGTACAACCGGTGAAGCCGTCTTATCCCGGGCTGGAACTTCCTCAACCGGAATTCCCAATTCACGGGCAATCAACTCTCGGACCCGTGGTCCGCAGAAATTCCCCTGACAACTTCCATAGCCGGCCCGAGTACGGCGCCCTACTGCATCCACCGAGCGAACTTCAATCCCGCGATGCAGACTATCAATAATTTCGGCTTCAGTAACCTTTTCACACCGGCAAATGAGTCGCTCAGTAGGCTGAATTGCATCAGTATGTCCGGCAAAATCAGCACCTTTTTTTATAATAATCGGTTTCCTGTAAGGATTAAATTCCGGATTCGTCTTTAACTCCAGGCCGGTATGCAGCAGGATATCCACAACTTTTTTTGCAATGGCGGGTGACGACGTTAAGCCCGGCGAATCAATTCCCACCAAGTTGATGAATCGACTGACCCGGCTCTCGTTAATCACCCAGTCTTTCAGTTTGGAAACAGGCCGGTTCCCGGCAAAAGAACGCAGCGCTCGTTTTAAATTAATGTCCGGAACGGATTTTCGCGCAGTCTGCGCAACTTGGGCCAACGTTTGATCATCGGTGCCAACATCGTCTTTATCATCAATTTCTTCCGCATTCGGGCCAATCATCAGATTACCATGATAAGTCGTGGTCACCAATATGCCTTTTCCTAAACGGGACGGAACTTGGAAAATAACCGATTTGACCAGATAGCTTTGATCTTTATCTAAAACAATATATTGCCCACGCCTCGGAGTCAGCCGGTAATCCTCAATACCGAGCATAGACGCCACCTTGTCACTATGAATACCGGCGGCATTAATGACATAACGGGCCGTTACAGAGTCCCCCGTGTGTGTAAAAAGTCGAAAACCCTCTTTGACTGGTTCAATTCGCTGCACTTCTTGCTTGAGTTTGAGGACCACTCCGTTTTGCACTGCATTTTCGGCTAATGCAATCGCAAACTCGTAAGGCGAAGCCACACCGGCGTTTTCACAATATAAGGCCCCAATGACGTGAGGACTCAAATGCGGCTCCATAACCCGCGCTTGATCACCGGAAAGGAGTTGCAAGCCTTGTACACCATTTTGGGTTCCATAATCATGCAACTGTCGCAGTGTGGGCAGCTCCTCTTCGGCAAAAGCAAGTACCAACGAGCCTGTTTTCCGGTACCCGAAGTTTAGCTCCTGCTCCAATTGCTCATACATCCGGTTTCCTTTTACGCACAACTCCGCTTTCAATGTCCCCGGTTCATCTGAATACCCGCCATGAACAATACCGCTGTTTGCTTTGGAACACCCGCAGCCGACATCCTCATTCCGTTCCAACACGCAAACTTTTACCTGATACTTCGCCAGTTCCCGTGCAATATTCAAACCAACTACCCCTGCGCCGATGATACATACATCTTCCATATCCGTTCCTCCCTTTTGTTATAAACAATGCAATCGCCAATAACGTTAAGAAAATCGGTGGTTTTCCTGATATGGCCAACCGAACTGCTGTTGTAGGATATAAAGAAGAATACTGGATCAACTGGCCAAAAACCTGCTCCGTGGGAGCATCCTCACCTATAAAATGAACATGGACTGTTCCATAATCCCCTTATCCTTTAACCATTCTTGTAAACTAGCCAGGAACTTTTTAGTTGCCGGCGAACAATTTTTTAATGAATGTAGACCAATCCCAATGGTCCGATATACCTCTTTTTCAAGTTGGACAGGACAAATCCCCTGACTCTTCCGGAAAAGCGTCATTTCAGGTAAAATACTAATTCCCAGCCCATATTGTACCATTTCCATAATCGCCTGTTCTTCAGTGACCTCATACTTCACCTTTGGTTTAACATGATTTTCCTGTAACATTCTACGGACATCATCCGTGCTGCCAAACTTTGTCATAATAAAATCTTCTGTTTCAATTTGCTCAAAGCCGATCTTTTTCTGTTTTCGCCAGGGATGCTCAGCCGGCAGGATGCAAAGCAATGGGTCCTGCTTGATGGGAAAAACCGCTAAGTTTCTTGCGGTCGGCAAAGATACAAAACCGAAATCCACAGTCCCATCGGCAATCCAATTTTCAATATCATCATAATCCCCTTCGGCCAGCTTAATCTCAATGCTGGGATGCAAATGTTGAAAATCCTTAATGACACCAGGAAGCCATTGCGCCGAAACACTGGTAAAAGTTCCAATTCTGACTGTGCCGATTTCTAAGCCTTTAATGGCTGCGACTTGCTGATTCAATCGCTCGTTCGCCGTTAAAACCTCGCGAATACGCTGTAAGACCAACTCCCCGTCCGCCGTCAGGGTAATTCCTGAACGGTCCCGGGTCAATAATGCGATACCCAGTTCAGTTTCCAAGCTGGATATCGCATGACTGACACCGGACTGGGTCATATGCAGCAAGTCGGCCGCCTTAGTCAGACTGCCTGATTCAACCACAGTCCGAAATACTTCATATTTGGCAATCATAGGTACCCTCCTTTCATGAATAAAATTCATATAAAGCATGACAAACATTCTCTTTTCTAATTTAAAAATTATTCCTATACTGGAATCAGCAGCAGATACTGCTTTTGGGCAGTTGTGCGAATGCTTTGTTAATGATAGGAGGTTCTCTTCAATGCAAAAACAGGCGAATCTGATGCTGTTGATCGTAACAATCCTTTGGGGATCGTCGTATCTTTTTATGAAAATGGGATTGGATTCGTTGCAGGAATATAATCTCATCGCATTACGATTTGGGATTGCCTTCTTGTTGGCCGCTCTTTTTTTTCCCGCCCGAATTCGCAAGACAAACCGGACTATGCTCTTTTATGCGTTTATTCTTGGTGTGATTCTATTTCTGGTATTTGCCTTTATCATGGCTGGTATCCAGCTAACATCAACGTCCAATGCCGCATTTCTCGTTAGTCTCACCGTTATTTTTGTTCCGTTGCTTTCTACGCTGCTCCTAAAAAGAAAGCCTGCAGCAAAACTAGTGATCGGTGTTGGCCTGGCATTGCTCGGAGTGGGCTTACTGACACTCAATCACCAGCTTGCCATCAATTTAGGAGATCTATTCTGCATGATGGGCGCCCTAATGTACGCCATCCATATCCTAGTAACTGAAAAATTCACCAAAGCCGTGGATTCATTGACGCTTGGAATTGGCCAGCTTGGCTTTACCGCAGTTCTGGCTCTGGTCACTTCCCTGATATTCGAAGCGCCAAGAATGCCGCAGAGTTATGACGAATGGCTGCCTGTTCTGGCTTTAAGCATCTTGTGCAGCGCCATTGGCTTTGTCGTTCAAGCGGTGGCACAGCAGCATACCAATTCTACAAATACGGGTCTTATCTTTTCTTTAGAGCCGGTTTTCGCTGCCTTATTCGCCTTCCTGGTATTTGGCGAAACATTGTCTGCCCAAGGTCTGCTTGGCGCCATCCTGGTATTAATTGGAGTCATCTACGCGCAAACCAAATCTGGCGCTCCGGCCAGTGAGCGTTCTTCTGCCGAGGCATAAACTGCCAAGTCCGGGCGGCTTTTATCAGCAGTTGCCGGGGCCCTGCTCTCTTACCTGCATGGACCAGCTGCACAACCGCATATCTACGCGGCCATCCTCGGTAAACTGCACTCCCTCTCCTTCAAGCAATTGCCTTTGCAAAATTTTTCCGCCAAAACAGAAAGCATCCGTAAGACTGCCGTCTTTAAAAACCACGCGATGGCAAGGCACCTTATGCTGATGGGGATTGCGATGTAGCGCATAGCCAACCGCGCGCGATGCCCGCCGGTTTCCCGCTAAAAAAGCAATCTGCCCATAGGTGGCGACTTGCCCTTCCGGAATCTGACATACGATTTCATAAACTTTGTTGTTAAAGCTCATTTTCTCACCTTACTTAGCAGGATCATTACTTATACTTTATCATACCCAACCGGTTTTTTTCATTAATAAATTTGCGCTCAAAGTGAAAGAGAAGGAATGAAAGCAGTTGCTTTCATTCCTTCTCTTGATCATTGGCTTGCATAATCAAGCGCCATGTTTAATTGAATCCTATAAAAAAACAAAAGTTAGGCTTTTTTACCAATGATTGTTGTTAAAAAGCTGCATTTGTTTAAAACCTTTTGAAAATAGGAAGAAGATTTAACAGGAAGATGCGTGCAGGAAAAGACGACCAAACCGCATTTACTACAGCGGATAAAATACTGCTCCTCACTACATCCCACAGGAGTTACATCCACTTGCTCAAACCGGCTGGAACCACATTTGCACCGTTTCTTTCCCATATCGAAACCACTCCTTTCTTTTATTGGGTACATCATGACCAGAACAGTCCTATAAATACAGTACCACAATCCTATTCGTCTGTACATGGTTCGACAAAAGGATTCTTTGTTCGCTGCTGAAAATTTTTAAAATTCAGTCATGATCCGCCTTTAATCATGCCAGCAGTCCTTGTTGATCTTTACATGAAGCCTATTGGATTGTTGTTCTATTTGATGAATCTCAGGAATTCGGCTATTCTTACAAGGGTTAAATGACCACTTGAGCGAAATACTCATTCATTAAGTATGAACGGAGGCTGGAGATGCTATTACCGATCAGCAAATCACCGGAATATTGGGATGAAACTGACTTAAGAATACTTTGTGAAGATAGAATACCTGAAAGCCAACGCTTAGATTATAAGCGAGAACTAAACCTGGACCCGCCTAAAGAGCGCCGGGAATTATTAAAAGATATCACGGCTCTCGCGAATAGTAACGGGGGCATTATCATTTATGGCATTAAGGAAGAAAAGCATCCGGATCTTGGCTCGATCGCTTCAGAATTAACCCCAATGATTCAGGCCGATTTAATCGATAGAGCCACTCGAATAATCCGAAGCGGCATTGCTCCCGGGCTTCAATTTTATTTATATAAGATTGAAGCCCGCCAGGGGGGCTATTATCTGATTGCCTATGTTCCGGAAAGTCACTTGAAACCCCATGCCGTTATTTCCGAAAAACGTATCTACTATTATGCCCGCCGCAATCAGGATAATTTACCATTAACCGAACCGGAAATACGCCAAATGTATGCGAATTCAGCCTATAATAACACTAGCTTGCGCCAGCGCTATCTTGATCTGGAAAAGATTCATTTTTTCCCTTCACCGAAAGGCTACTTAACCCTCACTTGCATGCCTATCAATGAAAATTTAGCGCTGGCCAATACCTTGCACATCCACCGCGATCAACTCAATTCCAGTCATTACAACAGCTGGTTTTCCGGAAATATATTACGCCCGTTAGTTGATCGATTCGAAGGAACAAACCCCGGTATGAATATCAGCTACGGAGTTAGAATTTATCAAAATGGAGATATTACCTACGGTACAGGCATTCATGCACTGCCTGCTGAGCTGTTTCAACTAAAATGGCTTGTTGAAGACTGGCTAAGAGCATTGCGTTTCTTTTTGGAGACTTATTCTACCCTTCGATACTGGGGAGCAATCCGATTATGGTTTGAAATTGATGTCAAGGAAACTTCTTTCGATTGGACCACAAACTGTTCTGACAAATTAAACTTTGACCGAAATAAAATTTTATTCTGGATCGATGGTAAAGTCGACGACTTATCGACCCCTCGAAGTCTCTGCATCCCTTTAGTTCGTTACTTCTTACAAGCCTGCAGGCAGGATTGGTCCCAAGAGGATACTGAACGTTGGTTCAATGAAAAAATCACAAATGGAAACTGACCAAGCCCGCGATAAGCAATCAACCTGCTGACATCTGGCGGCAAACTTTGGGGAGCTGACTACGGAAATAGTCAGCTCCCCTTATTTATGTCCGTTTTTGCAGCAATGCTCAACCTGCTTTTACCCATAATCTTCGTCAGCAAGTTTTATAAAAATCATCGGCAAATTCAGGTTATCATGAGCAACTCATTAAAAAACGGGGCATTCTATCATTGATATAATCATCGATGGGGTGATCTTTTGACTTTCTTCAATCACTCACCGGAATTCTATATTTCTATTGCCAGTGTGCTCATTTCCTGTATGGGCAGTTATCTTATTTTACGCACAAATTGGAAAAGCTATGGGCTTTTATACTTCATCGCATCCCTGCTAGGAAATATCGTTTGCTATCTGTTTGTCCATTTTGGCTTTTATTCTTTTCCTTATATTTTCTTACCCATTGCCAAAATTCCGCTGGTGGCCATTACAACCGCGTTTTCTTTTTATGTATTGTTGGGAATTCGCTTTAGCCCAAAAAGCTGGCCTTATAAAATTGCCTTTTATGGAGTTATTATCAATATTGGAATGACTTTGGAAACCATTTTAAAAAATACAACCAGGCTCATTGAATATAATTTTGAGTGGGATTTCTGGGATTCCTATACATCCTGGTGGGCCTTCTTCATTCTTATGGAGTGGCTTGGAGGAAAAATCGTTCCTGATTCTTCCCGCAAGCCGCTTGCTGAAAATTCATTCCGTTTCGGAAATTGGTTTTTCTTTGTCGTTCATTTTACGGCTATCGTAACCCTATTGCTAGCCGGGTATTATCTGGGAACACTGCAAAAAATTGATTAAGAGGAAACGGTGTGGTTGTTAACCAACACCGTTTCCTCTTTAACAGCCTTCCAAAGGTTGATCGTAATCGACTGTAATGCCAACCCCAAAATGAATATAAATATCAGGATGCTCCGGTACTGTCAACCAGTAAGCATAGATATCCTTGTCTCCTGCCTTTGCTTTGCGATAAGTACTTTTTTGAGTAGCCAGCGCCTGATTGGCTAGACAGCCTCGGTGTTGTTCGGGAGTTCCAAATTCATTGCATTTTGTTCCAGGCAGCCGCCCCATTTGCCGGCTGGCTTCATTGACAGCTAAAATTTCCCGGTTTTTATGAATGAGACAGACAGGCTCTGGAAAGTTTCCCCACATGAGATGAAACGCATCAATCACTGCAGCATTAGACATTCGTATAACCTCCTGTTATGATTCTGACTAATTAGATGACTTCTGTACAATATATTTTTCAAAAGCCTCCTTCCCCTCCTTTTGCCACCAAATACGATAGAGTTCTTGATTCTTGACATTCTGAACTTTTTTGCCCTGACGCCTATGTACAGGGTGATAACTGCGCGTCCCAAACAGCAAGCGACATAATATCACCAGCCCTGCCCCCTGCCAAAAGGTAATGACCTGCAGCCCGAACAGTTCCGGGATCAAATGGTTCCATAACTGCATGACAAAGTACCCGAATATCACCCCAAAGGCGATCGCCATGGCAATCCCTGCAAAGACATGAATCACAATGAGTTTTCCTTTATTCAAGCATTGATGCATCTTCTCAGGCCTCCTTATAAATGCTCTCGCAGCAACTGTTGCAACTTGCTTTTTGCCCGTTTTTTTCGCGAAAGTAAAGTGCCAACCGGCTCACCCCATTTTTCGGAAAGCTCTTTAAAAGAACGTCCTTCGAATTCGGTTGCTACCCAAACAGCACGATATTTGGGTTCCAGTTGCAATAGCGCATGATATAACTTTTCTTGTATGTCAGCTCTAGCCAGTTGCTCCTCAATATTGGCAAGCGGATCAGCAATGCTTTCCGATAAAGGCAAGCCTGAGACTTGATCAAGCTGTTCCAGGGATATTGTTGACCGGGGTTTGCGCAAATAGTCATTCATTCTATTTCTCACCGAACGATACATATAGGCAAGCATATTGTCAACATGATGCTGAATATCTACCTTATTGTAAATATTAAAAACCACATCGGCGACAATATCTTCGGCATCCATCTCCGAAATATCTGTAATTTTACGGCGTACATACCGTACCAGAGCACGGCGTTCTTTGGAAATAAACGCAATCAATTGATTGTTTTGATTAGACATACCATTCCTATTCCCCCTCAGCCACGCCGCCAGAGCACTGCTATAAACATCCCTCTATAGAAAAGACGTACCTGCACGCAATTTATTGCATAAAATCAGAAGTTTTTTAGAAACTGAACAAGCCCAATGCTGTCTTTAAAACCATTCCGGCAGATGAAGAAAATTCCTGTTAAATAAGGGGTCTTATTTAACAGGAATTTTCTTCACTTTCTATTCTGGTATTTGAGGTTCAGGTTCAGCCACTTCGGATGTTCGGACCAAAACGCGGGTGATCCTCATATTGTCGACTTCCTCAATGACAAACTCCGTCCCGGCATAACTGATTTGCTGACCAATCCGGGGCGGCATTTCCACCTGGGACGATACCCAGCCACCAAGCGTGTCAACATCCTTCTCATCGATATTCAGCCCAAAAACATCGTTGACCTCCTCAAGCAGCAGGCGTCCGTCCACAGAATGCATATGATCCTCACGAACTTCAATAAAAGGCCGTTCTTCATCAAACTCATCCTGGATTTCGCCAACGATTTCTTCCAAAATATCTTCGACAGTAACCAGTCCAGCCGTCCCGCCGTATTCATCGATCACAATGGCAATCTGCCCCTTATTCTTCTGCAGTAGCATGAGCAGATTACTGATTGGCATAGCCTCGGATACGGCCGTTACCTCCCGGACAATTTCCTGCAGAGCTGGGGTTTGCCCTTTTGATAAAGCGGCAAGCAAATCTTTAATATGGACAAAACCGATAATATTATCCTTATCCGGATCACAAACCGGATAGCGGGTCAGTTGTTCCGTTAAAGCTTTTTCCAAATTGACTTCAAAGGGATCCTGCACATACAAGCAAACCATATCGGTCCGTGGTATCATGACTTCATTCACATGCCTTTCAGCAAAGTCAAAGATATTATCCACAAACGTCAGCTCAGTTTGATTGATAAATCCCTGCCGGTGGCTTTCTTCCATAAGAATACGGATTTCTTCCTCGGTATGGGCGGCCTCATGTTCTCCGACCACCTGAATACCGACGAGGCGTAGAATCCAATTGGCAATACTATTTAGCACCCAGATCACCGGATACATCAGTTTATAAAAGGCAATCAGCGGTACGGACGCCCAAATGGTGACCACATCGGCTTTTTGAATAGCCAGTGATTTTGGTGCCAATTCGCCAAGAATAATATGCAAAGCCGTAATAATGGAAAAAGCAATGGCAAAAGCAACCGTATGAATGACGGCTTCCGGCAGGCCAAGATCCATCATAAACGGCTCAATCAAGCGTGCAATGGCCGGTTCGCCAATCCAGCCTAAACCGAGTGAAGCCAGGGTAATACCAAGCTGACAGGCGGACAAATATGCATCTAAATTGTCAACAAGCCGTTTGGCATATTTGGCACGGGTATTTCCCTCCTGCAGCAGGGTATCGATCCGCGTACTGCGGACCTTTACCATGGCAAATTCCACTGCCACAAAAAAACCGTTTAACAATACTAAAACCATTACTAAAAAGATATTCCATATAATAGACGCAGGGTCCAATAAATTCCGACCTTCCAAAGTTGCGGAAGGGTCGGTTTCACCTCCTTATATCATCAAACAATCGCATTCTTAATATTACACCAAAGTAATGACGATTATTCAGAGGATTCGGAAACTCCGTTGCCGATACAGCAGCTGGCAGCCATTCTCTTTAGTTATTCAGCTTGCCAGAAAAAGAACACACCATCATACGGCTATGATGGTGTGGACCCGATCCGCAGTCTATTTTTCAAAAAGGCCAGAATAGCCCTGATCGCTCTGCGCAGTGGCTGCTGTTCAAAATAGAGAAAGATGATCGGGATAATAATCAACGTAAACACCGTGGAAGAGAGTAAGCCGCCAATAATCACCCAGGCCATGCTGACCCTTGTTTCTGATCCCTCTGTCATGGACAAAGCAGTAGGCAGCATCCCTATCACCATGGTCAGGGTTGTCATGATAATAGGCTTTAACCGTGTTTTTCCTGCTTCAATAATGGCTTCACGGGCGGCCATCCCCTGTTCCTTCAGTTTGAGGGTGTAATCCAGCAACAGTGTGCCGTTTTTCGCTACCAGCCCATCCATCACCAGAATGCCGATTAGTGAATACAAATTGATGGTATTATGGGTAAGCACAAGAAACAGCAAGGAACCAATCATCCCCAGCGGTAAAGAAAACATGCGGATAAATGGCGTGACACAGGATTCATAAAGCACGGCAAGCAGCATATAGACCAAGAGCAAGGAAAGGCCTAAAGCCTGAAACATTTCCCCGAAGGTATCATTCATACTGGAAGCCTGCCCGACAAAGCGATACGTCAGATTGGAACCTAATTGCTCCGGTGTTATTTTATTTTGAATTTCATTTAAAACTTCCTGCAGCGGCCGTCCGGCCAGGTTGGCTTGCAAATTAATCGCACGCTGCTTATCGACCCGGCGGATCATCACCGGTCCGGTTCCTTCCTGGATTTGAGCCACATCGCCCAGAAAAATCCGGTAGTTTCCGGAGCCGACCGGAATGGTTTTGATATCGGACGGAGTAAACCAGTCGCTGCCCGCCATACGAACCATAATATCGGTATCAAAACCGTCATTATTGGGATCGTTAGCCAGAACCCCCACATTTTGTCCGGATATGGCTGCTGCAAAGGAATTGTTAATTTCCGCAACCGTCGTATGATAAAATTTCAGTTTTTCCCGGTCGACCGTTAATTGCATCTCCGGCATGCCTTCGGTATAAGAGCTACGGATGTCTTTTACGCCGTTCACCTGTCCTAACAGGTTTTGAATCCGGTAGGAAGCAGCAACCAAACTATCCATATTCTGTCCAAGCAGTTCAATTTGTACAGGTGCGCTGGCAGAACCACCGCCACCGGTTCCACCCGACACCCCGGCCACCGAAGATTGTGTTTCATTCACCCGGACGGTTGCCCCCGCCAAATGAGCTTTGGCAAATTGGCGCACAGCCTCAGTAATCTCCCAGACGCTCCGTTTACGCTCTTTCCGGTCCACAAGCTGCACCGTAATCGAAGCACTATTGGTCGTTGGCCGGCCAACACTGGATAAATAATTAACTACTTCCGGCATGGTGTGAATGTATTGCTCCAGTTGTTCGGTAACAGCATCGGCTTGTTCCAAATTTTGCCCTACAGGCAGTTCTACCGACACCCGGAAACTGCCCTCATCCGTTTGAGGCATATATTCTGCACCGATAATCCCAGCCGGAATTAGCGCCAGTGTCCCCAGAAACAGGCCCAATACACTTACGGCAATTTTCTTGCGATGCTCCAGACTCCAGCTCAGCAGCTTTTCATAAGTCCGGACAAGTTGGCTTTCGAGCCGGTCCATAATATCCCACACCACTCCCCGGGACTGGGTCAGCCCACTGCGATAAAACCGCGAAGCCAGCATCGGCGTTAGCGTAAAGGATACAAAAAGGGAAAACAGGGTTGCAAAAACAATGGTTAAGCCAAACTGGCGAAAGAACTGCCCCGTCATACCGGTCATAAACGCAATGGGTAAAAAAACAACCACGTCACAGAGCGTAATGGCAATAGCCGCCATCCCGATTTCGTTACGCCCGTCTTCAGCCGCCTGCTTAGCCTCTTTTCCCATATGGATATGCCGGTGAATATTCTCCAAAACGACAATCGAATCATCCACCAAGATCCCGACACACAAAGCCATTCCCATCAGGGACATCATATTAAAAGAAAACCCGGCTATGTACATAACAAAAAAAGTAGCAATCATGGAAGTTGGAATCGCGATCATAACAGCCAGTGTCGACTTCCAGCCCCGCAAAAACAAATATAAGACTAAACCGGTGGTAAATAGTCCTTCCAGCAGTGTGCCCAGCGTGTTTTTCAAAGAATTCTTCACAAACTGTGAGGAATCACTGACAACCGTAAACTGATAGTCAGGATAACCCTGCCGCAAGCTCTCTAACTGGGCTTGCACAGCCTCAGCCGTACTGACAATATTGGCATCACTGTTTTTGTACACTTCCAGGGAAATGGCATCTTGCCCGTTTACCCGGCCATACCGGGTAGCCCGGCTTTCCTTTTCCGCAACAGAAGCAATTTCGGTCAGCGGGATGGAGACCCCATCGTTGTTGGTAACCTGTAAACGGCGGATCTCATCGGGTGACTGAAATTCAGCCATCAACCGGACATCGGTCTGGGTGGTATCCGAATAAACCGAACCGGCCGGCTGCAAAACATTTTCCCCTTTAATCCGGCTGACAATTTGACTTAAAGATAATTGATAAAAAAGCAGTTTATCTTTATTCACTTCAATGGCAATTTCTTTATCGCGTCCCCCGTAAAGGGATACTTCCGAAACCCCATCCGCCCGTTCCAGTCTTTCCTTAAAAACATTATTGGCTTGTGAATAGGTATCAGCCAGCGACTGAGGAGAAGTTACCGCAATTTCTACAATAGGCTGATCATTGATATCGCGTTTGACGACAACCGGTTCGTCAATTTCATCCGGCAAGCGTCCGCGGGCGGCATTCACCTTCTTAGTGGCATCGATAGAGGCAAAATCGGCATTGGCAAACAACTCAAATTCTAAAATAATGGTGGCCCGCTCCGGGCGAGCCATGGATGTCATTCGCTTTAAATGGGAAACAGAAGACAAGGAATCTTCCAGCGGCTTAATGACCTGTTCTTCAACCGTCTCAGCACCGGCACCGGGATAACTGACCGAAACCGTCACATAGGGGGTATTTAAGGCAGGCAGCAATTCAACTCCAATCCGTTGAAAACTATAAAGACCGAGAACAACAAAGAATAAAACAATCATGGAAATCCCGACCGGACGCTGAATCGAAAACCGGGTGATGTTCATACCTCATTTCCTCCCGGATTACCCGCGTTTTCCGGCGCACGGACGGTCACTTCCATCCCTGGCTTAAGGCGGGATAGATTGCTGATAATGACGGATTCTCCCTCCTGAACGCCATTGATAATTTCAACTTCCCTGTCATTGCGTACTCCGATAGTAATCTTTCGTTGCACCACCTTGTTCTGACCATCTAACACATACACGCTAAATTGTCCATTCTTTTCCATAACGGCTTCTTTGTTCACAAACAAGATTTGCGCCTTTTGCATGACCTCAAGCCGTGACCGGACAAACATTCCGCTTTTAATGGCGGCACCGGGCTGATTTAATTGCAGCCTGACCGTAAAGGCCCGGTTTTGCGCATCAAGTGCCGGACTGATATAAATAATATGGCCGGTATAACTGTTTCCCAGCGCCTCAAGCTGCAACTGAGCCGTCGTACCAAGCTTCAAGAAAGCAACATCCTGCTCAGAAACCTGACAATCTACATAAATACTGCTGTTATCCACAATGGACAGGATTTTTTGCCCTGGCTGAATAAAGGCACCGACTTCAACCTGGCGATAACCGATCATACCATCCCGCGGTGCTCGAATGACCATATCATCGCGTTGTTTGGCCAATGCAGCCAGGTTGCGCTCCGCTTTGATGACAGCCGCCCGTTTGGCTTCTACGGCTGCAGGAGTCGAACCGCCTGGAGATTGCTTGGAAAAGGAATCCAGCGTCGCTTTGTCATTCAGCAATTGTTGCTGCATGGTATCAAAAGCATCGCGGGATATGGCACCCATTTCATATAAAGACTGATAACGCTCAAAACTGGCTTGACTATGCTGATAGTCCACCAACGCCTTATTGTAATTGGCATCAAAAGTGACTGCCGTCTCAGCCGCATCCGCTTCAGCCTGCTGTCTGGCAGCATCGGCCTGGGCCATAGCCAGGTCAACATCGCCAATATCCTGAACAAGAAGAACCTGCCCGTTGGTCACGGCCTGCCCTAATTCGGCGTTCACGGCGACAACACGGCCGGAATATTTGGCAACAATATCCACCTGGGCTGCCGGTACGGTTTGCCCCACCAGAATAACCGGTCTAACCATATCGCTTTTCTGTAATACTTTGACTTCAACAGCCGGTCTGGTATCGGTTATTTTAGCTGCTGAGGTGCCCTGTGTCCGGGTAGAAAAAAACTGGCTGCCAATGATTCCGGCTGCCGCCAGCGCTGCAATCCCCATCAGGGCCCATTTTTTTCTCTCCGGTGAAAATAAATCGGTCATCCGCATGAAACTCTGTCACCTCACCTGCATTTTAAAACCTAAAGAAATTCGCTAACAACTCAATTCTATCCATCAATTATGACAAAAATGTGACAACAATCCGGCCGCCTCCCTGTCCCCATAGGCTGCATATTCTTAAAATAACGCCTCAGCCGTCATTTGTCATTAAAATCCGGTAAAATTCAGATTAAAATTAAAAATATCCAACGTCGTTTTCCATGAAAGCATTCCCTCAAGAAGGTAAAAGAACCGCCCCGGCTCCTTGTCTGATACACGGGGACGGTTCTTTTGTCTCACTATTGACAGCGGCTGGGAAGGTTGTTATACTACTCAATAATTAAATACATAGGTTGATCAGAAATCTGAAGACCGAAAGAAAGCCAGTCTAGTGGCTTCTTCGGGCTTCAGATTTTTTTTATTTTTTAAACCATAAGGAGGATAAAACATGGGAGAGCTCAACAAATCTGCCGTAAGGCGGGTGGTGTCCGCCAGTTTAATTGGTGCCACCATTGAATGGTATGATTTTTTCTTATATGGGGTCGTGGCCGGTATTGTGTTTAATAAGCTATATTTTCCGGCAAGTGATCCGCTGGTTGCAACACTGCTGGCCTACGCCACTTTTGCCGTAGGGTTTATTACCCGGCCGCTTGGCGGCGTTATCTTCGGACACTTTGGCGACAAAATTGGCCGCAAGAGCATGCTGGTACTCACTCTAATGATTATGGGAATTTCCACTGTACTGATCGGATTAGTCCCCACCTATGCCCAAATTGGAATCTGGGCCCCCATCTTATTACTGCTATTGCGCATTTTTCAGGGAATTGGTTTAGGCGGTGAGTGGGGCGGCGCTGTTTTGATGGCGTTTGAATATGCTCCCAAAGAGAAACGCGGCTTTTATGCCAGTCTGCCGCAAATCGGTTTATCCATCGGCCTTTGTTTAGCTTCCGGAGTCGTTGCCCTATTGTCGTATACTTTGACAGGTGCACAATTTATGGCTTGGGGCTGGCGCCTGGCCTTTCTGTTAAGTATTGTTTTAGTCGCAGTAGGAACCTGGATTCGCCTGCATGTCATGGAAACACCCGATTTCCAAAGCGTCAAAAATACCAAAGCCGAATCAAAACTGCCGATTGCCGATATGTGGCGTGAATCGGCCGGTAACGTGATAGCCGGCATGGGTGCCCGTTACATTGACGGCGTGTTCTTTAATATCTTTGGGGTTTTTTCCATCACTTACCTGACCCAAACACTGAAAATCTCCCGCACCGATGCCTTGTTAGGCGTCATGCTGGCGGCGCTGGTCATGTGCGCCTTTATCCCTTTCTTTGGCTATTTATCCGATAAGGTTGGCCGGACGCGTGTATACTGGATTGGCAGCATCATTACCGGCCTTTCGGTATTTCCGGCTTTCTGGCTGCTCGCCAACAGCAGTGGTAATCTCACACTGATCTGGCTGGCCATTATCATTCCTTTTGGAATTCTCTATGCATCGGTCTATGGACCTGAGGCTGCTTTATTCTCAGAGTTATTTGAAGCCCGTTACCGCTATACCGGAATTTCCTTTGTTTATCAGTTTTCCGGCATTTTTGCGAGCGGCTTGACCCCGATTATTGCCACTTCGCTGCTGAAATTCAACGATGGTGATCCGATGCTGATCTGTGCTTATGTCGCTTTCTCAGGACTGGTCAGTGCAGTATCGGCTTGGTGGATTGGCAGCAAAAGCAAAGCGGCCGCCCCGGCCCGGAACCAATCCTTAGAAAGTCTATAATTGCCATGCTTCGTAGTACAAAGGAGGAATCATCATGTCAGTTGCCGTTTTATCCCCGCAGGAACAGCGGATACATGCTGAAATAGCAGGCCAACCACCAGTACATAGCCGTACCCGGACCAATGCCATTTTAAATTCATTTAAATCAACCCGTCCCCGGATTGATGTCGAACGGGCCAAATATTTTACTGAATCCTTCCGGCAAACCGAAGGGGAGCCCCTTATTCTTCGCTGGTCCAAAGCGCTCAAACATATTGCCGAAAACATCACTGTTTATATTGATGACCAGCAATTATTGGTTGGCCGCGCAGGTGCTCAAGGCCGTTATGGTATTCTTTACCCTGAGCTGGACGGGGATTTTCTGGGCTTAGCGCTTGAACAAATGCCAAACCGCGTTGAATCACCTTTTAATATTACGGCTGAAGACGCCCGGATCGTCATTGACGAGATCGCCCCTTACTGGCAGGGGAAAACCTTTCATGAAAATCTCGCCCAGGCTTTGCCAAAAGAAACCTTAAAGGTTACCTATGACCCTAACGATCCATTAAAATCCCGTTTTATTGTCAACGAAACCGCGTCTTTCCGTTCCTCTATTCAATGGGTCCATGATTATGAAAAAGTACTCAAACGCGGGTTTAAAGGCATTAAAGCCGAAGCGGAAGAAAAATTGGCCCGCCTTGATCCGTTCAGCCCGGTGGACAACATGGAAAAGGCCCCCTTCTTGCAGGCTATGATGATTGTGTGTGACGCCATTGTCCTTTGGGCCAATCGCCATGCCCAACTGGCTGAGGAACTGGCTGCCAAACAAGCCAACCCTAAACGCCGGCAGGAACTGCTCAACATTGCAGAAATCTGCCGCCGGGTGCCGGAGAATCCGGCCTGCAATTTCCGGGAAGCCATGCAGGCCCAATGGTTCACCCAGATGTTCTCGCGTATGGAGCAAAAGACCGGCACCATCATCTCGAATGGCCGGATGGATCAGTATCTGTACCCTTACTATCAACAAGATATTGCAACAGGCCTTTTGACAGACGAAGACGCCCTGCAGCTGCTGGAGTGCATGTGGCTGTCCATGGCGCAATTCATCGATCTTTACATTTCACCAACCGGCGGTGCTTTTAATGAAGGCTACGCCCACTGGGAAGCCGTTACCATCGGGGGGCAAACCCCGGATGGCCAGGACGCTACCAATGAACTGACCTACCTGTTTTTACAGTCCAAACGCGAGTTCCCGCTGCATTATCCCGATTTGGCAGCTCGTGTGCATGGGCGGGTATCCGCCCGTTATCTGTATGAGGTTGCAGAAACCATTAAAGAAGGCTCAGGTTTTCCTAAGCTGATTAATGATGAAGAAGTTGTTCCGCTGCTCTTAGCAAAAGGAGCCAGCTTTGAAGAAGCCTTTGACTATGCGGTATCAGGCTGCGCGGAATGCCGTATGCCCAATCGCGACACCTATACCAGCCCCTGTGCGTATATCAACTTTCCGGCCGCTGTCGAAATGACCTTATATAATGGCAAAATGAAGTTGCATGGCGAAGAGCAAATTGGGCTGGAAACCGGCGATCCCCGGCAGTTTTCCACCTGGGAAGCCTTCTGGCAGGCCTACCTGGCCCAGCATCTCAATTTTCTCAAGCACGCTTTCATCCAACAGCATGTTATTATCAATCTCCGGGCCAAGCATTTTGCCTGGCCGTTGGGTTCAGCCCTGCATGATCTGTGCATGGAGACCTGCAAAGATATTCATACACCGGTCATTGAGGGAGGCATCAACCTGGGTTACTTTGAATTCATGGGCTATGGTACGGTTGTCGACTCACTGGCAGCGATTAAAAAGCTGGTTTATGAAGATCGGACCCTATCCATGGATGAACTGATTACGGCCGTAGAGCAAAACTTTGAAGGCCATGAAATTGTCCGCCAGTTAGTCCTGAATGCACCGAAATATGGCAATGACGATCCTTATGCCGATGCCATCGCCAAAGAACTAGACCGCCAGTGCCTGCAATTTACCAAAAAATATTCACAGGAATTAGGCGTCCATCTGGATCTCCGCCTCGTCCCTTTCACATCTCATGTGCCTTTCGGCAAGGTGGTCAGTGCCACTCCCAACGGCCGGAAAGCCTACACACCTTTATCGGATGGATCATCCGCTTCGCAAGGAGCGGATGTGAACGGCCCGACTGCGGTCTTGTTATCCAACTATGCTACGAAAAACTTCGGTTTTCGTGAACGGGCAGCCCGCTTATTGAATGTCAAGCTCAGTCCCTCCTGCGTTGCCGGTGAAGCCGGAACCGACAGATTGGTATCCTTTATCCGGACTTGGTGCGACCTGAAATTATGGCACTTGCAATTTAACGTGATCAACCGGGAAACCCTATTGGCCGCCAAGCAGGAGCCGGACAAATACCGGAATCTCATTGTCCGCATTGCCGGCTACAGCGCCTATTTTACCGATTTATCACCCGATTTGCAGGATGACCTGATTGCCCGTACGGAACATACAGTCATTTAATCCAGGATTTTAGGAGACGAACCTTATGCCTACGCAAGCTGACAGTAAAACCGGCATTGTCTTTAATATCCAGCGCTACTCCCTGCATGACGGTCCCGGTATCCGCACCGTCGTCTTTCTAAAGGGCTGCCCGCTGCGCTGCCAATGGTGCAGCAACCCGGAATCGCAACAGCGCTTGCCTGAGCTGGCCTTTAAACCGAGTAAGTGCATCGGCTGCCAGCGCTGTCAGCCAGCCTGCAGCCTTGGTGCAATCACGCACACCGCTTCCGGCTTGGCCACCATTGATCGCTCCCGGTGTCAAAGCTGCTTTCAGTGTACACGCCAATGTCCGGCCAAAGCTCTGGACCGCTTTGGGCAAAACATGCGGGTCCAAGAAGTCATCAAAGCCGCCCAAGCCGATAGTGCATTTTACATCCGTTCCGGCGGCGGCTTGACCCTCAGTGGCGGTGAACCGCTCATGCAGGCGGATTTTGTCGTAGAAATTTTGCAAGAGGCAAGAAAACAGCGTCTTGACGCTACCATTGAAACCTGTGGTTATGCCGCCTGGAATGATGTTCAAAAAGTAGCCGCTGAATTGAAATCAACCATCATTTACGATGTAAAATCAATCGATCCTGTTAAACATCGGCACTTTACCGGCGTGACTAATGAAATCATTCTGGATAATTTGCAAAAACTGCGCCAGACTTTCCCGCACCTCAACATTTTGGTTCGCACACCGGTTATTCCCGGTTTTAACGACTCCCAAGCGGAGATTACGGCCATTATTGATTATCTGAAAGATTGGCCTAATCTCAGTTATGAGCTTTTGCCCTATCACCGTCTCGGACAGCAAAAGTATGATTATTTAGGACGAGACTATCACCTCGGTGAGGTTTCCCTGGAGCCTTCTTTATTACAGCAATTACAAGGCTATGTAAAAAAAGCCGGGCTGCTGCCCAGCAAAAAATAACAGCATAAACCAGAAAGGGGATCGGCTTCAAGCCGGTCCCCTTTTGGTTATGCCGTTATCCTGATGCCAGTGGCTTTAGGATAAGTTTAACTCATACATCTGTTCAACCAGTTTTTTACCCCAAGTATGGTTTTCAAACTCAGCTACTTTGATAAAACCGGCTTTTTGATACATGCGGATCGCTGTTTGCTGGTCCTCCGTTGTTGCAAGAAAAGCCTGCTGATAGCCTTTGTCCCGGCAGTACTGCAAAGCGTTTTGAAAAAGACTGCGCCCAAGACCAAGGCCTCTAAACCGTGGGTGAAGAATAAACCAGCGCAATTGCACTTTATCGGCTGACTGCCCAACCGCTGCAATAGCACCAACCATTTCACCGCCTACCTCAGCGAACCAGAATTGATCCTTGTCCGGGCTGTAATTGGCAAAAAAGTCGGCAAAGGTCTTACAAACATAGCCTTCAAATCCCTCGTTATAGCCACATTCCTGCGCATAAATCCAGCCATGAAGACGGATGAGCGTCCCGACATCACCCGGTTTCAATTCACTCCGAATGGTTACCGTCGAACGCTCCGGTGCTTGTCCTGTCAATGCCGACTCAATCGCACTCATACTGCCCAGTAAAGCCTGCTGCTGTGGCTTTGGCACAGAACGGATCATATCCTGGACTTGTTTCTCCGATACCCTGTCCAAATCTGCCAGAATATTTTTACCGCGCTCACTGAGATGAAGATAGTGCAGACGCCCGTCTGCTTCCGATTGTACCTTATAAATGAGCTGGTTTTTCTCAAACCGTTTCAGCATCCGGCTCAGATAGCCCGGATCAATGCTGAGCTCCTCGCTTAACCATTTGGCCGTACAGGAATGGCCGTGACCAATTTCATAGAGTACCCGGGCTTCGGAAAGTGAAAATTCACTGTCCAGCATATGCTGGTCTAAAAGCCCGAGTATCTTAGTATAAAAGCGGTTAAATTTGCGTATTCCACGAATCAGCGCTTGTTCTGCACCATTCATATTGTGACCCCCTAAGTGATTCTGTAAGCTTATTATAGAGAAACAACTTGACTTAGTCAACTAATTATTCGATAAATAATTCTTCCCAAATTCATCTTATGTCGTCACATTATCGGAAACTTTCGCGTATGATATACTATCCAACAGGTCAAAAAGGAGCGATATTGATGTCTGATCAAGAAGCTTTAAAAACCGATTCATCGTCAACGGCTTCCACTGATGAAAGTACCTGCACAGTTGAAAACAATTCCACCAGCCAGGAAGCTTCGACGGAACGTCACAAATGTCATAAATGCCACAAAGATCATCCTTCCTGTTTTCCGTTTTGTCCAACTTGCGCCACTCCGGTTATCGGCTTGACGGCCTATGCCTACATTTATAACCTGGTTGCTCAAATAGTAGCGGTAGAAGGAGATATCCTATTCAGCAATAACGGCCTCATTGTCGGCAGCATTGCCCATACACCAGGAACTGCCGCCATTGTTCTCGGTACTCCCGGCTATTATGCGGTCTGGTTTAACGTGGCAGGCATAGAACTCAATCAATTTACCCTTTACCAAAACGGTTTTGCCGTTCCAGGCGCTACTTATGGTTCAGGTGCCATTACTCAGCCCAATCCCGGCATGGTCATCATTGCGGCTGCCGCCGGGGATGTATTAACCTTAAGAAACCATACCAGCGCCACTGCCGTAACATTACAGACACTCGCCGGCGGAACGCAAGTAAACGCGAACGCTTCCATCCTCATTCAGAAAATAAGCGGATAAATGTTAAATAGAAACGCCCTGCCTGGTACACTTTAAGGCAGGGCGTTTCTATTTAACGTTCTTCTAAATTGATCAGGATTATTTCAGCCAAACGCTTCTTCACTCGGCACGAAAAGCAGTTTGAGGCTGACGCAACGCTTTTCTCTCTTCAAAAAACTTAAACAGATTGGGAATAGTTGCAGCAATAGGCTGTTGAAACAGCATCAGTAAGGCAATCGGTACCGCCACTGCGGGAGGGAAATAGGTAATGGCGATGACAAGACCGCAACTGGCATTTCTCATCCCCACACTATAAATCATGGCGATCATGACCTCACGGGTACGGTTAGGCACAACCAGTGCGCCGATATAACCTAAGCCATATGCGGAAACCACCATAAGCAAAGCAACCGCAATCATTTGCACAATATCCCAGGAAAGCTGAATAGCCGGAGCTACCAGTGAGCCGTTAAAAAATATCACAATAAATAAAGCCAATTTGGAAGTTAGTCCGCCAATGCCTTTGGAAAATCCGACCGTCTTACCGCCTGTCCAGTCGTATAGCACCATGCCTAAAATACTTGGGATGGTCACCATTAACAGCAATTGTATAACCAAAGCCGTATAGTCGATGACAACAGCCTGTCCGACAATCATCTTATAGTAAGCGGGTAATAGCGCCGGCAGCAGCAGCGTATCCAAGGTCACAGCAACCAGAGCAATCGGGATATTTCCTTGATTGATTGCCGTCCACATAACAGACGTAACGCCAACCGGAATAGCGGCCCCAACTAGTAAGCCTAATTTGATATCCGGTGAATGAGCATAAAGCAAATCCCCCAATAGCCAGGCCGTAATCGGTGTCACGATGTGGATAAGCAGTAAAACCCATAAAGGGATCCAGGGTTTTCCCATTACCTGAAAAAAGCTTTTTAAACTGGTGCCCAGCGAAGTCACAAAGGTCATGTACGCAAATAGGAATACCAGTGAAAACCGGATGAACGGCCCATCCGGAACTTTGGATACAAACCCCAGCAACAAAGCTGTCACCACAACTAAAAACATCCGTTTTCCCAAATAGCTATTGATTGCATTGATATCAATACGCACGCCAGATCCCTCCTTCTTTATCCTGATAGCATGATTCAAGCAGCTGGATTTCCGGCTTTCAGGAATTTTATCCTGCTGCTTGCCTTAAACTTTGATTCAAATGATAGTAGACCGCATGCTCCAAAGCTGCCTGCGTCTCATCTGAAAGATCAACAAAGTTGCAGCCAAGGTTCTGTTCATGCTGCCAGACAACATGTGCGGATACCTCAATCCCGCCCAGCGCCTTTGGCAACTGCAGCCGGATGCAGACAGGCGGTTGAAATGGCTGCGCAACCTGCAATAAGATCCCTTCGGTACTCATATTCACCGCCAAAGCAGCCGTTCGCTCTGATTGCGGCCCAATGATGACGACCGGTGCATCCACGGAAGCCCGGGTTGACGTCCGATTTTCCTGTACGACGGAAACACCCCGTTCCAATAGCGCCTGATCCACCCAGGTACGGTCCCAGCTTAGATTTTCAATCGCTTCCATAATCTTTTTTTCCATCGCGGATTTTTCTTGTGACTTTTTCAGCAGAGCTTCTGCATCACGTGGGTTAATCACCACAATGCCATCTTCATCCCCGACCAGAATATCCCCGGGATGAACAACAACCCCGCCGCAGGAAACCGGAACATTCAATTCCCCCGGACCGTCCTTGTACGGTCCGGCGGGAGTGACACCTGCGGCATAAATGGGGATTCCCAGTTTCTTAAGCGCTCCGATATCACGAATGGCCCCATCAACAATAAAGCCGCCGATGCCTCTTTTCTTTCCCCACAACACCATGAGTTCACCCATCACCGAATTACTCAAATCCCCCTGTGCATCCACCACGATAATGTCCCCAGGCTGAGCCAAGTCTAATGCCTTATGAAGCATGAGATTATCACCAGGCCGAGACTTGACGGTAAACGCCGGTCCAAGCAACGGCACTTCATTAATGGGACGAATTTTGGCATCCACGCACGACATCCGGTTCATATTATCGGCGATATTAGCAACCGGAATCCCGGCAAAGCCGTCAATTAACGCCTGTGGCGGTCTATTCACCTGCGGAAAAATACGCATTCCTACGTTTGACATCATCATCGCTCCATTCTTTTGTCTGTTCTATCCAAGCCGGTTCACGTCCAGTCTACAGGGAGAACTTATTCACGGCAATTTGCAGTTCTTCAGCGGTAGCAACCAGTGACTGGCTGGCTTTTTTAATTTCTTCCACAGAGGCGACCTGTTCCTGAGTAGCAGCCGAAACCTGCATCGTTTGATTGGCATTCCCTTGACTCATTGAATCAATATGCTGGATGGCCTTTTCTATCTTTTGGCTGCTTACAGCCATGTGTTCAATCGCAGTTGAAATTCCCTGCATTTGTTCCGAAACTTGATTCGTAACCGCAACGATCTCCTGGAACATCTGCCCGGCCTCACTCACGATCACCGTACCCAATTTCACTTCTTCATTCCCTTTTGTCATAGCCACGACAGCTTGATCGGTATCCGATTGTATTTCACTGATTAAATGGGTAATCTGCTTAGCCGCATTCTCCGATTGCTCAGCAAGCTTGCGCACTTCATCGGCCACTACCGCAAATCCACGCCCATGCTCACCGGCACGTGCCGCTTCGATGGCTGCATTCAGCGCTAGCAAATTGGTTTGATTGGCAATACCGGATATAGTATCAATAATTTGACCGATTTCGGTAGAACGGTCGCCTAGTTTAGCCACAACATCAGCCGAACTGGCCACGCTCGATTCAATTGTCTGCATCTGCACAACAGCTTCTTCAATTTTACTGCCGCCTTGTGCGGCCAACTGAGCCGTACCTTCAGATATTGAAGTAACACTAGCGGAATCACTGACAATTTTCTGGATATCCCCAACAATCTGAGTAACCAGCAAGGTGGTTTCATTGGCCGAAGCAAGCTGCTTGTCAGCACTTTCGGCAATTTCGCCGATGGAGACGGTGACCTGTTCAGCCGTAGCTGCCGATTGCTCAGCACTGGCCGTCAGTTGCTGTGAAGCAGCCGAGACGACTTGCGCTGAATTGGTCACTTGCCCCAGCAAGCCTTTAAGTCCGGCCACCATTGCCGCAAAATTCTGCCCTAATTGGCCAATTTCATCATTGCCTGTGTGGCTAATCCGGACATTTAGATTGCCGTTTTTAATGGTTTCAGTCGCTTGGACCAACTGAACAACGGGCTTAGTAATCCGGTTAGAAAACAGTACACTGATCATGACCACGATTGCCATGGAAATGGCCATCACAATTAAATTGCTGACCAGCATGTCTTTGGTAACGGCATTGTATTCTTCATAATTTTTTTCCATGCAAATGGTCCAATTGGTCTTAGGATCATGAACATAGCTAACCAGTTTGCGCACGCCGTTTTCCCCGGCAATTTCCTCAGTGCCGCTTTGACCGGTAATCGCTTTTTGCACAAAGGGTATACTGCTCATATCCTTGGCTTCACCGGATATTTGATCATTGGGATGAACAATGATTTTCCCGTCCTGATCCAGGATATAGGCGGTTACACCATTGACAGACTTGGCGGTAACAAAGTTTTTAAATGCATCGAGATTGATTGCCCCTTGCAGCACACCAACAATTTTACCGTCATCAGAGCGTACGGGAGTGGCCAGAATGACAATCGGCTTTCCCGTTGTTGTGCTGACAAGCCATTTCGATGCCACTTCAGCCTTGCCAGCCATAGCTTCTTTATAAAATTCCCGCTCGCCGACTTTTCCCAGTTTGACATTATCACCGCGAACTACCTGATTGCCTTTATCATCTGACAATGCCATGCCAATATCGGTATACACTTTTTGCACATCGGCAATTTCCTGCTTGGCAGACGGCAAGTCGAACTTTTTAATAGCAGCAGTTTGAGCAAGTGCTTTCAGAATATCCATGTGTTTATTAATATAAGCTTCTGTTTCGGTTTTAAAGACTTCAACTTTACCGGCATTGACTGCATAATAATCCTTCTCCAACGGCTTGGTAAACAGAAAGTATGAAACAGCAGCAGATACCAGTAAGGGGATCGAACTAATTAATAAGAGTAAAATAATGATGTTCTTTTTCATGCAGCAATTCCCCCTAATCCCAAATAGACCACTCTCGTTTTTTGCCTTAATCAACATGACTTTGGTGCGCCCCGCAGCGTTTTGAATAAAAAAACCCAGACCAATGCCCGGGTTTTCATACCTCTTACAAGGGCAACCTGGCAATCATAGACCTTGATAGTCGTTAGACCCATAGCTTTGCGTCCTTACCTTTCAGTAAGTTTGCCAAATATGAACTTTTCCCTAACCGCAGTGTGCACTGACTGCCGTTATATCTGATTCCAATTATCAACTGAATCTTATCCCAATGCGCTTATCTTTGTCAATAAATGTTAAAAAACCTTAACAAGGGTTAAGTTTTTTTCGCGTTTATTAACAAAAAAATAATAATTGCCCAGTACTGAAAAACCTGAATGTTCTACCTCAAAAGGCAGGATATTTTGATGCCTATATACAATAAAATTCTCATTGCTGGCACAAATTACTACAACTTGTGTACACTAACCAATTTTACTCAATTGAGTTTGATTCTCATTTGCATATTACTCCTTCTTACCACATTTGTCAATAAATGCTAAAAAAGTTTTAATTTTCATTCATTAAGCTTTTGACATCCCAAGCCGATCATTTCCAAACAAAAAAGAAGAAGCCACCCAGGTAGCACCTGGCACTGGCTCCTCCGCAAATACTCCACGGGACAGTCTAAAATATGGTCAATTGCTGTGGTTCATCCACTTCTACCACAAGTACGTTAGGATTTTTCAAATCATTAAAATCAACCCAGCAAGAACACCCATTGCATAGTACTTTTGAACTGACTGTTGCCCAAACAAGCTGCTTTTTACATTCCGGGCAAATAAATTCTACCAACTTATCCGTCAAGTTAATCACCTACACGATCAGAATTACCCATTGCTGCTGATTATACCAATGACTGTTTCTTGCTTTTATAGGATTATTCCTTCAAGTTAACGTCAAGCAGTGGCCGAAAGGCAAATATTTGTAAGATATTCTTTTCAAGACATGCTTTGATGTCATGCAGACCCTGGTTTTTCAACGGCGACTGATCAGATGGCAATAATAAATAATAATCCTTATAACTGCTGATATTGCTAGGAATAACTTTACATTTTATTTGTTTTTGGTATGATTAGATATTGTTATTCTATATTGGGGGAACAAAATACATCATGATGCGAATGATTCGAAGACTACTCATAGGCAAACCCTTACACAATCGTGAGCTGACTCACGAGAGACTGCCGAAATGGAAGGCCTTATCTATTTTTTCTTCTGATGCATTGTCTTCAGTAGCCTACGGACCGGAACAAATCATGCTCACGTTGGTGGCCGTTCCAGGGTTGCTGGCTTATGGGTACATGGGGCCTGTTGCCATATCCATCCTGCTGCTCCTGGCTATGGTCGCCCTGTCCTATGTACAAGTGGCGAAAGCCAATCCTAGCGGCGGCGGTGCCTATGCCATTGCAAAGAAAAACCTGGGGGAATATCCGGCACTTATTGCTGCGGGCTCTGTCTTTGCCGATTATGTGCTGACGGCTGCGGTAAGCGTCTCGGCCGGTACGGCCGCCATTGTTTCAGCTTTCCCTGCGTTGGCTGGCCATCAGGTGATCATTGATCTTACGGTATTATTTTTTGTACTGACCATGGTGAATCTTCGCGGAGTCCGAGAGTCTTCTAATGCATTTGTATTTCCTACCTATGCTTTTTTACTGGGAATACTGGCGCTTATCCTGACCGGAGTTTATCAGGCACTGACTCATCCGATTACCGCAATTCCAGCTGAATCTGTGGTAAGGCAGCAACTAGACTGGACCATTTTATTTTTAGTTTTACGGGCATTTGCAAATGGCTGCAGCTCTATGACCGGGATCGAAGCCATTGCCGACAGTGTCCCCATGTTCAAAAAGCCGGAAGCAAAAAATGCTGTGGCTACCACTTACTGGATGGCGGGAATACTCGCTGTCATGTTTACGGGAATCACTTTTCTCACCATGCATTACCACATTTTACCGCTCAATGATGTTACGGTATTATCCCAAATCAGCGAGAATGTTTTCGGAAGATCACCGGCTTACTATTACATTCAAATTACGACCATGCTGATTTTATATTTGGCGGCAAATACGGCCTACAACGGGCTGCCGATTTTATTATCCATTGTCGCACAGGACGGCTACATGCCCCGTTACCTTGCTACTCGCGGTGAACGCTTGACTTATTCTAACGGTATCATTCTCCTAACGATTGCGGCTGCCATTTTGATCATCGTTTTCCAAGGTGAAACAGGGCATCTCATTTCTCTTTATGCCATTGGAGTTTTTATTTCTTTTACCATTGCACAGTCCAGTATGGTTATCCACTGGTTTCGTGAAAAAAGCGCAGGCTGGCAGGGACGGGCCTTATTAAACGGCATTGGTGCAACCGTCACCGGCCTTGTTGTCATCATTATCACGGTTACAAAATTCATCTATGGCGCTTGGATCATTTTAGTATTCATTCCAATTATGATTTTTATTTTTAAAAGTATCCGCAGCCACTATAATTCGGTTGCGAAACAACTCAGCCTGCCGCTTGAGGATATTCAGGATGCAGCCATTGACGGTCCCAGTGACCATATTGTCATTGTGCCGGTTTCAACTCCAACCCGTGTCGTCTTTGAAACGTTAAAATACGCTAAGGTTATCGGCAACCGGGTATTTGCCGTACATATTGCCAGTGACGAAAAGACGGCTGTTAAAATGCGGAAAAAATGGGCAACCTGGCAGCCGGGTGTTGAGCTGGTGATATTGCATTCACCCTACCGGCTGCTGATGAGACCACTCTTGCATTTCATTGAAAAGAAAGAACGGGAAAAGAGACCAAAAGATTTTATTACTGTGGTAATACCTGAATTTGAGACAAAAAAATGGTGGCATCGCCTGCTGCACAACCAAACAGGCTGGATATTAAGGACATCGTTGATCTTGAAGAAAAAGATTATTGTTACAACCGTTCCCTATCATCTGGATGAGTAATACATAGAACCACAAACCCCGTCGTTGGTTTCATACCACCCAGACGGGGTTTTATATGCCAGTTTCCCTCAATTGCAGTAATCTATATCACATACAGCCTATTCGATTGGCGGTAAGATATATGAATAGAAAGCTAGTTACGTATCAGTCCCCACTATACCTGGGGCTGACATCAGGAACATGAGGTGGAATATGAAAATTGCGATACTAACCAGAGAAGAAACCATGCAGCGCTGTACTGGCAAAGGCTGCCTGAATGCCTTTTTTCAGAAAAAGGATGCTTTCGCCCATTATCTTGACCGTGAAGTTACTTTATCTGTTTTTACCCATGCCGGCGGAGATTTAGATCATAAAATTGCAATGATGCTCAAAAACGATGTGCAAGTTGTGCATTTATCCTCCTGCCTGCGCAGCAAGTCACCTGATTATGAAGCGATTGCCACCCGGCTTAGCGAGTATTTTGATGTTATCGGCTATACCCACGGCCCGGAAGAAGGCAAAGAGCAGCCGACGTTTATTGCGGTCAAAGCACGCTGACAAGAAAAGTCCCATCGCCGATACCAGGCGATGGGACTTTTCTATCGCTTCAGGCCAGAGTGCCATTCCCTTAAGGAATAAGGCCAGGGAACACAAACGCGTACATCCAGACCAGCAATCCTAAGAACAAGGCATAGGGAATAGCAAATTTAATGGTACGCCTCATAATCAGGCCTTCCTCACCCATTAAGCCAACTGCCGTTGCGGCGATAACAATACTTTGAGGTGAAATCATTTTACCGGCACTGGCACCGACATTTCCGCCAGTAGCCAGTAGAATATCGGAAAGGCCCATTCCATGGGCAGTCAATTTTTGCAGATTACCAAACAATGCATTTGCTGAGGTGTTACTACCCGTAATAAATACACCCAAAGCACCAATAAGCGGGCTAAAAACAGGCATTAGCTGCTGATTGACTGTATCAACCAGGCTTTGAGCCATAGTGGCAATCATTGATTTTTGGGCAACACCGGCTGCATTAGCCCAAACAATCATTTTGGATTTGGGATCGATAATGGGCAAAGCCATATTCATCACTTCTGAAATGGATAAAATGCAAGCCACTGTAATAAATGCAGGCATCATTTGTTTGAGCGTCACTTGGAATTGGGTAGAAAATTCATTAAAACGAATGCCCATAAACCGGAAGGCAATTAACCCTGCGATCATCATAACAGTCCCCGGGCTTTGCAACCAGGAGAACGCATACAGCTTGGCCGGATTGTAGATTTCAAATTTAATCATCAGCCACTCAAATCCAGGAGCCTTACCGGAAAAGACGGGGGCAGTCGAAGGAAGATTTACAGCCAGGATAAGCAACGTTAACAAAATATAAGGCAGCCATGACAAGCCCAATTCTTTGAAATTAAGATTCTTTGTTCCACTTTCCACGGGGGCTGTTTCTCCAGGGAAAACCCAAACCGCTTCATTGGATTTGCGATTATACAGGTATACGGCTAATAGGGCAATACAGGCCAATGAACCTAATATTGTAGCCAAGGTCGAACCAATGGTATTACATACGATAAACTGCACAATCGAAAAGCTTAGGCCGGTAATTAAAATTGCGGGCATAACGCCCTTCATACCTTTAACACCGGACATCACATAAACGGTTGCAAAAGTCATGATAAACGCCATAATGGGCATAATACGTCCGCTCATTTGCGACAGCTTCATAAAATCTAAACCGGTCGTTAACGCTAATGTACTGGTGGGAATGGCCAATGATCCAAAAGGAACCGGACCGGTATTGGCTACAAGACAAACCAGAGCGGCCATCATGGGATTATAGCCTAACCCTACCAAAATACTGGCGGGAATGGCAACCGGCGATCCAAATCCACAGATACCTTCCAAAAATGCGCTAAAACCGTAACCGATTAACAAGGCTTGCGCCCTGCGGTCCGAGGTCAGTGACGACATGGCATTTTGAAGTTTACCCATCCAGCCGCTTGATTTTAATACATTATAAATGACAATAGCACCAAACGGAATATACATAATCGGAAATAAGCCAGTCAATGCCCCTTGAAGTGCGGCCAGCAAGGTTACCTGCATGGGGAAACCAAAATAGAACACTGCAACCAATATGGTTAGCAGCCAGGCAACAGGAGCTACTTTGACGGCTGGTTTCATTAAAACAGGAAGCCCAACGAGCAAGACAATCAAAGGCAATGAAGCAATTAATGCATCCAAAATTTGTCCCTCCTCTGATATGAAATAGAATGACCGACTACCGTGTAAGCACCTCCTCTACTTGAACGTTAAGAAAAACCGGCACAGCCCGCTTCCCAGCCATGAAATGGAAAGCAACAAGATACACTGCGCCTTTGATCTCATTGATTGAATTTTCTCGCAACAGCATAATGAGGCCTTTGTGCTTACAGAACAAAAAACCGGGAGATTCTTACCGCCCTATTGTTCACTTGCAACAACTCACGAATGTAACTGCATCTAGAATGACGGATTTGCAATCCTTTTGTACCTGGTTTACTCACAAAATGGAAAATGCTAGAATATCGTTAAAGAGTGTCAATGAACGAGTACTGTTTTATTGCTTGCTGGGAGGCTATCAATGAGATGATTATCTCGCATGAAGTCGCACAGAAAATTGTTGATCAGCTGATGGATATCGCCCAACGAAACGTCAATATCATGGACTGCAACGGAATGATTATCGCTTCCGGCCAACACCATCGCATCAATACTTTTCATCAAGGTGCGAAATCAGCAGCGCTGACTCAAGATGTGATCGAAATCCAGCCGAATGATGTGGAACTTTTTCCCGGGGCATTGCCAGGTGTCATGTGGCCAATTGATATCAAAAAGAAAATTGTCGGCGTAGTCTGCGTAACAGGTGAACCGAATGAAGTTCGGCATACCGCTAAATTGATCAAAACAGTAACTGAGTTAGTCCTCGAACGCGAAATGTTTTTGGCTGATTACCGCTCGGAAAATAGTGTAAAAGCCCAACTGGTCAATTTACTGTTTTCGGATAACCCGGACCTCATGGCTGAAGATATCCAGACTTTAGCCGAAATGCTGAATTATAAACTGAATTTACCACGCATGGTCATATTGCTAAAACTGGAGCCACTGAATAAGGATGATTTTAAAGCCAACGGTTTGCAAAACCTGTTTTCGGCCCGGGTTCGCGAAAGTGTTTTGAATATGCTAAAAACCGCTCCATTTTTTTGTGATGAAGATATCAGCTTATTTTATAAGAAGCATTTATGTATCATAAAATCTTGGCCCGATCATATGTCCTCCCATAAATTAACGGTATTTACGGCCAGTATCGTCCAGATGTTTCAGGCACTTCAACCCCGTCTTCGGCTGCAAATAGGCATCGGCAGCCGAACGTTGCATGAGTATCAGCTTCGTCAGTCCTATGATGAAGCGTTGTTTGCCTTAGAGTTTTCAGCCTCTAAGGCGGTCAGCTTTATTCATGATCAAGAAATTCTGCTCAATTACTTGTTTGAAAAACAATGGACAAAACAAAATACCCTTGCATTGCAAGAGCTCAAACATAAATTTGAAAAGATCAACGATCATGGTGATATGGAAAAGACGATCAAAAGTCTACTTGCCAACAATTTAAATATTTCCGCTGCTGCCAGTCAGTTATTTATCCATCGGAACACCTTAAAATTTCGTCTTGAAAAATTGAAGAAAGCGGTAGGCTTAGACCCTTGCCATTCTTTCCACCATGCTATGCTTTGTGAGATTCTCCTGCATGCGGAATAAGCAGCCTTCCCCTCAATGATCAGAGTAACGTCCGGAATAGCACAATAAAAAAAATGAGGAGTGCCGGTTAACAGTAGGCATTCCTCATTTTTTATTACTGTTTCGCTGGACGTCATTCATAACGAATACTGACTTTGAATCAAGATACGCTCAGGACAGACAATCCCGTTACCCTTTGCCTTTTATAGATTGAAGCTGTTGTTCTAACTCCTTCAATATCTTCGGTAAATCTTTTAGCAGCTGCTCCAACTCAGCTTGTGTTAAAAACATTTCTTCTTCAACATTGTTACTCATTGGAACACCTTCCTATAGTTGCATTGATAACAGCAAGTGAAATCTTTCCTGCCGGTGAAGCTCCGGATGAATTGTACGAATAAAAATAACTGCCCAGCTGCATATGTCTTAACGACCCATTGAATGCAACTTGGCAGTCATAGAAATTATTCCTTAGACCCATAGTTTTGCGCCCTATCCTTTCGAATAGTTTGCCCCTATAAAATTGTGTACATTCTCCCGAATTCAGTCCACCTTACGATTAAAAGATGTTTAAAAACTTGTCATTTCTTAGTGGATATAATACGCGCTTATTCGCCAAACTCCTCCATCGCCTTTTCCGTAAGAAGAAATCTTTATAAAATTTAATAAATATGGATAAGAAATGCTTTGCCCCGCGGCTGCCAAATAAAGGAAGACATAGGCTCCTATACGGTCCGAGTAAATATAGGATGACAGTAGTTTACGTTAAAGGGGGACTTTGTGAATGGAGCTAAGTTTCGTAGCTTTAATGACCGCCTTCTCCGCCGGAGTCATTTCTTTTTTATCACCCTGTGTATTAGCTGTACTGCCAAGCTGCACCGCCTTTCTGGGCAGTACAGGAAAATCCGTAAATATTCCGTACCTGCGTCCCTTATGGGTGAATATCGCAATTTTTTTAAGCGGGTTTGTCGCAGTCTTTCTCTTAATCGGTATTGGTGCATCCTACCTTGGGCAAGCCTTGCATAATTATCAGCATGTAATGAGTAAAGTTGGAGCGGTATTCATGATGGTCATGGGGTTACAGCTTAGCAGCCTGATTTCCTTTGCTGTTCCTTTCCGTAAAATTCATTTACGCTTCCCTTCCAGTGCCGGCCCCGGGGGGATTTTCCTTCTGGGAGTAGCCTCTACTGCAACCTGGACTCCCTGCAATACTCCCTTCCTGGCTCCAATTTTCCTGTATGCAAGCACTTCCCCTTCGTTGGCAAAAGGGTTTCTCCTTTTTTTCGTTTACGCGCTTGGCTTTTGCCTTCCCTTTTCGGTACTGGCACTCACACTTGACCGGTTTGTAAGCCGATTACGCTTAGTTTCAAATAAAATGCATATCGTCCAGCATATTGCTGGTATGCTATTATGCATAAGTGGAATATTGATCTTTTTTGATCTATTGGAATGAAACATTGCCGTCATTCTCTTGGGTCACTCTCTATTCCATCCGGTCCATGACCCGGGAATCGCAGCATAACCTAATGAGAGGATAGGCTGCAGCCTATCCTCTCATTAGGTTTATTTTATTTTTCGCGCAAGGCGCATGCCATTCAGTGTTACTAAAATCGAAGCGCCAGTATCCGCTAACACGGCCAGCCACAAATTCACAAAACCTACAAAGGTACCAAATACAAACAACAATTTAACAATTAATGAAAAAGTAACATTCTGTTTAATGATAGCGACCGTTTTCCGGCTAAGCTTCATTACATAGGCCAGCTTGCTAAGATCATCGGCCATCAAGGCTATATCTGCGGTTTCAAGAGCGGTATCTGAGCCGGCAACCCCCATGGCAATTCCCACATGGGCTGTCGCTAAAGCCGGTGCATCATTCACACCATCTCCAACCATGGCAACAGGCCCGTGCTGTCCGGCTATTTTTTTCAAAACAGCCACCTTTTCCTCAGGCAGCAGTTCGCTGTAAAAGCGATCAATATTTAATTTCTCAGCGATCGCTGCAGCCACTTGTTTGTTATCACCGGTAAGCATGGCCATACTCTTGATTCCTGCAGCCCGCAAATCGGCCAAGGCCGTTATGCTGTTTTCACGCAGTGTGTCAGCCACTGCAAGAACTCCCATAAGCTGCTGATCATTGCCCACCAGCATCACTGTTTTGCCTTGCTGTTCCAATTGACCCAGCGTCGCTTCCACCTTATCCAGATTGTGCCCGATTTCCGCAAACAAACGACGATTACCTACATAGACCGTTTGCCCGTCAATATCCGCCTGTGCGCCCCTGCTGATAAGAGCTTTAAAGTTGGTTACCGGTTTGATGGAAGCAATCGCTACTTTGGCAGCAATGGCCTGAGCCAATGGATGTTCCGACCATTTTTCAACAGAAGCGGCTAATACCAAGAGTTGCTCCTGGGTCATGTTGTCGAACGGCACAATATCCGTTACCCGGGGCTTTCCAATGGTGAGTGTCCCCGTCTTGTCAAAGGCCATAGCCTGAATCCGTCCCATTTGTTCTAAATGAGCGCCGCCTTTAATGAGTACTCCATGCCTGGAAGCATTGCCAATCGCGGATACAATGGAAACAGGCGTTGAAATCACCAAGGCACAAGGGCAAGAAATAACAAGCAGTACTAATGCCCGGTAAAACCAGACATCAAAAGGCAGGTTAAAGACCCAGGTTGGAATAATCATGAATGCTACGGATACAAGAATCACAGCGGGTGTATAATATTTGGCAAATACATCGACAAATTGCTGCATCGGTGCCTTCTCCGCCTGAGCCTCTTCGACCATATGCATAATTTTGGCCAGTGTTGAATCAGCCGCTAATTTCGTGACTACAATTTCTAACGCACCTTGTTCATTGACTGTTCCGGCATAGACAAGATCGCCGGCATTTTTCTCCACAGGAATAGACTCGCCGGTAATCGGAGCCTGATTCACGGTGGAAGTACCGCTTACTACGTTTCCATCCATTGCAATGCGCTCACCAGGTTTGACGAGGATGACATCCCCAATGCGTATAGCTTCTACAGGCAAGCGTACTTCGTGCCCGTCACGCTTTACCAAGGCTTCCCGAGGTGCCAAATCCATGAGCGCCCGAATGGATTCCCGCGTTCTGTCCAGCGTATAGGACTGTAATGCATTTCCCAGAGAAAATAGGAAGACTACCGTTGCCCCTTCACTCCATTCTCTGATCGCTACAGCCCCAACAGCGGCAATCACCATCAGGAAATTCGTGTCCATGGTCAGGCTTTTGAGACTATAGATCCCACTTTTAGCCACATGATAACCGCCAATGAGCATTGCAGCCAAATAAAGTGAAACCGTTGTTGCTTCCCCGGTACCGATCCACTCAGCACCCATCGCGGCCAGTAAAAATAATCCGGACCCGATGGTTGCAATCGTTCGCGGCTTGCGCCACCATGCAGCCGGTTGCGTACCAGGACGGCCACTAGGTTGATCAGCAACAGCCTGATAGCCGGCTTGCTGTACCGCCGAAATAATCGCTGCATCTGTCAGCGTATGCTGAACCGTTAATTTGCCTGCACCAAAATTTACGGCCGCCGACTGGACTCCAGCCACTGCAGCCAGCTTCTTTTCCAATTTTGCTGCGCAGTCAGCACAGTCCATTCCTTCTACGCGAAAAACGGCTAAATGGCTGCCTGCCTGCTCATGAAAAACAGGCTCCATGGCCGCATGATAGCCAAACCCGCTTACGGCTTTAGTAATTTGCGAGATTTCCAACAAGGTTTTATCATAGACAACCTTTAATTTTGCAGTAGCGAAATTTACCTGAACTTCACGAACACCAGGTAATTTTCCAATGCCTTTCTCCAGTTTTACAGCACAATCAGCACAGTCAAGCCCTTCAATATGGAAAGTGCTGTTCAGCAAACTGGTGCTGTTTTCAGCACCGGCGCTTTCATTCGCTGAAGCTGAGATTTCCTGTAAACCATAGCAGCATTCACAAGTATGCTCTTCATGATGTGCGCTCATTTGATCTCCACTCCTATCTATTCGTCAGGCTTACCAGACAACGTTTATCCATACAATTAATATCGGAATATTTTATTATATGAACATGTGTTCATATGTTTATTATAATACTATCGATAAACAAACTTGTTGTCAAGATCTCCTCAAGATCTTTTTAATACCATATAATAACAATAGGAGGCGATAGCTTGCAAAAAAAAGGACAACTCTCACTGACCTTGGTTTGTATCATATTGGGAATTATGTTAGCCGTTCAGTTTCGCACAACCCAGGATATCCGTTCTTCACTGCCCTTTCAGCGCGCCGAAGACCTCACACAGCGCTTAATGCAGGTGGAAAAAGAGCGTGATTCCCTGCAGCAGCAGATCCGGGATCTTCGTCAAGCTTCCGGCAATGTTACCAGTGACGACATAAAAATTAAAGCCGGCTTGGTCGCACTCCAAGGAAAAGGAATCATCATCACCTTAGATGACACCAAGCCAAACACGCCTGTCAGCACTAAAAATCCTAATTTATATCTGATTAAGGACGAAGACATCTTAAAAATTCTCAACGAATTGCGGGCTGCCGGAGCTGAAGCTATTGCGATCAATCATCAGCGTATCCTCGCATCATCTGAAATCCGTACCGCCGGACGGTTTATTTCAGTGAATAACACCAATCTGGCCGCCCCTTTTGAAATTAAAGCCATTGGAAATCCTGAAACTATGGAAACTGCTTTAAAAATGCGAGGCGGTGTCATTGAAACGATCCAGTTTTGGGGAATTCAGGTTTCCGTGAAATCAGCTGATACAGTAGAAATACCTGCTTATAAAGGCACATTCCACTTTCAACAGGCAAAACCGGTTCAGAACGGAGGAATTTAGATGCTCTTACCAATCGCCGGGCTTATCATCGGCCTGCTAATCGGTACTTTTTTACCGATCAGTATCCCGCTTGAATATGCCAAATATTTATCTGTTGCTCTGCTGGCTTCGCTTGACTCGGTATTTGGCGGACTCCGGGCAGGAACAGACGGGAAATTTGATAGCCTGATCTTCATGACAGGTTTTTTCACCAATGCTCTTTTAGCTGCCGGCCTCGTGTATATTGGCGAACGAATTGGCATTGATTTATATTACGTAGCTTTACTGGCCTTCGGACTAAGAGTTTTTCAAAACCTTGCCATGATTCGCCGTCATCTGTTAAAACGTTAATGCAATTCTGCTAATCTTTATTCACTATTAGAACGATTAGTGTCCTGCTGTTTTTCAAACTGCCTGGCATAGGCAATGTTTCCTTCAACCCGCACGACACGATACCATTTGCCCGTATCGGTTACCAGTTCATCGCCTACATTTACGACGACAACAGAGACATACATCAAGACAGTTCCTGTTGCCTCATCCTGAATGACATAATATTTATAAGGCGGCACTACAGGTGTTTGTTCAATTCTTTTGAGTTCTTTTGGGAAAAAACCAGGAGCATAATACCAAATCCCCCCAATCACAAGAATTCCGATGAGAAAAAAGATTAATTTATTTTTGCCCACAAACTGCATATCTGTCACTCCTGTCAAAATCGCATCCTCATCATAGTTTGTCACAATTGTGCTTTCATAATCGCTTATTCTTTAATGGCTCAAGTTAGCTGTTCATGGAGCCGACCTATTTGAAGCTGCAGTTGATAAGATACAAGCTTCAAAAATACATCGTATCCATCACTGATGCGATTTGCGCCGGTTAAGAAACGGTTTTGACGACCTTAATCGCCGGATGAGTCTGAGAGCGATCAAGCTTTAGGTTGAACCCTCATAATCAGCTGTGTCGTGCTACTGAATCGGAAAGGAACCTATTATTTATCCATGCAATTAGAAAAGCTCCACAATAGCGCAAGCGCTATTGTGGAGCTTTTCTGCAAAGACTACCAAGCTTTCTTTCTGATGCAGTCAATCGTTAAAAAAGCGATCCTCCCCCATATCCCTCAATTAACAACGTTCTGAATAACTGCAATGACGGCAGTATCCGCTTTTACCGGTACAACGGGCTGCGCGGCGGCCATGGATGATGCTCTGATATTGATCATAGAGTGAAATAACGGTTTTTTCATCAAGCAGCTTAACGCGTACCCGGCGTCCATTTTTTAAATGCACATAGCCTATTCGGGCGACAGGCTTGCATTGCGTGTGTTCTAATAATACTCGGTAGACAGATAGTTGAATAATATCAGACTCCTGGACCTTACAGCTTGTTCTGCTTTTATAATCCCCAACGATTAACACGCCCTGTTGATTGATCCAGATAACATCGGGAGTACCGCAAAGCGGTATCGGTTGATTGATGTTCATATAAGGCTCGGTTAAATAAATGGCTAATTTATCCGGTCGGCGATACCTCAGCCAACAATAAAATACGATTATGAGTGCAATGGCAAGGATGGATAACGGCATAGCTTATTTAAACAACAGACGCAGCAGCCAGCGAACCAATCGAATCAGCCAGTTGCCTTTTGCACTGCTTAGCCTTTGTCTAAATCTTTCATGCTCATCATTTCCTCGCTTGATATACTTGTCCGTTAATTGAGTGCACTCGCCGTATTGGGATTCTAGGTACAGTTGTCTTTCACATTTTGCAAGTTTAGCTAATTGTGTTGCACTAACGTAGCGCATGAACAGCATCTCCTTAGCGTGATAAAGCCTGTGCGTTAATGAATTTTTTATAACAGGAGCTGTTTTGAAAGCACTTTCAAAGTTCCTACCAATCACAAGGATTCAGTAAAAACCAGCCCCCGTATTCACGCAGGTTCCATTTTACTAAAGAAAAAGGAGGTTGGCAAATAACAACAAACTCCCCTTAGCATGTTCCTTGATAAATCGGCCCATGCTAAGGGGACGTATGTGACTAGACAGAAAGGTTTTTTCCGTCCAGCGCGGCTTCGATAGGTTTAACTTTTCCTAGCAGGAATAAATAATTCAGGATCCCAAGAACCAATAGTGCGGATGAAAGGACCAATGCCATGGTAAAGGAGCCGGTAGCTTGTAAAATAGCACCGGTAACAATAGGACCCACAACTCCGCCCATATTCGATACCGAATTTTGAAGTCCGGCAACCACCGAAGTCATATTTTTCGGTGCTACATCACCAGGAAGTGCCCATACCTGAGAGGCCGCTACCGTCGTACCCGACTTTGCAATGCACAACAATATGATAGCGGTTACCGCCGATTCGGCAAAAGCCGCCAACCCGATGCAAGAAGCCATCAACAGACCACCAACCAGGAAGGCTTTCCGCGTTGCTGTTAAAGACAGCCAGCCTTTTGAATAGACCTTATCGGATGCCCAGCCTGCTGCAACTTCAACCACCATGGAGATTAAGAGCGGTAGCATGGCGGCAAACCCCATTGCCAGCATTCCCATTCCTTTTTCTTTAACCAGATAAGTAGGCAGCCAAGTAATAAAGAAATAGGATGTGTAGTTAATCATAAAAAAGCCTATGCACATCGCCCAGATATTGCGATATTTTAAAAGTTCATACCATTTCATCGGCTGTTCTTTATCAAGGCCTTCTTTTTTAGTCTGCCCTTCCCGGATATGCTTTAATTCTGCAGCATTAACACCCTTATGTTCTTCCGGAATTTCTTTGAAATACAAAGCCCAGATGATCGACCAAACAACACCGGCCAGGCCGATGATCACAAAAGTCATCTTCCAGCCAAATAGGGATATCAGCCAAACAATCAACGGCATGGCAATAGCTCCGCCGAATTTTGAACCACTGTCGAAAAGACCGCCCACTGTTGCGCGTTCTTTATCCGGAAACCACTTGGAGGAAATCCCGGCGTTGCTTGGATAAGCAGCCGCCTCTCCCACGCCAAGTGCAACGCGAAATCCTAATATTGATTTAAAGCCTGTTCCCAAGCCTGTTAAAGCTGTAGCGACAGACCACCAGGCTACGGCAAAACCAAGCGTTTTTTTCTGGCCGATTTTATCAGCAAACCACCCTGCCGGAATTTGAAGCAAAGCATATGACCAAAAAAACCCGGACATGATAATGCCCATTTCACTGGGAGTGATATGAAACTCTTTGGTAATATAAGGAGCTGCGGCCGCAAGTACGGTACGATCAATATAATTGATTGCAATTGCTGCCCACATTAATGCGGCAACAATCCAGCGCACGTTGGTTTTTTTCTCGGTCAGCAAGATAATTCCTCCCGCTCAAATAATCTATTTTACTTATGGATTTCACATTGCTTTCTTGTTGGCACACAAGATATCACCTCAGGCCGTCAGCTAATCTAAGCCTTGCTTGGTTTGTGGCAGCTTTTATAAAGTCCGGCCTATCGGTGTTTTAAGCCTTTGCCACACATCTGGCTGATCACCCAGCTCAGCTACTGAGAATGAAATTGGCTGAATCACAATAATTTTTTGTAAATTTCCCGCATATCTTCACGGGTTACGGCTTTGGGATTGTTATTCAAAAGACGCGTTACTTTGGCTGCAGCTTCAACCAGTTCCTCAAGGACGGTTTCATTAATTCCTTTGGCTCGCAAATCACAGGTTACTTCCAGGTCCTCAATCAGAGAATATAAATTCTCCAGCATTTTTTCGGCCGCTTCCCGAGTAGTGCAGCCGGCAATATCAATTCCCATGGCAACCGCAATATCTCTAAACTTTTCTTCGCAAACATCCAAATTAAACTTCATGACATCAGGAAGGAGAATGGCATTTGATAAACCATGTGGAATGTGGTACTTTCCACCCAAAGGATAGGACAGGGCATGTACTGCGGTGGTACTGGAAGTGGCAATGGAAATACCGCCAAACATCGCCCCTAACAGCATATCTTCCCGCGCTGCTAAATTGTTCCCCTCTTGATAAGCCGTACGGATACTACGCGCAATCAAGGAGATTGCTCTTATGGCAAACGTATCGCTAAGCGGGTTGGCCTTTTTTGAAATATAGCATTCAATCGCATGGCATAAAGCATCCATTCCGGTATTGGCCGTAATAGCTTTAGGCAACTTGATGGTTAAGACAGGATCTAAAATCACAACATCAGGCAGCATTTTTTCACTGACAATACCGACCTTAAGTTCTTCCTCCGGCACTAAAACAATCGCGTTGGGTGTAGCCTCGGCACCGGTACCGGCAGTTGTTGGAACCATCAAAGTCGGAATGCCGCGGCGCTTTAATTGCGCTTTCCCTTTCACTAAATCCCGCAAATTAACATCATTCGTAAAAAGAACGGAAACAAGCTTTGCGGTATCGATGGAACTGCCGCCGCCGATCCCAATGATCATCTGACAATCAAAGGCTCTTGCCGCTTGGCAGATTTCCTGAACTTGATCGACGGTTGGCTCAGGGGGAGTATCCCGGATAATATGTACCTGGATACCGGCCTCTTCCAGTAAGGTTTTCGGCTTCTCGATCAACCCGGCATCCCAGACTCCCTGATCTGTAATCATCACAACGTGTTTTACATCAAAATCGGCAACAATATCGGCAATACTCAACATACTGTCAGCACCGGCAACGATTTTACCGATATTGAGTAAAGAATATATACAACTCATCATGGCTCCTCCAACTTATAACGACTTCTTATCCTTCTTTTGACCGCTAGGGGCATGCGCCCAATGCCGGCCGCATTTCTATATCAGCATTCGGGTGACAATCCGGCTGCAGCCACTACGGATTCCAGCGAGGATGTTCATACGCTTTGGGATTACAAACATGTGGCCAACGCTCGCCATTCATGACGGCAATCACACCTTCCGCAGCCATGGTGGCAACCGCCGAAGCAGCTTCTTTGGTTTGCCCGGCCATATGCGGTGATACGATGATATTCTCGTATTTCAGCAAGGGCTCATTGACAGTCACCGGCTCATTTGCAAACACATCGGTAGCGGCAGCATGCAGTTCCTGGTTTTCCAAGGCTTTTGCCAATGCAGCCTCGTCAACAATACCGCCGCGCGCGCAATTAATCAATATAGCCTGTTTCTTCATGAGCTTCAATTCAGTTTCCCCAATGAGATGTTTGGTTTTCGGGGTTAACGGGACATGCAGCGAAACAACGTCGGCATTGGTTAACAGCGCTTTCAGGTCGGTTTCATACCGATACCCCAGCCCGCTAATCACTTCCGGCTTAACAAACGGATCGTAAACCGTTACTTTCATGCCAATGCTTTTTGCCATATTGGCCAGAATACTGCCAATATTTCCATAGCCCACTAAGCCCAAGGTTTTGCCAAACAATTCAAAAGCTTTATAACGGCTTCGAATACCGAAGTTTCCTTTACGCAATTCTTGATCGGTATGGATCATGTCTTTTGCGGCAGCAAACATGAAAGCAAAAGCATGTTCTGCAACCGACCGTGTATTGGCACCCGGGGCAATCACGACCGGGATACCCAGTTCGGTAGCTGTTTCGACATCCACATCATCAACACCAACCCCGGGACGCCCGATTACTTTGAGATTTTTTGCTGATAGCAGAGTCTCTCTGTCTATCGAACCAATGCGGATAATCAGTCCTTCCGCATCAAGCAATTCCGGGAGCATCACTTTGGGATCGCCATTATTGGTTATAGCGACATGAACCTGGGCTTTTTCCAAAACGGACATTCCATCCTCGTGCAATCTATGGGAAATGACAACTTTTTTCATGGTCTGCACTCCTTATAAAAAAGTCCAATCGTCTATGAATTCATACCTATGATCGATATAGTTCAAATACCTTCAGCAATTCTGCATCAATTTTAGGATTGTTGCAATTCGAAGGTTCCCGGGCAGGCCCGACCGGATAGCCTAACAAGTTGACAGCCCGTTTAACAACCGAATTGGGATTCCCCATCTGCATAACGTTACGGAATGGGCGAATTTGTTTCTGTGCTTCATTGGCCTCTTCGATTTTACCTTCAGACCACAGCTGATAAATGCTGACCATCAATTCGGGGAACACATTCGAGCAGCCGGAAATCGCGCCTGTGCCTCCGGCCATTAATGTCCAAAGAATGAGTGAATCACTGCCAGCCAAAACATTCAAACGGCTCTCGGTGTTTTCGATATATTTTAATGTATTGTCAAAATTCCCGCTGCTATCTTTAATCCCGATGATGTTATCATAAACCGCCAGTTTTTTTACTGTAGTATAATCAATGTTATTGCCTGTTCGGGCCGGAATGTTGTAGAGCAGCATAGGTAATTCAACCGCTTTTGCGATACTGCTGAAATGCCGGTATAAGTCATCCTGCGAAACACCGACAAAATAGGGGGAAATGACGGACAATACATCCACACCAATTTCTTTGGCAATTTGGGATAATTGAATTGATTCTTGTGTCGTTACGCAGCCGGTACCGGCGTAAACGGGCACTCGCCCATTCACTGCTTCGACAGCCACCTGCATAATCTTTATTTTTTCTTGGTATGAAAATGCGTAAAACTCACCATTGGTTCCGAGCGTAAAAATACCACTGACACCGGCTTGAATCAGCCGGTTAATTTGTGTACGCATTTCCTGCTCGTTAAATTTTTCATCTTCGGTTAACGGAGTGAGTATCGGAGTAATAATTCCTTTGGGTTGAAACAAATCAATCATCCTCTCTTTGCGTAATTCTAAACCTGAAATACTCTGGCGATGCGGTATAAGCTCTAACGAGTTGCTATCGAACGAGCGGCCAACTTCGCCAGGCAAGGTTATGAGCAAATACCCGTTTTTTATTTTTTGTTATATGTTGTATACAACATTTTTCATGATTCTATTCTAATCCCCGTTTGTTTTTTTTGTCAATAGGCAATTTTCTGAATAATCAATTCTGACTCAGGGATCGCTTCAGTTTCAAAAAATACCGAAACCATGAGCAGCCGCTTAACAGCTCACATGTTAAGTTCCCTGCCCTTTTAATAGCTGTACGGCTTGAAAGATGGCTTCCCGGCCGCCAAAAGCTCCCGCCTTAGTAATTACAGGCAAATCAATCGTATGGCCGCCACTCAGAAAGCCAATCGGTATCCCCGGTAATACTTGCTTTTGGATCTCAATTCCCTCTGCTCCTATTGCCAGGCAGCAGCTTATGGCTGTTTCACCACCTGTTAGAAATAGTCCGTCAACTCCCTGCTTGACCAATTCGGCTACAGCAATCGCAATGGTATCCGCAATTCTTTTCCCCATATCGTTAGCGCTCAAGCCAAGTTTTTTCCCCGCCTCAGCAGACTTTTCAAGCATTCGCTTCTCATTCGAACAAGCAATGACAATATCCCCGTCAGCCCTCAATGCCTCGCTGATCAACCGGGCACCTTCCTGCTCCGGCGAGGTCATAGCCTGCACAGCATCTACCAATACCTGCCGCACCGCCGTTTGCTCTGTATAATAACGAAGCTGTTGATGGGTAACTGCACTGACGCTCCCTGCGGCAACGACAATTGAACGGCAGCACAAAGAAGCGATCCGATCTTGGGACGCTTGCTTCCAGCCGTATACGGCTGGAATTTGCTCAGCCAAACCCGCTGATCCGACCCAGAGCACCCGGCCAAAATCTGCAGCCGCTTCAACGATAGTGCGCAAATGATCGTCCAGCACGGCATCACATACAATCCAATCGTTGCCTTGCTCCAGACAGCGCTTTATTTCCTTTTTGACAGCAGCACGGCCTTGAAGAACCTGCTTTAGGGAAAGGAGTTCGACTGAATGACCACGGTAATCGTCTAATAATCGGAGAACGGAGGATTCAGTCACAGGGGTTTTAAGGTCTTGGGAAAACTCGGTTAATGACACCGGTATCCCGTCAATCAGTTGATGCCCCCCTACAGTTTGCCTGCGGGCTTTCGGATAGGCTGGGGCAATAATCGTTAAGCCGGGTTGGTAGGCTTCCCAGGCAGCCAGTACTTCTGCTCCAATATTTCCCCGCAACGTTGAGTCTATTTTCTTGTACAATGCCTGTAGACCCAGCTGACCCAATTCGCAGCAGGCATGTTTCACTTTCGTATAAGCCTGGGCAGCTGAATCCGCCCGGCTGTCTGTATCAAGAACCAGAATATCAGCCCCGGTTTGAGCCGTTAGCGTTGCCTGTAAATTTAAAATGATTCTGGCTGTCAAACCATATTGACTAAACTGAACTCCAGTATCACCTGCACCGGTCAGATCGTCGGCTATTACCGCTAGCTTGACCATGGCTTCCTCCTTTTTAAGTTTCATCCATGACGAAGAAAGGAACTACTCTCAGCCGAATTTTACTTTGGCCATGCGAGCCCCCAAATAAAGTGCCTCCGTCATGCTCCTGCTATCCGCCGTACCTTTGCCGGCTTTATCAAATGCGGTGCCGTGATCCACAGAAGTACGGATAAAAGGCAACCCTACCGTAATATTGACACCGGTTTCAAAGCCAAGTACCTTCAATGGAATATGACCTTGGTCATGGTACATGACAACTACAATATCAAACTCTTGCTTTAATGCCGCACGGTAAAACACCGTATCCGGAGCAATAGGTCCTTCAACATTCATTCCCATGGCTTGAGCCTGCGCAACCGCAGGTATAATCTCCTCCAAGTCTTCCGTACCAAACAATCCACCTTCACCTGAGTGGGGGTTTAGTCCGGCCACAGCAATACGTGGTTTGTCAATGCCCAGTAACTTTACAGAAGCATGAGCTAATTCTATGACCCGCAGAATCCGTTCCTGCTTGATTAACTCACATGCCCGGCGAAGTGATACATGAGTCGTAACATGTATCACCTTTAAGGAAGGCCCTGACAGCATCATGGCATAGTCTTTAGTCCCAGCCAAATGAGCTAGGATTTCGGTATGCCCGGGAAAGTGATAACCGCCGGCATTGAGCGCTTCTTTATTAAGCGGGGCTGTCACGATTGCATGAATTTCTCTGTTTAAAGCATAATGAACGGCTGTTTCCACATATTCATAAGCCGCTTTGCCAGCCCTGCCGTCTACTGCTGCAAAAGGCAGGTCACCTGGCAGATTATTGAGATCCAGGACATCGAGAACACCAAAATCCTGTCCCCCTATCCCCGGATGGGACACAGCCCGGCACTTCAAATTGGCTGCCGTAATGCTAATGGCCTGTTCGATAATTTTTTTATCGCCAATCACAACAGGGCACGCGATTTCATATAACGTAGGGTCTGTGAGAGCTTTGACAATAATTTCCGGACCGACACCAGCAGCATCGCCCATCGTAATACCTAAAACCGGCTTCATTCATCGTCCTCCTTATTTGTTATATGTTGTATACAACATGCTAATTTCATAATAAGGCAATCCTGTATGTCCGTCAATAATATTTTGAAAAATTCGAACTATTGAAAAATAATCTTGAAGCGATTCCATTTGACATTCCTGCTATTTTCTACTATATTTTGTTGTATACAACACTCATGAGCGAGGTCTGAATCATGGAACTACCTAAACTAGATAACACGAACTTATGGGATAAAACCTACATGCTATTAAAGGAACGCATTATTCGCCGTGAATTCCTACCAAATCAGAAACTGTCTATCCCGGAATTGTCCAAACAGTTAGGAGTGAGCCGCACCCCCGTCCGGGATGCACTCAATCGCTTGGAAATGGACGGCTTAGTCAAAACGGTTTCCAAAGTCGGAACCTTTGTGAATGCTTTAGAAGCCGAAGATATTTTGGATATTATCGATACCAGGCTCATGATTGAACTGTGGACTGTGGAAAAACTCACATCGTTGGCTGACGAATACTATCTAAAAAAAATCAGCAGAATGGAAGATATTCTCAAAGACTCTTCCCTTTCAGTAGAAAAAATCCCACTAGGGTCCTATCTGCGCACAAACTACAATCTACGCTTTCACATGGCTTTTGTCGAACTTGGCGGCAATCAAAGAAATACGGAAATTTATTTAAGTATGATGAACTATCATTTTTTAGCGGCCGAAAACGACCTTTTCACAAAAGAAATGGTGACCCGTGCAGTAGAACAGCATTACGCTATGTTAAACGCTTTGCGCACGAAAGACTTTGACCAGCTCAGGGTTGCTATAAAGGCACACTTGGAAGACTCCAAAGAACGCCTTATCCTTCAATTGCAAACAAGCGGCGGTAAAGTATAAGGCTTTCTCCAGGATTAACATTCATCTAACAGCAAAGATATCCCTATGTACATAGAGAACCCCAAGGTTGCCTGTAAAATTCAGGCTCAGCCTCGGGGTTTGCTCTTTCTAAACAAAAACCGCGATCATCCATGTGTCTGTTATTATTTAACGCTGCTATCCTTTTGATCGTAGTCCGTCCTGTTTAAAGAAACCGCTGACCGTCCATCACTTATCCTTTCTTTTCGCTCAAGAACATTTATAATACATAAAATGTTGCATGATAAGCATGGCTATTTGGCAACCAAAACAGCACATTTGGCATTTCTAACAACATAACTGCTGACACTGCCCAGAAGCAACCCTGAAATAGTTCCTAATCCGCGGCTGCCAATAACAAGGATGTCATAGCCATTCTGTCCGGCAAATTCGGTAATTGCAATCCGGGGCTCGCCAATTTCGATATGTGTATGAACCCGAATGCCTTCCGGAACCTGCTTTAACGCCTCCGCAACGATGCTTTCTGCAAACTTCTTAGGATTTGTCAATGCCTTGGCCGGAATTTGGGAACCTTGTACCTGGTCATATAAGGGTACCTGCTGTGACAAAACAGAGATATAAAGAATGCTGATTTCGGCATCAAAGGAACGGGCTATTGCCACGGCATGGGCTAATGCTTTTAGTGAATTCTGCGAGCCATCAACAGGTACCAGAATTTTTTTATACCAACCATCCATAATAAACCACTCCATTCAGCTATAAATGATCACGCCTGCTCATATCAAACAGAACGAGTTGTATGAACGTGCGTAGAAGACGACACGTCTGCATCCGGCTTTGCTTTGTACCAGGTAGCATACATAACGGGCAACACCAGTAGGGTTAACACCGTAGCTCCGGATAATCCTGCGGCAATGGCTACAGCCATGGGTCCCCAGAAAGTACTCGAAACCAGTGGAATCATACCCAGAATTGCGGCTGCCGCAGTAAGCAGGATGGGCCGGCAGCGGATGATCGTAGCGTTTATAATAGCTGCCCAAAGCGATTCGCCGGCATCCAGCAATTGATCAATCTGATCCATCAAGATGACGGTGTTGCGCATGATAATGCCTGACAAAGCCAGAATTCCCAATTGAACAACAAAGCCCATCGGACTATTGGTCAGAAAGAGCCCGATTGAAACACCAATGATGCCTAGTGGCGCTGTCATCAAGGTTAGAAACAGCTTCGGTATATTCTGCAGCTGGATCATGAGCAGGATCATAATGGTAATGATCATGATCGGTACTGGCTCAGTGATGAATTGGAGTGCTTTAATGCTGTCGGCTTTTGAACCATCATATTCAATGCTGTAACCAACCGGCAGCTTACCCCGCAGTTCGGCGAGGCTTTGATAAACTTGTTCGGCAACATCATCTCCCAAGGCTCCGGGCACGATCTCGGCCTGAACGAGGATCATGGGTTTCAGGTCACGACGATAAATCAAACCGTCTTCCGCCTCAAAGCTGATTTTTGCAATTTGATCAAGCGGAACATAGTTGCCATTCCCAATATGGATATTGAGGTCTTTCAGACGGGAAGGATCATTTCTATCCTGAGAGGCAAAGCGCAGAACCATACTCACCGTTTTATCACTTTCCCTAAATTCGGCAATTGGCGCACCGGACAATTGAGTTTGCAGAGAGGTGGCCAGCGATTGGGAAGTCACGCCTAATTTGCGGGCTTTATCCTGGTCAATTTCCAAATGCATGGTTTTGCTTTTTTCCTGCCAATTAAGATTTGCATTTTTAACACTGGGATGGTCAGACATGACAGACTGTACCTGTTCTGCAATTTCACGGACTTTATCGATGTCATAGCCTTTCACCCGCAGCATCACCGGATAGTCTGAAGACGGTCCATTTAAGATAACCTTAGAATGTACCTGTACGCTGGGAAACTCTTCGTTCAAAAGCTGATTAACCTGGGTACGGAGTTCATCACGCGCTTGCGCATCTTTGGCAACAATAATAAATTCGGCAAAGTTGGATTTATTAAAAGTCGGCTCAAAGCTTAAGACAAAACGGGGAGCCCCTTCGCCCACATGATACGTGTAATAGGCGATTTGAGAATTACCCTCCAGCCTCCGGGCAACCTGCCGGGCAATATCCTCGGTATTTTTTAGCGAAGCCCCTTCCTGCAGGTGTAGCTGAACAATGAGTTCCGGTCTGGTGGAGGCCGGGAAAAATTCTTGTTTGACCAAGCCTAATAAAGCAATCGCAGCAAAAAAAACCCCCGCAGTGGCCATCAGCACTGCTTTGCGATGTGTCAGGCACCAAATCAGAACCTGCTTAAACCAGCGATAAAACTTTGTATCATGGACATTGTGCTCAGCATTCCCTGCCCCTTGCGGCTTAACCCTAATAAACAGGTATCCTAATAAAGGTGTGGCGGTACCGGCAACCACCCAGGATGTCAGCAAGGATATGGTGACAACTGAGAAAATGGTGGACGTGAATTCCGAAGCAGAACCTTGCGAAAAGCCGACCGGAATAAACCCCGCGCAGGTAACCAATTCACCGGTTAAGCGCGGATAAGCAGTTGATGTATAAGCAAAGCAAGCCGCATTAAATCGATCCCAGCCTTGTTCCATTTTAACAACCATCGTTTCAATGGTGATAATAGCGTCGTCAACTAAAAGTCCTAATGCAATAATAAGGGCCCCTAGCGATATCCTTTGCAGTTCAATGTTCATCAGGTGCATAAACGTAAACACAGCCGCAATGACCAGCGGAATGCACAGGGCTACGATAATGCCCGAACGCATGCCCAGGCTTGCAAAGCTTACAATGAGGACAATAATAATAGCTTCTGCTAACGACTTGATAAATTCATCAATAGAGGTCTTTACAACTTTGGGCTGATTGACCGTCTGATGAATCTCCAGTCCGGCGGGTAACTCTTTTTTAATTTGATCAATCGTCTTTTCTAAATCTTCACCAAGAGTAAGAATATTACCACCTGGTTCCATGGCCAGCGAAATACCAAGAGCAGGCTGGCCGTTATAAAAGAACTTCGGGTCGGTTGGCTCGGCATAAGAGCGGGTCACCTGGGCAATATCACCTAAGCGGAAGGTCCGCCCATTGGCCTGGATTGGAATGGCCTGAATCGCTTCCAGGTTCTCAAACATGCCGGTAACCCGTAAATAAACATTGTCAGAAGCTGTCTCAAGCATGCCGGATGCGCTCATAGAATTTTGCGCCTGCAGCGTGGAAATAATCAGGGCCGGATCAATTCCGAGCTGAGCGAATTTGCTATTTTCCATTTCAATATAAATTTTTTCCGTTTGGACACCCAAGAGCTGGACCTTTTTAACACTGGGAACACCCAGCAAAATGCGCCTGATTTTTTCCGCCTTTTCACGCATTTCTTCGTAGCTAAAGCCATCACCAGTGAGAGCATACACCACGCCATAGACTTCATCAAAGCGGTCATTGAACAATGGGTCTTGAACACCGGCAGGTAAAGTCCCTTTCATGTCATTGACCATATTCCGGGCTTCTAGCCACCTGGACCGGATATCTTTTTGGGGGACGGTGTCTTTTAAATTTACGTAAATAACCGTTACTCCCGGACTGGAATAACTTTTTAAATAATCAAGCCCCGGTAAATCCTGCAGCTTCTTTTCGATTTTGTCCGTAACCTGTTCTTCCATCTGACAGGCAGTAGCTCCTGGCCAAACGGTCGTGATAACCATTTGTTTAATTGTAAAATCGGGATCTTCCATCCGGCCAAGGTTATGATAGGAAAAAATTCCGGCAACGAAAAAAAGAACAATGAAGAAATAGATGAAGTGCTTATGTTGAAGCGACCATTCGGTGAGGTTAAAATTCTTCACAGGGAATCACCGCCAACTCTTATCTTTTGCCCTTCGTTCAGTTTATGTACTCCGGCGGTTACAATCCGCTCACCTTGCTGCAAGCCTTCAAGAATTTGAATGGTGCCATTGCCGAAATCACCGGTTTTGACAGAGCGCAAAGTAAGAATATCACCTGAAACCACCCAGACAGCAGGAAAGTCGCCTTTTTGGTAAATGGCTGAAAGCGGAATATGGATAGCTTGCTGCCTATTATTCCCGGTTAACGTTACGGCAGCAGTCATTCCAAGTTTTATTTCAGGCGGTGGATTGATTAAACTGATCCGCACCTTAAAGGTGCGGGTAGTTTGGTCAGCCATTGGCGCGATTTCCCGCACCGTGCCCTGGACTGTTACGTTGGATAATGCCCAGAATGCCACTTTCACTTCTTTAGCTGTACGCAGCTCTTCAATACGATTTTCCGGGACACTGATTTCGATTTCGCGTTCACCGTCATGTACGACCGTTATAACCGGTTGCCCGGCGCTGACCACTTGCCCCGTTTCGGCGGAGATGCTGGCTATGACACCCGGCTTATCGGCACACAGCAGGCTGTAATCCAGTTGATTGGCCCCTTGGGTATATTGAGCCTGAGCCTGGCGAACTCCGGCAATGGCTACATGATAAGCAGTCAGATATTGGTCATATTGTGATTGGCTGATTGCACCGCTTTCTACCAATTCACCGTAACGCTTAAGGTTGCTTTCCGCTAACTGAAGCTGTGATTCAGCCGAATATATCTGAGCGGAATTGCTGTTTACCGTTTGTACGATATCTTTGGCGTCAAGCTGCATCAGCACATCGCCAGCATTGACGACACTGCCCAATTGGACATTTCTTTTGATAATTTTCCCATTCACTTGAAAGGCCAGCTGGCTTTCGTAACGTCCGCGTACTTCTCCTGAATAAGTATAGCCTTGTGCTGCGCCTGCACTACCAATGACAGCGGTCCGTACGATAGTAAGCTCTTCAGCTGCCGGTTGAATACGGGCATGTTTTGTCCAAAGTAGACTGCCTCCGATCACACCTGCTCCAACGACTGCCGCAATCAAGCCGTAAACTAGTCTCTTGCTGATCAGCCTGTTCAAGAAGTTTAACTGCATCATGAGTTCTTCCCCTCACTCTCGCTCAAGTTTAGTGGTATGCACTGCAAAACCGGGTTTTCGTATACCAAAAGATGAATCATCCGACCAGCACAGCGCATTTCAATTCGGCCGATCTTCCTCCCTTCCCAAGTCCAGGTCTGCTTTAACTCGGATACCAGTTGATGAATTTGTTGCTGCGACAGTAAAGAATCTGCTGCAACAGGGATTCCTTGCACAATCATCGTAGACACTTTTTCACCTCCCGATATTCAAATCAGACCCAAACGGATAGCTTTATGAAAGACTCATTTAATTAATTGACTCAATTCAATTAATTAGTAAAAAAAAGCGCTTCTTCAGATTTCCTGATAAGCGTTTTTTTATTGGCTAGTACAATTCGTTGTTTATCAGCAGTTGAATGCTATCCCGCTCTGCACCTAGGGCAGTTTCCATAAGCTTTTCGGCCAATTTAAATTGGCCATGCAGGATTTCTGCAGATAATTTTTCATAAATGGCATTAATTAAAGAGTCAAGAATAGCTAGAATGATATTGACGGCGGCTTGTGGATGAGCCACATGATAATAATGCTCGCGGTTTCCTTCTTCGATAATTTCCAGCAATAAGGGTGCTAATAACCGGTCACCTTGCCGTGATAATTTATCGATGAAATGGATAGTGCCTTCATTATAGAGGAATTCAAAGGCCAGGCCATCCGCAAGAAACAGCGATTGCAATAAGGTTTGTAGGACAACCTGAAGCTTATTGCATAAAGGAATCTCATCTGAATGAATCATGCTTTGCGCTTTCGCTATAAAGTTCGTCAGTTCGCGATGAATTAACGCCTCTAAGATTTCCTCTTTTGATTTAAAGTAATAATAAATCGTTCCTTGGGCGACTCCCATCTTCTTAGCAATATCACTAATGGCTGTTTCCTGATAACCCTTTGAATAAAACAAGGGTTCAGCGGCGTTTAAAACTTCAGTAATCCGTATTCGGGGATCTTGCGATGGTCTTGCCATGGATATCACCTCATTAATTGACTCGATTCAAATTATATAACAGGGGATCAAAAATCGTCAAGAATTATTTTCCAGTACTTGAAATAGAATTTTACAGCGATTCCATCGTGGTCTAAAAATCCCAATACTAATCCAAAAAAGACATCCCTGCTTTTGAAAAGCAGGGAGTCTGATTCAAAAAAAGGCTCATTGACCAGGCCACAATAATTTACACGATAACGCTCAACCTATTCTTCCAGATATTGATTTAAATAATGCAACAGCTCGTCAAGATTTTCACCAGTATTTTTTGCTACCATTTCCAGCGTGGCAAATTTACCTACCGTGCGAAAAACAACGGGATTATTCAGGTTTTGAAACTTTGGCGAGCGTTCAAGCAATTTTGCCTTTAAATGTGGATATTTTGTAAGCACATCAGCGATCTTATCATTTTTCGTAATCATCTTTCTCCTCCTTTGTGATTCACAGAGAACTATAGGACAAATTGGGATAGTAAGCGCTTAATCGGCTATGCGTTTTTCGCCGGTAATGGCTTGAATGGGTTTAATATCCTGAGTGACTTCCACAACACCGGCAAAACTGCCATCCTCTTCTCTAACGGCAAAATAGCGGATATAGACAAATTTTTCTCCCATTTTGATCCAGAAATCTTCATGATCTTTTTTTCCACTCTTGAGGTCTTCAACAATTTTTTCAACAATATGTACACTGGCAGGCGGATGGCAGTTTTCTACCTTCCGGCCAATAATCGTTTTGGCCCGAGGAAAAATCCGATCCTTGGTTGCGGAAAAAAATTTAACAACACCATTTTTATCCACAAAAGTGGCATCAATCGGTAAATGATTAAAAATCAACTCAATTTCGCGCGGCGATAACACACCCGTACTGAATTTAATATTGCCTTCAGTCTCGACATCGGCAATCTTAGGTGCACTGCCAGCTACCGCCTCTCTAACCGGTTTCCAGCCTTTCTTAGGCTCGACCAGGCAGTAACCAATTTCGTCACCGCTCTGTAAAATCTGAACCCATTCATCTTCTGTTAGAGTTTCCATCGCCATTGGCAGAAATATCTTTTCCTCTTTGAAAATCATTTCATCAATTTGTGCCAGCGTTTCTTCGGCTTTGGTTAGTAATTCTTGTTTTCTTGTTGGCTGATATTCAGTAGCCAGCTTTTTGGTTTCCTTTAGTAACGTTCTAATCTGATCGTCGGCCCCCCACATGACCTTAGGCGGACCGGATATTTCATATTTCTCCAGGAACGGAAACACTAAATCTTCTTTTCTTCGATAATGCTTGTCCACATCCCAGAGTAAATTCAGCTTTTCCAGTAAATTCAGCACAAGAGCTTTGTCATTTTGCGGACTTGCCTGCTGTAAACCGGTGAGAATTGGGCGAATCTCCTCCTCCATCAATTCACTTAACGCTTTATTTTCACTTGTGAAGATTTCAGCCGGATGTCCAATCGGGTAGACCAGTTGAGGATTTTTTTCTAAACCCTCACGAAAAACGGCTGCATGTACATCACACAAACGCTGCACTTCCTGAACCGGCAGTCCTTCGTTAATTAAACTTTGTTCAATGAGCGCAAGTTCAGCCGCCTCAAGATCTTTAACGACTTCGTTAAATTTGGCCTTTAGCTCATGAACCGGTTTTCCTTGGTGCAATTCAAGAATAATTTCTTTGACTACCTTCTGTCTCATTTCCCGATTGTTAATTAACTCGCTCATAACTTCGCCTCCATAGTCTATTTTTTTAGTAAGCTCGATATATTCGCATAAATCTCATTGAGGGATGAAATGTCATTACATCCTGCTTATCGTCACCTAGCTCCATTCCCATTTGTTTATATATTGCTAATTGGGTGTATTCTTATTCTTCTTATGCACATTTTAGCTAATATTTGCTAATCAAACTGTGATGTTGATCACCTGACCTAAGAAAATACCTATATTTTCCTCACCCAAAAGCTACGCTTTCTTCGATGTTAAAGTAATACCTTATGAAGAATAAAAATTCCTTCTGAATAAGATGAGCAAATAACCAAAAGCGATCACCTGATGCATCTTTTCCGGTGATCGCTTTTGGTTAATCCGCTACTGGACTTTTCAATCTGTTTCTTCCGGTAAGGGTTCATGAGTCAGTTGAAACAACGCTGCAGTAAATTCAGCAACATGTTCCTTTTCTGCATTCATGAGATCACAAAAGTGTTCTTTCACTTCAGTTTCTTGGGCTTCATTCATATACCTTTGGTATTTGTTAATAGCACATAACTCGTCTTGAATGGCTCTTGTGAGACATTCGATTGCACACATATCTTTTTTAGTCGGTGGAGCAACCTGCACGTCTGCTGCTTGTACAGCGGCTTTTGTATTGTTTGTCCATTTTGGTCTATCTGCCGGTCTTGTCATTGTCAGAAAATCTAAACCGGCTGCGTGAAGCTGTTGTGCCTGGATCGGATCAAGCGTGGAAATCAGTTTCATCGTATCTTCGAAATGCTGCATTTCGTCTTCTGCAACATCGAAGAATAAATCACGTAAAGGAGTCGTTAAAGCACAGTCTAAATAATCAGCGATGGCTCTTCTCTCGTCGGCAGCCGCATCACGCAAAAGATAAAGATCCGGATTATTAGGACATTGACTGTTATTAGTCGAATAAGACAAAACAGCATTGGCAGTTTTAGGCGTCTTACAACAGTTAGGTTTAAGCATACTAGGAACCTCCTGATTAACATCATTCAATATTATTATATTGATATTAAATTTATTTGTGTCAACTTATTATGTAGATATCATGAAAATAGCCTCTCATCCTCGCTCAACTTCCCAAACATTTTCACCAAATAAAAAAGACTTTCCATTCTGGAAAGTCAAAACACGATGATTAACAGGCGATATGAAAACTTATTATTTGAAATAGCCTGCTTGCTTTACCCAAAGCACTTTTCATCTTATCCGTTTAGGCAATTTGACTGTTTTCTTTTTCAAACTCTTCCAGTGGTTCGATAATCGTATTCAAAATACAGAAAGTAGCGAACGAGCTTACCGATAAGAATGTAAATACCATATCCCAATTATACTGATCCAGTAAAATACCGACTATAAAGGGAGCAAAGGCTCCGCCTAAGGACCCGGCAGTATTAATGATGGAAGCAGCAAAGGGGCATTTTTCTTTTGTTACAAGTCCCATTGGGTACACCAAAAAGGTAGAGTATCCCAAGTTTAAAAGGATGCCGGCTAACAATAGGACTCCTGCCAGTATGATCGGATCATTCGGAGAGTATAACAACGAATACATCATGCATACTGTCGAGGCCGCTGTGAGCAACATGACTGGCTTGCGTCTTTTATCAAATACTTTGTCAGACAGCCAGCCACCAATCAGATTTCCCAGCATAGCCCCCACCCATGGTGCGGCCGCAACAAAGCCCATTTTCATAATCGAAAACTTTTTAACAGTGACTAAATAGGTAGGGACCCAAGTCATAATGGCATAAGCAATACCTACCATGAAAAAGTAGCCTACTGCACACCCCCAGACATTCCAGGAGCGGAGAACTTCCGCATGGCTGGCAAGCAGCTTAATCCGTCTTACACGAATAAGTTTATCCAGCCATCCCAGTGACTTGGTCGATCGAAGACCAGTTGCTTGTGCATTGTTTTTAACATCTTCATTTTTGGAATTAATATAGTTCACTTCAGCTTGTGAGCAAAACGGACTATCTTTGGGGTTATCTTTTACTATCCACCACCATAAAATTGCGGAAAAGAAACCAGGAATGGCAAAGAGATAAAATACATCCCGCCAGCCAAAGGTCAGGATAATGTAAGCACAAAGCGGCGGCACCAGCGCAGGAGCAAATTTTATAGATGACATGAAAATTCCGGTAGCAATACCTTTCTCCTGTGGAGGAAACCAACGGTTAATTGTCGCGATTATACCAATATTCAATGGTCCTTCAGCAAATCCCAAAATTATCCGGGCCAGTTTTAAGTGGAAAATTGAATTGGCAAAACCCATAGCTAGAGTTGCTAGTGATGTGAGCACTATGGATAATGAATAGACTTTGCGCACCCCATATTTACCAAAATAAATGCCGGCCGGCACCTGAATAAAAGCGTAACCAATATAAAACAGGCTTGTCATCGCGCCTATATCCGTATTGCTTAATTTAAAGCTTTCTTTAATATAGGGAACAACGACACCAATATTCGCTCTATCCGCACCCGCAATCATGTAAACCAAAAAAATCATGCTGGCTACTACCCACCGAAACTGACTTTTTATGTCCGTGACTATTGTGGACTGTTGGGTTACAATATCTTTCATACACTGCCTCCTGCTAAGCTTATTATCTTTGCCTCTCAAAGACAGCTTACCTGTCTTGAGATGGCTGGTTCATATCAGGCGAATCAAACTGCTAATCGAAATATTCACAGCCCCGTTCCTTTAAAGCCTTCTCTACCCAGCTTCGATCCCAGTTCATCGCTTCAATATCCTGCATAGTCTTTTGCTCGGCTTGATTTTTGGCTACAGTTTTTTTGATAAGTTCTGCCGCATCTTCCGGTCGTATCACAACAACGCCGTCCTCATCTCCCACTAAAATATCACCCGGATGAATGACAACTCCGCCGCAAACAACAGGAACGTTAATTTCCCCAGGACCGTCTTTATAGGGTCCTGCCGGAGTAACTCCGGCCGCATAAATTGGAATGTCCATATTTTTTAAGGTCCCGACATCACGAATAGCACCATCAATCACAAATCCCCCGAGGCCTCTCTTCTTAGCCCATAATACCATTAGCTCTCCCATAATGGAGTTAGACATATCCCCTTGGGCGTCGACGACCAGGATATCGCCCGGTTGCGCTAAATCCAGAGCTGCATGCAACAGCAAATTATCGCCCGGGCGCCCTTTCACAGTAAAAGCCACTCCTAATAACGGCGTTCTATTGAATGGGCGGATTTTTGCGTCGAGGCAAAACATCCGATTCATCATATCGGCAATATTGGCTACCGGTAAGTCTTTAAAACTTGCTACCAGTTCACGGGAAGGTCTTTGAATATTTTTATAAATGCGTAATCCTACATTGGCCATTACTATCACTCCTTTTAATCGTGTTAGTCCCTATTCACTAAGTTCTCGGGCATACGCCCGGTTTTCACTTTTGCAATATTTTCAAAGGATAATCGTAGAACCGTTCTAAGCACATCGCAGGTTCCACCGGCAATATGAGGAGTTGCAAGCACATTATCCAATTTAAATAACGGATTATCCTGGCTTACAGGCTCACCAGCAAAGGTATCCATCGCAACTCCAAGCAACTCGCCATTTTTAAGTGCCGCCGCCAAGGCCTGCTCATCAATGATGTGCCCACGGGCCACATTAATTAATACTGCATTAGGTTTCATCATCTTTAATTGCTTTTCCCCGATTAAATTTCTGGTTTCCGGCAGTAAAGGAATATGAACACTGACAATATCCGCTGCCGCTAGTAAGTCTTGCAGCGGCAGATAGCAAGCTTCCAATTCCTTCTCTTGCTCTACCGGCATCTGATAAGCATCATAATAAACAATCTTGGTTCCAAAGGCTTTAGACAATTGGGCAACAGCTTTCCCTATATTGCCCATACCGATAATACCGTGGGTCTTTCCCCTCATTTCAAACATGGATGGCCGGTACTCAAACATGAACCATTTCCCCTGCTTAGTTTCCCGATCCATAAAATGTAACTTACGGTAAAGGCATAGAATCATACCAATTGTCATTTCGGCGACACTATTGGAATTTGCACCAGGAGTACTGGAAACCATCACATTCATTTCTTTAGCCGCTATTAAATCGATATTATCTACTCCGGACCCTGTTTTTTGAATTAACCTTGCATTGGGCGCTTTTTTTATCAGTTCCCTGTTAATCGGATAAGCCGCAGTAATCAGATATTGCGCCCGTTCCAGACATTTTGTCTTTTGCTCCTCCGACAATTCACTCCAGTAAACCACCTCATCCTTCGGATCTTTAAATTCATTAATAAACTGAATGGCTGCAGGTGAAACCTTTTCAAAATAAATGACGTTTGCTCCCATGGTTACCTCCTTTTTTCAATTGCCTTAATTATCTGTCTAATAACAGTTTAAATATAATCAATAGCGTTGTAAAACGATATATTTCGCTATATAATATTATTATTTATGCTATTTAGAGGAGACTAGCATGTATACTCTTGGTGTAGAGACCTTCTTAACAGTCATCCGCACTCAAAGTTTAAGCCAGGCGGCTAAAGATTTAAATTTGGCCCAAACCACTGTAAGTCAGCGACTAAAAGTCTTGGAACAAGAGCTTGGTATCACTTTGATAGAGCGCAGTAAAGGAATAAAACAAATCCGCTTGACACCTGCCGGTGAAGAGTTTTTTAAACTTGCCGAACAGTGGAGTTTCATTTGGCAAGAGGCTAAACTTTTGCGGGCGCACGGCCCTAAACTCTCGCTAACAGTCGGATCTGTCGATAGCTTGAATACCTACGTATTTCCGCAAGTATACCGTGCCTTGGGTAAACATTATCCGCCAATCAAGCTGGGGATTCGGACCTCTCATTCGGTCGAACTTTATTCTGAAGTTGAAAAGAGACAGGTCGACGTGGCGTTTGTTCTTCGCGAATTGGTTCATCCTAATGTCCATGTCACACGCTGTTTTTCTTCTCCGATGGTTGTTTTGCGACCAGCCGCATCAAGTGACCCGGATATGAAAACGATATCATTGTCTGATTTAGATCCTGATCATGAGCTATTTATGCCATGGGGACAAGCTTTTCAAGCGTGGCACGAACGCTGGTGGGACCCACTCGCGCCCTCGCATATTAAACTTGATAACGCCCATTTGCTTCTCAGCTTGCTGCAAGACCCCGAGCAATGGGCTATCGTTCCGATGTGGATCGCAAACGCCGCTTTATCTCGCGGTACTTATCAGATTTACCGCCTCACAGACGCTCCCCCCAACTATACGTGTTACAAACTTACGCATAAACATCCCACAAGCCGCCTGGAGCAATGTCTAACCATTCTTGACCAATATTTTCAGGCTTTTGTACCTAGTTTGATCAGCCGATTCACAGGTAATTTGGAATAGCACTGTTTTGATGAAAACTAAGCTTGTCATTTTCACTAAATCTATCAAGTCGGAAAATGCCACGTACTGAGTACGTGGCATTTTCCGACTTTTATGACTCTGTTCCACTTTGTCCTAATACTATTTCAACTCATCCAATGCCAGATTGAGTTCCAGCACATTGATGCGCGGTTCTCCTAAAAAGCCCCATTGCCGCCCTTCGATATGACGCTCCACCAGTTGTCTTACTTCCGAAACAGCGAGGTTGCGTTCTGTGGCGATGCGTTCAATCTGAATATACGCTGCTTGCGGCGAAATGTGGGGATCTAAACCACTGCCTGAAGCCAGCACCAAATCGGCAGGTACAGGCGCATCGACAGATAGTCCATTTTCTTCACGCACTTTTTTCACGTTATCAGCCGCAGTCTCCATAAGCTTCTGATTGGTTGGTCCTAGATTTGACCCGGATGATCCGGTGCCATCATAGCCGTCTTTCCCTGCCGCAGATGGCCGGCTATGAAAGTAACCAGGACTTGTAAAGTTTTGTCCAATTAATTTAGAGCCAACCGGCTCTCCATTTCGCATCATAACCGAACCGTTTGCTTGATTTGGAAAAACAGCTTGAGCCAACCCGGTCATAGCCAATGGATAAATCCAGCCGGTCACCACAGTCAGTACGACAATCATCATGACCGAACTCCCAATTTGTCGGAGCATATTTTTCAACACCCTTCATCCTATTCTTATTCTACGCACTTTCAATTTTTTTGCCATTGCTATACTAGTCTGAGCGCCACGATGATAATATCGATCAGTTTGATGCCAATGAATGGAGCAACAATCCCGCCCAGGCCGTAAATTAGGAGATTGCGTCTTAACAGGACCTCGGCCCCAACCGGACGATACTGTACACCCCGCAAGGCTAACGGCACCAGGGCGATAATAATCAAGGCATTAAAAATGACGGCACTTAAAATGGCACTTTCCGGTGTAGCCAGGCCCATGAGGTTAAAAACATTCAATACCGGAAAAGCAGGTGCAAACATGGCCGGAATAATGGCAAAATATTTGGCCACATCGTTTGCAACACTGAAGGTTGTTAGTGACCCGCGCGTAATCAGAAGCTGCTTGCCGATTTCAACGACTTCAATCAATTTGGTTGGATTGCTGTCAAGATCAACCATATTACCGGCTTCTTTAGCCGCCTGAGTCCCACTGTTCATAGCCACACCGACATCAGCCTGTGCCAGTGCCGGAGCATCATTGGTGCCATCACCGGTCATGGCCACCAACATGCCTTTCTCTTGGTAGTCACGAATCAGGCGCAGCTTATCTTCCGGTGTCGCCTCAGCCAAAAAGTCATCTACGCCGGCTTCAGCCGCAATAGCGGCAGCGGTAAGCGGATTATCCCCCGTAATCATAACCGTTTTAATTCCCATTTGCCTGAGATCACGAAAGCGCTCTTTAATACCGCCTTTCACAATGTCCTTCAGATGAATAGCTCCAAGTACCCGGGCCCCATCAGCAACAACGAGCGGCGTTCCACCGGCTTTGGCAATCTTTTCGCAGGCTTGATCGACAGCATCAGGAAAGCTTCCTCCTTTGCTCTGCGTATATTTTTTGATAGCATCCATCGCACCTTTACGAATTTCCTGTCCTTTGATATTGACACCACTCATCCGGGTCTGAGCTGTGAAGGGAACAAATTCTGCTTCCAAAGACGTTAAATTCCGTTCCCGCAATTTGTATTTTTCTTTCGCTAAGATGACAATGCTGCGCCCTTCCGGTGTCTCGTCAGCCAATGAAGCAAGCTGGGCCGCATCAGCCATTTGTTCCGGGCTAATACCGGGAGCCGGCATAAACTCGGTAGCCATCCGGTTTCCCAGGGTAATCGTACCGGTCTTGTCCAATAATAACGCATCGACATCACCGGCAGCTTCTACGGCCCGGCCGGACATGGCTAAAACATTGCGTTTGAGCAAACGGTCCATCCCCGCAATGCCGATCGCACTGAGCAGACCGCCAATCGTGGTGGGGATTAAGCAAATCAGCAGGGCGATGAGCACTGCTGCTGATATTTCGACTCCGGAATAGGCAGCATAGGGAGCTAAGGTAGCCACAGCAAATAGAAATACAATGGTCAGCCCCACCAAAAGAATGGTTAGGGCAATTTCATTGGGCGTCTTTTGCCGTTTAGCCCCTTCGACCAATGAAATCATTTTATCAAGGAAAGTTTCTCCCGGATTGGCTGTAATGCGAATCTTGATCCAATCGGACAGCACTCTGGTCCCGCCGGTCACCGAAGATTTATCGCCGCCAGCCTCACGAATGACCGGAGCCGACTCACCGGTAACAGCACTTTCATCCACCGAGGCCATCCCTTCAATAATTTCCCCATCACCAGGGATAAAGTCCCCGGCTTCTATGAAAACAAGGTCGCCTTTGCGTAATTCAACAGCATCCACCAATATAGTTCCGCTATTGGTGACTTTTTTTGCTTTCGTCTGGCTGCGGCTGCTGCGCAGTGCATTTGCCTGCGCTTTCCCTCGTCCTTCCGCTACGGCTTCGGCAAAATTAGCAAACAATACGGTAAACCATAGCCATAAGGTAATTTGCGTTGTAAAAACGGTTGCTTGGGCAGATTCGACAATAAGATCGCGCAGGGTAAACCAAGTGGTGATCATAGCACCTATATAGACGATAAACATAACCGGATTACGCCACTGAATGCGCGGGTCCAGCTTGCAGAAAGAATCGCGTATGGCAGCCCCCAGAATTACCTTATTAAAACTACTTCGAGTATTCATGCTTATTCGCTCCTTTTAAAACATGCTTCCCTGCAGCATGAGCAATTGCTCAACAATCGGCCCCAATGTTAGGACCGGCAGGAAAGTCAATGCGCCAACGATTAAAATAATCCCGGCCAGTAAGATGACAAACAACCAGCCTGTCGTAGGGAAAGTACCTGGGCCTGGAGGCGAGGTTTTCTTTTCAGCCATGCTTCCTGCAATAGCCAGAACCGGCAGGATCACACCAAAGCGGCCAACCAGCATGGATAATGCCAGCATTAAATTATAAAAGAGACTATTGGCACTCAGGCCGGCAAAAGCACTGCCGTTATTCCCGGCAGCAGAAGCAAACGCATAGACGATTTCGCTCAAGCCATGAGGGCCGGGGTTAAGAACAACCGATGTTCCCGCTTCTATCACCGCAGCAAGTGCACTGCCAGTCAACATCATAACCGCAGGCAATAAAATACCCAAAGTCGCCATTTTAGTCTCCCGGGCTTCTATCTTTTTCCCGAGATATTCCGGCGTTCTTCCCACCATCAGGCCGACAATGAATACGGTCAGGACAACAAATAGCATCATGCCGTAAAATCCGGCCCCAACACCCCCTACAATCACTTCTCCCAGCTTCATCTGCACCAATGGGAAAAATCCTCCCAGAGGGGTAAAGCTGTCATGCATGGCGTTGACGGCCCCACAGGACGCTGCCGTGGTAACGGTGGCAAATAAGGCTGAACCGGCAATTCCAAAACGTACTTCCTTTCCTTCCATCGAGGTAGGTTGATCAATCCCCAAATTAGCCAAAATCGGATTGCCATAAGCTTCACTCAGATAAGTGCCTGTCAACATGATACAAAACAGGAGCAGCATGGCTGCCAGGACGGCATAGCCCTGACGGAAGTCACCAGCTATATTGCCAAAAGCAATGACCAGTCCGGTCGGTATCAGAAAAATACTGATGACTTGCAAAAAGTTACTCAACGGAGTTGGATTTTCAAATGGATGTGCCGAGTTGGCATTAAAGAAACCGCCACCGTTTGTTCCCAGAATTTTAATCGCTTCTTGCGAAGCAACCGGCCCCATGCCAATGGTCTGTTCTACACCTTCCAGCGTATGCACAGTTAGATAGGAATCCAGATTCTGAATGACGCCTTGCTGAACTAAAATCAAGGTAAATATGATCGCTAAAGGAAGCAATACCCTAAAAATACTTCGTACCAAGTCAACCCAAAAATTCCCGATGGCTGAGGTTGTCTTGCGCGTAAATCCCCGGATTAGGGCGGCCGCAACAGATAATCCTACTGCGGCCGAAACAAAATTTTGAACGGTAAGTGCTGTCATCTGGGTGAAATAACTCATCGTTGATTCGCCGCTGTAAGCCTGCCAGTTGGTGTTGGTCATAAAGCTGACTGCGGTATTAAGAGCCAGATGCCACGGAGCTACACCAGATAGCCCTGCTGGGTTCCAAAATAGCGCTCCTTGGACCAGTTCAATCAAAAAAACGGCAAAAGCTCCTAAGACATTAAACCATATTAAAGCCGAGGCATATTGACGCCAATTCATCTCTTGGTCCGGATTTACCGCGGACAAACGATAAACTAGTCGCTCTAAAGGTTGACATACGGGATCCAAAACCGTCTTTTCCATTGTGAATACTTTCGCCAGGTACTTGCTAAACGGCCAAGCCAGCAGCAATAGCACGGCCAGATACAAGATAAACATCATCATATCGGTTAACATTTTAAAACTCCTCCGGTTTCCACAAAGCATAAAGTAAGTATATGAGTAATAAAACTGCGGCGATTCCCGCCAACCATAAGTCAGCCATAGTGTATCCTCCTATTGACTTTGAACTTCGCCTTTATTTTATCGCTGAGTCCCGTAAAGATGCTGCTAAAAGAATGCTGTACTGTGTAAAAAAAGTATAAAGAATTCAGCTAAAAACAGCATAAAAGACTGCCGGGAAGTCCTTCCCGGCAGTCTTGAGCCTTTCTAACCATCATCATTCTTTTTTAAATACCGGCTACCGCCCCATCAGCCGGTAACCAATTCCCGATTCGGTGACAATATAGCGGGGCTGAGCCGGATCTTGCTCAATCTTACGTCGCAGCTGGCTAATGTAAATTCGGATATAATGCGTATCCTCATCATACGCATTTCCCCAAACTGCTTTTAAGATTTGTTTATGAGTCAGCACCCTCCCGGCATGCTGCATCATGTATTTAATCAATTCGTACTCGGTTGGCGTCAGCTTAATCTCTCTTTCGCCGACCGTTACCCGCCGCTGCAGCAAATCAACCGTCAATTCGCCACAGGTCAATACCGGTTCATTGTCATGAGCCGTTGTACGCCGTAAACAGACGCGTATGCGGGCCATCAACTCGCCCATCGCAAAAGGCTTGGTGATATAGTCGTCGGCCCCCGCGTCCAGGGCAGCAATTTTTTCTTGCTCCTGATCACGGGCCGTTAGAATAATGATGGGCATGGTTGACCATTCGCGAATTTGCTGAATGACGGTTTTGCCGTCGATATCCGGCAGCCCCAGATCAACAATCGCCAAATCCGGTTTAAAGGCTGCCGCTTGTTGAATGCCTTCCTCTCCAGTGCTTGCCTGGCCTAAGTGGTAGCCGTAAGCGTGTAAAGAAACATGCAGCAGTTTGCGAATTTGCGGCTCATCATCAACCACGAGAATCCGCAAGCCTTTTTCCGTCATGTTAACCACCTGCCTTTCCGTCAGTCGGTACTGGAAGCGCAAAGAAAATGATGGCTCCACCACCCGGAGCGTTTTTCGCCCAGATTTTCCCGCCATGGGCTTCTACGATACTCTTGCAAATAGACAAGCCCAGTCCTGTGCCTGCAACTTTGACCGTTTGGTGCTGGACACGATAAAATTTATCAAAAATTTTCGTTGTATCTTGCTCTGGTATTCCAATACCGCTGTCCTGGATGGAAACCACAATATCCTGATTTTTTTGCTTAGCCGAAATGAGAATGGTGCTACCGGCTGACGAATACTTCACCGCATTATCCATTAAATTAACCAGTACGTGTTCCAGCAGGACACAATCGGCGCGCAATAACGGCAATTCAGGTGCCACGCTGGTCTGCACCGTATGTTTTTGGGTCAGTTCACCCATACGCCGGATAGCGGCTCCTACAATATCTTCGATATCACACCAGTCTACTTTAAGCGTAAGCAAGCCGCTTTCCAACCGGGCGGTATCTAGCAGATTGGCAACGACCCGCTCCATTCGGTGCGTACTGTCTTTGACTGTCTCTAATAACTCTTGCCTGATTTCTTGACTATAGTGTACTCCGGCATCCAACAAAGCGGAAACAGCGGCTCCAATCTCAGCAATCGGCGTTCTAAGTTCATGAGAAACCGAATTAAATAAGGCTGTCCGCAGCTGATCCGACTCTTTTAACAACTCGGCTTGGCGAGCAGCTTCACTTAAATTTCCCCGTTCCACCGCAATGGCGGCCAAACCTGCCCAAGCATAAATAAGCTGCCGCTCTTCCTGCGTAATTTTCTGTTGTCCCAAATCAATCCCAAACACTCCTACCGTACGTTTTTCGACAATCAGAGGAACAAATAAAAAGTCCGCTCCTGGCAGTGTCTCGGTAGATCGTCCGGCCACCTGCCCATTGGCCATAACCCAGCTGGCCACAGCATATTCAGATTCCGGTAAAATAGTCTGACCAAGCTGACCAGCTTGTTTGCCCACTTCATGCCAGCCAACAACGGCCAGTTTTCCACTGTCTCCCGGCAGCAGCAGCACGGTATTGCGCTCCATTGCCGCTCCAGTATGTTGTACAAAGGTCCGGGCAATTTGCTGAATATCAATAATAGCGGCAATTTGACGGCTGAACTCATACAAAGTACGAATACTTTTCTCTCGTTGCCGGGTCAGTCGAACTTCCCGCCGCAGCATTTCTGTCCTGCCGCCAATGACAAAAGAAATGACCAGGAAAATGATAAAGCTCCATAAATAGCGAGCATCCATTACGGTAAAAGTCAGCACAGGCGGCACAAATAAAAAATCGAAAATCAAAACACTCAGGATAGCGGTGATATAGGACGGCCAACGTCCCCACCAGACGGCACTGAATAACACAGGCAGCAAGTACAACAGTGCAATATTGACTTTCTCCAGTTCCTCCTTTCCCCACCAGCAAACTAAAGTGACTACTGCTGTCATAAGCAGCCCGCCGGATAAAAACAACCAGGGAATTTGCGGCGCATCTGGAAGAGCCGTACTGATAGCAGACTGTTCTTCCTCTTCCGCTTTGCTTTGAATGACATAAACATTGAAGCCGTCACTATGGCGGATCAGCTTGTCTACTAAAGAACCATGCCAAAACTCCCGCCAACGGCTATGTCGCGGCTTGCCAATCACGACTGCCGTCACATTTTCACTGCGTGCCACGGCCAGCATTTCCTGGACAATGTCATTGCCGGCCGCCGTAACAATTTTGCCGCCCAGTTCCTCGGCTAACCGCAAGTTCCGCCAAACACGGTCCCGTTCTTTTTCTCCCATAGGAAAGCGCCGGATAGCCGTCTCAACATAAACGGCTAAAAAATCCGCCCGTAACCCTTTGGCCAGCCTGTGAGCGGCCCGGATGAGCTGCGCCGAAAATGGACTGGCGCTGACGCATACCATGACCCGGCCGGCTGCCGGCCACGGACCGTCAATATGATGCTGGCGCATATATTCCGTCATATCCTGATCGACGCGGCTGGCAGTAAACCGAAGGGCAAGCTCCCGCAACGCATTGATGTTGCCGGGACGAAAGAAACTCTTCAGGGCCTGCTGCGCCTGACCGGCCATATAAACCTTGCCGTCTTTCAAGCGTTTAATCAGATCTTGAGGAGGAATATCGACCAATTGGATATTATCAGCCTGCTCGACAAAGGAATCCGGTACGGTTTCCCGGACAATAACACCGGTTATCCGGGCTACTACATCATTCAGACTCTCCATATGCTGAATATTGAGCGTTGTATAAACATGAATGCCGGCTTTTAATAGTTCCTCCACATCCTGAAAGCGCCGGACATGACGCGAACCAGGAATATTGGTATGAGCCAGCTCATCCACTAAGACTAGTTCCGGTTTTTGAGCCAGGATCGCGTCAAGGTCCATTTCAAACAGCGTTTTTCCACGATAAACAATTGCCTTTGGTTCTATCCGCGGCAAACCGGCTGCTATTTTTTCGGTCTCGATTCTATTATGAGTTTCAACCCAGCCGATAACGACCTGAACGCCCTCGGCGACTCGGTCGTGTGCAGCTTCCAGCATGGTGTAGGTTTTGCCCACACCGGCTGCCGCTCCCAAAAAAACGGTCAATTTTCCGCGTTTTTCTTTGTGAATCTGCTGCAGCAGCTCTTCCGGATCGGGACGCCGCTCTGTCTCAATCGCCATACTTGAATCACTCCCACTATTTAAGACCTCTATAGCATTTCCAGGCCTATCCGCCTCTATTAACCAGCTGATTCATACGATTATCAATGATAAATCACCAGTTTTATTGTACCTCGAATCGCCGTAAAGGCGGTGTAAAAAAAAAGTAAATATTAGCTGCTTTCAACACTATGATAATGAAGTAATTTACATTTTTAAGTTTATTGATTCCTAGATTTAAAAAAAGACTGCTTGGCAAAGCCAGCAGCCCTTTTTTTACCTGATAATGCGTTTAGCGCCAATAAACCTGGGTGACCAGTAAGCATTATCCATACGAGCAACAGATACACCGCGACTCGACGAAGAATTAATAAACAACCCGTCACCAATATAGATCCCGTTATGGGACGGTCCGGGCGCATAGGTTGTAAAGAAAACCATATCACCTGGCTGCAGGCTGCTATAACTGACGGGAACACCTAAATCGTACTGTGCATCAGCAGTCCGGGGTAACTGAATACCATTTTTCCTAAACACATACTGCGTAAAACCTGAACAGTCAAATCCTTGAGGCGTTGCTCCTCCCCATACATAAGGAACGCCTTGAAAACTCTTTGCCGTTTGTATGATGTTATTCAAAATAAGCGATCGGCTCTGCTGCCCCCGGCTCGCTTGACTGTTTCCATTCCGCAAAGCATCCCAAGTTCTCTGACCGACAATACCATCTGCAGCAAGTCCGGTGTCCAATTGAAATTCTTTAACGGCCGCCGCTGTGATGCTGCCATAAATTCCATCCGCTGCCGGAATTTGATAGCCAAGGCTTTGTAATCGTTCCTGAATAAAGGTAACCTCCCCACCCCGATCCCCCAAACGGACAATATTGGCCGCCTCAGATATGCTTGGAACCCCCAGGACCAATGCATAAATCATGGCGATTGATGCTATATTCTTAATTAAAATTTTTTTCAACTATTTCTTCCGCCTCTCATTGCCTCCGAAGTTAGCTGCCGGGTTAGGGTTGGCGACCCCGTGGCAAGACCACTTCACCCCAGAAACCTGGGTCCTCCGTACCTATATAGGATTCGGCGATGTCATATCAAAACTTTTACCGCTTCACCTCCCTATCGAAAAATTTCTATCATTAACCATAATTACTATACTAAAGCAATATGAACTTTTTATGACAAAACAGGGTATTTTCCGCTAAACTTAAAAATAAAGTTTTGTCATTCCAATAAAAAAGACGGCATCGACTGCTGTCTACCAGTACCAATCATGGTGCACCTTTAGCTTTTAAGCATGTAATTGCTTAAACAAAAATGAAGCCTATCATGATTGATCAATGACAGGCTTCATTTTAAAGCTGAATCTCCTCATAGTACCTGGCTAATATGCATCACCTTAAATTTACCACCACTATTTGCCGCTGCCTTATTTAGTTGGACAAGGCAGGTTGGACATTCCGACACGACGAGGTTTGCATGCGAAGCTTCAATGTTTTGTTGTTTTTTTGCCAGAATCTGCTTGGAAACATCCGGATAATCGATATGAAAGGATCCCGCGCCACCACAGCAGCTATTCGCACCTGCCATTTCAACGAAATTTCCGGTCGCTTTTAACAGTTCACGCGGCTGATTTTTTATGCCTTGACCTCTGCCTAAATGGCATGGCTCATGAAAAGTAATGAGAGCCTGGCTCTGATTGCGCGGCTGATACCCCACCTCAAACAAATACTCACTAATTCCCATAACCTTTGCACTAAAGACCGCTGCACGCTCGCGCCAAGCCGGATCACCGGCAAAATAAGCCGCAACATGCTTCAGGGTTCCACTGCAGCTGGCACAATCGCTGACAATGATATCGGTTTGTTCAAACAAGGCGATAGTTTCTTTTGCCATTTCTAAAAAATCGTTGCGCAAACCATGAGCCAGTTGAGGTAAGCCACAACAACCATTGTTCACTAGCTGTACCGAACTGGCAGTACTCAAAATCCGAATACTTTCCTGTACGGCATCCGGAAACAGCATTTGCATGCCACACCCCTTAAAATAAGCAACCTTGCCGGTTAAACTACGCTTTAACGGACTTCGCCCCGGGATACTGCCCAAAATAGCCGGACCCGCAAAGGCTGCCAGATATTGTTTCCGGGTAAATTCACGGGGAGCCATCCCATGGGGCACCAGATGATTCAGCCTCATTCCGCGCATCAATTGAAGAGCACCGGCCGAAAGCTTAACCAGCTTACGATTTTTCATTAAGCTCCCCAGCGCTTGATACTTGATCCCCGGTGAACCGTTTTTGTCGGCAAAAAACTGTCTGACAGCAATCATAGCGTCATCTGTTTTCACTTTGTTAGGACAACTATCGATGCAGGTTCGGCACAACAAACAAAAATTAATCGCTTTTAGCGCCTCGTGGTCGGCCTCGACCACACCGGCAAGAATCCCTCTGGCAATATTATTTTTTCCTCTGGCACTTGAGGACTCAATGTCTTTGATTCCATAGAGCGGGCAGACCGTAAGACAGGTACCACAACGGTCACACTGACTGACAATTTCTTTCACCTCTTGAAGCAGCGGCTGATGTTCCAATCGACTTTTCATACCAAATCCCTCATTCCCATATTTTCCCTGGATTGAGAATACCTTTGGGATCAAGCGCCTGCTTCACGGCCTTTAATGTGCTGATACCGGGGTGCCCTAAGGCTTTGGCAATATAGGGACGCTTGGTAAGCCCGATCCCATGTTCCCCGGAAAGTGTTCCCCCAACCGACAAGGCTGCATCGAAAATTTCATCTACCGCTCTATGTACCACTTCCTCCTCGCCTTCTTTAGACAAGTCACACAAGATGGACGGATGAATGTTCCCGTCACCGGCATGGCCATAGACCGCAATGGTTAGATGATATTTCTTGCCAATGTCTCTGATAAGCCTGACGGCTTTTGGAAAAGCATCACGCGGCACCGAGATATCCTCACCAAACCGGTTTGGTGCCATAGCCCCGATCGCCGAGCTTAATCCCCGGCGGATGGCCCAGATTTCATCCACTTCTTGGGCTGACTGGGCGATCCGTACTTCGATCACCTGCAAGCTGTGCGCAATAGCTGAAATCCGTTCCGCTTGTTTGAGCAAATCAGCCTGTGTATCTCCGTCAATCTCTAAGACAACGCAGGCTTCAATATCGGGGCTAATATCAAGCTTTCGATGCCGTGCCACAGCCTGCAAACTGATTTTATCCATAAGTTCGGCTGCTGCCGGAACTAATCCGCTCATGAGCATCTGGTGGATGGTATTACAGGCATTATCCAAAGAGCCAAACATAAGTTGCAGGGTGTTGCGCGCTTTAGGCATTGGAATTAGCCTTAGCAGCACTTTGGTAATAATCCCAAGCGTCCCTTCCGAGCCGGTGAACAACTGGGTTAGGTTATAGCCGGTCACATTTTTAATGGCTTTTCCGCCGGTATGAAGAACCGTACCATCCGCCAGCACGACCTCTAATCCCATCACATAATTGCTGGTTACTCCATACTTAACAGCGCGCATTCCGCCGGCATTTTCACCGATATTGCCTCCAATGGTAGAATATTTCCAGCTTGCAGGATCAGGCGGAAAAAATAAGCCTTTTTGCGCACAGGTATGATAAATATCTATGGTTCTCACTCCGGCCTCAGCCGTTACCATCATATTGCGCTCGTCAAGCTCCAAAACTTTGGTCATCCGGGTAAGCGCCAGCGACAGACCACCTGCAACAGGAATACAGCCACCGGTCCGTCCGCTGGCCGTACCGCGTGGAGTAACCGGAATAGCGTATTGATGGGCAATGGCCATCACTTTTGCCACCTCTTCAGTCGTACTTGGAAGAACCACCAGCTCAGGTATATGTTCTTTTGCCATAGGAATAAACGATGAATCATAGGAATAACCAAAGCGATCGATACTGGATTCGAGTACATTTTCAGGTCCTACACAATCACGAATCAGTTTTTTGACAGCTTCTGTTATCATGTATTTTCCTCCCTCACCTTTAGAAACTTATTCACGATTCCTTCATTCACTTAATCTATACCTTAGCATGGTACATAAAAAAAATAAAATAGCGATCATGAATCAACTCATAGGTTGCTCCTATCATTGTAAAAAATCAAGCCTGCTTCTCATCCAAAAAGCAGGCATTTGTATCTATTACATGGTCTGGAAACCTTTAGCCACTTTTATAGCGCTGCTCGATAAACTTAACGAAGGTTTCCGCCGCAACAGACAGGGTTTTCTCCTTTTTCCAAGCCAAGCCAATATCAAAGCAAATCGGTTCAGCCAAAGAGGCTACCGCAATTTCCGGATCATTTCGTACCACCATTTCCATTAATAATGAAATTCCCACACCGTTAGCGACCAGCCCCTTGATGGTTGTAATTTGATTCGACGAAAATATGGTATTAGGCAAAAAATTTTTCCGCCGACAGCGGCTAACAGTAACATGATGCTGATAGGAACCTTCTTTCAGCAAAATAAACTGTTCATTTTTCAGTTGATCAAAACTAACAGTCTGGTGGTTCGCTAAAGGATGTTTCGTATGCATGCATAATAGTAATTGTTCCTGAATCATACACAATGTTTTCAGTGTATCTGAGTGTTCAGGCAAAATAATAATGGCCAGATCCAGTTCATTTTTCTCCAATTTTCCGGCAGCATCTAAGGAAGAGCTTTCTTCAAAGGCAATTAAATTCAACCCTGGATATTGTCTCTTAAAACAAGAAAATATATCGGGAAATAAATAAGCCTCAATCATCGGCGGCACGCCCACTTTCAACGTACCTTTGCGCAGCTCGTTAAAGTCGTGAATTTCCTGAACAGCCTGATCCAAATCCCGCAGCAAAATTTCCATCCGGGCATAGAAGGCGCTTCCCTCATCAGTAAGTAGAATCCGCTTTTTACAGCGATCAAATAATTGGATTCCCAATTCCTCTTCAAGCTTGCGAATGGCCTGGGTGATGGAGGGCTGGGCAATATGTAATTCCTCTGCAGCTTTAGTAAAACTGCTCAATTTTGCAACCATGCAAAAGTATTCGATTTGCCTTAATTCCATTCCCGAACCTCCCTGCGCTCTTTCGCCTGATAGACAAAATTAATTCACATTTAAAATTCTTGCGAAAAAGTCAATAATGGCTGCGACCTATTTTACCAATCGGGAAATCGTTTTAAAGGTCTCGGAGCCAGCCTGCCGGCACAGTTCAAACAAGATGGATTCCACTGTCGTTAAAACCGCGCCTTCCTGTTCCATTCGTCGCAAGCCAATCTCGGTATCGCGCTCTTTCCGTGAAGAAACCGCATCCACAACAACCACAGGTAAAAAACCTAGTTCTTTCAGATCAACCACCGTCTGGAGAACACAGATATGGGTCTCGATACCCGCGATAATGACGTTTTTCCTGCCGGCGGCGCGTAATTCGGCCATGAGAGGCTCACTGCCGCAGCAGCTGAAGGTTGTCTTATCCCAGCAGCCGGCTGGAAAATAAGGCCGGATCGGCTCAATCATGTCCCCAAGACCTTGAGGATATTGCCTGGCAGCCAGCCGGGGAACGCCGAGAGACGCCGTTCCGGCCAGCAAGGTTACGTTTTTTTCCCTGAGTTCCTCTCGCTGAGACATATGGGGGAATAGTTTTTCCTGAATATCAATAATAAGCACAACTGAATCGGAAATTTCGAGTCGCATCTCCTAAAGTCCCCTTTCTCTACCGACGATATCGCTTTAGATTTTTTGTAAAAAATGCAAGAATCACTTTTTTCGTGATTCTTGCATTTTCTTTATAAATCCTTTATTTAATAAAACTCACCTGCTTGCAAATTTCAGCAATGGCTGCTTCTTTTCTCTGATTGAAAGTGACTTTGTTTTCTTCAAACAGATTACGGCCATGCGTATCAATCGAAACAATCAGCGGACCAAATTCTTTCACCTTGCAGGTCCATAGTGTTTCAGGCATGCCGAGATCTTTCCAGTTGACTTCCTCAATCTTTTCGACACAGGTGGCGGCAACGACAGCACAGCCTGCAGGAAAAACAGCGTGAAGTGCCTTGTAGTCGCGACAGCCTCTCATCGTCCCTTCGCCCATACCGCCTTTACCGACAATGAGTTTGACACCGGTTTCTTTTATAAATTCCTCTTCAAATTTTTCCATCCGCATACTCGTCGTAGGTCCGACCGATACCATTTCATACTGATCTTCACTTAACGTTCTAATAATGGGACCGGCATGAAGAATCGCGCCGCCATCTAAATCGACCGGCAATTTTCTGCCTTCTTCAATAAGCCGGCGATGGGCCACATCGCGGCAAGTCGTAATATGACCATTCAAATATATAATATCGCCTACATGAATATCGGCTAAATCTTCTGCTGTAATTGGTGTTGTCAAAATTTTCTTTGCCATTATAGCTCCACCCCCGTATGAGAATCAATAGTATAATGTAGCTCCCGGTCAAATACGATATGACCACGCCGATGTGACCAGCAGCCAACATTGACGGCTACGCCAATAACGGACGGGTGCCTTGCCGTATTTTCAATATGAACACCCAGTACAGAATTTTTTCCTGTAAGCCCCTGCGGCCCCAAGCCGATTTGATTAATACCCTCTTCTAATAGTTTTTCCATTGCAGCGGCACGTTCATTGGGATTATGTGTACCAAGCGGCCGCATCAGGGCTTTTTTCGAAAGCAGGGCAGCCGTTTCCACAGAGGTTCCGATTCCGACACCCACTAATAGCGGCGGACAGGCATTGAGACCATAGCTTGTCATAATGTCCATGACAAAGCGGGTGACACCCTCATAGCCCTCACCGGGCATGAGTACCATCGCTTTGCCGGGCAGGCTACAGCCGCCGCCGGCCATATAGGTATTGATCTCAAGCTGATCGCTGTCAGGAACAATATCCCAGAAAATAGTTGGAATTCCTTTGCCGATATTCTTGCCTGTATTATATTCATCAAAGGTTTCTACACTGTTATGACGCAGCGGTGCATTCTTAGTGGCCTGTATCACGGCTTCCCGCAAAATCGATTCCAGTTCACCCAGATAAGGAAATTTGGCACCACATTTGAGTAGAAACTGAATTGCTCCTGTATCCTGGCAGCTAGGACGATTTAATTGCCGGGCAAGTTCTTGATTTTTGAACATTGCCTCATAAATTGCCATGGCCAAAGGAGTATCTTCCTGATCTCCCAGTTCGCGTAACTTCTTTTTCACATCGTCCGGTAAGACTTTTCCTGTATAATCCACAAATTTGGCAATTATATCCGTTAGACGGGCTACAGCTTCATCCTTTGTCATAAACATCAACCTCTTTCTGTTGTCATAATAGGTTTGTTAGGGAATACGCTTAGGGCTGCCCTTCCAAGCCCCTGCAGTAACTTGTTAATCTACCAAAGACCAATGATTTTCCACCAGACTGCTCCAACACCAATCCAGATCAAAAAATTCACGACAGATGATGTAAAACCGATTCGCCACCAGTCTTTTTGATCAATAAAACCTGTTCCAAAATAGATCGGCGCTGCTCCTGTTGCATAATGCGTAAGCCCTGCCATCAGATTGGATAATACGGCAAGCCCCATGGCCGCAAGATAGGGAGGTGCTCCTGCGCCTACCGCTACAGCCAGAAACGCCGCATACATCGCGGTGGCATGTGCCGATAAACTGGCAAACGCATAGTGACTGTACATATAAACAATAAACAGAACAGCCAGCGTCGGAATCCAGGATATGCCGCCCAGCATTCCAGTAACACTTTTCGCAAACCAGGGAATAAAGCCAACTTTATTGAGTGAATCAGCCAGACCGACAATCCCGCCCATCCACATCATCCCATCCCAGGCTCCCTTTTCCCCTAAGACATCGTCCCATGTCAAAACCTCTGTGATCAGCATCACCGCTACGCCAAACAAGGCAACAATGGTGGCGTCCAATTTGGTATATTGGGACGTACTCCATAGCAGCAAGGCCCCAATAAAAACACCGCTGATAATTTTTTCGGCTTTCGTCATGGTTCCCATGTTAGCAAGTTCCTGACGGGCTATTTGTTGAGCTTCCGGCGTCTTCTTAATTTCTGGCGGATAAGTCTTATAAATAAAGTAAGGAATAATTAAGAGCGACAATATACAGGGTACAATCGCAGCGAGAGCCCATGTTCCCCAGTTCAGATCCACCCCTGCAGTCTTCATCGCTAAAGTCGCCATCAGCGGGTTGGGTGCACAGGCTGTTAAAAAAGCCGCCGCAATGGGAGCATCGGCCTGGAAAGAGGTTACCAAAATATAGGCCCCGATCTTTCTTGCGGTCGGCCCTGGCTCGGAACCAAAAGCGGATGCCAGGCTGCGCACAATCGGAAACATAATCCCACCGGATCTAGCGGTATTGGAGGGTGTCGCCGGACTGATAATAAAATCACTAATGGCCAAGGTATAGCCAAGTTTTAATGTGCTATCTCCGAATAACTCAATTAATTTATAAGAAATTCTACGGCCAAGCCCTGTTTTAATAAATCCTTTGGCAAAAAGAAAGGCAGATACAATCAGCCAGACCGTCGTATTACTAAAACCAGATAAAGCATCCTGCGGTTTTAAGACTCCAGTTAAGCCACAAAGAGCAATCGCTGTAATCGCTACCCCGCCCAGCGGTATCGGCTGCAGGATAAAGCCAAGAATGGTGGCCGCAAATATGGCAAATAAATGCCAAGCTTGCAAAGACAACCCCTGCGGTATAGGAAGATACCAAAGAACGGCCATAAGGACGATAACAATGACGCCTCGAACGAAACGATTCATGTCCCAACCTCCCGCTATAGTTTTTTTATTTTGAATAATCTGTTTTTTGTATTGACAGCGCGCTGTGAATGCCTTTACACAATTTAAAGTATAAATTATACTGATAAATAAGTATAATATGAAAAATCATATAACCATTATAGGCATTTACTTATATAGATGCAGAGAGGTAACCGGAAATGGAGTACCGCCATTTAAAATACTTTCTTAAAGTAGCTGAAGAAAAAAGTTTTTCTTTAGCTGCCAAGAAGCTGTATATTTCCCAGCCATCGTTAAGTCAGTTCATACTTAAGCTGGAGGAAAAGATTGGTTTTCCTTTATTTGATCGAAGCTGTACACCGCTGCAGCTCACCTATGTCGGTGAGTTGTATCTCGAGACGGCCAGAAAAATTCTTGATGTCAGTGATCAATTTATAAATAAGATTGATGATATTGCCAATTTACGGCGGGGCCGTTTAATTATCGGAAGTTCCCCTTTCCGCAGTACCTATTTGCTCTCGCAGATTATCCCGGTATTCGAACAAAAATTTCCCGGTGTGGAGCTTATTTTAAAAGAAGATACCACCCGGCAATTAGAAGAGCTTGCCTTAAATGGCCAAACAGATTTTTCGATTTCACTGTCACCGATTAATACCAAACTCTTTGACTATGAAGAATTGTTCCAGGAAGAGCTGCTTCTTGCTTTACCGCCTCATCATCCACTCTGTATAAAATTACAGCGTCAACCGGGAGATTATCACAATCCACCGCCGATTAAACTGCAGGATATTCATGACACACCGTTTATTCTCATGGATCAAGGCCAAAAGCTGCATCGCACCTTATTTGAATTATGTAACAATGCTCATTTCAAGCCGCGTATTTTGCTGGAAACCCAAAGTATGAATGCCGCCCAAGCGTTAGTGGGAGCGGGAATGGGTGCGGCTTTATTGCCTGATACCCTGGTTCGTGCCAGCAATCTAAATAAAAATCCGTGCTATTTTTCCCTTGCACCGGCTCCGGTTCGTACCGTCATCGTCGCTTATAGCAAAGGCAGATACCTTTCTAAAGCAGCTGTAGCCTTTATCAAGCTAATGAAAGAATCCTTAGGGAACAATTAACTGATGGCAAGAACTTTACCGAGTTCTCTGATGCCCGGGGAAACTTAAGAAATCATGAAACGCCGCTTTTATGCAACGAAAGGCTTAACATAAACAGACCGGACTATTCCAACGAATAGTCCGGTCTGTTTATGTTAGGTTTATGTTAGGTTTATGTTAGGTCTATTTTAAGTTTTCCACAAAGCTTTCACCAAACTGGTTGCATTGATTGACTGTATTTTCATCAGGATTCCATAATCCTTTTAATCCGTCATGAACAACCTGGAAACCACTTTCATTAAGGATTTGATTCAGGATTTTGACTGATTCTCCGCTCCAGCCATAGGTACCGAAAGCAGCGGCTTTTTTGTTTTTAAAAGATAGCCCTTTAATCTCTTCCAAAATCCCGGCAACAGAAGATAGAATTCCTTTATTCACAGTCGGAGATCCCACCAAAATGGCTTTGGATTTAAAGACCTCCGTAATAATATCGTTTTTATCTCTGCGGCTGGTATTATACAATTTTACCTGAACAGCCGCGTCCGCTGCTTTTATTCCTGCCGCTATGGCTTCAGCCATTTTACGCGTTCCATCCCACATGGTATCGTATAAGATTGTAATTTGATTTTCCTGATAATCTGCAGCCCACTCAGTATATTGGGTCACGATCTGGAGCGGATTATCCCGCCATAGTACACCATGACTGGGGCAAATCATGCTTACAGGAAGATTGAACCCTACGACCTCTTTAATTTTACGATCAACCAGTTTGCTAAAAGGAGTCAGGATATTGGCATAATACTTAATACATTCCTGATAAAGTTCAGGCTGATCCACTAAATCGTTGAACAGATATTCCGAGGCATAATGCTGGCCAAAAGCATCATTGCTAAATAAAATGTTTTCACCGGTCAGATAACACATCATACTATCCGGCCAGTGAAGCATGGGCGCTTCGATAAAGATCAGTTCCTTTTGGCCTAAACTCAATCGATCACCGGTTTTTACGACATGGAAATTCCATTCCTGATGGTACTGACCTTTCAGTGATTTTACTGCATTAGCGGTACAATAAATAGGTACGTCCGGAATTAGCCTCATGAGTTCAGGCAGCGCCCCGCTATGATCCACCTCACCATGATTGACGACAATATAATCAATTTTCTCTAAAGCAATTTCGTCCTGCAGCTTTTCGATAAACTCATGGGTAAACGGCCGCCAAACGGTATCGATCAGCACATTCTTCTCATCCCGAACGAGATAGGCATTATAGGTCGACCCCTTATGAGTTGAGTATTCTTCACCATGAAACTTCTTTAATTCCCAGTCGATTTTGCCTACCCAGGTTACCCATTCAGTCACTTTAACACTCATAACGACTCTCCCACCTTTGTCCTTTTGTGTCTATTTTAACCAAACCGCCAATTGCAATCCATGATTTAAATCACACAAATTGGCAAACCCGACACATCCACATCCCGATTATGATTCCTCCAGGCCCTTCAGTCAATTCGTTCTCAGAACCTCTTATCTCCGCCGTAATATAAATCACAGACAAAATTCCTGGTATCCATTATATTAGTCGCATCATGCAAAGCAAAAGCCTTACCGGAAATTTGAGCTATCTATGCAGGCTTAGCTAGAAAAGAGGGGTTTGGATGGATCATTTATGGAGTCAGGATACAGCGAAATTAAATAAGCTGGAACTCATAAAGCTAAAAAAAGACGGGCTGGATATTTTAAAAGAAATAACAGGCTTTGCTCAACAAGGCTTCGCCGCGATCAATCCGGATGACTTAGACCTTTTAAAATGGGCTGGCGTATATGTTCAAAAGCCAAAATCTGAAGGATATTTCATGATGCGTGTTAAGCTCCCCGGTGGCCGTTTAAACTCTAAGCAGGCGGCAATTCTGTCACAGATTGCTACAGATTATGCCCGAGGAAAGCTTCAAATAACAAGCCGTCAAGCGATACAATTTCACTGGATTAGAATTGAAAACCTACCGGATATTTTTCATCGTTTGTCCTCTGTTGGACTTAGTTCCACAGAAGCCTGCGGTGATTGTCCGCGAACAGTAATTGGCAATCCGCTAGCCGGTATTGATCCTGATGAATTATTTGATACCTCTTCATTAGTAACGGAAATATCTCAATTTTTCCAAGAGAATCGTTTATTTTCCAATCTACCAAGAAAGTTTAAAATTTCTATTTCAGCCAGCCCTTATAATGCTGGACACGCTGAAATTAACGATTTAGCTTTTGTTCCTGCAACTAAAAAAATTAATGGCAATATTGTCAAAGGCTTTCACGTGTTTGTCGGCGGCGGCTTATCTGCCACCCCCTTTCCGGCCAAAAAACTGGATGTTTTTGTTCAGCCTGATAAAACCCTTGCGGTCGCTGGTGCAATAGCCGCAATTTTTCGTGACTATGGTGCCAGAGAAAAACGTTATCATTGCAGACTAAAATTTCTCGTTGCGGATTGGGGAATTGGCAAAATTCGCAACGAGCTGACTAAACTAACTGGTGAGTTGCCGACTGCCGGACAGGACTATATATCCCATTGGAATGGCGGCTTTTATTTTGGAATACACAAGCAAAAACAACCCGGTAAATCCTATATCGGTTTAAATGTTCCAGCCGGCGAACTGGCTGCCGTTGATTTAAAAGAGCTTGGGCATTTAGCCTCCTATTATGGGGACGGTTCACTCCTTACTACCAACACGCAAAATATCATCCTTGCTAATATTCCGGATGATAAAATTCCTCGAATTATTGAAGAAAGCATATTACAACGCTTATCCTGGAATCCGAAAAACTTTATTGGTCACGCCGTATCCTGCACAGGTAATCGCTATTGCAATTTAGCGATTGTGGAAACCAAAGACAGATTAAAAGTGATTACTGAATATCTGGATCAAACACTGGCCTTAGATACCCCCGTTCGAATTCACATGAGTGGTTGTCCGAATGCCTGCGGTCAGACTCAAATTGCCGACATTGGACTTCAAGGAGTTTTGGTCCTTGACCCTGACAATAATACTCGGGAAGGCTTTGAAATTTCTTTAGGAGGATCACTCGGACCCCAGGCAGGTTTTGCTACAAAGCTTGCGGGCCGCGTTGCCGCTGAAGACATCCCAATGGTCCTTGCTAAATTGATAGATACTTTTAAGCTGAATGGTAAAGCTGGCGAAAGCATGAATCAGTATATTAGCCGCTCAGGGATACAAGAATTTCAAGATATTCTTGACCAGTATTCAGCAAAGTCGCTCAAGTAAAATGAGATGATGATAACGAAAGGATTCCTATCACATGTGATAGGAATCCTTTCGTTGCCCTTTCAGGCACTAGGCCCGGTGATCAATAGCTTGTGAGATAAGCAATCAACGGCAGTGTAACTAGGCACAAAATTGTCGTCATCATAATAGCACCGACTGCGCAGCTTTCATCAGACTCATTTATCCGCGCAAACATGGCAATCGCTGTCATACTGGGCATTCCGGCAAGCAGGGTAATGAAGGTAATAATCTCCGGCTGTACATCAAAAAACCGCAACACTGCGAAGATGAACAAGGGAGCCGCGATCATTTTCATACCGGCAATCGCATAGTATTCTATTTTGGTTAAAAATTTTCTGGCATTGCAAAAGCAAAAGGTTCCGCCAATGTAGATCAGTGATAGCGGGGTTGTCGTATCGCCAACAACACCCAGTGCTTTATTTAATGTAGCAGGCAATTTCCATTCCATCAAAACAAAAAGAATAGCCAGAAGAATCCCCAGCATTGCTGGATTTACGATGTTCTTAAGGTTTGCCGTTAAAGAACTATGCTCCAGTTTTCTCTGCGGCAAAGTCAGATGAAAACCGATACTCCAAAGCAGCACCTGATCAATAATCGTAAACAGAGCCATATACAGCATGCCGCGCTCCGGCAGAATACCTAGTATCAGCGGAATTCCGATAAAGCCCACATTCCCGAACATGGTGGAAGCATGAAACACACGCCCATAATTTCCTTGTAAAGAAAATATCCGTCTAAGCAAAAAACCAGTAACAAAAAGCACTCCAAACATGAAAAACGCGGACAAAACAACCTCCGAAAAACACGAAAGCATGTCGGCACGTGTTGCCCCATTGATAGATTTATGAAAAATCATAATAGGCAGAATTAGGCGCATGATCAGCCTGGATAAATCACTTAAAGTTTTTTCATTTAAAGCTTTTGTGTGAATGCCCAAAATGCCGATGGCAATGATGACAGTGAAAATCTCCAATTGTGTCAGTACAAGATAAAAAGATTCCATAAGCGCCCCTTTATAAACCTCCGCAAGCTCAGCAGGGCACAGGTTGCACTTTGCCCTTGCAATGATGCTGCGATAGATTCTGCTCTTTACTTTTCTCTGCCTTTTATTGGCAAACTCACTTTCAAATCTACATTACTATTGTCTTAGAGGCGTGTCAATAGCTCCGTTCCCTTAGCAAAAAGATTTGACAAACGGAAACTAAAATACTAAAATAGTATTCAAGTAATGAATAATCTGGAAATCTTGTGTAACTTTCGAGGAGGCAAATGCATGGACGACACAAAAAATCTCATTCTGGATAAAGCCAAGGAACGGGCTGAGCAATATGGCTTTAAGAAAACAACGATGGATGAAATCAGTGCCGACTGTAGGATTTCTAAAAAAACCATCTACCAACATTTTGAGAACAAAGAGGACATGTTCCGGTCCCTTGTAATACGCGAGTGCAAAAAAGCAACCCAGATGCTGTTCGCACAAATTGAATCCATTGCTGATCCTATTGAGAAATTGACTCAGTTAATCCAGAATGCAGTATCCTATTTCAATCAAGATCACTTTATTTCTAAGGTGCTCAAAGAATACGAAATGGATTGGTCCTTATCGGACAAAAGTTATCGGGAGATCATTGACGAAGAAGTCATTTCGCTGATTGTAAATATTATCCGGGATGGAAAAACCAAGGGGGCCTTCCGCGACGTTGATGAAGAGATTACAGCCTACGCCGGATTAAAACTATTCCAATCCTTCACAGTTGCGCGCACCGGGTTTCTGCGACAATACACTGAGCCAAAATCTACCGGAGTACTAATCGATTTTATCTTGAATGGAATCATTAAGCACTAGAAGGCCGAATAGGATTTAAAGAGTGTCTATGTGCGGAAACTCAAAAACCAATAAAGTTTACGGGGGTATTTATGATGCTGCAATTCACAAGCTTAAACAAGAGTTACACGAAGGCTGCGGCTTTGTTTACTCTTTGTTTGTCCATAATGCTGGCTGGATGCTCCAAGGCAGAGTTGCCGCAAGACCAGGCACTTCTTGTCCGCACCCAGACCGTCAATGCCACTGCCGCCAATCAAACAGCCAACTACTCGGGGGAAGTTCGCGGACGCTATGAAACCCAGCTTGCTTTTCAGGTAAGCGGCAAAATTATCAGGCGAAACGTTGATGTCGGCAGCTTTGTACAGCCAGGTGATGCTTTGCTGGAAATTGACGCAAAAGATATTCAGCAGACCGTGAATATCAGTTCGGCACAAGTAGAGTCAGCCTACTCTCAATTAAGCCTGGCCGAAGCCAATTTAGCCCGTTACCGGAAATTATATGAACAAGGTGCCGTAAGCAAAATGCAGCTTGATCAGTATGAAAATGCTTATCAAGTTGCCGCAGCGGCCACCCGGCAAGCAGCCGCACAATATACGCAAGGCTCCAACCAGTTAGGCTACAGCTTATTGACAGCAGATGCCGACGGAGTGATTGCCGGTATTAACGCAGAAGCCGGACAAGTCGTAAGCGCGGGACAGCCTGTAATCACACTTGTAAAAGGCAACGAACGGGAGATCGAAATAAATGTCCCCGAAAGCCGGGTTGATGAAATTCGCAGTGCCAGCCAGGTCGAGGTTAGCTTTTGGGCACTGCCCGGTGTAACCAGTACGGGAGCGGTCCGGGAAGTTTCACCGGTAGCCGATAAAACAACAAGAACCTATAAAGTCAGAATTAGTTTAGCCGATCTTCCCGCAACAGTTCACTTGGGCATGACCGCCAATGTAACGGTTTCCAATCCAACAGGCCAAAAAGCGGTCACGATTCCGCTGACAGCGATTTACCAGACAGGTGATGTGCCAAACGTTTGGGTTGTGCAAGACGGTGTCGTTCATCTGCGTCCAATCAAAGTCGGTGCTTTCGGCGACCAGCAGGTTCAAGTCCTTGAAGGGCTGCAAAACGGCGATGTATACGTAACTGCCGGTGTGCAAAAATTACGGGAAGGTCAGAGGGTACGACAATGAGTAAATTAAATTTAACCGAGTGGGCCCTGAATCACAAACAGCTCGTCTACTTCTTTGTGGTACTCGCCTTTCTTGCAGGAATCTTTTCTTATCAACAACTGGGACGTATGGAAGATCCTGATTTTGTCATCCGCACCATGATTGTATCAGTAGCTTGGCCTGGAGCCAGTGCTAAACAGGTGGAAGAACAGGTCACAGATAAAATTGAAAAAAAACTCCAGGATACGCCTGGACTGGATTATTTAAAAAGCTATTCCCAGCCAGGGCAAGCGGTTATTTACGTAAACTTAAAGGAATCGCTTAGCGAAAAAGACATCCGTCCTACCTGGCTTGAAGTCCGTAATATGGTGAATGACATGAAAGGTACTTTACCGCAGGGCGTTGTCGGTCCGTCTTTTAATGATCGCTTTGACGACGTGTACGGCAATATTTACGCACTCACTTCGGATGGATTCACTTACGAAGAGATGCGGGAAAAAGCGGAAGAAATCCGCAGAATCTTGCTGGGTGTGCCAACCGTAAAAAAAGTTGAGCTTATCGGAGTGCAACCTGAGAAAATTTATATTGAAATCGAAAGCAGCAAGCTTGCCCAATTAGGCCTAGACCCTAATGGCATTGCCTCTGCCATAAAAACGCAAGGCACAATGAGCCCGTCCGGCATGATCGAAACGTCTAGCGATAATGTCTACCTGCGGGTATCCGGAATGTTTGAAGATATGGACGGATTGAAAAATTTGCCCATTCGGGCCAATGACCGCACCTTTCGCTTAGAAGATATCGCCCTCATTAAACGCGGCTATGCGGAACCGATGGACCCGAAAATGTACTTTAACGGCCAGCCGGCAATTGGAATTGCTGTTTCCATGGAAAAAGGCGGCAATATTTTAACGCTGGGATCAAATCTTGATCAGACAATCACAAAAGTAAAACAGGATTTGCCGCTGGGACTGGAGATTCATTCCGTATCGGATCAACCTGAAGTAGTAAAAGAGTCAATTGGTGAATTTGTAAAATCTTTAAAGGAAGCCATTATCATCGTGCTGATTGTCAGCTTCCTTAGCCTGGGAGTCCGCTCAGGAATTGTCGTTGCACTGTGCATTCCCCTCGTAATCGCAGGAATTTTTGTCGGTATGCAAATATTTAGTATTGACTTGCACAAGGTTTCGCTGGGTGCATTAATCATATCGTTAGGCTTGCTGGTGGACGATGCGATTATTGCCGTTGAAATGATGACCGTCAAGTTAGAACAAGGCTGGGGACGATTTGAAGCAGCCTGCTATGCTTACCAGGCCACAGCCTTTCCTATGCTGACAGGTACTTTGATCACTTGCGCCGGTTTTATCCCAGTAGGTTTTTCAAAAGGTTCGGCGGCTGAATTCACAAGCAGCCTATTTACCGTAATTACAATTTCACTGCTGATTTCCTGGCTGGTATCCGTACTGGTTACACCGCTGTTAGGCTATAAATTAATCAAGCCCAAACACACGGCAGACAACGGTCATGATGGCTACAATTCCAAATTTTATCAGTGGTTTCGGCGCATCCTGACCTGGTGCTTGAAGAATCAGAAACTGGTGCTGGGAATAACAGCCCTCTGCTTTATTGGCTCGCTTGGCTTATTAAAATTTGTTAAACAGGAATTCTTCCCTCCTTCAGTACGTCCGGAAATTTTAGTTGAAATGACTTTACCGGAAGGTTCGTCACTGAAAGCAACCGATCAGGAAGCTCAAAAGTTTGCCGAAAGTCTGAGCGGTGATCCAAACATTGAAAACTACAGCTACTATGTCGGTAAAGGTGCCCCAAGGTTTGTGCTGACAACGGATCCAAAATTGCCGGCAACCAATTATGCTCAATTTGTCATTGTAGCCAAAGATTTGGAAGCTCGTGATGCCTTGCAAAATAAAATCATGCAAACATTTTCCAATGATTTTCCAAATGTACGCGGAAATGTCAAGCTCATTCAAACAGGTCCGCCTTCCCCTTATCCTGTTATGATCCGGGTGTCAGGCTATGATCATGACAAAATCCGGGAAATCGCCGGCCAGGTTAGTCAGCAAATGACCGGCAATCCTAACCTGAAAAATATTAATTATGACTGGAACGAAAAAAGTAAAGTCATGCATTTGGCTGTTGACCAGGATAAAGCCAGAATGCTTGGTCTCAACAGCCAAAGTCTGGCTCTGGATTTACAAACGCAGTTGTCCGGAGCTGCGATTGCCGAGTATTATGAAAAAGACAAAACCATCAGTATTGTCTACCGACTGGATGCGCAAAACCGAAAGGATCTTTCCAGCATGAAAGACATGCCGGTTCATATTGGCAATGGCAAGTTTATTCCCTTGGAGCAAATTGCGAAAATCAGTTATGACGCTGAAGACGGCCTCATCTGGCGCCGCGATTTGAAGCCGACCATTACGGTGCAAGCCGATGTTGTTCCCGGTATAACCGGCAATGATGCTACCCAGCAAGTCTATGAAAGCCTGACAGCATTGCGGGCCAATTTACCGGCCGGGTATCGTATTGATATCGGCGGTTCCTTAGAAAAGAGCAAAACTTCCATGGAATTTCTACTGCGGCCAGTTCCGGTCATGATCATCGTCATCGTCATACTCCTGATGCTGCAGCTGCAAAACATTTCCTTGATGGTACTGGCTATTTTGACGGCTCCGCTAGGAATCATCGGAGTCAGCCTGTCCATGCTGATCACCATGCGCTCGATGGGCTTTGTCGCTGAACTGGGAATTCTGGCACTAAGCGGAATGATCATTCGTAACTCCGTCATACTCCTTGATCAAATTCAGCAGCATATAAAGTCTGGTGAAACCCCATGGGATGCCATCATTGACTCCGCCGTGCTGCGCTTTCGGCCAATCATGCTGACTGCAGCAGCGGCCATCTTAGGAATGGTCCCATTGATTTCAAGCAACTTCTGGGGTCCGATGGCTGTAGCTATTGCCGGTGGATTGTTAGGAGCCACAATCTTGACCCTGCTGGTGCTGCCTACGATGTATGCTGTTTGGTTTAAGATTAAACCGGCCCCTGATTCGCATCATTCGTAGAGTTATAATCCCCAAGGAAGACTCCGGCGAATTATTCACCAATATTTGTTGATCAGTTGAATTACCCACATGAACAACATCCCTACTGGAATCCGGTAGGGATGTTTGCTGATAACCTTATGAGTTTGCATGACTCTCCTGCCCCGCAAACTACAGCCATAACAGCCCGTTCCTGCCAGCCACTGGGACGAACTTTGCCGAGCTTCCCTATGATCAACAGTGCTATAAATACCGACACAGAATAAAAAAAGAAATTAAACAAATAACCATACACCAGCAGTAACATATATGAACTCCCTACGCCAAGGTTCCCGACATCACAGTGCCTTATCGAATGGATTGGTAAATAGGGCAGAGGCCCCAAGTTCCGCTTCAATCTCCAGCAGCCGATTATATTTAGCCACCCGCTCACTCCGGCAAGCCGAGCCGGTTTTAATTTGCCCACCGCCCATGGCTACTGCAAAGTCCGCTAAAAAGGTGTCTTCTGTTTCTCCGGAGCGATGTGAAATGATATATCCCCAATTAGCTTTACGGCATAACTGGATTGCGGCAATGGTTTCTGTGACTGTCCCGATTTGGTTCAGCTTAATTAAGACTGCATTGGTCGTTTTCTCATGGATACCACGGGTAATAAACTGAGTATTGGTAACAAAAATATCATCACCAACAATTTGGACCTTATCGCCTAAAACAGCCGTATGTTCACAAAATCCTGCCCAATCATTTTCATCCAGACCATCTTCAATCGAAACAATCGGATATTTCTCAATCCAGGCTTTATACAATTGAGTCATTTCACGACTGTTCTTTTGCCCTTGACCTGACTTAGCTAAATGATATTTCCCTTGTTCAAAAAAGGAACTCGCTGCCGGATCAAGTGCCAGGGCAATATCAGTGCCTGGCACAAAGCCGGCCTGTTGGATGGCTTCAAGGATAACTTCACAGGCCTCCTCATTACTCTCTAGATTAGGCGCAAAACCGCCTTCATCACCAACATTCGTACTATAACCTTTTTGTCCAAGTATTTTCTTTAAGGCATGAAAAGTCTCAGCACCATATCGTAAAGCTTCGGCGAATGTCGGTGCACCGATTGGCATCACCATAAATTCTTGAAAATCAACGCTATTGTCAGCATGCTTTCCGCCATTTAAGATATTCATCATGGGGACAGGCAAGCGATTTGCCAGGCTTCCCCCCAAGTAGGTATATAAGGGTAATGCTTCTGCTAACGCCGCCGCTTTAGCGACTGCCATCGAAACACCTAGTATCGCATTTGCCCCTAAGGCAGCTTTAGTCAAAGTTCCGTCAAGCTCAAGCATCCTGTTATCGATTTTAGACTGTTCTGTAACAAACTCACCGATCAGTTGGGGAGCGATCTTACTGGTAACATTGTCAACAGCTTTTAGAACACCTTTTCCCCCGTAGCGCTTTTTATCTCCGTCTCTAAGTTCCACGGCTTCATTTTCTCCTGTGGATGCCCCGGATGGTACAGAAGCAGACGCTGTAATACCATTATCCAGTTTTACATTCACTCTAACAGTAGGGTTACCACGTGAATCAAGAATTTCTAATGCATGGATAGCGGCTATTTTTTGAGCCATTTCTTTTCCTCCTTATGATTTAATTTAGCGATTAAGCTAAGACCGCACCTATAGTGGCTATGATAACGATGAAAAAAAATAGACTCCTACCATAAATGGTAGGAGTCATTACCGTCAAAACGGATTTATGGCGAACTCCATCGCCTGTTACTATGAATTTAGTAAAATTATACCAATTAGTTCACGCTGCGTCAATAAGATTGTTTGAACATTGTGATTTTTGAGGCTAATCAGCCTTGTTAAAAGTCAGGTGCAAACAGCTTAAACGCCTGTACAATCAGTTGACCAACAGACAACACGCATCAAATTTCTATCAAATTGTATTCCCGGCTGCCCATTCCCAGTATTTCCATATATTCGAGTTGGTGCAGTCCCCGGCGGGATTCCATGCGTTCGACGATATCGCGGCGCTGATCGGCAGGCATTTGATAAAGCAAGTCTACACAAGCCTGATCAGCAGCCAGAATATCTGTCGAGCCAATAATCCCAATATCATTACAAGTCGGTTTTGCAGCACTGGCTCCAGCGCAGTCACAGTCAACAGAAATGTTTTTCAAAACGTTCATATAAGTAATATGGCCTTGGAAATGCTCGGTAATGGCTTTGCCGGATTCCACCATTCGCTCCAGAAATCCCTTTCCGATTGGCCAGCCATCCCCATGAATCATTCTTTTGCCCACCTTACCGGAAGCCATACCGATTCCGATGTTTTTTAAAGAACCTCCGAATCCCCCCATGGCATGACCTTTAAAGTGGGTATAAACAAACAAGGAATCATACTTGTGTACATTTTTCCCTACTGCAATTTCCTGCAGATGAACGCCTGGCTCAAAGGGAAATTTTCCACCAAAATTATCTATGTATTGGTTGAGCAATTTTTCCGCGCCTGTTGGCAACAGAACATCTCCGTCTTCATCTAAAATATCGACAGGACAAAAATCAAAACCATTGTTTCTAATCGTTTCACGGTGCGTCTTTGTTTCTCTGCGCGGACTTTTATACAGCACATTGCACTCGACGATTGAACTGCGTGGAATCTTCCGCTGGAGATTTTTAATATATTCAATAGGCAATAGATTGGGTCCATGAGGCTCACCGGTATGAAGTTTAATCCCGACTTTACCAGTAATCCCCTGGTGAATCTTTTCATAAATCTTCTGCACACCTTCCGAACTCAAGTCCCGCGTAAAATACACAACAGGCTTGCTTGGATCATACTGAGAAACTGCGTGTGATCCATTCCAAGACACCTGTTTCTGCCCGCTTTCCTTCGCATCCGCAATGATCTGGCTAAACGACGGAATTGCAGCCACTGCTGCCACTGTACCACCGGCAAACTTAAGAAAATGACGCCTAGTAAATTCCTTGGTTTTCTCCTCTTGATGATCCTTCATGTTTTCCATGCTTTTCGCGGCTCCTTTGTATCATACTCTATCACCTGAAACTTGGGGAAAGCCAAAATTTATACACCTTAAAAATAGTCTAGCACCTGGAGCCAACACTAAGTCAAGTATTTTTTTGTATTGTCGTTACCCGACATGCTTACCACATGTCCAGGTCATAAATAAACAATTCATAAAACCTATTTCAAGGTTGTAGCATAAAGCAAAAATAGCTTTACCATTCATGATTTAAAAGAATATTGATCCCCAATAAATACATAAAATAAGAAACAGGACCAAATTGAAATTTGGGCCTGTTTCTTATTTAACACTCATTTTCCGCTTTTTTCAATGTTTTTTCCGCTTCAACAATTCTTACATCAAATATGGATATAGACCTGCACCGCGCATACATTTAATAAATTCGACCCAATTGCAGTTTTCCTCGGTATATCTCTGATCCCGCTTTTATTGCGGTTAACGCGAGGAATCAGCCCGACACGTTCATAATATCGCAGTGTATCCTGTGAAATATCAAATTTCTGGCTTACTTCTGTAATCGTCATGCAGTTTGCCTCCAAATATCCCATTTAAGACATTATAATACTTAGAGTTAACTGCAAGGCAATAAGAGCTTATTACCAAGTACGCATAGGAACGTTGCAGCTGATTGGTTGAAATATCTTTTTGATGAATATCTACTATCAATATAGCCTACGCCTTTCGCCCATTGATATGTTCACTGCGCTTTTTGTGCCGAAACTGATAACGTAGCCAACCTTCACAATCCGTCCATATGGCTACGGCCACAAAACCACCAATAAAGAGTTGCTCCCAGTTAAGGCCTCTGTAAAACTGATTAATCAGTAAAATCATGACACCAATTATACAGACTAGACTACAAGCTCTCATCAATCTCCCCCCAATACCTTGCCCCCATTATACCCTTTACATAGACGGCAATGGAAATTGCGGATTTTTATTATCACAATAAAAGAATTTTATGCTTTGGTATCAAGATATTCTTTAAGTCCGTTTTGAATTTTAGCATGTTCAGCAGCAACCAACAGAAAAGCCCGCATCGCAGGTGTTAAGGCTTTGTTTTTATGAAAAGCCACCGACATCATAAAGTCGACGCTTGGAACATGAGTGAATTCGATCAAGGTTCCATCCTCTAAAAAAGATTCTACGAGTACATAGGGCAATATACCAGAACCCATCCCATCCAGAACGGCGCGTTTAATCGCTTCAGCATCACTATATTCGATAGTAGAATTAAACTCGGTATCTTTGATCATTTTTTCAAATTTAGTTCGATATACACAGCCTGGCCTAAAATTAATGAAAGGATACTGGCTTACGTCTTGACTGTTTTGATTTGCTGCAAACAAATCACGATGAACCACCCAAACTAATGTTTCAGGCAGCAGATCAAATTGTACGATTTGATTATGGTTTATTTTACTATGGACAATGGCTATGTCGAAGGTATTATCCATAAGGCCTTTGATCGTGATCGGAAGAGTAGGGCAAATATCTACAACAACATTTCCAGTCTGTACCCGATGTTGAAAGTCCAATAAGATTGGCGAAAGGATATAGCTGGCTGCTGTAGTTGATGCGCCTATCTTGATGGGCTGATCAATGTTAGAAAAACGTTTCATTGCCGTATTAAGATCATCATAAGCGGTCAGTAACTTCTCTATATGTATGGTCAGTTGATGTCCGGCTTCCGTAATATGAAGCTTCTTGCCGATACGTTCAAATAATTCAACTCCATAATGTTCTTCCAGTGCCCGGATCTGCGCAGTGACCGCTGGCTGTGTAAAATTTAATTGTTCAGCGGCTTGAGTGACATTTTCTATTTTAGCAACTAACAAAAATGTTCGAAATAATTGTATATCCATTTGCTGGTCCTCCAGAAAAAGACTTATCCTGTGTAACTATAGTGTTTCATCAAGAAGTACTGCAATCCTTCATCTACTTTCCATGTTCTCTTCAAGTTTAACGTGAATGATTGTATTATAAAAAATCATAACCACCCTTAAACGGGTGGTTCGCACCAGGTCCATATGACTAGGCAATACTTTTAACGCTCGTTTGGCAGGTACTATCTAACAGTAAAAATGAGTGTTGTAGATTAAGAAGCTCCTCCAACACTCATCCTAGTTAATCTAGTATCACTTAATCCTCATAATTTTTCGCATAGGCTTCTAACAGCATCTCGTCTGAAAATTCATTTTCCCAACGAGCTACCACGACTGTCGCTATACAGTTGCCAAATACGTTGCAGGCCGTTCGCGCCATATCCATAACCCTGTCAACCCCTAGAATGATTGCAACACCCTCTACCGGTAACCCAAAAGCAACAGCCGTGCTGGCAATGACGATGATGGAAGCACCTGGTACTCCTGCAATCCCTTTACTTGAAACCATTAAGGTAAGGACCATAAACAATTGTGTGGATAATGGAAAGTCAATATGATACATCTGAGCAATAAAGGTAACCGCCAAACTGGTATACAGCGTTGATCCATCAAGATTAAAAGAATATCCTGTCGGCATTACAAAAGTAACAATGTGCTTGGGAATTCCAAATTTCTCCAGCTTAGCCATCGCAACCGGTAATGCCGCTTCACTTGTTGCGGTCGAAAAGGCTATGAGCAGTGGCTCCTTAAGAGCACGCACGACATGAAAAAAATTCACTTTTACAGTTAGTGAAGCAAAGAGCAACACCAAGGCAAGAAATAGAATGACTGCAAAATAGAGTGTGCCAATTAATTTAGCCAACGGGACTAACATCCCCACCCCGAATTTACCTACTGTATATGCGATTAAAGCAAAAACACCAATAGGGGCTAACTCCATAATATAATGCGTTACCCGAAACATGATTTCGGCTATGTTCGAAGCGAATTTTACTACCGGCTTGCCTACATCACCAAGCGAAGCCGCTGCTACCCCAAAGAAGCAGGCAAAAAATATGATAGCCAGCATATCACCGCGTGCCAAGGCATCAATAATATTCGTTGGCACGATGTTGACAATCATTTGTACCAAATCAATGGATTTACTCGCCGCAGTCGCTACACTACTGGAGTCAGCAGCTGTTACATTCACACCAACTCCTGGCTGAAACAAGTTTACTGTACCTAAACCGACGAACAACGCCAAGGTGGTCGCCACTTCAAACCAGATGAGTGCCTTTGCTCCAAGGCGGCCAAGTTTTTTAAAATCACCCGTTCCAGCAATACCCATAATAAGTGAACTAAAAATCAAAGGAACAACAATCATTTTAATCATTCTAATAAAAGCATCACCCAGAGGTTTGATTGCGATGCCTATATGAGGGAAAAAATAACCGAGCCCTATTCCAAGCAGTAACCCGAGAAAGATCTTCGTAGTCAGTCCTATTCTTTTTTTGCCCGCTGCCATAATGTCACTCCATTATCTTTTATTGGCTGTATCTCCTGTTACATTATAACTTGCGTTTAAAGATAGCCGGAAATCACGGATGTTTATCATAACAATAAAAAACTTTTATATGTTTTCTGTTTTTGAAGAATAACAAAACTCCCATACCAAGCTTGGTATGGGAGTTTTGTTGCATCTTAATTTAAAAGCCTTACCGTATGAATTCTAACAGCTTTTCGCCTTTCATGTCATCACCAGACCAAGGAATAACTACACAATGGCCCTTCGACAACTCATGGACTTTATTGATCCAGGGAATTTCATTTCGAGCTTTTGTCTGTAATAAAGGGCTCTTTGTGTCGGTCATTAAGAAGCTGGAATTAACGATCCACCATTTATTATGAATGCCTGCTCTGGCTAAATCTTCCTTCAGTCTCATCGCTTCAAAAACAGGGGTCGTCTCCGGAAGAGTTACAATGACAACTCCAGTCTCTTTCTCATCACGCAGCCTGGGTAAAAGCTTTTTCACCGCTTCCGGTATCTCACCTTGTGATTTTTGGATTTCTTTATGATAGCTTTGAGTTGCATCCAATAACAGCAGCGTATGACCTGTTGGCGCGGTATCAATCACAACAACCTCATCATCGGCTTTGTCTACGATCTCGGCAAATGCACGAAACACGGCAATTTCCTGGGTACAGGGCGAACGAAGATCTTCCTCAACATATGCCAGGTCTTCTTCACCCATGGTTTCTCTGGCTTTTGCCAATACAGCTTCTGTGTACTTTTTAAGTTCTTCCTTTTCATTAATTTTGCTGAGTGTAATTCCTGCAGTAGATGCTACGACAAATTTCAGATGATCAGCCGGGTCTGTCGTGGTTAAATGAACTTTAGCCCCTTTTGCAGCTAACCCAAGGGCAATGACGGCTGCTAACGTAGTTTTGCCTACTCCGCCTTTTCCCATAGTAAAAATTACTCTTTTTTGGGATACATATAGCTCTTCAATGAGCTCTGTTATGCTGGGTAAGTTTTCATTATCTAATTGATAATCTTGAGTTTCTAAATAGTCGCCTTTAAGCAGCATTCTGATATTTTTAATACCTGCAATGTTGTACGCCCGTAAAGGAATTACGTAGGTTTCAATGTTTTGTAAATGTTCAGGAATGTTTTGGAGGGCTTTCTGCTGCTTTGCATAGAGTTGGTCCGCTACTCTGTCATTTTGAATATCAAGCTGTAAAATTCCATTAATCACCATTATCTGATTATTTACAGCCAACTCTTGCAATTCTTTAGAGGCCCGCTCGGCTTCCTTAAGTGGTGCATACTCCGGACGGGCTAGTAAAATCAGTGTAGTCAGCTTCCCATCTGCCAAGGTATTTACGGCATTTTTATAAACCTCTTTTTTAGCTTCCAGACCGGCTAACTGCCCTAGGCAAGAGGCACCGTGCGTGTTTTCACTGATAAAATGACTCCAGGCGGACGGTAGTTGGAGCATCCGTAACGTATGGCCTGTTGGCGCTGTATCAAATAGAATATGATCATAATCTTGCTGGATTTTTTCATCTGTTATAAAAGCGGAGAACTCATTGAATGCAGCAATTTCAACCGTACATGAACCGGAAAGCTGTTCTTCCATGTTTTTTAATACGCTCGCCGGCAGCTTACCTTTATAAGGAGCTAGCACCGAATCGCGATATTCTTTTGCGGCTTGCTCAGGGTTGAGATTGGCGACAACCAGGTTGGGAACTTCCCGAATAGGAGTCCCTTTGCTATTTAGGTCAATACCAAAGACATCTTGTAAATTTGATGCCGGGTCGGTACTCACCAATAAGACTTTTTTATTTTGATCGGCAAGTGTAATTGCAGTCGCACAGGCAGTTGAGGTTTTTCCGACCCCGCCCTTGCCGGTAAAAAACAGATATTTGGTTAATCTGATAGTATCAGGATTAAACAGTTGAAACATCTATATGGCCTCCAGTTTTTTTTGTTCAGCAGCAGTCACCATCGCAACAGCAGCAACCACCTTCTTGGGCTGGAGCTGCTATGAATTCTTCTTTCGCCAGTCCTGTCCATTGGGCAAACTCATCATCTGTTGGATATGCTTTAGTCTTAACAATCTCACCATCCACTAGAGTAATGGGTAATATGTCAACTTCTTCTTTAATAAGATACTCGTTAACCTTTTTATTATCAATAAATGCCTGGGGTTCACTGGAAAGATTGTACCGGGCAATAGCCATTCCTTTTTTAGCTAAGGCATTTACAACTGTCGCTACTCTTAGCAATTCTGGATCAATGCTTGGTCCGCAGACACCTGTTGAACAGCACATTGCTGGATCATAGATTTCAATTTTCTTCATTGTAATTCTCTCCTTTTTGGTTTGGTTTAATGATTATTAATATTTATATATATTTATATGCAAATGTGATTATTTTTGTTTAAGGTTTATATTTATATATAATAATATTTTTATATGTTTATTTTGTCAATATCCTTTTCTCACTGCATCGCTATTTAGAATCCCGGAAGCCTTGAGTCAAATGATTTCAAAAAATTAACGCTGCTCTGCTGTACAGCGGTTTAAAACAAAAAACTCCTGCCAGACTCGGCAGGAGTTTTGATCTATCAATCATTGCAGGGATGTACCCTTTCGGCTTTACCTTCGCCAATTGCAATCGTTTGTATCATTTCTTGAACTTCTTTTAGTGATTCGTGATTAATTTGATAAAAAATCCACTTTCCTTCGCGGGTATCTGTAACAATACCGGCATATTTCAAAATTTTCAGGTGGTGCGAAATTGCTGGCTGGGATTTATTATCAAAGGCAGCAAGAATGTCACAGACGCATAATTGTTTTCCGATTAACATTTGAACAATTTCAAGCCGCGTTTCGTCACCAAGCGCCTTAAAGATTGCCGCTAGTTGTTTCATACCAATGCTCCAGTCATCAATTTTACACTATCATAACATATCGAAAGATATTCCTGCAATCTTCCTTGCTATTAGCATTGTACCTTGTCCTGTCTATTTCACTAATGCCTTACATTTTTGACAGTAACCATATAATTCAAGTGAATGACCAATGATCTCAAACCTCACTCCTGCTGCCTTCTGCAACTCTTTCTCGTCTACCGGGCAGTAATCTAGGCAATCAGCCGCCCCGCAGCCAAGACAAACCAAGTGATGGTGATGCCCCTTAAGGGACAGTTCAAAGACTTTCGCATCTTTGCCAGGCAAGTTGATCTGATTTACAACTCCCATATCAATAAGCAAATTAAGATTTCGATATATCGTGTCCAAGCCGATCTCGGGATTCGTTTGTCTGATAGCATTGCAAAGCTCCAAAGCTGTAGGGAACTTTGCAAACTTGATTAATGACTGGATTATGATCCTACGCTGAGGTGTTATTTTACAGCCTTTATCCCGGAGCTTCTCAATAATATCTTCTAACAATACAGCACACTCCTATTAATTATTCCTATTATAAGTTTACTATTTTAAAATAGAGTCGGCAACAACACACTATGATCAAAAATCAAGACTGAATGTGCTTTCCTTTTTTCACAATATATTATAAAAGCTATTTTTCAATGCTCCCCCGCCATTCACTCATACCGCCTTTAACGCTATATGTGTTTGTATATCCAAAACTCTGCAAAATCAGATTCGCTTGCGAACTTCCCTGACCACTATAACAAATGAATACTACTGTTCTATTTTTCGGAATTTCTTTTAGACGGTTCTTTAGCTCTGCAAGGGGAATCGAAAGAGCTCCAGGTATATGCCCCTGTTGATATTTGTCTAAATTCCGTACATCAATAAACAGCGCTTCTTTATTCTTCCAAGCTTCCATTGCTTTTACTACAGAAATTTGCTGAACATTATCTTGCACCCGTATAGGCCAGATATAACCGATCAGACGCGATTGCTGCTTCAGTGTTAATACATCGGCGTGATTCCGGACCACTTTACCCTTGTCGTCAAGCATTTCAAAAATAATCTTGTCATCATCTACCTCACGGACTATACCAACCCAAACATTATAAGTCTGATCAAAGCCAAGAATAAGTGCTCCTGGAATTGCGTCCTTCGGGGATGTCTTGACTATCCACCCCTTCTTATAAGCACCGGAAAACCAGATGCTTAGTACATCATTATCCCAGTCCATTCCTGATGATGGAGCCAATTTGTCGAATTCTTTTGCAAAATAACCTGGTGCATCAGCCAAAGAAAGTCCTTTATATTGAGGGCCTCCCCCAGAACAACTACAAGCAAACGCCCGCTGAAAGGGAATGAAAGCCATTAAAACGACACTGACTAATATCAATAACCTTTTCATTTGAAATCCCCCTATAATCCAGTAAACCTATGATCACCCTGCTGTTTTGAAATTATGATTCTCCTAATTCTGTGAGCACTTGCCGAGCGATCTGTATAAGGCGGTTATACTCGGGTTTCGCGTATTGGATAAAAGAACGAAAATCCTCGACAGCTTTTTGTTTGTCACCGTTTTTTGTAAAACACAAAGCCCGACCATAATACGCGAGGGCATTCTGCGGATCAATCCGGACTGCTTGGTCAAAGTCATCCATCGCAAAATCCCATTGGTCTTTTTTAATAAAAATAAACCCACGGCCTATGTGTGCTGATGCAAGACGGGGATTTATCTTCAAAGCCTGCGTGAAATCGGCAAAAGCTTTATCAAGCTCTCCTTTGTCGTAATACACCTGTCCACGGTTGCTATAAGTAAAGGCAGCACGGGAATTCAAGCTCAAAGCCTGATTGTACTGAGCCAAAGCTAAATTCAATTGCTCTTTAGTATAATGAGACAACATCTGTTCCGGTATATCTTTGCTCGTTACCTTCGCAGGCAATTGTTCTGACAGACTGTCATTTCGCTTTTCCCCACCCTGTTTTGGTGGCTGTTTTAGTGTTGTCTCTTTCTGTGCATCCTTAACCCAAGTGGCTTCCTGTTCTTTTGGCTTATCAGACGGCACATCGATCGCAGCAGCATCGACGCCAAGTTCCATTTCTGTATATTGTTCTTCTATAGGCGTAACCGTTTGGCGCATTGCCATCCAACCGCCCCCGATCAGCAGCAGAAAGTGGAGTAAGCAAGATATTATTACAGCTTTGTACCAACCTGCATTCCCAGGCATACTATCATCTCCAAAACTTTCTGAGTTCGCTAGACAATTCCGTCCTGAATGGTATTTTTCCTAGCGCTTTAATTCAGTGGCCACAGTAATCTTCCGTATGCCAGCCTTTTTAAGTTCATCCAATATTCCAATGACCTTGCCGTATTCAACCTGGCGGTCTCCTCTCAAGATAAACGTGGTTTCTGGATCGTGTAAAAGTTCGACCTGAATACGAGCCGCCAATAATTCCGGGGATATTTCCTCCCGGTTAAAGATAATATTTGCCTGTGATGTAACCGTAATTGGCACGAATGAAGCCTGGCTCGATTGTGCTGACACCGTTTGCGGCAAAGCTACAGAAATTGTATTTTGTTCAACCATATAAAGCGTACTCATCATAAAAAATACTAATAAGAAAAAGATGATATCGATCATGGGAATGATCATGATTTTCGGAGATTGTTGGCTGCGTAGCTTATTGAGTCTCATGCGGCAACCTCCGTGGAATGACGCCTAACACATAATTTGACATTCGTTCCATGTCGGAAATGACTGTGTTAATACGATGAGAAAAATAGCTGTATGTAACCAACGCCAAAATAGCTACACATAATCCCGTTGCCGTGGCGATTAGGGCTTCGCCCACTCCACCGGTAATCATTAGCGGCTGCCCTCCTTTAATAGTAAGCACACTAAAAGATTGGATCATGCCTGTCACCGTTCCCAACAAGCCAAGCAGCGGTGCGAGAGTCACGATGGTATCCAGATATTCCAATCGGTATCTCAAATCAGTAACAGCCATTGTTGCTATCCCATCAATTCTTTGTTCCAGTTGCAGGCGGTCTTCAAAGGATTGTCCTAAGGCTTGTGCCAGCATATCTGCCGGAATCCCGTGTGAACGCTCACAGATTTCTCTGGCCTTGTCCCAGTTTCCCACCTTTAACTGATCAGCCAGCATCATCTGTAGTCTTTTTACGTCACTCTGCGCATGTCGAAAATATACTCCTCGTTCTATGGCGATAGCGATCACAATGATTGAACATAGAAGTAACGGCCACATAACAAGGCCGCCCTTAGAAAATATTTCAATAGCATGACGAAACAATTCCACCTTTTTCATCCCCCGACATTCGGATTAAAGTATGAAACACCACTCACCGAGCGATGTTTCATACCTCCAACTTCATCTTGCTGAACAAAAGACGCTTGACAAACAGTCATGCGTCTTTTTGTCCACTCCACTAGATGGTTTAATTAACACCCAGGGCTATTTTCAGATTAGTCAAGTTCATCCTCATTTCAGTAATGTAGTTCGCTCCTTGAGCAATTTCCTCATCGGTTAAGCCCTCGATAGGATTCAGCACCAGTGTCTGAGCTCCAGCTTCACTGGCAATGACCTCGGATAACTTCGGGCTGACTAAGGTTTCAAAGAAAATATATTGAATTCCATGATCTTTCACATAACGAATGACTTCCGCCATCCGTTGCGGCGTCGGCTCAGCATCGGGCGCTAACCCCATGATCGCTACCTGTTGCAACCCGTACCGTTTGGCCATATAGCCAAATGCCGCATGGGAGGTAACAATCTGCTTCCGGGGCGCATGACTAAGGGTTTGATACTCTTGATCCAACGCCTGGAGTTCGGCAATGTAAAGCTTGGCATTGCTTTGATAATAGCTGCCATTAGCCGGGTCTATTTCAGAAACTGCATTGGCAACGCCCTGAACGATGGCCTGAACATTGACCGGGTCTAGCCAAATATGAGGATCCATCATATCAGCTGTGGCCGGTTCCCCGTCTTCGGTAAATTGGGCAGGCAGAACACTCACATAGTCGGAAGCTTTTACTACCTTTTTACCCCTTAAAACAGAGTCTTGCAGGTTATCAATCCATTCCTCCATGCCCGCTCCATTATAAATAAACAGTTTAGCTTTCTTAATTTTAACCATGTCGGTTGGTGCAGGTTCCCAGTCGTGTGGTTCTACTCCCGCAGGAACCAATAACACCACATCAGCCTTATCCCCAACCACCTGCTTGGTAAAATCATAGAGCGGATAAATGGTTGTGACAATCGTAGGCTTTGCCGCAAAGCTAAGACCGGATGTAAATAAAAGCAGCAGCATCGTCAAGCAAAGAACACCGAGAAATCTTTTTTTCATTTTTCTCCCTCCAATTAATAATATTACTAAATAGTATTTTTACTAATTGAATTGTACATCCCATTTTTTGCCATGTCAAGAGTACTCTTCCAGTTCCAATGAACGATTAGCTGCTTGCTGGGTAGCTCTGCATTTTGAACAATAGCCGTAAATTTCGAGGGAATATCTGCAAATTGTAAACTCGTCTCCTACGACTTTATTTAAAATATTTAACTCAACAGGGGTATTGTCCACGCACAAAATCTTACCGCAATTGAAACATATCAAATGGGGATGAGGCACCTCCGTAATTTCAAAAACATGTCCATCTCCTTTCGGCAAATGGATTTGCTGGAGTAGGCCAAGCATACTGAATAAGTTCAGGTTACGATAAATCGTATCAAAACTTACATCCGGATAAGCCCGTTTTACATCGTCAAACACTTCTTGGGCAGAAAAGTACTGGCCGCAATTTGCAAGCGAATTAAGAATTGCTTTTCTCTGTGTAGTAACACGGCAATTTTTTTCTCTAAGAAATATGATAATGTCGTTCACAGTACAACCTTCCTACATTTTCTTATTAAGATTATTCCTATTTAATATTTTACCTATTTAACAGCGGGTAAGCAATACCGAAATACAATTATAAGAAATGGATAAAGGATGGGTTCTCATTCATAGAGCAAAAATTTTCATAACACAATATACACCTAAATAGTTATATGATGATTTATCATTTAAGTAATTTATTACACCATTAGACGAAAACAACCCGTTAATCTACAAGAAAGCTCTCCTTATACTAGCATTAAGTGATAAAAGAGCTATGTGGAATGTTGTAAATAGCTTGTCATATTAACTTACCACTTCGCATATAGAATACATATGTATATCTAAATGGAGGCGGAAATGTTAACAAGATCCCAGAGAAAGTGCTATACCAGAAATAAACACCATTGGATTAAACTCACCTTCCTGGTCGGGGCAATGCTCTTGCTCCTTTGTTATTTTCAGTTAAACGATGATGCGATTCCAGTTGCAACCCCATCATCGTTTAATCCACCAGGTACTCATTTCCGGTCACAGTGGTTCGAAGTATTATCGCAAGGCATTCCCAGTCTGAAAACGGTCATTGAACCCCCGCATCCGGCAGAAAAACCCCAATCTATCCTTCAATCTGTACTGCGCGATTTGCTCCTGTTCTTCACAGAAATAGATATCACCGATATCCGCTCACTACTTATAGCTGAAATACCGGCTACGACCTTGTTTACCGAACCTCAGCCAGCCAGTGTTGTAATTCTGCCCAGTCTTCCTAAGACAAGCCTGCCAAGCTTACCTACAGGAGGAGAACCTTTGGTAGGAGTTTACCATACTCATACTTCCGAATCTTTCATTCCAGATTCCGGAGTAACTCACGCACCAGGCGGGCAACGCGGTGATATTGTGGATATCGGTGCGGCAATGGTAAAACAATTTGCTAAGCACGGTGTCGCTGCAATTCAAAGTCGCGATATTCACGACTACCCAAGTTTCATGAAAGCCTATAATAAATCCGAAAATACTGTGCAACAAATGGTCAAGGAGAATCCTTCGCTGCAAGCTTTGTTTGATATCCATCGAAATGCCGGCAAGCGGGAGGAAACTACGGCTGTCATTAATGGTGTGCCGGTAGCCCGAATTCTGATGATTGTTGGGAAGGGCCAGCCAGGCTTGGAGCAACCTCAGTGGGAACAAAACTATGCGTTCGCAAAAGCTATTGATGATAAATTAAATCAGTATTATCCGGGAATGTCTTTGGGAGTTGAAGTGGTGGAATGGCGTTATAATCAACATCTGCATCCCCATGCTTTGTTATTCGAAATGGGGTGTCAGTATAATACAAAAGAGGAGGCTATCCGTACAATTGAAATCATTGCTGATATTGTGACAGAAATACTAACTAAAGAAAACAATTGAAGCATTAAGAAACCTGAGCGAAAGAGCCGCCCAATTGGACGGCTCTTTGTTACATTCGGAAGCTTGCTGAATATTCTCCTTTACAAACGCCTTCTATCCCCACGGTAGCATTACAGCTACACCAGCACCGCAACCATGTCAATACAGATAGCATACCCTACTCACTTCACTTCTGGTCACTTACAAAACATCACGTCCTTAACTTCATCTCACCGTCAAGTTCAGGCAGGACAAAGCGGAACAGGTAGGTTGATTCATACTTGGATTTTATGTAATCTTCATTACATAAAATATACTTATGCTGCGGAAGCAGTTCAACAAAATCAGCAGGAATCATTTTTTTAATGCCGACCTGAAATCCTTCTGCAAAGAAAGCTCCGGCAATCGTATCAATTGTGTGCAGGTGGGGTTTTAACACGCTAGCCTGCGAAATGGTCTGCAGGAAATAAGCTGCGCTCGGATTATCATGATAATCCGTATAGGTTGCGTAATACACGCCGCCCGGCTTGAGTGAAAGCCTGATCTTGACAACATGCTCTGCCAGATCAGCAATTAAATAAACCACTGATAAACTAAAGGCGATATCAAACCGCTCACCAAGCTTTTCCGGGGAACCGGTCACAGCATAGCTGACCGGAAACTCACCACGGCTTTCTTCAGCAATAGCGATCGATTTAGCCCCAAGATCAATTCCTGTTGCCTTTTTAAATGGTTTACGCTCATATAGATAGCGCAGAAACCCGCCCTGATTGCAACCAAAGTCCAAAACATTGGCTTCCGTTAATTGCTGCTCCACCATCTCATCAATCACCGCTTTCCAGCCGGGACGATGTCTTTCTTCCATTTCATTTTCGCCTGTTGTATCCTTCACCCAGGCATCATAAGCCGGTTCCGGCTTGAGCATTTTCATCTCTCCTTCGTTTCCCCGAGAGGCTCGCATAAAGGTTAGAGCTTATTCAACTCCGGCAAAGAAATAATACGGGTGCATACTTTTTGGGCCAGCGCTTCATTATGGGTAACCACAATCAAACCCATGCAGCGTTCTTCAACAATACGGATCATCAGTTCCCAGATCTGAGCTTGTGTAATCACATCCAGCATGGTACTCATTTCATCAGCAATTAAAAATCTCGTTTGGGGCCCAAGTACCCGGGCAATGCAAAAGCGCTGCATTTCACCACCGGATAATTCAGCTGGCCACCGCTCAAGCCAGCCCTGTTCAATGCCCATGGCATTAAGTGTACATTGATCCGGCACCCAGCCTTCGTGTAAGATATCTTTCATGCGCCACAAAGGATTAATTGCCTTTTCCGGGTGCTGATAGATAAGTTGAATCGGACTATACCCTTCTGCCGGCAGCTCTTTGCCATCAAGCAATACCTCGCCGGCTGCCGGTTTTATATAGCCTGCCAATATTTTAGACAATGTACTCTTACCGTATCCGGACGGCCCGACCAGGCCAACCCGCTCGCCTTCCCCTACGGATAACGTAACATCTTTTAATATCCAGGGTCCATTTTGATAACGATAACTGATATTTTTGGCCTCAAGTAGCATGGCAGCAACGTACCTCCCCACCCCTAACGGTCTGCATTTTGATCGTTTTGGCGGTAGTACACTCAGTCGAGCAATGGCTGCAGCGGGCTGCATAAGGGCAACCGCCCTGCAAATTGCCGGCATAAGGCTGACCGCCTGCAATTGGCTTAAAGCCGTTTTGCGGCAAAGCATTCCATAAAGCCCGGCTGTAGGGATGACGCAGGGCATCACCACCCCGGATGAAATCGGCAACAGGGGCAATTTCCACCGTTGTACCGGCATAAAACACCGCAATCCGGTCGGCAAACAGAAAGGCCAGATCAATGTCGTGCGTAATCAGCATGACTGCCTTGCCTTCATCGGCCAGATCCCGGAAAATTTTCATGGTCGTCTCCGCAATTTCAGGATTGAGTCCCGGGGTTGGCTCGTCAGCAATGATGAGTTTTGCATTACTGATCACCGCAGTGGAAACCAGTATCCGCCGTGCCATACCGCCTGAAAGTTGAAACGGATATTTTTCCGCCGTTTCTTCAGCCAGTTCAAACCGGTTGAATACCTGAGACTGCTGTTCCTTCGTACCATACAAGCCCTGTACCTGGGGACCGACTTTTTTCAGCGGATCAAGGTAAGAGACTGACTGTGGCACCAGCGCGATATCGCGTCCCCGTAAATCCGCTTGTACTGCCGGTGTCAGTTCTGTCCCACAATACTTCATACTGCCGCTAACCATAGCATTTTTCGGCAAGATTCCCAAAACTGCATGAGCAAGCAAGCTCTTGCCACTGCCCGATGATCCGGCGACTGCCACAATTTCTCCAGCTTTAATATTCAAGTTAATATCGGAAATAACCTGAAGCTCACTCTGCCTGAGCCCTTTGTCATACATCCGGAATTTGACAGAGAGATTTTGTATATCTAGTACCGGCGCAGTATCATGATTTGCCATCATTTCTCCTCCTCTATTCCTGAGCGCTTGACGGATTCATTAATGTTCGCAGATTTTCGCCAATCTGATCGAACAACAGTACCATCATGAGCAAAGAAGCACCGGGCAGTACGGTCAGCCACCACATTCCGGCCGTCAGATAGCGCATGGATTCAGACAGAATAATCCCCACCGCTGGTTCACGCGGCAAAAGTCCGAATCCCAAAAAGGTGATAGAAGCTTCATGTAAAATGGCATGAGGAAAAAGCAAAATCAAGCCCACAATATACTGTGGAACAACATGAGGCATGATGTGTTTAACGGCAATTTTCCAGCGGCTTGATCCCAGCTTTCTGGCTGCCAGCACATACTGGGAATTGCGCACTGCCAGTACTTCCGCCCGGATTACCCTTGCCAATATCGGCCAGTGTGTCAGGGCCACACCCATCCATACCCCAAACATGCCTTTCCCCAGCACGAAGGAAATAAGCATTAACAAAATCAAATGAGGAATACCCTGGATTAAATCTACCAGCCATAGAATGAAGCTGTCCGTCCTTCGTCCCATCGTAGCTGCCGCAACCCCCATAATAACGGCAATGACCGAACTGACAGTCGCCGCCAGCAGTCCGATCCACAAACTAGTGGACAGCCCTTTTACTGTGCGTATGAACATATCGCGTCCCATCCAGTCCGTGCCAAAGGGATGGGTCAGCGATGGCGCCAGATTCTTCTGCTGAAACTGCGGCGCATAGGAGGCAGGGTCAATGAGTATTCCGGCGGCGGCAATCGCTGTTAAGATAACGAATGCGCCGGCAATAGCGGCCAGCGTGCGGGTACGAAGATTGAACTGCCAAAAGAAGGTGCTTTTTTTGATCGTTTGGCAAATGGTATTACTCATGCGTCATCCCCTCCCTGATTTGCGGATCAATCAATGGATACAGCAGATTGGCAGTCAGGTTGCCGACAAAGACAAAAAATCCGCTGCACAACGCAATCCCCAAGAGTAAAGGCAAATCCAATTTTGTCCCGGCAACGACGGCCACATAGCCCAGCCCCGTATAAGAAAAGACCGTTTCAGCAAGCACCGAACCACCGAATAATTCACTGATTGAGCCAAACTGCAAGGTAACAGCCGGCAACAGGATATTACGCAAGCCGTGATGATACACGATCTGCCATTTTGTTTCGCCACGGGCAGCAGCAAATACGGCATAGTCGCTGTTTAATACATCAATTAATTTCTGTCTGGTATGCAAAGCAATCTGAGAAATTCCGGTAACCGATAGCGTAAGCGCCGGCAATACCAGATGATATAAGCGGTCGCCAAGGGTAACCGCAGCCGCCTCCTTGCCGATAGGCGTGCCCAAGGCAAGGGGAAACCAGCCCAGCCATACGGCAAATACCATCAGGATCAGAAGCCCAATCCAAAAAGTTGGTGCCGATGCAATGAGCAGGCAATATACTTTTATAAATTTGTCCACTCTTGTGTGCTGGTAAGCAGCCGCAACAACGCCTAGAACAAAGCCGAAAAAGCCCGAAAGAATCCAGGCAACGGCCATTAGCATCAGTGAGTTCATAAAATGAACCCGTATCACTTCGGTCACCGGTTGCCGGTAATACATGGATGTTCCCATATCGCCATGGGCTAGGGCACTGACCCATTTCTCCAACCGTTCCAAGGGCGGATCATTCAGGCCCCAGTATGCGGCAATCGCATCTCTTTGCTCCTGAGACACCGGATTTTCCGCCGTAACATAGGCTTCCATTGGATCAATTGGCGACGCTTGCACGAGCACAAAGGTAACAAGAACAACCGCTACCAGCAAGCCGACACCCCGTATCAACGTCCGCCCTATATATGCAGCCAAATGCATGATGTATTCCTCCTTGCAGGCAAACCCGTGCCCCGGCGCAGACAACACCGCCCCGGGGCTTATTACGGGTTTGATTTTGTTTATTTCTTCCAGGACCAGTCCATAATATTGCTGATCACGACAAACCCGTGGTCATGGGGATGCCATTTTTGCTTGCCAATATCCAGGCCGTCCCGTACAAAATACAGGTGGCTGATATTCATGAGATAAATATAGGGAGCATCTCCCTGAATGCTGCCGCCTGTCTGTCCGTCCCACTGGGCTTTTTGCCAGTTCTCATTAGCAGTCTGCTCATCCAGCGCGCCAATGGCCGCATCCAGATAACCGTCCACAACCGGATTTTTATACGCAACAATATTAAACCAGCCGCCTTTAGCCGCAAACCGGCTGTGCAGGGCATTCAGCATATAAACAGGACTGTAGGCCCCGCCTCCCAGGAGAAATGCGTCTTTATGCTTATGTTTAACCCGGTCTGAAGAACCGAGCCCGTCGGCAATCACATGGATACCCAGTGCTTTCGCCTGTTCACTGAAGGCTATCGCAATCGATTCACGTGTGGAATCACCGGCCTCATAAATAAGATGGAACTCGGCTTTTAAGCCGTTCTTTTCGCGAATTCCGTCACCATCCGTATCGATCCAGCCATTTTTTTCCAGAAGCACTTTGGCACCGTCACTATCGCCGTCTTTCCACTGAATCGCTTTATTTTCCCACGGCAAATAATCGGAAATTGTAAAGATAGGCTGTCCATATCCGTTCAGTACGCTGTCAACGATTTGCTTTCTATTGACGCCCATGGCCAGCGCTTTTCTGATGGTGATATCACTGGTAACTTCATTGCCGATCTCATAGCCTTCCACGCTCTTGTCACCCGGCTTTTGGACAGGCAGTGAGACGGAACGGAAATCAAAGGTTTTGCAGTCTACAACATTGTAACCGGGTATTGGTTTGACGGCCAGCGCTTCTGTTGTTTTTACCACATCCACCTTGCCGGCCTGGGCCGCCGCGTAAGCGGCATCATTATTCAAGAATAAGAAAACAATCCGTTTAAAAGGAGCTTTACCGCCATAGTAATCCTCATTGCGTTCTACAATTAGCTGCTGGCCTCTGTCCCACTGCACAAACTTATACGGGCCTGAACCCACCGGCTGCTGGGCGTAGGCTTTGCCGTCACCGTATAGATGTTCAGGCACAATCCCTAGTGTTGCAACCTGGTACGGGAAAATAGACATCGGCTTCTTCATATGAAAAACAACGGTTTTATCATCAATCGCTTCTGCTTTATCCATCTCGGTTAAATCCACAAAACTGGCTGCTGCTTTTGTTTTATTAAAAGTAAAAGCCACATCCTTAGCAGTCAACGGTTTACCGTCATGAAACTTTACTCCTTCCCGGATTGTAAAGGTCCAGGTCAGGCCATCACCGCTTACTTTATAATCGGTGGCCAGATCATTGACCAGCTTGTTGTCCGGGCTGACATCCAGCAGTTTGCTCTGAAACAAGGTACCACCCTGCGCACCCCAGCCGGTAACCGGGTCAAAGCCTGCCGCCTTCTCGCCGCCGATCGCGACAACAATCTCCTCTTTGGCATTTGACTGTGTTTTTTCGGTTTTACCGCAGCCCGCAGTCAAAAACACACTGCTTAGCATAAAAATTGACATTATTAGAGCAAATATTTTATAACGCTTCCTACTCACTTGTAATCCCCCTTCGTTCTGTAGCCCCATAGGCCTTAATTAAAATACATATCAAAGGCTCCGTAATAGCGATGATCGCGAGCACCGCTTGCTTTATCCTCCAGGTTCTGATACTGCAAAGATAAGCGAATACCATCCATTACCATATTTTGATAACCAAGCATCAAGCCTTTATGGCCGTTTGTCTTGACTTTCCCAAAACCCGTAAAGTTGCCATAATTGCCTGGCAAAGCATTTTTATCAATATCCCGGTAAATAAGGGCAATGGCCTGATCATGCGGGACACGGATGTTTACAAGACCCTCGTACGAATAAAATCCCGTTTGCCGTTTACCGCTTCCCCAGTTATACGATAGCTGTGCCGCCCATGCATCCGGCGAGCCTGAAGCATCGGATTTTGTATACTCAAGAACACTGGTAATCCCCTTTTGTATTTCCCAGGAAAGGCCTGCATCCACATAGTTAGCTACCGGAACACCGCCTTTGGCACTGGCATCGGCAGAAATATAGCCGATATTATATTCGAAGGATTTTTCCGGGGCAAAATTCAGGTTTACGCCTTTTACATCGGTATTACTTTCCGGATTGACCCAATAGCCGTCCAGTCTGGTTTTGCCGAACTGATGCTTTAGGGCAAAGCCGTCAGCATCGCCCTGCAAGGCCAGGGGAAAATAACGCCCGATAGCCAGCGGCATCCGGCCGGCCTGAAACTGATCAATACCAAAAAAATCTTTCACTTGGATAAAGCTACGGGTAAAACGCATTTCATTGGTCGCTTTGTTGTCCGTAGAACTGCCGCTGCCGAATTTGCCGTTGGCCTGAATGCGCGATTTATAGCTCACCCGGTCATTGAAGTCGGCGTTAAGATGCAGCCGCTGCCGCCAATTAAAAGCACCGCTGCCGGCATCGGTAACACTGTCCACATCCATGGCTTCAATTAGAGTCTCGCCGTCAATCGCAACGGTTGTTTTCTTTGCTAGGGTTTGTTTTGCCGGCTGAGCCGGTTCTTTCGGGAGGTATTTCTCCGTTTGTGCCGTCCGGACACCGAGTGTATTGAGTTCTACGGCAAATTCCTGTGCCAGCCGGTCAATCTTCGCCTTTTGCTGTGTATCAGCCTGCTCGTATTTACTCATTGCATTGGCTAAAAAACGGGCCATTTCAAAACGGGTGGCGATTTTATCCTTGTCATATACAGCCGCATCATAACCGGCAATCAGCTTGTCCTGTATCAATGCGTCGATTTCCGCATAAGCCCAGTGATTCTGTGGAACATCGGCATAAGGGTTTTCCGCCGCTGCGGCTACCCCCACTCCCGTCATCAGCGTTAATGCAAGCGCCGCGAGGATTTGTTTTTTTATTTTTTTTCTCATTTCTTTCTCCCTTCATCTTTCCGTGTGGATCATCTATGTCGCAGAGCAAATGACCCGCTCTGGTATATAGCTCTTGTGCCAATAAAAATAGCCCTGTCCTTCTTTAATCTATAAAAGGAAAGGGCTGTACTAATCAATAAACGGTTTGCTGTCGACTGCCGTTTTTAATCCCCTCCCTGTCGCTCGCAGGTCAAATGGTGATTGTTCTACAGGTAGTTCTCCTGGCTCTGGATCATCACTCTGCCATACCTTCCCAAGACTGTTATGTCTCAGTGGCATATCATGGCTTTGCTCCTCATTACAGTGGCGGGACCGCACCGGCCTTTAACCGGTTTCTCTATTAAGTCGCATATAGCAACACCTGTTCAATCCTATGTAATTGATAACGTTTTTCAATAAAATCAACTGTCTTTATTATAAATAAAGGAGTTTCTATCTGTAAAACGAAACATATTAATAATTGCTATCGATATTTTTAATACACTAGCTAAGGAGGGCTTTGATGGATATTGAAGTTTTAAAAACGATGCAAATTTTAACACAAACAAGAAGCTTCTCAAAAACCGCGGAAATACAAAATATTGTCCAATCAACGGTCAGCGCCCGCATCGCTGAACTGGAAAAAACATTGGGACAAAAATTATTTATACGGGATAATCAGCGGGTGGTACTGACACAGAGCGGCCTCATGTTTCTTCCCTATGCCCAGCATATACTGGAAGACTTCGAGAACGGCAAAGCCAGCTTAAATTCAGCCACCTTATTCGATGACCGTTTGGTCATCGGAAATGTATATTCCGCTTTGCCAAATCTCCTATTTCCGGTTTACCGGGAATACCTGCGCTGCTTTCCGCGCATTTCGGTAAAAGCGGTTGCCGGCCATTCCACGGATATTTTACAATCTTTAGTAGATGGCATCATCGACATTGCGATCGTTTATCAATTACCGAGAATTCGTCGTTTCACAACATTTTTATGTAATGAAGAAGATTTTGTCTTCGTTTGCCCGCCCGGTGACCCGCTTGCAAACCAGGCAGAAATGCCGGTTAAGGATCTGGCAAGGATTAATTTGTTGTTTCACAACTGGGGAGGGAATTTCAGCGATTGGATAGCCCAATTATTTCCAGGAACACGCTGGTTTCATGCGAACATCGGCAATCCTTCCTTCATTGTTTCCCTTGTGGAAGAAGGGGCCGGGTCAGCGATTTTAACCCGTTCTACTGTCCAAAAATCCTTGACCAGAAATTCCGTCGTGGAGATCCCCCTCAGCGGCTCACCATTGCCGCCCCGCTGGCAGACCTATGTCGTAGTCCATCCCAAGCGGCTTTCCCGGCAACCAGTCCGTGACTGGCTTGACATGATGAGTCAGTATGGTCTGGCAGCAGTACCCATTTAGCCGCGATTGCGCCTTCTGATCTGTTGGATACTCTAACTCCGCTGGTGCCTTGCACTCCCTGCCTGAATAGCTCATTTACACTCTGTTTCTGCTACGCACAGGAAGCCAGTCTCTAAATACATAAACTACGATCACTAAACTGCCTCCGATAGCAGCCCACTCAAACCAGGGATTGTTTACCAGCCTCTGCCATCGGCTGCCCAGCATAGCCCCGGCACTTAAAAAAATAGTGAGCCACAGAACCGCGTGTACCATGTCGTAGACAAGAAATTTGACAATAGAAATACCGCTGATGCCGGCTATGTAGGGGGTAATGTTGCCTATTGTTGGTACAAAGCGACCGCCAATCACATAAACAGGGGCCGACTTTTGCAAAAGTTCCTGGGCTTTGTTAATACGTTCCGGAGTTAGTCTAATATATCTTCGCCATCTCGTTATAAAGGGTGCTCCCATGTGACGTCCTATCATAAAGGCAGAAGACGAGCCCAGCAGGTAGCCTAACAAAGATACCAGCCAAGCTGCGATAATATTAAACTCTCCCTGCTTTGCCAAAAAACCAGCTAAAGCCACCAATACACTGCCTGGAAAGGGCAGACCAATTGCTTCTAAAAAAACTCCTGCAAACACCCCTGGCAGTCCCAGGCTGCTTAAAATTTCAAGAATCCTGTCGAACAAAATAACCCCTCCCTCCCTTGCTATGATCGATAAATGATGACCCAGTTGAGCGGAATGTCTGGCGATTATACAAATCGCCTACACCCACTTGCTCAGTAATTTTCCGTTTAAGGATAGATGTAGGGTTGCACCGGCTCTGCGATGGGCGTAACCCCTTCAACAGCGATTAAGGGTACTGTCTTCTGCTGGTGCCCGCCTAACGCAAGAGTACCGCGAACAATTAACCAGGTTCCGATCGGATACTTCTGTTCATCGTCAACCTGGCACAAGATGCCGGCAGGTACTGCATCAGCCGAGCAGCAAAATGTAACATATCTGACTAACGCCAAATTGGACGATGGGAATGACAAATCTTTATAAACAAATCCGGTCATGGTTATTTGCTTGCCCACGTATTTTTCTGGCTGAAGCCTGAGCGCTGAGATCACATTAATATAGTTCTGATCGGTAACCTCAATCATTGACATTTGCTGCATAGCGGCGGCAAAATCGGCTAGTTCCGGTTCGCTGACCGCAATAACACCGGTATTAAGCCCCTTTGTTCCGACTAATTTGGCATCTAAGGTACTGCTGGGTAGGTAAAAAGCTAAAAATAGTGAAACTAAAAATGGCATATACCCCAGCCAACTTCTTAACGTCAAACTAGGATGATGGCAGTGATTATCTTTCTTTAAGTAGATCATTTGCAGTGCCTGGACAATCACCAGCACACACAGTACCAATACTGTCATTTGGGTAAGCTGAAGATAGCGGGGATTGATATAAAGCTGAATATCATTGGTTCCTATCAACCATGTCAAAAATATGAGGTACCCAAAAAGGATCAGGGTTTTTATAAATGCATCAAAACTAAACCGAATTCGGAGTAACAATTACAGCCCTCCTACCAGCAAGTTGCTTAAATATGATAGGCTAACGCACAGAAAAACGGTCACAAGCAGCAAAGTTACTATAAAACGCAGGCGAAACGAATGATAAAGCATCAACGTGTTTTTCAAATCAATCATCGGCCCAAATACCATAAATGCGATAAGCGCTCCCAGCGTAAAACTTGACCCAAAGGAAGCCGCGATGAAAGCATCAGCCGAAGAACATACGGAAACAAAAAATGCAAATACCATCATCACGATAATGGATAGAAAAGGAGCTTGTCCGACTGCGGACAGGGCCGTATAGGGTATTGTCGTCTGAGCTATGGCACTTAAAAAGGCGCCGGCAATCAGGAACTTCCCCATTTCAAAAAACTCACTGCAAGCTCCTTTGAGCATGTAAAATAGGTTGCTGAAGATAGAGCCAGCTTCTGCTGTATGCCCTGAGCAGCAATCACAATGCACGTCAGCACTCTCTTTCAATTGGTTATCTTTTAATACAAAACTTAATACCATCCCGGTGATTATCGCAACCAAGAACGCAACGCCCAGCCTAATCCAAACCATCTTGGGGTTTAAGCCGAATGCAACGGAAGTCGCCAATAGAACCACCGGATTAATAATGGGAGTAGCCAGCATAAACGTTGTAGCCACATAAACCGGGACTCCTTTTTGAACAAGCCTCCTGGTGACCGGAACGATCCCGCATTCACACAGCGGCAGCAGTAACCCTAATAGGCTGGCGATAATAATGCCTAAAACTCGATTGCGTGGCAACAGTTTCTGTATGAGTTCTTCTGACAGAAACAAATTGAGCACCGATGAAACGAAGACTCCGACTAAAATAAAGGGTAACGCTTCAATAATCACGCTGAAAAATATCATTTTAAAGTTTACGAGGTCAGCCCAGGTGACCTGATCGATTAGGCTGGAAATACCTAATGGTGCAGAATTGGAATACAGGGTTACCCCTCCTGCTTCGTACAGATAGTTTTATCTAGTGTATACTAAATGATTCCTGGTAATACTTAAAACACAACACCGGTATTGGCCTTCTACTGACCACCTGGCTATTTTACACTTGACTGTTATGAGCCAGAAAATCCAGGCCCCGGAGCAGCGTGGTGCAGCCTGCTCCGGGGCCTGGATTTTCTTAATTTATTTCTTCCAGGACCAGTCCATAATATTACTGATCACAACAAATCCGTGATCATGGGGATGCCATTTTTGTTTGCCAATATCCAGGCCGTCCCGTACAAAATACAGGTGGCTGATGTTCATGAGATAAATATAGGGAGCATCCCCCATTATACTGCCGCCAGTCTGGCCGTCCCACTGGGCTTTGCGCCAGTTCTCATTAGCAGTTTGCTCATCCAGCGCACCAATTGCCGCATCCAGATAACCGTCCACAACCGGATTTTTATACGCAACAATATTAAACCAGCCGCCTTTAGCCGCAAACCGGCTGTGCAGGGCATTCAGATTATAAATAGGACTGTAGGCGCCGCCCCCCAGGAGAAACGCATCTTTATGCTTATGTTTAACCCGGTCCGCAGGACCAAGTCCGTCGGCGATCACATGGATGCCAAGAGCCTTCGCCTGTTCGCTGAAGGCCATTGCAATGGATTCACGATTGTAATCACCGGCCTCATAAACAAGATGAAACTCCGCTTTTAAACCGTTCTTTTCGCGAATACCATCGCCATCGGTATCGATCCAGCCATTTTGATCCAGCAGCGCTTTGGCAGCGTCAACATCGCCGTCTTTCCATTGGATCGCTTTATTTTCCCACGGCAGATAATCGGAGAGCGTAAAGATAGGCTGTCCATATCCATTCAGTACGCTGTCAACAATTTGCTTTCTGTTTACACCCATGGCCAGCGCTTTTCTGATAGTAATATCGCTGGTAACCGCATTGCCGATCTCATAGCCTTCCCCGCTTTTGCCGCCCGGCTTCTGGACAGGCATTGAGACGGAACGGAAGTCAAAGGTCTTACAGTCTACCACTCTGTAACCGGATATTGGTTTGACTGCCAGAGCTTCCGTGGTTTTTACCACATCCACCTTGCCGGCCTGGGCTGCCGCATAAGCGGAATCATTATTTAGGAATAAAAAGACAATCCTTTTGAACGGAGCTTTACCACCATAATAATCCTCATTGCGTTCTACAATCAGCTGCTGGCCTCGATCCCACTGGACAAACTTATACGGACCTGAACCCACCGGCTTCTGGGCGTAGGCTTTGCCGTCCCCGTACAAATGCTCCGGAACAATCCCCAGTATTGCAACCTGGTACGGAAAAATGGGCATCGGCTTTTTCATATGGAAAACAACGGTCTTATCATTAACGGCTTCCGCTTGGTCCAGTTCGGTTAAATCCACAAAACTGGCTGCGGCCTTGGTCTTATTAAAAGTAAAGGCCACATCCCTGGCAGTCAGTGGTTTGCCGTCATGGAACTTTACGCCTTCCCGGATTGTGAAGGTCCAGGTCAGGCCATCAGCGCTTACTTTATAATCGGTTGCCAGATCATTGACCAGTTTGTTGTCCGGACTGACATCCAACAGCTTGCTCTGAAACAAAGTACCTCCCTGAGCACCCCAGCCGGTAACCGGATCAAACCCCTCTGCCTTCTCGCCACCAATAGCAACAATAATTTCGTCTTTAACATTTGCCTGTATATTGTCATTTTTACTGCCGCAGCCCGCAGTCAAAAGCATACTGCCCAGCGTCAGAATCACCATTGCCGCTGCAAAAATTTTGTCATACCTCTTACTACTCATTCTTAATCCCTTCCTCTCTGTTGTAATGACCGTTTATTTTGATGTCGCCGAATCCGGCAAAGTTGCCAGAATTGCGCTCTATTTAAACCACCGTCATAACCCTTTATGATTGAACAAAAAAAGAAGGTCCCAAACAAGATGCACATATTCTGTACATCTTGCTGGACCTTCATGGCCTTATTGTTCAATATGATCATTGTGATTGTATTTATTGAGTAAACGGACATTATTTCATATAATGTCCTATTTCTGCTTCATTGCAAAATTGATGATAGAAAACCAACAGTCTTCATGAATAAGTATAAATAAAGGATTTTTTATTTGTAAAATGAAAGATCTCGATAACTGGTATCGATAATTTTAATACAATACTTTTATTTAAAGATGAATAAGTAGACCATTAAATACACGATCACAGGAACAATGATGCATAAGATAAGCTCCTTTTTTCTTCTTCTTTGCCCCGCATTTGCAACTTGATTGTACCATTTGATTAAGTCCTCCCCGGTACTCTGACGAGCCAGTGGGTTGATGGAGGTCAACCACTTACATATATTTTTATTGGCATGATTGATCCAAAAGCCATCACTATTTACTGCGATTTGATAAAGAATATCTTTAAAAGATTCACCTAATAAATCATATTTTCGCCCATTAAAAACAGCTATTTTTGCTCCCAGACAAATATGCCCCTCATTAGCCAGCTGCGTTAAAATATGAATGAGCTCACTCCCCAAAGCTAGGCCATTGACCTCAAAGATGATTCTGTGGAAAGGTCCCATTCTAACAATTTTTTGTATGACATCCTTAGGAAAACCTTTTTCACAATCCCATGAGTACGTCGTAATCCGTGAATCCATTTGAACAACCTGAGTATTCCCCCACTCGGTTAAAACAACGAGAATTCTTTCATTCGGAAAAGCCTTTTCAATAAGACTGTTTATCAATGCAGTTTTTCCCGATCCAACAAATCCCTGAATAATATCAACAGCTTTCAGCATTAGGCGGACCCTCAACCAGTTCCAATAGTTTCTCAGCGAGCAGATTTTGCCCTATAAACACTGCTCGTCCGAGCTCTAATGGTTCTGTAGTATTGCATTTCCATTGACCATTCACATATTCAAAATGAATCCCGTCTTTTTTCCCTGCAACAATCCCCTTTGCACGCAGAATCTTACCATATTGTCCTGTGCTAATCGCAGAGAGCACGGCATTTAGCGAGGAAATAGAAAAAACTCGCAGACCTTTCCATGAAACATTCTCAAATATATCTGCCGTTCCTGAATGGTGATTGCAAGTTCGGGCAGATACAGGTTGTTTGCGGGTGTAATTAAGTTTTTGGGATGAAATAACATTCTCGTTCTTGATGAGTTCGTCATATGGTTTCTCTTCTTGCAAAAGCTCCTGAATATCTAGCTGCTCCCAGGGACTGGTGACTATCTTAGCCGATGCATTATACTCCCGAAGCAAATTTACGATCTCTTGGATGTTAGGATATGGCACTTCCTGAGTTTTGCTAAGAACGATGATTTTGGCATGATAAATTTGATCTTTATAGAACGCACCGAAATTTTTCAAATAATGATGTACTTCATGTACATCGACTACGGTTATCACATGATCAATAACAATCGTTTCGTGAAAGCAAGGTTGCCGCACAATTTGCAATATCTCGGACAACTTGCCGATACCAGTTGGCTCAATCAAAATTCTCCCCGGCTTTGTAGTAGAAATAGCCTGCTTTAAAACCTGTGTAAATTCTCCTTTTAATGAACAGCATATACATCCCGAGTAGATTTCTTTGATTTCGGCATTATTACTTGGCAGTAAGATCCCATCAATACCAGCCTTGCCATATTCATTTTCTAAAATGAATATCTTTTCATTCTCCTTACGTTCCTTTAACATTTTTAAGATCAATGTCGTTTTACCTGCGCCTAAAAATCCTGATACAATATCTAACGGTATCTTATGTCCCATGTTTTTCCTCCTAAGACATAGCATTAAAATAAGAATAATACTGTTTAGTATTATTCTTATTTTAATGCTATGTCCAAAGTGTGCTCATTATGACTAGAAACAGCAATCCTTAGAATTTTATCTATCGTCACTGCTAGGTTTTAAGATTGTTTTTAATTACCTGCCAGAAATCCGGATCTTCATCCCCTAGTTTCCAAATGGCGATACCAGCAATATCATAATCATTTACTAAGTCCACTTTATATTTGAGGCTTCGACTATCTTCGTACCAAACTTGATGAGTTAGACCATCTTCAGTGTAACTAAAGTGCATTGATTTTGACGTATCATCCCACTGCTAATCAACAATAGAAAAATGATGCTTCTTTTAATTCGCATTACGTCCTCCTTATGTGTTTACCCTCAAGAAATTAACATAACTCAATTTAGCAGCCATCAAACCTTGCACGTTTTAGCAACTCTAGCCAATTTCTTTTTGTCTACATTATTGCCCGTTTAGTTTTAACGGCGTATAATCTTAAATAGTAATATTATTATTTATAGAGCATTATCAAACGATTGCCTAAATTGTATTTATTTGCCGTATCTTAAACACTCCTTGGACATAAATTTACCTCTAGTTATTTTACATATTTACCAATGGACTGTTGTGCGAAGTCAAAGACGCAAAGAAATATTCGCAAGGAACCTGGCTTTCGATTCGCGGTGTTCTCAAGGTACGTAGATTCAATCATGTTGATACACCAACCGTCATAATTAACTCTGTGGAAAAAGTTGAGAAGCCCCAGAATCCCTATGTTTTTTTATCGAGCTAATTTAAATCCGATGACGTTCAGGAAGTGCCACACTGAATCTTGGTGCATTAATCCGTACAGCAATCTTTTTTAGCTGCTCGGCTGGCTGCACTCTTCGTTATCTAACCTGCCTCCAGGGAAAATACAAGCCAAGAAAAAACAGCAACCATGCGCTATGGTTGCTGTTTTTATATAAATTACCTCTATAAATTTTTCGCAGCTTCTGTATTTAGTCAAATGTTATGCCAGCCGAAAAGGCGATCTTTAGAAAAATTATTACGCTCATTCACCTCAAGCTAGCTATGTTCTTTTATAAAAAATGAATATACTTTTTGAACCAGCTTGGAAAATAGCTTTAATATCATGGGAACGACTGCCAATATCATTGGAATATAATTTACGGCTGTGTTAAGTAGAGTGCCAGAGTGAGCTAAGGCTACGGATGGAACAGCGATCAAAGCTATAAGCATCAGATAAACCTTCATAATCTCCCCTCCTATCTACTTAATATAGTGGTCAATTGCCTCTTGTAAATCTTTAAGAAACTTTTCTTGAGTACCCTCATTGACCGCATGAATCAGGCAGTGTTCAAGATGATCTTTCAATATGAGTTTTGCAGTATTGTCTAAAGCTTTTCGAGCAGCCGCAATCTGCAATAAGATTTCAGGACAGTCACGCCCTTCGGCAGCCATCTGCTTAATTGCTCGAACGTGTCCCTCGACTCTAGCCAATCTGTTTACAACTTGTTTCTGGTGAGCGTGTATATGATTTTGCATAAATTCCCCTCCATCCCCATATTATCCCCCCAGGGGGGATATGTCAAGATAAAAAATAGCGAGTGAAGTAAATACACTCTGCTCCTTTTAGAGGGAAAATTCAATATTTCAACGCCTGTTCTCGCAAAACATCGACGAATGAAATTTCAGTTTCACTTTTTTGAGGAAGATTTACGCGATAATGCGATACATGCGCCAATGATAAGGCTTCCGCCAAGAATAGTAAATTGATCCGGCACCTCATTCCAGAATAAAAATCCCCATATAGTATTATAAATGATACCGATATAACGAACGATTTCGACTACGGCAACACGATCATGAGAAAATGCCCGCGTTAAGAAAATTTGTCCCAACAGCGCTACCACTCCAAGGATCATCAAATAGAGAAGCTCAGTATGGGTGGGGATTATAAAATTGTGCCAGATCATTGGAAGAGGTACTAATGTCGCGGCTGCCATAAAATAAAAAATAATTTCATAGGGATGATGCCTGGTACTTAAATAGCGGACGACTACGGCCACACAAGCAGAAATTGCAGCACTTAAAAGGCCGAACAACGCATTGATTGAGTAATCTGAGAATTGGAAAGGGTTGATAGTCACCATTGCACCAGTAAAAGCCAGTCCAAATAACCCCCAGGTTCTTCGTGACAATGTTTCTTTGAGAATAAGAGCTGAAAGCAGAATTGCCATAACGGGTGATAACCTTGCTAAGATGATAACATCAACCAAAGGTATCTTTGACAGAGTGTAAAAATAAGTTACAACATACAAACCTCCGAGAAGCCCTCTTAACATCAGCATAGGTATACCTGAAGTTGAAAAATTAACCTTCGCACGCCTCATCAAATAATAGATGAGGACGAGACCAATCGCGCCGCGAAAAAAAGCAACTTCTGCAGGAGGAATTGTCAAGGTGAGCGCTTTTACAAGAGCGTTCATAATACTAAACACCAGTGAAGCTAACAATGTAAAGACTATACCATGTTTCATTTTGCCTCGCTATACTTAATAGATGATGAAAAAAACCCGGCATAGGAGCTTTCTAATTGATTCATTAGAAATTAACCGGCATAAGAAAGCACGCCAAACGATATTATTCCTACATAATAACACTCTTATTTAATAACGTCAATGGATCTACACTCGCCAAGACATTGGCAAAATGATTATTGCATTATAACATAATGGCCATGGGCTGCAGACAAAACTCAATCCTGGCTGCTTATAAAAGTTCGCTAATACCATTCACTTGCAGAGCCACTCTCATCGCTGCTTGATTGAATTGGTATTTTCTTATATTGTCAGCTCTAAACTAATGACGTATAATCGTAAATAAGAATATTACTATTTATCAGCAAGATTTTATAAAAAACGATTGATTGGAGACTACTTTATTGAAAACATGGATAATGGCCGTCTTTTTTACAATCTTATTTATTACGCCTCACGCTCAAGCACACCCACATGTATTTATTACCCCAAAAGCAACATTGATCACCAATGATCATTTTGTTTCACAGATCAACGTGGAATGGGAGTTTGATGCGATGTCTTCGTCACTGTTTTTAGAAAGTGCCGGGTCTAACACTGCAGAAATCTGGAATCTAGTCTTTCCCGAAACACAATTGCTGGCAAATGGCGAACAAACGACGCGAACTGGGTACTATACCTATGTCGAAATAGATGGCAGGGTGATGAATGATTTAATACCGGCTGATTTTACAGCAGATTTTGTAGATGGAAATTTACGCTGTCGATTCACTTTAAAGTTAAACCAAACTGTCGGGAATACACTGAAACTTGGCTTTAGCGATCCCACAACGTATAATGATTTCGATATACAAAGAGAAAATTTTCAGATCCTTGCCCAAAGTGGAGCCACTCCTGTATTGGAGAAGCAAAGTGAAAACTACATCGATAAAATTTCACTGTCATGGTAGCGTGAGATATGATGAAACTACGAATAGCCTCTATTTTTATAATGGTTCTTTTTATCTATTGCCTGGCAATTGTAACTCCCCCGTTAGTTTCCCGTGCGGAAGCAACCCCATTGGTCGATACGATTTCGCAGCAGGTAAGTCATATATTCCAGCATAATCTCTTACTGGTTAAACTGACGAAGTTACAACAAAGTTTAAATAAAGATATTGCCACAAAAATTAAGGAACTAAAACAGCAACAAGATCCACTGCTGCTTTTTTCCCTTTTGTCCATTTCCTTTATCTACGGTATTTTTCATGCGATCGGTCCCGGTCACGGCAAATCCATTATTTCGAGCTGGATTATTGCACAGCAACGAAAATTGAGCACTGTTATCTATGTTTCCGGATTGGCCGCTGCTTCGCATGCATTATCTGCCACTCTGATGGTAGGCGGCACATACGTATTATTAGGGAAATTTGTCACGGCAAACTCGCAAAAGCTAAATGCCTATTTGCAAATCGCCGCAGCGATCTTGGTAATAGGCATCGGGTTGGCTATGCTGCTTCGCCTGTTTCATAGTAAACTCAGCAAAAACCGGCCTGGTCCGGGGCAAGCATCACCCAGACTCTGGGGCAGCCCCTCTGTTGTCGCTCTTTCTATTGGTGTTGTACCTTGCCCAGTTACGAGTGTCGTGTTAATATTCTGCCTAACATTAGGCCTCATTTGGCAGGGAATCTTAATAGTCCTGTCTTTCGCTGCCGGTATGGGAGTAAGCCTTATTGTCGTTGCTTCCCTGGTATGGTCGCTTAAAGAAAAAATATTAACACCCAAAAAGCTTTCCGGATTTCACTATGTGGTCACCCATGTTTTTCCTGCGGTCGGAGGAATATTCCTGGTCGCCATTGGGTCGGCTATATTATATTCTTTGTTATAAACCTCACGAGCCAAGAAAGCCCTGTATCACCGGATACAAGGCTTTCTTGGCTCTACCATTTGGATAACGTTTTCCTGATCTCTCCGCGCTTTCTGCCAGAAGAAAAATTTTAAAACAACGGCAACTTTCTAGCTAAAACAGCACAAGAAAATTGCCGTTGTTTGTTTTTTAAGGAAATATCAATTTTGCCCCCTCATAAAGATATTCGTGTCTGTTACAACTCAGATAATTGGTCATCATACTAATTAGGAATATTATTAACTACATTCAGCATATATTTACATCAGTCTTTATGTTGGTTGTCCTAGAGTGCTTAAGATCGGATTGAATTATAATTCTACTTCTTCCGAATATTTTAACGGAGGTAAATTCTTTGCAAAAGCTGATTTTGTGCCTATTGATTATGATCGGAATTTTATCTGGAAGTGTTACATCCTCAGCCCATCCACATATTTTTATCACTCCCAGAGCCCATTTTTCTTTTGATGATACGATCTTTACTTTTTTTAGTGTTAGATGGTACTTTGACGATATGTCCACAATGGAGTTTGCCGGACCAGAGGCAATGAACGCGACATTATCGCTAAGCACAGCACAGCAAAAAGACATTCTCACACTGGAAGGTTTCCCGCGTCCTGCACAGCTTGTCAATTATTTTCAGTTAGAAATCGACGGCTCACCAGTTAATGTATTCGCCCCCGCTGCCGTCAGCCTGACTGTGGATCAAGGGCGGCTGGTATATGCATTCACCATTGGCGTTTACCGCCCGGTTAAAAAAGCCGTTAAAATATGGTTTTATGACCGTTCCAACTTTATTGCATATGAAACAGGTTCCGGCTTTTTCACCACTTCGCAGTTAAAAGGACCTGTGCCGTCTTTGACCATTCTCACCGAACAATATATTGATAAGATACATATTACACGGTAAATCTGATTGGAAGCGTTAGAAGGCTACTCGACTTACAAATCCGCAACACCAGGACGCTTTTTTACATTGGTGAATTTATCGAGTTCCTTATTCTTTATTCTACTCGGCCTATTGATTGCGCTGCCAAATATTCAAAAATTGCTATAAGCATGGGTTATAAATTTCGGTACTGTCATGCGTCATAGGATTAAACTCCGTGCCCCCAGCACATCATACTCCTAAGTGACTCTTGACTAGGAGCGATTTAGTGTTATACTTTAATCAATAATATTACTAAATAGTAACATTATTGATCCAGAGGTTTCTAAGGAGGAATCTATCATGTTTCGTGACAAAACGTTAACTTGCCGTGATTGTGGTGCCGAATTTGTGTTCACAGCGTCCGAGCAGGAGTTTTTCGCTGAAAAAGGCTTTACCAATGATCCCAGCCGTTGCCCCGCATGTCGGGCCGCCCGCAAACGCCAGTCAGGATACGGCAGTGCCAGCAGGCCTCAAAGGGAAATGTATGATGCAATCTGCGCCGAGTGCGGCGCCAAAACCCAGGTTCCCTTCCGCCCTAGCGGCGATCGTCCTGTGTATTGCAGAGATTGCTTTTCTAAACGAAAAGGATAATAAAAATAGGGCTGCCTTATGGGCAGCCCTTGTTTTTTCGATTACAGTCTACCTACAGCTAGAAGCACTATACCAAAACCAATTCAGCACAGCAATTAATGATTATCAAAATATTGGACTACGCCGTTAAAAATTCCCTGAACGATTTTGGAGCGATACACATCATTTCTCAATAATGCCGCTTCCTCCGCATTGGTCAGAAAACCTGTTTCTACCAGGACACTCGGCATGGACGTATTACGCAGAACATGGAAGGTAGCGGCATGGACGCCTCTATCCTTAGCACCAGTGGTATTTACTAAAGCCGCTTGTATGTCCTTGGCCAGTGGCTCTGACCCGCTCTGCGAGAAGAAAGTCATAGCACCCGCTATCTTACTATCGGGATTTGAATTTGCATGGATGCTAACAAACAAATCTGCCTGATTGGCCTCAGCAATATCCACTCGTTTTTGCAGTTCGGTACTCAACGAATTTCCTTCCGGCGCGACAGTCGTATCTGCCGTACGGGTCATAACAACCTTGGCTCCGGCTTTACGCAGCTTGTCCTGCAAGGCTAAACTCACTGCCAGATTATGGTCGGACTCCCTGGTACCGTTTGCAACCGCCCCCGGATTGCTGCCGCCATGGCCAGGGTCAACAACAATCGTTTTTCCTTGCAAGGAATTAGAGGTTTGCTTCACATCGGTGCCCTCCGGCTGGGACTGCGTTACGCTTTTCAGAGAATTTGCCGGCTGCTCAGGGGTGGAAGCCCCTCTACTTAACCCCAGTAATGGGTTTAACAGTTTTTCAAAAACAAAATTGAATATGTTCTCCAAAAAATTAGAGCTGCTATTTTTGTCGCCAGCAGCTTCCATACTTGGTGCGCCTATAGTTTTAACAAGATCACTGATTGAGGCGGCATGGACAGCCGGCGCAAAACTGAGCATACTAACGAAAAGACACAGAATCAATACAATAACGCTTTTTTGTAACATAATACACCTCCAGCCTGTGGGGTTCACTTAACGAAATATCCCCTTCTTGAGGATATAAGTTAAGAATGATGCACCTTTTAGGCTGAACCCACTATGTTATGTAAACATGCTAGCATATCTTGCTGCTAAAAACAATAGAAAAAATAGGTAGGTTACTGCCTGTTGATTATTAAACACAAGCGAAATACCGGCTATTTTAGCCTGGTATTTCGCTTGTGCTGTGATTTATATTCTCCAGTATAACCACCTAACCCATTTGCCCGGTTTTCCGGAGTAACCATGGTGACCCGTGCCTGCATCTTGTACATTGTTTCAGCTAGTTTTGCACAAGCTAAGAATATTCTTATTTATGGAGGCAGACGATGGACATCATCCTGGGTCTTATACCCTTTTTATCAATCATTGCTTTTTCTGTTTTGACCAGATGGATTATTCCTTCCATTATATTGGGTCTTATGATCGGGGCTTACCTGAAAGCGGAACACAATGTATTCAATGCGCTCGATCTATTCAGTTCCTATATTACCGGCGCGATCACGGACGAATCCAATGCCATCATACTGGTCTTCTTATTCGGCTTCGGCGCTCTGTCCGAAATATTCAAGCTCGGTGGTGGCATTTCAGCTTTTGCCACTCTTGTGGCAGGACGATTGCACTCAGAACGAAGCGCCTACCTCAGCGTTTGGCTGATCAGTCCCTTCACCTTCCTTGATTGTTGTTTTCGTGTGATCGCCAGCGGTATTATTTCCAAGGCCGTCCTTGAAAGAACCAAAGGTTCAAAAGACCGGTTGGCCTTTATCATCAACAGCTCGTCCCAACTCATTCCGCTTATTCCGTTTGCGACGACATATATAGGTTATATTTTAGGACTCCTCATGCCAATGCTGCTACAATTAAACGTAAGTACCAGCCCTTATACCCTGTATATCCAGTCTATCCCCTACAATTTTTACTCCATCATGATGGTGCTGTTTAGTGTGATGATGACTTTTACGGATATTAAACCACTGCAGCTATTTCAGCCCGCCTATAAACCAATTCTGCCTGAACAAGGAGAACATAGCCCAAATGAAGCCGAACATCAGCATACCTTTGAAGAAAAACTTCCGCCCCGCCTTTTTAACCTTATCCTGCCACTCCTGACGATGATTTCCTCCCTGTTTTACCTGGTGTGGCGTTCCGGAGTGAGCAGAGGAGGAACCTCGATCAGTCAAGTCCTGATATTCGCCGACTATGAGCTGGCGGTTTTAAACGCTACGATCATTACACTCAGCCTGACAGTGCTCTTGTACCTGATTCAAAAAATTTCAGCAAAATCACTAGAAAAGGCCTTTTTCGCCGGCGGAGTGGAAATGCTGCCGCCAATCCTTATTATCAGCCTAGCCTGGGCCATGATCTTGTTATCACGGGACCTTGAATTTTATGATATTACCGCTAATTTGTTTAACACCTATTTACCGCATCAACTGCTTCCCTTGTTATTCTTTCTGGCCAGTGGCATAACATCCTATCTGATCGGTTCCTCATGGGCGACCTGGGCTCTATTTTTGCCGGTCGCATTGTCAACTGCAGTGGCCGCCGACGTCAATCTTCCACTTATACTCGGTTCGGTGATGGCCGGTGGTTCTGTAGGCGACAGCATATCCCCTTTGGGAGAAGACCCCATTCTAGTGGCAAGTACACTGAATATTCCTGTGCTGGATCATATACGCTATTGTTTACCCTATGGCTCACTTGCATTTGGTATTGCAGCAGCCGGATATCTGGCTGCCGGCTATCTATTGTAAGTTTTTCGGGCCTACCTGTTAGCGGGTGGTTTTCATTGAATAAAAAGAGGCCGCTTCCGGTTGAAACCGAAGCAGCCTTTGAGAAGAGCTTTATTCATCTACAAGTCGGTAGCCAACCCCTATTTCTGTCAGGATATAGCGTGGTTTTGCCGGATTCTTCTCGATTTTTCGTCTGAGACTTGCCATAAGAGCACGCAGGGCTTGCGTATCATTACCATAGCCTACGCCCCAAATCTCTTTCAAAATCTGCTTTGTCGTAAGCACCTTTCCGATATTCTTAAAAAAGAGCGTCAGCAGGTTATATTCCATGGGCGTAACATGGGTCTCACTGCCATCGACATAGAGCAATCGCTTATCCAGGTCAATTTGCAGACCACCTACCTGAAGAATACTCTGCACTTTGTTGCCGCTATGCTGCTTATATAAATATCGCAGTACGACACGGATTCGGGCAAAAAGCTCGGTTGCGGAAAAGGGCTTTGTCAAATAATCGTCGGCTCCCAAATCCAGCGCAGCTGCCTTTTCCTTATCCTGATCGCGAGCGGAAATAACAATAATCGGCATTTCCGACCATTCGCGCACCTTTCTGATAATCTCCATGCCATCAATATCCGGAAGGCCCAGATCGAGCAACATTAGATCGATTGGTTCTGAAACAAGGATGCTTAATGCCCCTTCACCGGTGCTTGCAACAATGTGCTTGAAGCCCTCGGCGTTGAGCAAATAACTGATATAATTTCGTATTTGTCTGTCGTCCTCAACTGCCAGGACATAGGCGTTATAGAGATTTATGGTCATTCACCTCCAATGGAAGCGTAAAAACAAACTCCGCTCCTGGTCCATCTGTACGGTTATGGGCGGTGATATTCCCGCCATGTGCCTTCACTACTGCGTCGCATATGGGAAGCCCCAGCCCAATGCCGGGCTGGGCATCGGAATGCTTAACTCGTGACGTATAAAACATTTGAAAAATATTGGGCAATTCGGACGCCTCAATACCCTCACCACGGTCACGCACTGAAAATACCGCACAGTTCTTTTCCGCGTCCTTCGTCACGGAAACACTGATCTCATCCTGGAGAATGGTATGCTTGACGGCATTGTCCAAAAGGTTGATAAGCACTTGTCTAATCAGCCTTGCATCCATGGGTACGAGCAAGAGTTCATCCGGTACATAAACCGCGATTTCATACTCCGGATAGTGCCGCGAAATATGGCGGATCGCAGCACCTACCACCTCTTCGGCAGCCTCCTCTTGTTTGTTGAGCACCAGCCTTCCGTCTTGCAGACGGGTCAGGCTCAAAATATTTTCAACCAGTGAATGCAGCCAGTTGGCATCTTTATGGATTCCCAGCACAAGAGGGTGCCGCAGGTCGTCCTTAGCCGTCATGTTCAGCAGTATTTCGGACGAACCAATGATACCGGCAAGAGGAGTACGCAGGTCATGGGAAATTGACCGCAGCAAATTTACACGAAAACGTTCTTGTGTGATTTCCTCATTGAATTTTATCCGCTGCTGCGTAACCCGGAAACGATCCATTGCCAGTGCGGTGCTTTCAATCATGGCATGCAGCATTCGGATTTGCGATTCGTTCATGGCTTTGGCATCTTCTTTGGGAACCCGGATAATCCCGAGCAGTGTTTCCCGTCCATAGATCGGCCAGTCACAGAACTCCGGTCCGGTATCGTAATCGGTATTTAATCCCTCCATCCGCTGCAGAAGTGCGTCAACATCCGGTATTTCCCGGCGAATCTGCTTTTGAGGAGAAATCTGCTGGATAAAATGGTGTTCCGGTTTTCCATTTGGATCAAACCAAAGGCAGCCTACATGACTATTTAGCATGCTACTGATGGCACTTGTTGCAATCCCTGCAATATCATGAATATCTTCTGCGTCGGTAAGATGATTGGTCAAGGTATACAGAATCTTTGTTCCGGCTTCTTTTCCACGGGCTTTTATTGCGTTTTGTTTGGCATGGGTGGTGAGCGTACTCGTGACCAGCGCTGCGATGGTCATCATAATAAACGTGCTCATAGATCTGTGGGTATTTGCGGAAAAAGTGAAAAGCGGATCTACAAATAAAAAGGTAAAAAGGCATGCTGCCAGCAGGGAAGCCAGGATACCGAAAATATACCCATCCGTAAACCGCGCTGTTAAAAAAACAGCCAAAAGGTATACAATGGCACTATTGGTTTCCAATCCCGCAGCCTGAAAAAAACACCCCGTAACAGAAGCAGCGGTGATAAACGCAAGCATAATGCCTGCGCGATAGACGACAGATTTTATATTCATATCCTGTTTCTCTGTTATCATCGATTCCATCCTACTTTGAGTGATGCGCTTCATCATAACGTTAGATCCTTTTCTGTTTTTTATTCCTTAAGTGAGTTTTTGCGGGATATTCCTCACAGCGCTCTCACACGGTTTCGTTCATTCTCACACAGTACTCACAGCATTTTTGTTATAATAACTTTCAATGAGCGAATTGCTTAAAACCAACTAAAGTAAGCCATTGCCTGCAAGAACAGCAGCCTGATGGACTTGATGCAACAGGCTCAGCAGTCAACGATCCTGTTGCGATCCTGTGCATAGAGTTCATGATGTTGGTAAGCCGCCGTATGATTAATGGAAGGAGCGCCGCCAATGGGAATAAATTATGCAAGTCAAGATAGCCGCCTATCTCAACTTTTAATTGATTATTATGTCTCAAAGGCAAAAGGTGGATCTGGTTTGATTACCGTCGAGGCAGCTTCTGTTGCTCCATTTGGAAAAGCTGTAGTAAATCAACTTGCTTTGTGGTCTGATGAGCATATTGCCGCATGTAAGAACTTAGTAGATGAGTGTCATAAATATGGCGCTAAGGTCTTCGCAAGACTTCACTATGAGGATAGAGACACAAACCCTTTTTGCACCAGAATCCCGCCTATTGTCTCAGCTCCTATTGCTGGCCGGAAATATGGGGAGAGTCCAGAACTTACCACAGAAGAAGTTTATGAACTGATTCAAGCGTTTGTGGATGCCGCCCGAAGATGTTGGGACGCTGGTGTTGACGCTATCGAAGTGCATGCTACCCAAAATGATTGGGCTGGAAAATTTCTTTCGCCCCTTATCAATAAGAGAATTGATGAATTTGGTGGCAATCTCGAAAATAGAATGAGATTGCTCTTGCTCATTATTCAGGGTATTAAACAAATTGATCAAGCCTATCCGATCATCGTGAGAACCGGCGACGTAAGCGTGATTGAAATAAGAGCTATAGCCAAACGCCTGGAAATGGCCGGAGTGAACGCGATCCTTGTTTCGGCAAAGCTTGGATATTTAGCTTATTTAGCCAACAAGCTCAAAAAATCTACTAATATTCCTGTTATGATAAAATTCCTGTTAATCCCCTTGGCAGACACACTAAACCTCATGTCCCAGAGGATTTCTTTCAGACTGGCAAGAAGAATCTGATTGTTTGTATGACAATAGAACACTGATTTATTTCAGATAGAATCGTTATGATCGTCAATTTCTAAACAGTCTTAACTGTTTTTTAGTATATCAACACACAAGCGAAATCACAATGCTGTGATAGTACACTTGAATCCGCCCTTGTTTTCTGGCCTAAAAATGATCATCAACTAAGAAATACCAATTCCTTGATCCGCATGATGCGACTATCTGTGCATGGCAAGATAGTCGTTCTATTTCTACGCTACTGAATACTTAATAAGAAAGGGGATCTATAAGATTGGCAAGAGCTATTTTTATTACCCGCACAGATCAAGAGAGACTAGAAAAGTTAATTCAGCTCGAAGAAGAATTTAATCAAAGCAGTAAAATTCACCTGGAAGAACTGAAGTCCGAACTGAAAAGGGCTGTTATCACAGAATCGCAGGATATCCCCCCTGATGTGATTACCATGCGTTCGCAAGTACTGCTAAAAGATTTGAACTGCGAAGAAGAAATGATCTGCACCCTGGTTTATCCGGATGAAGCCGATATGCTGGAAGGAAAGATATCGGTGCTGGCACCGATTGGCATGGCAATTTTAGGATACCGGGAAAACGATAGGGTTGAGTGGGAAATTCCCGGAGGGACTGCTGCATTAAAAGTAGTAAAAGTTCTTTTTCAACCTGAAGCTAACGGATATTTCGATTTATAAAAAGGAACATGGTCAGGCCATTGCAATATTGCAATGGCCTGATGATTTATATACATTTGTTTTGAAAGCTCTCACTTTCACTTTGCCGGAAGATGTACCAAACAGAAAAGCTACGTTGAGAAGCCTTTTGTCATGGGGTTGGTTACAAAAAGGCCTCTACTGTTTCAGTACCCGCCAAACCGCAAGCCATGCTTTTTAAGTTTTCGTAGAACCGCAGTATGGGATAAACCCAATACTGCACCGGCTTCCCGGGAAGACCGGAACTTTTTCATAGTCTCCCGTAATATATTCCGTTCTATCTCACCTAACTGCTCCGCAAGTGTCTGATAAGGTTCAAATTGGTTTTGATCTAACTTGACCAGTGAAGTTTTCTTATCTATCTGAATATGCTCAGGCTGGATCTCCATACCGTCCATCAAATGGATTGCCTGCTCAATAACATTTTCCAGCTCGCGTACATTACCCGGCCATGAATAAGTCTGCAATTTTTCTATAGCCTCTGAGGAAAAACCGCGTGCCGAATGATTGAGATTCGCAATAAGCCGTTTCAGAAAGTGTTCGGCCAGGAAGGGAATATCTTCAACACGATTGCGCAAGGGTGGCAGACAAAGAGGAGGCACGACATTCAGCCGGTAATAAAGTTCTTTTCTGAATAGCTGGCGTTTTACCAACTCTTCCAGATCGCGATAAGTAGCTGCAACGACCCGGACATCGACAGTCAACTCATGGGAGCTCCCCAGGCGGCGAACCCGCCGTTCCTGCAGGACACGCAGAAGCTTAGTCTGAAGCTGAATCGACATTTCCCCGATTTCATCCAGAAATAGCGTACCACCATTGGCCAGTTCAAACAGACCGGGTTTTCCTCCTCTGAGAATGTTACTAAATGAGCGTTCTTCATAACCGAATAACTCGCTTTCCAATAGCGGTTCAGGAATGGTTGCGCAGTTAACGGATAAAAAGGTCATTCCAGCCCGGGGAGAGGCGCTATGCAATGCTCTGGCAAAAAGTTCCTTACCGGTTCCTGTCTCGCCACAAATGAGCACGACTGCAGAACCTACCGCATAGCGCCGTGCCTGTTCAATAATCTTTTCCATAACCGGACTAATGAAAGCGATATCCTTAAAAGTAACCGGCGTGGCAGCCATCATTTTCTGGACAAGCCCCCGCACATCCCGGCTATCGCGAATCATCACAACAGCTCCGACAACTTCATGGCGTTCGTTCCGCAAAGGGCGAGTGCTAACCACACAATAACTGCCAATGCTTTCAAGAAAAACCTCCCGGTTGCGAAAGGAACCGCCTTCACGCAGCGTTCGCGCAATTAGGAGACGATCTAGCAAATAAGCCGATAATGGTTGTTCCAGGCTAGTCTCCTTCAGCTTTAGGATATTGGCAGCCACTTTATTGCATTGTTTTAATATCGATAAAGCATTTACAGCCAGCACACCATCCTGAATGAAAGTTAAGACGGTCTCAAGCTGATTGGCCCGTTCTTTCGATGGGATATCAGTAACTTCGATCACTTCATGGATGCCATTCACTTGCTGCAATTTTTTCATAATTTGCGGCTTTTGTTCTTCAAAAGCAATGTGGCACTCAAGATAAAGTGCACCCTTATCCATTTCAACAGATACGATATTGCATTCCCAATTCACTAAAGCTTGCGAGATGTCCAGCAGTAATCCCGGCCTATCTGTGCATGGCATACATAAACGCATAAAAAACCGCCTCCTCCCCTTGCAAGTTTTCTTATATGAAATTCGTCATCTAAAGTGCGGCATTGGACGCAAATTTTTGAGGTTACTCAATACTTTTCCGGCTCCACGCGCCACACAAGTCAAAGGCTCATCGGCAATGCGTACCGTTATGCCGGTTTCCTGGACCAGTAACGCATCCAGTCCCCGCAGCAAAGCGCCACCACCGGTCAGGATCATGCCATTGTCGATAATATCGGCAACCAGTTCAGGAGGTGTACGTTCCAGCGTACTTTTAATTACTTCAACAATGGCTGTGACCGGTTCAGCCAAGGCCAGGCGCACCTCCCGTTCCGAAAGAACCAGTGCCCGCGGCAGTCCGGTCAGCATATTGCGCCCTCGAACCTCCAATCGGGCTTCATCCCCTGATACCGCTACGGTTGAACCAAGTGCAATTTTAACAGCTTCCGCTGTTTGTTCGCCGATAATGAGGCTATGTGTTTTTTTAACATACTGGCTGATCGCTTCATCCATTTCAACACCGCCAATACGGATTGCCTGGCTCCTGACAATACCGCCCAGAGAAATCACCGCCACATCGGTTGTGCCGCCACCAATATCAACTACCATATTGCCAGCGGGTTCCTCTACAGACAAACCTGCGCCGATAGCTGCCGCCATAACATCTTCAATTAAATATACTTCCTGGGCTCCGGCCTGTGTCGCTGCCGACACCACTGCCCGTTTTTCCACCTCAGTATTAATTGAAGGAACACTGATCACCACTCGCGGCTTCCTATAAAAACGGGAAGAAACGGCTTTGCGAATAAAGAATTCTAACATTTGCTGCGTAACGTCAAGATCAGCAATCACTCCATTTTTTAATGGCCGAAGTGCCATGATATCACCCGGAGTCCGGCCTAGCATAGCCCTGGCTTCTTCTCCTACGGCCAACACTGCACCAGTATGCTGAAGCACCGCAACCACCGAAGGTTCCTGCAAAATAATCCCCTGTCCTCTGCTGTAAACCAGCATGTTGGCGGTTCCTAAATCAATTCCCAGGTCACAGCCTGACTCCCGAAACAACCTAAGCATTAAAAAGTCACCGCCTCTTCAATCCGTTTTAATGGCCTCATCACAGCCTGAAATCCGTCGGCGATAAGATCATAGCGCCAATACCCACAGAATAAATCAATTAAAACCTTCATTATGCTATTCTCCTATTTTCTATTCAGCCGATTTGATTGCTTCATCACTTTCTTTCTCTCTTCATCTCACGATCAAACGATTGATTCCGTAATAATTATCATAACAAAAATGCTGTGAGTACGGTGTGAGAAAGCATGAAACGGTGTGAGTACGGTGTGAGAGTCAACGCAACCTGTCAACAGGGATAGCTGGGCGCCTGTTTTAGCATAATGAACTCATCGAACTTAACTTGCTTTTGTACAATAAAATCCCTACCTCGTCTGAAGTAGGGATTTTGCTTTTATTATCTCATATGCAAATGTAAAGGTTACTGCCAAATGACTGTTTATTTTAACGTGTTTAATGAGAGGATATAAAAAGTCACGCCTATCCCTAAAAGGAATAAGAAAAAGCCGATATACAGATTAGACAGCAAAATCATGGAAAGGCCCATTGATCCCCACAGAACGGATATGGCTATAACCTTCGTCTTTCGCTTAATAGCCCGGTAAGTTTGGTAATGATAAATATGGCTGCCAAACGTTTTATGGTGCATCAGCCAGCGATACAGCCGGTCGGAACTGCGCGCAAAGCAGTAAGCAGTGAGTAAAAGAAATGGCACTGTTGGCAGCAATGGAAGAAAAATCCCCAGTATGCCAAGAGCCAATGAAAGACAACCTACGGCTATCAAAATATATTTTTTAGCCATTTTGCCAGGACTCATCATACATTCACCTCGTAGTAGCCATCTGTGAACTAGCTGAAAGATTGTGCTTGCCTCATTTAACCGAGTCGCATAAGGGCTGATTCGTGCTGCCTTACAATAATAGTAACCATTCCAAAGGTACTTGACAACCATTACACTTGTTTTGACTTTCCAAAGTACCCTATTTGTAGGAAATAAACTGCGAATGGGGTACTTATTAATATTACCCGATTACTGGGCCCAAGTCTTTCATCAAGTCATAATCAATGGTTTTTATATTGACAACCTTATCCATCTAGTTACCAATTTTATAGTACGTCCGAACTTAAAAACAAGTCCTGCCTATAAGGCAGGACCCCTAATTTCAACCAACACTCCCCCTTGTTGCCAATATTATTATTATCAGATGATCATCCCGGTCCTCGGCCTGACCGCTAGTAACCCTTTATTGAATCATCCTAAATCATATAAGTTGATTTTTTCATGCCAAAATAATTCTACTTCTGACTTGAGACTATTTACCATAGGCGATACTGTTAGCGCACGAGCGGCTAACTCTTTCACCCGCTCAGTCGGGGCGGATGTTACTGCGCATAGTTTTATAACAGTATTTTGAATTCCACGATCACCCTTTTTAATGCCGAGATGCACGGCCAGATTGAAATTTGTTTCAATACTTATATCGACTTTTTCCAGCGTAATACCTTCCTGGCTCGCTATAATTCCCTCACTCGTATAACAGGAGGCAAAGAAGATCGGCCAATAGCCTGAGGGTATTCCTATAAATAAGAATTAGGAACTTTGTAAGTTATTAGCTTCGAGATATTGCTCTAAAAGTTCTGCAGTATTGCCTGTGATTTTTATACAGTTACGCAGATGCTCTTTGGTATCGAAAGGGTGCCGATTAAGCACTCGACAGCAGGTCGAGCCAAATTTCGCTTTAAAAATACTATGAAATTCCTGTGCACTGTTATATATTGGTCCCCTATTTTGATCTTTACTAACGCGTCCCTGAAGCATACCTAGTACCATGACAGCTCCAGTTAATGCACCGCACATACATCCGGCATGACCAAGACCTCCACCAAAACCGGAAGCCATCCGCAAAGCCTCATCTGAAATATCGACTTCCATCACATCCCGAAACGCTCGTACTACAGCCTCAGCACAATTATAGCCATCTCGGAAATTCTGCCCAGCCAACTGTTTAGCGTTAATTTGGTCAATTACTTGCTCAGTCATTTTTATTCAACCTCTCTTTTATTATTTTACTTACAGATCGAACGCAGATCAGAACCAGAAATAACCAATTCGGAATTTGTACAACTACAGTCGAATTCTATTCAATTGTGACAGTCATGGAGAAAATAAATCTGAATAGAGTATACGGAGTTTATAACGCTATTTGGCATAATTGTACAATTGATAAATGTATTGCCCACAATAGGCATGCTCTAACAGATCTCTTTTTTAGATATTCTGACCTTGTTCTACCGGTCTAAGATATAATTTGAACCAAGTGGGACATCCTTTGGTCCAAGACTTCTGCAGTTAGATTAGCAAGGCTCGTTTTTTTAAGTTTATTTTACAATTTTTCAATATTCATCATATGTAAAAAGTCCGTGCATCAGACAACGATGCACGGAGGAATCAGGATTTTTTTCAAGCAATTATGCCACGCTATAAATTTTCACATCCGGGTCAGCACTCCAGAGCGGCTTAAGACCAACGAAGACATCATTCTGGAACATTGCGCTGGATAGATAAGCCTGTGCGCGCTCTGCACTGTCAAAGCCATGAAGTACCTGAACATCCTCGTTACGAATCAACAGGTCTTTGCTCAAAGCACCTTCAATCGTCGCTAGAAATGGTCCGCGATACTCAGTATACACTTTGGCAGCGGCTGCACGATTGGCTTCTTCAATTTTCATTGTGATTTCTAAATAGGCATTTACTTTCATGGTGTTACCTCCATTTTTTGATATGGCTTTTTTTGGGGCCTGAGTCTGGTATAATTATAATTCAAGCCCTCCAAGAGAAAAATATATCATTTAAATTGTAAGTTACTAATAAAATTCATAGTTACTTGCTGATAGACAGACAGCCTTCTATAATAGTGCTAAATTCGTTTAAGCACAGGAGGGCAAAATGCCAATATCAGTTTTTGTGACAATGTTAGGATATATGTTGGTTTGTTCTTTTACGCCCGGCCCTGGAAACATTCTAGCTCTAAATACTACAACGCAATTTGGCTGGCAAAAAGGAAGACGACTAATTCTTGGTATTTGTGCAGGTTATTCCGGTGTGCAACTTCTCTGTACCTTAGCGGTATATGGGCTGAATGCTTTTCTCTTACCAGTTCTTGCTGTGCTGAAATATATCGGAAGCATATATTTGCTCTGGCTGGCAATACATATGTTTCGGAGCAAGCCGCAAAAGGATAAGAAGGATGGACAAGCATCTTTTCGGGTGGGCTTCTTACTTCAATTTGTAAATATAAAAATTTATTTTTATATTATGACTTTGTTGATGGTCTATCTTGTTCCCTATATTAGCACTTTGCCCGGTTTGCTTTTGGCAGGCGCAGGAGTAGTCAGTATTGGATGTCTAGCCTGTCTGACATGGGCATTTCTCGGAATTAAGATGCAGCGCATTTACGAAAAATACTTCCAACCTATCAATTCTATATTGAGCCTGTTTTTGCTGTATTGCGCTTGGGATATTATAAAGGGGTGAATCTAATGTATCAACATAAAATGGAGGAGGACATCCGGTGTCCGCTTGAATATGGCCTTGAAATCTTTGGTGGAAAGTGGAAATCACGAATCCTATGTGTTTTAGCGGAAAAAGGCACTTTACGATACAGTGCACTGCGAAAAGAAATGAGCAATATCACAGATGCAGTTCTAGCAGCCACCCTCAAGGACCTGATTGCAGATGATCTTTTGCAGAGAAAGTCATTCGATGAGATTCCTCCACGCGTGGAGTATTGTCTCACAGAGAAGGGGCATTCTGTGATTCCTATATTGCAGAGTATTTGCAGGTGGTCGGGAGCCTATCACAAGGAAGAGAATGAAAATACAATGCCACAATGCAAAAAGTGTGACTATAAGTAAAGGAAAGGAGCCATTTTTCAATGATGATTACTTACACCGAGGAAAAAAAATTCACACAAGAAGAAGTACAGCAATTATTTTTATCTGTCGGTTGGATGTCTGGGCAGTATCCAAGTCGATTGTATAAAGCCTTAAAAAACTCTTCTACTGTCTTAACAGCTTGGGATGGAGATAAACTGGTCGGTCTCATACGGGTGCTGGATGACAGTGAAATGGTAGCATATGTGCACTATGTTTTGGTAAATCCTGATTACCAAGGACAGAAAATTGCTGCAACAATGATTGGAATGATTAAGGAAAAATATAAGGATTATCTATACCTTGAAATTATGCCAGAAGAAAGCAAAAATGCGGCTTTTTATGAAAAGTTCGGCTTTAAGATTATGGAAGATGGCGTAGCAATGCAACTTTGCAATTTTAAAAATCAGTACTAGTAAATACAACTTATCTGAGTTAAGCTGAATTTCTCAATGAGTAAGCATCTGCAGGGTGTACAAGTTAGTTAAATCAACGACTGCTTCAGGAACTCTCTCAGCAAAAGTACCTCGCCATAAACGGTGAGGTACTTTTAAACTTAAACCCGCTATTTGCCATTATTGCATTGCCAGAATATCCTTCTGATCCTTTCGTCGGTAATTCTACCCACGTTATGCTATAAATCTATTACACTAATCGGTACCGACTGCTCCCAGCTTCGGATTATATCTTAGTCACCCAATATATTATAAAATCATTTCTGTGCTTCAGAACGCCTTTAACATTTTATATCTGATTAAATAACCGGCCCCAGCATGTAGATATCCATTGAGTTCGTATAACCGGAAATTTCGGCTTTTGTCATTGCACCGGATGCGATACGAATCAGTTCTTCCAGAACACGCTGTCCCGCATCCGGAATGGTGTCGCCTCCGTCAATTACCGCACTTAAATTCATATCAATATGATCGCTCATCTTTTCGGCTGCAGTCCGGCTTCCAGTAATTTTTAATACCGGTACAAAGGGAAATCCCTGCGGCGCTCCCCTTCCAGTAGCAAAGACTATAACATTACAGCCAGCAGCAGCCAGTCCGGTAAGAATCTCCGGCTCTCGCCCCGGTGAATCCATAACAACAAGACCTTTAACGCACGGACGTTCACCATATTCATATACGGCCTGAATCGGAGCGCTGCCAGCTTTTGCAATAGCTCCTAACGACTTTTCCTCAATGGTTGTAAGACCACCCTTGATATTGCCACCGGTTGGCTGTCCGCCGCGAATATCTTCTCCTACCGCCATCGCTCTTTTTTCCATACGGTCGACAAGATCGAAAATCCCCTGGGCTACCTGTTCGTTAGCCGCGTGGCGGGCTAAAATATGTTCGGCTCCGATAAATTCCGTTACTTCTCCCAGTATCGAGGTTCCGCCAGCTTCTACCAATAAATCAGATGCCACACCAATCGCCGGATTGGGTACTAGACCTGATGTTGTATCAGAGCTACCACATTTCATTCCCATGACCAGTTCACTGATAGGAAATTTTTCACGTTGCTGCAACGAAGCGTCCCGTACCATTTCCTGAGTCAATAGAATTCCTTGAGCTGTGGTACGAGCTGCCCCGCCAATTTCCTGAACAACAAGATGCTCCACACGCTTACCACTAGCCCTAATTTCTTTAATAACTTCTTCTAAATTAGTACTTTCACATCCTAGGCTTACGATGATAACTGAATGCAAATTAGGATTTCTCCCCAGCCCAATCAATGCATGATTCACTCGCCCAATATCAAGCGGTGTCTGGCAACACCCCTGATGATGCGTGAAACGTACGGCTCCCTGCACCTTACTGGCAATTGCTTCTACCACTTCATTTACACACACGACAGCCGACAAAATGCCAACATAATTTCTTGTTCCAACTGTACCATCCTGACGGCGGTATCCCATAAATTCCATCTTAATTTTCCTCCTTCTGCAAATCACCGCGTCCGCGCAGACTTTCAATATTTTGCACATGTGCATGACAGCCGGCAGCAATCACACGGGTTGCTCTGCCGATCACTTCACCATATTTGAGAATGTTTTCTCCCTGGCTGATAGAACGCAACGAGAATTTGTGTCCATAAGGAATATTCTCAGCCAATTCAATATACTGAAGATCACGCCCTAAACGTACTGTGGCCTTTTGGCCTGATTGCAAATCCTGAACTGCAGTGGCTACATTATCTGTCGGATGTAAAATAATTGCATCAACCGCCATTGTTCTTCCTCCTCTATTTGTCGTTAAAATATTAAAAAATTGGGACTTACACAGTAATCACCTATTGGATAATGACTGCAACACCGTCTGGAATTACAGTAAAGGTAGCATTCGTTCCTGCAATACTCTCGGCAATTGCAATGGCTTCATCCAGCGTGGCTGCCGCCTGGAACCCCATATCTCTGATCAGTTGATGATCACATTGGTCACTAACGATCAATACGGTATGTTTTAATTGAATGCGGGCAATGATTTGAGCGGCCCATTGGTCAGGAATTGTAGCATTCCGGTCAATGCTCATAATCTTATCCATCACTTCTTTAGCCCCTCCCGGAGCATCTTTGAACCACCTGTAAAAGGCCTCCCCGCCATGGCCGTCATTGCATGCGGCACAAATGATAATCACACCTCCCTTGTTACAGGTGGCTTCTCCGGAAGACAATCCCTTTACCAGTTGGTAGATGTTCTGATCAAGGGGGTACCCGCCATTAGAAGTAATAACAATATCGGCGGGCTTGGCTTTGACCGAGGCTAACTCGCCTACGAACTTACAGCCTGCCAAGTGAGCTTGCTCTAAATCTCCAGCAAAAGCGTGAATAATTTTTTTATCTGCATCAATCACCACATTCATTATAAAAGCCAATCGGGCCTTATATGCAGCAAATAGCATGTCGGTATGAATCGGATTTCCTTCCAAAATTCCTGCCCGGGCTTTCTCATGAGCAATGAATTCAGAGCAATGATTCGCTTGGATGGTTTCGCCGCTGGTCACACCTGGCAGAACACTTTTCCTTCCCCCGGAAAAACCGGCAAAAAGATGAGGCTCAATAAATCCTTCCGCAATCAGCAAATCAGCCTCCATGGCAATTTTATTTACAACCAACTCCCCGCCAGACGGCAGAGTGCCGATATTGACTAGTGTTGTTTTATCCCAGCAATCGTGTACAACTATTTTCTCTGTTTTGTACAATGCTTCACCAAACTTGCTGATTAGTTCTTCCGGCGTAGTGGCTCGATGGAATCCGGTTGCCACGAGAAAAGTAATATCTGCTGTTGGATTCGTACTGCGAATTTCTTTCAGCAGCAGAGGAGTAATAATTTTAGTTGGAACAGGACGTGTATGATCACTGGTTATAATGACAATTTTTTTAAGTCCTTTCACCATATCACGCAGTCGCGGAGTGCGAATTGGATTTTCTAAGGCCCGCTGCACCAGTTCTGCCTCCCCGGCTTCTGGCTGATACTGGTGAGCTCGCGATTCGAGAATACCAGACAGACGCTTTCCTGGTATTTCTACATTTATATGGCTTTTGCTGTACGGAATGCTGATTGTAGACATGTACATCCTCCCTGGCTTGATTTCTTGGCATCCATCAAAAGAGAATTCGGTGATGAACAAACTCTTCGTAGAATAATGGAGCCCTGTTATTTAAAATTTCAACAATTTTGACAATGCGCCTTTGTCCGAAAGGTACAACAGTGCGCGTAAATAACTCTTTTCATTGTCCAATTATGACAATATAAATCTGCGTTACTCATTAACGCATTTTACTCAAAATCTAAAAAATGCTAGAATATGCTTATCGTCCAACAATTAGTAGAGGTAGTAATATCATGATTATTTCGAAAGAATTGGCACAAAAAATCGTCGACCATTTAATGAATATTGTGCAGCGCAATGTAAATATTATGGACTGCCACGGAATGATCATCGCTTCAGGTCAGCCCACCCGAATTAATACATTTCATCAAGGCGGCTACTCTGCCGTTCAGACACAAAATGTTATTGAAATTCAGCCCAAAGAAGTTAAGCAATATACAGGTGCTTTGCCGGGAGTCATGTGGCCTATTCATATCAAAGAAAAAATTGTGGGCGTAGTCGGCGTAACCGGAAAACCGCGTGAAGTCCGTAATACCGCGCAACTAATCAAATCAGTCACAGAGCTTGTTTTAGAAAGGGAAATGTTTCTCGCCGACTACCGATCGGAAAATAGAGTCAAGGAACAACTTGTCGATCTACTATTTTCGGATAATCCATCCCAAGAAGATGTCCACACATTGGCTGAAATGCTGAGTTATACGCTTAACCTGCCTCGAATCGTTATATTGGTCCATTTAGAGCCTATAAACAAAGATGATTTTACAACCGATGGGTTACAGAATTTATTTTCGGCCCGTGTAAGGGAAAACGTTCTGGGCATGATCAAGGATGCACCCTTTTTTACTCCTGAAGATATAAGTCTGTTTTACAAAAAATATTTGTGTATTATCAAATTTTTGCCAGATACTAGTACGACAAAAAAGCTAAACACTTTTATCACAAGTATTATGACGATGTTAAATTCACTTCAACCAAAGCTAAAAATCAAAATAGGAATTGGTAGTCGTGTCTTGCATGAATCACATCTTCGTCTATCCTATCGCGAGGCCTTATTTGCGCTAGAACACTCAAATTCTAATTCAATCCACTTCATCCATGAATATGAAATATTACTAAATTACTTAATGGAAAAACAATGCTCAAAATGCGATTCTTCCTTAGCTTTAAAAGAACTCAAAGAGAAATTCGACGAAATTAAAGATAACTATGATCTGGAAAAAACATTAACCTGCTTGTTGAAAAACAATATCAATGTCTCTGCAACAGCCAATCAGCTTTATATCCATCGCAATACTTTGAAATTTCGTCTCGGAAAACTAAAAAAACTCATTGGCTTAGATCCTTGCCATTTTTTTCAACATGCAATGATTTGCCAGTTTCTCTTGTGTATGGATAAAGAGGATTTGTGATTTTCTAATCAATTAAAGAAAGCCTAAATAATTTATTTAATCGCCCTAACAAAGGATAAAGAACCGTTTTCAAGCTGTCGTGAAAACGGTTCTTTTTATCCTTACTAAAGACTCCCTATTTAGCCTGGTTGAAATGTATTGCTTTTTTAGGGCATTTTTCTATACACCGGCTGCATTTTAAACAATCACTATGAGTAAAACCTTCGGTCATAGTTCTTGCAGTATATGGGGACAATTGGGATGGACAGACCGTCGTACAGAGCTTACAACCTACACAGGAGCTTTCTACAAGTAACGGCATCGGCTTGGGCTTTTTACTCAACCAACTCGCCAACGTGCCCATCGGACAGAAAGAGCACCAGGAGCGTTGATGATATAGCAACCCCAAACCGACTCCAACCAATGTTGTCATTAGAATAATCCGGATAAAGACAGCTCCCATTGCTGAAAAATCATTCCATGCATGATACATTTGGAACCCAAAAACAAAAAATATCAGTATAACCATAACTAACCGGAAAATAGTACTATGAAAAATGGCTGGTATCTGTCTCTTAGGAGATACTTCCGCAAGAATATGATCATAAAAACTTCCACGAGGGCAGTAATTTCCACACCAATACCTTCCTTTATATGATGCCATAATAATCGGGGCCAACATACATAGGATGGCCCAAAAGCCAATAACCGGATAAATCCATCCAACAGCTAAATAAATGAGCAAAATCCAAAATAGATGGGTTTGCATTTTCTTTTTCATTTTTACCCTTTCTAGCCAAATCTGGACACCTTATTTTTTCAGCATGTTAATCATTGTCTTAGTTAGTTTCTCTATTTTTTTCCGTACATCCTCATCAGCGATAGCGACTTCATTCAGACATTCTTCTGTATAGCCTTCAAGAATATGGGCACTGAGTTTATTCATAGCCCCCATAACAGCACTCAATTGAAAGAGAATATCTTCACAGTTTTTATTATCTTCTACCATTTTTTCAATACCGCCAATATGACCTTTGATCGTTCCGAGTCGTTGTAAAACACTTTTTCTCATTTGTTCCTTACTCACACAAGCCCTCCCGTCACCCCCCCACCGGAGGGGGGTATATATTTATAATATATGTGACCGGCTCCATAAAATCAACTCAATTTTTAAAATTTTTGCAATTTGTTACCGATTAATTCCTTGACATTTATATCCAGATATATTATATTGATTTCGAAATATATTTCATAATCTGAAAGGAGTATTATGGTCCGTCCACATAAAGAACGCCGCGTTGAACAGCTTCCTCCCGTAACCCACTATAAACCAGCCGGTATTCCATTACGCAGCCTTGAAGAAATCATTTTAACGATTGAAGAAATGGAAGCCATTCGTTTGTCTGACATTGAACTTTTAGATCAAGCTGCTGCAGCCGAATGCATGGAGATTTCACGTCCTACCTTTCACCGTATCCTCAATAAAGCCCATCAAAAGATTGCTTTAGCGTTATGGAAAGGTCATGCGCTAAGAGTAGATGGCGGAAACGTCCGTATTGTGCATCATTGCAAAACCAGCCTGCGTCATTTTACCTGTGAATCTTGCGGTCATAAATGGAATTTACCACACGGTACAGGACAGCGTTGCCACGATCTCGTATGTCCCCTTTGTCAAGAATCTAACGTTATTCGCGATGAAGATTAAAAAATTTTTAGGTTTATTATGAAATATATTTCATAATAAACCTAATCTCAATCATTTTCAAATTGTCCTTTTATACCAAGCAGGCCCGCGAAAAAGGGTGTAGTGTATTGTACAGAAAGGAGGTATCTTTTTGTGCAGACCGATATTACGTTAAAGCAAAATACGGCTCGGCTTTCTATTTTTGCCATAACGTTCCTATTGTTGCTTAAGTTAATCGTTGGGTTTGATACCGGGACTGTCAGTATTATGTCTGAGAGCATTCATTCTGCCGTTGATTTATTAGCTTCATTGATTGCTTTTTATATAATACGTCAATCAAGTGGCTCCCCCGACGCGAAGCACCATTATGGGCATGGGAAATATGAAAATGTATCTGGTGCACTTGAAGCCATTCTAATTATATCAGCAGGATTATGGATCATTTATGAAGCGGTCGATAAATGGCAAAATCACAGCTCACCAGAGTCTTTAGAATCTGGAATGATTGTTATGCTCGTTTCCGTAACAATCAATTACTTGATATCACAAAGAATGCTTACTGTAGCTAAACAAACTAAATCGCCAGCCTTAGAAGCCGATGCACTGCATTTACAAACTGACATGTGGACTTCTGGAGGTGTTTTGGCCAATTTACTACTCCTTCAAATAACAGGTTGGTACTTCTTAGATTCAATAATCGCCATAATAATAGCCTTGATCATATTAAAATCAGGTTATTTGATCATCAAAACGAACATCTCTCAATTGACAGACGTTTGCATACCCAAAGATGAAGAATACTTTATTTCTGAAATCATTATTAGTCATGAGCAAGTCATCGCACTATGCCAGCTGAGAACGAGATTTTCCGGAAGCGATCGGCATATTGATATGTGTTTGACACTCGATAAGAATATCCAGCTCGAAACTGCTCATGCTGTTTGTGATCAAATTGAATCTAAAATTAAACATCATTTTGGTCGATGCGATATCATGATTCATTTAGAACCGGATAACTCTCAAAAAAATATGTTTATTTTCAAAAACTAAAAGCAAATCCTTCGCTCTTTGTGCCACTCTTTAACATCTATTCCTAGATCGAGCATATACTAATTATGAAATATATTTCATAATTAGTATGAGTGGAGGGATTTTATGTATTCAGGTACAGTTATGGAGCATTTTATAGCTCCTCAAAATGTTGGTCATATGCTAAGTGCAGATGGCATTGGACGAATTGGTGAACCTGGCTGCGGTGACAATTGTGTGATTTTTATTAAGGTTAACGAAGAAATTATCGATGATATTCGGGTTTTAATTTTTGGATGTGGAGCTGCAATTGCTTGCGGCAGTATGACTACTGTTCTTGCAAAGGGGCAAACGATTCGGGAAGCTTTAAAGATCACGCAACAAACGGTTATCGATGCCTTAGATGGCTTGCCTGAAACAAAACTGCATTGCTCTAATTTAGGTGTAGGTGCCTTGCGAGCAGCTATCGAAGACTATCTGCGTAAGCAAGGAACAACTATAAAAAAATATCTATAGAAGATCTATTAATGAGTTATATTTTTCTGCTCTTTATGAAATATATTTCATAAAGGAGGTGATTTTATGCCCAGAAGAAATCAAAATGGGCTCATGATCGGAAGACAAGGCCGTGGACATAGAACTTGTCAAGGAATGGGCCGCGGCTATGGAAAAGGGTCTTGTCGTACGCCACACGAAAGAATTGAAAAACCATGCAACATTTATACAACCCCAGAAGAAATAGAGTTCCGAGCCGAACGGCTAAAGACTCATGCTGCAAACCTGCGAAATCTCGCTAGTCAACTTCGAAAACCATAATTTATTGCTTAGCTCTTTTGTCCAGTTTAAAGAAGACCGCTTATCCACTTTTGAAAAGGAGGAACACCGGGTGCTAATTAGCATTGCCAGCGGCAAAGGAGGTACTGGTAAAACTGCACTTGCTTTATTGCTGGCTATCGTACATGGACCTATTACTTTGCTTGATTGCGATGTAGAAGAACCAAACTGTCATCTGTTTTTAAACCCTGAATGGCAAAACCCGAGTCAGAAGGTTACCGTGACCATTCCATATGTTAACCTGCCATTATGCAATCGCTGTGGTGTTTGCGCAACAGCTTGTCTATTTAATGCCCTAGTCGTTTCTACAGAATCCATTTTGCTTTTTGATGAACTGTGCCACAGTTGTCACGGCTGCATCCTAGCCTGCCCAAAAGACGCCATAACTGAAGAATCAAAAGTAATCGGAAATTTGATACAAGGTGTTTCGAAAAATCATCCTCATATTACTCTGGTCAATGGCACTCTTAAGGTAGGTACGCCTAGCGCCGTACCGCTTATAAAGAAGATAAGAAAGGATTACGCAAGGCCTATTGGCGACATACTGCTGGATTGCCCTCCCGGAACGGCCTGCTCTATGGTAGCGGCCGTAAAAGACAATGACTTTTGCATTCTTGTAGCCGAACCGAATCCTTTCGGAAAGCATGACTTGGAGTTGGCAATGAAGATTACTCAAATGCTTAATGTGCCAACCGGTGTTGTAATTAATAAAGGTGATAGTGGTATTGGCGATCAAAGCATAAAAGCCTTGTGTGAAAATCGTAATATTCCGATCTTAGGGATTATTCCTCACAGTCTATCCTTTGCTAAACAATATGCCACCGGACAAATACCAGACGAGTTTAAACACATTGCTTGTACAATTTGGGAAAACCTTGCAAAGCAAAGGAGTTTAGTGCAATGAAAGAGCTTGTTGTTGTCAGTGGTAAGGGCGGTACAGGAAAAACAAGTCTAAGTGCTGCCTTGGCTTCTCTTTCTGCCCAAAAAGTTCTTGCTGATTGTGATGTAGATGCATCAAACTTCCATTTAATTTGCGATGCTGTTAAGCGTAAAGTTCATCCATTCTCGTCAGGATTTGAGCCCTATATTGTTCAAGAGCTTTGTAGTCATTGCGGTAACTGTACAAAGGTTTGTCGTTTTGAGGCGATTAACAACGGCACTCTCACCTCTCCCATCGACTGCGAAGGATGCGGAGTATGTGCCTTTAACTGTCCCAACCAAGCCATAAGGATGCAGAAAAAGCATGCCGGCCACTGGTTTGTATCCGATACTCGTCTGGGTTGCTTAGTTCATGCGGAACTTGGTTTATCAATTGAGAATTCCGGAAAATTAGTTAGCAAAGTACGGCAAGAGGCAAAAAAAATTGCCCTCGAACAACAACTGTCACTCGTTATTACGGATGGCCCACCTGGAATTGGCTGTCCGGCGATTGCAACTTTAACTGGAGCAAATTTGGTTTTAATTGTTGTTGAGCCATCATCGTCTTGCATCCATGATCTTAAACGGCTAGTTGAACTGGCGTCCTCTTTCAATTTGTCCATGTCAGTCTGTATCAATAAAAGTACTCTTCACCCAGAAACTACCCGGAAGCTTATCGAATGGTGTAATCGTTATGTGATTCCCATTGTTGGTTTAATCCCTTATAGCCCTGTTTTTCCCTATGCAATCCAAGCAGGTAAAACGGTACTTGAAATCCCTGGTAATACGGACGTTATAGAACCTTTAAAAAAAATTTGGCGCAGCGTAGTAAATCTTTTGGAGATTTAAAGTAATTCATCATATACCCGTCCAGTTTTTTTATTTAGGTTTAGTATCACAATAAGGAGATCTCATTTATGACAATTTTTCCTCAAGGAGTCTGCTGCAAAAAAATAGAGTTTGAAATAGAAAACAACGTTGTTAAAAATGTAAAATTTGTTGGTGGCTGCCCGGGAAATCTTAAGGCAATTAGTTTATTAATTGAAGGAATGCCCATAGATGAAGTGATTAACAAATTGAAAGGCAACCTTTGCCGTAATGGAACCTCTTGTACAGATCAATTAGCAAAAGCGTTGGAGAAATTTAAAAGTTAACGAAAGTGGGGAATAGGATGAAAATTGCAATTACCGCGCATGGATCAGATTGCCACGCAACAGTCGATACCAGATTTGGAAGGTCCAACTATTTTGTGCTTTATAATCAGGATGAAAAGTCTTGGAATTTCTTACCCAACACACCAAGTTGTGAGGCCGCTCACGGGGCGGGAATAAACTCGGGGCAAATTCTAGCCAATGATGGGGTAAAAATATTGATTACCGGTTATGTTGGCCCTAAAGCCTTTCGAGTTTTGCAGGCCCAAAAGATTGACATGTATTCATTAGGTGAGATAACAGGCTCTGTTGAGGAAGCTTTAGAGGCCTACCTCTCAGGCCAGTTGAAAACGATTAATTCCCCAAATGCTTTGGATTTAAAAAATAAATAATTTTATGAGGAGATGAAACCTTAATGTCTGGCCATACAGAAGTTCACCAAGAGTTTAGTGCTCAAGATAAAATGATTGATCAGTTTCTGCAAAAAGTAGATCATAAACTTATTGTGATGAGTGGTAAAGGTGGTGTGGGCAAGAGTACTGTCGCGGCCAATCTCGCCCTTTTTTTGAGTAATCAAGGCTATCGAGTCGGGCTACTTGATGTTGATGTTCATGGCCCGAGTATTGCCGGGCTATTGGGAATTACTGATCTTAAGCTGAATATCATAAATAATAAAATTCAACCCCATCGCTATAACGATCATTTAGAAGTCGTGTCTATTCAAGGTTTATTGGACACTCCTGATAAACCGCTTATTTGGCGCGGGCCAGTCAAGATCGGTATTATCCGTCAGTTTCTAGCCGATGCAAATTGGGGTGCTCTTGATTTTTTAATCATTGATAGCCCGCCGGGGACTGGTGACGAACCGCTAACAGTAGCTCAAACGATTACAGATTGCCAAGCCGTTATCGTAACAACGCCTCAAGAAATCTCCTTAGCTGACGTACGCAAATCTATTCAATTCTGTAAAAAAGTTAATATGCCGATTCTAGGAATTATTGAAAACATGAGTGGCTTCATCTGCCCCACCTGCGGCAGCACTCATGCTATCTTTAAAAGTGGCGGTGGTAAAAAAACCGCACAGGATTATAATCTAACTTTCCTGGGCCAATTGCCTATTGATCCAAATATAGTCATTGCCGGTGATGCCGGCCAAGGTATAGATACCTTGAACAGTCCGGTTAATATTGAGATGCATCAAATTGTAGATCATATCATTAGTAACCTACCAAAGCATCAGGGAAATTGTAATAATACCATAAAAATAGCTATCCCGGTAGTTGATGGAAAACTTAGCAACCATTTTGGTCATTGTGCAGAATTTAGACTGATTACTGTGCAAGATGGTACAATTCGTAAACAAGATACGTTGATACCACCACCACATGCACCAGGTGTTATTCCGAATTGGGTTGCGGATCAAGGATGTACCGATATTATTGTTGGTGGCCTGGGAAAGTCGGCTTTGGCAATTTTTAATGAAAGAGGTGTCCGTGTCTTGTGCGGTGCCCCATCTGACACACCGAAAAATCTGGTTTCACTTTATCTAAGCAATGAGCTGCAAAGTTCTAATAATACGTGCAATCATGAGGATCATCATCATAGTTGTGGCGGACACTAAAACCGCTCCTTTAGCTTTACGAAAGAGTAAAGTAAAAATTCTTCACACCTACCGATGAAGGAATTGCATATCGCAAAAATTAATTTAACAAACACCGGATAATTACATTTATTAATCCCTAAATAGATGATCATACGGAGGTCTTGATGATATGCAACTGACTGTTCTGGTCGACAATACAACGAACAGACAAAACTTGAAAGCTGAAGCCGGGTTATCTTTCTATATAGAAGACAGGGAAACTAAAATTCTATTTGATACGGGAGAGTCCTCTTTGTTCTTAGAAAATGCTAAGTTTCTGGATATAAATGTATTCGATGTCAACTACATCGTATTATCTCATGGACACCACGACCATAGCTGGGGGCTTAACTATCTTTTGCAAAATGACAAGAATAGTTCGCTCAGATGTTCTATGCCAGTACTATTAGCTCATCCTTTAGCTTTTAATCATCGTATAAAAGAAAATAAGGATTTAGGGTTAAATATGTCCGAAGAAGACCTTGGGGAATTTTCTATCCTCTCTAAAAGCACTGTCCCGGTATGGCTTACCGATCGGCTTGTTTTTTTAGGTGAAATAGAACGTAAATTCACGTATGAAGGCACGCATACGATCGGCCAAATGATTACGAAAAACGGCATAAGAGATGACTTTATGCACGATGATACGGCGCTTGCCTATAAGTCCAGCCAAGGACTGGTCATTATCACAGGGTGCTCCCATTCGGGGATCTGCAATATTGTTGAGCAAGCTAAAGTAATATGTAAAGATGATCGCATCCATACAATTATAGGTGGGCTTCACTTACGTAATCCTTCATCTGAACAATTAATTGGTACCCTCGACTATTTCACCAAAACTAATGTCCAAAAACTGTACGCGTGTCACTGTACGGACCTGTCCTCCCGAATTTACTTGGCTCAGTTAGGAAATCTTCACGAAGTTTCAGTTGGCCTTACTCTCGAGTTCCCAATATAAAGATTAGGCGGTTGAGTTATTCTCAACCGCCTAATCTTTTTGGACTATAATAAGCAATTTTTAAAGTTAAAAGTATGCTTCCTAAAGTTTTAGGAAATATTATATGAAATTGCCAATCAGTTCGGGATTGGTAGAAATTATTGAGACTTTTTTGATTAACAGAACTAATTATGGGAAACTAGTATCACTATTTGCCATAATTAGTTACGAAAAAACCAGTATTTATTCTGAGCATTAGTAAGGAGATGATTCAACGATGTGTGAAAGAATGCAACCTAAGAAGCAAAGTGAAAAAATAAGCTCTTTACTTGAAAATGTAAAACACACATTCTTAATTATGAGTGGCAAAGGCGGTGTTGGTAAAAGTATGATTGCTACCAATCTCGCCGTTAGTTTAAGTCATTATGGTTACAAGGTTGGCTTACTTGACATTGATTTAAATTGCCCAAGTGTTCCAGGTATGCTTGGTCTAGCTGATCATAAACATAAAAATATTGGTGCTACAGCAATTCCGCTCCATTACAATAACAACCTAAAAATCTTCTCCAGTCAAGGATTACTTGAGCAACCAGATCAACCGGTAATGTTGCGCGATTCAGCTAAGAAAGATGTTGTTCAGCAATTTCTAGCCGATGTACACTGGGGAGACTTAGATTATCTTATTATTGACAGCCCGCCCGGCACTGGGGAGGAACATCTCACGATTTCACAAATTGTCCCTGATTGCAAGGCACTTATTGTCACAACCCCTCAGGCGATTGCGCTCGCTGACGTACGCAAATCAATTCAGTTCTGTAAAAAAATCAACTTAGATGTAGTTGGAGTTGTAGAAAATATGAGTGGATTTGTCTGTCCATCGTGCGGAACTGTGCATGAAATCTTTAAATCGGGTGGTGGAGAGAAAACCGCACTAGAATCAGGAATTCCATTTCTAGGTCGTTTACCTATTGACCCTGCCATCGTCTCATCTGGGGATTTAGGAGACACATCAAAGAGCCTAAGCATTAATGTTCAACAAGCAGTGCAAGGTATTGTAAAAATGATTATCAATCAAAAACTACAAGGTGAAAATACCGCTATTATTGAGGCCAATCAGCTTATAGAATAGTATCGGTATCCCACACGAAAAAAGGGCTGCTTCATTTTTTGAAGCAGCCCTTTAACATTATCAATCTCCGTTATCAATTTTAACGATACGTTCCTGCGTAGGCAGTGCCTAGTTCACGGACTCCCGTAATATTCCAACCACCGTTTTGGCTTCTCGCAAGATCTATTCTAAAGCGTTGATTGGTATCATGTTTTGTCACTTGAACGGTGGCATGATCACGCGATTGATTAAGAAGCGAAAAAGTATCACGACTTGCGTCAAATCCGTATCTGGCTGCATAATCTTTAGCAAAAGCTACAGGGCTTAACTGGTAATTGCCGTATTCATAATAGGTATTTCTATGATTATACCGGGTGTCGTATTTACCGTCTCTGTTGTGATATCTCGTATCATATTTACTTCCATGGCCATCATAGCGGGTGTCATAGCTAGCGCTAGCATAAGTGCCTCTAGTAGGGCTATTTTTATGAGTAACACTATTATCTCGGGTATCATAGCTGGCACTCGTATTATGTCTGGGAGCATAAGTGGCATTATTGTTTGCTCTAGTAACATTATGATTACGATTGCCATTATACCGAGTATCATAACTAGAACCGCTGTTATATTTTGTGCTATATGTCGAACCATTATTATATCTGGTATCATAGGTGGCACTTGCCTTGGAAGTGTCGGTTACTGTTTGCGCGATTTTTATAGGCTGAACATTAGGATTTGCAGCAGCAAATGTTGTAGCTGGAAGTGCAGTACCTGCAGCACCTGTCATAATAGCAGCACCTGCTAAAGCAGCAACATATTTTTTATATTTTCCACGAGCCATTTTTCGTCTAGCTGTTTTTCTTTCCATACTATCAACCTCCTTTGATTTTATTTTTAGTTTTCCAAAAAGCCATTTGTCAAATGCATGGCAAATTAAACAAACAAATGCCCCACCACTGAGAAGGCAGGGCATTTTTCTTTTATTTACATTTTGACGACTTTATTTTCGTTGCCAACTTTATTTTTCATAAACAAAAACGTGTTCTTATAAACAAAGTCGATAACCAAAGATGTAGTAATCAGGCAGGTTTTCCGCACTATGGTATTTTTTGTTTTAAAATAAAGTTGATAACTGAGCTAACTTAGGAAATTACCTACATTATGGATAGGGAAAACCATCAATAACACCTTGAGGAAGTCTAGTCCAGGAGTAAAATACGTTTTCAAATCCCCACTGAGGCTTATCCGTAAGATCCAGGATAACCAATCACGTCCAAATCACAATACGAAGACATCATTAGTTGCATTGAAAAGATGCCTCCATTTTGACAATCCGTATAATATTTGTGACTGACGAGTTTTAGCATATATACAGCTTAACCGGCACGAGACAATGACTCCGTCTGATTCATAAGCTATTTTATCAAAATAAGCAGGTGCTCCCAATTCCGAATAGCCTAGCAAAACGGTATCCATAGATGCTTTAATTGGACAGCCCATGCTTGATTCCGTAATATTATAACTAGCTAAAACTTCCAGTTGACCTTGAGCATTGGCTCCTCCGTGACTTTCCGTAGCTGGAATAACGAACGGGTTAGCATTTTAGTTTTACATAATCCACAATTGCTTTGGTAATGAGCGCGATTTCACTTGCTCTTAACAGCTACTTTGCGTGTAGCAATAACATCACTGTTAAGATCCAGTACGTTTCTTATTATAACCTGTCCGATAATTACTGGTGCTATCAAGTGCACCTTTTTAATTTCATTCATTACGTCAAATATTTTGGCCTTTGGAACCGCATTGGTGAGTCGTACACTTACAAGTAACGCATCACCGTTTTCCACTAGTACAGATGTGGCAACATTCCGACGAGGATCATACAGTTCCTGCTTAACATATTTTTCACCTCGTTTACAGAGTGATCCAAAACAAGAAACTAGCTCTTGTCCTTCTACTTCCGCGGTTATCTCACAGCCGTTAGGACATATTATACAGGTAAAAATCTTCTTCATTTTACCACCACCTTCAAGTCGTCTATCGATATTAAATCGGACTTGGTTAGTCTTATTTTAATCATTTCGGCAGGAATTGCTTTTTGTAATTTAATCGATTTAATTGCAGTTCCGGCCTGGATGACACTGATTTCGCAATTTTTCAGAGGTCTTTTCACGCGTAAAGAGATCTGAAAATCTTTTTCGCCACTGACTTTTTGCGGGACGGTATAGCCGATATCCGCGTCAGCAATAATATTTATTGCTGCAGGGGTCAATCGACATTTCTTTATGTACTCTACGACTGAGGCAGCAAGCGCTTCGGCTTCTGCCGAAACAAAATCTACTAAATCATGTACTTGCAGGACATTGCCGGCAGCAAATATACCAGCTATATTTGTTTGATAATAATCATCTACAAGTGGGCCTTTGGTCCTGCCATCAAGTTTAATACCGCAACCCATGGATAGTTCATTTTCTGGTATTAATCCTACTGATAGTATTAATGTATCGCAGGCATAGTCGCGCTCTGTTCCGGAAATTGGATGTAAGTGTTCGTCTACTTTCGCGACTGTCACGCCTTCAAGGCGGGAATGGCCTTTTATGTTTGTAACAGTATGGCTTAGATACAACGGAATATTGTAGTCATTCAAACATTGCTCGATATTGCGCGGCAAACCGCTGGGATAAGGCTGAATTTCGAATACAGCCTTTACTTTTGCTCCCTCGAGTGTCATTCTCCTGGCCATGATCATGCCAATATCACCAGAACCAAGGATTACTACTTCCTGGCCCACCATAGTGTTATAAAGGTTGATATAGGACTGCGCAACACCAGCACTATATATACCGGCAGGCCTAGAACCAGGAATGCTGATAGCTCCTCTTGTTCTTTCTCGGCATCCCATAGCGAGTACTATTGCTTTTGCCTGGTACACCAAGAGTCCTAGTTTTGAGATAGCGACAACCTTTTTTTCTGGAGTAATTTCAATTACCGTAGCATCGGTAACGCATTCTATTTTCAGCTCTTTTACTAGATCAATGAACTTTTGTGAATATTCAGGGCCGCTTAAGGTCTGTTTAAACCTTGTAAGACCAAATCCGTCATGAATGCATTGTCGCAAAATTCCACCCAACTGTTTTTCTCTCTCAATGATAACTATATCCTCAACGCCTTGCTTATAAAGCGATATCGCTGCTGCAAGTCCGGCAGGACCACCGCCAACAATCACTACGTCTTTTTTAATTGTCATTACTTTCTCACCGTCCCTGTAAACATATTAGATCCAGACTTTTTGTACAAAACTTGCTCTGTTGTTTTGTTTAGTTCTTGTTTAATGATTTCGACAATTCTTGTCTCGCAGTATCCTCCTTGGCAACGTCCCATCATGGCACGAGTTCTATTTTTTATCCCCATCACCGTACATACGCCTAGGGAATTATGCACAGCTTCAATGATTTCGGCCTTTGTTACCATTTCGCAACGGCAAATAATTTCACCATAGTTTGGATCTTTTTCAATTAGTGTTTTTTTCATTTCATCTGTTTGTTTGGCGAAACATAGAATCCCTTTTCTTTTAGGATAAAAATTTTCATTAGGAACTAAAGGTTCTTTTTCACTAAACATCTTGACTGCTCTTCTAGCTAGTGGTAAAGCGCTTGTTAAACCGGGAGATTCAATACCGACTAGATTAATGGTATTTGGTGCTTCATCTCTGACTTCCAGTACGAAGTCGAGTGCTTTGCCTGTTTCTTTGTCAATCCGCTTTGGTCTAATACCCGAAAAGTTGCGGATAAAGTATTCCGGTTTAACATGTTTAAACATCTTACTCCCATCGGCAATCAACCCCGCCATTGCGGATACTGTTGCTCCATAATCAACAAGATCATCTACCAAAACTGAGTCAGGTCCAATAAGAACATTGCCATCAACAGTTGGTGTGGCATGAGTAGCAAATCCACCAGTAGGACCTGGTGCGGGATAAACTGGCATATTGATAAATTGCCCAGCCTTCTTATCTAAAATAAAATATTCTCCTTTAAAACCGCCTATGATGTAACCATTAATACCTAACATACTTGAGATTTTAGCCGAATTTAGTCCAGCGCTATTAACAACCCATCTCGTTTGGTATACAGCTTTCTTTGTTACCACTCTATACAAGTCGTTGTCTCGTTCAATAGCGATGACTTCATTATCGAAATAAAAATCCACACCATTTTCCTTGGCATTTTCCGCCAGTGCTACATTGTAAATAAAAGGGTTCAAAATGCCTGTAGTCGGCGAGTACATAGCAAATTCCCCACCAGCACTGGGATCCAATTCTTGCAAACGGGCTTTATCGATGATCTCCAAACCGGGCACGCCGTTCTCTTCTCCGATAGCTTTATATTTTAAAAGACTTTCTCTATCTTTTTTATCAAAACCCACTACTACTTTACCGGTTCTTTTAAACGGAACATCTAATTCCTCCGCCACTTTGTCAAATTCCGCATTTCCTTCTACGCTGCATTCGGCCCGTAAAGAACCCGGTTTGTAGGTAAACCCTCCGTGCAGCACTCCAGAATTTCTTCCGCTCGTTTCATAGCAGACATCTAATTCTTTCTCCAAAACTCCTATCTTCAAAATATAGCGAGAAAACTCTCTGGCGATAGCACTACCAACTACGCCAGCTCCAATAATTAATACATCATAAACTTGTTTCATTGTATACCCCCCATGATTTATCACTTTCGCAAACCTTATCTTTTGCAATTTTCATGCCAATTTAGAAGGGGCTGACTTTCGGTACGATTGCCCCATTAATTCTACAAATGTATCAGGCGATAGCTACATTTGTATTGCAGATAGGACATTTGTAGTAATTTTTGTCAATTTTTATGAAGGTTTTAACAGTTTAACATTGAATTCTTTTAATAATTGACACAAGGAGTGATGCGCTTGCAAAAAATTGCCTTGATCGCTTCTGATAAACGCCTCTTTCATGACAGCAAAGCTATTGTGCAGGAATTGGGCATGCAAGATCAAGTGATTATGTATTATGCAAGGCTGAAAAAGGCGGTACAGCTTGCTCGGCAACTCAAAGATGAGGAAATTGATGTTATAATCGCTAGAGGAGCAGCCGCTCAGCTTATTCCCGACGCTGGTATTCGGATACCTGTTATAAACATAGTCGTAACCGGACAGGATTTGGCGTTTATGTTTCAAGAAGCCAAAGCTATTTCCGGTCTAAATAATCCGAAAGTAGCTTTTATTGCATTTAGCAATATAGCGCCAGATTTGGAAGCTCTTTCGGAAATTTTTGGTTTTAATGTGACAGTCTTCCGTGTGAAAAGGCAGGAAGATATCCCTTTTATAGTAAACAAAGTAGTCAATGATAATTTTGATGTATTGATTAGCGGAAAAAGCACGGTTAGATCAGCACAGCCATACAATATAAAATGCCTTCTCCTCCATTCGGGAGATATGTCGATAAAAACAGCATTGTTAGAAGCGGAGAAAGTATCTCTTGGCCGAAAAATCGAGAAAGAAAATGCACAAAAGTTCAAAGTGCTTGTTGAACATGCCTTAGAGGGTATTATAAGTATCGGTTGCGACAAAATCATCCGTGTTTTTAACTCAGCTGCCGGGCAACTATTGAGATATCCTGTCCAGGACGCTATTGGAAAAGAAATTGGTGAGCTGATTGACCTTCCTATTATTGATAGCTGCCTTGTTGATGGCAAACAGGCATTGTCTCAAGTTCAGCAATGCGGCAACAATTGGCTAAATATAAATATTGCCCCCATTATTGTTGATGAAAGAACAATCGGTGCTTTTATCACCCTGCAGGATATCAGCCGCATTCAAGAAGCCGAGGCGAAGATCCGCCATGAAGTACTTGTCCGTAAATTTACCGCGAAATACATTTTTTCGGATATACTAGGTAGTTCCTCGGAGATTCTTGAAACCAAGCGTATTGCCCTAGAGTTTGCTAAAGCTAATGCTACAACTTTAATTATTGGACAATCAGGAACTGGTAAAGAATTATTTGCCCAAAGCATACATAATAATAGCAGCAGGAAAAACGGCCCGTTTGTCGCAGTAAACTGTGCTGCTCTGCCGCCAAACCTACTAGAAAGCGAATTATTCGGTTATGTGGAAGGGGCATTTACAGGAGCAATAAAAAAGGGTAAACAAGGTTTGTTTGAAATGGCACACAACGGAACCTTGTTTCTAGATGAAATCTCAGAAATGGATTTATACGGACAAATCAGGCTGTTAAGGGTCCTCCAGGAAAAGCAAGTTATGCGCTTGGGAGGAGATAAATATATTCCTGTTGATGTTCGTGTTATTGCGGCTACCAATAAAAGTCTAACCGAACTGATTAACTCCGGTAAGTTTCGTCAAGATCTATATTATCGCTTGCAGGTGTTAGTACTTAAACTGCCGCCGCTCGCACATCGAAAGGGCGATATTAAACTATTAGCTGATCATTTCCTCAGGTATTATAATTTATGCTACCAAAAGCAACTTACATTGGCTGAGGAATCTTACAGATGTCTGATGGAATACTCTTGGCCGGGAAACGTACGCGAGCTTATGCATTTTATCGAACGACTAGTTGTCTTGGCCAATCATGCTGTCATTTCACTAGAAAATCTTAAAACGCAGTTTATGAATGACGAAATGACAGGTGATTTTTCTGTGCAAAGCTCTATCTCAGAACCAAACGAAGCATATGTCATCAATGCTGCACTGGAAGCATCTAATTACAATATAAAACTGACTGCCAATTCTTTAGGTATTGCCCGCAGCACATTATATAGAAAATTGAAATCCTATAATATCCAAATGAAAAAGACTTACTAAGAAAGCTAAGAGAGACCGCGCTAAATGAACAGCACCCCCGGATTTAGACAGTGAAATGAAGAGCCTCCTATCGTGAATGAAATTATTACGATAAGGGGCTTCTGCATATCTGGAATTAAAGGAATGAAGACGTATCCACTAGTTATTAAACAAGAAGCTATTCGTTCGGTACCGTTAAGATTGTTTCGCAAATTTGTTTGCAGTCTGATAGTAAACAGTGTCAGTCAGTACTAAAATCCGACTCAAGGTCGGTATTTTCTAAGTGTTTCATATTCATATACTTTTGGCGACTACTTTACTTTTGAGCGAGGGACAACAGAAAAACATAAAAATGCCCTACCACTGACCAGGTAGGGCATTTTTATGTTAAATCATAGTTGCCAACTTTATTTTGTAAAAACAGGAACAAACAAACCTATCAACCAGACTATTCCACCGTTACGCTTTTTGCCAGATTGCGTGGCTTATCAACGTCGCAGCCACGGGTTACAGCAGCGTAGTAGGACAGAAGCTGCAGCGGAATGACTGCCAGGATAGGGGCCAACAGTTGATCGGTGCTCGGGATATAGATAGAATGATCCACATATTTTTCAATTTGATCATCCCCTTTCAGGGCAATCCCGATAACAACGGCATCACGGGCTTTCACTTCTTTGATGTTGCTGAGCGTTTTTTCATAAACATCACTTTGAGTGGCCAGCGCAATGACCGGAACCCCTTCAATGATCAGCGCCAAGGTGCCGTGTTTGAGTTCCCCGGCCGCATAAGCTTCCGCATGGATATAGGAAATCTCTTTCAGTTTCAGCGAGCCTTCTAACGCAACAGCATAATCCAGTGAGCGGCCAATGAAGAAGACATCTTCATTGAAACCATATTTTTGCGCGAAAGTTTTAATCGGCTCAACATCTTCGAGAATTTCATGCACCTGGCTTGGCAGATTGCGCAAGCCTTTGATCAATTCTTTGATACGTTCTGAAGCAACTGTTTCTTTTAGACCGGCCATATAAGTGGCCAAAAGGAACATGGTCACCAGCTGAGTGGTGTACGCTTTGGTAGAAGCCACTGCAATTTCAGGACCCGCCCACGTATAAATTACGTTATCCGCTTCACGGGCAATGGATGACCCAACCACATTGGTTACGGCCAGTGTTCTGGAACCCAAGCGTTTCGCTTCTTTCAGCGCTGCCAGCGTATCACTGGTTTCACCGGATTGGCTGACTACGATAGTCAGGGTGTTTTCATCCACCAGTGGGGAACGATAGCGGAACTCGGACGCAATATCCACTTCAACCGGAATACGGGCTAATTTTTCGATATAATATTTACCGACAACGCCGGCATGGTACGCTGTGCCGCACGCTACAATAAAGATTTTCTTAAAAGCTTTCAGATCATGTTTGGTCCATTTCAATTCATCCAGCAAAATCGCACTGTCATCCTTAGCCAGACGGGCTGACATGGTTTCCCGTACTGCTTTAGGCTGCTCGTAAATTTCCTTGATCATGAAATGCTCATAGCCGCCTTTTTCAGCCGCTTCAGCATCCCAGTTCACTTCAAAGACTTTTTTGGTTACCGGAACGCCTTGACGGTTCTGAACCCAGACCGAATCTTTGGTCACGATAGCCATTTCGCCATCACTAAGGATATAGGTCTTACGGGTACGGCTGATAATAGCCGGAATATCAGAGGCAATAAAGTTTTCCCCTTCACCCAGGCCAATAACCAACGGATTATCCTGCTTGGTGCAAATGATCTTATCCGGTTCGTGCTCGGTCATAAAGACCAGGGAATAAGACCCTTCAATCACCGACAGTACTCGTTTAACCGCTGCTTCCAGGTCCCCCTTATAGTATTCCTCCACCAAATGAGCCACCACTTCGGTATCGGTTTCAGAGGTAAACACATGGCCTTTGGCAATCAATTGTTCCTTCAGGATCAGATAGTTTTCAATAATCCCGTTATGCACGACAACAAATTTGCCTGAGCAGTCGGTATGAGGATGAGAGTTGACATCCGACGGACGGCCATGAGTCGCCCAACGGGTATGGCCAATTCCGATCTGGCCTTTGGGTTGATTGTGTTCAATTTTCTTTTCGAGAATGCCTAAACGACCAACGCTTTTTTCCACATTTATTTTATGACCATCAAATACTGCAATACCGGCAGAGTCATAGCCGCGGTATTCCAGTTTGGTTAACCCTTCGATCAAAAAAGGAGCGGCCTCACTTGGACCGATATAACCAACAATACCACACATGGGTAATTCCTCCAAATAAACAAATATTATCGTTAAGAACTGCCTAGCCGTTTTGTTCCGCAAGTCACCTTGCGGGTTTGTCGGCTGTGTAACGACCGCAGTGGCCGAGAGGTATCCGCTGACTATTCGATAAACCTCTTCCTCGTCAACTTGCTCTTCGCAGCAAGTACCAGCGCTTCATACTATTATTTTTGCTAAAAAGCCGCTTCGCTATCCATCAACCACCACCTTTCTGTGTTTTCCAGCCTCCGCCATTTCCATCCATTCGAAACAACAGAGTCTGGAGCCAGCGCCAAGGTCGCATCTTATTCGTCTAAACACCGGTTGACGCCCCCGCTGCACTCTCTACTCATATATACGCAAAGGAGCACCGTAGTGCTCCTGTACTCTCATATTTTAATATATTATTGGTTGTTGGTCAACTGATGTTTATCCTTGCTGCTCTTTAATCACATCGGCAATGCCATGGACCAGCTTCTCCAGTTGGGGCAGCTCCGGTCCTTCAGCCATAACCCGGATGAGAGGCTCTGTGCCGGAGGGTCGGACCAAAATGCGTCCGCTCTCGCCGAGTTCGGTTGCGCCTGCTTGAATAGCGTCTTGAATCACACTGTTTTCCTGCCAGCCGTCTTTGCTGGCCACCCGTACATTGACCAAAAGCTGCGGATAACGGGTCATTAAGGCAGCCAGTTCGGACAGCTTTTTGCCGCTTTGCCGGACAGCACTGATGAGCTGCAGGGCAGTAATAACACCATCTCCGGTGGTACTGTACTCATTAAAAATAATGTGGCCGGATTGTTCCCCGCCAAGGCTATAACCTGATTCCAGCATGGTTTCCAGTACGTAACGGTCTCCTACCGGGGTAATTTCCAGCCTGCCACCAGCCTTTTTGATGGCTTGATGCAAGCCAATATTGCTCATAACGGTAGTCACCAGCGTTTTATCTTTTAACTGATTATGTTTGAGCAGTTTCAGGGCACAAATGACCATAATCTGGTCACCGTCTACTAAGGCTCCGGTCTCATCCACCACCAGACAGCGGTCAGCATCTCCGTCATGGGCAATCCCAATATCGGCCTGATGAGCAACTACCGCTTGCTGCAAGCCAGCCATGTGAGTAGAGCCGCACTCTTTATTGATATTGATGCCGTTTGGCGTATCATTGATGACAACGACATCGGCTCCCAGACTTTTCAATACAGCAGGTGCCACTTCGAAAGCGGCCCCGTTCGAGCAGTCCACCACAATCTTCAGACCACTAAAATCACCCTGAACGGTGCTAATGGCATAATCCATATAATCCTTGACTAAATCATGCCGGTATTCAATCGTGCCAACACCCTCCGCCGTTGGTCTGGCCAGATCATCTTCGGCTTTCAGCACCAGATCTTCCAGCTTTTCTTCCACAGTATCCGGTAATTTGTAACCGGTACCGGCAAAGAATTTGATGCCATTATCGGGATACGGATTGTGAGAAGCCGAAATGACAACCCCGGCTTGTGCTTTCAGGGTACGGGTCAGGTATGCGACTGCCGGAGTGGGTACTACCCCGGCCAAAATAGCTTTACCGCCAGCCGAACAAATTCCCGCCGCCAGAGCCGCCTCCAGCATCTGCCCCGATATCCGGGTATCGCGCCCAATCACAACCACCGGCTGGGCATGTGTTTCCTCACCAAAAAAGGCAGTGGCCGCCCGTCCTAAACGAAACGCTAATTCAGGAGTCAGCTCCTTGTTAGCCACACCACGAACTCCATCTGTTCCAAAAAGTCTTCCCATACGATTACAAGTTCTCCCTTCTCTTCCAATGCTCTATCTCAAATTTTGTAGTGTCCGATAATCGCTGCTGCCGCATTCATTCCATCCAATGCCGCACTCATAATGCCACCGGCATAACCGGCTCCTTCGCCAATGGGATACAATCCGCCTGTGCTAACCGAGCAAAATTCTTTGCTGCGAATGATCCGCACCGGTGCTGAAGTTCTAGTCTCAACACCGGTCATCACCGCTCCCTGATGATCAAAGCCACGAATTTTACGGCCAAAGTCAGGCAACGCCTCGGCCAGGGCAGCCGTCACAAACTCAGGCAAACACTGCCGCAAATCGACGGCTTTCACACCGGGTTTATAACTGGGCTCAATCAAAAACTCCCGGCTGCCTGACGTACCGGCCAAAAAATCGCCAACCGTCTGAACAGGCGCCCTATAGTTTTGACCGGCAATCTGATAAGCCAGCGCTTCATACCGGCGCTGAAACTCGATGCCGCCCAGGACATTTTCTCCATAATCGGCCGGATTCACATTAACCACCAGGGCACTGTTGGCAACACCGGAAGCCCGGTTGTAATAACTCATACCGTTTGTAACAACCTGCCCGGCTTCTGATGCGGCCGCAACCACCACACCACCCGGGCACATGCAGAAGGAATAAGCTGTTCTGCCGCTTGTCTTGGTGTGATAAACCAGCGCATAGTCGGCTGCTCCCAACTGCGGATGGCCGGCAGCAGCCCCATACTGAGCCTGGTCAATCAGTTGCTGCGGATGCTCAATCCGTACGCCGATGGCAAAGGGCTTGGCTTCCATAGCTACACCGGCTTGCTGCAGCATGACATAAGTATCTCTGGCACTATGGCCAATACCAAACAAGGCCACTTGACAGGGAATGGGTCGACTGTCATTGACAAAGACAGCTTGCAATTGGCCGTCTTTTACCTTGATGGCCGTTACTTGGCTTTCAAATTCCACCTGACCGCCTAATTCAATAATACGCTGGCGAATATTTTTGACAACCTCACGCAGCTTGTCAGTACCGATATGAGGTTTATGCAGATATTGAATTTCCGGTGGTGCGCCGGCTTCCACCAATAGCTCCAGTACTTCGCGCATCCGGGGATCATGGACCCGGGTTGTCAGTTTGCCATCAGAAAATGTACCGGCCCCGCCTTCACCAAATTGCACATTGGAGACAGCATCAAACTGGCCGGTTTGCCAAAAACGGCTGATATCCTGCGTACGCCGGTCTACATCGCGGCCCCGTTCCAGGACCAGTGGACGGTAACCATGCTTGGCCAACACCAGGGCTGCCAGCATACCGGCCGGTCCAAAGCCGACAATAACCGGACGATGTTCCAGCGGAATACTCCCTTGGACAAGCGGCTCCGCGGCCGTTTCGCTGACAACAGTGACATCCTTGTCCCCGCGCAAGCGCGATAAAACCTGCCCGTCCGGAACAGCGGTCCGAATATCGAGCGAATAAACAAAATTGATATTATTTTTACGTCTGGCGTCCAGCGCTTTACGTACAATGACCACCTCAAGCACAGCCTGAGGTGGCAATTTTAAACGTTTAGCCGCTAGCTTCGCTAATGCCGTAGATTCATCAATCGGCACCCGTAAGTTAGTTATGCGTAACAATCAGTTCTCTCCTATCATGATGCGATTGGCTATTGAGGCTTCTTTTCAACACTAATATGTGCAGATATGCTATTTTTAGCAGCTGTTAAACCTGACTTTAATTGTAATTTTAACTCTTTTTGGGTCTCTTTTTCAATCCCTGTTAAAACAATCGGTTCAGTATATACATACTCCAATTGCTCAAGTGTTTTCGGTTCCCCATAAATTTCAACCTTATTGGGCTCGGTCGTAATGCTTTTCAGCACAAATCCATTTGGCAGTTGACCGGTGACCAGCGTACGGATATCCACCAGTTTCCGGTTGGGACCTTTGAGCAGGGAAGTGGTTACACCAATCTTGGTCGGATTGATTTTAAGCCCTTCCACTTCTTTTCCTTCACGGCTTAAGGCCACCAACGGAATCTCGGCACTAAAATCGCCGGTTTTACCGGTCAAATCAATATTTGCAACAACTCTGTCCACGGTATCAACCGATGTCCTGGGTCCTTCAATAGTCACTTGATTGGCACCGGGAAAAGCTTTGCCGATATTGGCCCCGTCAACCGAAGTCCCGGAAAAAGTAATTTCAATTGGGATTTGGCGGGAAACAATTTTATCAATATAGAAGGTGATTTTATCTGGTGTAATTTCGATAATATCCAATCCATTCGGAACGACCGCCTGAATTTTTACCGTCTGCCGGCCTTCACTCACCCCGCCTAAATCAAGATAGGCTTTGACTTCCTGCACGGTGGCCGCAGCTACCACGCTGCGCGGACCACGAACCTTGATCCGGACATTTTCAGTCCCGTCCTTCACAACATAGCCGGCCGCAACATTACGGATTTCCAAAGGGATTTGAAAGTTCGTTTCGATTGGAGGATTCTGTTCATTCATGACATAAACCCATAATATAATGGCAAAAATCAGGGCCAGGACCTTAGCAGTAAGATTATTGCGCGGGAAATTATCCATGATTACGACTGCCTCCAATTAAAAAAGTCACTTAATGCGGAGGGCCGATTGGTAAACAATGGCCGTAATGTTTTAATTAATTCTTCAGTATCCAAGTAGCGCACTAAACGGCCGCCTCTGGCTACAGACACAATGCCGGTTTCTTCGCTGACCACCACCACAATGGCATCAGTTTGCTCGGTTAACCCAATCGCCGCACGATGCCGGGTGCCTAATTCCTTGTTTAAACTATGGTCGTCGGTAAGAGGCAGCAGACAGCCTGCCGCCAAAACCCGGTTGCCGCGAATAATGGCCGCTCCATCATGGAGCGGTGTGTTGGGAATAAAAACATTAATTAAAAATTCCGAGGATACCAGGCCGTCCACTTGGATACCAGAGTCGCTGTAATCGCTGAGTCCGGTTTCCCGTTCCATTACAATGAGGGCTCCAATTTTATTTTTTGACAGGGCGGCAGTCGCATTGGCAATGTTAATCAACAAGGATTCCGTCTCCTCCTGGTTCAGGAACACACTTTTGCCAAACAATTTACCGCGCCCCAAATGCTCGAGCGCCCGGCGCAATTCCGGCTGAAACACGACCGGTAAGGCGACCAGCACCACCGTCATGGTTTTCTGCATCAGCCAATAAATCACGTTCAATGCCAGCCATTTACTGACCAGTGTGATAATTAATAATACAATCAGACCCTTTAGCAATGCCAAGGCTCTGGTGTCTTTAATCATAAAATACAGCTTATAGAGCACTACTGCCACGATGGCAATATCAATCAGGTCTAATAAGCTAATGGTCGATATGATTCCTTGGATCTGTGCCTGCATAAAAAAATACTCCTCAACTATTCTTCATTATGCTATTCTCCCCAATATCAGGAAAAACCTTTATGATTTTGGTAATTTTTTTCTAACTGAGTCGCAGGTCCCACATGTCCCGGTAATTCGTCACAACTCGCGCTATTCTAGCATTTCAGCGCAATCTGATACTGGGTAATAGAAAAGCATAAAGTAAATAATTCCCAAATTAAACAGCCGTTTCCTGCTTAGGGCTGGAGATAAAATCCGGTTGTCCCTATAGTATAAGCAAAAAAGCATTGTTCATGAGTTTTTCATGAACAATGCTTTTCATTTGTTAGACTTTGGCTACATCTTCAACCCAGCCAAATTGATCCGGTACTTGGCCATATTGCAGGCCCGTTACATAATCATAAAGTTTTTGCGCAAATTCACCGGTTTTGTTTTCATTGATAATGATTTTTTTATCTTGCCAGGAAAGTTCACCGACCGGAGAAATCACGGCAGCCGTTCCCGAGCCGAAGACTTCTTCCAATTGGCCTTTCTCATGAGCGGCATAGACCTCTTCAATCGTAATCCGGCGTTCTGTAGCCTTGACGCCCCATTCTTTCGCAATCTCCAGGACCGTCTTACGGGTGATTCCTCCCAAGATACTGCCTGTCAATGCCGGAGTAATCAATTCACCGTTAATTTTGAAGAAGATATTCATAGCGCCAACTTCTTCAATGTACTTGCGCTCCACGCCATCCAGCCATAAGGTTTGAGCATAGCCTACTTTTTTAGCATCCACGGCAGCCCGTAAGCTGGCGGCATAGTTGCCCAGCGTTTTGGCTTCACCTAGACCGCCGGGAACAGCCCGGACATATTTATCCTCAACCCGGATTTTGACCGGATTAAAGCCTGCAGCATAATAGGCGCCAACCGGAGACAAGATAATGGCCAGCTTATAGTTTTCGGCTACCCGTAAGCCTAAAAACGGATCGGTGGCAAAAACAAACGGGCGGATATACAGGCTGGTCCCCTGTTTGGCCGGTACCCAGTTTTTTTCCAGTTCAATCAATTTCCTTAAGGCTTTGTGCACCAGATCCACATCCACGCGGGGAATACACAGGATATCGGCTGAGCGATTCAAACGGTTCAAATACTCCAATGGCCGGAACAGCACCACCCGGTCATCGACGGTTTTGAATGCTTTCATCCCTTCAAAGATTCCCTGGCCATAATGCAGCGTTGTATTGGCAGGACTCACATTAAATTCGTGATAAGGAACAATGCGTGGATTGTGCCAGCCCTCCTGGGGGTTGTAATCCATTTCAAACATGTGATCGGTAAAATATGTACCAAAGCCTAGTGCGTTTTCGTCAGGTAATGTTCCTGGATGTTCAGTCTTAATAATTGTGATTTCTGACATTATCAAAGCCCCTCCTTGCCCTTAAAAGTATTGTTTCCAAAACCTGCTCACCTATGAATGAGCAGGTTTTGGAAATCAGGCCCGAACTAAATTAAATTAATTATATCTTGGCTTTTGTATACATGTCAAGCACAGCTTGCTGTTTTTCGATCATAACCTGTGCAGTTTTCACGGCTTGTCCAACTTGAGTGTACGATGTTCCACCAAAGGAATTGCGGTTGGCCACACAAGTTTCGACTTTAATGGCTTCCAGGATATCGGCTTCAAAGAGTTCGGAGAATTGCTTGAATTCGGCCAGTGATAAATCCATCAGCCATTTGCCCTGCTCAATGCAATAGCGGACACTTTTGCCGACCACTTCATGGGCCTGACGGAACGGCAGACCTTTTTTCACTAGATAATCGGCCATATCGGTGGCATTGGAAAAATCGTTGCGGACTACCGAGAGCATTCTCTCCGGATTGAGTCGCATAGCCCGGATCATAGAGGCATACACGGTCAGGCTGAATTTAACGGTATCGATGGTGTCAAACAAACCTTCTTTATCTTCCTGGAGATCTTTATTGTAGGCCAGCGGCAAGCCTTTGGCCACCGTCAGCATGGCCATCAAATGGCCAAACACCCGGCCGGTTTTCCCTCTGACCAATTCGGCCACATCGGGGTTTTTCTTTTGCGGCATAATACTGGAACCAGTACAATGGGCATCATCCAGTTCAATAAAGGAAAACTCGGAAGAGCACCACAGGATAATCTCTTCACTGATCCGGCTGAGGTGCATCATCAGGATGGAGGCAAACGACAGAAACTCCAGAATATAATCCCGGTCGCTGACCGCGTCCAGACTGTTCTGATAGATTTGGCTGAAATTCAATTGCTCGGCAACATAGTGACGGTCAATCGGGAAGGTGGTTCCGGCTAAGGCTCCGGCACCCAACGGCAGGATATCGGTCCGCTCATAAACCCCTTGCAGGCGGGAAAAATCACGGGACAGCATAAAGAAATAGGCCATCATATGGTGGGAGAAGAGAATGGGCTGGGCCCGCTGCAAATGGGTGTAACCCGGCATAATGACATCGGCATTTTTTTGGGCTGTCTCCACAAAGGCTTTTTGGAGATCCAGCAGCAGCCCGGCGATGTTGGCCAGTTCCTTGCGGACATACAGATGGGTGTCGACCGCCACCTGGTCGTTGCGGCTCCGCGCCGTGTGCAATTTACCGCCAACCGGACCAATACGCTCGGTCAGACGTTTCTCGATATTCATATGAATATCTTCCAGAGCAATTTCAAAGCTGAAATTACCGGCTTCGATATCGGCCAGGATGTCTTCCAGTCCTTTGATGATCAGTTCGGCCTCGTCAGCGGCAATAATGCCGCATTTGGCCAGCATCCGGGCGTGGGCAATACTGCCGGCCACGTCTTCCCGGTACATCCGGCTGTCAAAAGAAATGGAGGAGGTAAACTCCTCCACCATCACGTCAGTGTTCTTGGCAAATCTGCCGCCCCACAGCTTACTCATTGGTTTTCTTCGCCTCTTTCTGCATGAGTGCTCTCACTTTGAGCGGTAAGCCAAACAGATTGATAAAGCCTTCGGCATCAGCCTGATTGTAGACTTCGTCATAGCCGAACGTTACAAAACCTTCATGGTACAGGGAATATGGCGATTTGGAACCTGCGCTCATGATGTTGCCTTTATACAATTTTAACCGCACCAAGCCGGTAACATTTTGCTGGGTCGAATCCACGAAGGCATCCAGGGCTTCCTTCAGCGGAGAGTACCACATTCCGTCATAAACCAATTCAGCATAACGGACAGCGACTTGCTCTTTATAATGCATGGTGGCCCGGTCTAAAGTCAGATATTCCAATTCACGGTGGGCATAATACAGAATAGATCCACCTGGATTCTCATAAACACCGCGGGATTTCATGCCCACCAGACGGTTTTCCACAATGTCGGCAATCCCGATTCCGTTTGCTGCGCCCAGTTCATTGAGCTTGGTCAGCAGAGCCACTGAATCCAGACGCTGGCCATCAACGGCAACCGGAATCCCTTTTTCAAATTCGATTTCCACGTAGGTGGCTTTATCCGGGGCTTTCTCCGGTGTCGTAGTCACCATGTACACATCATCCTGAGGCTCATTCCATGGGCTTTCCAGATCGGCGCCTTCATGGCTTAAATGCCAGATGTTGCGGTCCATGCTGTAAGGACGTTTTTTGGTAACAGGCACAGGAACGCCATGTTTTTCCGCATAATCGATAGCATCTTCACGGGACTTGATATCCCATTCGCGCCAAGGCGCAATGATTTTCAAATGCGGTGCCAAGGCTTTTACAGTCAGTTCAAAGCGAACTTGGTCGTTGCCTTTACCGGTTGCCCCGTGAGCAATAGCATCAGCACCCTCTTTTTCAGCAATCTCTACCAAGGCTTTGGCAATGATCGGCCGGGCAAAAGAAGTTCCTAACAGATATTTGCCTTCATAAACGGCACCGGCTTTTAAGGTTGGCCAAACATACTCTTCAATAAACGGCTTGGTCAAATCTTCAATATAGATTTTGCTGGCACCGGATTTAATCGCTTTTTCGCGAACCGGCTCCAGTTCATCCCCTTGGCCGACATCGGCGCACATGGCAATAACTTCACAATTTTTGTAGTTTTCTTTTAACCAAGGAATAATGACTGAGGTATCCAGACCTCCTGAATAGGCTAGTACGACTTTTTTTATATCGCTCATTTTCGACACTCCTTTTTTTGTTTAACCCATTAATAACGCCATAATGGCTTTTTGAACATGTAAACGATTTTCGGCTTCATCAAAGACGACCGATTGTTCGCATTCCATCACTTCATCGGTAATCTCTTCCCCGCGGTGAGCCGGCAGGCAATGCAGCACAATCGCATCCGGTTTCGCAGCGTTCAGCAGCTCACGGTTGACCTGGAAGCCATGGAAAACCTTCATTCTGGCAGCCAGCTCTTTTTCCTGGCCCATGCTGGCCCATACGTCGGTGTAAATGACATCGGCATCAGCCGCTGCAGCCAGCGGGTCATGGCCAAGCAAAATCTTGCTGCCGGAGAAAGCGGCATCGGCCTGGGCTTCCGCCATCGATTGCGCATTCGGCGCATACCCTTCCGGAGTAGCCACAGCAATGTCCATGCCGACCTTGGCACAAGCATGCATGAGCGCATTGACCATATTGTTGCCATCCCCGATATAAGCCATTTTCAAGCCTTTCAGTTCACCTTTATGTTCCATTACGGTAAAAATATCGGTCAGCGCCTGGCAAGGATGCAGCAGGTCGGTTAACCCGTTGATGACCGGTACATCAGCATAATGAGCCAATTCAACGACTTCGTCATGAGAAAAGGTTCGGATCATAATACCGTCAACATAGCGCGACAATACCCTGGCTGTATCTTTGACAGGCTCGCCGCGGCCGATTTGCAGGTCGTTGGCTGACAAAAATAAAGCCATTCCGCCCAATTGCCACATGCCAACCTCAAAAGAAACTCTGGTTCTGGTGGAAGCCTTTTGAAAAATCATCCCCAGCGTTTTGCCCTTGAGCAGATGGTGCTCTTCGCCCCGCTTTTGCTTGGCCTTAAGATCCTTGGCTAAATTCAGGATCTGATAAACTTCATCGACCGACAAATCGTGAATCGACAGTAAATCTTTCCCCTTCATGTTCATGACGTAAAACCCCCACATAAAAAATATTATAACATGCCAAACCTTGCCTGTTCGCGTTCATTCGGCAAAATGGTAAAAAACTTAGCTTAGTGCTAAGCCAAAGCCAGCACTTTATCTAAAACTGCAATCACTTCATCGACATGGGCTTTAGTGATATTGAGCGGCGGGACAAAACGCAGTACATCACCGGCCGTACAATTGATAATTGCCCCTTGTTCCATACATTGGTTCACAATATCACGGCCCGGTTTGGTCAGTTTAGCCCCTAGCATCAGTCCTTGACCGCGTACCGTGACAATCAGCTGCGGATATTTCTGCTGCAGCTTTTTAAGCTCGGATTTTAGATAAGCCCCGACGGCAGTGGCGTTAGCCAGCAGATTTTCTTCGGCGATGACACCCAGTACGGTGTTCGCTGCTGCGCAGGCCAGAGGATTGCCGCCAAACGTCGAACCATGGTCGCCAGGCCCGAAAGCCGCCGCAACCTTATTGCTGGCAATAAAGGCCCCAATCGGCACCCCGCCCCCCAAGCCTTTAGCCAGGGTGACAATATCCGGTTTGATATCGGTATGCTGGTAGGCAAACATTTTCCCGGTCCGGCCAATTCCGGTTTGAATCTCGTCAAAAATCAGCAAGGCTCCGTATTGATCGCATAATTGCCGGACTTTGGCCAGATAATCGGCATCCGGCGTATTAATGCCGCCTTCTCCTTGAATGGGTTCGAGCATGACAGCGCAGGTTTTTTCCGAAACCAGTGCGGTCAGTGCCGCCAAGTCATTGTAAGGCACATAATGAAAACCGCCCGGTAGTGGCTCGTAGCCTTTTTGATATTTAGGCTGGGCTGTTGCCGTTAAGGTCAGCAGCGTCCGCCCATGAAAGCCATCGGTCGCCGTAATGATTTCAACCTTGTCGGAACTGATGGTTTTACCGTACTTACGGGCAAGCTTGATCGCCCCTTCATTGGCTTCGGCACCACTGTTCCCTAAAAACACTTTATCTAATCCGCTCTGTTTAGCCAGCGTTTTGGCTAGAGCCGCCTGAGGCTCAGTGTAATACAGGTTCGAGCAGTGAATGATTTTGCCGGCCTGCTCGGCAATTGCGGCCACCAGCTTGGGATGAGCATGCCCTAAAACATTGACGGCAATGCCGGCTAGAAAGTCAATATATTTTTTGCCGTCGGTGTCAAAGACATAAGGTCCTTCACCGCGATCCAGTATGAGCGGATAGCGGGCAAAAACCGGCATATAATATTCTTTGTCTGTCTGAAAGACTTGTTCTTTATCCATGACAATCCCTCCTTATTTGACAACCTCGGTACCAATTCCCTCAGTGGTAAAGACTTCGAGTAATAAGGAATGGGATTGGCGCCCGTCAATAATGTGCGTTTTATTCGTTCCACCGGTCAAAGCCCGTACGCAGGCCTCCACTTTGGGAATCATCCCGCCGTCGATACTGCCTTCGCGAATCATTTCGCGGGCTTCGGCTAAGGTTAGTGTGGAAATAAAGCTGCTTTTATCATGATAATCCCGGTAAATACCTTCCACATCGGTCAATAGCAGTAGCTTTTCAGCGCCCAGTGCGCCGGCAATCTCTCCGGCTACATAGTCGGCATTGATATTATAGCTTTCATTATTGTCACCAACGCCAATCGGCGCAATGACCGGAATATAGTCCCGCTCCAGCAGGGTATGTAAAATATCGGTATTGATTTTGGCGACATCACCGACAAAACCAATATCCACTTTGCGAACTTCTCCGTTTTCATAAACTTCCGCCAAATGCTTCTGGGCTTTAATTAAATCGGCGTCCTTACCGCTTAAGCCCACGGCTTTAGCCCCTCGCCGGTTAAGCAGGCTGACAATTTCGGTATTAATTTTGCCGACCAATACCATTTCGGCTACTGCTACCGTTTCGGCATCCGTCACGCGCAGGCCGCTGACAAATTCAGTTTGTTTGCCGATTTGTTTTAAAAAGCCGGTGATTTCCGGCCCGCCGCCATGGACAACAACCGGACGCATCCCCACATATTTCATCAGGATAATATCCTGGATGACTTGATTCTTTAATTCCTGATTGATCATGGCATTGCCGCCATATTTGATCACAATGGTTTTCCCGTAGAAATTTTGCATATAAGGCAAGGCTTCAATTAAAATCGAGGCCTTTTGTTCGGGTAGAAAGTTCATATTCTCACCTTTCTCATCATCTTTGCTTTTACGTTGATACGCAGCAACAGCGCAGACACAGGGGGGCACCCTGTGTCTGGATTTCGTCCTATTGATCAATCCGATCAGGTATGATATTCCCCGTTAATCTTCACATATTCGTAGGAGAAGTCGCAGCTCCATACCGTTGCCTGAGCTTCACCCACGCCGAGATCCACCGTCACTTTGATGTCATGCTCGGCCATCACTGCCCGCAGTGCCTGTTCATCATAGCTGGTGCCCATGCCCTGTTTGACAATAGGTATACCGCCAATCGCCATCGTGGTTTTCTCGGGAACAACCTGAGCGCCTGAATAACCGACGGCGCAGATAATCCGGCCCCAGTTCGGATCTTGGCCAAAGAAAGCTGTTTTAACCAGCGGCGACTTGGCGATCGCCATAGCAGCCTGTTTAGCTTCGGCGAAACTTGCCGCCCCGGTAACGGTAAGCTCCAGGAATTTGGTCGCTCCTTCGCCGTCACGGGCTACCAGTTGAGCCAATTCGGTGCACACCTGCTTTAATACGGCAGCAAAAGCCTGATAATCATCGTTCATGCTATCAATCAGCGGATTTCCGGCTGCACCGTTAGCCAGTACGGATACCATATCATTGGTGCTGGTATCACCATCTACCGAAATCATATTAAAGGATACATTGACGGCATCGGTCAAGGCTTGTTTTAAGAGCGGAGCTGAAATAGCCGCATCGGTGGTGATAAAGCCCAGCATGGTCGCCATGTTGGGGTGAATCATCCCAGAGCCTTTGGCAATCCCGGCGATTTTTACGGAAACACCGCCCAGTGTCAATTCATAAGCGCAGGATTTTGGAAAGGTATCGGTTGTCAAAATGGCTTGGCCGGCTTTGACGCCACCCTCTTCCGAAAGTTGAGCAACCGCTTTTTTAATGCCGGCATTCAGCTTTTCCATCGGCAGGTTCACGCCGATAATTCCGGTTGAAGCGACAAAGACTTGATCGGCTTGGATATTGAGCAGTTCAGCAGTCAGTGCCGCCATCGCCCCGGCATCGGTAAGGCCTTGAGTGCCGGTACAAGCATTGGCGCAGCCTGAGTTCACAACGATAGCCGATGCCTGGCCTTTGTCTGCTACCTTACGGGACACAACAACCGGAGCGGCCGCCATGGTATTGAGCGTAAACACACCGGCTGCAGCAGCCGGAACAGTGCTGTAAATAATAGCGACATCTTCCTTGCCGCTCTTTTTAATGCCGGCTTTGATGCCGGCTGCTTTAAATCCTTTAGGAGTCGTAATAGACCCGTTTATTTTCTCAAACATAAATTTCCTCCACCTTATTCGCTAAAATAATTGCGCGTTGTTTTTATTCCCCCGTGCTTATGGATAAAGCGGTGCCTGCATCAAGCCGGTACGCTCATCCAGTCCAAACAGCACGTTAAAGTTTTGCACAGCCTGACCGGCAGCACCCTTAACCAGATTGTCAATCGCCGACAGTACCACAACCCGCCCGGTGCGTTCGTCAATATGCCAGCCGAGATCACAGAAATTGGAACCGCGGGTATTTTTCGTAGCCGGATAGCCGCCCCGCCCAAGCAGCCGGATAAAATACTCGGACTGATAAAGACTGTAGAAAGCTTCATCCACCTGAGCAGCCGTAATACCTGGTTTTAATTTGGCATAACAAGTGCTGAGTATCCCCCGTGACATGGGAATGAGATGCGGCGTAAAGCTGATCACGACCGGCTGACCGGTAAAATCGGTCAGAGCCTGCTCAATTTCCGGCGTATGGCGATGTCCGGCAACATTGTAGGCTTTTAAGTTTTCAAACGTCTCAGTAAAATGGCTGTTTAGGCTTAAACTGCGCCCGGCACCGGATACACCAGATTTGGCATCCACCACAATACTGTCCGTGTCAATCAATTGCTGTTTGGCCAGCGGGGCTAATGCCAGAATGCTGGCTGTGGTGTAGCAGCCGGGATTGCCGATGATGGTAGCTGTCTTGACCTGCTCCCGGTACAACTCGGTTAACCCGTATACAGCACCGGAATCGTTATGAACATGTTCTACTTTATACCACTTTTCATACACTTTACTGTCCCGGAAGCGATAGTCGGCGCCAAGGTCGATCACTTTAGTATCATACTGGGCCAGCACTTTTCCGGCTGCCATAGCATGACCGTGGGGCAGTCCGATAAATACGGCATCACTGGCCGCGCCGATCTGCTCCAGCTCCTTCATGCTGTCTAGTTTTTTGTCGTAAAATCCGTTAAAATGGGGATATATACTATTAATAGCCGCACCGGTCTGGCTTTCGGATGTCATATGAATAATTTCAGTTTCCGGGTGATTGGCTAGAATTCTCAGCAACTCTTCCCCAGTATAGCCAGTTGCTCCAATAATGCTGACTTTCACGTTGCGTGCCTCCTTAAGATAACCTAAAACAGGATAATGATTGATTTAATGGCTAACCCGTTCTAATACTCCCGCTTCTATAAGCGGTGAATAAAGAGCGGCTATTTATAATTATACATTATACGTGAATAATTTTGCAACCATTTTGTATACAAATTCAGTGAGGTAATCCCATGGATTTTTTTTATTTTATCCCATGGCTTGAACAAAATGGCTATTGGGCCATCTTTGCCGGAATGTTTCTGGAAGGCTTGTGTCTGCCTATTCCCGCTGAGCTGGTTCTTGGCTTTGCCGGTTTTTTAGTCGGCCAGGGCAAGCTTTCCTTTGCCGCTGCGATTCTGGCCGGCTGGCTCGGCTCTTTAGGCGGCTCGCTGCTTGCCTACCTTGCCGCCCGCAAATATGGCTGCCGGTTATTGCATAAATACGGCAGCTTATGCGGTCTGACAAGTGAGCGGATAGCCAGTGCATCCCGCTTCTTTCATAAATATGGACCGGCTATGATTGTGCCGTGGCGCCAACTGCCGGTTGTCCGGAATAAAATCAGTCTGGTAGCCGGAATCACCGAACTGCCCTTTCCTATCTTTCTGCTTTATATTACTTTGGGAACCGGGCTCTGGTCACTCCTGGGAATCAGCCTGGGCACCTATTTAGGAGCAAATTGGCAGGTTCTGCTGAAGTTGGCTAGTGGATTCAGTACCTATCTGTTGCTGATCACAGTCAGTCTGGGCACCGCCATTGCCATAGTCTTATATGGCCGCTACCTAAAAACGAAATAGGGAGACCGGTATCAATAACAGGCCTCCCCGACGAACCAAATGCTGCTCCCGCACCGGGGGCATTTTTTATCAGGCAGCAAATAGTTGATCCTGTTCATCCGGTCCAGCACAAGCTGCCGGCACGCAGGGCAGTAGGTGCTCAGTTCACTTGCTGCCCCGAGATTTCCCAGATAGACATAATCCAGATATTGTCTGGCAATCCGGGCCGACTTCTGCAGCGTTTCAAGCGGTGTCACCGGCTTTGTCATCCGGTATTGCGGAAAATAACGGGACAGGTGCAGCGGAATGGAACGGTTAATTCCGGCCAGCCACCGGGCTAATGCGCCTACCTCCGCTTCGTCATCATTCATCTCAGGAATGATGAGAGTCGTAATTTCCACATGGCAGCTCCGGACCGCCAGTTCAACCGTCTGTTTGACGGCCTCAAGCTCTCCGCTGCAAACGCTTTGGTAAAAGTGAGGGTTAAAGGCTTTGATATCAATATTCATGGCATCAATGTAAGGCAGCAATTCCTTAAGAGGCTCAGGGTTAATGAAACCATTGGTGACTAAAACGTTTTTTAAGCCGGCTTTTTTAGCAGCTTGAGCGGTATCCAGAATATATTCATACCAAACACTGGGCTCGGAATAGGTAAACGCAATGCCAATATTATTGCCGCCTTGCTGACCGGCCAAATCAACTAGCTGCCCGGGTAATACCAGCTGGGTGTCCGGGGCTTCCTGGGCAATTTGCCAGTTTTGGCAAAATTGACAGGAAAAATTGCAGCCCCAGGTTCCTACTGATAAGATGCTGCTGCCCGGATAAAAATGAAAAAGCGGTTTCTTTTCAATCGGATCAAGGGCTGTAGCCGTACACGCCCCATAATTTTGGCTATAGAGCCTGTCGCCTATATTTTGACGAGCCCGGCAAAAGCCGGAGCGTCCTTCTGCAATCACACACATTTTGGGACAAAGCCGGCATTGTACTCCGGCCGGATGCGGCTGGTAATGCAAAGCTTCCTGCATCCCGTTCACTTCCTTTGCTCTCAGGTCTACGTATAACGGGTGACGGTAAAGCGGAACAAATCAAGTTCCTCATCGTTTCGGATACCGGCTTTTTGACGGGCTATTTCGACTTGCGCCTCCACGGTATCCACTCCTTCAAGCATAGGCAGCAGCAAACCGGTACGCCGGCCACTCTGGACAATCACCCCATACTTGTGCGGATCAAGCTCAGCTTTGCTGCCTATCCGTTCCGGCTGTTCCAGAATGTCCACCGAGATACTCAGTTGCGGCAATTCCTCCAGTTCAACCGGCCAGAAGCGAGGGTCCTGCGTTCCGGCTGCCACCGCATTCTGGATAATTTCCTCCGCTACGGTAGGTTGAACAGCCTGAAAAGTCCCAATACAGCCCCGCAACTCACCATCCTTCTTCAAGGAAACGAAGACTCCGGCCTGCCGGCTGAGTTGGGCTGCAATATCCGGTTCTGCTGCAAGCAGTGTGCCGGTTTTCAGATAATGCCGAAGACTTTGGCGCGCCAACATGACCGGAAGGCTTTCTTTACTCACTACTTTCGCCTCCTTTTAGGATATCCCGGTTCAAAAACAAGCCAACGGCATACCCCACACCGAAAGGGCCTTCATAAGATAAAATTTGGGAAGACACCGCCAGCCCGCCTAAGGCTCCCATGAGAAAGCAAATCGGCCTCAGCCCGCATTCACCGGCTTCCTCAATCAAAGTGCGGTCCATATTGAGCAAGGCTTTGATATTCAAGGTTTTTAAGGCTTCGATAATCTGCTGGTCAAACTCTTTGGCACGGGGACTGTAACCAGCCGGAGCATCCGGTGTCAGCCGGTGAGATAAATCTCCGGACGCCAACACCAGCACCCGCTTGTCCACAATTTTCACAGCCGCTTGCACGGCTTTGCCAAACGTGTACATTTCTTCATAGGGCACCATTCCCATGGACAAATGCACAAGCTGTCCCTTAAAGCCGGCTTTATGCAAGTAGTAGAGCGGGACAATGGCCCCATGATCCAGAACCAGCGGAATCCGGTAGGTTTTAGCGATATCGTCGGTAAGCTCAATCAAATTGATGCCCAGACGCTGGGCTTGCTTGAGAATATGACGGACCAATAAGCCGTCTGTTTCAAAACCGACCGATACTTCCGGTACGCCAAAGTCAGCCATATTGCCTTTCAACCGTGGATGAACACTGATGCTGGCCGCATCATCAAAGACCGGACCATGTGGTGTGATTACGATAATAGTTTGGGGATTATATTCTTTGACGGTTTTGGCCACTTGCTCGGCAGCGTCGACAGTTGCTTGAATCTTGTTCAATTCATCCTTGCCTATTTCCGGAATCATAATCGGCGGATGAGGCATCAATGCACAGCCGATAAATTTTCTCACATCGTCACTCCCTTGGCAATCAATATTTGCACTGTTATCGTCCCACATTTTGGCTGAAATGATACGCCAGCGCTTTGGCAATCTGTTCTGCCAGTTTCTGTTGATAATTGGGATCGGCCAATAAGCGGGCCTCCCGCTCATTACTTAAATAACCTGTTTCAATTAATACGCCGGGAATGTTAACAGAATTCAATAATAGTATCTGTAAGTCCTGCTTGGCTTGACGTTTATTCCCTGGGGCATAATCCTTAAGCACAGTCTGTATCGCCTCTGCTAAAGGCTTGTTATGTTCGTCCTTGGGATTGTAAAAAACCTGTGAGCCAAACCACTGTCCGGCTTTAATGGCATTACAATGCACACTGACAAATACCTCAGCTCCGGAAGCATTAATCACTTCCACTCTTTTCAGCAAATCATTTCTTTTGCCGCCTTTACCGCGTGTATAATAATCCACATCCCCTTCCCGGGTGTACTGAACAGTTGCTCCCTGGCTCTGCAGCACCGCACCCAGTTTTGTGGCAATCGCTAACGTAATTTCCTTTTCATCCAGGCCATTATAGGTAGCTCCACTGTCAATTCCCCCATGGCCCGGATCAATGATAATCACATGCCCGTTTAGGTGGCTAAGATCAGTATTCTCGATATCATTGTTAACCAAATAGCGCAGTGTAAGCATATTCAGGACAACAATGGCAATGCTGAGCAGCAGCAGTTTTTTGAGCAGCTTGCGGCGAATGGCCATGATCCACATTCTTATCCCTCCAGCCAGTTGCTTTTTATCCGATGACTAACCCCCGCTCTCATCCTCGCTTCTATAAGCGGTGAGTAAACAGCGGCTAAATTTCAACTACCATTCAGGCGGCGTTAAAACGCCGCCTGAATGAAGTCTCCATTGCTACTTTATGCCGGAGTTCGCAAAGCTATGTCGGATGAAATCCAATATAGTCAAAGCCGGTTGCCTGGAGTAAAATAAGAATAGGGCTTGTACAAAGCAAGGAGGATTTCATGCGCAAAAGTCATTTTTTTGTATTTTTATTGTTATTATTTATAGGCTGTTTTTTATGGGCCGGTGGCGGCAATGTAGTCACAACATACCTTCCCGCCTCGACAGCCGTTCAATCCCAAGAGGCTACGAAAACCCTCGCCGGCTTATGGGAGCGGACTTACCGGATTGTAGCACTCAAAAGTGCTGTTCAAGCAAAAATCTCCCCAAAAAATTATATCAAACTTAACGATATCCCTTTAGTCATGCAGCAGGCTGTCATTGCCGTAGAAGACAACCGGTTCTACAGTCACCCTGGCTTTGATGTGGAAGGTATTCTGCGGGCGATCCTGGTGAATATGCAAACCGGCCAGATTCAGGAAGGAGGCAGCACCATCACCCAGCAATTAGTCAAGAACCTGTTTCTCAGCCAGGAACGCTCACTAAGCCGTAAAATCGAGGAATTTGTTCTGTCTGTTGATATGGAACTACGTTATTCCAAAGAAGAAATTTTAGAAATGTATCTCAATACCATTTACTTTGGTTCCGGAATGTATGGAATTGGCGATGCAGCACAAGGTTATTTCGATAAAGCTCCCAGTCAATTAACACTGTCGGAATCAGCCCTGCTGGCTGGGCTTCCTAATGCTCCCTCTCTCTATTCTCCCTATGTCGATTTCATTGCGGCCAAACAACGCCAAGCCATTGTGTTAAATGCAATGGTCCGTGGTGGCTATATCGGTCCTTCTCTGGCTGAAGAAGCAAAGAGTGCTCCGCTAAAGCTGGCCCGTTAATCCCACTGCTCCAAATGATAAAACAAAGAGGCCAACCGGCCTCTTATTTTACTAGCAATTTATTTAGGATTGGGTTTGAATATCCCTCTCAGTCAAAAAATTAGGACCGTAAAGTAATGTCCCAAGAGCGGTCAACGCAACATTGACGGCACAATGCCCCTTATGTTCATCTAACGGACAATTATCGCAAGTGAGTTGAACAATATCATAAACCTCGGCAATTCTCAATTTGTCGACCGCCTTGCCGGTAAGTGGCAAATTGCGGATCATCGGCAAAATGGTATCAGGAAACCCTTCAAAAAACCGGCTGCCTGATTGAGCCATATAGCTCAGCGTGTCTTTCGCAATATGAATATGACAGGTATTCTGACACTGAGGACAGTGGCGGCAAATCAACTCGGCATATTCATAAGCCTGACTGGCAGCTTGCTGTGAAAAGCCCATTTATGCTCCTCCTGATCTTAAAATAACGTGCATGACCCGTAGGTCGAACTGTTAAAAGAAATTTTGGATTCGCTGCCAATCGCCTGAATCCAGAGCATCATTGGCGGAGGTACGATAAACCCGCTCAATGGTAAACTCCCGAATACCGGTTTCAGGATCAATGAATTTGCTGTCTTTAATCAAACGGCCTTCATCCTGAATGTTAAAAGCCAGTAAGGTGTAATAAGAGCCCTTATGGCCGGCCGGTGAAGTTTTTACCACAACCCCCATTGTGACAGGGGATTGAGCCTCCTGAAATTGACTGGTCAAGGGTTTATAACTGGCGAAAGCCACGGCTTGCGGTGAACCGAGCAACTGGGCAATTTCCGGATAATAAGTTTTAAAATCCTTAATCTTTATTGCTGTATCAGGTGTAAACCGCTGAGCACGGACTACGCCTTCATTGGTATACATCACTTCCATCTGGGTCCGCAAACTGTTACGGGTAAACGAATGCATATAAGAGGCGGCTTTCGCCCGCTGCATCCCTTTGCTTTCCCACTCCGCTTTCGACCAGATCTGATTGTCGGTATCAATGACTAAACGACAGTCCCCATAGCGGCTGCTGATCGATTCTTTCGTATCATCTAAATTTGCAAACGCGATCCCGCTCGTCAACATAAGCGCTGCCAGCGTTCCGGTAATGATTTTTTTCACGGTGATAACCTCCAATATTTCTACTGTAATGTATAATACAACCAGTACAGGGCTTTTCCTGCTCTCATAAAAAAATACTTTCCTTAAATTTTAAAGCATCATCCCTATCGCTACTCTATCGATCAGTCAATGAAAACAACAACCCGGTATCCGGGTTGTTGTTTTTTGAATGATTATAATCATTTAATGAGCAGGATGCATGACAACTTTAAGACAATTATCAATGCGCCGGCCAAACTTCTCATAGCCTGTCATCGCTTCATCTAGCGATAAGCGGTGGGTAATGATATCATCGGCCCGAAGTCTTCCCTGCTGAATCAATTGAAGAAGCTCACTGGTATAATTTTGGACTAAGGCTTGACCGCAATTGATGGTAATTCCTTTAGCAAAAATATCACCAATCGGAAACCCGTCAGCCTTGGCACCATAAACGCCTGCTAAGCCCAGGCTTCCTCCGTGGCGCAATGCTTTTACTTCCCAATTGATGGCTGATACTGATGCAACTGCCGGCTGATCCTCCGGCCGGGTGCCGGGTAGTGGCGGAATTCCAATTCGCTTCATCCCAACCATCGCAGCAACGATTGGCTCCGTAGGTTCGGATTCAAAACCGACTGCATCAATAGCGACATCTACCCCGCGTCCACCTGTACGTTCACGGATGACTTCACCGGGATCGTCATGGTCACGAAAGTTGATCGTTTCTACTCCTGGATTCAACTTTCGAGCTAACTCGAGCCGGTAAGGAAGTTGATCAACGGCATAAACCCGGCGTGCTCCCTTAAAAATAGCACAGCGTTGCGCTAAAATTCCTACCGGGCCACAGCCAAAGACAGCGACCGAATCGCCAGACTTAACGCCAGCAACATCAACAATCCAATAGGCTGTAGGCAAAATGTCGGTAACAAAGAGTGCCTGCTCGTCAGTGAGGTGATCAGGAACCAGAATTGGACTGACATCCGCATAAGGGACACGAACATATTCCGCTTGACCGCCTTGAAAGCTGCCGTAAGCCGCGCCGTGGCCAAACACAGCCGCAAGTTCTCCATTTTCATTGGACCTTTCACAATGAGACCATAGCTTTGCATTGCACATGATACACTCGCCACAGGCAATTGGAAAAGGCACTAATACCCTGTCCCCTCTTTTCCAGCGTTTTATCCCTTTGCCCACTTCTTCAATAATTCCCATAAACTCATGACCAGGGATGACGCCATCATGCAACATCGGCTGCAGTCCATGATAAATATGCAAGTCTGATCCGCATATGGCGGTTGAGGTAACCCGCACAAGCATTTCGCGTGAATCCTGAAGTTCAGGCATTGGCACATCTTCTAATGAAAGATTGTAAGGTTTATGATAAACAACGGCTTTCACAACTTTTCCTCCATTTTCGCTGGCAAGCATTCATGTTTTGACTTATTATGTACGCATCTGTAGAGCATGATACACTTTATTATTCTAGGTCAAACCAACAGCCAAGCAACCGAGGCAGGAAGTCGTGATATCAATAATAAAACCCCTGCAAACTGAGTTTACAGGGGTTAATTTCGTTAATATTAACGTTTGGAGAACTGAGAAGCTTTACGCGCTTTTTTGAGGCCGTATTTACGACGCTCTTTTTCGCGTGGGTCACGAGTCAGGAAGCCAGCTTTTTTCAATGCTGGACGATATTCCAGGTCAACTCTTAACAGAGCGCGGGCAATACCATGACGGATTGCACCAGCTTGACCGGAAGGACCGCCTCCTTCAACTTTTGCCAGGACATCGTATTTTCCAAGAGTATCAGTCAGGTTAAGCGGTTGCTTAACGATCAGCTCAAGGGTTTTAAGACCGAAATAATCATTCAAAGGACGATTATTTACGATGATATTTCCTTCACCCGGAACCAGACGAACTCTGGCAACCGAAGTTTTTCTGCGGCCTGTGCCGTAGTGATTCACTAATGCCATTTTGTGTTCCTCCTTTCCGGTTATCGTACGTTGATTTCTAATACTTCAGGGGTTTGAGCTGCATGTGGATGTGCAGAACCACTGTAAACTTTTAACTTGCGGTACATTTGACGGCCGAGAGAATTCTTCGGCAGCATCCCTTTAATCGCTAACTCAAGCACGCGCTCCGGTCTGGTTGCCAGCATTTTACCAGCAGTCGTGAATGTTGTTCCACCAGGATAACCGGAATGGCGGAAATAAGTTTTTTGAGTTAGTTTCTTACCTGTGAATGCAACTTTCTCTGCATTGATAATGATCACATGGTCACCAGTATCAACATGCGGAGTGAAAGTTGGTTTATGTTTGCCACGAAGAACTTTTGCAACTTCAGCGGCTAATCTACCTACAGTTTTACCTTCAGCATCAACAACGTACCATTTGCGTTCAACATTGGCCGCGTTTGCCATGAAAGTTGTTTTCATTCGATATCCCTCCTTGTCCAAGCAATTACAACATTTGATTTTATCCCACAGTCTCCGGGGCTAGTGGAAGCCATGTCAAAAATCTCATAAAATCATTGTAATAAATAGGCAACCTAATGTCAAGGATTTTACCTTGTTAGCAAGAAATTTTATTTTCTAATTTTCATGTTCCTTTATCCTTTAATAATGGACTTCCTTAAGGTACAAGCCCTGTGGCGGAGCGGTTGCACCAGCCTGGTGACGATCGCAGCTCTGCAACACGGCAGAAAATTGTTCCACGGTTAGTTTTCCACGCCCGACATTGACCAGCGTTCCGACCAGGTTCCGTACCATGTGATAAAGAAAGCCTGTTCCCCAAAAGGAAAATTGGATTTGTGTTCCCGATTGTGTGCAGCTTGCCGCCAAAATAGTCCGAACCGGATTAACCGGAGCACTCCCACTGGCCCTAAAGGCGGAAAAATCATGAGTACCCACAATGGCTTGCACGGCAATATGCATTTGCTCACTGTCCAGAGTTTGCCCAATATGCCAGCTGTAATTTCGTAAAAAAGGATCGGCAACCGGCGACTGGTGAATCCGGTATTCGTAAATCTTACTTTGTGCCGAAAACCGGGCATGAAAACCGGCATCCACTTCTTCAGCCTGCAGGACAACAATATCGTCCGGCAGCAAGCCTCTGGCTGCCCGTGGAATGTTGCCGACAGGGATGCTTCCGGTTGTTGTAAAACTGATTACCTGGCCATAGGCATGGACTCCGGTATCTGTCCGTCCGGCACCGGCTATTTTAAGTGGGTGCCCAAATAAAAACGCTAGCCTGGTTTCTACTATCTCCTGAATGGCCAAAGCATTCTGCTGTCGCTGAAAACCATGATAACGAGTGCCATCATAGGCAAGCGTCAGTTTAATATTACGGCTGTTCCGCAGCGGCTGTTCTGACTGCTGCTCACTCATAGCTTGCCTGCCGTAAACTTTAAATATACCAGGATCAGGATAAAAACCAGCATAAAGCCATAGGCAGCCCAGTCCCTGCCGGTATGCTGAAGTTCTTTCATCCGGGTGCGGTTTTCGCCACCCCGGTAGCAGCGGGCTTCCATCGCGATGGCCAGTTCATCGGCCCGGCGAAAAGCACTGATAAATAGCGGAACCAAAAGCGGAATCATGCTTTGGGCCCGGCGTAAGATATTCCCGGAAGCAAAATCAGCCCCACGGGCCATCTGGGCCTTCATAATCCGGTCTGTTTCTTCGAGCAGTGTCGGAATAAACCGGAGAGCAATCGTCATCATCATCGCGAGCTCATGAGCGGGCAGGCCCACTTTTTCAAACGGCTTAAGCAATCGTTCAATCGCATCGGTCAAAGCAATCGGCGAAGTGGTATACGTAAGCAAGGAAGAAACGACAATAAGCAGCACCAGGCGGGTAGACATTAAAAAGCCTTGCCGCAGCCCTTCCTCCGTAACACTGAGAAAGCCAAACTCATAAACAACCCGGCCGGGAGTGGTAAAAACATGGATGCCCACTGTTAACAGGATGATGATCCATAAAGGCTTTAAAGATTTAGCAATCATGGCCGGCGGAATGGAAGATAAGGCCAAAACAAGCGCAACAAAACCGGCCATGAGTGCATAGGAAGCATAACTTTCACCAATAAAGATACTGGCAATAAATAAGAAAACACAAATAATCTTTGCCCGGGGGTCTAATTGATGAATCAACGACTTGCCGGGAAAGTATTGACCTAATGTGATATCTGTCAGCATTCTTTTCTTTCCCCCAAAGCAGTGGTAATGGTTGCAACAGCCTCATCAATGGTTAACAGACTATCATCGATGGGCAGTCCACGCAGCTTTAACAGGCGCAATAGGGCTGTAACCGGCGGTACATCCACGCCAGCCGTTTTTAATTTCTCCGGCTCCCGGAACACTTCCAACGGAGATCCGTCCAAGCTGACCTTACCGCCATTCATAACAATAAGACGAGTCGCCATTTTGGCAACATCTTCCATGTTATGGGAGACTAAAATAACGGTGATTCCGGAGCTTTGATAAAGCTGGACGATCTCTTGAAAAATTTCGTCACGGCCACGTGGGTCTAAGCCTGCCGAAGGTTCATCCAAAATAAGATATTCCGGTTCCAGGGCAATGACGCCAGCTATCGCCACCCGCCGCATCTGCCCGCCACTAAGTTGAAAGGGCGAACGCTGCGCATACTGGTCAAAGTCCAGGCCAACAAAATTCATAGCCCGTTTTACTCTTTGGTCAATTTCATCCTCTGTTAAGCCCAGATTCTTTGGTCCAAAGGCAATATCGGCATAGATGGTCTCTTCAAAAAGCTGATGCTCGGGATATTGAAAGACCATACCGACTTTAGAACGGGCAGCCTTAGCAGCGGCTTTTTTGTCATGCAGGTCCACACCGTCGACAGTGACCGTTCCCTGAGTCGGTTTAAGAATCCCGTTCAAATGCTGCACCAATGTGGATTTTCCCGAACCGGTATGGCCGATGATGGCAACAAACTCACCACGCTGAATTTCCAGATTGATGGTATCAATCGCAGTTTTCTCAAAGGGGGTTTTGGGCATATAGGTGTAAGTCACATTTTTTAAGCTTATGGACATAGCGCCACCGCCAATTCTTCATCGGTGATGATATTTTCCGGTAAGTCAATCCCGTTTTCTCTAAGCCGTTTCGCTATTTCAGCCGCCAACGGCACATCCAGACCCAATTCTTTCAGCAACGCAACCTGGCTGAAAACTTCAACTGGTGAACCGGAATAGAGCACCTTTCCAGCTCCCATAACCACAATGCGATCAGCAGCGGCTGCTTCCTCCATAAAATGAGTAATATAAACAACCGTCATACCGGATGAGGCATGCAATTCTTTCACAGTCTGCAAAACTTCCTGGCGTCCGAGAGGATCGAGCATCGCGGTAGGCTCATCTAGAACGAGACACTGCGATTGCATAGCGAGCGCCCCGGCAATCGCCACCCGCTGCTTTTGCCCTCCTGACAGCAGGTGAGGCCCGTGCAAACGGTAATCACTCATTCCCACCAATTCTAATGCCGTTTCTACCCGCTCGACAATCTGTGCAGGGGGAAGGCCTAAGTTTTCCGGCCCGAAAGCCACATCCTCTTCGACGACTGTGGCAACAATCTGGTTGTCGGGATTTTGAAATACCATGCCGACTAATTGACGAATCTTCCAAAGGTTTTCCGGCTGAGTAGTACTTAAACCATTAATCAGGCAATCACCACTCGTCGGCAATAGCAGCGCATTTAAATGCTTAGCCAGTGTCGATTTTCCTGAGCCGTTGGTGCCGATCACGGCTACAAATTCGCCAGCTGTAATTGTCAGATCTATATGATCAAGTGCCAATACCTGCTCATCCTGACTTGAGGCATAGGCATGACACAAATTCTCAATCTTAATAAACTCTCCCATAATCTAGCTCCTTAATATAAAGCTAACTAACGTTTAACCGCAAAGTACTCGAAGGCCTCAAAGGGTTGACAAAAACCGGGCGTGATAAAATCACGCATTCTATTTGCGTCCCCTTTGCGTACTTTGAGTACTTTGTGGCTCAATCATTTCAACCATAACGATAAAGGCGACCCTGATGGTCGCCTTTCAATCATTACACCAATTCTAGTATTGCCATCGGCGCAGCATCGCCGCGACGGGGTCCAAGTTTAATCACTCGGGTGTAGCCGCCTTGACGATCATTATATTTAGGAGCAATGGTATCAAATAATTTTGTTACGACTTCTTCGTCCACAAGCTGTGCTAAAACTTGACGGCGTGCATGTAAATCGCCGCGTTTAGCTAAAGTGATCAATTGCTCAGCAAGACCGCTGATTTCTTTGGCTTTAGCTTCCGTTGTTTCAATACGCTCGTACGAAAAGAAGGAAGTCAAAATGCTGCGAAATAACGCTTTACGCGCGCTAGAGTCACGCCCTAACTTTCTGTAGGCCATAATCTTTCCGCCTCCTACTCTTCAAATTCAGTCAGTGATAATCCCAGTTCATCCAGCTTTTTCTTCACTTCTTCAAGTGATTTGCGGCCAAGATTACGCACTTTCATCATATCTTCTTCACTCTTTTGGGCTAATTCAGCAACAGTATTGATGCCGGCCCGTTTTAAGCAGTTATAGGAACGAACCGAAAGATCCAAGTCCTCAATGGTCATTTCCAAAGTTTTGGAAACTCCGGATTCTGGTGTTTCGGTAAACGTCCCTTCAGTTCCCTCGTCTTCCGGAGGAGCGCCTGCCATGTTCTGGAACAGTCTGAGATGAGCAATCATAATACTTGCAGATTTGCTGATCGCCTCTTCAGGTCTCATGCTGCCGTCAGTCCATAACTCCAGCGTAAGTTTGTCGTAATCTGTGACGTTACCGACACGAGTATCAGTTACAGAGTAGTTTACTCTCTGGATAGGCGAAAAAATGGAATCAATGGGGATGACGCCGATAACATGATCGGTTTTTTTGTTTTTATCTGCGGGAACATAGCCACGACCACGCTCAACGGTGATTTCCATTTTTAGCGAGCCGCTAGCATCTACAGTTGCCAAATGCAATTCCGGGTTAAGTATTTCAACATCAGGGTCAGTAAAAATATCGCCGGCTGTGACTGCTTTTTCGCCTTGAACATCAACCCGTAAAATTTTTGGCTCATCACAATGCATTTTCAGACAAAGTGATTTCAAATTCAAAATAATGTCAGTAACGTCTTCCCGAACGCCGGGAATAGTAGAAAACTCATGAAGTACGCCTTCAATTTTGATGGACGTTACGGCTGCACCCTGCAAGGAGGACAGTAATATCCGACGCAAGCTATTGCCAAGTGTCGTTCCATAGCCACGCTCTAACGGCTCGCAAACAAACTTTCCATAACGGCTGTCTTCACTGATCTCTACGATCTCGATTTTCGGTTTTTCGATTTCGATCATCTGGAATAACCCTCCTCATTTGTGCGCACTACTAAGTCACGCCATACCCACGGCTGAGGGCGTATTATCTGGAGTACAATTCAACAATCAGATGCTCTTGGATAGGAGTATCAATTTCATCCCGGCTAGGGTAGCGCACTACTTTACCGCTCATATCTTGAGCTGAAGCTTCTAACCACATTGGAGTTGTTTTGTGACCGAGAGCTTCAAAGATTTGTTTGAGAAGCGGTGATTCTTTGCTGGCTTCATGTACTTGGATAACATCGCCTGGCTTGATCAGGTAAGACGGAATATCTACTTTACGGCCATTGACAGTGAAATGTCCATGACGTACAAGTTGTCTAGCTTGATTACGGCTTGAAGCAAAGCCTAAGCGGTAAACAACGTTATCCAGTCTTCTTTCTAATAAGATCAGCAGGTTTTCACCTGTTACGCCTTTTTGACGTTCGGCTTTCTCAAAGTAAGCACGGAATTGGCCTTCCAGCATGCCATAAGCACGACGAGCTTTTTGTTTTTCTCTCAACTGAATGCCGTATTCCGAAACTTTCTTACGAGCTTGACCGTGTTGACCAGGAGCATAGCTGCGTTTTGTAAACGAGCATTTATCACTATAACATTTATCGCCTTTAAGATACAATTTAGCACCTTCGCGGCGGCAAAGTCTGCATACAGGACCTATATATCTTGCCATTCTTGTTAAACACCTCCCAATTATTATACTCTTCTGCGTTTTGGCGGACGGCAGCCGTTATGAGGGATTGGAGTCACATCTTTAATTAAGTTAACTTCCAAACCAGCCGCTTGAAGCGACCGGATTGCTGCCTCACGACCTGCGCCTGGGCCTTTAACAAATACTTCTACTTGTTTCAGACCATGTTCCATCGCTGCTTTTGCTGCAGTTTCAGCAGCCATTTGGGCAGCAAATGGAGTGCTTTTGCGGGAGCCGCGGAATCCGAGGCCACCTGCGCTAGCCCATGACAACGCATTACCTCTGGTGTCGGTAATGGTTACAATTGTATTGTTGAAAGTCGAGCGAATATGCGCGATGCCATGCTCGATATTTTTACGTTCTTTTCTTTTCGGTCTAACTACTCTTTTAGCTACCAAAGATTATCCCTCCCTTACTTTTTCTTTTTCGCACCAACAGTTCTTTTCGGACCTTTACGGGTACGAGCGTTGGTTTTGGTTCTTTGACCACGAACCGGAAGTCCCATCCGATGTCTTTTGCCGCGGTATGAACCAATCTCAATTAAACGTTTGATGTTTAAGGATTCTTCACGCCGCAAATCGCCTTCAACACGATAGTTCTTATCAATGATTTCACGAAGCTTGGATACTTCTTCTTCAGTCAAATCACGGGTCCGGGTATCGGGATTAATACCTGTAGCAGCCAATATCTCTTTTGATAAAGTCAATCCAATACCAAATATATATGTTAATGCAATCTCAATCCGTTTATCACGTGGTAAATCTACGCCGGCAATACGTGCCATGTATCGTCCACCCCCTAACCTTGTTTTTGTTTATGTTTGGGATTTTCACAAATCACCATTACGTTACCATGACGTTTAATCACTTTGCACTTCTCACAAATGGGCTTGACCGATGGTCTTACTTTCATTTGCCCCGTCCTCCTTTTCCTGCATTCCTTATTTCATGCCGCTGACTTCCGTTCATCAGCTGGCATCAAAAAGTGCTATTTGAAACGGTAGGTAATCCGGCCACGTTTTAAATCGTATGGCGTTAACTCAACTGTAACTTTGTCGCCTGGTAAAATTCGAATGAAGTTCATCCGAATCTTGCCTGACACATGAGCCAATACGACATGCCCATTTTCCAGTTCGACCTGGAACATCGCATTAGGCAGGGCTTCGATAACCGTACCTTCTACCTCAATTACATCTTGTTTGGACACGAGATCTCCCTCCTCGTCCGCTTTCACAGATTATCCGGTCTACAAATTTGCTAGCGCCTGGCGAACCTCTTCGTCAGTAATGACAACACCCTGACTTAGCTTCTCCGCCAAAGCCGCTGCAATGAATTTGTTAGCTTTGACATGCCGAATATTTTTCTTTTTAGGCTTTTTGACACTACGTTCACGGCCGTCGGCCATAAACACATAGTTGCCAGTGATCCCTATGACCAGATAAGGATGCCCCGTATCACGCCCGGCTAAGCTGATAACAATTTGGCCAATTGAAATATGGTGGGCTGACACTGCGTCGCCTCCTACAGCTTGGTCAGAATTTCCGGCTTGCCATCAGTTATGGCAATGGTATGTTCAAAGTGCGCAGACGGTTTTCCGTCGGCAGTCACCACTGTCCATCCATCATCAAGAGTTTTAACCTCATGTGTACCCAGATTGATCATCGGCTCTATTGCCAGTGTCATGCCAGATTTTAATCGGGGGCCGCGACCAGGATGTCCATAGTTCGGTACCTGAGGGTCTTCATGCATTTTTCGGCCAATGCCATGCCCAACATAGTCACGTACCACACCATAGCCATGATCTTCCACATAGGCTTGTATGGCATGAGAAATGTCACCAAGACGGTTACCTGCCATTGCTTTTTCAATGCCTTTGTATAAGGATTGCTCGGTAACATCAAGAAGTTTCTGCATTTCGGCATCGACTTCGCCAACAGCGATGGTAACAGCGGCATCGCCATTATATCCATTAATTACCGCACCAATGTCAACACTGACATTATCTCCATTTTTTAACTTTTTTAAACCTGGAATCCCGTGAACAACTTGTTCATTTATAGAAGCGCAAATATTACCTGGAAAACCGTTATATCCCTTAAAGGTGGGGATAGCACCACGGCTTTTTATATATTCTTCGGCGATTCTATCCAGTTCAAGCGTACTTACACCCGGCTTAACAGCTTTTTTTACTTCGACCAGAGTTTCTGCCACAATTTTACCGGCATCACGCATATATGCGAGCTCTCGGTCTGACTTTAGGATGATCATCCTAGGCGCCCCTCAGGCTGGCAACAATATCACTAAAAACTTTATCAATAGGCTGCCGACCGTCGATTTCAGTGTATAAGCCTTTGTCCTGGTAGTATTCAACCAGCGGTTTTGTCTGAGCCATATACACAGACAAACGTTTGGTGATAGTCTCTTCACGGTCATCATCGCGCTGGTATGTTTCGCCATTGCATTTGTCACATTTCCCAGCGACGTTTGTAGGATTAAAAGTGATGTGATAAGTTGCGCCACAACCCTTGCAGATCCGCCGACCGGTGGCCCGGCTGACGAGATCATCAGCCGGAACACTGATATTTATAACGCGATCAAGTTTTATACCCAGTTCACCCAGCGTACGGTCGAGGGCATCCGCCTGCTCGATGGTACGGGGAAATCCATCCAGGATAAATCCTTGCTTGCAATCCGGTTTTGCTAAGCGCTCTTTCACAATACCAATTGTTACACTATCGGGTACCAGTTGACCAGCATCCATACACGCCTTTGCTTGCTTGCCGAGTTCAGTGCCTTCTTTTACTGCTGCCCGGAACATATCTCCGGTGGAGATATGCTGGATTTTAAATTTCTCGACTAATTTTTCCGCCTGAGTACCTTTTCCGGCACCTGGCGGCCCCATTAATAGGATATACATCGAGTTGACCCTCCCTACTTCATGAAGCCTTGATAGTGGCGCATTAAGACCATAGCCTCGATTTGCTTCATTGTGTCAAGAGCTACCCCAACCACAATCAATAGGGCGGTCCCGCCAAAATTAACTCCTTGAATATTGGTCACAGCTCCCACAAAGTTGGGCAGGATGGCAATAAACGCAAGAAAGATTGCTCCGGCAAGTGTAATTCTGGTCATAACGCGGTCCAAATAGTCTGCAGTTGGTTTTCCTGGGCGTAGTCCTGGAATAAAACCACCGTATTTTTTCATGTTCTCTGCCATATCCGATATGTTCATAGTAACCGCAGTATAGAAGTACGTGAAGAATACAATTAAGAGTGCGTACAGAGTTGTCTGTAACGGCGTACCCCACGCAAACCATTCTGCAAGAGTTTTTACCCAGGGAACATTAACAAACTGGGCAATGGTTACCGGGAACATCAGCACGGATGACGCAAAGATTATTGGAATAACTCCCGCCTGATTGACTTTCAGCGGAATATGAGTCGATTGACCACCGTACATCTTGCGACCAACCACTCGTTTTGCATATTGTACAGGAATTCTTCGTTGACCTTGTTGGATAAGAATAACAAACACAATCATGGCCACCGCAATAATAGCATACAACAGCACATTAAAATAATTTATAGTACCTGCTTGCAGGTATTTATAAATGTTGTGAAGACTGGATGGTAACTGAGAAACGATACCGGCAAAAATGATCAGTGAGATCCCATTACCAATACCTTTTTCGGTAATCTGCTCACCAAGCCACATCAGAAACGTAGTTCCGGCTGTAAGCGTTAATGCGATCAGCAAGATTGGACCGATTCCCGGGTTAATTATGGCCGCTTTCAATCCGAAAGACATTCCAATGGCCTGAATAAAACCCAGCAGCACCGTACCATAGCGAGTGATCTGGGTTATTTTCTTTCGCCCTTCTTCGCCTTCCTTAGCCCATTGTTCAAACTTCGGTACAACCACTGTTAACAGCTGCATAATGATCGAAGCATTGATATAAGGCGTAATACTCATTGCAAACACTGAGAACTTACTTAATGCGCCGCCGGAGAACAAGTCCAGCAATCCAAACAGGTTGCCGCTGGTAAACAATTGCTCGATAACGGCGGGATTAACGCCCGGAACGGGTATATGCGTGCCGGCACGAAACACTAAGAACATCGCCAGCGTAAATACAATTTTCTGTCTGAGCTCAGTAATCTTGAGTATATTGGACAGGGCTGAAAGCACCTTAGATCACCTCGACTTTTCCGCCAGCTGCTGTAATTTTTTCTGCTGCTGACTTGGTAAAGCCGTTGGCTACTACAGTAAGGGATTTCTCGAGTTCACCGTTACCAAGAATGCGAACTCCATCACGTACATTTTTCAGTATGCCAATTTCTATTAAAGCAACTGGATCTACAACAGCGCCGTTATCAAAACGGTTTAATTCGGAAACGTTTACTTCAGCAAATTCTTTAGCAAATTTGTTGGTGAAACCACGTTTCGGAAGTCTGCGATAAATTGGCATTTGACCGCCTTCAAATCCAGTACGAACACCGCCGCCTGCACGGGCTTTTTGACCTTTATGACCTTTGCCGGATGTTTTTCCAAGTCCTGAACCAAGACCACGGCCAACACGGGTACGTACTTTTTTAGATCCAGGGGCTGGAGCTAATTCGTGTAATTTCATGCGTAGCACCTCCTTGAACTAGTCTTGCACTTCTTCAACACTGACAAGATGTTCAACTTTACGGACCATACCTCTGATAACCGCGTTGTCATCTTGCATTACAAAACTGTTAGTTTTACCTAAACCCAAAGCCCGCACTGTAGCGCGTTGATCTTGAGGTCTGCCAATCAGGCTTCTGGTAAGAGTAATTTTGAGCTTTGCCATTTAAACTTCCTCCTTAACCCAAAAGTTCCTGAACGGTTTTACCGCGAAGTTCAGCCACTTGTTCAGCCCGTTTGAGTTGTTCCAAACCTTTTAATGTAGCTTGCACCATATTGTTAGGGTTGGATGAACCAAGCGATTTTGTCAAAATGTCATGAACGCCAGCAAGTTCAAGAACGGCACGAGCCGGACCGCCAGCGATAACGCCGGTACCTTCAGAAGCTGGTTTCATAAGAACCCGTCCTGCACCGAATTCACCAATAATTTGATGGGGAATCGTTGTACCTACCAATGGAACTTTGATTAAATTTTTCTTAGCGTCTTCAATTCCTTTTCTAATTGCTTCAGGAACTTCGCCTGCTTTACCTAAACCAGCGCCTACATGTCCGTTCTCGTCGCCAACAACTACGAGTGCACTGAAGGAAAAACGACGTCCGCCCTTAACAACTTTGGCAACTCTGTTGATAAACACAACTTTCTCTTTAAGTTCAAGAGTACTGTGATCAATTCTGGCCATTGATGTACCTCCTTTTGCTAAAATTCTAGAATTCAAGCCCTGCTTCACGAGCTGCTTCTGCTAAAGCTGCGACTCTACCATGATAGATATAACCGCCGCGGTCAAACACCACTTGCGTAATACCTTTTTCTAAAGCGCGTTTAGCAACGGCTGCTCCTACTGCTTTTGCGGCTTCAATATTTCCACCGTATTGAACAGCTTGGCTTACTTCTTTATCCATAGTGCTGGCAGAAACTAGCGTCGCACCCGTGTTGTCATTGATAATTTGAGCATAAATGTGACTCAAGCTACGAAACACGTTCAGACGTGGTCTTTCTGCAGTACCAATAATATTCTTACGAACTCTTAAATGCCGTTTTTGACGAGCATCATTTTTGTTCTCTTTACGAAGCAAGGTGTTCACTCCTTTCACTTAGAATCTTACTTCTTACCTTTACCGCCGGCTTTACCAACTTTACGACGAACAACTTCGCCTTCATACCGGATACCTTTGCCTTTATATGGCTCTGGTTCACGGTAGCCGCGAATTTTAGCTGCCATAGCACCGACTTGCTCTTTATTAATACCTGATACAACAATTCTGTTTGGAGCAGGTACATCTAAAGTGATGCCTGTAGGTGGTTCAACTTCCAGTGGATGAGATAATCCAAGGGATAAGGCTACTTTTGTACCGGATTTAGCCGCTCTGTAGCCAACACCGTGAATTTCCAATGTTTTGCTGAAACCTTGCGTTACACCAGTTACCATATTGGCAATCAGTGTACGGGTCAGACCGTGCAATGCTCTATGATTTTTATCTTCAGAAGGCCGTTTTACGTTCAGGGTGTTTTCCTCGATTTCCAAAATCATATCTTTATGAATGGTACGAGTCAACTCACCTTTAGGGCCTTTAACAGATACCACGTTGCCATCAACTGTAATGGTTACATTAGCAGGGATTGCAATGGGTGCTCTTCCTATTCTCGACATCTGTACACCTCCTAGCTACAAAAAATCTAATTACCAAACGTAAGCGACTACTTCGCCACCAAGGCCATTACGACGAGCTTGTTTGTCGCTCATAATACCTTGTGAAGTGGAAACGATAGCAATACCAAGACCACCTAAAACGCGTGGCAGTTGATCTTTTTTCGCATATACGCGTAAGCCCGGTTTAGAAATCCGCTTAATACCGGTGATTACTTTCTCACGGTTCGGACCGTATTTCAAGCTGACACGCAGAACACCCTGCTTGCTGTCTTGAATTACTTCAAAGTCCTTAATGAAACCTTCTTCTTTTAAAATACCAGCGATCGCTTGCTTAATTTTGGAGCCTGGTATTTCTACTTTTTCATGATATACCGAATTCGCATTGCGCAAACGTGTAAGCATATCGGCGATTGGATCGGTCATTACCATAGGGACATACCTCCTTCCGTTAATGTCTACCAGCTAGCTTTGGTTACCCCAGGGATGGCACCTTTGTAGCTTTGTTCTCTGAAACAAATACGGCACATTTCGAATTTACGCAGATATCCGTGCGGACGGCCGCAAATTTTACATCTATTGTACTTCCGTACACTAAATTTTGGTTCATGCTTCCATTTTTCAATTAACGCCTTTTTGGCCACAAGTGTCCCTCCTTTACGCGCTGAATGGCATACCCATCAGTTTAAGAAGCTCTCTTGCTTCTTCATCCGATTTGGCAGTGGTAACAATGATGATATCCATACCGCGAATTTTATCAACTTTATCATATTCGATTTCCGGGAATATCAGCTGTTCTTTAACGCCCATTGTATAATTACCGCGACCGTCAAAAGACTTCGGGCTCACACCGCGGAAGTCACGTACGCGAGGCAGTGCTACATTGAACAATTTATCTAAAAATTGGAACATGCGCGGGCCACGCAGGGTAACTTTTGCACCAATTGGCATTCCTGCACGAATTTTGAAAGCTGCCAAGGATTTCTTAGCACGAGTTACAACAGGTTTTTGACCAGCGATTTGGGTCATGTCGTTAACGGCTGCATCAAGAACTTTTGGATTGCCTACCGCTTCGCCGACACCCATGTTGAGAACGACTTTTTCGATTTTAGGAATTTCCATGATATTTTTATATCCGAATTTCTCCATCATTGCTGGAGCTACTTCACTAAGGTATTTCTCTTTCAGTCTGATCACTGAACGTTACCTCCTTTCCGCGTGATTATTTGTCCTTATCAACAATTTCGCCGCACTTTTTGCAAGCACGAGCCAATGTACCGTTCGCTAAAGCGTTTTTCTTAATTCTGGTAGGTTGAGAACAAGCCGGGCAAACCAGCATCACTTTCGCTGAATGCATCGGTGCTTCTTTTACCAAAATACCGCCTTGCGGTGCACTTTGGGTTGGTTTTGTGTGACGCTTAACAGTGTTAATGCCTTCCACAACAACCTTGCCCTTTTTCGGTAATGCTTCAATAATCTTACCTTTTTTGCCTTTATCTTTACCGGACAATACCAGGACCGTATCGCCTTTTTTAACGTGCAGTTTGGTTTGTGACATTCCGGACACCTCCTAACTTAGATTACTTCCGGAGCCAGTGAGATAATTTTCATAAAATCTTTCTCACGCAGTTCTCTCGCAACTGGTCCGAATATACGGGTACCTCTAGGGCTCTTATCTTCTTTAATGACAACTGCGGCGTTTTCATCGAAACGAATATAGGAACCATCTTGACGACGTAAGCCTTTTTTAGAACGAACCACTACAGCTTTAATTACGTCACCTTTTTTCACAACGCCACCAGGTGCCGCAGCTTTAACTGAAGCGACAATTACATCGCCGATGTTGGCATATCTACGATAGGAACCGCCCAATACACGGATGCACATAATTTCTTTCGCGCCGGTATTGTCAGCAACATTCAGGATTGTCTGCTGTTGAATCATTGTTATCCCTCCTTCTCGAAATGTCTAGTACAATTCAACGAGCTGTGACTCTTCGAGATCTATTACTTCGCTCTTTCAAGCACTTCTATAACTCTCCAGCGTTTATCCTTGGAAAGCGGACGAGTTTCCATAATTTCCACAGTGTCGCCAATATGGCTGTCATTGTTTTCATCATGGGCTTTGAATTTAACAGTTTTCTTCACAGATTTTTTGTACAACGGATGCTGTACCAAACGCTCTATTGCAACCACAACTGTTTTATCCATTTTATCGCTAACCACTTTACCAATTCTGGTTTTACGCTCGTTTCTCTCAGTCATGTTATATAGCCTCCTTCCGTTCTTAGCATGCATAATTTACTTTCCGGTAAGAACGTCCGTTACGCTTGCTGAGCTTTAAGCTCCTGCTCACGTTGGATTGTTTTAACGCGGGCAATGGTTTTCTTAATCTCTTTAATCCGCATAGGATTCTCAAGCTGCCCGGTAGCCAGTTGAAATCTGAGGTTAAATAACTCATCTTTGAGGGAAGCAAGTTTTTGGTTAAGTTCACTTGCATTCAGATCACGAATTTCATTAACCTTCATTTACTTCACCGCCCTCTTGTTGTTGAACTTCTGCCTCTTCACGTTTAACGAACCTTGTTTTAATAGGAAGTTTATGTGCAGCAAGACGCATCGCTTCTTTTGCTAACTCTTCACTAACGCCGTCCATTTCGAACATGATCCGACCAGGCTTAACGACTGCTACCCAGTACTCTGGTGAACCTTTACCGCTACCCATGCGGGTTTCGGCAGGTTTTGCAGTAATTGGTTTATCCGGGAATATTTTAATCCAAACTTTACCGCCACGTTTAATGTAACGGGTCATTGCAATACGGGCAGCTTCGATTTGACGATTAGTGATCCAAGCTGGTTCTAAGGCTTGCAAGCCGAATTCGCCATGGCTCACGGTATTGCCTTTATTGGCTTTACCTTTCATACGACCGCGAAACTGTTTGCGGTGTTTGACTCTCTTAGGTACTAACATTATGCTTCGCCCCCTTCAACAACGGCAGCGGGCTTTTTGGCCTCCGGCAGAACTTCGCCTTTATAGATCCACACTTTTACGCCAATACGGCCATAAGTAGTGTGAGCCTCGGCAGTTCCGTAGTCGATATCAGCTCTTAATGTGTGAAGAGGAATACTTCCTTCACGATAGCCTTCACTACGGGCAATCTCAGCACCGCCAAGACGACCGCCAACCATTACTTTAATTCCTTTAGCGCCCATACGCATGGTACGGCTAACCGATTGTTTCATCGCACGACGGAAAGCAATACGGCGTTCCAATTGGGCAGCAATGTTTTCTGCAACCAAGGTTGCGTCAAGATCCGCTTGTTTTACTTCAGCAATATTGACATCAACATTTTTGTCAGTCATTTTTTTCAGGTTCGCTTTAATTTGCTCAATACCTGAACCACCGCGACCGATAACCATACCTGGTTTAGCTGTGTGAATAGTGATCTTAAGACGATTAGCAGCGCGTTCGGTCTCAATTTTGGAAACACCAGCAGTGTATAACTTTGCTTTTAAAAATTTACGGATTTTTATATCTTCATGCAAATTTTTTGCATAATCTTTATCAGCATACCACTTTGCATCCCAAGTTTTAATGATACCTAGACGCAAGCCATGTGGATTAACTTTTTGACCCAATTCGTTTCCCTCCTTCTTCTATTATCTTTCTTTTACCACTACGGTAACATGACTGCTGCGTTTCAAAATTTTAAACGCCTGACCACGGGAACGTGGATGAATACGTTTAAGAGTAGGACCTTGATCAACATACGCTGCAGCCACGTAAAGTTTATCAACGTTCAGATCGTTATTGTGCTCAGCATTCGCTACCGCTGACTTAAGCACTTTTTCAATGACTTCCGCTCCGACTTTCGGAGTGTATTTTAGAATCGCAAACGCTTCGCCGATATTTTTACCGCGAATCAAATCCATAACAATACGGATTTTACGAGGCGCAATGCGAATATATTTAGCAACTGCCTTAGCTTCCACAGCTTAGCCCCCCTTTCGGCAAACTATCTCAATGATGTACGTCTTTCTTCTCCGGCATGACCTTTGAAAGTACGAGTCGGCGCAAATTCGCCCAGTTTATGGCCTACCATGTCTTCGGTCACATACACAGGCACATGTTTGCGTCCATCATGTACCGCAATGGTGTGTCCAACAAAACTAGGTAGAATGGTGGAACTACGCGACCAGGTCTTGATAACCTTTTTTTCATTTTTATCGTTCATAGCGTCAATTTTTTTCATGACACTTTCATGAACATAAGGTCCTTTTTTAATCGATCTGGACACTTGATAATCCTCCCTTCGCGATCAATGTCATCTGCTAAGCCGCATTCGCACAGCGGCTTAGCTTCATGTTATTTAGTACGGCGTTTTACGATCAGCTTATCAGAAGCTTTCGGACGGCGGGTCTTAGCTCCCATCGCATGTTTACCCCAAGGAGTAACAGGATGTTTGCGGCCAACTGGCGAACGTCCTTCACCACCACCATGTGGATGGTCGATCGGATTCATAGCCACACCACGGTTTGCTGGACGAATTCCAAGCCAACGGGAACGGCCGGCTTTACCGATAGTGATGTTTTCATGTTCTAAGTTACCCACTTGCCCAATGGTGGCTTTGCAGTTCACATGAACTTTTCTTAATTCACCGGAAGGTAAACGAAGCAGTGCATGATCGCCTTCTTTTGCCATTAACTGAGCACCGGCACCTGCGGAACGAACCATTTGTCCGCCCTTACCGATTTTAAGTTCAATATTATGAAGCATTGTACCAACAGGAATATTTTTCAGTTGCAGCGCATTGCCGACTTTAATATCCGCTTCCGGACCGCTCATAATGGTATCGCCGGCTTTTAAGCCGTTTGGAGCCAAGATGTAGCGTTTTTCGCCATCCGCATAATGTAAAAGTGCAATTCGAGCTGAACGGTTTGGATCATACTCAATTGTTGCCACTTTAGCCGGAATTCCATCTTTATTCCGTTTAAAATCAATGATTCTATAGAGACGTTTATGTCCGCCACCTTGATGTCTGACTGTCATACGGCCTTGTTGATTGCGACCGCCATGTTTTTGCAGACGCTCAACCAGTGATCTCTCAGGCTGATCCGCTGTGATTTCATCAAAGCTGGAAACTGTCATAAATCTTCTGCCTGCCGAGTATGGTTTAAAACTTTTTACTGCCATTGGTGCCCCTCCTTTTCACTAAATCTAGCGGTTATACACCTTCAAAGAATTCGATCCGCTCACCAGGAGCGAGTTTAACGATTGCTTTTTTATAATCCGAACGTTTACCTTGTGTACGTCCCATGCGTTTGGTTTTACCAAGAACACGAACGGTATTTACATCAAGAACCTTCACTTTGAAAATTTCTTCAACAGCTTTGCTAATCTCAATTTTGTTGGCTGAAGGAGCAACAACAAAAGTATATTTGTTGTCTTGCATCAAGCTGGTTGTCTTTTCAGTAACCATCGGACGAAGCAACACATCGCGTGCATTTGCCATTACGCAAGCACCTCCTCAATGCGGGTGACTGCATCTTTAGTCATAAATACTTTATCATGATACAGAATGTCATAAACATTCAGACCAATGGATCCGATTGCTTTAACACCAGGAATGTTGCGAGCTGATTTTTCTACAGCATCAATGAGTTCAGCAGTGATAATCAACGCTTTATCATCAGCAGCTTTAAAATCATTCAGCATTTGTACAACATTTTTGGTTTTAGGCTCTTCAAAGCTGATTGCATCAACAATCACCAATTCGCCTTCTTGGACTTTCGCAGACAGTGCTGATTTAAGAGCCAAACGGCGTTGTTTGCGAGGCATTCTGAATGCATAAGAGCGTGGTTGAGGACCAAATACGGTACCACCACCTACCCAAATTGGTGAACGAGTGCTACCAGCGCGGGCCCGGCCAGTACCTTTTTGTTTCCAAGGTTTGCGACCGCCGCCGCGTACAAGACCTCTGGTTTTAGTGGCATGAGTTCCAAGACGCTGGCTGGCTAATTGCATAACCACGGCTTGATGAAGCACAGCCTCATTGATTTCTACACCAAATACGTTTTCATTTAATTCAATATCACCAGTCTGTTTACCGGTTATATCATATACTGCTACTTTCGGCATATAGCACATCCTCCTTTCGATGCTCGGGACCCCCGAACTTATTTCTTAGGCTTTACAGTATTCTTTATCACAACAAGACTGCCTTTAGGACCAGGAATGGCGCCTTTGATCAGAATCAAATTGCGCTCCGGATCTACTCTAACGACGCTTAGACGTTGTATAGTCACTTTTTGCCCGCCCATTTGACCAGGCAGTTTTTTACCTTTAAATACTTTACCGCCGCCACCGCTCATCCGAGGGCCCATGGAGCCTGGTTCACGATGAGATTTCGAGCCGTGACCCATTGGCCCGCGTCTGAAATTATGGCGTTTAATACCGCCGGCAAATCCTTTACCCTTTGCGGTACCAGTCACATCAACCAATTCACCGGCACTGAATACATCTACGCCTATTACATCGCCTTGATTATATTCAGAAGCGCTGGGCAGGCGCATTTCGCGGATGAATTTCACCGGTGCAGTACCGGCTTTAGCAAAATGACCTTTCATCGGTTTGGTAACCTTTTTATCTTTAACAGTGCCGAAGCCCAATTGCACCGCATTATATCCATCGTTTTCAACAGTTTTGCTTTGAATTACAACGGTTTTGCCAGACTCAACGACTGTAACCGGAACTACCTTACCTGCTTCAGTAAAGATTTGGGTCATACCAAGTTTTTTACCTAAGATTCCTTTAGCCATTATTGCCACCTCCTCCTACAGCTTAATCTCGATATCCACACCGGCTGGCAGATCGAGACGCATTAATGCATCTACAGTCTTTGAAGTCGGCTCAAGGATGTCAATCAGACGTTTATGGGTGCGCATTTCAAACTGCTCCCGGGAGTCTTTATTGACATGTGGAGAACGAAGTATTGTGAAAATATTTTTCTCAGTAGGAAGTGGAATAGGCCCCGATACTAAAGCACCAGTTCTTTTTGCTGTTTCAACAATTTTTACTGCACTTTGATCAAGCGCCTTATGATCGTACGCTTTGAGGCGGATTCTGATTTTTTGTTGTTTAGCCATTTTATTTCCTCCTTATCGCCCGGTTTCTTATGAACGGACATTCTCCGCGGAAATTCCCCCCGCTATCACGCGGGCAACCTTCCACGTCATCGCATTTGGGTAACATCCAGATATCTTTTATGTAGGGGCGACCTGCGGCCGCCCCTACAGTAAAATTAAGCTTCGATTGCAGTTACAACGCCAGCGCCAACAGTACGGCCGCCTTCACGAATCGCGAAACGCAGACCTTCTTCAATCGCGATCGGAGTGATCAACTCGATAGCCATTTGAATGTTGTCGCCAGGCATAACCATTTCTACACCTTCAGGAAGGTTAACTACGCCAGTCACGTCAGTTGTACGGAAGTAGAACTGTGGACGGTAGTTAGTGAAGAATGGAGTATGACGTCCACCTTCTTCTTTGGAAAGGACATAAACTTCTGCTTTGAATTTAGTGTGAGGTTTGATGGAACCAGGCTTGGCCAATACTTGACCGCGCTCGATTTCTTTACGCTCAACACCACGGAGCAGAGCACCGATGTTGTCACCGGCAACTGCGGAATCCAGCAGTTTGCGGAACATTTCTACACCAGTAATAACGGTGGATTTAGGTTTTTCAGTCATACCAACGATTTCGATGGTATCACCAACTTTAACGGCTCCACGCTCTACACGGCCGGTAGCAACAGTACCACGACCAGTGATCGTGAACACGTCCTCAACAGGCATCAAGAAAGTTTTGTCAGTATCACGAACAGGAGTTGGGATGTATTCATCAACCGCATCCATCAGTTCGATAATTTTTGCTTCATAAGCAGCATCGCCTTCAAGAGCTTTCAGAGCGGAACCAGCGATTACAGGGATGTCGTCGCCAGGGAAATCGTAGCTGGAAAGAAGTTCACGAACTTCCATTTCTACCAGTTCCATCAGTTCAGCGTCATCAACCATGTCAGCTTTATTCAGGAACACAACCATTGCAGGCACGCCTACTTGGCGGGAAAGAAGAATGTGTTCGCGAGTTTGTGGCATAGGACCATCAGCTGCGCTACAAACCAAAATAGCGCCGTCCATTTGCGCAGCACCAGTGATCATGTTTTTAACATAGTCAGCATGGCCTGGGCAGTCAACGTGAGCATAGTGACGTTTTGCAGTCTCATACTCAACGTGTGCAGTATTGATGGTAATACCGCGTTCTCTTTCTTCTGGAGCTTTATCGATCATGTCGTAAGCCAAGAATTCAGCCCCACCTGATTTTGCTAATACTTTGGTAATAGCCGCTGTTAAAGTGGTTTTACCATGGTCAACGTGACCGATTGTACCAATGTTTACGTGTGGTTTGTTTCTTTCAAACTTTTTCTTTGCCATTGTGTTTTTCCTCCTTTATTTTTCCTGCTTTAAGCACCTTTTACTTTGGCGATAATAGCTTCAGAAATATTTTTAGGAACATCATCATAATAGGAAATTTCCATTGAGTAGTTGCCGCGGCCTTGTGTCTTCGAACGCAGGTCGGTTGCATAACCAAACATTTCAGCCAATGGCACAAACGCTTTGATTACTTGAGCGCCGGCACGGGCTTCCATGCCTTCGATACGACCACGTCTGGAGTTCAAGTCACCGATAACATCACCCATGTACTCTTCCGGAACCGTTACTTCAACTTTCATGTATGGCTCAAGCAACACTGGGTTAGCTTTAGCCGCACCGGCTTTGAAGCCCATCGATCCGGCGATTTTGAACGCCATTTCCGAGGAGTCAACATCATGGTAGGAACCGTCAACAACAGTCACTTTGATGTCTACCATCGGGTAACCGGCTACAACGCCGTTTTCCATGGCCTCTTTGATACCGGCTTCGATCGGGTTGATGTATTCTTTAGGAATCGCGCCACCGACCACTTTGTTAACAAATTCAAAGCCTTTGCCAACTTCTTGTGGTTCGATTTCCAGCCAGCAGTGACCATATTGACCACGACCGCCGGATTGGCGAACGAATTTACCTTCCGATTTAACTGCTTTGCGGATGGTTTCACGGTAAGCAACTTGCGGTTTACCAACGTTACAATCCACTTTGAATTCTCTGAGCATACGGTCAACGATAATTTCTAAGTGAAGCTCACCCATACCCGCAATAATGGTTTGACCAGTTTCTTGGTCGGTCCAAATACGGAATGTAGGATCTTCTTCAGCCAAACGTTGCAGTGCAATACCCATTTTTTCCTGATCTGCTTTGGTTTTTGGCTCAACCGCTACATTGATAACCGGTTCAGGGAAAACCATTGATTCTAAGATAATTGGGTTTTTGTCGTCGCACAGAGTGTCACCGGTAACCGTATCTTTCAAACCTACCGCAGCTGCGATATCACCGCTATAAACCTCTTCGATTTCTTCGCGGCGGTTCGCATGCATTTGCAGGATACGACCGATACGTTCTTTCTTACCTTTGGTGGAGTTGAACACATACGAGCCTGAAGCCAATTTACCGGAGTAAACCCGGAAGAACGCCAGCTTTCCGACATATGGGTCAGCCATAATTTTGAAAGCCAGTGCCGAGAACGGCAGATTGTCATCGGATTCGCGTTTGTCTTCTTCACCAGTATCAGGGTTAACCCCTTTAATTGCCGGAATATCCAGCGGAGAAGGCATATACTCAACAACCGCATCCAGCATCGGCTGAACGCCTTTGTTTTTGTAGGAAGAACCACAAAGCACAGGAGTCATTTTGCAAGCAATCGTTGCTTTGCGGATGCCGGCTTTGATCTCTTCAACCGTCAGCTCTTCACCTTCAAGATATTTCATCATCAGTTCATCATCGCTTTCAGCAACTGCATCCAGCAGATTTTGATGATAAAGTTCGGCTTGTTCTTTTAAGTCTTCCGGAATTTCGGTTGCTTCACTCGTTTTACCAAGGTCATCGGTATAAACGATGGCTTTCATTTCCACCAAGTCAACCATACCTTTGAAGACATCTTCAGAACCGATTGGAAGTTGGATTGGCACTGCATTGGCACCCAAACGGGTTTTCATCATATCGACAACGCGATAGAAATCAGCACCAAGAATATCCATTTTATTTACATACGCCATACGCGGTACGCCGTATTTATCTGCTTGACGCCATACAGTCTCTGACTGAGGCTCTACGCCACCTTTTGCACAAAATACAGCAACCGAGCCATCAAGCACTCTGAGCGACCGTTCTACCTCAACAGTAAAGTCCACGTGTCCTGGTGTGTCAATGATGTTTACGCGATGCCCTAACCATTCACAAGTAGTAGCAGCAGAAGTGATCGTTATACCTCTCTCTTGTTCCTGCACCATCCAGTCCATAGTCGCAGCGCCATCATGAACTTCACCAATTTTGTGTACTCTACCGGTATAAAACAGTATACGTTCAGTTGTAGTGGTCTTGCCGGCGTCAATGTGGGCCATGATGCCTATGTTCCGCGTCTTTAAGAGAGGAAACTTTCTAGCCACTATCATCACTCCTTACGGTTTACGTTTAAACACCAGTTATTTATTACCAGCGATAGTGAGCAAATGCCTTATTGGCTTCTGCCATTTTGTGGGTATCATCTTTTTTCTTAATTGCAGCGCCGGTATTGTTTGCTGCATCAAGCAATTCATTCGCTAATCTTTCATTCATGGTTTTTTCACCACGAAGTCTAGCGTAGTTCACCAGCCAACGAATTCCTAATGTCAGACGGCGTTCAGGACGAACTTCAACCGGAACTTGGTAGTTAGCACCACCGACACGGCGCGCACGAACTTCCAGTACTGGCATAACGTTTTTCATCGCTGTTTCAAATACTTCTAAAGGATCTTTACCAGTTTTTGCTCTTATATTTTCAAAAGCATCATATACTACTTTTTCAGCAACGCCTTTTTTACCAGAAAGCATTACTTTATTGATGAATCGAGTGAGAATTTTGGAATTGTACACTGGATCCGGCAGTACATCACGCTTAGGTACAGGACCTTTTCTTGGCATATTATCCCTCCTTCATCCAATCTTTCAACTTAACAAATTACTTTTTCTTAGCACGCTTGGTTCCATATTTGGATCTGCCTTGATTACGGTTTTGTACACCGGCAGTATCAAGCGCACCGCGGATGATGTGATAACGAACACCAGGTAAGTCTTTTACCCTGCCACCTCTGATCAAAACAACACTATGTTCTTGCAGATTGTGGCCAATACCAGGGATATACGCAGTCACTTCAATACCGTTAGTCAGTCTAACCCTCGCAACTTTTCTCAAAGCTGAGTTAGGTTTTTTCGGAGTGGTTGTATATACTCTTGTGCACACACCGCGCTTTTGTGGAGATTCTTTCAAAGCTGGTGCAGTAGATTTTTTCAGTATATCTTCTCTACTTTTACGTACTAATTGGCTAATTGTAGGCATACATGCACCTCCTTCCTCAAATTTGAATTTATTATTTAATAATTTCATTACTCGAACTAGCAAGCAATGAAATATTTAACGCATTAACCTTCTTTGACAATCGCTGCTGCCGCTGATCCTACTTCAATCTGACAAGCCTGACCCAGTTCCAGCATCGTCGGGACTTCGGCAACAGGTACATTTTGCCGGCTGCATAAATCAATAAGCGGCTGAATGACTCTTTTATCGGCATCTGCGGCCACAAAAACCTGCTCAGCCATCCCTTTGCTTACCGCTTTGGTTACTTGCTTAACTCCGATCACTTTTTTCGCAGTTTTCAAGGCGTCAAGCGACATGTTGTTCACTCCCAAATTACCAATAAATCACTATTGTCTTTCAGACACTCTAATATATTAACATTCCCCATCGACAATGTCAATAAAATTCATCATTAAAATACAGGATTTCTCTAGTTTTATCAGCATTTTTTATGCCCACGGCTCGGCGTGTGTCATCGCCTATAGCTTTCACGATAATTCAGGAATTATGTAGATCATAATCGACTAATTTCTCGGCTTGTATAATCCCGGAACACAACAGCCTGCAGTAAGAAAAAAGAGGCGGTATTTACCGCCTCTTTGAATTATTCTGGCACAACTGCTTCCTCGGTTGAGTTAAGTATTTTGATATTGCGGTAACGGCTCATCCCAGTACCTGCAGGTACCAGTTTGCCGATAATCACGTTTTCTTTTAAGCCAAGCAGCGGATCCACTTTTCCTTTGATGGCAGCATCGGTCAACACACGCGTTGTTTCCTGGAACGATGCGGCCGACAGGAAGGAATCGGTAGCCAATGACGCTTTGGTAATACCAAGGAGAATCGGACGGGCCACAGCCGGTTCATTGCCCATCTCAATCGCTTTCGCATTCTCTTCTTCAAAGGTATTGACGTCGATATATTCTCCAGGCAAAAGATCGGTATCGCCTGGTTCTTCCACCTTCACCTTATGCAGCATTTGGCGGACCATTACTTCAATATGCTTATCGTTAATCTCAACACCCTGGGATTTATAAACCTTTTGCACTTCATAAACCAGGTAGCGCTGCGTATCTTTGAGACCGCGCACCCGCAAAATATCATGCGGATTGACTGATCCCTCCGTCAGACGGTCACCGGCTTCGACCATTTGGCCGTCGCTGACGATAATGCGGGCACCATACGGAATTTGATAAATCCGCTCTTCGCCGCTTTCCGGGAAGATGGTGACTTTACGCATACCTTTAATTTCTTTAATCTCCACTTTACCTTGAATCTCGGTAATAATGGCCTGACGTTTTGGTTTACGGGCTTCAAAGAGTTCTTCAACCCTTGGCAAACCTTGTGTAATATCGTCACCGGCAATACCACCGGTATGGAACGTACGCATGGTGAGCTGCGTTCCTGGTTCACCGATGGATTGGGCGGCAATAATACCAACCGCTTCACCGACATCAACCGCATGACCTGTAGCCAGATTACGGCCATAGCATTTGATGCAGACACCGTAAAGTGATTTGCAAGTCAGTACGGAACGGATAGAAACTTTCTTACGAACCTTCACCACTCTGTCAACCACATCTTCGTGAATCTCTTCATTCAGGTGAACAATGGTTTCACCAGTTTCAGGATCAACGATATCTTCAGCCGCCACCCGGCCCACAATCCGGTCACGCAAGTGTTCGATGACCGCAGCACCTTCTGTGATTGCTTCCACTTCGATGCCTTTAATATTGTTATTGCGAACCTTAACTTCCCGGACATCACTGCCCAAAATAGCTTCAATGTGTTCTTCGTCTAAGGTTGTATTCGCCGGAACAATTTCTTCACCGATGCTGCTATTAATAGCTCCAATGGTATTCTTGCCAAGCATTTCACGAATCATTGCTTGTTTCAGGGTCTGACGGACGTGTTCTTCCGGCGCTCCCAATACGATGGTTTCGGTCGATGCCGAATTGCTGACATCCTCTTCGGTTTGCGCCGAAGTACCACGAATGGTGATTTCCGGCACACCATTTTCACCGATAATCCGTAAATTATCATCATCCAGCACAGTATCCTGTGGCACCAGAATATCGGCGGTTTTAGGATCAAGCACATCATGAGCCAGTAGACGTCCTAACAGAGTATCACGCAAGAAACCAATGGCGCTGGTACTGGATTTTGCCAGTTTGGCCCGTTCCCGCACCAAATTAATTCCCACAACATCGCAATCGTCTTCACGGACAATAACGTCCTGTGCAACATCAACCAAACGACGAGTCAAGTAACCCGAGTCGGCCGTTCTTAAGGCGGTATCGGCCAGACCTTTACGCGCACCGTGAGTGGAGATGAAGTACTCCAATACCGTTAAGCCTTCGCGGAAATTCGCTTTAATCGGCAAGTCGATGATCCGTCCTGACGGGTCAGCCATCAGACCACGCATACCGGCCAGCTGACGGATCTGCTGGATGTTACCGCGGGCACCGGAGTTAGCCATCATATAGATTGGATTAAAACGGTCCAGATTGTTCATCATGGCGCCAGTCACATCATCGGTGGCTTTGGTCCACAAATCAATGACTTTTTTATAGCGTTCATCTTCGGTGATCAAACCACGGCGGTACTGTTTATCAATCGTATCAACCTGGGCTTCGGCTTTGCTCAGGATATCCTTTTTCTCCGGAGGTACCATAATGTCGGCAATGGCCACCGTAACCCCGGCACGACATGCAAAGGAATAACCCAAAGATTTAACTTTATCCAAAACGACAGCAGTCTTGGCATTGCCAAATTTCCGGTAGCAATTGTCAACCAGTTTGCCCAGTTGCTTTTTGTCCATCAAAATGCCTAAATACCATTCGCCGTTTTCTTGATAATAATAGCGGATTTCTTCCGGCAGGCTTTCATTAAAGATCATCCGGCCAAGAGTGGTATTGACCAATCCATAGCCCGGGATCCGCACTTTAATTTTTGCCTGCAGGGATAATTCTTTATGTTGATAAGCCAGCAGCGCTTCGTTGATGTTGCCCATAATTTTGCCTTCACCCAACGCGCCCGGTCTTTCAATGGTCAGATAATAGGTTCCGAGGACCATATCCTGCGTTGGTACCGCAACCGGCTTACCGTCTTTTGTGGACAGAATATTATGAGCCGACAGCATTAGCAGGCGTGCCTCCGCTTGCGCTTCAGCAGACAGCGGCACATGGATCGCCATTTGGTCACCGTCAAAGTCAGCATTGTATGCTGTACATACCAACGGATGAATTTTCAGCGCACGGCCTTCGGTCAATACCGGTTCAAAAGCCTGGATACCCAGACGGTGCAAGGTCGGTGCACGGTTTAACAATACCGGATGTTCTTTGATAACTTCTTCAAGAACATCCCACACTTCCGGGCGAACACGCTCCACCATCCGTTTGGCACTCTTGATATTATGAGCATGACCGGCATTCACCAATTTTTTCATCACGAAAGGCTTAAACAGCTCCAAAGCCATCTCTTTTGGCAGACCGCACTGGTGCAGTTTCAGTTCCGGACCAACCACGATAACAGAACGTCCAGAATAGTCAACCCGTTTACCCAGCAGGTTCTGACGGAAGCGGCCTTGCTTTCCTTTAAGCATATCGCTCAAGGATTTAAGCGGACGGTTGCCTGGTCCTGTAACCGGACGGCCACGACGGCCATTGTCAATCAGGGCATCCACAGCTTCCTGGAGCATGCGTTTTTCATTGCGAACAATAATATCAGGCGCCCCAAGATCTAACAAGCGTTTCAACCGGTTATTCCGGTTAATGACCCGGCGATACAGATCGTTTAAGTCCGAAGTGGCAAACCGGCCGCCGTCAAGTTGCACCATTGGGCGCAGTTCGGGCGGGATAACCGGAACGACATCCATGATCATCCACTCCGGCATATTTCCGGATTTCCGGAATGCTTCAACTACTTCAAGTCGACGAATCGCTCTGATTTTCCGTTGACCGCTGACTTCTTTCAATTCCTGCCGCAGTTCACGGCCCAGTTTTTCCAGATCCAGCTCACCCAGCAGCTTCTTAATGGATTCAGCACCCATACCGACTTTAAAGGAGTTGCCGTATTTATCGCGGTAATCCCGATATTCGTTCTCGCTGAGCAACTGTTTTTTCATCAGCGGGGTATCGCCCGGATCGAGTACGATATAAGAAGCAAAGTATAGAACTTTTTCTAAGGACCTTGGTGAAATATCAAGGATTAATCCCATCCGGCTCGGTATTCCCTTGAAATACCAGATATGAGAAACCGGTGCTGCTAATTCGATGTGACCCATACGGTCACGACGAACTTTGGAGCGAGTTACCTCAACGCCGCAACGATCGCACACAATGCCCTTATAGCGAATACGTTTATATTTACCGCAATGACATTCCCAATCCCGTTGCGGCCCAAATATTTTTTCGCAGAACAAGCCTTCCCGCTCCGGCTTTAGAGTACGGTAGTTAATGGTTTCAGGTTTTCTAACCTCACCGTGTGACCACTTGCGAATTTGTTCCGGAGAAGCTAAGCCTATCCGCATAGAATCAAAATTGTTTACATCCAACAAGGGGTTATCACTCCCTTCTATTCTTCGTCCTCAAACTCTTCAAGGAAATCACGAGGATTTAATTTCTTGGTCTTCTCTTTGACTTTCTTTGCGCTTGGTCTGCGGTTTGGAAATTCCTCTTCCTCTTCCTCCAGACGGGCTGGCATTTCATAGCTGTCCTCACCCATATCACCTAGCTCGGCAATAATGTCTAATTCTTCTTCTAACGGTTCAATATCATCACCGGCTTCGATTTCATCCACCAAATCGGGCTCGAAGTCGGTCTTTTTACGTTCGTGTGGCGCTGAAGGTTCTCCACCGCCGAGACTCAAATCAAGTTCCTTGGCAGTTTCATGAATATCTTCATCCGATTCGCGAATAAGAATTTCCTGAGCATCTTCGGTAAGAATCTTCACATCCAAGCCAATACTTTGCAATTCCTTAATTAACACCTTAAAGGATTCCGGCACCCCTGGTTCAGGAACATTTTCACCTTTAACGATCGCCTCATAGGTCTTCACACGACCTACCACGTCATCGGACTTGACGGTTAACAGTTCTTGAAGCGTATAGGCCGCGCCATAGGCTTCAAGTGCCCAAACCTCCATTTCCCCAAAACGCTGACCGCCGAATTGAGCTTTACCACCCAATGGCTGCTGCGTAACAAGAGAGTATGGACCGGTTGAACGGGCATGTATTTTATCGTCAACCAAGTGGGCCAGTTTGAGCATATAAACAAATCCAACAGTAACAGGATTATCAAATGCCTCACCGGTCCGGCCATCATACAATACGGTTTTACCGTTTCCGGACAAACCGGCCAGTTTCAGTGCTTCGAAGACCTCAGTCTCTTTGGCTCCGTCAAATACCGGCGTAGCCAGGTGAACCCCAGCCAAATCAGGTTTTGGCAAGCCATGTTTCTCCACATCGTAGCCAACAGCCTTGAGTTTTTCCGGTACGTTTGGATCGCCTTGCTTGATCTGCATGCCTAGAAAAGCGGCAGCCATCCCCAAGTGGGTTTCCAGTACCTGTCCGATGTTCATACGCGATGGTACACCCAATGGATTTAGCACAATCTGTACCGGCGTGCCGTCTGGCAGGAACGGCATGTCTTCTTCCCTCATAATGCGGGAAACGACCCCTTTGTTACCATGACGGCCGGCCATCTTATCGCCTTCAGAGATTTTACGTTTCTGTGCGATGTAAACACGGACGAGATGATTCACGCCCGGCGGCAATTCGTCCCCATTTTCACGGCTGAACACTTTGACGTCGACAATTTTACCCGCTTCACCATGAGGGACTCTCAGGGAAGTATCGCGTACTTCTCTGGCTTTTTCACCGAAGATGGCTCTCAGCAGTCTTTCTTCGGCAGTCAGCTCGGTTTCACCCTTCGGTGTTACTTTACCGACCAATATATCGCCTGGCCGTACTTCAGCCCCAATCCGAATAATCCCGCGATCATCAAGATCACGCAGTGCCTCTTCAGCTACATTCGGAATATCTCGGGTGATTTCTTCCGGCCCTAATTTTGTATCCCGGGCATCACATTCATATTCTTCAATATGAATCGATGTAAAGACATCTTCTTTAACCAGCTTTTCACTTAAGAGAATAGCATCCTCGTAGTTATAACCTTCCCATGGCATAAAGGCTACCAGAACGTTAAAACCAAGGGCCAATTCTCCATTATCAGTTGCAGGACCGTCTGCCAGTACCTGGCCTTTTTCTACGCGCTCGCCTTTGAAAACAATCGGCTTCTGATTTATGCAAGTGCCTTGGTTAGAGCGCAGATATTTGAGCAACCTATAGCTATCCAGCGAACCTTTATCTGTGCGAATTTGAATATCCACAGCCGTAACTTTTTCAACAACACCGGCATTTTTCGCTAAAATCACAACACCGGAATCGCGTGCCGCTTTGTACTCCATACCGGTTCCGACCAAAGGAGCCTGCGTTCTAAGCAGCGGTACAGCCTGACGCTGCATGTTGGCACCCATTAACGCACGGTTGGCGTCATCGTTTTCCAGGAACGGAATCATCGCTGTTGCAATCGAAACCACCTGTTTCGGCGAAACGTCCATATAGTCAACCCGTTCGGCAGGAACCACGATGGTCTCATCCTTATAACGGACAGTCACACGGGCTTCTTTAAACCAGCCTTCTGGTGTGAGCGCTTCATTCGCCTGCGCGATAACGACTTCATCTTCTTCATCGGCTGTCAGATACCGAACATCTTCGGTAACCAAGTGGTTATAACGGTCTACCTTGCGGTAAGGGGTCTCCATAAAACCGAATTCATTAATCCGCCCGTATGTAGACAGCGAACCGATCAGACCGATATTCGGACCTTCCGGAGTCTCAATTGGACACATCCGGCCATAATGAGAGTGATGGACGTCACGGACTTCCATACCGGCACGTTCCCGGCTTAAGCCCCCTGGACCTAAAGCACTGAGACGTCTTTTATGTGTCAGTTCAGCCAGCGGATTGGTCTGGTCCATAAATTGCGACAACTGGCTGGAACCAAAGAATTCTTTAATTGCGGCAACGACCGGACGGATATTAATCAACGCTTGCGGCGTGATTACATCAACATCCTGAATGGTCATACGCTCTTTAACAACACGTTCCATCCGGGACAAACCAATGCGGAATTGGTTTTGCAGCAATTCACCGACTGAACGCAGGCGCCGGTTGCCGAGATGATCAATATCATCTGTCGAACCAAAGCCATCCATCAAATTCAGCAAATAATTGATGGAAGCCATAATATCATGGCGGGTAATGGTACGATGCGTATAAGGAAGTTTCGGTGTACAAAGCATTTTGACCGGAGTTCCGTCTTTAGCTTTAACCTTCACTTCAATAATCTCATCAATATTGAATACGCCGCTCTCTTCTATGGTATCAAGAACTGGTTCCTCTAATACCGTACCTTCCGGTACAATAATCTCACCCGTTTCTTTATCAACAATCGGTTGATAAAGCGTTTTGCCCATCAAGCGGCGGCGCCAGCCTAATTTCTTGGTTAATTTATAGCGGCCTACGGTTGCCAAGTCATAACGTTTAGAGTCAAAAAACAATGACTCCAATAATTGGGTTGCGTTATCGACCGTTGGCGGTTCACCGGGACGCAGTCTTTTATATATTTCGACCAAAGCTTCTTCACGAGATGCCGTGTTATCGCGCTCGAGAGTGGCTCTGATACGCGTATCATCACTAAATAATTCAGAAATAGAACCATTGGAACTATAGCCCAGCGCCCGGATTAGTACCGTTGCCGGCAATTTACGAGTCCGGTCTACGCGCACGGAAACAACATCATTCGCATCGGTTTCCAGTTCCAGCCAGGCACCACGATTGGGAATGACGGTAGCATTATACAGCTTCTTGCCACTGGTATCAATGGTCTCACCATAATAAGCTCCAGGAGAACGTACGAGCTGACTGACAATAACCCGTTCAGCACCATTAATAATAAAGGTACCGTTATCGGTCATCAGCGGGAAGTCGCCCATAAAAACTTCTTGCTCTTTGATTTCACCCGTCTCACGATTAATCAGCCGGACATTGACCCGCAGCGGCGCGGAATAGGTAACATCTCTTTCCTTGCACTCTTCCACATCATATTTTGGTTCACCCAAACTGAAGTTCTCGAATGACAACACCAAGTTACCGGTAAAATCCTGGATAGGCGAAATATCATGAAATATTTCTTGCAGCCCTTCCTTCAAGAACCATGTGTAGGAATTTTTCTGGATTTCAATAAGATTGGGCATGTCCAGTACTTCTTTAATTTTCGCAAAGCTGTACCTGACTCTTTTGCCCACCGGAACAGGATTGAACATTAAATCCTTCACCCCTTAGCCCAAATTGACTAAACTAAAACTTACACATAACATAATGTCAGTTTGTAAATAATAAATACGAAAAAGGCAAGGCTTCTGAAATTCAAAATAAAAACCTTGCTTTTTTAAGTCCGATGAAATATCCCGTTTCATCCTCCATTATATTACTATTTCCTACCAATCATTAAGTTATACCTAAATCAAAAAGTTTTTCAATTTTTCACCCAAATACCTTTGGGAAAAAAACCTAAGTCACGACATGTCAAACATGTCGCATTTAAGAATATTATCATATCATATCTGTTTTGTCAAGAAATAAAATCCATATTTGGCAAAAAATAAAGAGTACCTGTTGGTACTCTTTATTTTTAATGCTATATCCGTTAAACAAATAATTACTTAACTTCAACAGTTGCGCCAGCTTCTTCAAGCTTAGCTTTGATTGCGTCAGCATCAGCTTTAGCAACTTTTTCTTTAACAGCTTTAGGAGCGCCATCAACTAGTTCTTTAGCTTCTTTCAGACCAAGACCAGTGATTTCGCGAACAACTTTGATTACGTTGATTTTGCCAGCACCAGCATTAGCAAGAATAACATCAAATTCAGTTTTTTCTTCAGCAGCAGGAGCAGCAGAAGCAGCAGGTGCTGCAGCTACAGCTACAGGAGCAGCTGCGGATACACCGAATTTTTCTTCCAGAGCTTTTACCAGTTCGGATAATTCGAGAACAGTCATGCTCTCAATCGCTTGCATAATTTCTTCTTTAGTAGCCATTGTAAATATACCTCCATAAATTCAATAAAATTTAATTTTTTGTGATCATCTCTGCTTAAGCAGATTCTTTTTGCTGACGAACAGCGTCAAGCGCATAAACAAGATTGCGAATAGAACCTTGTAAAACATTGACCAGTCCGACAATCGGAGATTGCATTCCAGCCAGTACTTGAGCGATAAGCACTTCGCGCGGCGGCAGGGCAGCCAGCGCTTTTACGCCTTGCGCATCAATTACTTTACCTTCAACAATACCCGCTTTCACTTCCAGCACATCCAGTTTGTTTGCTTTAACAAACTCAGAAATAACCTTTGCTGGAGCTACCGGATCTGTTACCGATATAGCAATTGCAGTTGGACCTTCTAAATGAACATCCAAACCTTCAAGACCAACTTCATTGGCCGCAATCCGGGTCATTGTGTTTTTGACAACACGATATTCAACACCGGCCTCGCGTAATTTCCGACGCAGATTGGTATCTTGCGCAACAGTAAGACCACGATAGTTTGTAAGCACCGCACCTTTTGTACTTGCCAGTTTTTCTTTCAACTCAGCAACCACTGCTTGTTTTTCTGATGTTACAGCCACGTAATCCACCTCCTTTCAAAATTAGACCAGACAATTAAAAACGACCTCACGGCAGTAAAACCGGAGGTCGGAATGGCAAAAGCCATATGATTATCCCCGGCCTCGGCAGGCGGACAATGTCCTTTAAAATAATACCTGCTGTCTACAGCCCTAACTGAGCTATTTACTTTTTTGGTAATCAGCGAAATTAGTCTTTTTTGCCGGAGGCTTTTAACGGATTTACCTTGATGCCAGGGCCCATAGTGGTGCTCACTGTAATCGCACGCATATACTGACCTTTGGCAGCAGATGGTTTTACTTTATTCAATGTATCAATCAGGGTGTGGAAGTTTGCTAAAAGCTTCTCACTATCAAAAGATACCTTGCCGATCGGAGCATGGATATTACCAGCTTTATCGGTACGGTATTCAATTTTACCTGCTTTAATTTCATTTATAGCACGAGCGACATCAAGAGTTACGGTACCAACTTTAGGATTCGGCATTAAGCCTTTTGGACCCAGGATTTTACCCAGGCGACCCACAGTGCCCATCATATCCGGAGTAGCAACCGCTACATCAAAATCAGCCCAGCCACCTTGAATCTTTTGTACAAGTTCTTCAGCACCGACAAAATCAGCGCCGGCAGTTTCTGCTTCTTTAGCTTTTTCGCCTTTAGCAAAAACCAGTACTCGTTTGGTTTTACCAGTGCCGTGTGGTAATACTACCGCACCGCGCACTTGTTGATCAGCATGTTTAGGATCAACCCCTAGCTTTACTGCAACTTCAACGGTTGCGTCAAACTTAGCGGTTGATGTTTTCTTAGCCAGTTCAACAGCTTCATCAGCATCGTATACTTTGTCTTCAATCAGCTTTGCAGCCTCTTGATACTTCTTACCAAATTTAGGCATATTCTTTCCTCCTGTCGTGGTATTAACGGAACTTCCTCCCACTAGGGCAACATTATAGACAACTTAGTCGACAATGTCAATCCCCATGCTACGGGCAGTACCTTCAATCATCCGCATAGCGGCTTCGATACTGGCAGCATTTAAATCTTGCATTTTGCTTTCTGCAATTTCGCGCACTTTTGCACGTTGCAGTTTGGCAACCTTTTTCTTGTTAGGTTCACCAGATGCAGTTTCAAGCCCAGCAGCTTTTTTCAATAAGATAGCAGCCGGAGGAGTTTTTGTGATAAAAGTAAATGATCTATCCTCAAATACTGTAATCTCAACAGGAATGATCAGACCAGCTTGAGCCGCTGTTCTTTCATTGAACTCCTTAACAAAAGCCATAATATTAACACCAGCTTGACCGAGCGCAGGACCGACCGGAGGCGCTGGAGTAGCTTTACCTGCAGGAACTTGCAATTTTACAAGCTTAACAACTTTTTTAGCCATTTATATTACACCCCCTTAACTTAATAACTTATATCTTTTCTACTTGCGTAAAATCCAACTCAACTGGAGTTTCACGCCCGAACATATTGACAAGCACTTTCAGCTTGCTGCGGTCGGGGTAAATCTCAGTGACAGTGGCTGTCCAATTCTCAAAAGCGCCTGAATTAATACGCACATGTTGAGAAACCTTGATGTCGATCTTCGGTTTTACTTCTTCAATGCCCATCGCTTTAAGGATACGTTTCACTTCAGCTTCGGTGAGCGGGATCGGTTTCGTACCTGAGCCAACAAAGCCAGTAACTCCCGGCGTATTGCGGACAACATACCAGGATCTGTCGTTGACAATCATCTCAACCAATACATAGCCGGGAAAAACTTTTTTCTTCGCTACTTTCTTCTTGCCGTCTTTGATTTCAACTTCATCTTCCATCGGCACTAAGACGCGAAATATTTCGTTTTCCATCGCCATCGAATGAACCTTACGTTCAAGATTGGCTTTTACCTTATTTTCATACCCGGAATATGTATGGATTACATACCAATTTTTTTCGGATTCCATCACCTTAAGGGACGCTTGCTTACGTCCCTCACCCCCTTAGCCGGCTTATCGTATAATCAAATGCAACAATTCATTAAAAAGTGTATCCACAATCCAAATCAGCACCGAAACTGCAATCACAGAAACAAACACAATTCCTGTAAATGATACAAGTTCTTGCCTGTTCGGCCATGATACTTTTTTCAGTTCGGCTTTTACTTCCCGGAAAAACCTCTTCCAGCGCGAAGTACTACCTTGCACAGCGGTTTCTTGTGCAGCCATTTTCTTCACATCCCCGTAGCGTACTGCTATTGAGCTTAAACACAAAGTATTTTGGCAGGGGCAGTAGGACTTGAACCCACAACCAACGGTTTTGGAGACCGCTACTC
>CAMJML010000001.1 GCA_946407015.1 uncultured Selenomonadales bacterium | reverse complement strand
CAGCTCCTGCATAGATGATATCCGCCCCGGTTCCTCCATCTATGGTGTCATTTCCCTCGGTTCCCAGCATGATGTCCTGACCCGTTGATCCACTTGACTCCACAGAAGCATGCTTAATCCCGTATTTGCCGTCAATGAACTGGAATTGACCTACCCGGTTTCCGGCGTCGTCCATCCAGCCTTCAATTGTCAGACTGTCTGTCCCGGCCGTCAAGGTCAGGTTATGATCATCCGTGCTGAAAGTTACTTCATTCAGCTTGATTCCGGTTACTTTGTCATTCATAACGACAATATCATCTTTGTTGCTAGCATCAGCGGCAATAACGTCACTGCCATAGCCTTTGCCAAAGATGTAGGTATCAGCTCCCAAACCACCACTTAAAATGTCGTTGCCGCCTTTTCCATTTAGCGTATCATTACCGGCTCCGCCTTCAATTCGATTATCCTCACCATTGCCGGTCAGTTTATCGGCATAGCTGCTGCCAATGAGGTTTTCAATATTTTTGTATTTCGCCTGGGTTAAGTCAACTGTGATTCCGGATTTTGCAGTACTCGCTGCCTGCAGTGTGTCTATTCCGTCACCGCCATCTACAATCGTATCGGCTGCATCAAAGATGATCGTGTCATTGCCAGCTCCTGCATAGATGATATCCGCCCCGGTTCCTCCATCTATGGTGTCATTTCCTGCACCACCATCTATGATATTGACGACTTGATTACCAATTAAAGTATCATTTCCAGATCCACCAATACAATTCTCAATGAGAGAACGCAAATCCCCTTTATAAAGGTAGGCATTAGCCACATTCCCGTATGCATAAATTGGTGAACTGCCATCATCATATTGATTTAACCAAGCTAATTGACTTGCAGAAAATGTACTCCACGCCCCCGGGTTTAGGTTGATCTGTAAATCGGTACTATAAGCGGACAGATCATATGTATCATTTCCACCACCATCCCAGATAGTCTGAAAAATTTTACCAGAAGTTGGTGAAAACTTGTACACTGTATTATCTGAATTATAACCGAAATTTGCACCATATAACTCTTGTATGGCAGCAATATCATTTAGCATCGGTGTCTGCGGATAGGAATCATCTGCATTTGTGTACCCACCATACACATCGCTACCAAGATAACTACGGTACGACATTACAGAATAATTTAATGAATCATAATCGATACCAGACTTAGGAAATTTGCCATATACTTCATGAGGATGTTTCAAACCCAAAGCATGCCCAATTTCATGTATAAAAGTTGCGAAGGCATAATTCCCTGATACCGGGGAATTCGGAGCTGAGTAACCCATTGTCCCAAACCATACATCTCCACCATAGTCAGCGTTAGTCGGTAGATAAGCCCAAGAAGTACTTGGAAGACTACTTCTACCAAAACGAATCGTCCCTGATGAAAAACCAGTGTCACTTACTTCTTGAAAAGTTAAACCAGAAACATTTGACCATAATGCTAAAGCAGCTCTGACTGCATTTTTCTGGAGTTGTGTTAATGGTTGAAATCCAACATACGGCTCTTCGTTCCTGCCATACCCCGGCCAAAATGAGCTATTTGTCGCAAAACTGAATGTGATGTTTTTTGACTGCCATTTTGTACCTGAAAGGAGTGAGTCAATCTGATTGTTTCCCGTAGGAGAAACTGTAGTTGTATTAGCCATAGATACCTCCCGACACTTGCTGTAATCTTTTATGATTTCTCTAAAAAAATATCTATTCCTTTATTTTACAGACTGTAAAGCAATTACTAAAATGTATATCGGTATAAATTGATATCTAGTTAATTAAGATGAAAAAAAATCCCCCAAATGGGGGACTTACTCATGATTTATAATGTTTAAAAGTTCTTCCGTTTTCTCCTTTACCAGTTTTTCATCACAGCGAGATTCAACATTTAACCGTAAAACCGGCTCAGTATTCGACATACGCAAGTTAAACCGCCAGTGATCATATTCCACACTTAAGCCGTCAATATACTCAACCTTAAGAGCTTTTGGTGCATACAGTTCCTCAATTTTTTTAATAACAGCTTTTGCATCAAAGACAGTACTATTTATCTCTCCACTTATTGGAAAACAAGCCGTTCTTTCTCTCATAAGTTCAGATAACGGTTTTTCCTCTGTACTCATAATCTCAAGTACTAAAAGCCAGGGTATCATTCCGCTGTCACAGTAGAAAAAGTCTCTGAAGAAATGATGCGCTGACATTTCACCACCATAGACAGCCTCTTCCCGGCGCATTCCTTCTTTCATAAATGCATGACCACTCTTATTCTGAATAGGTAGGCCGCCTGCTTGACGAACCAGTTCGATCGTATTCCAGGTCAGGCGTGGGTCATGAATAATCTTTGCTCCCTTATTCCTATGCAAAAAAATCTGCGCTAAGAAGCCAACAAGATAATACCCCTCAATGAAATTGCCTTGTTCATCAAATAAAAAGCAACGATCAAAATCACCATCCCACGCAATTCCAATATCGGCTTTTACCTCAAGAACTTTGCGAGCCGTAACACCTCGGTTTTCTACTAACAACGGATTCGGTATACCATTAGGAAAGTTTCCATCTGGCTGATGATTAACTTTAATAAACTCAAAAGGCAAAAACGGCTCGATAGCATCAACTACTGGTCCGGCAGTTCCATTTCCAGCGTTTACAACGACTTTCAATGGCTTAAGCCGGGCGCGGTCGATATATTGTAAAATATGCCGTATGTATTCCGGCATAATATTGAGCTCAACAAGACGCCCCTTCTCTACCGCATTAACGTTCGTAGAAGCGTTTATAACGGCTTCTTCTAATTCCTTTAGCCCACTATCTTCACTAATCGGCCTCGCACCGGAGCTAACCAGCTTCATTCCATTATACTCTTGAGGGTTGTGACTGGCTGTAATCATGATTCCGCCATCAAGGTTCAAATGCGCCGTAGCAAAATAGATTTGCTCAGTTCCACAAAGGCCAATATCAACTACATCACAACCAGCTTCCGTAAGTCCGGCTATCAATGCGGCTTTCAACTTTATACCAGTCAATCGGGCATCACGTCCAATGGCAACCTTCTTAGTTTTAAATAGCTCAACATATGCCTTGCCAATACGATAAGCCATTGCCTCATTTAATTCCTCAGGAACAATGCCTCGTATATCATAGGCTTTAAATGCTTTACGCGAAAACTGCACAGCTGTAATCCCTCCGAAAAAATCTATAATTTATACGAATAAGAAACAGCCGCAAAAAGCAGCTGTTGATTAGCACTAAGAGCGTCCATAGACATCGTCGAACCTTACAATGTCATCCTCTTCCAAATAACTGCCATTCTGAACCTCTATTATTTCCAGCGGTATTCTTCCCGGATTTTCTAAACGATGCTTCGTTGACTGTGGAACAAATACACTTTCATTCTCATGAACCATTTTTTCATTTTCACCAATTGTTACCTTCGCTGTTCCTTTAATAACAATCCAATGTTCACTGCGATGATAATGCATTTGTAAACTTAGCCGCTGACCAGGGGTTACGGTGATTTTCTTCATTTTATACCCTGGCCCTTCACCTAGAACTGTATAACTCCCCCAAGGACGGTACATGGTTGTATTCTCACAAGCTTCACTACGTTCTTGCCGATTGAGCTCAGTAACGAGCTGCTTAATTTTCTCTGACTCATTTTTCTTGGCGACCAAAATTACATCCGTGGTCTCAACAACAATTAGATCATCCAATCCAATACCTGTGACCAACCGATTATTTCCCACCAACAAAGTATTATGGCAATCCAAAGCAACGCAATCTCCATGAACCGCATTTCCTTGATCATCTTTATCAATCAGATCGTAGATCGCATCCCATGAGCCAATATCTTTCCAATCAGCCATGAAGGGAATTGTCACTACGTTTTTAGATTTTTCCGCAATCGCATAGTCAATTGAAATATTAGGAAACTGCTTAAATTCGGTAATTAAGTGCTCAAAATCGTTCTCCATTAAAGCAAACAAGTCCGGTTGATGCATTTTCAGTTCATCATAAAAACATTCTACCGTAAATGCGAACATTCCCGAGTTCCAAAAATATCCGGATTTGACATACTCTTCGGCCTTGGTTTTATCAGGCTTTTCAGTAAAAGAAAGAGCTGTTAATGCAGAATGAAAAATCGGCTCCCCTGTTTGGATATAACCATAACCTGTTTTAGGTTCATCCGGCTTTATACCAAAAGTAACGATCTTTTTTTGTTTAGCAATCTCGCTTGCTTCTTTCAATGCAACTAAAAATAATTCCTGCTGCTTAATCACATGATCAGAAGGTGTAACAAGCAACACCTCATCGTCTTCCACTTTTAGCTTATCAATGCAATAACGGGCAGCCAATGTAATAGCAGGAGCAGTATTTCGTCTGCAAGGTTCAAGTAAGATATGAGCATCTTTTGCTCCACATAGTTCTAACTCTGCCTTGACATGATAAAGATATTCCTGATTGGTAACTACTATGATATTGGATGAATCTATGAAGCCAAGAAAACGTTCAATGGTTTTGCAGAAAAGTGATTTATCTTCAGCAATTTTAATAAACTGCTTAGGATAGCAAGTCCTCGATAGAGGAAAAAGTCGAGTTCCGCCGCCACCAGCTAATATGACTATTTTCATAAATTTAGATTCTCCTTTTAAAAAACAAAGTGCATTATAACATATTCTGTAATATATTATAATGCTCCTTTTTAAAAAGGTATAAATAACTAGTCAAGCATGTTAGATAATAGAGATATAATAATAGGCTACCTGTCAATACGGTTCGGTTGCTAAGGAGTAATTAATAAATATATTTTACGAGTAAGCCATCAATTTGATAATTTCAAGTTACATAAATTCGCCATAACTCATACTTTTAGGACATATTGTCTGATAATTAACAATTTATTCTACCATATTTATCTTCATATCTTAATATATCGTCTTCTCCAAAATAGTCCCCTAGTTGGACCTCTGCTACCATTAACGATAATGTATCAGAAGTATTAACTAACCTATGTTTACACCCTTTTGGTATATACACAAAACTCCCTGACTCAACTTTTTTCTTAGATTCTCCAATAGTAACTTCACCAACACCATTTATTATTACCCAGTATTCTTCTCTGCGTTTATGTTCTTGTAAACTTAATTCTCCTCTGGGATTGACACATATAATTTTAGACTGAGAATATGGGTTTAATAAAGTTGTTTTATAGAATCCCCATGGACGATTATATATCTCGTGTTCAAATATCTCATCATCAATAGATAAAAAATCATAATTTAAATCGAATTTAATATTTTGTAACAATAGAGCATGCACATTTTTTTTAGTGATAATATTTTTTAGGCTATTATCTTCCTCATCATAAATGGGTAAAAATTGTATTTTTGAATTTTTAAAAATTTCTATTATTTTCCCAAAATCTTCATTTACGCATACTTTAATAAAATTCTTATTAAAAACATTTTTTACTAATTCGTTAGTACTTTGACCATTAATAAATCCCCTTCTTAAATCACCATCCGTTAAAGTACCAATTACTTTGTTATCATCATTAATGACAATGAGAAAACCCTTTTTGTTTTTATCTATTTTTTTTAGAGCATCAAGCAGGGTATTTGACGGCTTTATAGTGAAAAGGTCAAACCTCATTTATATGCCCCTTTTGTCCCAAAATAAGTTCTACAACTTCGCGAACAGCCCCTTGACCACCTTTAGTTTCAGTAATAAAGTGAGCGACATCCTTAACACATTGCATACCATCTTTTACTGTACATCCAAATCCTACAATTTTTATTACTTCCAGATCATTGATATCATCACCAATATATGCTATCTCTTCGTGCTTTAAATTATACTTTACACAAATTTCATTAAGTATTTTTGTTTTATCTTTAATCCCCAGATAAACTTCATCTACTTTCATTTTCTCAGCTCTACGTCGTACTAGTTCAATGTTTTCGCCAGTTATTATTCCAGTTATAAAGCCTGCCTCTTTTAATAGTTTGAATCCCATTCCATCTTTTGTATTAAACTTTTTAATTTCATCTCCATGTTCTGAATAGTACATTCCACCATCTGTTAACACACCATCACTGTCAGTCAGTAGGCATTTAATTCTCTTGAGTTTTTCTGTTGAGTCAGTACTATTTTTATTTGAGTTTTTCAGTAATCCTTCAACAATTATCCAATCCGAAGGCTCATCTATTTCAAAAAATGTCTCTTCTGGCATTTCAACTATACCAATATTTCCCGATAATCGACATTTTTTATCTAATAATCTCTGCTTACTCGTAATATAAAATGCCCCATTTTCAACTAAGAAGCCGTCAAATTCTTGGCGTCTAGGTCTCGCTAGTGGATCATAATTAACCGCATTTGCTAAATTTGAAGATTCTGACCAAATAAATCGTTTCTGCCGAACAACAGATAAAACACTATCAATTCCCTCTTGGTTAAATTTTTCAATTCCTCTGGAAAGATTCCCACTCTTTAAAAGCGGGGATGTAGCTTGAACAAGAATGATGTTTTCAAAATCATATCTTTCTGCAAATTCAAGCATTACTGATTCTGTAGAAGCATGATCAGTCGATACTTCCGCAGACCTTTCAATAATAATTACTTTATCTGAATTATAATCTTGTACAACTTTTTTTATTTTATCACTATCGGTTGAAACAACAACTTTATCAACTTCTTGGCAGCCAACAGCAGCATCTAAACTCCAATAAACAAGTGGTCTTCCGTTAATTAATTTAATATTTTTAAGAGGTATAGATTTACTACCGCCTCTTATTGGTATAAATACAACATTTTTTCCAATCGAATTTTGCAAGATTATCTCTCCCGATATTTAAGTTTATCCCGTTGAACTTTCTCAATATCTAAAACTTCTTTTTGCTTATAAGATAATGCTTTATGAGTAACTTCTAAATCTCTCTTTAATCTTCTAATTCCATCTGGCTCTAGTGATGCCGCATGGTCAGTTCCTTTCCACGTTCTATCCAAAGTATAATGTCTTTCAACTATTGTGGCCCCTAATGTATAGGCTGCAATATCAACCGCAATTCCAAGATGATGTCCCGAAAAACCAACTTCCTTGACTCTTGAACCAAATTTTTCTTTTAGTCGTGTGATCTCTAATAAAGCAACATCTTCGAAAGGAACAGGATAACCCGATGTACAGCTATAAATAACTAGATCTTTATTTCTTCCTTTATCCTCAAATAGTTTTACAATTTCATCCTCTTCTTCGTGGGTTGTCATACCAAAAGATAAGTGTACTTCTCCTTTATAGTTATCACATAACCAACTAAGCATTACAAAATGATTATTACATGCTGATGGGATTTTAATTAACTCAGGTTCTATTGAAGCAATCTCTTTTGCTGATGTTAAATCCCATACTGAGGTACTATATGTAATTCCAAATTCATCGCACCATTCCTTAAGTTGTCGATGCTGCTCTACATTAAATTCTAAAAACTCTCTATGCTCACCATATGTACTTCCATAAGAATTAGCTGGATTAGGATGAGGCGTATTATATTGCTCTTCTGTTAACAACTCTTTATTATTTCTTTTTTGAAATTTGATAATGTCCGCTTTACAAAATATTGCCGCGATCTTGATTAATTCCTTGGCAATATCCATGTCACCTTTATGATTGCATCCTGCCTCTGCAATTAATTTAGGTTTTTGATAAATCATTGTAATTTTCTCCTTTAAATTTATTTTCTAGGATATACTATAATTCATGCTTCATTATTTCCCATTTATTGATAAAACTACTTTAAGAATGATTTACCTTAATCTATTCCAGAAAAAAAATAACTCGCGTTAAAATCTTTAAAGGAATCATTCGCTAGGGCTATCTTTAATTGTTCAACACTATTAATCTTTATCGCAAAGCCTTGATCCAATAAATCATTAAGATGTTCTAACCCGGGTAAATCAACAAGTAATGTTTTACATCTAAAAGCAAGTCCCTCATAAACTGCAGTCGAGTAAACACCAACTTGATATTGAGACTCTGCTAAATATTCATATAAATTCACTTCATCATTATCAATTATGGTAAAATTTCCGAGTTCCTTTGCCAATAGCAAATCCACATATTCCTTTTTCCATCTGTCATATTCACCAGGATGCAACTTAAATACAATATTGTAATCTTTTAAATTTAATGCAGTCTTATACGCAAAATTCGCAAGTTCTTTACCAATTGAACCTTGAGAAATAAATAATATTTGGTTAGTTTTTTTGAGTATATTGTCATAATCTTTTTTTATCTTTTCAAAATATGGAAAGCCATAAGGGATTACGTTTTCTTCTTTAATTGGCAGTTTAACGACGTCTTTCCAATAGTCCCCAAACGCATAAAAATAGTCAGGGAAATAATCTAGTTCTCTACTACAATTAGGAAAACTATATCCTAAATGATATGAACTGATATTTCCATGTTGTATCTCAATTACTGGTATTTGATTTTGCTTTGCAGCGGCTATTAGTGATCCATTTCCATACGATACAACCGTAAATATTTTCACGGGTCTTATTCTTTTAAGTAATTTATCGTAGAGAAAAACCTTAATTTTATGTTGTTTTATAGATTTTAGAAACATCTTGTGCAGCTTAAATCTCGTTCCAAAAATATTATAAATTTCGTTCTCTAAATTAGTTATAAATGAGGCTTCCTCTTCTGTAAAGGCAACCGGATATATTTTACTCCCTACGTATGCTAAAGTATTTAATAAATCGGTATGTTTCCTATATATACTATCATTTGAGAAATGCTTATTCAAATACGGGCTTTCAAGTACAATAAGTTCTTCTTTATTTAGGGTCTCGATTAAATAGTGAGTATATATATCTATGTATTTACCATTAACTTTCCTTTTTCTACGATGATCATATATTAGAATCTTTTTATGATTTACGCTTAAAGGATGTTGAAAAAATAAACTATTGAATAAACTTGGTAATGCCTTTAACTTAAAAGCTATTTTATTACTGTTAGTATGTGCTTCCCCAAAAAGTTCTAATCTTCTAGCAATATCATAATAAATCTTTACCCTAAGGAGCTGCCATACTTTAACTCCTTGTATCTCTTTAAACAGTAAGTCATATTTGCATTCTAGATTCCATATATTCTCGCATATTTCTTTTATTGTTAGTTTCACTATAACTAACCTCTATTCTCAATAATTATATAAATTACGATTTTCCTATAATGTAAGTAACAACTATATAACTAATCGCCTTCAATAAATAAACCAGTATATACGTTCTAATGAAAGCTGCCGGCTTCTTTTAGTCTCTCATAATGTTCTATATCTCTGTATTTAAATACTTTTGCAGGATGTCCTCCCGCAATAGCATACTTTGGTATATCGCTTACAACTACGCTTCCAGCTTGAATAATGGCACCTTCGCCTATTGTTGCTCCTCCCAATATAATCACCCTACTTCCAAGCCAGACATTATCTTCAATGACGATATCCTTCGTAATATAAGTATCATCATAAGGAATTGCCCTGCCACTGTTATAGTTATGGAATGAGGTTATCATTAGACATTCTGCACCGGAATGAAAGTTATTTCCTATGGATACTTTGCCACTGCCGGTAATAGCCATTCCATTAAAGTTTACATTATCACCCAAATAGGTATGTTGATTAATAAAGGATTTCCCATTAACTTTTAAACCTATACCAACTTTTTTACATCTTTTTTTAACTTTCCAAGTGTAGAAAATTTTGACTAGTTTCTTTCTAACCCTCATCAAGATCCCCCTGTTATATATAATCAAAATATTTGTGACTGCCTAATATAATGAACTCAACTTTCGCAGATAGAATCGGCAAACTGACCTTGATGAAATTAGGCAGATTGCTATCCATTTTGTAAGTTGATATTTAATAAATTTTGTAATATGTCGTCTATTTACTTTTGCTACACCCATTAAGAATTTCAAGTAACATAGTCAAAGCAATACCCAATCGATGTTTGAAAGTTCATCACACATAGCAAAAAATAGTCCGCCTAAAGACCTGGCATCTCCATATTGACGATGCTACCAGCTAAGCATGATGTATCTGGTAGAAACAATAGTCGTATGGCTGATAAGAACTAAGCATTGCAACGTCAGTAGTGATAAAAGTGTGGCCGTCAGACCAGCCCAAAGTCAACATGCGAAACCGATTGCATTGCCTAGAACAATCAAAATCCAAATTTATTATTTATTGGAATAAGTTTTGCTCATTCATAGGTAAAATATTAATTCCTATCATTTATTACTCTACAATATAACTCTTCCAATTCATTAACATATCTCTCAATAGAAAAATATTCTTTAGCTCGCTCATAAGCATTTTTCCCCATTTGACAAGCCATCTCAGGATGTTCTAAACATTCCATCACATATTTAGCCATTTGCTTTGAGTCAGGCAGCATAGCTGAACGTAATGTTCTTGTTTTACCATCGACTACAACCTGAGGTAACCGGCTTGCATGACTAGCAATAGGTGCTATTGCAGGCTCATTACAATCTACTAAAAATCCAGTTTTCCCATGTAATATAGTCTCAGACATCCCATCAACATTTGAAGCAACAACAACCTTATTTGCCCAGGCGGCTTCAATTACAACATTACCAAATGGTTCGCGTATTGAGGGTACAACTAATACATTAAGTAGTAGCATTAAATTACGAACATCCTTGCGAAAACCCAAAAATTGTATAACGTCTTTAATACCTAGACTTTCTGCAAAGTCTTCTAATTCCTGTCTCATCGGACCATCACCGATAATTAAAAACTTTGTATTTGATCTTTTCTTTTTAATGATAGCTGCCATTTTGATAAAAGCGTGTACACCTTTAGGTGTATTCAGCCTTCCAATAAATCCTACAACCGAATCGTTCGGTAATAACTTCAATTCATCATAAAGATATTCTATCTTGATATGATCTACATAATGTTGTAATTTTACCCCATTATGAATAGTTATAGCATCAATATTACATTTTTCTTTTAGCAAAAGGCGTGTTGCATCTGAATTGCAAATATTTAAATCTGAGAACTTATTTGTCCATCTAATAAGTTTTGTTGATCGTCTATCCCATATTAATCCACGTTCATGCTCAAGTACAATAGGTATTCCTGCTATCTTAGGAATTATTCTCGCTCTAATTGGATAGCGCAATAAATTATGAACATGCAAAATATCAATCTTATTTTTTTTTACATAAATTATAAATTTTTTTATTTCACTTATACTTTTTAGATTACACTCAACAAAAGGTATTTTTAACTTGACAAGTTCTTGGCGAATTTCATCACTAAGTTTTAAAGCACAAATATGGTATTTGACATTACTAGATTTTGTACTCGCATACTCCAGATGGTCCAACAACTGCCTTTCGACCCCATAGCATTGCGTCAACTCTACCATATGCAAAACATTAACATCCGTCATGGCACTATCCTCCAAGTCTTCTTTACGATGCAAAATTTAATTGGTTAAAATAAACCAGACCATAAACGTTTCACTATTATCGTCATACGGTACATTAAAGTACTTCCTCTTTTATACCAAGGCTTTTTATTTTTTTTAATCATTGCATAATCAATTGTAGAGCTTTCTTGTTTCTCCCATGTTGGAAATGGGATCACAGAAAAAAGCCGAATTTGATACTTCCAGAATTTAATAAATTCATGGTCATATGGTACACTCATTGGCAGAAGTTTTTCAATATAGTTTTTCGCGGCTTTTCGATTAACTAAATAAGCTCCTGATTTAGCTTGATGGAATAGATGTAATACGAGCTTATAATCGTTATATACGGTATTTTTGATTACCGGGCCGCCCCATGCGCTTGTCCCATTTAATTTGACCATATCCCAGTTCTTATGTTGTTTAAGGAGGCTATCCAGGACCATTAAAAAATCTTCACAAAACACCATATCGTCTTCTAAAATAAGAGCAAATTCTTTATTACTTTCTTCTAAAAATACCTTAAGCGCATTGTAGTGACTGATATAGCAAGCAACTTCGGTCGGAGTCACATATTTGCCATGACATTTTTCATATGCTACAGAATCAATTTCCCGACTAGTAAATTCTACTTGCTTGCCATCTACAGCAGAAACTCTTTTAAAAGGCAGATTTAACTTTTCAAGTCGTTCTTGCATTTGTAAAAGGCGCTCGGGAGAACGGTCAAGATTTATTAGCAGGCACTCTAAATTATCGTATATACTCATTGCATACCTCTCTAAAATTATTAATGATATCGCTATCAATCATATTTTTTTATGCTTTTTAATATTTCTACCAGTTGATCTGCACGCACCAGCCAGTTATTTTCCTTTGCTAATCGCGTATAATCTCCCCTATTCTCATGCCTGACAATTCTACGAACGTGCTCCGCAATACATTCTGCATCATCCGCAAGTGTAATTATTTCAGGATATAACTGAGCAAAAGTTATGCCCTCGGGAATAGTCGTGGAGATCGTTGGAACATTTAAAGAAGAATATTCGAAGTACTTCAATGGACAACAGTAGTCATTAAATCGATTCTTTTCATACAAGGCCAGACCTACATGCCAACGATTCACATATTGGGGTATTTTAGTAAAAGGAATTTGTCCAATAAAATGAATATTATCTGGGTATACCCTAGAGTTTTCAAGATCGTTGTCACCAATAATTTCAACGATAAACTCTGGCAGGTTTGTCGCGATTTTGCATATTAAATCCCAATCTAGTCTTTTTAAACTTTTTGAGATTATACCAATTTTCAATGTGGTTTTTTTTGAAGTCTGAGGGTTGATAATCTGATCAGCTCTTACAGCTCCTGGAAACCAAAATGATTTATTATTAATTTGCTGTGTTTCTATTAACAGTTTTTTAGACACACACAAAACACCATCTACAGTTTTAATAACTTCTTTTTCCCGTAAATCAAACGATTGCTTGTCGGCTTGTCGTAAATGCCCGTGTTCAGAATATCGATCATAAATATGATAAATAACCGTTATACTAGAAGGTAAAATATCGCGAAGATGACCTCCTATATCTATATCATTAAAGAGTACAAAGGTTTGATTATTAATAAGTTCATTATTTTTCAATATTTTTATAAAACAATTTGTTTCATAATCTCTACATTTGCGGCTAATCCGCCAAAAGGGATGGTAATGAAGTTTACTAAAATCAGCATCATACCGTAAAAGTCCAAGAAAATGCTTGATATAATCTTTCATACGTAAAGGACTTACATAAAAAGCACTATACCCACTGGTTGCTAATGCCGAAACCAGCTCAGAACGCCCGGAATGAACATGTAGCGGCATCTTACCTAGATATACAATATTCAACTTATCACACCTCACCGGGTATATCCCCAATATCCTAACAACCACTCAGCCTTCGATAAATTGCATTAAGATCATTTACATATCTTTCAATACTAAACTCACTTCTTGCCCGCTGATATGCAGCTTCACCCATCCTATTGACCTTTTCCGGATCTTTCAAACACCTTGACACATAATCTGCTAACTGCAATGTATCTGGCAGCATAGGTGGCCTTAAAGCACCATTTTGACCATCAACAACAATTTTAGGTAAACGGCTAGCTTTGCGAGTAGTTCGTGGTATAGCCGGCTCATTGCATGGAACAAGATACCCGGTTTCTCCATGAATAACCGTTTCACAAATTCCATCAACATTAGATGCAACAACGACTTTTTGAGCCAAGGCTGCTTCAATAACAACATTGCCAAACGGCTCACGAATGGACGGAACGACTAGCACATCCAACAGCATCATGATTTTGCGAACATCTTTACGGAACCCTAAAAATCGAACATCATTTTCTACCCTAAGCGTTTCAGCGAATTTCTCTAATTCTTTCCTCATCGGACCATCGCCAATAATAAAAAACTTTGCACCAGGATTCTTTTCTTTAACAAATGGGACCATTTTTATAAATGCATGGACCCCCTTTGGCGTATTTAGACGACCAACAAACCCTACAACTTTATCCCCTGGAAGTATATTTAACTCATTATAGAGTTCTTCTAAGCCGCTATCAGTATTGTTAATTAGCTGAGGCATTTTAACCCCATTATGAACGATTCGCGCATCAACCTTACATTTTTGTTTTAACAGTATTCTAGCTGCATTTGAATTGCAGATATTCAAATCTGATAATGGATTTGTCCACTCAACGAACTTCGTAAATCTCATATTCCATATCATCCCATGCTCATGTTCCAAAACGATGGGAATACCGGCAAGCTTTGGAATTAATCTAGCTCTGATTGGATATCTCAGCAAGTTATGTGCATGAAGAATAGTAATATTATTTTTTCTTACATACTCTATAAAATTTAAAATTTTTAAGGGAGTCCGTAAGTTATTCACAATAAAAGGAATTTCTAAAGTTATTAAATCCTTGCGAATCTCTTCGCTAAGTTTTAGTGCACATACATGATGCTGAATAAAATTAGGTTGCTTAGTTGCAAACTCTAATTGATCCAGAAGTTGTCGCTCTACCCCATATCCTTGGGTTAAACCGACCATATGCAACACATTAATTTTGTTCATCTAAATACCTCTCAAAAATTATAAAGTATACAGAAGATATCCTCGCAGGTATAATATTAACTATTGTTTTTAAAGTTCCCTAAATTAAAATGCCTTTGCTATTCTCCACCAAATATTGCTCTTGGATAAAACCATTTGATATTTAATCTTGTCTACTAAATTTAGTGGTTGCTTATTCATATAGATTAAATAACTATTACACTCACTATTAGTTAACAGTTGCCGCGCTTCTTCTGTATAACCGTTTTTTATCATTCGCCAAATAATCTTATAAAGCTTAAATGCAATTCTCTCAAATAACATTTGTTTGATAAAGTCTTTATCATAAACTAACTCAGGCTGTTTCAAAATGTATTCGGCCGCACGTTTAAAACCATAATAAGCATGAATATGTTTTTGCCAATTCCACTTGGCAGTTATTGCCGACCCCGACCGAATCCGATAAAGCATCAATTCTTTCGGCACAGACTGAACTGTTGCTCTCGAGACAAGCTTCCAGATAAATTCCTGATCCTGACCAACAAGACATCCCTCGGTAAAAAGCAGCCCTAAATTATCAATGAGTGATTTTTGTACAAGCATCGCGCCAACATGGATTTGTGTCTTACCGTTGATAACATCCGGAAGGATAGCACCGCTAACATATGGATAACTAAATTTTCTTTTCAGACCACCAGTATATAAATGCGTATATCCACAGTACGCCATGTTAACTTCATGGCTGGTAATTGCCGCTAGCATTTCTTCTAGGAAGGTTGGCTCCCACATATCGTCCCCATCCAGAAAAGCCAAATACTTGCCGCAGGCATTTAGAATTCCGGTATTTCTCGCTTTTGACACACCGCCGTTAGCCTGACTGACTAATCGGAAACGTTGATCCTCTTTTATCAGGCTTTTTATAACTTCTACAGAATGATCACTCGAACCGTCATCAACAATAATAGCTTCCCATTGTTTGAAAGTTTGCCGTTGGATAGACTTGATGCAATCACTGATAAAATTCTCCACATTGTAAGCAGGAACTATGACTGATACGACTAATTGACTCATGCAATCTCCCCCAAGATAGCCGGATGGCAATTTTCATATAAACTGACTTTCGTCGACACTAGCTTTACAAATAAGGTATAATAGAAATATTATGCCTGCTATATACAAATTTCGAAGAGAAAACTTTCGCTTCGATAGACTGGAGGAAAACAATGAACGTTACGGTTATAGGCACAGGCTACGTGGGACTGATTGCAGCCTGTTGCCTGGCAAATTCAGGTCATCAAATAACTGGTGTAGAAAAAAATCTTACAAAATTGACTATGCTCCAACAACGCCAATCACCTATTTATGAAGAAGGATTGGTCGAAATTCTCACTAAGGTCATTGATAACGGCTCAATAAAATTCACCGATGATTTAGCCCTAGCAATCAGCACCACCGATCTCGTCATCATTGCGGTCGGCACTCCCTCATTAAGTGATGACCGGGTTGATCTGTCACAAATTTTTGCAGTTGCAGAAACGATCACAGCTTTAGCCACTAGGCCACTTACAGTGGTGATGAAAAGTACAGTACCGCCTGGAACCGGGAAGATGCTTATCGATCGCTATTTTAGCCAATGCTCACAGGAGATATCCTATGTCTCCAATCCCGAATTCTTGCGGGAAGGAAGGGCGGTATGGGATTGGTACAATACCGACCGGATTATTATCGGCACACATAACCAGAAAGCTGCCAACCAGTTGAATGAACTTTATGCTGACCTAGCTGCTCCCAAAGTTCATATGGATGTAACGAGCGCTGAAATGGTCAAATATGCTTCCAATGCATTTTTAGCAACTAAGATATCTTTTATTAATGAAATCGCGAATTTATGTGAATATGTTGGCGCCGATATTGACGCAGTCGCCCCAGCTGTTGGTATGGACAACCGGATTGGAAAACAATTTTTGAATGCCGGATTGGGTTATGGAGGCTCTTGCTTTCCAAAAGATACAAAAGGATTGCGTTTCATAGCCTCTTATTATGGTTACCCATTCAGTGTTCTAAAAGCCGTTATGGAAGTCAATTCAGCCCAGAAAATTCGCGGCATGAGAAAACTATTAACTGCTCTTGACAATAATCTGTATAATAAAAGGATTGCACTATTAGGCCTGAGCTTTAAGCCAGGAACAGATGACACACGGGAATCTCCAGGATTAGATATTGCAGAAATGCTGATTAGCGAAGGTGCCCTAGTCCAGGCTTGTGATCCTTTAGCCCTGGCTAGTGCAAAAACTCTTCTTCACAGTGAGCAAATTACTTTTCATGAGGCCCCTTATCAAGCCGTTGCAGGCTGCCAAGCCATCATTCTAGCAACTGAGTGGCCGGAATTCACTCATTTAGACTGGCAAAAAATTAAGAATTCCATGCAAGCTCCTTACGTATTGCTGGATGGCCGAAATGCAATACCAAAGGAGTCCATTAAAAATCTAGGTTTTCATTATCTATCTTTTGGCCGGCAGACCGATTAATAACTCAATTGCTTCAACGACTTTGTCTGGAGATATGTTCTCCAGGCATTCTTTTTGTCGTGGACAGCTTCTTTTCCAACAGCCTTGACAGTCATGCATAACGGTAAGCACCTTATTATTTTTTCCATAAGGGCCATTCCGCTTAGCATCAGTAGGGCCAAACAGCGCTACTGTTGGCGTTCTCAAAGCTGCTGCAAGATGCATTGGACCTGTATCTCCTCCAACAAAGGCTCTAGCCTGTTGAATGATATAGGCCAGTTGCTTTAAGGATGTCTTACCGGTTAAATCCACCGGGGGGATATTCGTCCGGTCACTGATCTCAGCAGCCAAATGCTGATCTCCTGGGCCTCCGACAATGACCGGGATCAGCCCCAGCGTTGTTAGCTTGTTGGCTAAAGAGGAAAAATGCGGCAGTGGCCAGCATTTATTGGGCCAATTCGTACCCGGAGCCAGTACAACATAAGCTTGCGCTAAATCAAGACCAGCTTTTGCCGCAATGCTATGACTTAATTTGGCTTCTTCATCTGCTATATGAATCGTAAATTCCGGTTGCTGAATGTCTCCCCCCAGGTATCTTACAACATCCAAATAGCGATCGACGATATGTCCGTCGCTAAAATCCCCACAGACACGTTTTCCTATTCTGTCACTCAACTCACGGGCATTACAATACACAAGACGCCCACGAGCGCCACTTAGCCAGGAAATAGCCGCACTTTTAAATAGCCCTTGCAAATCAATTGCAAGATCGAATTTTTTTGACCGCAATACTCCGGCAAGTTCACAGCCATGTCGTATTAAACCAGAAAATGATTTATACTTTGCTTTTTCAAAGATCATGATTTCATCAATATTAGGATTATTAGTCAGCAAATCATAAGCCGGCTTTTCTACTATCCATGTAATCCGGCTTTGCGGATAGCACTGCTTAAGCGCATGAGCGACCGGCAAGGCATGAATCACATCACCAATAGCACTCAGTTTGATGATTAAGATATTTTTAGTCATGGCGCGATTCCTGTTCTGAAATTTTTTGAATAATATTTGATGAAGACCGCCCAGGAACTTCCGGAATAAGCACGGTTTTGCCACCGTATTGAGCCACGATAACAGCCTCAGGTAATTGCTCTACACAATAATCGCCGCCCTTAACATAAATATCGGGTTTAATAACAGCAACAGTTTCTTCGGCTGTTTTTTCCCAAAACAAAACAACAAAGTCTACAGCAGCCAAGCCTGCGAGCACTTCTGCCCGATCCTCCTCAGCATTGATTGGGCGGGTAGGCCCTTTTAGTTTTCGTACCGAACAATCACTATTTAAACCAACAATTAAACAATCCCCCAATTGGCGAGCTGCTGTCAAATATCGGACATGCCCGGCATGCAAAATGTCAAAACAGCCGTTGGTAAAAACAATCGTTTTACCAGCGGCTTTTAAATGTTCAATTACAGGTGTAATTTCTTCACGCTTTACAATTTTCATGATGCTCTCCAATCGCTTCTCTCAATTCCAGCGGAGTGGTGGTGGCAGTTCCCGGTTTACGGACTACAACTCCGGCAGCATAATTGGCTAATTGGGCGGCTTCCAAGTAGGCCGCACCTGCAGCCAACGCTAAAATTGAAGCTGCTACGACAGTATCACCAGCTCCTGTTACGTCATACACTTCGCTTTTATTGGTAACTGGAATGTGTGTATAATGACCAGAACGTTCAAACAAAGTCATTCCATCCGGCCCTCTGGTTAATAAAACCGCCTGGGCATCCAGCTTCTCCAAGATTGTCTGTCCTGCGAAAATAATTTGCTGTTCATCGAGTATTTTATAGCCAATCGCGGCAGCCGCTTCTGACTCATTTTGCTTTACGACAGTCACTCCATGATAAGCCATAATATTATAACGGGAATCAACCATGCAAGGAATTTTCAATTCATGACAATGCCTAATCACCTTTTCAATGACCTTCGGCGTTATTGTTTGACTGCCATAGTCACTGATTACTACGGCAGCCATGTTAGAAATAGTGCATTCGATAAACTGTAAAAGTCTATCCTCAACTACAGGTTCAAGCCTTTCCTTACTTTCACGGTCAACCCTGACAACCTGCTGGCGGACTGTAGCCTGTCCGCCAGCCATTACCCGAGTCTTTGTAATCGTTGGACGACTGTCATCAACAATAAGTCCGTCAGTATTGACTTGCTTGCTGTTTAGCACCCGCGCCAACTCTTGTCCGGCTGAATCGTTGCCTACAATCCCGACAGCATAGACTTGTCCCCCTAATGTAGCGGTATTGTGTACAGCATTGGCAGCTCCCCCTGGAACAACCTTCTCGGCTTCGTGTTCGAGAATGAGCACAGGAGCTTCCCGGGAAATTCTTGATATCTTCCCTTCCAGATAGACGTCAGCAACCATATCGCCAATGACCATAATCTTTTGATTTTGAAATTGATGAATCAATTGAAAAAACGTGTTAAGCAACGGAAGCCCTCTTTTCCTTATTTACCACTCAATTGCATTTACTTTCACAGTCACCTGGTCACGTTTAGCCCGATAGGTAATATCGGCCTCCAGACAGTGCAGATTGCGCCGCCAGGTATAATCAAGATCATGAACCTGGTCCTTATCAAGATCATAGCTCATCTTAACACCCAATCCGTTAAGTTTGTCTACTTGATACATGAAGCCAGCCTTGTACTCTCGAGGTACATCAATTTCATCATACTGATAGACCGACACCCCGGACTGATCCCGGTAGCTAAAGCCTGTCCATAAATCCAAGCGTTCATTAGGCTTAGCATGGAGATTGACATCATACCGCCAGATATTATTGGTCGAGTCATTATAACTATACTTGATTTTTTCAAAACCAGTACCATAATCCAATGTGAAAATTGAATTGAGCTTAATTGGATCACCTTTTAAATACAAACTATAGTCCTGTCTCCATCCGGAAACATTACCTTCTGTCCATTTACCACTGCTTACAGAAAAGTCAGCAGTCAAAGGTGAACTGCCAATACGGCGAGAAGCCAACTTAAAGGCAATTTCAGGTTCTTTTTTGACCCATTCATGATCCCCATTTTGTTCATATCCCCAGTTTAAGCTGGCAGTATAATTCTTGTTACGATTAATAAAGCCGCTCATTGGCTTAAAATGACTTTGAGAATAGTAAGCCAAATCACTATAGACAGCAAGCTCCCCAGCGAGAGGAACTTCCAGGTATTGAGCAATCATCATACCATTATCGGAATCATAGCCAATACGGGGAAAGCTCGATGGAGTAGATTGTTCCTTCAAATCCTTTTGGTATTTGGGCAAGGTAAAAATAATCTTATCCTTAATCCAAAAGCGCGCATTATACGCAATCAATTTTTCACCAGGCCACATTTCAATTTTATCTGCACTGATATGATAATCAGGCACTTGAGCCGGACAGCGGGTAACTGTGCCATTATGAAGAATAACCTCATTAGCTCCTAGATTAATATTCTGTGCTGTGATAGTTTCTTTATCCACTTTGCCTTTAACGGCATCCATCGTACCAGTACGATCTTTATAATTATAATCAATCCCATTTCCCACCAGATTGAGTCCTGGCTGCACGATATTGGCAGAACCATCGACCCAAACCTTGCTTTGCTTGGTATTGCCATGTAATTCATCTGTTGTTAGGATAGTCTGGTCTTTTATAATCTTAACATTGCCTTTGGCAAATACTTCACCGGTGACCTCACTAAACGACAAATCATCACCTTCAAAGATAATGGGAGCCTTTGCAGTAAGAGAATTGTCCTGTTTTTTTACTTCAGCAGCTTGTCCGGACATTGCCGTACTAAATACAGTAATTAGTGCCAATAAACCAAATAGAAAATTTTTGGCATTTCTCATAGTGTCTCCTTACTATACGAGGTATTCCCGCTAAGGGGTATTGTAACTAGTTTATTTCCCAAGCAGCCTTCTTATTCTCCAAAGTGACTTTATTCTACAATTATACCGCTTTTCCTGCCCTAAATACCACGGCAATATCTAGAAAACCGGTAATTTTAGCCTCAGGCATACACAGTCAAAACACAAACCACAAAAAGGATAGAATATCCGGATTTCAATCTTATAACTAATAAGCATCCCAATGGATAAGCAGTCAAAAAAGCTGCCTAACCGGCAGCTTTTAAGATCGACTTATTGAACTTGAAGACCGTAGAGACTAGTATCTGCTTTAACTTGAATATACATTTCAGTACCAACCGGAACAGTAATGTCAGAGCCACGCACAAATGCGCCCCCAACCACGCCTATTGGTCCTAGTAAAGCTATACCGGCAACAGATGCTCCAGCAGCTTTTGCTAATGATTTTGTCTCTTCCTTGGCTTTATCACCCAGTTCGGTTTGAATGATACTGCCATCAAATGCACCAATATTATCAAAGCTCACTTCAAGAACAGCATCACGTCCAAAATTTCTTGATTGTTGGACTTTTGCCACTTTTCCAACTCCCTGCACTCCTTTTGGAATGACAAGGAATCCGGAAGAGTATACATCTTCAATAGCCTGAAATAGGACTACATCACCAACCCGGCTTTTGCGACTATCCAGCTCAGTTATTGTCTTTATTTTTATAAGCGTATCCTTAGCCAAAGTGGTATTACTAACATTTACTTGACCATTTGGGTAAGCAATTCGGGTCAGCTTTGCGATTCGACTGTCAAAATTCCCTGTAGCTGAATTTCCCAGTAGGATAATCTCCATATTTTCAATTCTAGCCTTTGCCGGCTGATTGGTAACATTGTGGGATATTGTCCACTCAACTGCAGTGAGCTTAGCTTGAAAGGATGGTTCCAAAGCTGAATTATCTGTCAAATAAGTATAAACGCGATCCAATTTATCTGTCAGCGCGGCTTTGGTCTCTTCACCAAAGATATCTTTCTCAATTTTGCTAGTACGCTCAATGAGCGAACCAGTTTGTTCGCTGCCATAAACAATTTTCTCGGCAGCTGCAGTCTTTTCAAGCACAGTCATTTCCTGAAAACTTTGTGCTGACACTAATGATGTAATCAAAAACACCATTAGAATTGCACAAATGATCGTTTTACGCAACACAGAACGCCTCCTCCTGCAATCTTATTATGTATATCATTCGGGATATAACTGTAAATTCCTGCCGAATAAGGTCAAATCAGAGAGAGGTCGTTTTTTTATCCGTTATGTTCAGTTCGATTTCATGATCCGGCTGAAAACGCTTGTTGAAACCTAAGTTGGTAAACAAACTAAGTACACCGCAGTACATGACCAGTTCAAATAATTCTTCGAATAAATCTTGATAGGAAGCAAAATATCCATAGGTGTGATGTTCGACAAAGTCTGCGGCAAAAAAGCCACCCAAAATCATAAGCAAATCGATCACAGGAAATTTGCCATACTTAAACCACCGTAAGATTTCTTTATCGAGACGCTGCAAGTAAACTCCGATAGCAACAAAAGCAACTAGGATTCCTACGGCTGGATAGACAAACTTTCCATACCAGATGGCATGCAGCGGTAAATACCACCCATGGCCATTTGGAAAAAAAACACGTCCCCAGCTTAATTCACGAAAAGCCACTATAAAAACAATCGGAATCGACCATAAAAAAAGACGCCTTGATGCTTCTGATCCTACACCAATTCGATACGCCCTATATGCCATTATACCGGTCAGCAGGATTACGGCAACTTGAGTATTTTCAACCGGCCCGTTTTCTTGTCCCCAGGTTGCGGGCAACAGCCAAGCCAAAGGAATAGCTAAAAGTAAAGCAATACAACATATTGTAGTTGGGCTAAAGTACGAAATAAAACGTTTGCGTTGCATCTTGATCATGTGTTATCATCACCAGTCACCTTGAATTTTAGAAAGATAGGGGTTGGACTACTCAGTCATTCTATAGTATAATAAATTATAGCACAATGTGCAAATACATATTGAAAGGGGCTTGTTATGAAGAAACGCTTAGTTGTTAGTGTGCTACTCATATGTTTGATGTCTCTTGCTGCCATTCCGGCTACCCAGGCAATCAGTTTAGGTGATATATTAAAAGTCGGTGGCATATCAGTCTTAATTGACAAATTTGCTACTCCACTCAATAATTTTATTAACACCCTTACCTTCAAGCATGGTGGAAATCATGATTACGCCACCAAGGTTGTTCCAATCCTGACTTTTGGATCTGGAGGCTACGTCGGAGCCGCTCAGGTTATTGGTCCACAAGAGCTTGTTGACAAAACTGAAGCAGTTATTCAAGTGGAAGGTAACTTCAACGGCAGTCAATTCCGGGTTAAAGCACTGATTCCAATTGACAGCAAAAATCCGGTTAATTTCTCTCGCGTTCAAGGTGTAGGTATCTCCGCTATTATTGATGTGAAAATTTAATGATTTCAAATTTAAAAAGCAACCCTTAAGGGGTTGCTTTTCATTCTTCTCATCAGGACTATAAAGGGCTTCCCGCTGGAAGCCCTTTAATGTTATTAGAATTTATAGCTAACAGTTGTACGGAAAGAAGTATTGCCTTTACCTGCATTTGTACCGCTTACATCTTCCATGTCTTTATAGAAGATATTTAAGCTAGTATCTTTAGTAAATTTGTGATTGTAGCTATAGTACATACCTTTTCCATTTGGATCAAAATCAGTCATTTGATTCATATCACCGGCAGCTTCTACTTTGCTGTACATTGCAGCGAAAGAGTTTTTAGCGTCAAAAGCATAAGAAGTTCCTACAACAAACGCTTTGTTTTGATCATCGGCATCGGATTGAGAATACTCACCAAATAAGTTTGCTTTACCTAATTGGTAGGAAGCGTCAACAGCCCAGTGATTGGTAGTTTCTGCTGCAATATCAGAATCATATTTTGCATAAGTAGCGCCAAGTGTCAAATTAGAACTTGGATTGAAGCCAGCGTGGAATGCATAAATATTAGCGTCTGCTTCTGTTGCAGTATCCCAATTTGTTGCACCAGCAACGAAGGACAAATCAGTTACACCTGATTTAACCTTTGCACTAACACCATCAATTGTACCGGAGTAGTTATCCACTTTACCCTCAGTACTATAAAGAAGAGCAGTAGCGCCAATGTTTAAACCTTGACGACCGATTTTATAGCTGGTATTGTTGCTGTGAACATTAAAACCAAAACGGTCAAAAGAAAATACACTAGAACCGTTATGATTAGTATTGAAATCTGCCCCAACTTCATCAGCAGTCAATGCTTGACCTGCTAAACGAGCATAAAAATCAACATTTTGGTTAAGAGCAGCGGTAGCATTCAAACGAAAAGTAGCGATTCCGCCTTCATCTTTAGCCTTTACATCATAATCATTCCAACGGTATTGAAATGTTAAATCACCATCAAACTGTAATGGAGAAGCCATAGCCACGCCAGCAGTCAAAGTGATCGTTGCAGCAACTGCTGCAGCAAGAAATCTTTTTTTCATTTTTAATATCCCCCTCGTTTTTTTATATAATCAACTCGGCTTATCAAGGGGCTTCAATAAGTGTCCATGTTTCCTTACGATAGCACACAAGATTAACCGATAGATTACCTAATGCTTACAGTATGGCTAATTTCTATAAAAAGCAGGAAAATCCTTCTTCAGCATACTGATGAAGAAAAGATTTTTTAAAAAGAAGCTCACGCCTTACGGACGTGAGCTTCTCCGTACTAAAATCCCAAATTAGAATTTGTAGTCGATTTGTACACGAGTGTATTCATCCATATCGGATTTATCTGAGACTTTTTTAGTATTAAAGGTTTGAACACCAGTTATAACCATGTTTTTACCCAGTGCGTAGTTTGCAGTTAAAGCATAGCCTTGTTTATCATTAGCAGTGTTCACAATAGAAGCAGTTGCAAAGTCACCACCAGCAGTCAATACACCTTTTTCGAACTTGAAGTACTCAACAGCAGCTCCCCAAGTGTCTTTTACTGCAAAATTAGCGCCTTTGTAGTTAATTTTCGCAACATAGCCATATGGGTCAACAGCGTCAGTTGCTGGTCGATCAGCAACGTTTTTCAAATATTCACCTGTAAACACAAAGCCTGGAGCGAATTTCGCAGCAGTACCAACACTATATACTTTATAATCGCTAATATCGCCACTTTGTTCCTGGAGATAAGACACATTCAAAGCAGTTGCTTTGCTCAGACTGTAATCAGCTACAACAAAAGCTGCATCTTCAATAGTGTAGTCTTGATTGGTAGGAGTTGAATTAACATAAGTTGCATTGATAGCATTTTTGAAATTAGCAAAACCAGCTTGAACTTTTACTTTGTTACCAAATGCAGCCTTGATACCATCAACTTGACCGGTAGTCGCTAAGAAGTAGCCTGTTTGACCAATCTTTTGGCTAAAACGGCCTACTGTTACAGCTGATCCAGTACCCAAAACATTTTTAGTAGTCAATGCCATTTCACTTACAACTAGACCATCACGTACACCATTAACTTCACCTGCTGCCTCATCGCTGTCGCCAAGAGCACGGTGACCGTCAGTCATAATTTTTCCACTAAAGCTAGTGTTTTCATTAACATTGGCACCCAATCCAAGGATTAAGCGATATTGGAAATCATGGTCATCAGCAAGATTGGTGTAACGAACGCGAGCATCACCAGTGATTTTGATATTGGATTGGCTAGCTTCCAATTTAGCTACACGAACGCCCAGGTTGTTCAGTTCAGCAGCATATTCAACAGCTAATTTGTCAATAGCAGCTTTTTGAGAAGCATCGGCTTGATCGGATTTCGCCAAAGCTTTGGCTACGATTTGAGCCATTTCATAACGGGTGATGGTTTTGTCGCCACGGAAAGTTCCGTCGCCATAACCGTCAACGATACCAGCTTGGGCCAGTTTGGTTACTGCATCATAGGACCAGTGTTTTGCAGGAACGTCCACGAAAGGATTTGCTGCAGCGAAGGTAGTGCTAGCTACGCCAACCACCAAAGCTGTAGTAATTGCAGCGGCTAATCTTTTTTTCATTACAAAATTTCCCCCTTAGGTTTAAATTATTTTTTTGGTGTTTCCTAAGAAGGCCATATCCTTGAGTATCCATGTTTCCTCAATTGGTGCCAACTTGGACCCACCTTCTATCAATACTGTGAAAACTTTTTATAGTTCTCTACAGTAAGATACTTCTTCATATGGCAATATATTCTTCATTAGCTATAAAATTCCTGCTAACTTTTGTTAAACTGTTGTAAATTATTTTCAGAAAAGTACAATTTCATTTGAATTTGTTTTCTTTAGGCACACATACCTATCATTGTTGTTGGTGCAAATACTTTTCAGCAATAATCACTGCGGCAAAGTCATCTACCGGTACCGGAGGTACCAACATCGTGACTGGCATCAAACGTTTCAAGCCCTGCGGCGGATTCTCTCGCCAATAACGCGCACGGGCTGCGTCGGTTGTCCGATATTCGTCCACTACAATAAAAGTTAATTTAGGATTAGCAACCTGCAGGCTGGTTTGAGTTTTTCGGCTGGATGTCCCGGAGCCAATTACGATCAAATAAACCTGATAAGCGGCAACGATGGTATTCACCGCTTCAACGATCTGGTCTGTGCTCACAATATCTCTATGTATAATACCATTTTGCCTATGAACGACAGCTAAACCGCACTTTTCACGGCCTGGATCAATGCCGATAACTATATCCTCCACAGTACAACCTCCATATGAAGTTAGTATATTCTAGCTAAGGGATTTTATTCCTGCATAATAAAAAAGATAATGCAAAAAACCTGCCGGGTTACCCCGGCAGGTTTTTGTTGTGGTTCTATAATTAGAATTTTACGTTTACAGTTGCTTGAGTGCGGGCATCCATTTTTACGCCATCTTGATCTTCGAAATCTTGGTATTTAACGCTCAGTACTGCATTTTTGTCAAGCGCTCTGTCTAATTGGTATTCCATACCTTTGAAACCTTTAGCCAAAGCAGCTGTGGATTGGTCGTTGGCAATTGTGCCGAAACCAGTGTATGCAGCAGCTTCTACGTCTTTATAGGTTGCGGAAAGGCCAAGTTTGTTCAGTTTAACGCCATAGGAAACAGCAGTTGCATCAGCGTCATGGTTGTCATAGTAAGAAGCATTGAAAGCCAGGTTTTTAGCTACTTGGAAACCAGTGCTTAAACCATAGAGTTCTTGGTCTTTAGTATCGTTTTTGTAGTAGTCGGCTACCATTTTACCGCCAAGAGCGTTGAAGCCATACTCAGCAGCATAGATACGATTGGAAGTTGGGTCACCAGCAGTATCAGCTGTAACATTTCTGTTACCTGCAACTAATTTCAAACCGTTGATGCTAGTAGCGAACGCATTCATTTGAGTATCAAACAGGTTACCTTGACCAAGCAGAACGTCTTGACGACCGATTGTGTTGGTTAAACCAAGCGCATTGAAGGTTACGTTAGCTGTATTGATACCAGCATCACCGTTACCACCGTCGTAATTCATATCACCGCTAGTTAAGCGAGCGTTGAATTTTAGGTTGTCGCTGATTTTACCATCAAAGTTAACACGGGCACGGAAATCAGTGTTGTCATTAGCGTTTTCTTGAGTAAAGTAACGAACACGAGCATCTCCGGATACTTTAACCATGTTATCTACTTTGTTTTCCAGGCTAGCTACTTTTACACCCAGGGTGTTCAGTTCAGTAGAAAACTCTTTAGAAAGTTCATCAACTGTAGCTTGTTGATCGGAATTCAAAGATTTGTTCATTGCTTTTGCTACAATTTGAGCCATTTCATAACGAGTCATAGTTTTGTCACCTTTGAAAGTGCCATCGCCATAACCGTCAACGATACCAGCTTGAGCCAATTTGTTTACAGCGTCATAAGCCCAGTGTTTTGCAGGTACATCGGAGAATGGATTAGCAGATGCTGCGAATGCAGGTACAGCAAACGCTACAGTAAGAGCAGTGGTTACAGCTACTTTTAAAAGTCTTTTTTTCATTTGGAAAGATCCCCCTTAAGGTTATTAATTACGCTGGTGTTTTCACCGGCATTAAGGGGCTTTTGCTTAATTAGACCAGTTTATGAGTTTCCACGTTTCCTCATATGGTTTTAATTTTGCATTCAGCCTCTTGTGCCCCTGCAGCTTTTTGCAGGTTCTTGTTTACATAATTCGACAAAACTTTTTGGTCTCCTGCTTGAAAAACTAGGTACTTTCTTCCATCAAAGCTTTAATACCAAGAATTGACTGTTTAGTCATTTGTTAATAAAAAAATAATTATATTAACATAATTTTTTTCAAATTTGATATTTGCTTTAAAGAAAGCCATTTAGTCTGACCAGTCAGTCATGTCGTTTTAAAAAAATTATGCATGTGCACAATCTTTTCAGATTACATAATTCGTTTATTTTATTAAAATTCCTGCTGTAATTGACTGTGTAAATTTTGGTAATTTCTTTGCTGCTATTAATTACGATAAGGCGAGCTATATAATCAGAATCAATTATGAACATTACATAATCTTTTACAAGATATATAATTCGTTAAAAATAGCGGGAATCCTGCATCAAATACAGGATTCCCGCTATGTATATTATGGAAATTAAGAGACACAGACAACATGGCTACTGAATATACTTCCCATGCTGAATGCGCCACCATGTTAGCGCTCGCATGGCTTCAATATCTTTTTTCATCTCACTTTCATCCATCTCCGGATTTGGGGTACTTGTAGTTACTCCAGAGAAATTCTCTCTTTTGTTCGTCTCCAGCATCCCAATATGATTTGGGGTAATCCACAATATATGATTAAACCCAAACTGGCTATTATTTGTAAGACTTCTTCCCACAGAATAATAAGTAAACCCTTCTGGCGCTATAAGCTCAATCAGAGTAGGTGTAATATTAATATGGCTTCCAGCTGCATGATCGCCAAACATGCCTTTATGAATGCCAGGGCCATAAAAAATTAATGGAATAGCATATCTTTCGAAAAAATCCGGATTGGCTTCAATATTAACCCGGTCAGCATGATCCCCTGTGACGATAAACAAGCTATCGGGATCAACCCGTCTCATTGATTCAATAAAATCAGCCATCATTTTATCAGCATACCAAAAATGTCCCAGTTTCAATAGCAATTCATCATCTGTTTTCAACTTTTGCCGTAAGCTTGGATCTATAATCTCATCATTAAATCCTTCTTCTTTAATGTGAACTGTAAATGGAGGATGATTAGAGCTTGTCAACAAAACATTAAAACTAGGTTCGTCTCCTTTAAAGAGAGACTTAAATGCATCATAAAAGTACCTATCTTCACTCCCCCAGGCATTCCCAGCCGGATAAATAAAATCACTGCAGGAATGGAAGGTATCAAACCCTTGTGCCAACGTAAAATCTTTAATACGCTGCCAGGAATAAAATCCATTATACCAAAAATTGGTCTGATAACCTAATTTCTTCATCTGTGCCGCTATCGAGGTTGCATATACTTCTTTATAAGTTTCGGGCTGATAATTTAAATATAAGTTAACTTCCGGCATACCGCTGATAATGCCGTTTACCCCATTACTAGTACCAGGCCCTGTAGGTAAAAAAGGCTGCACAAGAACGGCATTTTCTTTCGCAACAATACCTTTCATGCCGTTTGCAATATTCATGCCTTGATATTTAGGCAGTAACGGCCACTGAGCGTAACTTTCACCAATAATCAGAAAAATATGTTTAGGCTTGGGAATCTTAGCCCCGCCGGCTTGTTTTTGCAAAAAATCATCAATATTATTTGATACGACATCTTTTTGAGCCAGTCTATTGCCAAATTCTTTGAGTTTAGCCGGAGTGATATCCATGGCCGCTGCCTTTTTCAAGTTTTCATGTATAGAATAGGCACGATATAATGACTGCATCTCGTCAAGAACAGCTTCGTTAAGAAAAGCATCTTTTGTCACAGTCACGTTTTCCCAGTGAATTGACTTTGCATAGGTCAGACTTCCACCAAAGCGTACAAATAGGATAAAAACAGCCATAACAATAATTACTGTTCCTTTAAATATCAATGAAAAAACGTTTTTCTGAAACACAGGAGCGGAAAACGTGGGCGAAGCCAAATATTTCCTAAGAAGCTTACACAATATCCCGGCAATAATGAACACCGAAAGAAGTTTCAACAGTAAATGGTATTCTTTAATCATAGTTGAAAGCAACGCACTGGTATCATCCTTAAAGGTATTAAAAATAAACTGGTTAAAGGACGTATGGAATGTTTCATAATACGGAATTCTAGCATGGAATAAAAAGCTTAACAGGACTACATAAAGATAGCCCAAACCCAGTCTGATACGATTCAATTTCTCATTTTTAAATAGCACGCTTAACACCGTACTAAATATAAATGAAAGGATTGCGATAACTCCTGCACTTTTGAGACTGATTCGTAAACCGTAAAATAAAGTAACAAAAATGTCCTTCATCGTCGTAGCTGGATCAATATATTTATGTAATATGACAATAAACCCGGCCCTGAATAACGAAAAAAGCAGCACAAAAAATAAAAATAATTTTAAATCTTGTTGAATCAGTTTATAAAAACGTTCCCATCGTGACACTCTCTGTCATCTCCTCTATACAATAATCTCCAAAAAATGATTGCCTTTACTTATTTGAATTGGCAAAACCCCCGAAATTGAATCCCCGTCAATTTGCATTCTAGGCTCTCCCGTCCCATCAATCCTGACTGTGTTTCCGGAAATAATGCTCACTCCTTTGTGAGTATGCAGCTTACCATTTAATAAATAAAGTAAATAAGACAATAAATCCCGACGACGCGACTGCTGAAATAGACATACATAAATATCCGGATTGGTCAGTGCAGCCTGCGGAATCAAAGAATACTTGCCGCCATAATATCTGCTGTTGATAATAATCGCAGATACAGCATAGTGACATTTATGATCAATATGAATTCGATATTTTCGATTCCACCCGCGCAAAACAAGTAAAAAAGTTTGAAAAAGATAAGCGAGCTTTGAAAAATATTTCTTATGCTTTGAACTTACACCACTTACGATATGTGCATCAAATCCGATACCAACGACTGCAATAAAATATTTATTACCCACCTTTGCCGGCCAAATGGTTCGTGATCGCCTCAAAAATAAGTTATCAATAAACTGCTGCGGATCTTTACAAATTTCCAACTCTAATGCGACAAGATTGGCTGTCCCCGACGGGTATATTGCAAGAGCAGGCCGATTCTCTGATTCTATGTACTGACACTGAATCATTCCATTAACAACTTCATTAAGTGTCCCATCTCCACCAATCGCAATGATTACATCTGCTCCGTGAGAACAGGCCTCTTGGGCTAGTATTTCAGCATGCCCGGAATATTCTGTTATCTGTATGGTTAAAACAACTTGTTTGGCTTTAAGAATCTGCAGCAACTTTGCAACATTTTGTTCTGAACGCCAGCCTGCAACTGGATTTTGAATGACGCAGATTCGTTCTATGGGCTTTCGCAAAGCCTTCACCTCAAACTAATCCGAAATAGTAGTACTCTAACGCACCATTCACAATTTTAGCACCATAACCAGCATGAGACAATCATTGATTTGGTAATTTTTGTCGAATAGGAAAAAGAGCAGCCTATAGGCTGCTCTTTTACTATTGCGCACTTTTGACTTGTATATCAATTTTTAACGGACCAGCTGCATAAACATCATCTTTTGCAACAGCGGTCAATTGGACCTTTCCATAGTAACGATTCACGCGATTAATGGTGTCATACAACTGCGCACCACTCATAACACCAACTGTCCCTTGTATCGGATCAGGCAAAATCCCTTGCTTGGTGGCTTCAGCATTCACTTTTTGTAAGAAGGCAATCACTGTTTCTTCGGCCGACTGTGCGGTCCGGCCAACATCCATGACTTCGGTATGAACAACAGCTCCTTCGTCATAAATACGATTGTTAGCAAACAACTCAATACGGCCAATTACCGGCTCTCCGTAAACAATATTTCCTGCAGCAGATATTCTTACAATAATATCCTGCTGCGTATTAGCGATGATGTTTGCTGACTGATCAAAATCAGACTGTGCAATCCATAGCGCCTCTGTTTTCTTATCCTCAATACCTAACTTATTTAAAATTAGCTGATTGGTGTTTATAATACTACCAGTTAAAGCATCGTGGACTTCTTGAGGCGATTGTCCACCATGAATTATGGTAGTGGTTAGCACTTCGCCGGCACGATAGATAATATCACCTTCACGAACCACTTGGATGCCCTTGTTAAGTTTCGCTGTTAAGTCATTGAGACGATTGACATCATTCTGCAAGGTCGTTTTGGCTTCATTAAGCGCTGCAACCCGGGTATCAAGATCTTGTTTGGTCGTTTGCAGCTGGCTAATTTGCAATTTTGATTTTTCCAGATCATTGCGCGCCATGGAATAATCGCTTTGCACTTGCTGTAAAGCAGCGGCAGTACGGTCCCGTTCAGCACTCACAGCCGATAGTTCGGCCGTAATCTCCGACAGTTTTGCAGAAGTTTCCCTTATTTTTGTATTTAGCGTAGCATATTCAGCAATCTTAGCTTCTAACTCTGCCCGACTGTTCTCCAATTCGGTGTTCTTGACAGTTACCTCGTGCGATAGACTGGCAAGCTCAGCTTTTAAGGCTTTCATACCAAAGAGTGCTGTGCGAACATCACGCGATGTTAAAGTCAGAACCCCCAGCGTCGAGGATGCAATCAGTATACCGGTGATGATAGTCACAATAATAGATGTATGCTTGGGACGCAAACCAAATATGGATAGTTTACGCTTACCGACTTTAGTGCCAAGCTTATCGCCAATATAAGCAATAGCTCCTCCCATCACGGTAAGCACTGCAATTAGCACAATTCCATACACAGTATACCTCCTCTCCTTCTGGATTTTTTAGAAACACAATACGTGTATCAGTAATCAATAAAAACTACCTCATGAACTCCCGTGTAAAAGCATGCTTCTATTAGCGAGCTGCTTTACGAACAAGATAGATACCAGCAATAACTCCTACTGTATTAGGAATCCAGGCCGCTATTCCAACCGGCAAAGCTCCGCCCTGTCCAAGCGCCGTAGTGATTGTCATAATGGTGTAGTAGATAAAAATAATGATAATGCTAAGTCCTAAACCAATAGAAGAGCTGGAGCGCTGCGGCTGAAGCCCTAAGGGTGCTCCAATCAGTGCAAAAACAAAGCTTGCCATCGGAATAGAAAATCGTTGCTGCAATTCTATCTCAAAGGTGCTGCTTTTAACATATTCACTTTTTAACACCTTAATATGCTGTCTTAGTTCTTTTATGGTCATTTCAGAAGCTTGCTTTTGTTCCCTGGTAATAGCGGCTGGAGTTTTGTCAACCGGCATAATTTGCTGCTCAAACTTCATCGTTCGCTGCAGATTTCCTTCCGCTGTTAGGTCGTGGATAATTCCATTATACATAACCCAGTGATTACTTTTCCATTCCGCCTTTTCAGCATGCTCCACACGTACAACGATGCCATTTTCAAATTCCTGAATGGACACAGCTTGCATTGTATTGGTACCTTCGTCGTACTTACGCGCATAAGTTAAGCGCTCAAGATTACCGTCTTTAACATCTTTAATAATAATATGCTCCTGAGATTTCGGAGCCGTATTACGTTCAATTTCATTCTTCACAATATAGTTATAGTTAGCATTAGCTTTAGGAACAACGAACTCATTAAACGCAACAGCAAAGAAACTGACAAAAAGCGCTACGATGAAAACCGGGGTTGCCAAGCGATAAAAACTGATACCGCCTGAACGCATGGCCGTAATTTCGCTTGAGCCTGATAAACGGCCAAAAGCTAATAAAGAGGCCAGTAGCATAGACATAGGAAATGTGAGGACAATGATATTGGGCAAGCTATAAAAAAACAGCTGCACGACAGATGTGATGGATGCACCATATTTGGTCACGTATTGAGCAATTTTGAATAACGTATTCGTTCCGATAAATACACTGGAAAACGCACAAATACCGAAAACAAATGGACCGAGTAGTTCTTTGACGATATATTTGTCTAATATGCGCATGCTTTTCTCCTCTATTGGAAGTACAGGGTAAAAGATATAATTGTCCACCACAAAGTCCCCAGAAGACTTAACGTGGCAGCGAAAGGTAAAGCGATAATATTATTATCGCATATTTTTCTTAGCTTTTCATTAGTTGACTTTTGGTTAAACTTTAGTGATACCAAAGATACATAAACTTCTATTCACAGACTAAAGTTTTCACCCAGATAGAATTTGCGAGCAATTTCGCTAGAAGCAATCGTATTGCTATCGCCTTCAATCAAAATTTGTCCCTCGCTTAAAATATAAGCCCTATCGACAATACTCAGTGTTTCGCGAACGTTATGATCGGTAATCAGCACGCCAATACCTCGATCACGAAGGTAACCGATAATCGATTGTATATCAGCAACTGCAATTGGATCAACCCCAGCAAAAGGCTCGTCCAATAAGATAAAATACGGATCCGTAGCCAAACAGCGGGCAATCTCTACCCGGCGGCGTTCACCACCCGATAATTCAGAGCCTTTACGCTCACGCACATGCCCAATATTAAACTCATCCAGCAAACTGGCTGCCTTCTCTTTACGTTCAGCAATGGTCAGTTTCGTTGTCTCTAAAATAGCCATAAGATTATCTTCTACCGTAAGCTTACGAAATACAGAGGCCTCCTGCGGTAAATAGCCAATACCAAACCGTGAACGCTGATACATCGGCATTTGAGTAATATCTTCACCGCCAATATGAACGGATCCAGAATCAGGCCGTTCCAGCCCGACAATCATATAAAACGTCGTAGTCTTTCCCGCCCCATTAGGGCCGAGTAAACCAACAACCTGCCCCCGATCCACCCGTAAGCTGACCCCGTTCACCACACTACGGCCTTTGTAGTTTTTGACTAATTTATTTGTTTCGATAAACATGGTAAATTCCTCATTTCTAAGATAAGGAGTGATGATTATTGAACCACAGAGGACACGGAGTACCAGAGTGGAGCCGAAGGTTTCCAGCGCGATAATTATCGCGCTTCATATTACTTCGTTAGCCCTCTGCGACCTCTGTGTACTCTGTGGTTCACATTTCTTTTACTGTGGTTGGATGACTAATTGGGTACGGCCTTGAGCGTTTACAGCCTTATCTTCCAGATAAATGGTCAGCTTACTGCCGGTCAAGACATTCCCTTCCTGTACAGCGCGGGCATTGCCCGTGAGAATGACATGCCCCGGCTGGCCTTTAGCCCCATAATAGACAGCTTGCTCTGATGTTGCATCCAATTGTCTTGCCGGGCTGACAAGATGAACATGACCAGTCCCCGTTACCTGATTATCATTCAAATACGCCTCAATTTTATCTGCAGTCATCACACCTTCGGTCATAGTCAGACGAGCATTCTGATTAACAACCGCATAAGCCTTATCCGCATAATAATCAAGCTGTGGGCCGGTAAGTATACTGTCTGCTTTGACAAGCTCGACATCACCACTGGCAATAAACTGGTTATTATCATAAGACCTAAGTTCAGCTGCTGTCATCACAGCACCATCCTGTTCCAGGCGAATTCCCCCTGTGATATAAGCCTCTTTGGTCTTAGTGTTATATTGGACATTTGAACCGGTAAGCACAGCATTTCCTTGAGTCAGTTTGACGGCTCCCGTACCGGTCATCATCCCGCTGGCAGAGTCATATTCGATTACATCGGCAGCTAACTCGAAAGCTTTGGATTGTTCAGCATACATATGTGCTGTTACCCCTAAGATTAGTACTGCGATGAATAAAATTCTACTTAGTTTCAATTGGCAGAACCTCCTCTGCGAATCCGGGCATTACCCTCAACTTTTACTTTTTGCAATCCAGCATCACTTTCAATACGATCACCCATAATGACGGTATCATCTTTAGTCATGGTTACACCGCCTGATCCGTAAATCCGTTGGCTATCTCCAGCCCAGCGGGCAGTTTGGGCAATAAAGACAGTGCCATCATCTGACACTGCTTTAATATGACCTTGCATCACAATGTCACGTGTTTTGGTGTCATACACAGCCTCCAGAGCAACAAGCTCCATTTTACCGCCGTCATCCTGGTAAAAAACCCCTTTAAGATTTTTTATGACGGCCTGTTTAGTCTTAGGATCAATATCAATTTTTTCAGCACCCAATTCCCATAATCGTTTACCATCTTTTTCTTCAATAATGGTATTGCCTGAGTAGGACATGGTTGTTGGCTGATCAATGGCTGCCTGTGGCTGTGGAGAATTGGAATCCTCCTTTAGAAAATAGTAACTTCCCGCAACGAGTATGAAGAGAATAGCGGCAATAAGCAGATAGGTTTGTTTTTTCATTTTGCTCACTGTCCTTTCTTCACAGTTGCAGCAGTTTGCTGCTCGCTGGAAGTCGCAGCAGCTTCATCATATTTGGTATTCCAGCGCTTTTGAAACCATAACCAGTTTGTTGGATATTGGCGAATGGTATTTTCAATAGTACCGGTCATCTTCTCAGTAATCAAGGTTAAATCTGCTGTTTCATCACCAGTGTTTTCAAAATAAAGCGGTTCATTAATCAAAACTTTGTGACCGCCCGCTGGATTGCGGACAATAAAAACTGGCACAACCGGTGATTTAAAGCGTTTGGCAAACACAGCCGGTCCTAAAGGAGTAGAAGCCATTTTACCGAGAAAGTTAACAAATACTCCATTATATCCGGCATCCTGATCCGCCAAAAAACCTAAAATTTTACCTTTTTTAAGTGCTTTAGCTGCAGCAACCAGCTCAGTGGTTCCACTGGCAAATACCTCAATTCCAGTCATTTCCCGGTATTCGTTTAAAATTTTAGTATGCTGATCATTAGGCTGGCGTTTAATGACGGTTGTCAGCGGTAAGCCCTCCATGGCTAAAGAAGCCCCCAGCCATTCCCAATTACCAATATGAGCAGTTAAAAGCACGACTCCATTACCTTCAGCTAACGCATCTTGCAAATAATGCATATTTTCAAACTTCACATATTGTCTCATCTTTGCAGGAGTAAGGGCCGGCATGAACATCACTTCAAAGAAAGTTTGACCTAGATGGTTAAACAGATCGACTGTAATGCTTTCAGCCTGCTTGGCAGAGATTCCCAAGCTTTCCTGCATTTGAGCAATCGCCCGCTTACGCTGACGGGCGGCAACACGATAATATAGCTTACCAAAAGCTTTTCCCAATACTAAAACCCAGCTATAGGGCAATCGACAGATGACATAGCTAAGAATTTTAAGAATTTTATACTGCACGCACCGTCCTCCTCTCAATTAAAAATTAACATTTAACCACAAAATACTCGAAGGGCTCAAAGGGATATCGATGAACTTTTCAGCGCGATAATTATCGCGCTCTATTTTTTGCGTTCCCTTCGCGTACTTTGTATCCTTTGCGGTTAAATCGTCACTGTTTTGTCTCTATAGGGATTGCCTGTGTATAGGCGGCAATGATATCTTCCCATTTATTCTGGGCTTTTAAGACGAGTTCGACCACTTCGCGCACGGCTCCGTTTCCGCCCGTTTTAGTGGTGGTGTAATGCGCGTTGGCTTTCACTTCCGGTACGGCATTGGCAACAGCGCAGGCTAGTCCAACCTTGACCATAACCGGTAAATCGATGAGGTCATCGCCCACATAACAAATTTCATTCAAATTCAACTGATATTTAGCGGCTAATTCACTCAATGCAGCAAGTTTAGTCATAGCCCCTTGATAAATATCGGTGATCTTGAGTTCAGCCCCACGCAAACGTACCATATCACTTTCTCGTCCGGTAATGATGGCTGTTTTAAGCCCGGCTTTGTGGGCCACCGAAATACCGAGGCCATCCTGAGCATTAAATTCTTTCATGGCTTCACCATCACGGCCAAAAATAATCTGGCCATTGGTCAGCACGCCGTCAACATCAAGAATCATCAGCTTAATGTTACAAGCACGGGTCTTGATATCCATTATACCACCCCTTGACGCAATAAGTCAGTAAGGTGAATAATACCAATTGCCCGCTGATTGGTGTCAACAACTGGTAACACCGTAATGGGACGAGGTTTATTTTTCTCCATTATATTTAATGCTTGTGCCGCCAACTTATCAGCCGTAATGGTTCGCGGGGTTTTGGTCATAAGCTCAGTGACGGGTTTATCCAGAAAATCATGACCTCTTTCAAGGCCGCGCCGGATGTCTCCATCGGTAACAATTCCCATCAACCGGCCCTGTTCATCAATGACGGATGTAACGCCAAGCCCCTTGGCAGTCATGACAAATAAGGCTTCTTTGACTGTTTTATCCAAAGTTACCACTGGGTTATCATCCCCGCTATGCATCACATTCTCTACAGTCAGCAATAACTTACGCCCCAGAGACCCGCCAGGATGAAACAAAGCAAAATCCTCGGGTGTAAATTTGCGCTCAGATAGTAAGGCTACAGCCAATGCATCCCCCATAGCCAGAGTTGCCGTTGTGCTCGCTGTTGGCGCCAGTCCCAACGGGCAAGCCTCCTGGCAGACGCTGACATCCAAAAATATTTCGGCCGTTTGGGCCAAAGCCGATTGCTCCCGGCCGCACATGGCGATAATCGGCGCGCCAATCCGTTTAATTGCTGGAATAATACTAATAATTTCAGCGGTTTCACCACTATTAGATAATGCCAATACAATGTCTTCAGCCGTGACCATTCCTAAATCTCCATGAATTCCCTCAGCAGGATGTAAGAAAAAGGACGGTGTCCCGGTACTGGCCAATGTGGCTGCTATTTTTTTACCCACTAAGCCGGATTTACCCATCCCAGTCACAATCACCCGGCCCTTGCAGGCTAAAATCATTTGAACGGCCGCGGTAAACTGCCCATTAATCCGCGGAATAAGCGCCTCAATCGCCGCTGCCTCTATAGATAGCACCTGTCGTGCTTGTTCAATAATCATCTGGAGCTGCCTCCTTTGTTTAACCACAAAGTACTCGAAGGACTCAAAGGGAACACGAAAATCCGGCGCGATAACTATCGCGCAATGTTTTTTGCGTCCCCTTCGCGTCCTTTGCGTACTTTGTGGTTCAATTGTATTTCCTCTTATTTATGACGACGGATGACATTGTCGATGGCCAGAACATCTTTTAGTAAATCTTCCAGTTGATCGACATAAAGCATATTGGGCCCGTCACATAACGCTTCAGGCGGATTATCATGGATTTCCATGAATAGAACATCAATACCTACCGCAACGGCGGCTCTGGTCAAATAGCTAACGTATTCGCGTTGACCTGCTGAGCTTGTACCAGCGCCACCAGGAAGCTGTACACTATGAGTAGCATCAAAGACGATTGGATAACCCAATGAGCGCATAATTGCCAAACTACGCATATCGACCACCAGATTGTTATAGCCAAAGCTAGCGCCACGTTCGGTTAACAGGATATTCTCATTACCGGCTTCACGCATTTTAGTAATAACATTTTTCATATCATTGGGTGCTAAAAATTGACCTTTTTTAACATTAACCGTTTTTCCAGTTAGAGCGGCTTGATAAACCAGATCCGTCTGCCGGGACAAAAAAGCCGGTATTTGTAAAATATCGAGTACTTCGGCTGCATCCTCAACTTGTGATACATCATGGATATCACTGACCACAGGCACACCAAGTTCTTGCTTAATTTGTTTTAAGATGGCTAAACCTTCCTCTAAGCCAGGACCACGAAATGAAGCATAAGAAGAACGGTTCGCTTTATCAAAGGATGCCTTAAAAATATAGGGAACGCCAAGACGATCCGTGATAGCCTTAATCGATTTACCAATCTTCAGGGAGCGTTCATAGCCTTCCAGTACGCACGGGCCGGCAATCAAAGCCAAAGGCTGCTGTCCCCCAACTGTGATGGAGCCAATGTTAACAAGATTCATAGTAATACCTCCTTCGGAATAATTCAGGATAATAGGGAACGATTTTCGAACCGCAGAGTGCGCAGAGTGGAATTTAAAATTTCGGCGCGATATTACGCGCTGGGCTCTTTCGTAGCCCTCTGCGTCCTCAGCGTACTCTGCGGTTAATCCGTTTCTCCTGTAATAATTGATTGACCCGCTCAAGATCTTCGACCGTATCAACGCCGATAGATTCAAAATCAGTTTTTACCACTTTAATCCGGTAACCATGCTCTAAGGCACGGAGTTGTTCAAGAGATTCAGTACGTTCTAACGGAGTAGGTTCCAGTTTTGCATATTTAAGCAAAAAATCTCTCCGATAAGCGTAAATTCCCAGATGCTTGTACACAGGAAGACCAACCGTCGTAACTCGCGGATAGGGAATACGGGAGCGTGAGAAATAAAGAGCATTGCCCTGTAAATCTGTAATCACTTTAACGGCATTCGGGTTATCCCATTCATGTTCAGGCATATGGGTCATGATCGTTGCCATCGACAAATCCGGACGATTATCAAAAACAGCCGCTAAATCATCAATAATTTGTGGCTCGATAAGCGGCTCATCTCCTTGTACGTTAATGATAATATCAACGTCCGGGAAACTGTCAGCTACCTCAGCTAGTCGATCTGTCCCGGTCGGATGATCAGGCGATGTCATTATGACTTCACCCCCAAAGGCGTGTACAGCCTGATAAACCAGCTCATGATCAGTGGCTACCAGTACTTGAGTCGGCCGCTTTGCCATTTGAGCCCTCTCATAAACATGCTGGATCATAGGCTTACCAGCAATATCGGCAAGTGGCTTGCCCGGCAAACGGGTTGAAGCATAGCGTGCCGGTATAACACAAAGGATATTCATACAAAACCTCCTGTAGAAAAACAATTGGTTTAACCGCAAAGGGCACAAAGTACGCGAAGGAATCACAAAAACATTACGCGATAGCCATCGTGTTCCCTTTGAGTCCTTCGAGTACTTTGTGGTTAAAGTCCGTCACCCCATCGTTCTTTTAATCAGTTTCATAAAATCTTCCTGCCCATCAAGAAAGCACACTTCAATACCAAGTACATAAACGGGCAGAGGACGTTCGGAATGAATAAATTCAGCCGGAATTTTAACCGCATCTTTTTCCGTAGTAATGAGCGCACAGGCACCTTTATCAACGGCCTTTTGCATAACTTCCTGCATTTCCGCCATCGTGTAATCATGGTGATCAGGAAAGCGGATTCCATCCACTAATTTAGGACCGATATCGGTAATGGTTTGTTCAAAAGAGGTTGGATTACCGATAGCTGAAAAAGCGGTAACCTGCCGATCTTTAAGATTGTCCAACTCAATACTTTGACTGCGGACTCCTTTATACCAGTCCGCTATTTCAATAAAGCGCCTTGGGTTGTGAATGCTTTCAACAATCAAGGCCTGCTCATTATAGCGGGTAATGGCTTCACGAATCACATCGCGGGAATCAGCGGTAGATTGGTCCACTTTCGTTAACAAACAGGCATGAGCACGATTAAGATGGGAAAGCGGTTCACGCAAAGTCCCCCGTGGTAATAAAAAGTTATTGCCGAACATGTTGAGTGAATCAATAAGAACAATATCCAGATCGCGAAGTAATTTCCAGTGCTGATAGCCATCATCTAAAATAACTACTTGCGCCTGTAATTCCTTGACGGCATATTCACCGGTAATCGATCGGTCTCTGCCAATCAAAACGGGTACTCCTGGTAAATTTTTTGCCAGCAAATAAGCTTCATCACCAGCTTCAGTGACCGACATATAGATTTTTTGTCCATCGGAAACAACACCAATTTGCCCTTTCCAGCCGGCTCGATAACCCCGGTTTAGAATAACAACTCGATAACCCATGTCGCGAATTAACGCAGCCAGTCTTTGAGCAGTCGGAGTTTTGCCAGTACCACCCACTGTAATATTGCCTAAACTGATAACTTTACAATCCAATTGATGCCGTTTTATCAATCCCCATTGGTACAAGCCCAATTTTATTGATACACCTAGACCATAAATCAGTGAAAATACACGCAGTATTGCCAGCAAGACCGCTGCTATTAACCCCCGCTTTTCACCATGTACAGTTTTATATAAATACGTCTGAAACGCTTCTCTTTGGCGCATTATCCGTTCCGCCTTCTAATTAGTTTGTTCTGACATTGGGCAAGCAAGCCTTTCAGATGCAAAGCACTGGCATGTGCCGCACCACGATTTTCTTTAATAATAGCGAGGGTTTCATTGGCCATAGCTTGCCGCAATGGATCGTTATTTAAAAGTTCTAATACTTTCTCCACAAGTTGATTGACATCTGTTACAGTCAGGCAAGCATTTCTGGAAGAAAACAGCGCATAAGTATCTTTAAAGTTATGCATATGCGGGCCAATCAGAATAGGTTTGCCGTGAGCGGCTGGTTCTAAAATATTGTGCCCGCCATGAGGAATCAGACTGCCGCCTACGAAAATGATATCCCCAATACTATAAACCTTACCTAATTCACCAATGGTATCAAGAATGACAATTTCATGGCCGGTTCCAGACTGTTCTTGCAATATAGTACGCCGCTTGGCTGTTAATTCAAAGCCAGCCGCTAAATGAATGACTTCATCAGCCCGCATAATATCCCGTGGCGCTAAGACCAAACGGGCGTCGGCAAACTGCGCCTTCACAGCCTTAAACGCCGCAAAAATAATTTCTTCTTCACCTTTATGAGTACTGCCAGCCAGCAAAATGGGATGATGGTTCGCGATACCCATTTCATCCAGAAGCTGCTGTTTTTCATCATCGCTCACATCGGTATAGGTCTGATCAAACTTAGTATTGCCAGTTACAATGACCCGACTGGGATCGGCACCGAGTTCGATAATATACTGAGCGTCAATTTTGGACTGCATACAAAACTTGACTACAGTACCAATCATATCGCTAAGAATTCCTCGTAAATAATGATAGCGTTTGACACTTTTATCACTAATTCGGCCATTTACCATCATGACTGGAATATGATAGCGCCTAGCTGCTTTTAGAAAGTTAGGCCAAAGTTCAGTTTCTACAGGTAAAAAAACACGAGGCATAATTTTGCCTACAACCCAGGTGCTTAACCATGGTAAGTCCAGGGGAAAGTAAATGATGCTGTCAGCATCTTTGATAATTCGTTTAGCCATAGCATAACCACTAGCCGTAACAACTGAAACGAGGATAGGATATTCCGGCAGTTCCCGGCGAAATTCCTTAACAATTGGACTGGCAGCAACAATCTCTCCCACTGAGGCAGCATGCAGCCAAATACATTTTTTTTGAGCAACCGGTTTCAACACATCTTCAGGCAAAAAGCCAAAACTTTGGCGCAGCCGTTCGGCAAAGCCAGCCTCATGGAACGTGCGGAAAATAAATACCGGTAATGCCAGTACGACAAGTAGAAGGGCTACTAAATTGTATAAAAATTGCATCTACCGGATACCTCACTTTTTTAAGTACTTATTCTGCTAACCATAGAGTACACAAAGTACGCGGAGAGTTTACCCAAGAAGTATTGTCGCGATAATTATTGCAACCGTAACCCTTTGTGACCTCTGTATACTCGGTGGTTCAATTTATTCTTTCTTATTAAATTGAACTTCGTGCAATTTGCTGTAAAGTCCTCCCATTGCCAGAAGTTCGGCATGGGTTCCCCGCTCGACGATTTTTCCCCGTTCCATCACCAAAATAAGATCTGCGCGCAGAATTGTCGACAAACGGTGAGCGATCACAAAAGAGGTTCTTCCTATCATCAGTTTATCAAGAGCTTCTTGCACTAGCTTTTCACTTTCAGTATCCAAAGCTGACGTAGCTTCATCCAAAATAAGGACTCGGGGATTTTTTAAAATAGCCCGCGCAATCGCAATTCGCTGGCGCTGCCCTCCAGAAAGCTTGGAGCCTCTTTCACCAATTTGTGTATCATAACCATCCGGCATTTCGGTAATAAAATTATGCGCATTTGCTGCCTTTGCTGCTGAGATAACTTCATCATAGTTTGCGTCAAGATCGCCATATAAGATATTATCATAAACACTGCCATTAAATAAAACTGTCTCCTGCGGCACAATACCGATTTGCTTCCGCAAAGAATCCAGGGTAACTGTTTTAATATCAATGCCATCAATGCTCACATAGCCTTGAGTGGGTTCGTAAAAACGAGGAATCAGATTGGCAATCGTAGTCTTACCCGCACCACTTGGACCCACAATAGCAACCATTTGACCGACTTTCGCTTCTAATGAGATATTGCTTAATACTGGTTCGCCTGGTTTATATTCAAATGTAATCTTATGAAAAGCCACTTCACCGTCGATAGCAGGCAACTCCATTGCCCCAGGCATATCTTGAATTTCCGGTTTGGTATCCAAAACACTAAATACCCGTTCAGCAGCTGCCAAAGCCCGTTGAATATTTGCATAGACTTTGCTTAGACGTTTTATAGGATTAGAAAGGTTTACGGCATAGACTAAAAAAGCAATAAGTGCGCCAGCCGTCAAATGGCCATTAATAACTTCCCAGCCACCATACCAAATGATTACAGTTACACCCAGCGCCGCCAGAAATTCAATAACTGGAGTCAAAGTTGCCGAAATTTGAGCATTTTTCATTTGCGCCCGAAAATTTGAAAAATTTTCTTTGGCAAAACGTTCAGTTTCATAGTCTTCACGCACAAAAGATTTCACAACACGTACTGCAGAAATAGCTTCCTGCAGTACTGATGTAATATCGGCAACCCGTTCTTGTACTACGGCACTATTCCTACGCAATTTCTTACCAAAGACACTGATCGCATATGCCACCAACGGTGTCGTAACTAGCGTAAGCATTGATAATTTCCAATGAAGATAAAACATCATAACAATTGATCCAGTTAAAATAGATAGTTCCGTAACTAATTCAATAATGCTCTCAACAAAGGCATTCTGGAGCGCTGCCACATCATTGGTGATATAACTCATAATTGTCCCGGTTTGCCTTTTTTCATAATAAGACAGTGACAATCGCTGTAAATGGCGATAAACAGCCTGTCGAATATCAATAATGACCCGCTGGCCAATATAGGCCATCAAGTAAGTTTGACCATAAAAGAAAATACCTCGCAGCAGATAAACAATAACAATTCCGATAGCAATGGTATTAAGCATCATCATATCTTTCTCAGCCAAAACCTGGTCAATTACTTCCTTGATGACCCAAGGCACATAAAGATTGGCACTAGCTGCTGCAACAATACAAATGACAGCCAAGTACAGTCTAGGCAAATAAGGTCGAATGTAACTAATTAATCGTTTATATGTGTTCATTGTTCCCTCCGGATTTTGCTTGGGCTACCTCAATAATGACTCGAGCCACCCGATCGACGGCACCAATGTCCCCCAGCTTCTGACGTACCTCTGTTAAATCATGTTGGAGACGATTCTTTTCCTGATTATCTAACAACATGGGTAGAATTTTTCTGGTAATTTGATCCGCACTCACCGCATCTTGTAAAAGCTCGGGTATCACTTGGCGTCCGGCTACAATATTCGGCAAGCTAAAGTGAGGAATTTTAACCAAGAGTTTACCCAGCCAATATGTCAGCGTTGCCATTTTATAAATCACAACACAAGGAAGTTTTAGCAATGCCGCCTCAAGTGTCACTGTTCCAGATGCGGCGATAGCCGTATTGGCAATGCTCATTAAATCGTAGGTATTCTCATCGGTAAGCGTAACTTTCAAAGAATAATTTTTGAGAATATTTTGCAGCATTTCCCGGGAAATTGTCGAGGCAACTGGCAGATAAAACTGACAATCCGGTACCTGTTTGACAATTTTTTCAGCCGCAGCCAACATTACAGGTAATAAATTTGTTATTTCCTGAGTACGACTGCCCGGAAGCAACAATACAATCGGATTATTAGGATCAGCCGTAAAAAATGAATAAGCATCTGCTCTTGACATGCTGGGCTTAACAATATCCAACAACGGATGGCCCACAAAAGTAACATTGGCTCCGGCTTCACGGTAGACATCGGCTTCAAAAGGGAAAATGGCGGCCAGTCGATCAACGACTTTCGCCACATCCTTAGCCCGCCCTTTGCGCCATGCCCAGGCTGAGGGACTAATATATGATACAACCGGAATGCCAATTTCTTTAGCTTTCGCAGCTAAACGCATGTTAAAATCCGGGTAGTCGATCACGACTAAAACATCCGGACGTTCAAAGTGCATCAATTCGACAAGGCTGTCACGCAACTTAAATAAACGTGGCAGATTTTTTACGACTTCGACAAAGCCAATAACCCCCAAGTCGGCGATATCATGAACAACATCTACACCGGCTGACCGCATAGCCTGTCCACCCATCCCGAATAACTTTATATCAGGCTGAATATTTTTCAACGCATTGGCTACACTGGCCCCATGTAAATCTCCTGATGCCTCGCCTACTGAAATCATGACTTTGTACATAGTTTGCCTCCATAAAAAGAATACGTTAACGCAAAGTACTCGAAAGACTCAAAGGAGATACGAAACTTCAGCGCGATAGCTATCGCGCAATGTCCTTTGCGTCCTTTGTGGTTTAAAACAGCATTTCCACAAATAGATAAAAACGCGAAGACGCTTAGTGACAAACATCCTCCGCGCCCTTCGCGTCTTATTATTAATTATTTACATTGCGACAATTGTTATGCCATTGTCGTCTGCCATTTTAATAACTTTTTCCCGTTCAACCACTAAAGTTTTACCGGCTTCAATCACCAGTGCCGTTGCCTTTGCCTCACACATGGCTTCAATAGTATTGAGGCCAACTGCCGGAACGTCAAACCGTGAATCTTGTTCAGGTTTAGCGACTTTGGCTACCGTTGCACCGCCACGGCTTAATTGTCCACCCCGGCGGATACAAACATCTGTACCTTCGATAGCCTCTACAGCCATTACGGCCAGATTTTTTACGACTACAGTTTGTCCAATATCCAAACCGCCAATAGCTTTAGCCATTTTAAAACCAAATTCCATATCCGCTTGTTCCGTAACAGAAGGCTCTCGCTGAGTGAGTACACCAGGTACCGGCATTAAGGAACGGATGAGGGCTGTCTGATCAAACACGCGGATGCCATCACAGGCTAATTCACGCACAAAGGCCATCATAATGGTATCATCACTATTGTCTTGAAGTCCGGCAAACATTTGCCTAATCCTATTATCCATAGGAACAGTACCGCTAAATAAAAATTCCTTCGTCACTTTTCCCAGCATGGTGACTTCGGTAACCCCTTCGGTTCGCAATGTGGTAATGATGGTATTCAACTGCCCAATACTAATTGGATGAAATTTATCAACTACCTGACTTAACTCATCATCAACACCTGGAACCATGGCCACCGCTATCACGCTAAAGCCCATGCCGCGAGCGGCACGGGCAAATTCTACCGGCAATCGTCCGATCCCGGCCAATAAACCAACTTTTTTCATCAGCACGATCTCCTTTGAAACTGTATCAAAAGGGATTAAGCATTCGCATCCTTACGACCCCGGCAAATGCCGCGCTCAGCATTACGCAGGAAGCGCAGGAAATGCTCAACCTCTTCACAAGAGTCAACCTCTTGCTCAATCATCGCAATGGCTTGAGCTAAACTTAAACCAGAACGATAAAGAAGTTTATAAGCTTTTTTAATCAAGCTGCGAGATGCTGCGTTAATACCGGCTCGAGACATTCCAACACTATTAAGCCCGGAAACCTTAGCCGGATGTCCGTCAACAATGACATAAGGAGGTACATCTTGAACAATTTTGGTTAGACCTCCTACCATGGCATTGCGTCCAATTTTTACAAATTGATGAACACCCGCTAAGCCGCCAATAACAGCCCTGTCTTCAACCACAACATGACCGGCTAAAGTTGCAGCGTTAGACATAATAACATGATTACCTACTACACAATTATGAGCAACATGAGTATATGCCTGCAGCATGCAATTAGAGCCAACCCGTGTTTCCTCACCTTCACCGGTTGCCCGGTTTACAGTGGCAAATTCTCTAATTTTAGTATTATCGCCAATAAATACATAGCTTTTTTCGCCACGGAATTTTAAATCTTGTGGTTCCGAGCCAATCGAGGCACCGGGGTAAATCACACAGTTTTTTCCGATACTGGTCCAGCCGTCAATAACAGCATGAGCACCAATTTTTGTTCCATCGTCTATGAGTACGTTTTCACCAATGACCGCATAAGGACCAATTTCTACATCTTTGCCGATGCGGGCACCAGGATGAACAACCGCCGTTTCATGGATTTTGCGTAAAGCGATTACAACCTTTTCCGGTTTCATCAGCATATCAACTCCTTCTAATCGAGACCAAGCGTCTCGCCCTTCTAAATAATAAAGCTCATTTTTATCATCATGATTGTTTATATAGTCCAACCGATGAAACCAATTTCGGCTGCCTATATTTCGCCAAAATCAGCCTTTTTATTGACTTAAGTCATGATATCTAACGATTGCAGCCATTTTTAACTAGTTTGCATTTTTTCTTATTTTTACTCGTATTTACATCAAATGGAAAAGGTCCTGAATAAGCTTGTTAAGATAAAGCAAACATTAATTCGCCTTCAGCAACAACTTGACCATCAACAAAAGCTTCACACCATAGTTTTCCCATTCCACCACGTACTTTAACCAACTCTGCCACCATTTGTAGTTGATCGCCAGGCACGACAGGCTTTCTGAATTTTACACGATCGATACTGGCAAACAAAGCTACTTTACCACGATTTTCCGGTGGATAAAGTGCTGCTACCGCGCCAACTTGAGCCATGGCTTCTAAAATCAAAACGCCAGGCATAACCGGTTGTCCGGGAAAATGCCCCTGAAAGAAAGGCTCAGTAATAGTAACATTTTTAATACCTACTGCCCGTTTCATGGGTTCTAATTCAATGATTCTATCCACCAATAAAAATGGATACCGATGAGGTATAATTTTTTGTATTTCAGTCGCCGATAACATTATAATATTCAACTCCCTCGCAAAATTACACAATCACTCGATGATTATGCTAAACAATCACTTGTATTGGCTAATATTTTTTGTGCCACTGCCGTATTTAACGCATGGCCTGATTTCACAGCAATAATATGACCTCTCACACATCCGGCGAGAGCAACATCGCCAATGACATCTAAAATTTTATGCCGCACCAATTCATCTTCAAACCTCAGCGGTGTCAGTACCGTGTTATCATCATAGACAACAGCATTCTCGAGACTACCGCCCAATGCCAGCCCTTGTGCCTGAAGTGCTTCTACTTCATGCATAAAGCCAATCGTTCGAGCTGGTGCAAGCTCTTTCACAAAGACTTCGGGTGTAATCTCATAATCACCGAACTGAACCCCAAGTAAGGGATGCGGATTAATCGAGGTAAAGGTAATTCTTAGACCGTCATATGGCAAAACAGCAATAAACTTATCGGAATGCCGCACCACTTGCGCTGTACTGACTGCTAAAACCCTTCTGGCTGCATCTTGTTCTTTTATACCGGCTTGTTGGATTAATTCGACGAACGGCAATGCACTGCCATCTGCTACAGGAGGCTCAACCGAGTCAATTTCTACCAGGCAATTATCAACCTGCATGGCCGAAAAAGCGGCCAATAAATGCTCTACAGTAAAAACCTTAGCGGCTCCAGATTCTAACGTTGTAGCCCGCATCGCAGCAGTGACATTACTGGCTTTAGCTGCAACTTGAGGAGAACCGGGTAAATCAACCCGTTCGAAAACAATTCCGGTATCCACGGATGCAGGTTTTAAGGTAATGGTAACATCCCGTCCGGAATGAAGTCCAATACCGGTGTATGTTACCGGCCTGCCAATTGTATTTTGGTGCTGCATGAAAATCCTCCTGACATGATAACCTTTGTTTATTCTACAAAATATTAGCTCTTCCTGCAAGGGGGCGTTTTTCAAAATTTTCAAGATTTGGTATATTAACCACAGAGTACGCAGAGGTCACAGAGGGAACTGATGGATTAAGCAATAATATTCGCGCTTTACATCTTGTCTTTTACTTACTCGCCTGAAGTAATAAATCATCTGCGGGTATTAGCGCGATAGCTATCGCGCCGTCACCCTCTGCGTACTCTGTGTCCTCTGTGGTTCAATAATTAGGCAATTCGTTTACCCGCGAGAGTAAGGGCACTAGTGTTCATTTGGTATTCGATGAGTTCTTTATATTGCTGACCAATGGAGGATTGCGGGTCTACAAATACTTGGGAAGGAATACCTTCCTCAACGACTTTACCTTTATTCATCAGTACAATACGGTCTGCTACGTGGAGCGCAAACGACAACTCATGAGTAACAACCAGCATCGTACTGGAACGGTATTTAGCCAATTCTTCCATGACCACCAGGACTTCTCTAACCAAAATAGGATCCAAGGATGCCGTCGGCTCATCCCACAACATCAGCTCAGGTTCAAAAGCCAAAGCTCTGGCAATACCGACCCGTTGCTGCTGACCACCTGACATCTGATCAGGTTTATGGGTTAGATGATTTTCCAGTCCTACTTTTGTCAAAGCTTCTGTCGCCTTATAGCGGGCAATTTCCGGCGGTGTTCCAGCCATCACAAGGCCAAGCATCACATTATCCAAGGCTGATAAACGATGAATCAGATTGAAATGCTGAAATACGAAACCAATTTTTTTACGAGTGGCCATCAATTCATCTTCGGATAACTTGGTAATGTCAATCCCAGCAAAATGAATAGAGCCGCAGTCCGGTTCAACTAACCGGTTGATGGTTCGGATGGTTGTCGATTTTCCACACCCGGAAGGCCCCATCAACACCACGGTTTCGCCCCGCCCAACCTGCAGATTAAAATCATCTACAGCCACTAAACTGCCAAATTTCTTCGTTAGATGATCAATCTTCAGCATTCTATCACCTCTTTCTAATATTTAGCCTCCAGAAACCCTATTGCGTCCCCTTCGTGTACTTTGAGTACTTTGCGGTTAAAAGTGTTTTTTACCTAAACTTCACTTTACGGCTATTGAGTTTCTGCAACAGCCCAGGACGGCCGCTTGGCACAACAATCTCCCTCATGATTTCGTCAAAAGACATACCTAAAGATTCACCCGCCATGACTTCCTCACTGGAGATAGGGCTAATTTTTTCTGCATAGTTAGCCACAAGCAAACCAAGCACTGCACCAATAAGTGGTACGCCAAACCAAGGAAGATAGGGGATTCCACCGCCACTGATCACGAAGATAGCTGTCAACATCACTGCGCCGACCATCATTCCATATTGGCGTTCAGGCGCAGTAAAGGTAATCGCTACACGCACTGCCATTCCCCGCCAGCCACGCACTTTGGTCTTATTAACTAAACGCTTGCGACGAATAACAGTCATAACCGCAGTGTGATCAAGCACCAAGAATAAGACGGTAACAATAATCGCCGCCATAGCGGCCAAAACAGCTTTTACTTCATTCAATAGCTGATATACTTCACTGCGTGTATTCGGTTCAATAACCCCCAATGCACTGGAATACAGCGAAACATTATCATGGCCAATCTGATTGTGCACAATAGGGGCTATCGCATCGGTGCTAATCGCACTGGTGGTCAATATTTGTATACGCTGGCCAGGAATAGCCTGTCCGTCAATAAATTGATCCAATACCGCCACCGAGCGACTAATCTCTTCATCCTTCAAGTTGGGTGCCGCTGCCGCCATATAAGTCAGTTGGGTTGTAATAAGCGGTACGTCCAATTGTTTGAGTTGAGCCAAATGCTCATTAGCAGTAAGCAAATTACTTTTGGCCCCGGCAATATCAAACTCTCGCAGTGACGCCAGAGTACTACTGCCATTTGCAACAACCTGGTCAATAGTACTTTTCGCCTGACGGGCATCGGCTGCGACATGATCCAATGAATTTAAGCCTGTTTTTATCTGATCAAGGCCACGTTGCGTACTCGATAGATTATCAATTGAAGAACTCACGTCAGGGCTGAGCAACCGCACCACTTGCAAGGTATTAATAAGCCCTCCCATTGCCCGGGAAGAACTATCCAATTGGTTTTGTATCGCACTTGTATTAATATTCGCCAAACCGCTGGTAGCACTCTGAATGGCATTGCCGGCAGTTTGCATATTTTGCATGGTTTTTTCAATGGTACCAATATTACTGCCATAACTATCCAACGCAGACAATGCAATTTGGCTCATATTGCTTGAATCCTGGGCAAAGCCCGGTATTTGGCCCACCAGTTTGGTTGTTTCTGTTAAGGCTGAGCCCAATTGTTGACGTGGGTTTTGATAAGTTGCAGTTCCTACATAATCGCCAATAATATTGTTTATCAACTTGTATCCTTGATTATGACTCAGCAGCGCTGCATCCCCCTGTGTAATCGTCCCCTCTGCTACGCCGTCACTGCGGATCCCGGTAACAGCTACGATGACATTCCCTCGGTCCGGGGAACTGCCCACAGTCGGCATATTGGCAGAACTGCCTTGAAAGACTACGGTATCGCCTTTTGTCAGCTTAATTCCGGCCACAGGACTGATAAATACCTGTGAAGCATAGGCAACTAGAAAGCGTTTCAATTCCATCATGGTACTTACCATATAAGTCATGTTATCATTTTTGCCATCTATGGAAACATTTTGAGCAAACTCTGCCTTCAGTTGAGTTTGCATATCGTTGGCAATAGCTTCGCCAAGGCGGATTGGATTGGTAGGCTCCGCACCAACAGGGAAACTAATTTCGACTACCTGATAAGAATTCAATATGCTTTTGATTTGCGCATTGACAGCCGCTGTTTTGTCCAACGAAGTCATAATCACGCCAACAGAAGATCCGTCACGGAATACAAAGCGGACACCCTCCATCTGCGTAATTTTTTCCATCAGCATATTTTTGGCGCCTTCCGGAACACCACGAATAGTCAGCCGTGGCTCAGTAAGAACACCAGCCCCGGCTCCGCCGGGAATACTACCAAAAATCTTACCTAAGTTCTCATAAGTCTGTTTCGTTTTGTATTGATCCGGCAGGGCAATAAAGAAATTGGTTTTTCCGGTAAGAGTTGGTCCCTCTTTTAGCCTTGCGCCTTGAAAAGTATCATCAATAATTTTTTGAATTTGTATAGCTGAATCTTCTTTCATTTCTTCACGAACTTGAATCAGAATATCATATTCTCCATAGTCACCGACAAGACTTGCCAAAGTCTTGGAAAAATATGCATTCGCACTATAAGAAACGGTACTGGAAACCAGGGAGCCTATTACGATACTGACTATAAGCAGCATCAGCAAGTCACGGTTAAACGTATTTTTAAGAATACTTCTTGTCAGTATTCTTTTGCACTTGGCTAAGTATTTCCCCACTTTCTTCACCCCTTTTCTCAAGGAGCTATTATAGCACATCTATCATATTTTTGTCTATAAGTATATACTTTTTATGTGTATTTTTATATACTTTTTTCCGAATGACAATGTATATTCTTGCCACAAAGAATCAAAGTGCACAAAAGGGACAAAAAAAGAATACTTTGTGTGACAAAGTATTCTTTAAGGACAGCATCAGTTTTCTTGAGGCCGTGACTTCCAGCGATTATGAAGCCAAAACCACTCTTGCGGGTGAGAAATAATGTGTTGTTCAATGATTTTCGTTAATTGCTGAGTTGCCACCAAGATATCGTGCTCTTTATCTTCGGTCTGCCCGACCCAAATTGGTTTCTGAATAAGCACAGTATGAGTACCATCCGTATTTTCGGTAATAAAAGTTGGAACAATGGGTGCATTCTTCATTCGGGCTAAAAAAGCCGGTCCCTTGGGAGCCGAAGCCTGGCGCTGAAAGAAGTCGACAAAAACACCATCCCTACCGGCATCCTGGTCCATTAACATGCCAATGACTTTTCCAGCAGATAACATTTTGACCATTTCACGTACACCGGTTTTATAGGTTACATGCATCCCAACTAGAGTACGGTAGTCATTAATGAAACGATCCATCTCAGCATTGGTCTGTTTTTGGGCCACAGCAATCATTGGAAAACCATTAAGCGCTAACGCCGCTCCCAGCAGTTCCCAATTGCCACTGTGAGAGGTAGCTACAACTGCCCCCCGTCCATGAGCCAAGGCTTCTGTCAAATAATCTTTCCCATCAAAATAAATTTGTTGATTGATCTCTTTTTTTATTCTTGGAAAAGCCAGTACTTCCAAAAACATACGCCCAAAGCGGACGGTACTTAGCCTGACAATAGTCTCAGCCTGACTTACAGAAACATTTAACCCTTGAGTAACGTTATGAATTGCCATAGTTTTGCGTTTTTTCGGTATCATCAACCAGCATAACTGGCCTAACCCATTGCCTGTCACTCTTCTCAATGTTCGCGGTAGAATACAGACAATAAAACTGAGTATTTTAATCGTTTTATAAAGCATGTATTCCTCCTCCTAGCATCCCAACTGGCAACAGGAGCCCTAGTTAGTAAAGGTTATCCCTACATAAGTTTTATCATGGCGCCAACCGGCATCCAGTTTCAGTCCAGGAATGATTGACATTCTGGCACCATAATTCATATCACGGCCATCATACTCAGCAATTAAGGTTGTCGCCGGAAAAGTACTATTTCCAGTTAAAACACTGACCGGATTAATAGTTTTTTCAACACCGGCGAAAAAGCCATCATAACGGCCACTCCCTACACCGGCATGAATTCTAAAGCCAAGGGGAAGCCCTTTACTAGCCACAGCATAATAAGAACGGTCAGTTTTATCCGCAGCATCTTCGACACCAATAGCCAAACCTGGTGACAGAACAGTTTCCGGCAATAACCCAAACTTGGCGTTAAGATAGTTTTTATTAGATTGATTATCATAGCGAAAACCGGCAACACCAATTTCGAGATTGGGAGCAACATTGGTATTAAATACGCCTACGCCGCCTTCTCTGGTATTATAATAGCCTAAAGAGAACTGGCCTTCCCGCAGGACATCGGCAGACGGTGTATTAATCAAGCCAGTTGAACCATTAACAGACGGCGCGGCTGCCACAGGAGCAGCCACCATAAAAGCGGCACAAACAGTTGCCAACATTATTTTTTTCATGTGTAAATTTCCTCCTAAAAACTGTCGAAAATAGTCATAGTTTCTTGTATTTATTCCCCATGCTAATCCCGTTATCCTGCTTATACCCGCAGGTAATATCTGCAACAAAAAAAGCGCTTACGCGCAAGTTTAACCACAGAGTACACCACGCGACAGAGTATAATAAATTCCAATGCATGCATCATCGCACCATCGTCCCCTCTGTGTCCTCTGCGTACTCTGTGGTTCAAATTATTTCAGATAACTATTTTTTCTCTTCCATTTGCGCCAGGCGTTTTTCTAAATCCCGGACTTTTTTTAATAAGTCCGGCAGCTTATGAAGCGAGGCTTCAGCCCGCAGCCATTCTTTATGAGGCCTCGCCGGAAAACCGGCATAGAACGATCCTGATGGAACATCGCTAATAATGGCCGAACGGGCTGCAAAGACACAATTATCGCCAATGGTTAAATGCCCCGCACTGCCTGACTGCCCGGCAAATGTGACATTATTGCCAATTTTAGCACTACCCGCAATGCCGGTAAAGGCTACGAACAGGCAGTTTTCTCCAACAGTCACATTGTGAGCCAAATGAACGAAATTATCAATCTTAGTTCCTTGTCTAACAATGGTACTCCCCGTCGTCGCCCGGTCAATTCCGACATTGGCCCCGACTTCAACATCATCTTCAATTACGACGATCCCAACCTGCGGAACTTTATGATGGCGTCCCTGAACCGTCACATAACCAAACCCGTCACTGCCAATTACCGATCCGTTCTGGACGATGACACGGTTACCCACCTGGCAATATTCACGAATTGTAACATTGGCATGAATCAATACATCCGCACCAATCTTAGCTCCCTGACCGATATAAGCATGCGGATAGATCACAGTGTTATCACCAATAACCACATCATCAGCAATAACGGCATAAGGCATAATCGCTACATTCTGTCCCAGTTGTACATTACGCCCCAGTACAGCAGTAGCGTGAATTTCCCGTTTAACCATTATAGGCGGAGTAAAAGCCTCTAACAACTTTGTAAAAGCCATGCGCGGATTGGCCACACGAATAGCCGGCTTGGCAAATTCCGTTATGGTATCCGGTATGATCACAGCAGCTGCTTCAGACGCCACAGCTTTCTCCAAATGCGGGGGAACTGCGAAGGTAATATCGTTCTGGCCGGCTTCCTCTATATTGGTTACGCCGGTAATCACTAAATCTTCCTCACCCAATAATTCTCCATCGACCAGTTCGGCGATTTCTTTTAATGTCTTTTCCAACGGAAATCCTCCCGGATGGCTATTGCAGTTTTTTGATGACGTCATCGGTAATATCAACGCCACCTTGTGCTACACCATTTTTATATAGTACAACACCCAGTTTCTTCTCTTGAGCAATTTGATCAAGAGCTTGTTTGATTGTTGTATCGATTTGACTTTCTAAATCCTGTTTCGTTTTAAGAAATTCTCCATAGGCTGCTTCCTGCTTCTTTTGAAACTCTTCAGCACTAAGACCCGCTTTATCTTTCTCCAACTGGTCACTCAATTCTTTACCACGAGCATTTAATTGATCTTGAAATTGCTTCACTTTAGGGCTCTCTGTCATGACTTTGTTGACGTCAAGAACACCAACAGTTTGATTGCTCGCACTGCAGCCGCTAATTAAAAAAACTGCGACAAATACGACCATAAGCAGAAATACATATTTTTTAGTCATTCTCATCATTGAATCCTCCAATTCATTCCTTAGTTTTAAAGCTTGCGAAGTCTTTACAGTCACAGGAGACTGTTTAAGCGTCTCCTAATATTATGCACGGCATCACTACTTCTTAAACTCGGCAATTACGGCTTCTGTAATATCAACAGCAGTTATATTGACTTGCACGTTGGTAATAACACTGTCTAATTGGCGCTCAGCTGCAACTTTAGCTGCTTTATCCCTCACATCTTGAATAATCGTTTGCTCTAAAGCGGCAATTTCCTGACGTTTTAATCCAGCCTTCTGTTCCAATTCGCGCAAGCCATTATCAGCAGTACTGGTAGTTAAAGCAGATATACCAGCCTGATTCCTGCTGGAAATCTCTGCTCCTTTAACAGCAGCTTTTTCTGCTAATTGACTATTTAATTGTTTTGAGAAGTCGGCAAGTTGCTGTTCAACCGCGGCTTGCTCCGGGGCCATAGCGGCATCCATCTGTTCAGCCAGTTGTTTCTCTTTAAGGGTGAGCATTTCGTGACGTGTTTGCTGCAATTTTTCGATTTCCGTCTGCAACGCTTCCATTTCTTCCTTTTTTAATTGGACGGTTTTTAGTTTGAGCTGCAGATTAAAAATTTGAGGCTGGTATTCTTTATCAAGCTCAGCCGTATAAGCGTTCATTTGATCTGTCAATTGCTGGCGTAAGGCCTCAGCCTTGACCGATAACTTTTGATGAAGTTCAGACTGCTTAGCCGTCATTTTCTCTTTAAATTCCTGCTCTAAGGCTGCATTTAAAGCAGCACTGTCTTGAATTGAACTTGCAGATAACTGCGGTGTAGCAGCAACAGCTGCCTGCTGCTTGGCTTGGGCTTGTCCCTGAGCAACAAGTGTATTAAGTTCTTGTTTTTGACTTAAAAGCTCGTTATACCTGGGATGGGCTTGGACGGCTTTTGCCATATCGATTATGCCAATATTGGCCGGGACAGCATTGGTGTCTTTAGCCGATTTATTGAAACAGCCGGCAGCAAAGATAGCAACAGATACCATGATAACAACCAACGGTATTGATGTGCGTTTGAATAACACCAAACCACCCTTTCTAATAAAGAGCCGAGCCTGGTAACCCTGCTCGGCTCAAGATCTATTCAACTATGCGAGAAGCGCTATTTTTTAGCAGAAAACTTCTTTAACACTTCATCCGTAATATCCTGACCACCATAGACAACATTGCTTTTATCCATGACTACACTAAGACCTTTTGCATCAGCGACAGCTTTGATAGCCGCATCAACCTTATCAAACACTGGTCCAATCAGCTCTTGTTGTTTAAGATTCAACCGCTGTTGTAATTGCATATAGTAATCGCTTTTTTCTTTATCATTCATGGTTGCCGATTTTGCTTCAAAATCTTTTTTCGCTTGTTCGACTTCAGCTTGCATAGTTTCTTGGGCTTTTGCCATATCCGGGTGCTGCGAAACTAACATTTGATGATTAACAACACCAACATTAGACGCGCTGCCGGCCGCAGCGGCATGCGACGAACCAAATTGAGTTACGGCAATTCCGACAATACCCAAAACAAAAAATACGGCAATGGCCAGTGTAATGATTTTAATTTGTTTTTTCTCAAACTTCAACATAAGGTGATCTCCTTCTCTCTGCCTGATGGCAATCATTTCATCCTGTTTCATTATATCAAATGAGTTAGGCTTATACAAGAAAGGACTATAGATGCCCTACCAATCTTAACCAGTTCTCATGATCGGCAAAAATATATTCTGCACTAAGAAACTCGTGAATTTTGTACCTGACACCCAGCTCATTTGAATTTCCAGCCTGTGGTTTGCGCTCCAAGCGCAGCATCCAGTTTTCTCCCAAATCCTGGTTGACCCAATAGATTTCCTGCTGGTCATTAATTACATATTTTAAGCCTATAGTCGTGGCCGAACTTAGGCGATGCCCCCAGCCGGGGATAAACCGCCAACTGACTGTGCTGGGTACAAAATCGACTTCGACGAATGCTTCATCATTTGAAGATGTATATTTTCCCACATGAAGTTTAGCCGAAGTGCTGTCCTGGTCACGGCCAAAATCTAGATATCCCTCTAAAGAAACATTGTATTTAGCTGTTTCGACATTGACATTAACTTCAGTTGTCGATCCGGTCTGAATGGCAGGCAATACAGTTAAGCCATAACGCTTGGTAACAGGCTGCTGAATCATCGCATCATGAAGTTTGGCCGTAAAATAATCACGATGCCGCTCCACAAAGCCTGTTGGTAAACCAATCAAGCCATTGGTCAACTCGCTAATAGCCGGTTTTGCCTGCAGCAGTAAAATATTTGGAATACTACTGGATCGCAGTGATATCTGAACCTCCTGAATGGTTATCCCCTGAGGTAACAGTGCTAATTTGACTATGGTTCGACTACCTGGAATAACCTCCAGATTCGAGCGAAATTCCGGCAGTTGAGCCGCTAACAATTCGCGAATCACCGATTTAGCTACACCACCGGCCCAATCAACCGCATCAATTGGCAAACCAAGCAGAACGCTGTTGATTTGTTCTTCGATATTACCCATGTCCTGCTTAATCAGCCCAATAACTTCAGGCGATAAACTGCCATAATCAATATCCAGCGAAACGTCATGAACCACTTCACCCCATGGAGAAACCTCCACTTTAATATGCGTGGATTCCCCTGGGATAATGACGACCTGAGTGACCGAATAGCCAACCAGAATCCGGTCAAATACTTCCCTAACGAGTTTTTCGTAGGAGTTTTTTTTGTCTGCAACTTCCGCAACCTTGTGACCAATCAAGAGGTTTTCACCAATGGTATTCACACTCGCTGACATCCGCTTGGCAATGCGCACGGGTGGGACCTGAGTGGCATCACTGGATATAATCTGTACACTAATCCTGTCAACCGTATCATCAGCGGCAAAAGCCAAATAGGGAAAAGACAGCCAGATAGCCAGTAATAAACAAACGGTCTGCAAGGTTTTTCTATAAATAGCCTGCACCTCCATTCTGCGGCATTGTCCAACCTCATCTTATGCCGGTAGTGCCTAAAATAGTACAAGAAACGGGGACGATTTAAACCGCAGAGGGCGCAGAGTACGCGGAGGGAACGGGAAAAATTTAATTTTAGGCGCGAATCTTCGCGCCCGTAACCCTCTGTGTCCTCTGCGGTTAACAGCACCGTCTCCTTTTTTACAACAAGAGCCAGGCTATAGCCTGGCTCTGTGATTGTTGCTTAGAATTGTCCACCAAAGCTAAAGTGGGTTTTGCCACCTTCAGAACCTTGAGCATAGTCGATACGGATCGGGCCAATTGGAGTGGTTACCCGGACACCGACACCGGCACTGGCTTCAAGATCGTCCAGTTTATAGCCTTCACCATCCCAGGCTTTACCAATATCAGTGAATACAACACCTTGTACCTTCTTGGCAATTGGGAAACGGTATTCGGCTGTAGCTGTCAGCATTTTATCGCCTTTAAATTGATCATCCTCATAGCCACGAAGTGTGTCAGCACCACCGACCGCAAACTTGCCGCTATCCGGCATATGACCATCGGCATAGCCTAATGCCACTTTAAAAGCCATAACATGATCGCGACCTACTTTAAGGTATTGCCGATCTTCAACTGTATATTTATTGAAGTTGAAGTCACCGCCAAAAGCACGGCCAGCAAATTCAGCGGTTAGCGATAACCGTTGACCTTCAGTAGGGTTAAAGACATTATCCCTTGAGTCAAGAATACGGGCTAAACTAACACTTCTGGTTGTACCGAAGTTATCTTCCAGATACTCTTTATTATATTCAGAATTATAGTGAGTATCTGTAGGATCGGCATTATAGTCGATTCCATCAACCCAGCCCATATAGCGATCTTCACGGTTTTTAAAGGTCACGTAGTTCTGAATATACTCGCCTTGCGGACGGCCAAGAGTAACATCCCAGCCATGACGCTTTTTATCATACGTGGAACGCAGCTTACCATTATCATAATAGTCGCTGTATTCATTGGTCATATCATAGAAACTAAAACTCAATGAAGTCTGTTTATCATCCAGCCAAGGACGGGTATAGCCTAGTTCATAGTTTTTATTGCTGGCCTCGCCGCCGAATTCCCAGTGAATCTTGACTTTATCACCAGTACCACGGAAATTATTATCCCCTAATTCGATAATCCCAACTAAACCATCAGACTTACTATATCCACCACCGATAGAGAAGGTGCCGGTTTTTTGTTCCACAACACTGGTTTCCAAAACAACAGCATTCGGATCTTTCCCTGGGTTGAGTTTCATGTTAACATCCTCAAAATAGCCGAGGTTGTACACTTTTTGCATGCTGCGACGGGCGTCTTTGACATTGAAAGGTTCACCTGTTTTGAGTTTCATTTCACGGGTAATGACGTTTTCCTTGGTCTTTTCATTCCCCTTAACCACAATGCCTTCGAGAGCGCCTTCATTAATAGTTACAGTCAATACTCCCCCCGGACTCATCGATACATCACTGATCTTAGCTAAAATAAAGCCCTGATCATGATAGTACTGTTCAACTGCCCGAGCATTTTCATTAAGTGTCTTGGAGTTGAGAGTAGTTCCCTTTTTAACCCCTAACAAGCTTAAGATTTTATCTGTCGGCACCTTGGTATTCCCTTTAATCACAATATCCTGCAAGGCTGGGTTTTCCATGACGGTATAAACCACTTTAACACCTTCAGGAACCTCCGTGAAGTTTGCCACGACATCAAAGAAATAGCCTAAATCATAAATCGCCTGCATGTCCTGTTTAATGTTGTCTGCCGCCAATGTATCTCCTGGCTTGGTCTTTACAGCAGCCATAATGGTGCTTTCAGACACTGCCGTATTGCCGGTAATAGCGACAGCCGTAACTGTCTTTCCGGTGAGGTCAGCAGCGAACGCAGGGGCAGCAGCGGAAAGAATGACACTCAGACTAAAAATAGCCGCAAGCAAAAATTGCCCATAGCGTTGACGAGTTCTCATGCATTACCTCCTCTTTATTTCATTTATTGACCGCGCAGTGATTTCCCGGCAGCACGCATGATTTTCTGCATTTCATCAGGCGGCAGCTCCACTATTGGAACAGCAGCCTCTTGCTCGTGCTGACGTTTTACTCCCTGACGGTCGGTTGCTTTCATACTTACTGGTTGTGTTTGTACGGTAGCAGGCGCTTCGGTTACTACAGTCGCTACGGGATGTGGTTCTTCTTCCGGTATCAACGACTGCTTTGTAACGGTGGCCGTTCCCGGGGCGGCTTGAAACTGAGTCTGTTGAACAACATGATCCAATTGTTTAACAGTACTTGGTGGTATCGCTGTTTGCCGGTCGTGAACCATGTAAAAGGTTCCACTAACTCCGGCAATAGCAATGACCATTGCCAGTCCAAGAGCAAAGCCATGACGCATAATAAAATATTTATAGCGCCACTCTCCGGCACGCTTGGCTTCCTTAGCATGCTGAAGCTCGGCCTGAGCCAGCATCAGATCAAGTTCAGCACGAATATCGCTTTCCTTGTCGATGGATTCTTCAGCCCGCGTAAGCCATTGGCGTGCAGATTGCAAATGCCGGGACATACGCTGTTTAAAATCAGCCATTTTCACCACTCCTACATTATAACCACAATATATAATCATGGGAAGAGGCCAGATTATGGTCATTCTCATTTTGCCGAAATTAGGCCATTTTCAGGCCTTATCTTGATATTACCCTAGATTCCTTATAAATTGAACTATTTTTCATCATATATCACCAGAATAGTCCCAAGTCTACAGAATAACTAGTAAAATTGGCACACATACAATTCGTCAAACATAACTACAGCTACCAATTTTGCATGAACTTTGACAACATGCCACGAATTCGACGAATTCCTTGCTTTTGCAGCCGATAGACGTGAGAAAGACTTAAATCCAGCGTATCGGCAAGCTGCTTGGGTTCCTGATCCTCCAAAAAGACTCCATTTAAGATCAGTTGCTCCTTTGCTGGCAGCCGCACCAGTGCTTGTTTGACTTGAGCAATAAGAACATTTTGTTCAGCTTGGTGAGCCACAGCTGGCGCCGTATCAATGAGCAAATCACTCAAAGTATTGGCCCCCTCTTCTGCGGTAAGCGGCATATCCATATAGGCAAGGTTTTTTTTGCCTTCCCGTTCCATATAATTCAGCATGCGTCCACGCACACGGTGCGAAGCATAAAGGCTAAAAGCTACTCCCCGAGTATGATCGTAATTTTCAACGGCTTCAATAAGGCCAACAGTACCTTCCTGAATAATATCCATTAAAGTAACTTCGTCGGTTTGCCAATTCGCCGCCACTTTAAATACCAAGGGCTGATAGCTTTCAATCAATTCACGCCGACAATCCAGATTGTCCTTTTCTTTGTATTGCTGCCATAACCGCTGTTCTTCTTCAGCCGTCAGCAACCGGATTTTATTTAACTCGTTAAGATATTGTTTTAACTGCATGCTCATCATCCTTACTCAAAACTTAAACCGGGTCTCAATCCCAAATCGCTGACGGTTCAACCTATCATAAGAGCCAGTCAAGCTCACGGTTCTTGTCAAATCATAACGGAATCCCAAACTATTTTCATCGTCATAACCAATTCCCATGGTGTAGTTTAACATAAAACGATCGGTCAAATATTTGCCAATTTCAATATTGTAAAACTCTCTATCCCGGACAGTCTCTGATCTTGATTCAGAAGAAGATAGCGTATCGCGAACCAAGCGGAATTCATCCAGGCCAAAAGCTGTACGGAAAGCACTTTCCAATTCACTGACAAATCGAATTTGCAGTCCGGTATCCAATAAAGCCAGCATTTCATCCCTTCCTAACCCGGAATCACGGTCCGCACTGCCATTCTGCTTATCAAAATAACGGCTGCGCAGTGTCAAAAGCGACAAAATTTCCTGCTGACTCATGGAGGGTTCCGACGTTAATTGTAAGCCCATGGAACTGACCGGCCCGTTAGCTGTTAGATAGACTTTGGTTTGATCCAACCGCGTCTCAGCATTAAACTTGATCACCGGTTCAAAAGAAGCAAACTGGGTAAATTCTGCACTGGCTTCCTTAATCTTAAAAGAAGTCCGCAAATAACTGATCGTTCCTCTGGTGGCATCAAACCGGCCGGAAACGTCCGGGCGTAACGTTGTTCCAGCAAACTTCACACGTCCTTCTGCCCATATATCATAGAGGTAAGGATTATAGAGGCGGACTTTTTTGCCGGCAACAATCTCAACATCCAGCGCAATGTTCGGTGTTTCAGATGTCATTTCCGGAATATAAGGAAGATCAATAGTCGCATTTTCTAACAGCAGATTACCGGCAAGCTTAGGCCGTCTGGAACCACTCTCCAGAGTTAACTCGCCATTGAGAGGTCCTTTGAAGTATTTGCTGTTTACACCAAGTTTATCCAGTTTAAGATCAAAATGATAATCACTGAGAGCCAACCCATTTAGTCGGGCTGAACCCGTAAGCTGATAAGAACCAGCCCCCATGAAACCCTCAAAGGATTTAAGATTTGTTTTATCACCATCAAAACGAATATCAAGCCCCACTTTTTGGATAGGATCAGCCAACGAAGCCAGTTTAACCACGCCATTTTGAACAACTATCGCTCCGTTTAGCGTTGGCTGAGCCAGAGTTCCACCGATTGTCACTTCGCCCTGTGTACGGCCCACCGCCCAGGAAACTTCTTTGGTTAACAGCGGCATAATACTTAAATCGGCTTCATCCAACCGGACTTTCAGATCCATCTGATCCTCTATGGCCGCTTGCTGCCGGCCTTGTGCTGTTAAAGCAGCTACCGGAATAACCCCATAAGCACTAGCCCGGTAAGCCCCCTTAGTTAGCATGAGCTGATTGACATGAATACTGCCCTGATCGAGCAAGAGTAATCCATACAGTGAATCAAACGTAGCATTGGCCACACCACCACCGGCAATTTCCAACGACACAGCTGCACTTGGGCTTTTCGTTGTTCCGGATACCTGAGCAGCAAAATTCAATGACCCTTTTGTTTCGATATCGGCATCAAACCAGTTGGTAATTAAACCGGCATCGATATCCCGCCCGCCAATTTCCATATTTAGCGGGCCATTGAGATCAGCGGTACCATGAATGGCCAGAACACCCTGACCTTGCTGAGCAGTAAAGTTTTTAACTGTTACGATATTATTACTGAGTAAAATATCTAACTCGACATGATCTAATGGGTACTTTTTGATATTCCCGTTTTTAAGATTACCAGTTAGCTCTACATTGGGCTTTTCAACATTCCCACTCACCAGCACCCGGCCATTAAGCTGTCCGTCGACACCCTTGACCGGAGTATTCAAAACAGCTAATAAAGACGCCAATTGACCGTTTTCAACAGCAAGATCCCCATACATTTCATTCGAAGCGGTATTGAACCCACCGCTAAAACTAAATTTTCCGGCTCCCTGCTGAAAGCCAAAAGAAGTAATAGCAATTTGATTCCCTTGCACGTTAATTTTCCCATCTACTTGATTAAGTTGCTGCGAGTTCAAAATCAATTTATCGGCTTTTAATTCACCATCAAAAGCAGGTTGTTCAACCGTTCCTTTCAGCTTACCGGAAAAATTGGCCTGACCGGCAATCGGATAAGGAAGGCTCATATGCACTCTGGCTATATCCACATCTTTGGCCGTAATATCAAAATCAAGTTGCTGATCGGGCATGATCGCACCGCTAATTTTCACCTGAGTATTCAAGGAGTGAATGACAAAATCCCTGATTTGTGTAGTGCCATTCAGTCTCTCATATTCTCCGGCCCCTTGAGCGATCAAAAAGCCACGGAAACTTCCCTCCGTAAGATTGATACGGCCTCTAGCCTCAAGATGATCTAATGTACCACTTAGGACCAAATCATTATCAACATTCCCAGTGAGCTTTTCACCGGGTGCAATCAGCTTAACCAAATCTTCGGCTCTAGCTTGACGGGAATTCAATGTTAGCTGAAGCGGATGATTGTTTTGCAGCCCCACCCAGCCATTTGCAGTGTGCCGGGTCACTCCATTGACCAGCAAAACATCCTGTAATACCAATTGCCCGGAAGATACCTGGAACCGGCCGCTTGCCTGAGCAAAAGGCTGATGAAAAACCTGGCCGTTTGTTCCCGCAAACTCAGCTTGTAATTGAGGCTGGTTCATAGTCCCGCCAATAGTCCCTTTCAAATCAACGATACCAGAGATGAGCAGTTGAGGATCATATTTAGCCAACAAATCCAACGGTAAGCCATTGCCTTGAATATTCATATTGATCCCGCTTGTGCTGATCGTCCCACTGGCTGTAGCCATTCCTGAGCCAAGTCCAACATTCAGATAATCAATGGCTGTGTTCGGCCCATTTTTGTAAAAGCTAGTGGTGAATTGAGTAAAATCAATTCCCTGAAACTGGCCATTGGCAATGGATGCCGTACCAAAAACAACTGCATCATCCAGGTTCTCTCCACCACTGGCCACGACATCGAAATCAACTGCTCCTTGTATTCCTGGCTGCAAGTCAGGTACCATCGCAGTTTCAAGTTGAGTGCCCTGAATATGCAAAGAATACCGTTTGTTGTCCGGTTCTATCGTTCCCTGCGCCGTAATCTGGCCATGAAGCAAGACCCCTTGCAGTTTTTTTAATGTGACCAATCGGTCACGGTAATTTAGATCAACTTCCGTATTTGTCAGCTGTTGCCCATACAAAGTCATTTGCTTAAAGCTGAATTGGCCGTCAACAGTAGGATTGTCTGCCAAACCAGCAACCGTTGCTTGAAAAGCGGCTGTCCCCGTAATAGGCATCCCCTCATTTACAACACCTAAATCAAAACCTGGAGAAGATACAACCAAATCAAGAACAGGCTTAGTTGTGTTGATCGCAATGTTTCCCTGCAATTTGAGCGGCTGTTCAAATACTTTTGCAGTATTAAACAAATAAAGGGTACTATCGGTAAACGCCACATTGCCCTGAATGTCCGTAAGTGGAATACCGTCCACCACGATGTCTGCACCGGCAAGCCCAGCTTCACCTGCATAATGAATCTGACCATTGTCCTGTGACAGAATGACCTCGGCTGTTGCTGCTTTTCCTCCCGTTATTTGAATGACACTATCTGCAGGCATAAGTACCTGATATTGTTTTAAATCCAAATTGGCCGCATGGATCTCAATCGAACCACGCTTACTATTCCAAGCCCCCTGAACATCGGCTGTGGCCCCGTCATGGGTAAACGAGACCTTAATGGCTTTTACCGACTGTTGCTCAATGGCAAATGCCCCATTGATATCTGTCAGTAACCATTGCTGATCAGGCTGGCGAATCTCAGCAGTTCCATCAATAACAGTAATTCCAACATTGAGCTCCGATTTGGCCTGCCCGGAAGAATCCAGTAAGTCTTCAATACTCCAGCTCCCATCAGTCCGCTGCTGAATTGTAAGTCGTGGCTCTACAAGGGTCACACTCCCTACCGCTGCGGCTGTTGTATCCCCCAAGAACATTTTAATCGGATTAAATCCGATCACAACTTTTCCAGCTGTTACGATCGGCTGGTCATTCCGGTCGTTCATAGTTATTCCGTGGATGGTAATAGACCCAAACGCTCCGATTTCCACCGGCCCCACGACAACTGTTGTACCGGTAGCCTTTGATAATTCGGAAGATAAAGCATCTCCCATAACAGCCATAAAGGTCTGGCTTTTATTTTGCCACACCATAGCAGCGGCCAAAAGTATGAAAATGATGAGCAGCAGCGCTTTGGTCTTAACCTTCATGGTATGTCCCCCAAAATATATTAGTCCCTTCATACTTCGACATAAAACAGGCTTCTTCCTGTGAGTATTATGGGGAATATCGCTAGTGTTTGCGGAAAAAACTGGAATCATACCTACTAGCAAAAAGACCCGCCAAGGCGGGTCTTAAAAATTCTCATTCTAAGTGAAGAGGATACCTCAGCCGTAATCATTATAACTTCTTATTTTTAGAAATCCTTTTGATTACCCGCTTGTTTATCCGATCTTTACCCTGGTCACACGTTTAGTTCACAGCAACGCCCATCGCTTTGTCAAGGTTTGCTTTGCTAGTGTTATAGTCATACATCGCCTGAATATAGTTGGTCTTGGCCTGAGTAAGGGCTAATTGGGCGTCAATAACATCTAAATTCGTTCCGACACCGGCGCTATAGCGAACTTGTGCAATTTTAAAATCTTCCTCGGCCTTATCGACGGCTACCTTACTGGTGCTGATACGCTTTTCCGCTTCTTTCATACTCAAATAAGCTTGACGCACTTCCAGTTGAATACTGTCTTTAGTCTGCTTTGCTTGCTCATTCGCCTTATCAATACCAAAATCAGCCTGTTTCACTTTAGCTTTTGTTAATCCGGAATCGAATACATTCCAGTTGGCTGAAATTCCAAGTGACCATTCATTATTCTCCGCACCAGGAAAATCATTATCAGACCATCCTGTACCGGCATTAAAGCTCAGTTCAGGTTTACGGCCGCTTTGGGCCACTTTCATTCCTTGTTTAGCATAATCGACTTGTAGTTGCGCTTGAACGGCTTCCGGCCGGTTGGCCAAGGCAAAGCTGATGCTGTTGTCCAACGTTAACGAATTTTGAACATATTTTAAATCATCTTTTATTGATATTTCACTATCCAGCGGTAAACCAATAACATTATTTAGGCTTGAAATAGCCAAGTCATAGTTATTCTGCGCTTTAATCAGGCTTTGCTGCGCGTCTGCCAATTCCACTTCGGACCGCAGGACATCTGATTTCGCCACCGTACCGACAGAATACTGGGCTTGAACATTCTTTAAATGAGCTTCCAGGTTATCCACCGATTGTTTACTGACTTCCAGTAAATTACGTGCCTGAAGAACAGCAAAATAACCGGTTGTTGCATCCAGTTTTAACTGCTGTTTTGTTCTTTCAACCTCAAAATCGGCTGATTTCGCTGTAATTTTAGCCTGATCAATTTGACCTTCAACTTGACCGCCTGTATATAAAGGAAGCTTTAGATTTACGTCATTACTGAAACGATTATCAGTAGTACCCATTGTAGCACTTTTTGACCGCCCGCTGCTATGAGAAAGCGAAACAGATGGCTGTTTGCCGCTTTTTGCAACATTTACACCCCAAGCAGCCGATTCACGGTCCGCCTGCGCCATTTTAATCGAAGGATTATTCTTTAATGCCAATGCAATGCTGTCTTCCAGTGATAATTCAACCGGAGCCGCAAAGACTGCCGCCGTGCTCAACACCATATAGCCGCCTGCCACTAAGGCAGCAAACTGCTTCTTCCAATTTTTCTTTCCTGCCATTTGCATGTTCCTCCTCGATCAATGCATGAAACCTAGTTTGACTATGTAGTCATTTCCAGTTTCATTATATTATCTGATTTTACCAGTGTCAATAAAAAAGAGTGGACGGGGATGTTTGAACCACAGAGTACTCAGAGGGCACAGAGGATACGGGGGAGCGATGGTATCGCTCCAATGTTCTAGGGGTAATGAACTAGAAGTTGTGGCGGACGCCAACGAAGGTGGTATTGTTGTCATCTTTGTTGATGTCATTGGCCTGGCCGACAATAAAGGTGTCGGGAGCCACTTCGTACTGGGTGCGCAATTTGACGCGGACATCATTGGGATCATAGACATCCACCGACATTTTAAGCTGTTTGCCTAGCTTGGTGTCTAAGCCGACACCGGCTTTGCTATCAATCACGCCGGCCCGGCCGGCAAATTTTTCAGTACCTGAGCCGATTTGAAAATTGGTTTTGGAATCCTGGCCAATATCCGTAACACCGATCACGGCAAAATCTTTGGGTGAAGTATTGATGCGGACATCGGCATTGGTACTGTATTGATGGGTATCGGTATTATAGAGCACTTCAAAGCCAGCCTGTGCATTGATGGATTCAACCTGGGTCAGCATTTTGTCCGCCTTCGCACTGACTGACCGGGCATTGCGCAAAGTCTCCTTGACGTTTTCAGCCGTTTCAGGATCTGTGACAATGCCTTCTAGCGAAGCAGCCATTTTTTCCACTCTGGTACTGGTGCTGCGTAAATTGCTGATGGTTTCCTTAAGGTCCTGAGCGGTCTGACCATTATTGTCAATACTGGCGACCAGCTTGTCTACCCGGCCTGCAACATCACGCAAGCTGCCTGACATAACCCGCAAATTGCTGACCATCGCCTTGACGTCTGCCTCATTATTGACAGCCATTCTAGCCATGGCGGCACTCATTTCATTCAGATTGGCCGTAATTTCTTTTGCATTCACCACCGTGTCCTTGAAGGATGCTTTCACTTTTTCATCCCCAAAGACATCATTCAGAGACTGAACCAGTTTTTGGACATCAAGTAACACTTTATCGGCTGTGGCGATCAATTGATCCAGTCCCTGCGGGTTTTCTCCCTGTACAACGGCACCTGGAGCTAACACGCCGGAATGGGTACGCGGCGGTACGATATCAATGTATTTCTCGCCTAATAAGCCATCAGTGCCAATATTGAATTTAGAGCCTTCCGGGATTTTAACTCCAGGATTAATCATCAAAGTAACCTGCACACCTTCCGGTTTTACCCGAACCGCACTGACTTTGCCAATATCAACTCCGGCATACCGGACGGTATTGCCTTCCTTTAACCCACTGACTTGATTAAAAACGGCATGAACCGGATAGCCCTTCTCACCAAAAGTAAAGCCGCTCAGTTGAATAACCATGAAGGCTAAAAGAGCCACGCCTAATAAAGTGATCGAACCCACTTTAGCTTCTGTGCTCAACATTCTGTCTTCGTCCTCCTTCGTGCTAATAATCCTGGTGTTTTTGTGCCGTGAATAAACTGCTGAACAATTGGGTCTTGTGATTGCCGGAACTCATCGACAGTGCCTAATTCAATAATACGCCCCCCATAAATCATCGCAATCCGGTCAGCAATACTAAAAGCACTGGACATATGGTGCGTGACCACAACAGAGGTTACCCCCATAATCCGCCGGGTACTGGTAATCAAGCGATCAATTTTACCGGACATAATCGGATCCAAACCGGCAGTCGGTTCATCATACAGGACGATTTGCGGATTGACCGCAATGGCCCTGGCTAAGCTAACCCGCTTTTTCATACCGCCGGACAGTTCATTGGGCATAATATTTTCTTTGCCAAATAACCCTACCATACGCAATTTGCGGCTGACAACCTTGGCAATTTCGGCTTCTGACATGGACGTATGCTGCCTTAAACCAAAGGCAACGTTTTCTCCTACACTCATGGAATCGAAGAGGGCGGAATACTGGAAGACCATTCCCATACGCAGACGAATCTGATTGAGTTCTGCTTCTTTAAGCTGAGAAATTTCCTGACCATCAATCCAGATTTCACCGCTGGTTGGACGAACCAGCCCGACAATCAGCCTCAGCAGCGTACTTTTTCCCGATCCGCTGGGCCCGATAATGACCATCGTCTCACCGGTGGCAATTTCCAAATTGATATTTTCAAGCACTTGCTTGCCTTGATAGTTCATCGATAAGTTGACAAGTTTTATCATGAATACACCTCTTAACGGTACAACATGAGCGACAGAAAATAATTGCTGACAAAAATCAAAATAATAGAAGCGACAACCGAACCGGTAGTGGCTTTCCCCACTCCTTCGGCTCCAGCAGGCGCATTCAAGCCTTTATAACAACCTACCAGCGCGATAATGGCACCAAAGACAACGGCTTTTACCAAGCCACCTGTGACATCATTAACAACGGTGAAGACCTTGATGGATTGCAAAAAGGTGAACGATCCAATCCCGGAATACAGAGTCGCTACCAGATAGCCGCCAATCGTTCCGATCACATCGGCAAATACCACCAATAGCGGCAGCATCATCATACAGGCGATCAAGCGTGGAACAACCAGATAGGCAATTGGACTGATCGCCATAACCCTGAGCGCATCAATTTGTTCGGTAACCTTCATCGAGCCAATCTCAGCGGTAATGGCTGCTCCCACTCTGCCGGCCACAACGACCCCGGTCAAAACCGGTGCCAGCTCGCGCCCCATGGCAATGGCAATGACACCGCCAACTGAGGACTGAGCTCCATATTTAATAAACTCATGGGAAATTTGTACCGTCATGACCATGCCGGTAAACAGAATGGTCAGCAAGACAATGGGCAAAGAGTCAACCCCTAAGTGCGCCATTTGATGCAGCACATGGTTCATATTAGGACGCCGCTTGAACGGTTCCGGATCACTGAGCAGCAAAACAATCCGTCCGCAATTTTCAAGCAGCGCAATCATTCCACGGCCAATTTTTTCTAAATAAGCTACAAGCATTGTTTTCCATCCCTTACTTGTATTTTGTTCTTATCCTGGACTGTATGAAATAGGGTTCATGCGGATTGCAGCATTAAAATAGTGATATTCAATCTTTACCGGCAGATTCCCTGCTTAACAGCAGGTTTTTGTAGTGCCATTATATTCAAGTTCGGCCATGTTTAAACCTAAAAGAAGCGATGTCAGCATAAGTCCATCTCGGTCTTCACTCCATCACTATAGGTCATTCTAAGCAGAATGATAAAAAACAGCCACTCCGTGGAGTGACTGTTTGAAAACTTCAAGGTTTTACGATATTCAGCATGACTTTTGTGTCATTATCGATAATATAATCCGTCGTTAATCGGGTCTTATTGAGACTATTAGTATCGGAAACCGCAGGACTACCGGCAATAGGAACCGGATTAGCCTTGGCTGCACTAGGCTTGGTTTTTGTGGACTGTTTCGGATTTGCAGCCGCTACATCGTCACCGTTCTCGAGATATGCACCGGCTTTCACATCCATAATCTCAACAACAAGTTCATTATTGCGGTCATTTTCCTGAAAATCCTTGAGAATATCGGCAAAAGACTTCTGTCTGTCCTTACCTTGGCTGAGATCAATTCCCTGCTGCTTCAGCAGCAGCTGAGTCACCGGAATCAAGCCGCCACCCCGGACTTCCAGCATAACCGGACCAGCCGGCTGATCTTTCGGAATAACAACCGGAACGGTTTTCGTAACCGGATCCCCGCGGAACGGCTTCAATTTAACATTCAAATTCACCGTGTCACCAGGCTTAGCGGTAGCAGTTGCCGCTCTTGCCTCAAGAATGGAGGCAGTCTTCCTGTCCTCGCTGACCGATATATTCACTTTCACATCCATAATTTCGACAGGATTGAATTTATTGTTAGCCAGTAAATTCAGCGCATCAAATAATTCCGCTACCGTAAGTTCGCCGATACTACCGGCTGTATAAAACATATTGTCCCGTTTAAGAATTTCCCCAGGCATATCCTGTGCCATAATTTCAAAGCTGACGCGGGCTGTGCCTGGTCCTACCCGGTCCATGGTTTTATCGACAGCATTAAATACAGAGGAGGCAGCCAGTGCAGGAACCAGTTGTTCATCATGAATAACCTGAACGGCTAAGTCCTGAGTCCGGCCCAATTGCTCATCAGTAATTTTCATGCGAATGGGTACAATGTTCGGATATTTATTTAATTGTCCGGCAATACCGGCACTGCGGTCCTGATTAATCACCCCGACCGCTTCCCCGGTTGTCCCTACTTTAAAGCCGCTTTCTAAACCATCAACGGCGGTGAACACATAGGCATTGGTCATAAAATAGCTGGTGTTGCCTTTTTTTAGAAACGGGTGTCCGAAGGCCAATACCTTGCCGTCCTCGACATAGGTTACAGTACCCAGGGCACTTAAGCTGATATCGCCGCGCACCAATTCCACACCGACCGAACTGCCTGGTTCTAAAGGACCATAATTCGTATCAGCAGGCGCCCCGCCAACCGCATAAGGAATCATATTCAACGGTTTCAATTTCTCAGTCAGCATTTTCAGCGCCGGCTCGGTAAACCCGGCGGCCATCAGCGGAGTGGCAACCGGCTCGAATTCTTCCGTGAGGCTGATTCGCTGTAGTTCCCGGTTATTTTTAATATCCGGAGCATCCCATAATTTTAACATATCCTGAATAGGAGTGACCATGCCGATCCGGTGATCACTCAGCGGCCAGCCATAGGCAATCGCCCCGACCAGCTTCCCATTGATATAGACCGGACTGCCGCTCATCCCTTGCACAATACCACCGGTGCGATCAATCAGATCTCCATATGTACGTACAAGAATCAAGTCGCCCGATGGCCCCTTGTTCGCCATAATGCCTAAGACTTCAACCCCGAATTCTTCAATCTTAGTGCCCTGAATCACTGTTTTAGCAACGCCCTGCATGCCAGGCTGAATTTGATTCACAGGCATATAGTCAACAGCTGCGCTGGCTACATGGATAGGCAATACCAGGAAAAAGAAGAACAGTGCCAAACACTGCTGCCAAAATTTTAACAAAAAGACCATCCTTTCTACAATTAACGCGCCGACTGGATGCGCACAACCAATTGACCACTGTGAACAGTATCGCCGGTGCTTACGAACACTTCTTTTACTGTACCATCTGTCGTGGCCCGCGCCGCCGGCACACCGCCCGTTATTGTTTCAATCTTAACCAAAGTATCCCCTTCACGGACAACCGTTCCTACAGCCACAACACTTACGACCTTGCCGGATAATACCGCTTTTTGGTCAATCGAGGCATTGGCAGAAACAGTCCATATCCCAATGGCCGCTAGTAACAGCAACACAACTATCATCATGCTTTTTCTATGGAGCATATTGACCCCTCCTACTTTACCTCTATTATACCTGATCACAGTTATTTAGCAAGTTTTATCGCAGTTTGCGGAATGATGGCTAAAGCGCTGCCAACCCGCCGTTCACGCCGGTCCGAGGGTTTATTTAAAATGGTGCCATTAACTACCATCTCACTGGAACCTCCGCCATCAAAATTCATCGCCTGAACGGCACCGGCTTCTTGCATAAATAATGCCAGCTCCAGCAAAGTAAAACCAACACTGTTATATTGACGGCCATCCACAACAGCCAGCAGCACGTGACCATCCTTGGTAATTCCCAGGGCAGTCCTCGGTGCTCTTCCTGCAGCCACATCGGGTCCAAACTCTTCTACTTTCGTGGTCAAATAAACTCCGTTATTTTTTATCAGCATAGGTCCGGCACCCACTATATGAAGGGTTTGATCCCAAGCGGGTCCAAGTGTCCCACGGACCTCAACCCGGTCTCCTACCTTTAAATTAGCCAGCTTCTGGGCTGCGCTTCCATGAGCGGATAGAACATAGCCGTCAGCGGGGATGACGGAGTTATTCGCATTGATCGCTGTCACCACATCATTGACAATCACCGCCTCAATGCCATAGGGATTGGTGCCGGTTGTCGCATCATAAAAACGATTGTAGAGCACCAGACTGTTAGGACCGCGTTCACAATTAACCCCGGCAAAGGCTATTTTACTGCCGTCAGGTAAAAGAGCGGCTCCATCATAGTTGACTTGACCAATCAACAGTTTCCCATCCGGATAAATTCCCAGAGCAGTCCGGGCTAAGCCGGCCGTACTGATGATTTGGTTATCAATTTTGGTAAGCCCTAAAAGTTCTCCATCCAGTGCAAAGTAGGATGCATTCACAGCCGCGATGGCCTGATTCCGGTCAGCCATGGATTTAACTGTTTCCAAATTCACAATAGCGTCATTGGATAGAATGGGCCGCAACGCATACCCGGCTTTGAGATCAACATCCAGAATATGAGCGGATATGGCTCCATCCGGCTGACCTCTCATAATCGTAGTCAGTTTAAGACCTGGTGCGACTTCTTCAACAATTTTCTGGTCATACACTTTAATGATATCAAGGACCAGCCGATTAGGTGCTTTTAATGGGAAGACCTTATATTGTACCGCAGTTTTCAAATTGACAGTTATCGATGCCATGCCGGGTACTTGACTGCTCAGCTTTATGCCCTTAACCACAGGATCTTTCAGCATAATTTCAGCGGGAATCGTTTTATCCAACGCTCCATCCATTGCGATCGTTAGATTGCCTGTCGTTTCATCTAAGGTTACTTTATAGGTCGGCAGTTGATCAACATCAAACACAATTCGGACGGTTTCAGCACTTTGACTAAACCGAACTTTATTGATAACCGGAGAGGTTGGTGCTGCAAAAACAGTTGAAATCATCACAACAGTCAGCAATAGCAGCAAGCCAACTTGGCGACAGAGTTTTTTCATAATAGGTCCTCCGTAGATATGTAGAGATATAGAACTTTAATTCTCGTAAAGAAAGCCAGGCTTTAACGAGCCTGGCTTTTATTTACTCCACCAGCCGTAACGGATAGCTGCCGATAAAGCATGTCAGCTAATCCCATTCCACCAGCTTGGGCCATATTTTTAGTCATTTCAGTGTCCAATAAAGAACGTATGGTTTTTTCCTCAGAGGAATCACCAAGCAAACCTGATTGCGGCACAGTATCCCGCATCTTTGAAAGCAGCAAGTTGAGAAAAACCGCTTCCATATCCTGGCAAACCTTTTTTAATTTTGCATCTTCCTTGCTATCCGCAGCATTAGCAGCAGCAGTTTGCAATTGAGTGGCAAAATCGCTTTCAGACTTAGTTTGCGCAGAACTTAGCTTATTACTCATCACCGGAGAACTTACCGAATGAATTTGCAAATCACTCACCACCTGTTAAATAATCTGTAAGTCAGCATGGAGTGCTCCCGATGCTTTAATGGCCTGCAAGATCGAAATAATATCCCGTGGAGTTGCCCCCACCGCATTCAAAGCATTGACAACATCCCCTACATTGGCTGTTGCCGGCAGCACAATCAGACTGCCATCCTGTTCTTCAACATCAACGGTCGTATTCGTAGTCGTCTCTGTTGTGCCTCTGGAAAAAGGCGGCGGCTGGGATACGGAACGCTCCTTGGTAATTTTTATGCTGATACCGCCTTGAGCGACTGCCACTTCATCAATAGTCACATTGGACCCCATAACGATGGTACCCGTCCGTTCATTAATCACAACTTTGGCAATATTGTCAGGAGTTATAGCCAGCTCCTCAATTGCAGCCACAAAGCCTACCACATTGTCCTGGTATTCTAGAGGAATCGCGACCTGAACAGTCCCGGGATCACGTGCCGTAGCAATGGAGCCAAACCGGCTGCCAATGGCATCGCTAATCCGGTTTGCAGTCGTAAAATCCGGCTGATTTAACGATAAGGCAATGGAACCGTTACTGCTGATCTGCATCGGGACTTCCCGCTCCACAATAGCCCCGTTTGGTGTCGTCCCCACAGTTGGAAAGTTTTTTTGCTGGCTGCTGCCACCGCGCCCGGCACTAAATCCCCCTGTTGAAACCGGCCCCTGGGCAACGGCATAAACGGCCCCGTTCGCTGCTCTTAAGGGAGCTTGCAGTAAAACACCGCCCTGCAAACTTTTGGCATCACCGATAGAGGAAACGGTAATATCAATGGTATCCCCCGGCTTAACGAAAGGTGGCAATTGTGCGGTAATCATTGCGGCAGCCACGTTTTTCGACTGCAATTGCGCGGTATTGACTGTAATACCAAACGATTTCAGCATATTGGCGATGGAAGAAATCGTTTCCAAGCTTTTATTCGAGTCGCCGGTACCGGCCAAGCCGACAACCAGCCCATAACCAACAAGCTGGTTGGAACGCACACCCTGTACTTTGGCAATATCCTTAATACGCGTAATGGCGGCAAAAGGTGCTGCTGCTGCCGGAAGAATTGAGCCCCCCAGCACCATGAGCAAGGTAAAAACGGCAATCAGAATTCGCATGATAGCCTCCATCAAAATAAGAAATTAAAAATCTGAGTCAGAATTCCCTGTTTTTGTTTACTGTTAATCGGCCCTTTGCCATCAATTTTAATTTGAGCCTCAGCAACATTGCTGGACAGGACGGTATTGTCAGGAGTTACATCATCAGGCCGTACACTGCCTGTGACGGTAATACGCTGTTCTTCGCCATTTTGTTTAATGGTTTGCGTTCCTGATACCAGAAGATTGCCATTCGGCTTAACTTCAATCACTTGTACAGTAATTCTTCCCGTCACTTTATTGGTATTATTCAGACTGCCCTGGGCTTTAAAGCTGTCAGAGCTGCTGACACTGGCATCGCCGATAAATTTAAAAACCCCCACTCCGGCAGCAGCATCGGCGCTGGCCGACTTGCTGTTACTGGCACTGCCTGTCCGGCTGGCATTTGAACTTTCATTAATAATGATGGTCAAAATATCACCGACTGCCTGAGCTTTGCGGTCCCGAAACAAGCTGGTATTTTGAGTTTCATCACTCCAAAGCGAAGCGGCGAATGCACTGGTCATTGGACTTAAAACCAGAAAAAAGCCCAGGAAGGCAATCATAAGGGTTCTCCCTATATTGTTAAGCATACGTTTCACCCTCCATTTAGAGTTAGCACCTGGACTGCTGTATCATCCAGCACCCGGGCTGAAACAATTTTTTTGGAATTAATATTTTGAACACGAATGACTTCCCCTTGGCTGCCTGACTGCAGCGCTTTGCCGATCGCACGGACTTCAATATCCCCAATACGAGCGACCATGTTCAAAACAGTACCGCTTTTCACCAAAACCGGTCTTTCAAGGCTGCTATCATAAACAACCGCACCCGGCATAAGCGACCGTCGAATCATCAAACCGGCAATTTGACTCATATCGGTAAGATATCCCGGACTAAGACGGCTGGTATCCATCCGCTCAAACCGTAAATCCTCCGGCATAAGAATCTGGCGGGCACTAATGGCCTTAGCCGCAACCACAACAGACTGAAACTGTTTTACGGCAAAACTGATATTGGATTTATTGTAAGAACGGCCATCAATCTGGATGTCCACCCTAACGATAGTCGGAGTATTATAACGGATACCATAAGGCAGGTCTGCTATAATTTGAACGGCTCCTACCGGCGCAACAATATCCTGAAGCGGTGTTAATGGCGTAATGGTTAGATCCGCCTCCTGGACCGCTGAACCAATTCCTGCCCGAATGGCCGCTGTTGCAGCCTCAATTAATTTTTGCTGCTCAATCCCCTGTGACCGGGTAGTCACTGTCAGGGATGAAGGGATACGCCACTCAATTGATGCATCCTGGCTAAACGCCGTCAATCGCATTCCTAATAACTGACTAGTCAGCACCACACTACTGCCCGGTACTGGAGCAGTGCCTAGTTTAGCTTGTTGCAAATTACGGATTCTTTCAGCATCATCACCACTGATCGATGCCACCTCACCCAGCGTAATGATCGGTCCGGTAACAGCTGCCTGCTCTGCAACTGTTACCGTAATAGGACCGGCAAAAACAAGGGGCGACTGTATGTACAAAAGAAAAGACAAAAGACTAAGGATGATTGACTTACTCATCGTCTTTACCCTAGCGTTTTAAGTTATTGGCTTGCTGCAACATTTCGTCAGCCGTTGTAATCGCCTTGGAATTGACCTCATAGGCCCGCTGAGCAACAATCATATTGACCATTTCCTCAACTACCTGAACATTAGACATTTCTAGATATTTCTGCACAAGAGTTCCGGAACCGTCAGTCCCCGGATCCGTCACGACCGGAGCCCCGGATGCGGCTGTCTCACGCAATAAATTCCGGCCAATATTTTCCAGTCCGGCTGAATTTACAAAGCGAGCCAACTGTAATTGTCCAATTTCCTGGGTTTCCGTTTGATCCGGAATGGTTGCTGAAACAATTCCGGTTGATGAAATAGAAATATCGGTTGCATTTTCCGGAATAGTGATTTGAGGTTCAAGCGGATATCCCTCAGATGTTACAATACGGCCTTGTTCATCTTTCTTAAAGGAACCATCCCTGGTATAAGAAATTGTGCCATCCGGCATAGTCACCTGAAAAAAACCGTCTCCTTCGATCGCCATATCCAAAGAATTGCCTGTTTCCTGAAAGCTTCCCTGGGTGTAAATTTTCTGGGTAGCCACTTGGCGCACACCATGTCCGATTTGTACCCCCGAAGGTAACCGATTATCCGGACCGGTCGTAGCACCGGCTTGGCGGATGGTTTGATACATCAAATCCTGAAAGTCCGAACGGCTCTTTTTAAAGCCGGTTGTGTTCACGTTAGCCAGATTGTTGGAAATGACATCAATGTTGCTTTGCTGAGCAACCATGCCTGACCCGGCTGTCCATAATGCACGCATCATAATGTAATGCCTCCTCAAGTCGTTGGTAGTTATGCTGTCTCTGTCAGTCGACAGCGTATGGCCCCCCTCAGGTCCGGCCACAAAATCTTTAACAGGCTGTTGGAAAGTCTGCTTATAATTAAGTTATCGTAAAAGGCCTGCAAAAAATTAAGTGTTTTTATGTATTCAAAATTAAATTTATACCCGTCCTACTTCTGTCACGGCCTTTTCCAGCATCTGATCCTGAGACTGCACCGCTTTTGAGTTGGTCTCATAAGCACGATAACCGTTAATTAGATTCACCATCTCGGCAACCACATTTACGTTGGAGCCTTCTGTAAACCCTTGACAAACCCGGCCGGTCGCTTGCTGGTTCTGGGCACCGTCTGCTGCAATATACAAGCTGGCACCTTCCTTGGTCAACTGCTTCTCATCAGCAAACTCAACCACCTGCAATTGGCCTGTCTCAATACCGTCCATTAAAATACGGCCATCATCACCAACCGTCATTTTATTGCCGGTGATACGAATCGGTCCGTTTTGTCCCAATACCTGGTACCCTTCACTAGTTACCAAATCACCAACAATATTTTTACTGAATGTTCCGTTACGGGTATAGCGGACTCCATTTGGAGTTTCCACCGCAAAAAAGCCTTTGCCCTCTATGGCTAAATCAAAATCATTATTGGTGGCATGCATCACACCCTGGGTCTGGATGGTGGCAATTTCATCAATTTCTGTACCGCGCCCTAAAGGCCCGATGGCCGGGGTATCATTGCCGTCGTTAATTCGGTGAAGCAAGAGCGCCTCAAACTCCCGGTTGACGGCTACATCTTTTTTAAACCCGGCGGTATTGACATTGGCTAAATTATTGGCGGTTGCATCAGTGCGAATGGATTCAGCGACCATTCCCGAAGCAGCTGTATACAGTCCACGTATCATGTCCAAGCCCTCCAATTTGTTTGTTATATCAAGCACACAAAAGGATTATTTCAATCCGCGACCTGCCTCCTTCTGTGTGCTTGAAATACCGATTTTAATTAAGCAATACTGCTTTTCTTCAGGGTTGTTAAACTGTCCTCAATATTTTCTAACGAATCAAGCGCTTTGCCGGTTCCTAATGCCACACAGGACAATGGATCTTCCGCCAAATAGGTCGGGATACCGGTTTCTTCTTTAATCAGCTTGTCCAATCCATTGAGCAAGGACCCGCCGCCCGTCATCACAATACCCCGGTCCATGATATCAGCCGATAATTCCGGCGGCGTATTTTCCAATACGGATTTCACACAATGCACAATCAGCGATACCGGCTCATTCAGTGCTTCACGAGTCTCTGCTGAAGTAATCCTGAGTGTCTTCGGCAAGCCGGACAGCAAATCCCGGCCGCGTATTTCCAGGCTTTCATCCCGGCCGCCGGCACATGCCGTGCCAATTTTGACTTTGATTTCCTCAGCTGTTCGTTCACCAATCATAATATTGTATTCTTTCTTGATATACCGCACAAGCGCCTCATCAAACTTGTCACCGCCAATTCTGAGTGACTCGCTGACAACAATTCCGCCAAGGCTTAATACCGCCACATCGGTAGTTCCCCCGCCAATATCGACAACCATTGCACCGCAGGGCTCGGAAATCTCCAACCCGGCCCCTAATGCTGCTGCCAGCGGTTCTTCAATCAAATAAGTTTTTCTGGCACCGGCCTGCATTGCGGCTTCCAGCACCGCCCGCTTTTCGACTGTGGTCACTCCGGAAGGAATGCAAACCATAATCCGCGGTTTGAAGAAAAAGCTTCTTCCGGCTACTTTTTGAATAAAGTGACGCAACATGCTTTCCGTGGTATCATAGTCGGCAATAACCCCTTCACGAAGCGGCCGAATAGCGATAATATTTCCTGGCGTACGTCCCAGCATGCGGCGAGCTTCTTCGCCAATCGCTAACACTTTATTGGTATCCCGGTCAATTGCAACCACCGAAGGTTCCCGCAACACAATTCCTTTGCCTTTTATATACACAAGAACGTTGGCGGTACCTAAATCAACACCGATATCCATTGACATTCCAAACATTCAGAATCCCCTCTCCAAACTTTCCAAATAACCTAAACTTGTCCATGTTTACAATCCGAAAAAGCGGCTGCTGCCGCTATTTTTGGTGAATCAAAAGTACCTATTCAGTGAACTGATTCACATAAACGCAACTGGAAGCCAGCCTTCATGACCTCTGTTGCGATAACCATTCGCCCAAAATTTTCCATGAAAACATACTAGCCCCATATTTGCTGTAAATATTCTACATTTTACAATAAAATCCTTTAATCTTCGTCATTTTCTTTCGGTTCTTTATATTTTTTGCGCGTAGCTTCTCCGCCCCTGATATGCCGCTCCGCTTTGTTTTGCTCTAATACCGATCGAACCCTCGCAGCCAATCTTTTATTAATTAAAGGCAGCCGTTCAATCATATCTTTATGAACCGTACTTTTGCTTACCCCAAAAACAGTTGCCGCCTGCCTGACTGTGTCCTTACTTTCAAGAATATGATTACAAATGTCCAATACCCTTTTGCGGATATAATCTTTCATCTTTACACTTCCCCCTCACCCCTGTTTGCTAACATGTATATGCGGACAAAAGAGAAAGCATGCCAGTAGATTAAGAACCTGTTTAACCACAAAGTACTCAAAGAGCACAAAGGAACACAAAAAAACCTGTCTGGTAAGATAAAAAATCTTTCCAGGCAGGTTTTCATCCATGCTTCGTTATCGTGTATGTACGCTGTTCTTATTTTAAAATTTTTCGCGGATCGATATAGCTGCCGCCATCCTTAATGGTTAAATGCAGGTGGGTATAAGGTTCGGTTGTACAGGAACCAACTGTGCCAATCTGGTCACCGCTATTGACGTAGCTGCCTTTTTTCAAGCTGACATTAACGGCAGCCAGCGAACCATAGCTCACCATATACTGGCCGCTGCTGACAACAACTGTCAGCCCGGTGTTTTTATCGGTATAAATCTCTTCGATTTGGCCGCTTAGCATGGCTTGCACCAAGCTTCCTTCCGGTGCATGAATATCAATCCCCGGATGATAGCGCCAATCGTTGAAAACAGGATGTAAATGCCACCCAAAATCCAGCTTGACTTCTCCTTTAACCGGCCATTTCGCTGGTGCTTTACCGGCAGCAGCCACATGAGCCGGCGGCTCGCTCGGCACCGGTTCTGCAACGGTTGCCTTGTCGGCAGACGGAGTAGGTTTGGCACTTGGAGAGATTGGCGGTGCAGGCTGCTCAGGCTGCTCTGTCTCAAACGAATGAGTTAATTGTTCAGGTTTTTCTACCGGGCTGATTTGAAGACTACTGACTACAGTAAAAAGCATAACACTGGCCAGCAGCAGCAAACTGCAGGCGGCATAAACCGGTTTGGGTTCCACCCATCCCGGCTTAAATAAAACTTCCAACACCCTGCGCAAAAAAAGAATAGGCCTAAGGTTGCCAGGCACATTCATCACCTCGCTACCAGTATGCCCATTCCAAGCATTCTTCAAACTCAATCAAGAACCCACAATATTTTTTATGGTGACCCCAGTATAATAATAGGTAATAATTTTACGGTAATCCTTGCCTTCTTTGGCCAACCCATTGGCGCCATACTGACATAGGCCGACACCATGGCCATATCCAACCGTCTTAAAGACCAGCTTATCGCCTTTTAATTCTGCAGTAAAATTCGTGGAGCGCAGTTCAAGTTTTTCCCTCATGGCCGCTCCGGTCATGGTCTTGCTGCCAATCCGGACTTGATCGACCCGGCCCGAATCGGTAAGATTGAGGACTTTCAACACACTGTTATCACCATTTTGAACGGCTGCCACAACCCCGGCATCGGCTCCCAATCGTTGCTCAATCTCACTTAGCGCAAATTCTTTGGTATCACTATAGCGGGGTGATTTCTGATCCCACTGACAGGCCACGCTTTGCAGGTATGGATAATCAAAGCCCCATACCTCTTTGGCACTGGCCGTCCTTTCGCCGCTTGTCGAGTGAAATAACGCATTAATCGGTTCATCCTGATAAACAATAATCTCACCGCGGGTTTCATCGACAGCCTTACTGATTTTACTCCAATACCGTTCATAATTAAACGGACCCCAGCGTGCCTTTAATTTAATCTCGTCCTGCCAGGCCTGACTTTGCCGGTGGTCGCTGCTCACATCGGCTCCTGGCTTGTCAGGAAGCCCACTGCCACCAAATGCCACCATATTTTTAACGGCATAGGTCCGGGCGGCCAGAGCCTGAGCTTTTAAAGCTTCAGGCTCAAACTCAGCCGGCATCTCGGCTGCAACGACTCCCTTTACATACTCCTCCAGGCTCATGGTCACAATGCGATCCTGGTCAGCCAAATACACATGAATGGTCACGTCTTCCTGGTTCACTTTTTGATTCGCGCTCCTGTCCCCCCTGTTTGATGGGTTAAGACCGATCACAATAGCGGGAATAATGATGACCATTATAATGACTAGCGTCACAACAAACGCCAGTATTTTTTTCACAACCGCCCCTCCCCTTCTCCGCACACTCAGCCATTACCATAAATATGCGCGGACGGCTTGAAGTATGACAGGCAGGGGATCTGGGAACGAATTTTTAACCGCAGAGGACACAGAGGTCGCAGAGGATTGCTTGAGAATTTAAGCGCGATAATTATCGCGCTATGTTTTTTGCGTTCCACTCTGTGTACTCTGCGTCCTCTGCAGTTAATCCGTTTCCCCCAAAATAAAAAGACGACCTAATTTGATCGTCTGTCTACTGCTTAGCTGATTCTGGAAATATCTGCACCGATGCTGCGTAGTTTATCAACAAGTCCTTCGTAACCGCGGTCGATATGGTGGATGTAGCCAATATGAGTCTGCCCTTGAGCAACAAGACCGGCCAGAACCATAGCAGCCCCGGCACGCAGGTCGGTTGCTTTAACCTGACAGCCGGTCAATTGGGCTACCCCTTCAATGACTGCGCTGCGCCCTTCAATCTTAATATTCGCTCCCATACGCTTGAGTTCATCCACATGCATAAACCGGTTTTCGAAAACCGTTTCACTCACAATACTGGTCCCTTGCGCAATGGTCAGCATAGCCATAAACTGGGCTTGCATATCGGTTGGAAAGCCCGGATACGGCAGTGTTTTAATGTCGACGGCCCGAATAGCCCCGTTGCCTTTAACCCGGACCCCGTTGATATCTTCTTCAATATAGACACCGGCTTCTTTTAATTTGGCCACAACCGGTTTTAAATGTTCAATCAAGGCATTTTCAATGTAAACATCCCCATTGGTCATCGCAGCAGCCACCATATAGGTGCCAGCCTCAATGCGATCCGGAATAATGGTATAATTAGTGCCTTTTAGCTCGCTGACACCTTCAATTTTAATGACATTGGTTCCTGCTCCCCGGATATTGGCTCCCATCACATTTAGATAGTTGGCCAAATCCACGATTTCAGGCTCATGGGCCGGATTTTCCAGAATGGTTTGCCCTTTTGCCATCGACGCAGCCATCATAATATTTTCGGTAGCCCCCACACTCGGAAAATCCAGATAAATTCTGGCTCCGGTCAAGCCTTGCGGAGCGGTGGCTTCAATATAGCCATGACCGATATCAATTTGCGCGCCTAATGCCTCAAAGCCTTTTAAATGAAGATCAATTGGCCGGGTCCCAATGGCACAACCGCCTGGCAGTGATATTTTGGCTTGTCCACGACGTGCCAATAGCGGTCCCATGATTAAAAAAGATGCCCTCATTCTGCGCACCAGTTCATAGGGGGCTTCACAGGTTGCAATATGGGTACTGTCAATCGTTAAAGTATTAGGACTGTTTGAAGTTACAGGAACACCCAGTTGGGCCAGCACTTCTGAAATGGTACGGACGTCTTCCAGATCCGGTACTTCCTCAAGTGTGCTGGGGCTTTGCCCTAATAAAGCGGCCGCAATGATGGGCAGCACAGCATTTTTAGCACCACTGATTTTAATTGTTCCTTTTAATGGCCTGCCACCATTAATTACTAGCTTTTCCATAAGATCCTCCCAAAACTACTAGTGCTGTAAAGAGTACTAAAACAACGACCACAGAGGCTGCTGTATCAATGAATAAAAGGATAATAGCAATCAAGAAATAATAGAGTCTGCAGCTTTTTGACTCCGGAGCGAAACACTTTTCAGCAGGCTTTCTTTATAAGGACTCCAAACCCGCCGAATCTTAATATTCAAGTGTAATCACTGGAGATCCAATGATGACATAGGTGCGATTGTCCAACGGACTATAACGCATCGCCATATTGATGTTGATCTGATCGTTTCCGACTTGCAGCTTTTGCTGAATGAGCGGGCTCATTCCGGTACTGCTGACATACTGATCCGTCGTCGTAGACGAGACAGTTTTGGCCTCAATGGCATCAAAAGCATCACCCAGGCGCCTGTCCTGCTCATCCTTCATTAGTTTACCATCAAGCCATCCCACCAAGCAAGTAGTAATCTGCGGGATTCCGTCGAATTCAGCGATAATCCTGGAAATTTTAGCCTTACTATTCACGACTGCCGCTTCGTTGTACTGCCGGGTCTCAAGGTTGATCACCAGATAAACTTCCGCTGCTTGAGTCTGACCACCCGGATACAATTCCTCCGCAATGACCACCAAATGGCTGTTGTCATCTGTCATCTCGCCTCTAACCATCTGCTGATAACGCGACGTGCTTTGATTCAGTACAACCTGGGTATCGTCAATACCGAACTCGTGCATAGCCTGTTTAACAATCCGGGTTAATGCTGCCTCATCAGCCGGCTTGACCGGTAACCTTCCCCAGGCGTTGATGCTCACTTCGCCGGCTTCAGCGCCTGTTGCCTGCAAGGCACTGGCTAGCGGATCAGCCAACATCACCGGTACGTTTTCCGCTAGCCGGCAGTTCATGGCCAAGGTCAAAACAAGCACAAAGAAAATTCGTCCAATTCGTAACCATTTCATTGATTTTCTCCCCTTACAAAGGCTTTCCTTAATTTCATTCTTGCCATTTTTTAGGGGAGCTATACAATGAAATTTATGGTTAACAAAAAGAGCAGCCGGTTACGGCTGCTCTTTATATTTGCCTAATGCTTATGTCGGTGAGCAATCTGCAATCTCAGCAAAGCTCGCTTCAGAGCCGCTTCGGCCCGGGCAAGATCAACATTTTCCCGTGATTCCTTACTTCCTTTAATCCTGGCTTCAGCCCTGGATTTTGCAGCCTCAGCACGGGCAACATCAATTTCTTCCGGCAGCTCGGCACAAGCCGCCAATACCGTCACCTTCTCAGGCTGTACGTCAATAAAACCGCCGCAAACCGATATCTGCTGCTCGCCCTCGTCCGTTAACAGACGAAGAGGCCAGATCTGCAGGCCGGCAATCAGGGGAGTATGACCAGGCAAAACACCGATATCTCCCGCCGTCGTCCGGGCAATGACCATATTGACAGCAGTGGAGAAAACCAGGCGCTCAGGAGAAACAATATCAAGCTGAATTTTTCTCGCCACTTGTTATTCCTCCTTCATTTTTTTCGCCTTTTCCACCACTTCATCAATGCCGCCAGCCATGTAAAAAGCTGCCTCCGGCAAATCATCATGCTTGCCGCTCAAAATTTCTTTAAAGCCACGAATGGTTTCCTTCAGTGGCACATACTTTCCAGGTGTTCCGGTGAACGCTTCGGCCACGAAAAAGGGCTGACTCAAGAAACGCTGAATCTTCCGCGCCCGGGAAACCACAACCTTATCCTCATCGGATAATTCTTCCATGCCCAGGATGGCGATAATATCCTGCAGTTCTTTATACCGCTGCAGCACTTCCTGCACGCCGCGAGCTACCTGATAATGTTCTTCACCAATAATATTGGGATCGATAATCCGCGATGTAGAATCAAGCGGATCAACGGCCGGATAAATACCCAGCTCGGCAATTTGCCGTGACAATACCGTTGTGGCATCCAAATGAGCAAAAGTTGCTGCCGGTGCCGGGTCAGTCAGGTCATCAGCAGGAACATAAACGGCCTGTACCGAAGTAATCGAACCTTTTTTCGTCGACGTAATCCGTTCTTGCAGCGCCCCCACGTCGGTAGTTAAAGTCGGCTGATAACCTACTGCAGACGGCATACGCCCCAGCAGCGCGGAAACTTCCGATCCGGCCTGAATAAAACGGAAGATGTTGTCAACGAAAAGCAATACATCTTGTCCACCCACATCACGGAAATACTCAGCCATAGTCAAACCGGTCAAAGCCACCCGCATCCGTGCTCCAGGCGGTTCGTTCATCTGGCCATAAACCAAAGCGGTTTTTTCAATAACGCCGGATTCGCGCATCTCCATCCACAAGTCATTTCCTTCCCGGGTCCGTTCGCCAACCCCGGCAAACACCGAGAAACCGCCATGCTCGGTCGCAATATTGCGGATTAATTCCATAATCAGTACCGTCTTACCTACACCGGCACCACCAAACAAGCCAATTTTCCCCCCCTGCGAATATGGGGCAATCAGATCAACCACCTTAATCCCGGTTTCCAGGATTTCAGTCGATGTTTCCTGGTCTTCAAAGCTTGGGGCCGGGCGATGAATGGGCCAATAATCTTCGCCGTTTACCGGTGCCGGATCATTATCAACCGTTTGGCCCAAAACATTAAAAATCCGTCCCAAGGTTTCTTTTCCTACCGGTACTTTAATCGGTGAACCAGTATCTGTGGCCTGCATGCCGCGGGTCAATCCATCCGTGGAAGACATGGCCACACAACGAACGTGATTATCCCCCAAATGCTGCATAGCTTCAACCGTCAAGGCGATCTGAACATCGCCTGACTGACCCTCAATTTTAATCGCATTATAGATGGCCGGAAGCTGCTCCGGGGGAAATTCAATATCCACAACAGGTCCAATAACCTGAACTACTTTGCCTACGTTCACTGGGCTCCCTCCTTACTTCAAGGCCTCAGCACCGCCCACAATCTCGGAAATTTCGCGAGTGATGGTCGCCTGACGCACTTTATTGTAATTCAAAATAAGTTTCGAAATTAATTCTTCTGCATTATCGGTTGCTGATTCCATCGCCGTCATCCGCGCTCCCAGTTCGCTGGCCGCCGCTTGCATGAGGGCACCAAAAATGGTCGTCTCCAGATATTTCGGCAGTAATAGCCCTAATACCTCATCCGCCGATGGTTCAAAAATATAGTCGGTATTGACCTGTTCGGTCGTTTCGGTGGACAGAGGCAGCAATTTGATCGTGATCGGCTGAAGATTGATTGCTGAGAAAAACTGGGTATAAACCAGATAAATTTCATCACAATCCCCGCTTTGAAACCGCTCGGATAAGTCCCTGGCAATAGCCCACGCGTGATCATAAGCAGGCTTTTCGCTAAATCCGGTATATTCGGCATCAACGGTATAGCCGCGCCGTTTAAAATAGTCCCTGGCCTTGCGCCCGACCGTAACCAGCCCAACCTGATCGTTCCCGGCAATACGGGGCAGCACTTCTTTAATGATATTGGACGAATACGCCCCGGCCAAACCTTTATCCGAACTAAGTACCACATAAACGGTACGTTTGACTTCCCGGACTTCCAGCAAAGGATGTGCCTGATCGGTGGTATGAGCCGCTACGCTGGCCAAAATCTGCCGGATCTTTTCGGTATAAGGTTTGCTGGCCGCTGCTTTTTCCTGCGCACGGCGCAGGCGGGCAGCCGCCACCATTTTCATGGCTTTGGTTATTTGCTGAATGTTTTTGACACTTCTAATGCGGCGTCGGATGTCCTGTGCACTAGGCATCTACATCACCCCTCAGCCGTTTTATCGTCATACGTTGCAAACGTATCTTTGAATTCTTTAATCGCTTTTTTCAAGACTGCCTCGGTTTCGCTGTCCAGCACTTTTTTCTCACGAATGCCTTTGCCGATTTCAGCGTAATTAGCCCGCATAAATTTCAAATAATCCTGCTCGAATTTGACAACCTGTCCCACTTCAACATCGTCCAGATAACCATTGGCCGCCGTATAAATGACCATAACCTGCTCTTCAATGGCCATAGGCGAATATTGCGCCTGTTTCAGTGTCTCAATGGTTCTTTCACCGCGATCCAATAGGGCTTTCGTCGCTTTATCCAAATCCGAACCAAATTGGGCAAACGCCGCCAGCTCGCGATATTGTGCCAAATCCAGTCTTAACCGGCCGGCAACCTGCTTCATTGCCTTGATTTGCGCAGAACCACCGACCCGGGATACCGACAGGCCGGCATTGATGGCCGGGCGTATACCGGCATAGAAGGATTCACTTTCCAGAATGATCTGACCGTCGGTAATCGAAATCACGTTGGTTGGAATATAGGCGGAAACGTCACCGGCCAAGGTTTCAATAACCGGCAGCGCCGTAATCGAGCCTCCGCCCAGCTCATCAGACAATTTAGCCGCCCGTTCCAGCAAGCGGGAGTGTAAATAGAAGACATCCCCTGGATAGGCTTCACGTCCCGGCGGACGACGCAGCAATAAGGACATGGCCCGGTAAGCCATGGCATGCTTGGACAAATCATCATACACACAGAGCGCATGGCCGCCTTTATACATAAAGTATTCTGCCATCGCGACCCCGGCATAGGGAGCCAGGTACTGCAACGGTGCACTGTCGGAAGCGGACGCAACGACCACAATCGAGTAGTCCATGGCACCATGAGTTTCAAGTGTTTTAACCACCCGGGCAACGGTGGAAGCTTTTTGGCCGATCGCGACATACACGCAAATGACCCCTTGCCCTTTTTGATTCAGAATGGTATCCACCGCAATCGCTGTTTTTCCGGTACCACGGTCCCCGATAATCAATTCACGCTGACCGCGTCCGATGGGCACCAGCGAATCAATAGCCTTTAAACCGGTCTGAAGGGGTTCCCGAACCGACTGCCGGTCCGCAATTCCCGGAGCGTTATATTCAACCGGCCTGGTTTCCGTGGTCTGAATAGGCCCTTTGCCATCAATAGGCTGGCCAAGGGCATTCACTACACGTCCAACCATAGCCTCCCCAACCGGTACCTGCATGATTCTTCCGGTCCGGCGAACAGTATCGCCTTCCTTGATTTCAATCTCGCCACCCAGCAATACAGCTCCCACATTGTCGGTCTCCAAATTCAGTACCAGGCCGTACACATTATGGGGAAACTCAAGCAGCTCACCGGCCATGGCTTTTTCCAAGCCATGAACCCGCGCAATACCATCACCGACTTCAATGACGGTACCCACTTCATCCACATTAAGATCCAGGTTATAGTTTTCAATCTGTTGCTTGATAATTGACGTTATTTCTTCTGGCCTTATTTTCATATGTAGTATTTCACCCCAATCTTCGTCCAAAAAGTAAAGAAATTAAGCCCTGCGCCGAAAAGAGGCAGGTGCTTCTTATTTTCAATCCAGATCCCGCCTAGACCGCAGTCTGCTTGGAGGACAAGAGTGAAGCTTTAAGCGACTGTAACTGACGGATCAGACTGCCGTCAATCAGCCGTTCGCCTATTTTCACAACAACTCCGCCTAAAATCTGCTCATCAATATTCGTCTTCAAAACAATACGACTGCCTGTTACCTGGCTCAGCTTAGCCGTTAAGGCTTGACGCTGTTCTTCCGTTATGGGTTGGGCTGTCGTTACTTCGGCAATTTGAATATTGCGGACCTGATTCGCCATCCTGACATATTCACTCACAATGGCAGGAAGAATGCTCTCCCGTCGTTTATCAATCAGCAAAAGCAAAAAATTGCTGACAAAGTCAGCCAACTCACCGGTAAAAATCTTGGTTACCGTTTCTTTTTTGGCTTGCGATGGAATCAGCGGATGATAAAGCAGCGTGCTGAGTTCAGCATGGGCGGCAACTGTTTCGACAACGGTTTCCAATTGTTCCTGAACTTCATCCAACAATCCTTTTTCTGCCGCGATTTCATAAACAGCCTGAGCATACGTTTGAGCAAGCTGATTGGTTAACATGGCAGGCCACCTATTTTCTTCTCATCCAAGTCCTGAATAAAATTATCAACCAGCTTGGCATTGGCTTGCTCATCCAGATTCTTAGCAATAATCTTGGTGGCGGCAGCCACGGCCAGGGTCACAATCTCACCCTTGAACTCTTGCATCGCCTGTTCCCGCTCCCGGGCAATCTCATCCCGGGTATTTTTTAATAAACGGGCACTTTCTTCACGTGCTTGCTGCAAAATTTCTTCTTTGGTTTGTTCAGCCAGCTTGGTGGCTTTTTCCATAATGGTCTGTGCCTGAACACGGGCCTCAGCCATTTGAGTCAGATATTCCTGTTTCAATTGCTCGGCAGCCAGCCGTTCTTGTTCGGCAGAATCCAGATTGGACTGGATCTTGGCCTGACGTTCAGCCAACATGTTCATGAGCGGTTTGTAGGCAAACTTGCTCAAAATAGCCACAAGAATCAGGAAGTTTATAATTTGCGCTACGAGTGTCGCATTTAAATCAACCAATTGAGGCCCCTCCTCTTTCCGGCGTATAAGGGGAGCGGCTGGCTACATCCAAATTCGGCCAGTCGCCCAATAACGCATGATTACTTAATGAACGGATTGGCAAATACCAGTACGATGGCAATAACGGCAGCAATAATAGGAATAGCTTCAATCAAACCGACAGAAATCAACATGTTAACAAGTATGGTTCCTTTTGCTTCCGGTTGTCTGGCCATTCCTTCAACGGCTTTTGATGTAACCGTTCCGTTACCGATACCGGCACCAATTGCGGCTAATCCAATCGCTAATCCGGCACCAATCGCTGAGGCTGCAATAATAATAGCTTGTTCCATAATGTAATCCCCTTTCTTTTTCTAAAAAACCCATTCATATTTTGCTATTGTTTACACCATCTATATTGAGTTGCTAATGATGATCATCTTGCAACGAACTGGAAAGGTACGACATGGACAACATGGTAAAAATAAACGCCTGGACAATACCGACAAATACGCTGAAAGCCAGCCAGGCCGTTGGCACCACATATGGCACCAGCTTGCCTAAAATAATCAGCAGAATTTCCCCGGCTAAAATATTTCCGAATAGACGGAAAGAAAGCGTGACCGGCTTAGCGATCTCTTCGACGATATTAATAATGACAAACGGAATAAACGGCTGAAAATAATGCTTAATATAATTGACCAAGCCTTTGTTCTTGATGGACAGTGTATGGACTAACACAATGACCATCAACGCCAATCCCAACGTGGTATTAATATCATTCGTCGGTGATGCAAATCCCGGGATAAGTCCCAATTCATTACAGACTAAAATGAACAAAAACAGCGTAATAATCAGCGGTGCCAGCTTGCGCCCCTTTGGTCCCATGGTGGACTCAATCTGATCCAGCAGGGCAGTTACAACCATTTCCAAGAAGTTTTGCCAGCCACTTGGCACGATACTCAAGCGTCTTGTCGCTAGAATGGCCAGGAAAATCACAATTGCCATAGCCAGCCAGGTCATATATAAGGTGTCAAGGTTAAAGGTAAATCCGGCAAATTCAGCAACTCTATGGGCACCGATCGCATGCCCTTCACTATGTCCCATGCTCTACTCACTCCTAATCTGCATCATGATTACTTATTTGAACCTGCCCGGACCTTACGAAGCTCTGCAGCCACAAGCAGTATCGTTTGCACCAACAAGACCAACTGAAAGGAAAACAATCCGATAACGGTGGATAAAAAATCAATTCCTGGCATGTTCAGCGCCAGGATCAATACCAGAGTCATCAAGCTGAGTCGCACAATCCAGCCCATTCTCATAGAACCAACCGCTTTTTCCGGAGGCAAATCCACGAGCTTTCTGACCCGTAGACTGAGCAGCAAATAATAACTGATACTAGCTAAAAACCCTAAGCCAAATCCCGGCAGCAGAGACTGCCTGCCAGACAAAAAACCTCCTAGAACCACTACCAGCCCCCAGACAGCCATTGCCCATAACGTTCTTTTGATTTGGCCTTTATATTCATTTGAAAACTCATGTGGTCTTTGTATGACGTTTATCAGCTTGCCCTCATCCTCTTTATTGAACAGCTTTAGGAGAAACTCCCGCTTTGTCAGCCCTGATTGATAATCCTCTTATAGGTTGCCCATACTCCGGCTGTAATGCCAATCATAATTCCGGCGACCGTAAGCCACGGAGCCGTTCCAAAATAAGTATCGGCAAAACGACCGCAAAATAACCCGACGGCAATGGTGGCAACAATCTGAAATCCGATTGAAGTGGCCATTGAAAAAGCGGATATCACCGAATTTTTGTTGTCTTTGGCCATGCGCACACCTCCGGAAGCTTTCGGATGCCGCTCGATTAGCAGCCACTTGGTGCCAAGTATATGCACAAGCGCTATTATGATTGCCAGGTGGGCAAAAAAATATAAATATTAAGAAAGTTTACTCGTATTTTATTCTTCGCTCAGAATTTAGCAAATCCTGCTATTGCTGCAAAGTTATTCAATTCACTTTTGAGCAATAGCGACAATGTTCGTCAAAATATTCGTTTAAGAAATTAATTAAAGTAATGGGTTGAACCACAGAGGGCGCAGAGGGAACGGCGCAATATTAGCGCGTTTGAGATAAATTGGGCTCTAAAAACAAAAAACTGCTGTTACCAGATTTTATATCCGGTAACAGCAGTTTTTATTCGCAGCAGAAGGAATCGGGCCGAATATCAATCAGACCGCGTTTCCACAAGATGGCTTGCACGATACGGCGTGAAGCACGTCCATCACCATAAGGATTGCAAGCATTGGCCATATGCTCATATTCACTTGGATTGGTTAGTAAGAGCCGTGTTTCGCTATACACACGATCCCTGTCTGTTCCGATTAATTTCACCGTACCGGCCTCAATCGCTTCCGGACGTTCTGTGGTATCACGCAGCACCAAAACAGGTTTCCCCAAAGCCGGTGCTTCCTCCTGGATTCCCCCAGAATCGGTCAATACGAGATAAGAGCGGGCCAACAGATTGGCAAACGGCTGATAATCCAGGGGATCAATCAGATGCACCCGCGGCAATCCGCCAAGCTCACGGTTAACCACTTCCCGGACCAGGGGATTTTTATGTACCGGAAAAACCACTTCAACATCGTCAAACTCCTGTACAATATCACGCAAGGCCTGGTAAACATGACGCATCGGTTCACCTAAATTTTCCCGGCGGTGTGTCGTGACCAGCACCACCCGCCGCTCCTCATAATTGATCCCGGCCAGCAGCTTGTCCTGAAATTGATAATTGGGATTCACGGTAGCCAATAAAGCATCAATGACCGTATTCCCGGTCACAAAAATGCTGCCTGAATCAATATTCTCCTGCAGCAGATTTTTGCACGCCGTGGTTGTTGGCGCAAAATGCAAATCAGTTAACGATCCGGTCAGCTTACGATTCATTTCTTCCGGATAAGGTGAGTACTTATTCTGAGTTCTTAGCCCGGCTTCCACATGCCCGACTGCAATCTGATGATAAAAAGCCGTCAAGGCACCGGCAAAGGTTGTCGTCGTATCGCCATGCACCAAAACGATGTCCGGCTTTTCCTCGGCCAGTACCGCGTTTAAGCCTTGCATGGCACGGCAGGTGATGTCAAATAAGGTCTGCCCTTTGGCCATAATGTCCAAATCATGATCAGGCTTGATCGCAAACAAATTCAATACCTGATCCAGCATTTCACGATGTTGTGCCGTTACGGCAACTACCGGTTCAATCATCGTTGGATATTTCGCCAGTTCCAGCACTACAGGAGCCATTTTTATTGCTTCAGGACGTGTTCCGAAAATTGTCATGACTTTTAGACGAGCCATACCGATTACCCCTTCCGTCTGGTGAAATAACGCTTGTGAAGACCACAGTCATTTCTTGCGAACTCACGCTTGCATTAAAAAGGCAGGCCACTGCCTGCCAAATAACCAAATCAATGACTTTGTGCTGATTTTGCCGCTTTCAGGACACCAATTTTTCTGGCGCCAAAGAAAGCTGCCCCCAAAATAGCTAGAACAATGAGCACACCTAAGCCGTTATTGACTTCTGTCAGGGCAATCGCACTAAGGCCCAAACAGCCACTAATGACATACATCAATAACACAGCCTGTTTTTGGCTGAAGCCCATTTCCAGCAGCCGGTGATGCAAATGGCCACGATCAGGTTTAAAAATAGGCTTACCGCTCATATACCGGCGAATGATGGCAAAAGCTGTATCCATAATAGGCAGCCCCAAGGCAACAATCGGTACAATCAGCGCAATGGTCGCTGCGCTTTTTACCGCACCAATCACCGATATGGCTGCCAGCATGTATCCTAAAAACATACTGCCGGTATCACCCATAAAAATCTTGGCAGGATTAAAATTATGCTGCAAAAAACCGAGCGCACTGCCGGCTAAAGCCGCCGTCAAAATGGCAACCATCCAGAAGTTTTGCTGCAGAGCCACCAACAAAATGGTGACCGACGCAATCGTCGATACGCCGGCAGCCAATCCGTCCAGTCCGTCTATCAAATTGACCGTATTGGTCAAACCGACTACCCATAAAATGGTCAGTGGAATGGATAGAAAGTCGACATAAATCATATCCCCAAAAGGATTGGTAATCCAGTCGATCCGAATGTCAAATAATATAAGAACGGCAGCTGCTGCAATTTGTCCAAGTAGTTTGACTCTAGCAGGCAGCTGTTTTAAATCATCAATAATACCGACAATTAGAATGACGGTCCCACCTAATAACAGCCCTAAAATTTCATGATTCACATGCATGCTGGCCAGTACGGCCAGTACAAAACCGACATAAATAGCCAACCCGCCCATCCGGGGAATCGGCTTGGTATGAACTTTCCGGGCATCAGGGGCATCCATGGCACCTGCTTTTATCGCAACATCAATAATTCGTGGAGTTAAGAAGTAGGCCACAATTAAGGCCACGGTAAACGCTACAATATATGTCTGCATAAATTTAACACCTCATTTCTATGCAACAAACCTATTTTACATCAGCCCAATCAGCGTGTCAATCAACACCAAAGCGCATATCCATCCCCATAACCATCTATAAACGCGCGATTGAGAGAATTTAGGCATGGCAATCGGTTTGCGCCGTATTGCACGCTCAGGCAATGCTACGCGCAATAACCCTTGCGCCGCAGCTTATCAATATGCTCTTGCGTTAAATGTTTGATATCAACCTGGTATTTTTCCGCCAAAATATACATCATGGTAAAACAGCATTGAGCTACATCCAAGAGTTCGGAAGCACAGCCGCGGAGAGCCAAATCACCGGTTAATTCCTGTTTTTCACCGGATGCACCCGCCCGCTTTCCCAGGTACTGCGTCAATTCGCCGATTTCTTCCTGGATTTTGCAGACTGTTGTTAATAACGTAACCTTCTCCAGATTCAATTTGGGCAGTGCCAGATATTTATAATTACCGGCTGTTTCAATCCGGTAGCAATGCGATTTATCAAACCCGTATCCTTTGGCTTCAAGTTTGTCTAAATGACTGCCAACCAGCGTTTCGGCCTGAAGGCCAAAACAGTCTTCCATCACAAAAATCATGGTCACACAAGTTTGCGCCACATCCAAAAGCTCGCCCGAAACCTCGGCAAGCAGTCTGGCAAACAAAGGTGTCCCGGGAACCTGCTCGGCAGGGATAAACTGCAGGACCGCTCGGGCCAGTTCGCCGGCTTCCTCCATGATTTTAAGCACGGTGGACTCTAATGTCGGTGAGAGTTTATTGAGTTTTGGCAAATGAATTGTTTCAATCATAACATTGCTCCGTAAAAATACTCATACCTAATTCATTTTAGCACAAGCCAGGGGAAACTTTCAATTTGCAAATATAGTATTTTTCCGACAATTCGCCCTGGCCTCGCGAAAAATGTCAGAAAAAGCCTGCTGAGGGTAAAGCAAGTCCAGTACCCTTTCTTCACTGGCTTTTTCTGCCTGGGTAAACACAGCCGGGATTCCCCGGGCATAGCCACGAACCCGGTCACTGCCAAATAAATCACGGGCCGCAACAATCGCTGCCGCGAAATCACTCTGACACACTTCAGACTGCCTGATATAATCAGTCAACTCCTCATCATACAGCCAGCGGTCCGGCGCCTGCGTCTGCCGGCCAACCACCACCGAGCAGTAAGGCCCTTGGCCATGATCACGTTTTTGACGAGCTGCCAGCAAGCTGCGATAAATCACATCATCCGCCGGCAGTGTATAGCCCATCATGACGATATGTTCGGCTTTCTCCAGTGCGATTCGCATATCCCGCTGAATTTCCTCCAGAAAAGGAGGATATTGGCCTTTAAAGCTGGTCTGCATCACCAGCGGCGTATGACGCAGTTCGGTCAAGGTTCCGCAGTAAGTGCATTGAATCGCATCGGTGCCTCCTTCCTGAAAGGCTGTATGTTCTTCCAGCGACCGCGGCTGTCGCCAGTTCGCCGATAGCAGCGGTAGTATAGGCGGAGCAAACAGACTGGGTGAATCGTAGCACCAGTCGTTGCCTAAATACATGGTCAATTTACCGCAGCTGGGGCATTCACGCCAGCCTGAACAGCCATGAGGAAAGTAGAACTTGCCGATCCTGACACGCTGTGAGCAAGCCAGACGGCTGTCATTGAGCCGTTGCACCACCGACTCGTTTACCGGATACCAGATATTCGGATCACTTGCTCCAACCTTGCGAACTCCCAGAAAATAGCTTAAATCATGAAACAACGTTAATGGAACGGCAGGCTGATTAAGCAAAGGAACATCCTGAGCATGATTAAACTTGCGATGGGCGTTAAAGAGCAGCCATAACAGGATGGTATCCCAGTTCATATGAATGACGGCATAGCTAAATAAGTAGAAATTACGGTCAGTCAAGGAATGCCCTTCCTGATAGAGCTGCTCTCCTTCCGCCTGCATGAGGCGGGCTAATAGTTCGGCAAATCCGATATACTGCCGGTACACGTTCTGGTCACACAGCAAAGTCTGCTGATAATCATGAAAATGCAGCAGGCCAATAAGTAAAACCAACGCATTGCGGGCCAATACCAGTGCTTCCGGCGTTACAAAGCGCTGCCCTCTCCCCTGGCTGCCATAGACATGAAAGCCATGCCTGCTGCTAATATGCATATCCAATAAATTGAACACATCCTGCAATCGCAGCGACTGCGCATTATGGCAGGGGCAAACACGTACCAGCTGCTTCAAAGTTCCCCAAGCATAGGTATACCGCAATTCCCGGCCGCGCAGCAGGCGCTGCTCAGAAGAAAGACTGGGAAACTGCCGTTTTAAGGCACTAGTTTGTTCGGCTGACGGGAACTGAAGCGCATCGCGCTCATCATCCCCCAGGATGATCAGTAAATCGCCCACACACGCTCTGATTTCGGGCAGAGCAAAAACGTTTTGAACCCGCTCCTGTAAAGTCTGCTGCTGTTGAACCAGACAATAGAGCGCCTGCCCTAATTCGGCAGTCGTATGCATATTTAAAGCCCGGGTGGCCCCTGCCCCCCAGAAAATGACTGTCTCCGGCCATATCGGCTGATAACTTTCCTGCATCTTGGATCCTTTCCAGAAAATGATACAAAATATCTCAGTGCTAAGCATTCTCACTCAACAATTTTTTTATACAAAAACAAAACTGCCTCCGGAAACTCCGGAGACAGTTAACCAAACAAAACATTCGTTTTAGCAGGCATAGCCGGTCGCCACAAGTCGTCTTTTTCCATAATAGCAATAAAACAATCGGCTACTTCCGGATCAAACTGAGTCCCCCGGCAGCGCCGGATTTCCTCCAGCGCCTCTGCTGGTGTAAAGCATTGGCGGTAAATCCGCGGGGCCGTCATGGCATCGAAGGAATCTGCCACAGCAACAATTCTGGCCCCCAAAGGAATTTTGAACCCTTTTAGGCCATCAGGATAGCCTTTGCCATCAAAGCGTTCATGATGAAACCGGACAATATCGGTGATGGCACTAAAAGACTTGACTTTACTCACAATCCCGTAGCCGATCACCGGATGCTGCTTGATAATCGCAAACTGCTCCTCGGTCAGCCGGCCAGGCTTGTTCAGCACTTCATCCGGAATACCGATTTTCCCGATATCATGCAAATGGGCGCCAATATGAACAAGGTGCTGCTTCTCGGCGTTGAGACCAATGCGTTCGGCAATCAGCAGGGCCAGATCAGCCACCCGTTCGGAATGCCCCAGCGTATACGAACTTTTTGCATCTAAAGCCGCAGCCAGTGCATCAACGAGTTGGTGTAAATCTTCTAACAAAAAGGGCTGCGACAACATAGCCCATTTCCTCCTCTTTCTTTGCGGCGATCCAGCAGTGATACGGCAGCGGAGTGGGGATCATAGGCACATATGGCATCCCTGCCACTGTCTTTTGACTGATATAAAGCTTGGTCGGCAAAGTTATAGAATGAATCCAATGTTGGGAATGGCGGCCGGGCCAAGCTGCACATCCCGATGGAAACGGTTATTCTGATAAAATCCTGATTGGCAGACAGGAACGGAGTTGCTGCGACGGCAGCTTGAATCTTTCTGGCAACAATCTGGGCGCCTTGTGCATCGGTACCAGGTAAGAGCACTGCAAATTCTTCCCCGCCGATTCGGGCAAACAAATCATTATTGCGTATCGCATTACGCACAACTTTAGCGAATTCAATTAACACTTTATCCCCTGTCTGGTGTCCAAAACGGTCATTGATTTTTTTAAAATAGTCAATATCCAAAATGAGCAGCGATAACGGCTTGCTGGTTTGAGTCAGATCACAAAACTCCCGCTCCAGTTCATGGAAAAAGCAGCGGCGGTTGGCAATCTTCGTCAACGGATCAGTCATTGCAATGACCTGCATATGCTGGCAAGCCTGCTCCAATTCAATAGTCCGCTGCTTTAAGGACAGCTGGGTTTCAATCAGATTGTCATTAGCCTCTTCCAAGATGGCCTTCTGCTGAGAAATTTCACGGCGGGACTCGTCCAACTCATGAATGGTCTGCTGCAGCTGCTGTTCACGAATGTAGATTTGACGAACCATCCAGTTCATATCGCGCATGAAGGCAATCACTTCATTTTCATCGTCTTCATCCAGCTCATTCGGAACCGGCAAAAAAACACGATAGTTGCCATGTTTAACACTGGCACAAAGCTGCCTGACCATTCTCAATTGATTATAGAACAGCCAGCCACCGGTAAAATACGGACTAAGTAAACCAAGTAAAAGGGCGGCGGCTAATGCCACCGCCAGAGCCTGATTAAAGTTTTTGAACGTCTGCAAAGTCGATCCTATTGTCATGCCAAAGATCAAGCCTATTGGAATTAAAGCAATGCTCAGATAAACAATTCGCAATTTTGTTTCCAGTTTCATAGGCTTTCCCTCCAGCAACCTGCATCCACCTACAGACTATTTTTTATCTTTACAATCCCAGTCTTCCGTTTTCTTTGAGCAGCAATCGCCTGATGAGCAATTGCAGCCCTTATTGCCCCAAACCTGCTGGTAAACCAGTTTGCCTACATAGCCTAAAGCAATCAGGCCGATTGCAGCAATCACAATGTTATCCATATGAACCTCCTAAATTGAGCCTAATATCCTAACAGTGTGCCAATCTGGTAAATTGCAAAGGATACGATATAAGCCAGCGTAGTGCCATAAATACTGCTGAAAATAGCCCATTTCCAGGAGTTGGTTTCCCGTTTCACAACAGCCAGAACAGCTAAGCACGGCGCATAAAGCAACACGAAAGCCATCAGCGAGTAAGCAATCAACGGCGTGAAATGAGGGTCCGCCATGATAGCATCCTTCAAAGCCACTGAAGTCTCATCTGTTTCTCCTAAGCTGTAAATGGTTCCCAGCGTACTGACCAGAACTTCTTTCGCAGTAAAGGCGGCAAATAAGCCTACGCCAATTTTCCAGTCAAAGCCGAGAGGTCGGATCGCCGGTTCAATAAAGTGACCAAATTGTCCGGCATAACTGCCAGCCAGTTTTTCACCAGCCTCTTCTGACTGTAAAGCAGCCAGTTCATCATCTTTGGCAGTTTCTAATTCAAGATATTGTTGGGCGACAGGGTAAAGTTCCGCTCCACCTGCTTCAATTTCCTGCAGCTTTGCTTCTTTTTCACTGTCTATAGTTGCCAGCAGCGCTTCATCTTCGCCGGCTTCTTCAGCTTTAGCGCCATATTCTTCTTCAACCGCTTTGATGTCGGCAATCATTGCCGTTAAGGCTTCATTGTCTTCCAGTTTTTCAATACCCAGCGGGGCTAAAATATCCTCGGACACATGACCTTCAAAAGCAGTTTCAACCTGAACGGCTGCTTGAGCAAAATCTTTGCTGTATTCCACTTCGGCCGGATAGTTGGTTAAGAACCATACCAGGATGGACACGGCCAGAATAATAGTACCGGCTTTCTTTAAGTAAAGATAGCCGCGTTCCCACATATGCATGAAAATGCTGCGCAAAGTTGGTACATGATACGGAGGCAGCTCCATAACAAATGGCTCGGCTTCCCCTTTAAACAAGAACTTGCGGAAAATATACGCCATCGTAATGGCCAGTATAATGCCTAGCAAATAAATCGAAAACAGAACGGTTCCAGCGGATTCGGTCGGGAAGAATGCGGCAATAAACAAGGTATATACCGGCAGACGCGCCCCGCAGCTCATCAATTGTACAACAAGCAGCGTAACCATCCGGTCATTTTTATTTTCCAAAGTCCGGGTACCCATAACGGCCGGCACGGTGCAGCCAAAGCCAATCAAGAGCGGAATAAAGGATTTACCATGCAGGCCAACCGCTCTCATAACCCGGTCCATAACAAAGGCCGCTCTGGCCATATAGCCCGAGTCCTCTAATATGGCAATCCCTAAGAACAATAAGAGAATCAACGGGAAGAACGAAAGCACACCGCCAACCCCGCCAATGATACCGTCAACAATTAAAGAACGCAAATCACCTTCCGGCATGGTATTGCCTACCCAGTCACCAAAAGCCCCAATGGCGGTTTCCAGCCATTCCTGCGGATAAGTGCCAAGCTCAAATACGGTATTGAATAACAACCACATAAGTCCAAAAAAGATTGGCAAACCTAAAATCCGGTTGGTCAATATTGCATCAATTTTATCTGAAGTACTAGCTGCCCCAGCGCGTTCCGCAACAACCGCACTGTTATATACCGAAGCGACAAACGCATACCGGCTGCCGGCAATGGCCAATTCAGTCTCTTGCTGCATGGTTTGCGTCAATTCACTGCGTAAAGCTTCCACATTGGCAATAATCGCCTGACTGCCTTCATAAGCACTGAAAGACTCCGTCACATTACGGTCATTTTCCAATAATTTCACAGCCAGCCAGCGTTTTGGATACTTCAACCCTTGGATTGCAGCCAGACTGTCAACCAATTTGGCAATCGCCTGTTCAATCTCCGGACCATAATCGACAGCAAAAGCACTGCCTGTTGCCTTTTCGCCCAGGTTCACTGCGGCATTGAGTAAATCTTCCATTCCTTGCTGCTTATTGCCGACTGTTCTGACCACCGGGCAGCCCAATTTAGCCCCAAGCACCTGATCATCAATTTTTAAACCGGCTTTTACGGCCATATCAGCCATATTTAAAGCCAAGACCAACGGTCTTTCCAATTCTAACAGCTGTACAGCTAAGTAAAGGTTACGCTCCAGATTGGATGCGTCCAAAATATTGACGAGAATATCCGGTTTTTCCTCAATGATAAAGTTCCGGGCAACAACCTCATCCAGTGCATAAGCTGTCAAACTGTACGTTCCAGGTAAATCCACAATCATGAGGTTTTTTCCCTGATAACGACAGGAGCCTTCACGTCTTTCGACCGTTACTCCCGGATAATTGCCAACATGCTGTCTGGCCCCGGTAAGATTATTAAAAATCGTTGTTTTACCTGAGTTTGGATTGCCTGCTAAAGCAACCGTCAAACTTGATCCTCCCACTACGGTTCACTCTCCCTTTTTCTTCACTCTAGGCGGGTTCAATTTCAATCAGATCGGCCTCAGTCTTACGCAATGACATATTAAAACCTTTTAGTTTGACCTCAATCGGATCACCTAGGGGTGCAAACTTTTTGACATCAATGCGTGTGCCGGCAATAACCCCCATATCGACAATACGGCGGGTTATCGCTCCACAGCCGTGAACTTTTTTAACAATGCCGGACTCACCCGGCTTTAAATGACTAAGGGTTTTAGACATAATAGCTCGCCTCCGCGCAAATGATAATTGTTTTCATTGCTTGTATTATAAGTGAGAATACTTGTCACTGTCAATACATATCCAGCCCTTTTCTTGGAAAAAAAGTACCTCCTTTTTTCTGAATTCCAAGGAAAATCAAACTTTATCTTGGTTTTCCAGCGATTTAAGGCCCTCCTAAATGTATGAAGGCTAATTTTAAAATATAACAGGAATTATTATCAATATCATCTGAATTTTTCAACTGTATACAAATTGTATTTCATCAGATGAAACACGCCGCAAACAAAAAAAGCCGCAATCATGGCGGCTTTGGTATTTCTATCGGGTGCTCCCCCTTACCCTTCACTAGGGCATCGGGATATGAGCCAGCAGGTCACCGGGCTTACAGATCACCAGCTGGCCTTCACGATCATAATACACCACTTTCTCAATCATAGCATTGCGAATCATCCGCCGGCAAAGCAGGCAAGGTTCCCCGGATGCAATCGTACCGTCCCGATTAAAGCCGGCTACATAAATAACCGCACCCTTCATTTCGGCCGGGTCGGCATTAATAATCGCATTTTGCTCGGCATGCACCGAAACACATAGCTCATAGCGCTCCCCTTTGGGAACATGCAATTCTTCCCGCCGGCACAAACCGGTATCACTGCAGTTGGCCTCCCCACGCGGTGCGCCGTTATACCCGGTGCTTACAATGATATTATCCTTAACGATGACAGCCCCATACTGCCGCCGTATACAAGTCGATCTTTTGGATACCACCTGAGCGATCTCCAGAAAATATTCATCCCAACCAGGCCGCTTATTCAAACAAGATTCCCCTTTCTCCCAGCTGTTATCAGGCCAAATCCATATCGTGCTTTAGTATATGTAAAAGACGCTTATTTGCTCTCATAATCCTGCAAATCCTGCTGCTATTCATCTTATCATATTTTGCTAACATACTCCAGCAAGATCACCCACCCCACATGAAAGAAGGAAAGACTAACAAAGAAGGCCAGGCTGGGTAGCCTGACCTCTGCTTTTTAAGATCAATCGCGTACTCTTTTAACCTGCCAGATGCCTACGGCAACAAAGGCAATGAAATAGAGGGCCATAACGGCCAGCGATACGGGAGCAACCCCCGCTCCTGCGGCACTGCTGCGCAGTGCTTGACTGGCATGGGTTAAAGGCAGGATTTCAATCAACCAGCGAGCCAGCTCAGGCAGCTGTTTGGGAGTAAAAAAGGTTGCACAAAGAAAAGACATCGGAAGCAGGACATAGGTATTAAAATTCCCCATATCCTCATGACTGTCCAAACTCATAGCCGCCACGACAGCCAAGGCGGCAAATATACCGCAATTTAGCAGGAGAATGGCCATAAACCAAGCGTTTAAGCTGAACTTAGCACCAAAAGCATACGCCATAATAATGAGAACTGCCGAAGAGATCAGCCCGCGCAGCATCCCGGAAAAAATCTTGCCGAGCACAAAAGCGGCGGCACTGATCGGAGCAATGAGATACTCTTCCAGGGTTTTATGGTAGACCCGGCTCATATTCAGCGGTGTGCCCACCGCATTAAAGCTGATGGTCATCGAATTCAAGGCCACAATCCCCGGTACAATAAAGTCCAGATAGCTGCCTTGCCCGGTTTGAATGCTGCGCCCCAATCCCCAGCCAAAAGCCACCAAATATAACATGGGGGAAATCATGCGCGACAAGATATAGCGGCTTAGCCGCCGCTTTAAAACAATCCAGTCACGCCAGAAAACTGTCCAAATATCGGTAAGCACTAGCCAACCACCTTTCGCCCGGTTAATTCCACAAAAACGTCCTCCAGATTGGAAAGGCGAATGGTGGTTGTCGCCGTTAGGGTTGCTGCAAACTGAGCTGCGGCTGCCCTGTCGGAAAAAAAGCGGGAGTTGGTGGCTTCACCATCCGACCATTCCACAACAAACTCGCCCAGCCCCTGGCATAAGGCAGCCGGTGAATTGAGGGCAATCAGCCTGCCTTTATCTAAAATAGCCACCCGTTTACACAGACTCTCGGCCTCTTCAATGTAATGAGTGGTCAATAGGACAGTCAATCCCTCCTCATTCAGGCGCCGGATTAAATCCCACAGCCGGCGTCTGACCTGCGGGTCAAGCCCCACGGTCGGCTCATCGAGAAATAAAACCTGGGGACGATGCAGCAAAGCCCTGGCTATCATAAGCCGCCGCTTCATGCCGCCGGAAAACGTGTTGACCCGGTCATGCTCACGGTCACTTAACTCAACATATTGCAGCAGCTCGGTAATCCGCCTGTTCCGCTCGTCACTGGGAATGTGATGCAAACGCCCATGCAGATCCAGGTTTTCCCGGGCAGTTAAATCGCTGTCTAAATTAAAAAACTGGGGAACAACACCAATAATGGCCTTGATCTGTTGTTCATCAGCCGGTAAATCAAAGCCGGCAATGTTGATTTGTCCGGCTGTCGCTTTGGTCAGCATGGTCAGAATCCGAATGGTTGTCGTTTTCCCTGCCCCGTTCGGTCCCAGCAGGCCAAAGGTTTCTCCTTTATCAATCCTTAAGTCTAAATGATCAATAGCCGTACGGTCGGCAAATTGCTTTACCAATCCATGAATTGTAATCATCGGTTTTCATCAGCCTTTACTTCTAGTACCTGTTCAGACCCGATCCAGTGCATATTACGGTCTATTTTCCGGTACTATGTTGTTTTCATTTTCTGGTTAGCCAGTCCGGTAACTAAAAAAACAGGCTTCCCATTTTCAGCAGGCAGCACATCGGCTTCCACCCGGAAAACTTCCCGCAGCATACTCTGAGTCACCACTTGTCCGGGAGTTCCAGCCGCAAAGATACCGCCATCGCGCATGACGGCAATATAGTCGGCCACCTGGGCAGCCTGATTGATGTCGTGTAGTACCATGACAACGGTGATGCCATTTTCCTGATTGAGTTTTGCTACCAGTTGCATGATCTCCAACTGATGGCAAATATCAAGATACGTGGTGGGTTCGTCTAATAGCAGCACTTGCGGCTGCTGGGCCAGTGCCATGGCAATCCAGGCTCGCTGCCGTTCACCGCCTGACAGTGTACTCACCAGACGTTCAGCCATGGAAAGCATTCCAGTCTGCTCCAGTGCCCAAGTAACGATCGTCCGGTCAGCCGCTGCCGGACCTTTCCACCAGCTTCGGTGCGGAAAACGGCCATGTTCAACCAAATCCCTGACCGTGAGGTCGGGCGGAGACTGGGGCGCTTGCGGCAAGACAGCCAGACGGCGAGCCAGGTCCTTGCTGCTAATAGCTTTCAAATCACGCCCATCAAAATAAACCGTCCCGGCTTGAGGCTTAAGTACCCGGGACAGTGCTTTTAGCAGGGTGCTCTTACCAGATCCGTTCGGCCCTAAAATAGCTGTAATCTTACCGGTGGGGACCGCCAGCGTTAACTCTGAAAGGATCTGTTTTTCACCAATCCGGATGGCCAGGTGGCGGGCTTCAAGAACGGTCATTACACTTCCCTCCTTAGTAAATAGAGGAAAAAGGGCGCACCAACAAAAGCCATGATAATGCCCACCGGCAATTCCACCGGAGCCAAAACCGTCCGGGCCAGCATATCGCTGATCGTGACCACGCCAATTCCCAGCAAAGCGGCTGCCGGTAATAAATAGCGGTAATCCGAGCCAATCATGAGACGAGCTGCATGAGGAACAATCAGCCCCACAAAGCCTAGCAGACCGGCTACACTGACAGCGCTGGCGGCTAATAAAGCCGCGACAGCAGTCATGGCAATGCGAGTGACTTCAACCTGAAGCCCCAGTCCGCGCGCCATATCATCGCCAAGCTGGAGTACATTAAGACGTGTCGCGCCCAGCAGCGCCAGTACGCCGCCCAGCAAGGAATAAGGCAGGATAATCTCCAGATGCGGCCAACTGCGGGCCGACAGTCCCCCCACCATCCACATGAGGGCACCATGAACCCGGTCACTGTAAAAAATCATGAGTGCTGAAATCCCTGAACCTAAAAATGCCGATACCGCTACACCGGCCAGAATAATCCGGATAGGACGGATACCGCCTTTCCAGGCTAAAATATAAATGATCACGGCGGCTATCATGGCACCGGCAAAAGCAACCGGTGTAATCAAGTATTCCATCGCCGGAAAAAGAATCATAATCGCCACACCGGCTAACCCCGCGCCGGAGGAAATCCCAATGATATGAGGATCCGCCAAAGGGTTGCGCATCACGGCTTGCAAAATAGCCCCGGACAAAGCCAGGTTCAAGCCGACCAACGCACCTACTAGAGTACGGGGCAGGCGAATATTCCAGATGACCTGGCCCTTAGCATCATTGGCCGATGTCAGCATAATTTGCCAAACCTGTTCCGGTGTAATAGCCAGTGCTCCCTTGACCAGGCTAAGCACAACGCCGGCAACCGCCAGCAACGCAAAAACCGCCAGAACAAAAAGCCGCCAGGCCGTTCTGGAAGCCACGAACGGGAAATTAACTTTGGCTTCGTTATGTCTATTGGACATGACCAAATACCTCAGGATAAACTAATTTGGCCATATGCTCAACTGCTTCAGGATAGCGTAATCCCGGATTGAGCAAAAACAATTCTTCAGGCAGAAGATACACTTGTTTATTTTGAACAGCAGACAATGCAGCCCACGCCGGATTGCTCTCCACGTCGCCCTTGATCCGGTTTTCCACTTCAGGACCATAGCCCATTGTCACCACAAATATTTTATCCGGATCGGCCTCAACCAGTTTCTCCAGACTATACGGAGTGGCATCCGGGTCGCTTTCTAAAGCCTTGCTGCCACTGGCTATATTGGTTAACCGCAGTTGTTTGGCAATACTGCCGGTAATGCTGTTATCCAATTCGACAGTAACGCTTTTGGCTGTTGCATGCAAAATGGCTACTTTGGTTGGTTTATCCGGGACTTTGGCAACAATGGCATTGACTTTTGCTTCAATATCACGCGCAAGTTCTTCACCTTTCGGAGTTGTACCGGCAATACTGCTGAACAATTTCAGCTTATCCGTTATATCCTGATAGCCTTTAATCCGGATCAGGAGAACCGGAATATGATTGCTCTCCAGCACAGGAATGAGTTTCTCATGAATACCTTGAAAAGCAATAACCAAATCCGGCTGCAGCGAAATAACCTTTTCAAGGTTGACATTGTATACATAGCCGATTTCCGGCACACTTTGGGCTGCAGGAGGAATCTGACCGGTTCTCGAACCAGGCCGGCCGACCGCTTTTCCATCCACTGCATAGAGAAATTCAAGAAAAGACGTGGACAGTACAACAATTTTTTCCGGTTTATGCGGCAGTACGACAGTGCGTCCAGCATCGTCTGTCACAGAAAGATAGCTGTTAGCCTGTCCTGCAGAGTTCGGCACTCGGCTCCGGCTGCAGCCAGTCAATAGAACCAGCAGCACCACCACGCCTATCACAAACAAAGAATACTTTTTTGAAACCTGCATCTTCAGCCACCTCGTTTTCTTGCTTGAACAAAACCTCTAACTCCGGCGGGATAAAATCGTTGACAAGTAATTAATTTTTTCATCCCCAATGGCGTCTAAATCCCGAACCACTTTCTCATCAGGCAGCCCGCAGCGGCTGATCATAACCGCTTTGTCCGCTAATTGATGCCGGTTGAGTTTCTCCACCACATCGTGAACGTTCTTATACACTTTCATTAAAACCACATTATCCGACATAGCCAGCGCCTGTTCCAGTTTGTCCTCTTCAATGGTTGCCGGAATAATGCTTAAAATATTATTGCCTTCCACCAACGGATACCCAAGCTTGCTGCCAATGGCACAGAAAGCGGTAACGCCCGGCACCGTTTCAATCGGATATCCCGAGTTTTCCAACAACCGGAATACATAAATGTATGTACTGTAAAACATGGGATCACCCAATGTTAAAAATACGACCTTTTTCCCAGCTGCCAGCAGCGCCAGGATAGTTTGTTTATTGCTTTCCCAGGCATCCTCTAAAATTTCCGTATCCGATACCATTGGGAAGACCTGCGTCAGAATTTCCACATCCGGTTTTAAGTAAGGGCTGGCAATCGATAAAGCCACACTTCCTTCTTTTTTTTCTGTCTTAGGCGCGATAATGACATCGGCAGCCTTAATTACCTGAATCGCTTTTACTGTAAGTAGTTCCGGGTCCCCCGGACCTACACCAACACCATAAAAAATCCCTGACATAATACCCTCCTAATAATAAAACCGCTGACGCGAATTTGGGCATTCTAATACGAAAAAACCCAAAATTAAGTATACCATTAAAAACACAAAAAACCCTAGGCAGTCCCGAAATTTTTTTTCGAAACTGCCGCAGGTGTTTGGATAAGTCTTACTTTTGGTGTGCAGTTGGATATAATCCTAAAATGGCATCTCTGACATGTTGTACATAGATATCTTGGAAGGCAGCATTCTCACCGAGGCCATGAATATAAGTACTGACTTGATAGCCATCCGCGATTAGGATATTTTTCCAGGAATCCGGCTCATCACCAGCCATATCGTTGTTGGCATGATCACCAGCTACCAGCATCAGAGGCATTAGAAGAACTTTCTTAATTCCTTTTTCTTTTAATGCAGCTTGCACATCTTCGAAATTCGGAGTATCGGTTTCTTCAACAACACCGACAACGGCTTTCATTCCAGCAGCATCAATTGCCTGTTGCAAAGCCGCATAGGCAGGATTGTGCTGATGCGGTGAACCATGCCCCATGAAAACTACGGTCCGGTCAGGAAATTGCAGCATTGGCATTTGGGTTTTCAGAGCCTTGGCAGCAATAGCAAAATCGTTTGGAGTCCCATTTTCGCCATTAAACGTTAATACCGGACGGCCTATGGTAATCTGATCAAATGCTTTGGCGTACTGATTGACCACAGCAATGACTTTTTTATCATATTCCTCACCTGTCGTCAGATGAGTTGTTTGAACAACTACTTCTTTATAGCCTTCTTTCTGCAGCTTTTCTAATGCTTGCTCCAGGCTGTCAACTTGAATATTCCGGTCAGCCAAACGTTTCATAACAATTTTAGAGGTAAAAGCACGGCGCACTTCATAATCAGGGAAGCTTGCCTTGATTTTGTTCTCCACACTTTCAATACAGGCCGTACGGGCATCATCAAAAGTTGTCCCAAAACTGACCACGACAATGGCTTTTTTTGCTGCAGCCGCTTCAACAGCTGTTCCCCCTGCTGCACTAACTCCCAATACCACTGCGCAGATTAAAACAATACTTAAACACACTTTCATGGCATAATTCATGATCTTCTTCATCCTCTCCATAGCATTAAAAGTTTTAAAAAGTCCTGGACGGTAACCGGCTATCCCTCCTTCGACAGTAAATTTTATATAAAATAGAATTGTAAAAAGGATGTCCCTAACGGGACAGTGTTGCGTTCCCAGTCGCAACCAAAACATTTCGACCTAATGAGCAATGAAAACTCTTCACGTTAAGAAACGGTTAGAGTATAAAAAAACCTCCCTAATGGGAGGTTTTTTGACAAAATTATATCAATAAAAATCCCAGCTATTGAAAAATAGCCGGGAAGATGATATACATGCTTGTACAAAATCCCCTTCCCCATCGCTCGTGAGTATAACGGTGATTGATATATAGGCAGTTCTCCTGGCTCTGGATCATCGCGAGCTCAAACCTTCCCAAGACCCATGGTCTCAGTGGCATCACTTGAGGTTGCTCTCCCATTACAGTGGCGGGACCGCGCCGGTATTACACCGGACTTCCCTATTAAGCCCTTAGGGCACCTATACCGCAGTATTCAATTATCAATAATTCAGTAAGTTAATATTATCACTCAGGCTGGACAAAGTCAATGTTTCACGAAAAATATTTAGCGCAGGGTAACAATCCTGTTCCTCCCTTCATAACATACACAAGATAAGCGAAATGTTAGCTACGGCTAGCAAACTTTACCACAGGTTAGATTACTAGCTTTGGCTAACTATCTTCGCCAGCAAATGTTGCCCTGAGCTAAAAAACGAGGAGGATTTTCAAATGATTCAAAGTGCTGATACGAGAGCGTTATCTACCCTGAATGCAGGAGAATCCTGCTGGGTTGCAGCCATAGAATTGAATGGACTGCTAAGAAGGAGAATACTGGATATGGGAATGGTCCCGGGTACAGCGGTAGAATGCGTCCGCCGCAGCCCTGCCGGTGATCCCATTGCCTTTAAAGTCAGAGACTCCATCATTGCGCTGCGGCATGATGATGCCAGCAACATTAAAGTCCATATTGCAAACAAGTTTTAGGAGGGTTTCGCGTGAATAGCACTTCAGAAAGCCATCAGCAAATGTTAAGCCGTCATTTTGGTATTACTCCGGCTGCCAATCAATTTGTGGTTGCCCTTGCCGGTAATCCCAATGTAGGTAAAAGCACGGTGTTTAATGCATTGACCGGCCTGCGCCAGCATACCGGCAACTGGCCGGGAAAGACGGTTGATAATGCACAAGGCACGTTTACTTATCAGGATCAATCCTTCCTGCTTGTAGACCTGCCAGGAACTTATTCCATCCTGGCCCATTCAGTCGAAGAGCAGGTCGCCAGAGACTTCATCTGCTTTGGACGCCCTGACGTGACCCTGGTCGTACTGGATGCCACCTGCCTGGAGCGAAACCTGAATTTAGCCCTGCAGGTCATGGAAATCACCCCCAATATTGTAGTTTGTGTCAATTTGATGGATGAAGCCCGCAAAAAAAACATTCAAGTTGATATCAAAGCGCTGGAGCAAGAATTAGGAGTTCCCGTAGTGGCTACTGCGGCCCGCAGCCATGAAGGACTGGAAGAACTTCAGGCCGTGTTGTACCAAGTCGCTAAAAGAAATCTCCAACCCCGCCCTAAGCGACTGGTCTATTCCCCAGAAGTCGAGGCTGCGGTTGAACAACTGCTTCCTAAAATAAACCGTTTAATTGATCATAAACTAGACCCACGCTGGGTTGCTCTCAGACTGCTGGATGGCGATCAGAATTTTATTGATACGATCAGCGTCCATTTAGAGTTAAACCCACTTCAAATCACCAAGGAGGCTGCTGTATGAAATCGGTTGTAAGACCCCTGACCACCCTTTCCGAAGTTTGCCTGGATGCGGATTCCATCCGCATCCAGCATGACAATGCCCTCGGTGACAAGATTGTTGCCGACATTTATGCCAGTGCCGAAACGATCGCCAAACGGGTCGTAACAAAACCACCTGCTGTCAAAACGCTGGATGCCCGCATTGACGACATTTTAACCTCACGCATATTTGGCTATCCCATTATGCTAGCGATCCTGGGCGTTATATTCTGGTTCACCATTGAAGGAGCCAACGTTCTCTCCGCGCTGCTGGCTGACGCTTTATTTGGCTTTCAGGATGTGCTAACCGGCTGGTTTACCGTTGTCAACGCCCCGGAATGGCTGCACGGTGTCCTGGTATTAGGACTTTACCGCGGATTGGCCTGGGTCATCTCGGTGATGCTTCCCCCTATGGCCATCTTTTTCCCCTTCTTTACACTGCTGGAAGACTTAGGTTATCTGCCTCGCGTCGCCTTCAACCTGGACCATGTTTTCAAAAAGTGCAAAGCCTGCGGTAAACAAATACTCACCATGTGCATGGGCTTTGGCTGCAACGCTGCCGGGGTTGTCTCTTGCCGCATTATTGATTCCCCGCGGGAACGCCTGATTGCTATTCTGACTAACAACTTTGTTCCCTGCAACGGCCGTTTTCCCACCCTCATTGCTGTAGCCACTATCTTTGTTGCCGGTACCCTAACTGGAGAGTACTCCACTTTCATGATCGCCGCCATGATTACCGGTCTGGTGCTGCTCGGAGTCTTGATTACTTTCGCGGTATCCTGGTTACTATCTCATACGCTGCTAAAAGGTGAAGCTTCCTCTATGGTCCTGGAGCTCCCGCCCTACCGGAAACCGCAGTTTGGCGCCATCCTCTACCGCTCTTTAATTGACCGTACCCTCTTCGTACTCAAACGGGCAGTAGTCATGGCTGCTCCGGCCGGAGCGTTGACCTGGATTTTAGCCAATCTTTACATAGGCGATACCAGCATCCTGGTATACTTCGCCAATTTCCTGCAGCCTTTTGCCCAGGCAATCGGCTTGGACGGTTTTATCCTGCTGGCTTTCATTCTCGGTTTACCGGCCAATGAAATTGTAGTCCCCATTTTACTCATGAGCTACTTATCTACCGGCTATATGATCGAAGTGGACTCTCTGGAGGAATTACGGGCTATTTTTATCGATCATGGCTGGACCTGGCTGACCGCCTTATGCACTATGCTGTTTTGCCTGTTGCACTGGCCTTGCACCACCACCCTGTTATCGGCCTATAAAGAATCCGGCAGTACCAAATGGACGTTACTGACCTTCCTGCTGCCCACCGTTGCCGGAATTGGTGTTTGCTTCGTTGTCGCCCAAACGGTTCGGCTACTTGGCCTGGTATAAAAAACGAACCACAGAGAACACAGAGGACGCAGAGGATTACGGGCGCGATTGTTATCGCGCCTTGATTCTTTTGCGGCCACGTATCTTCTGTGGTTATTCCAGTCACTGGTTTTTCTATTCAGCAGGTTTCTTTTCTGCAGCCTCTGTGTCTTGAGGCAATTCGTCAGGCGTAGGTTCCAAATTGGTCTTTTCTATCGCGAAAATTCCGGTATCCGCAGCAGCTATCTCCGTCTTTTCAACCTTAGACTGCTGGGCAGCCTCTTCACTTTGCACGATGTTTTCTTCCTCAGACGGCTCCTCCGGTTCCGGGATCAAAATAATCACCTCGTCCCCGGAAGTCTCGGCTGCAGGCGCACTGCTTTCGTCCTTTTCCGGCACCACCGGATTTTCCATAAATTCTATGTAGCGTTTATACACATCAGGATGGCTTTGCATAAACAACCCTAATGATTTTAAAGAATCAATGGTTGAATTGGATAAATAATGCTCAATCGACTCAGCCTCAGCCGGAATATCGCAATTGGCGCGGATCAGCATGAGAAACTCCTGCAAGGTCTGATTGCGTTCAATCAGAAAGGCCCCCATCTTTTTACCACTGTCCGTCACTCCGATCAAACCATAACGCTGATGTGTGATATAGCCTTTGGACAGCAGTCGTCTTAAGGCCTTAGTAACCGATGGCGTAGATACCCTTAATTTACGGCTAATATCGGTCACCCGGACCATCCCCGCCGTAAGGGATAACCGATAAATTTCCTCTAAATAATCTTCCAGGCTTGGTGATAACATCAGTACCTCCCAACTGCTTTACTCGAAAGCACATTTAATCATGACAGAACTTGATATATCTTATGATGCTTGCGAATAAAAGAGACATAGGAAATTGAAATTAATCACCAGGTTAGTTTTTAAGTTGGAAAACGACCGGTAAAGATGTCGTACACGTGAAAGTTCTGCCACTCTCCCGATCCTTGGCTGGAGTAAATCTCCATTTTTTCACTGCAGCAACAGCAGCGTCATCCAGCGAATCATACCCGGACGAACGATATACCACAATATCTCCTGGACGACCATTTTCCATAATCTGAATCTTTAAAACAACCGTTCCTTCCTGACCGGCGTTTCTGGCTGAGGGCGGATAAACCGGTTCCACTTTACTGAGAACGCGGGGATGCAGTATCCCCTTCCTTCCAGTACCGGCATCATTTCCCTGCCCGCTGCCGCCGCCGGAACCACCGGTATCCGCTCCGCTGCCATTGCCAGAACCATTCGCGCCCCCTTCACCTGGCGCGCTACCCGTACCGCCGGAGTTTTCTACGATGTCTGCCGGAACTTCGGCAGACATTAAAGTCATCGGCTCAGCTACAGCCACAACCTGGGGCGTGTGAGACTGAACCACTTGCGGCGCTTTCATCTGAACGGAATCCTGCGGCGAAGCACTGGGAGCAGCTGGCGCTCCGGCTTCTAGCTCATGATCGCCTCCCGGGTCAGCTAACTCCAGTTCAATCAACTCCTCAGCGGTGACAGGGGCTTCAAAAAGAGGAGCGGCAAACCACCCCAGTAAAATAAAAAACACCAAGTGAAACACGCAGGAAAAGCCTGCCGCCCGGCGCCATCTAAGCTTGTTTGTCATCTTTCTACCTCGCCTTCAGTTCGGCCGCTACCGCAATCCGGCGGGCACCGGCCTGTTTCATCTGGTCCAGTACTTCAATGACATTGCCATATTCGACTTTTTCATCGCCTCTCAATACAAACATACTGTCCGGCTGCTTCTGCAGTTCCAGACTGATCCGCCGTTGCAGCAGTTGCAGTGGAAGTTCCTCTTGCTCAAAGACAACCCGCCCGTCAGACAGTACAGTAATATTGATACTGCGCGTCGGTTCACTTTGCGCAGCAGCCGCCTGGGGCAAATTAACCGGAATCGTATGCTGCTCCACCATATACAGTGTACTCATCATAAAAAATACTAATAGAAAAAAGATAATATCAATCATAGGAATAATCATAAGCTGCGGCTGACTGTCAATCCGCAAGTTACGCAATTTCATGGGTTTCCCTCCGCACCAGCTTTTTTTTAGCCAGCCGAATCACGATAAGAGCCGTAATTTGTTCCATATCGGTAACCAATTGATCCAACCGGTGTGAAAAGTAAACATGTACGGTAAGCGCCATAACCGCCACAACCAACCCGGCTGCCGTCGCTACCAGCGCTTCACCCACTCCGCCGGTGATGGCCATAGGCTGACCGGATTGCACATTAAACACGCTGAAAGAGTTAATCATCCCAATCACTGTACCTAACAGGCCCAGAAGGGGCGCCATCGTGACAATGGCACTCAAAAAGCGCATATTTTCCCGCAAACGGGCGGCAGCCAGCATTGCCCCGGCCGTCATGGTGTTTTCCACGTTTTCCTCCCGCTGATAAGCGCCTAACCCTTGCGCTGCCAGTTTACCGACCAGCCCCGGAGTCTGCTCGCAAAGCTGCTGGGCTTCGCCAATGCGCTGGCGGTCCAGTAGTTGCTGAATTTTTTCTGCAAGCTCCTCAGTATTCGCCATACTGCTGCGAAAATACAGGAATCTTTCGGCTCCGATTGTAACGACGACCAGTGAGCAAAAGGCCAATAAATACATCACCGGACCGCCTTTATGAAACAAATTGATGCATTGTACTAAAAAGTCCATGCTAAACCTCCTGTTTGTCAGCGCAGCGTGTTGACGATTTGGATCATCTTTTGCGCTGATAATTCTTCTAATTTATAGTAAGCCCCGCCTAATTGCCGAGCGATTTTTCCTGCAATCCCCAATTTAATAAAATCCTGTTCGGTGTCAATGACCAGACTATGGACTCCGGTCTCCCCCAGTTGCCGGGATGCCTCCAAAGCCGCTGTCACGGCATCGGACTGGCTGTTGGCCCGGCCATCGGTGACCAGCACCACAACAGGCTGGACATCCTTGTCGCGGCGTTTGAGCGCCTGCAGTACCTCCAGCGTCATGAGCATGCCTTCAGCCAGCGGGGTTTTGCCGCCTGTCGGCAAATGCTTCAGACATTTCTGGGCTAAATCCACACTGCGGGTTACCGGCAATAACAATTCGGCGTGATCGCGGCGAAAAGCAATAAGCCCTACTTGATCCCGTTTTTGGTAGGCATCCTGCAAAAGTGCCATCACCGTTCCTTTAACGGCTTTCATCCGCTCGCGGGCCCCCATGGAGCCGCTGGCATCAACAACAAAAAGAAAGATACTGCCAATCCGTTTTTCCCGGATTTTTTTCCGCCAGTCCTGGCGATAGATGGTCAAGGCACAGCGCCCGCGCGGGCGCACACGCTGATAGGCGGCCGCGGCCCTGAGGGTCGCATCCAGGGCCAAATCGCTAACCAGATCGGGCCGGATTTCAGCCCGTACGTAGCGGCCCAGTTTGGTATTGCTCCGGGTCAGGCTGCGTTTTCCTGCCCCTTGCCTCGCCTGCCTGTCACGGGTATTGAGGTTCAATTGACCCATGAGCGGAATAGCACCAATATCGGCAGTCCGCTCGGTATCGCCGGCATTTTGTTCCTGAGTATGTTCATCCTGGCACTCGGGTTCGGCTTGACGCGGATCCTCCTGGTCAGGAAGCCCGGGAGGAGCTTGTTCCTGATTATTTTCAGCCTCATCCGGCGACTCAGCTTGATTGGGTGGTTCCGCCTCCGGCTCCGGCTGATCTGCCGTTGCCGTTTCCGGGCTTTGCTGCTGCAGGCGATGGGGCAGCACCAGTTTGGCAGCGTCCGTGATGTCATCCGGCAATACATAAAGCCGGCCGGCCAGCGCGGCAATGCTTCTGGCCACTTCCACCAGATAGTATTCACCCCGGTGACCGGCTGAGCAGGCCTGTGAACAATATTGGGCTGCCAGCTCCAGCATGGCTTCCGATAATTCCACCCGGTGCAGACACTGCTGCGCCGCACTTATTCGCTCCCGCAATTGCTTGCTCTGTTCCTGATACAGGAGGCAAAACGCAGCCGGATCACGTTCATAGGCTAATATTCGGCGGACAATTTCAGCCCGTACGCCCGGGTCGTGCTCACCGGCAACCGTCACCATCATGCCAAAACGGTCCAGCAGTTGGGGTGACAAGCTGCCCTCTTCCGGATTCATACTGCCAATCAGGATAAAACGGGCCGGGAAAACACAAGACAATGCCTCCCGTTCGACGACATTAAGGCCGGTTGATGATACATCCAAGATGCCACTGACAATTTCCCGGCGCAATAAATTAATTTCATCTATGTATAGCAAATGTCCGTCCGCTCTGGCCAACAGCCCGGGGGTTGCCGCCCGTACACCCAATTGAATGGCTTTTTGGATGTCAATGCTGCCAAATACCATGTCTTCGGTGGCATTGAGCGGCAGTTCAATCAGTCTGGACTTTTCCAGCAACTGGGCTAAAGCACGCACCAGCGTAGATTTGGCTGTTCCTTTTTCCCCGCTGAGCAGTACGCCGCCGGCTTTAGGATTGACGGCAGCAATCAGCAACGCCTGCTTAGCAAGCTCCTGTCCGACGACTGCCGCAAATGGGAAACCTATTCGTTGTACCATTTACTGGCCTCCTACGCTCGATGTTCGGTAAACACAGCCTCAATTTTATCCCAGTCCAGCACCCCTTCTTCAAAAGGACGGCGGCGCATCCGGTGGGGAAGAGCCAAGCGGGCGGCCTGCCTGAGATCCTCAGGCGTCACCGTGGTTCGCCCGGCAAAGGCAGCCAGCGTTATCGCCGTTTTAATAACAGTAATGTCAGCCCGATGACCGTCAACTTCCAGGACAATGGCCACTTTAGCCGTCAACAATAGCAGGTCATCGGGCAGGTTAATTTTGGGCAGCAATTGACGGGCCTGAGTAATCTGCCCGGCCAATTGCTGCTGCTCAGCCTCATACTGGACTGTAAACCGTTCCGGGTCCTGTTCATAGGCTAAGCGGCGTTTGATCACTTCAACCCGCTGCTGGGGTTCATGTTCGCCTTTCACGGTCACCGACAAGCCAAAGCGGTCCACTAACTGGGGGCGAATATCCCCTTCTTCAGGATTCATGGTACCCACCAGGACAAATTTGGCCGGGTGCGAATAAGATACCCCTTCCCGTTCGACGGTATTGACCCCCATAGCCGCTGCGTCCAGCAATACATCGACGACATGGTCATCCAGGAGATTGATCTCATCAACATATAAAATATTGCGGTTGGCATCAGCCAGAATCCCTGGCTCAAAGCGTTTTTCACCCTCTTTGATGGCATGCTCAATATCCAGTGTGCCGACAACCCGGTCTTCGGTTGCGCTGACCGGCAGTTCTATGACCCTCATTTTAGCCGGTTTTCCGGTAACAGCGTGCCCGGCATTCCGGCGGTCACGGCAGCCGGCACACAAATTGGCCGGACTATGCGGATCACACTGAAACCGGCAGCCGGCAGTGACTTCCATGGCAGGCAATAAATCAGCCAATGCCCGCACGGCCGTCGATTTGGCAGTCCCTTTTTCACCCTTAATCAGCACACCACCTAACGCAGGATTAATAATATTCAGTACCAAAGCCAGTTTCATATCTTCCTGGCCGACAATGGCCGTAAATGGATAAATCGATGTTGTCATACTTTCCTCCTCAATCAGTCAGCCATGCAATTTTTGTCTCAGTGCTGCTACCAGCATGGTTTGCCAGGCAGCCAGATAACCGGCTGCATTCCGGCCTATAATAGAAACACGGTCGGTATGGCAAACCTGTACCGCCAATTCCAGCAATTCATTGCCTGCTTGCTCCACCGGCTCAGCCGATAACAGCTGCCAGTTGAATTGATCCAGCAAGTGAGCAAATAAAGAAGTATACGTTACCAATAAAGGCAGCTGATCCAGCTGATAAACGGCATCCATAAAAACAGCCTTAGGAGCAGGAGCTTCTGTTGTGCTGCGATACTGTTGCCACAGTGTTTCCTCGTTAATGCCAAAACGTTTCAGCCGCCGCAAAACACGATGCTGTTGCTTTGGACCTAAGCCATTTTGGCGAAACAAGGCTTCTTTAACGGCTTTTTTAACCACGCAGCCAATCAGTTCCCCCAGCTTGGCATGCTTGCCGGCACTCTCAAAGTACAAATCCGAGTCAGGATTGGCCACAACAATCGTAGAATCAGTCCCCGAACCGGTAGCCAGCCCGCTTGAATAGTTGCTGCCGGCCATGAGCTCCTGCAGCGCTGCAGTCTTGGCCTCCGTACAGGTAACCAGCGCCCTGGCCATCGTGCCGGGCGGCATATCGGCATCCATAAACAACATAATGTTAATGGTTCCGGGTTTGTCGATAACAGCCTTCTCAACCGGCTTATAATAGCTGGCCGGATCGCCGACCCGGCCACCGTTGACCTCAACCCCGCCGGTAACCAGCGCCGTTACGGTTAATGCTTCATATCGGTCACTGACAATAGCCACATTGTTCATAGAGGCCGCTGTCGACATACCAGTGCTCTGGCCGGGTTCAACCCCAAGTTCGTCAGCCATCATTTTTAGATGTTCTTCATAGGTCGGGGCTTTCAGGGTGCAGGCCATTCCCGCCCCGGGATTGCAATCATTATTAAATACCGCTTTCAAATCCTCGCGGTACCCGCCGTTGAATACCGAAGTACTCAGAACCTTTCGCCTGCCGGCGAACAACACAATAATACTTTTATAAAACCGGTAGGCGATATCTCCGGTCGACAAGGTGGTTAACTTCATCATTTTTCGCTCCTCTGGGCAGACATGTCAGCCCGCCTCCGGACTCAATATCGTAAAATGCTTGGATACCAGCCGTTGCTCGGTGAAATCCCAGTCAAAAACAAGCACAGCCGGTTCCAAGCCCCGGTAATCCAGCGCTTTCTTCCCCTGTACAATAACAACACTTTCTGCTTGGCTAAAATCAAACCGTTCACGATTACCGGTTTGATTGCATACCCATACCGGCAAGTGCGTATTGCGGGAACAAGCCTCCCAGCAATCTCCCGGACCGCATTTGCCTGGCGGCCAGGCGGCCGGCACAATAATCACCTGGGCCCCCTGCTCTTTTAAACCGATTGCATTGTTGACATACCAGGAATCAGCACAAATCAAAATACCGGCCGTCAGTTCGGCACAAGCAACCGGTGTGAGCACTTTACCTTTCGCTGCCCATTGCTCAGCGTCTCCATGACTGCGCAGTTTCCGGTGCCTGCCGATGATTTGACCTTCAGGGCCAATCACCAGGCAACTGTTATACCAGTTCTCTGACAACGTATCCTGTTCCGCGCAGCCTAAAAAGAGCGTAATCCGGTATTCAGCCGCCAGCCGGCAAAACTCTTTGACCGCTGCCGTCCAACCATGATCAGATTGAAGACCGTCATTTAGGGCAAAGAAATATCCCTGTAAGGCTGTCTCGGGGGTAATCACCCAGGTTGCTCCGCCCTGTACCGCTGTAGCGATGGCCTGCCGCAGCTTTTTTATATTATCGGATTGAGGACCGCCGCTTAAATCCAAATGCAGCAGGGCGACCCGCATAAAACTTTTTCTCATGCTATTCTCCTCTAGCGGTTTCCGCCTGCACCAGGAACTTCTGCCGGCCAATCGAGCTCAGGATAAGCCGCCCGGGCAATATCACGAACGCCATATACGATATACTGCGACGAACTGTTCTGGTATTTATCGGGGGCCATAACCAGCCGGTTATCGCGTATCGCTTTGACCGACTGCAGGCTGGGATCGCGGTATATTTCTTCCCGGTATTGGTTCATGTCGGTTTTACCGGTATAATCCCACATCGGCATAATCAAAACATCCGGATTAATCTGGACAATTTGTTCTTTAGACAGCATTTCATTTTTACTTAATCCGGTTGCCGCCGCACCATTGATCACTGCGGCGTATTGACAAAGATCATCAAATAAGCTGTCTTTGCCACCACTGACTCCCAATAAACTAAAACGAAGGACTGTCTTGCGCCGTTCAGGAGTAATTTGGTCAACCTGTTTCTGAATGGCTGTCAGTTCGCGGTCCATTTGCTCAATAAGCCGCTGCCCGGCAGCCTCTTCCCGCAAGACTTTTGCCAGCTCCATGATACTTTGTTTGACTTTGGCCACCGTATCCGGCGCATGATACACGTAAACCGGAACCTGGGCATCACGCAATATCTGGGCAAGCTCCGGCGGCTGCCAGTCAGGAATCAGGACCAGGTCCGGCTGTAAAGCAATAATCTGCTCCGGATTAGCCCGAACCTTCGTTTTAACCAGCTTAGCCTGTTCAGTCACGTTGGAGATTCCCGGATCATCAGACAGATAGGTCAATGCGGCAATTCGCTCCAGCGGCACTAAATGAACCACAATTTCATCAGTACCGATAGACAGGGGCACAATTTTCTGAGGCTTTTGTGCCAGCTTGAGGACATGCCCTTGCGAATCCGTCACCTCATAGGCTGTTTGATTCGTTTCTGGCTGCTGCCCCGGGAAATTGCCACAACCAGACAAGAGCAAAGCCAGCCAGCAGATCACCAGAAATGAAAACCACTTTTTCACTTAGATTCCTCCCTATAAGCTAGCGCCTGCTGTTGCACAACAATTTTTTTTGACCATTCATCCATCGACTTATTGATAAACTCATGAATCAGATACTTGGGATTGATGTAGTTAATAATCTGCCGGGCATCCGGCGTACTGAAGGGCAAATGCTCGTCAATTTTCATGACATGGTTCATAATATCGGCCATACTCGCTTGCTCCCCAGCGACCTGCCTGCTGGATTTGGCATATTCCCCGGATAAGGAGCGGTGCAAATGGATTCCCTTGATGTAGCGGCGATAGGGTCCGAGATTTTTGACGGTATCAAGGATGTACCGGACCCCTTCGGCCTCGGTCTTGAGCTCGGTATTGGTATTCATCAGGTGACCGGTATCCAGCATGAGGCCCACATTGCGATGGTTGGTGCCGTCCAACAGCATCGCTGTTAAATCTTTGTCCAGCAGCGTCAGACCGGGCCACCATAAATTTTCAAACAACAGCTCAGTGTCTGCAGACAGCTCTTCGGTCAATGCATTGACCAGTTCGATGACTGTCTCAATCACTTCCTGATCGGTGGCGCTAAAATCGCAGTTAAAAATCTCGGACATGCGCGCATGGCAAACATGAAACACCATATATTTGACACCGGCGGCTTGTGCCTGGCGGATATTCTCACGATAAACGGCTAACCACTCTTCACGGGTGTTCCCGCCATAACAGGCTCTAACCTGCTCTTGGCTGCCAAACTGCCGCTGTAATTCGGCTTGATCCCCTCGCCAAAAATCCAGCCAGCTCGGCCAAAACCGTAAATGTGCCCCGTGAATCCATTCTTTGCGGTAAACCTTCTTGTCCCAAGGGTCACAAAACATCATTTCAATCCCATCCAGGCGATGGTAGTGTAAAAAAGCCTGCAGAACTTCGGCATTATTATGAATGAGCTCGGTATCGGAACAATAATTGGACAAATTCACAAGCTGTAGCATAACAGCCTCCTTTGCTGAGCCCTATTTTCTCCCTGCTCAGTACAATTTGAAAAGAGGGAAGACGGAAACGGAACCCGTCTCACATCTTCCAGAGAGGAATGTTTTATCTCAAGGCCGGATAAATCCGGCCGGGGGATACCGAATAAAAGCATTGCTGCCTGGCTAATCCAACAATTCCTGCAGCCGGATATATTGATTCCAAAGCCGTGCCGTTAAATAGCGCGTTCCGGTTACCCCCATAAAAGGGCTGGCAACCAGTACGACTTCATCCAAGACAGGCAGCGCAATATTTTGCCGGACCATTTTTTTTATTCCTAGCTGCTGAACAAGCGCTGTTTCATTGCTGCTTCCCAGCAGCAGCCCGCCTTGCAAACTGGTTAGTTCGGCTTGTACCTGACAAGTACTGGTGCTGGCAAGAACGGTATCAATTCCGGGAATGGGCTGCACCCAATCATAGCGATCCTGACAGATGACAGTCAGTCTCCTGGTATCAGCCAGCTCATAGCGAACGGCCTTGGCCAGTGCAAAGACCGTCGACGTCGGGCCTGCCACCACAATTTGATCAAACCAGAGGTTCCCCCACAAACGTTGAACGTCCAGCAGGCCCTGGTGGATTTCTCGCTCCAAACAGCCAATTTCCTGCTGCAAACTAAGCCAAGCCGCCGACCTGCTGCTCATCGCCTCAACAATCGCTTCACTCCAGGCTAGTGTTCCCTGCAAACCATAAGGAGGCAACAGGGTAATATAAGGCATTCCATATTGTTCAAACAGCAATTGGGCTAAGGCTCCTCCCAGTTCATGATGCAGCACCACATTGAGTTCTGCTTGCCGCAGGCAGCCAATTTCCTGAATACTGCTGCCCGCTCCGGGCGCTGCAATCACTTGACAGCCGCTTAAAGCGAGCATTCGCCGCAATTCACGGTAGTCGGCGTCGGCATTGTAATAACCAGTCGTACAGCCCAGCAAATTGATGCTGTGCCGCTGGGTCTCGCCGGGCGCAGCTACCGGCAATTGATTAAAATAAGCTTTCGCTGCTTCCTGGTAGCCCTCGGCAAATCCGCCGGCCAAACCATTGCTGTCCACACAAACTACCGGACAGTCCAGCGCAGCCTCCTTGGCCAATCCGGACGTATCGTCCCCGATCAAGCTGACCGCACAACTATTGATAATAGCCACCAGGTTCGGCTTTAGCTCGGTTTTAATATGCGCCAAGGTCTTGGTAAGCTGCTCCTCAGTGCCATAAACAATAGCCGTTCCATCCACCTGGGAGCAGACAATCTGTTCACCGGCCGCCGCCGATTGACGCTCAACATGCCGTTTCGCATAAAAATAACACCATAGCTGGCCGTTAATCACCACGATGGCTCCGGTTATCCCGGCAAAGAAGGAGGCTGCCCCTGCCATTGCACAGCTGCCGGACTGATTGCAAGCATACTGTCCTGGCCTGCTATCCATAAACAACGCCTCCCCGCTGGCCGTAACGGGAAACCAAACGCCCCGCCTTTTCCAGGAATTCACCCAAACCGGCCACTCCTGGAGTTGGCAATAATGGCAAAACCATTTGACGGACTTTCTCATCCAGTAATTCGTGTGTCGTAACCACCAAGTCGGCCCCGGACTGTGCCAGCCCTTGTTCGCTTTCTTCAATCAGGCCGGGTGGACAAAAAGCCTGCAGACGTTCTTTGACGGCCTGCTTCGCTTCCAGGCTTAAAGAATCCAGCAAAATAATCTTCAGTACCTGTGCATCAGTCATGGCCGCTAACTCCAACAACCACTCCGGATTAAAAAAGTCAACCGGGCGGCCAATACAAAAAATGATTTTTTTTCCGCGCAGCATACCGCCTGCAGCTTCAAACTGTTTTTTCAAACGCAGTTCCTGGGCTCTTTCCACTTCACCGGCCAAAGCCGGTTCGTCAATTGCGGCACCGACTGCTGCAATCCATTTTTGGGTCGCCTGCCAGCCTACCGGATAGTCACAATCAACAAAGGGAATCTCAAAGCGCTCTTTCAGTGTTTGGGCCAGCTTTTTCAACCAGGGATAACCCCTTTTGGAGCCGCCCATGATCACCGTCAGTTCAGAGGCCGAAACCTGTTCCAGCTCATGCACCGAAGCATACGAAGGAAAATAGGCATGGACGCGTAACTTAAAATGTTGCAGCAACTGTCGCAATTCCCTAACCGCCTGACTGTCAGGATGGCCGCGGTCAGCGATGAGCGTAACCGTACCTGGCTGCCGATCCTGCTTTTTCATAAACCGCTCGATTAACAGCTGTCCAGCCTGAAAAAAGCCGGAATAATAATCACCATCCAGGAAACCATGGCCATCGACCGCCATAATTGGGATTCCCCAGTATTCTTCAGCTTCTTTAGCCACCGCCCTGGTATCTTCACCGGTTACACCGGCAACACAGGAATTGGCAATCACCACATACTGTGGGCGGTGTTTCTCAACGAGCGCGTCAATGCAATCCCTAAGTTGCTGTCCGCCACCAAAGACAGCCTGCCTATCCGTCAGGTTGCTGACAAACAACTGCGCTTTGGGTTCTCCCAGCTTAAGCTGCTGGCGGGATAAATAGCGAAAATGATTATATAAATTCATCTGGCGGGCAATATGGGCACAGGCACGAGGGCTATGAAAGACCACGGCAGCACCCTCATTATGCGATAATGCGCTCCACACCCCCGGCATAACACAACTGCAGCTCTTAGTAGGCCAAAGCATTCGCCCCATACTTTAACACCAGACCTTCCAACTGCTCCAGTTCCAAAGGAGTTGGAACAGTTAAATTTGAATTTGTTAACAAGGTATCCGCCAGGTCCCGGTACAAGCCGGCTTGCGTTGACCGTGGCGCCCACTGAATCACCGTCTGCCGCTGAACCTCGGCCTGGGTAACCACACTATCACGTGGCAAAAAGGCCACCAGCCTGGTATTGAGCAAAAGGGCAAATTCGTGTAATAAGTCCCGTTCCCCGGCAATATTGCGGCTATTGCCGATAATACCGGCCAGCCTCACCGTGCCGCGGCCGGCATACTTGGCAATGCCTTTGGCAATATTATTTGCGGCATATAAGGACATCAATTCACCGGAAGAAACAATATAAATGTCGCTGGCATACCCCTCCCGGATCGGTACGGCAAAGCCGCCGCAGACCACATCGCCCAGAACATCATACAGGACCAGTTCGTCATTCATCCGGGTTTGCAAGGCTTTGAGCTTTTCCAGGGCAATGATAATGCCCCGTCCGGCACAGCCGACACCCGGTTCAGGTCCACCGGCTTCAACACATTTCACATTGCCAAAGCCACGATGCACAATCTGATCAACCGAAAGTTCCTCGCCTTGAGACCTGACCGCATCCAGCACGGTTTGCGGACAAATCCGGCCCAATAGCAATCTTGTCGAGTCATTTTTGGGATCACAGCCAATCTGCCAGACCGGATAACCAGCCTGAGCCAAAGCGGCTGAAAGATTGGCCGCTGTGGTCGATTTGCCGATGCCGCCTTTTCCATATATCGCAATTTTACGCATACGATCCTCCTACCTGTACCATAGCAGGGCTTCTGGTTTTCCTGCCTTCCGCTCTTTTGGAATGAACAATGTTTTTTGCCTATAACAACGAAAAGCATCCCTTTTAAAAATTAAAGGGGATGCTTTTATATCAATAACGAATATAAAAGCCCGGCGTAAATCAATTACGCCGGGACGAAATAAGCACAACAGCAACAACTGCAGATATGCGCAAATCCCCTCCCCATCTCTCGCAGGTTATAACGGTGATTGTCATACAGGCAGTTCTCCTGGCTCAGAGTCATCGCTAGCCCAAACCTTCCCAAAACATTGTCTCAGTGGCATCTAAACTGGGTTTGCTCCTCATTACAGTGGCGGGACCGCGCCGGTATTGCACCGGACTTCCCTATTAAGCCCAAACGGGCACCTGTACCAACATATGCAATTTTCACTCACGTGTAGTATTACACGCTAACAAAGGAATGTCAATATATTTCTGTGATAAATCAACGTATTTCTAGCCAAAACTTCATGACTAGGATAAGTGTATTAGATGAAATGCTTCTTCTGATACCAATCTATGGACACTTTTTTCAAGCTGCATTCTACCTCATACGCCTGATTGGTACAACCCGCACCATGCCAGCGGGCAAAACAGCCGCCGCCACATAACTGAAATAGCTGGCAGTCGTTACAAAAAGACATGCTGGTCTGAATAAGCGTGCGGATAGCCTGCTGACGCTGTTCATCAATTCCTGTGTCCACGTGCCCCAGCCGGAAAGTTTCATCACCCACAAAGGACGAACAAGCATAAATATTCCCTTGAGCATCCACAAACGCCGCTTCTCCGTTCAGTGAATGACAATGGGCAAATCCGTTTAAAGCGCCCCGACTCAATAACTCGACCCGCTCAAGCTGTGAAATCAGAAGAGATTTGCCGGTACGCTGTTCCAACAGCCGGGCAGTTTCCAGGGCGGCTGCCAGCCCCCGGGCCAGAGTCTGAGCAGAGGGTGCCGTTAGCAAACCACCCCTTCCCTGGGCGCGCAGCAAATCAAAGCCGATTCGGCGCACATTGCCCAGATAATAGGCCATCTCCACAATGCCGGCTAATTGATCGACGTTTTCACTGGTAACCACACAGGTAATGCCAATCTCAACCCCATGGGCGGCCAATTGACTGGCACCGGCCAGTATTTGCCGGCAGGTGCCGCTTCCATCCGGTAACTGGCGCAGCTTGTCATTCAATTCCGGACGGCCATCCAGACTGATCCCAATGCCGACTTTGGCATCCCGCAAAAAGGCCACCTTCTCCGGAGTCAAGAGCGACGCATTGGTTTGTAGTTGCATAATTGCCGGCAATTTGTGCTGCCGGACATATAAAACAATGTCCCGCAGCACAGGAAAAGCGAGCAGCGGTTCGCCACCGCTAAACTGCAGAACGAAGGGCTTGCCGCTTGCAGCCGCCAGATCAACCGCTTTAACAGCTGTTCTAAAGTCCATGGTTTGCTGCGGATGCTGCTCGGCATAACAATACCGGCAGGCAAAGTTACATTGTCCGGTAAGACTCAGTACCAGCATTTTGATCTTGCTTTTCTTCATCAACAAGTCTCTCTTTCTCCCGGGACAGCCGGTTCAGCCATGCGGCAAATTCCGGCGTCGTCATGACCGTTACCTCAGGCTTTGCCAGCAACTGACTATACAAATTGGCTGCCTCACCACCAGTAAAATCACGCTCACCAATTGGTGAATCTTCCAGAATGATCAACCTGCGGGCTTCAAACGCCGCCTTCAGGTTGTCTAAATTTTGCTCCCCATAACACAAATTGCCTAACACCGTCCAATCCGCTGCAGCAATTTTAGTCCGGTTTTGCTGGCCCAACGCCTCATCAATCGGACAAAAGGCCGGTCCTGTCAGGACATCCACGGCGAACGCCCGGGCTACGATGGTATCGCTGTCCCCGTGCTGAAAGACACCGCCACTTAACCGATAAGCTTTTTCATATAACATCCGGATAACGGCTCCGGATGAATCACCGCCGCCAAGGACATGAACAATCTGTGAGGTGTCGATTTCGGCACTGCTGTCATAGGTATGGATATCCAAATGGCCGGTTACAGGATTGGTAAAAACCGCTGCCTGCAGCCCATAAGACTTCTTGAGGTTAGGCACCGTGATGACCTCTTCCGGCTTACCGTCCGCCATAATCTGCTTGCCGGCAACCAGAATAAGCCGGGAACAAAATTTGGCCGCCAGTTTAATATCGTGAGCCACAATCAGCGCCGTTTTGCCCTGATGGCAGACAGCTTGGCAATAGCGGAAAATCTCCTCCTGGTAGACCAAATCCAGATTAGCGGTCGGCTCATCCAATAAAATCAGGGGAGTCTCCTGGGCTAAAACCTTTGCCAGTAAAATACGCTGCCGCTCCCCGCCGGATACCCGCTGCACGGATTTATCCGCCAATGCAGTCACCCCGGTAAATTCCATATATTTACGGGCTAGCTGCCGATCTTCCTCCCGCTCATTCTGCCACCACTCCAGATACGGATACCGGCCGGCTAATACCACCTCAAGAGCGGTAAAGCCGAAAGAAATATTAACATCTTGCTGCATATACGCCATCATTCGCGCCAATTGCTTATCCGTCATACTAGTAACAGGCTGATGATTCACCTTGACTGATCCGGTCAAAAAGGGACACAGTCCGCGCAAACTGCGCAGCAAGGTGGTTTTTCCGGCCCCATTGGGACCAATAATTCCAATAAATTCGCCCGGCTGGATGGTAAAGTTGATATTTTCTAAGATGATTTTGTGCCCAAGCCGGACAGAAAGGTCTTCTGCTATCACAAAAGCTTGTTCATTTGCCATCATCAGGATTCACCTCCCTGATGAGAACGCCGCAGCAGAAATAAAAAGTAAGGTGTTCCTAAGAGTGCCGTCATAATTCCCACCCGGATTTCCGCTGGCGGTATAATCAGCCGGCCCAGCGTGTCACAACCAACCAGAAATAAAGCTCCTGCCAGCGCACAAGCCGGCAGCAGTATGCGATGCTCCGGACCTAGCAGCATTCGCATCATATGGGGAACAATCAAACCGACAAAGCCAATTGTTCCGCTTACACAGACGGCGGTAGCTGTTGTCACAGCAGCAATGAATAATAGGATGAGCCGTAAAGCCGCTACCGGAACGCCGACTGCCCGTGCTTCCTGCTCGCCAAGCACCAGCACATTCAAATGCCGGGCCAAAAAACACAAAACAAGGATGCCGCATAATACCGGCCCTACAGCCAGGTAGACATGTTCCCAGCGCCGGTAGTCCAACCCGCCAACCATCCAAAATAAAAATTCCCGTAAGCGGTACTCATTCATAAAGGTCAAAATTCCTGAAGTGATCGCCCCTAATAGCATACTGACTGCCACACCGGCCAGCAATAGCGTCATAACCGGGATTTTCCCCGCCCTCATCGTTAAACTCACTGTAATCGCGACAGCGAGCACGGATCCTGCCAGAGCAAAAAAAGGCATATAATAAATGCTATTGGCCGTAACACCTAGAGCGATGGCCGTAACGGCTCCCAAGGCTGCCCCGCTGGAAACCCCGATAATCCCCGGATCAGCCAGCGAATTGCCGAAAACTCCTTGCAGCACCGCTCCGGATACACCAAGTGCCGCCCCAACTAATACGCCCACTAAAATCCGAGGCAGACGGATGTGCCAAATCACGGCAGTTTGTTCGGGGGTTAAAGCCATGTTCTGAAAGCCAGGCAGTCCAACCTGATTCCCTAAAACACCAAACATCGCTGCTACCGGCACCTGAACCTGCCCCCAGGCCAGTGACATCAAAATCACCCCGGCTAATAACAAACCCATTATGATAAATAAGCTTATTTTTCTATGCCTGACTTCCGCTATCATTCAGCGCCATTCCCCCCTATTCCTGATCTTTTCACTTTACCTAGTATAGCCTCATCCAATCTTTTCATTTCTGTTATTACGGCTTATTTTATCTAGAGGATTCTAGGCTAAGGCTAACGATCTTCAGTGCGTTCCTCCAGTTCCCCCTCAATGGACAAATACAGCTGCTCCAGTTCATTTTTGATTGCGGCATCAGCCTGCCATAAGCCACGCCGGGCTGCTTCCAGCAAGGTTTCGGCAATTCGCTGCAATGCCCAGGGATTGACTTCTTTCATCCATTGCTGCATGCCGGTATCCAACGCATACTTTTCGGCATACTTTTGATACATCCAGTCTTCCATAACACCGGTCGTGGCATCCCATTGGTAGCTATGGACCACGTAATTGGCCAAATCGGCTGCTCCTTTATAGCCATGCTGTTTCATGCCGGTAATGAATTTTGGATTTATCGCCTCTCCCCGGAACAAGCGCCTTAATTCTTCCTGCGTACTGCGCAGCTTGATGTTCTTGCGGTTAGAACTGTCACCACAGTAGGAATGCGGGGCTTCGCCTTTTAGGCTGCGTACAGCCGCAATCATGCCACCATGATAGGCATTATAATCATCGGAGTTCAGCATACTGACTTCCCGGTTATCCTGATTCTGAATGGTCACGTCCAAACTGGCCATCCGGCGGCTGAATAATTCAGGCCTATAAGCCCCCTGGGCCTTACCACTGTAAACATACCCGCCCCAGCGAACATAAACTTTCCCCAAGTCGTCAAGGGTCTCCCAATTTTTCGCTTCGAGGACGGCACCGACCCCGGCCCCATAAGCTCCTGAAGGATCGCCGAAAATCCGGTAGCTGGCTTGCTCCCAGGCTTGTTCGGCTTCAAGTCCTTGTTCTTCAAACACTTGCGCATCAGCCAGGATATGTTTGCGCACATAGTTCAACTGAGGGTCCTCATCCAGCTGAGCTACCAGCTCGACGGCTTTATCCAGCCAGGCAGCTGCCATCGGCATGCTGTCCCGGAACAGCCCGCTGATTCGCCCGGTGGCATCAATACGCGGCCGTTTAAGCTCGGCCAGCGGAATCACTTCCAACCCTACAACCCTTAGGCTGCCTTTCTGCCAAACCGGTCTGACCCCCATCAAATACAAAAACTGGGCAACACACTGACCATGGCTGCGCATGTTGCTGGTTGCCCACAGTACAATGCCGACGTTCTCCGGATAGCGTCCCTCCTCGGCAATATAGCGGGTAATCATTTCATCTCCCATGGTTTTGCCAATCTCCCAAGCTACCGGTGTGGGCAGCGTGCGAGGATCAATCCCATAAAAGTTCCGGCCGGTCGGCAGAATATCGGCCAATCCGCTGGTGGGGGCTCCGCCGGGGCCGGGCTCAATGTAACAGCCGTCCAGGGCAGCTAGTAAATTAGTCATTTCCTGAGTGGTCTTAGCCAGTCCAGGAGCAATCGTATGGCAAACATACAGAACAGACGCCATAAAGCTCTCCTTCAAATCCTCTGTCAATCCGGCTGTCCAGGGAAGGGCCAACACCTGTCTGGCAAACTGGGGATCAAACTGCCCTTCAGCCAAAATAGTCAGAATTTCCCGGCAGAAATCCCGGATATCATCGGCAAGCGCCCCGTACGTCTTGCTGCCATCCGGCAGCAACGTTGCACTCTCAGCGATAAGCTGCTCATAATCATAGCCATAAACGGCGGCAATAGTCTGCCGCAATGATGGAGCCTCCCCGTTATCAAGCTGAATCAACGCCAGCAAATATTCAATCAGCATATCCCCTTCCGGGGCACGGCCTAGAATATGCAGTCCCACCCTGATTTGCATATTCTTGATATCCGTGATAAAAGCATGCAAGCGGCCGGCGAAATCCTCAAACGGCTGACTCTCCTCTTCCGGTACATCCTCCAGCAGATTGGCTGCTGCTGCTTTTTCCCGGATCAGACCGGCCACTGTATCAAGTTTATCGGATTGCAGCTGCTTAAAATGACAGTATTCATCCAACAGTTTTTCCAGTTCTTCCAGTTCCTCATAAGTGCCGGCATGACTCACCGGCGCTGTTAAATAGCTGATCAAACAGGCTGCCCCGCGCCGTTTGGCTTGAATTCCCTCACCCACAATGGTAATCCAGTAGGGATAAACATTGGGCAGGTCGTCAATAGCCATATCGGGGTAGCACTCCCGGGATAAGCCGGCCCCCTTGCCCGGCAGCCATTCCAATGTTCCATGCGTACCGACATGGACGACGGCATCGGCCTGCCAGCAATGGCGCAGCCAGTGATAAAAGCCCAGATAATGATGGGTCGGCGCACAATCAGGCGAATGATAAATTTTATCAGCATCTTCCTCAAAGCCTCGTGGCGGCTGGACGGTGATATAAATATGACCATTCAGCATACCGGGTATTAGCAGCTTATCATCATAATGAAAAACCTGTCCCGGTGCTTTTCCCCAGTTGGTTTGCAGCTGCTGTTGAGTAGCCGGTGCTAGTGCCTGAAAAAACTGTTGATATTGTCTGTCAGTTAATTGCCCGTCGGCAGCAGTGATTTGCGATTCTGTTAAATAGCGCCGGTCATTGGTTGCATGAGCCACAAGATCATTCATAAAGGCCTGACTGTCCTCCGGAATATGGTCTACCCGGTAACCCAAGGCACGCATATTGGCCAGCAGCAATCTTATACTCTCCAGTGAATCCAGCCCGGCGGCACTGCCAATATTGGAATTGGCGGCCGGATAATTATGAAAAATAATAGCAATTTTCTTATCGCAATTAGATTTATAACGCAAATTGGCCCACTTGCCGGCTCGGCGAACTAAAGCCTGGATGCGCTCCGGAATAGGCAAATAAGTGCTATGCTCTCCATCCACAACCTCCCGTCCAGCCACCGGGACACCATGGATTACCCCGTCAAACTCGGGCATGGTGATGCTGACCGCCATCTCCATCGCCGTCATGCCCTCAACCGACTCTTGCCACTCGGCCTGCGGACGGTACATCGTATACGCTTGCAAAACAGGAACGTTTAGATCGCTGAGATCGGCCTGATCAATGGCCCGCATCGTGGTTAAAGAAAACTTGATGGTATTGAGCAGCACATCAATCACCGGTAAGCCATCCTGGTAAAAATAAGCCCTGATCGCTTCCTGAAGTCCGGGTGCCTGGATGCCCGGATCAGCCATGCACGGACTAAATACAGCCAGCGCATTCATGCCTTGACGTTCAATTTCCTCAATTAAAGCCTGCTGATAATAAAGTTCTCCCCATACCCACTCGTCCCGGTAGAACAACAGCCCCACTGTAGGCCGGTCTGGCCGGCAGTGCTTTATGCGGTAAACGTCTATATCCACATAAGGGCGCTTCGCCTGTGGATGATAAATGCCATTCCATAATAACGGCTCCGGCAAATGGATTTTTACTGGTTCATGACAATAGGTATGGCTGAGCCAGAGCCAGAACTGACGATAGTTCTCCAATCCGCCATAGCTTAGATACTGCTGTATGATGGTTTTATGTTCCGGCTGAACACCATAAGCCGGATCTCCGTCCTGTTCATCGCAAACCAGCATGATATGCGGAATGCCTTGGCGGCCTAAATAATCGGCTGATTTACGCAAAAACGCAGTATCCAGCCCTGTCCCCATCCAGGTAAATAAAACCAAATCACTGGCCGCAAAGCTTTTTTGCCATTCAGGTCCCCATGGTACGGCTTCTGTCAGTAAAATCAACCGGCAATCGGATTGCAGCAACCCTTGCCCGCTTAATTCCCGATAAGCCTGCTCCAGCTTGACCTTTTGCCGTTCCATATTGGTCAAAAACAATATGCGCCCCATCTTAATCCTCCATTCTAAGTTCTTGTGCGGCTAACTGAAAACATTTCGATTTTGATTGTCTGGCATCCATCGCAGCAAAAAAAAGAAAATCTCTCTACTAACGCATAATAGTAGAGAGATTTCAATACGGCTATACTGACAATCCCGGCATCGTATGCCGGGACGAAAAAACAACAGATACTGCAAAGTACTGGTCAATCCCCTCCCTATCGCCCGTAGGGTGAACGGTGATTTTAATACAGGCAGTTCTCCTGGCTCTGAATCATTGCATACTCAATCCTTCCCAAGACTTTCATCCCAGTGGTGTTGCTTTGAGCACACTCCTCATTACAGTGGCGGGACCGCGCCGGCCTTTCACCGGTCTTCCCTATTAAGCCCCTGAAGGGCACCTCTATCATCCTATTAAGTTGCCAGCGGTAAACGATCTATCTTCAATGTTTCTTATGGCCATATGGCTGATCAATAGCATCCCGCAGATGTTGGACATAAAGCTCCTGGATGTATGGGTTTTCTCCCAAACCCCGCAAATAGACCTCCACCGAAAAGCCGGCCTGCTCCAATTGAGACTTGGCAGAATCCTCATCATCTCCAGCCATATCATTTTGTGCATGATCGCCGGCAACCAGCATAAACGGAGCTAACAGCACCTTGCCTGCCTGATTGGCTTTCAGTTTTGCAATGACGTTTTCCAAGCTTGGAAAACCTTCTACGGTATAAACATAGATACCGTCTAATCCTGCTTGTTCCAGCTTAAGTTGAAGAGCGGCATAAGCAGCGTTTGCCGGATGCGCTCCGCCATGGCCCATTAATACGAGCGCATCCGCATTGTTAAATGAAGGAAACTGTTGAGCCATTGCATTGATAGCTGCTAAATAATCATCAGGCTGTTCATCTTGTCCCATAAAATAAAGCAGCGGCCGTCCTAATTTAATCTTGTCAAATGCTTGGGCATGAGCAAAATGAACCACCAGGCGCTTCACCTTATCATACTCTTCACCGGCTACAACATGCAGTGGCTGTACGTAAACCTCGGTATAACCTTCGGCCTGCAATTTTTCTAAGGCCTCTTGCTCGGTATCAATGACAAGTCCGTCTCTTGCTGCCAGTTTTTTGATTACCATTCTTGATGTAAAAGCACGCCGTACTTCGTATTCAGGAAAAGCCTCTTTAATTTTGTTTTCAACGCTCTCAATATTACGCGTTAATGTCTCCAAATAGGTTGTTCCGAAACTGACCACCAAAATGGCCTTCTTTTTAGATTGCTGTTGTATACTCATCAATTGCCTCCTCGCAGACTGCTTGCTAATGATCTGAAAACCCGCTAAATATCGAACGTACTTGACCAAAACAGGTAACCCCTCACGCCCTGCCGCACAACCTTAGCATAAACCACGACGCATAATAGGTTTCAATACAACGTACGGTATTCACCAATGCGCTGCTAAGATGGTAAAGGCAAGTCTTCTAATTCAATAGGCGGCTTTAAGGTTCCTGCCAGAACTGCCGGCTACATCGACAATACCTGACTTCGCATAGATACTCTATTAGAAATGATTAGAATTTATATTGGACCCCGGTGCGATAAACACGACCGGCGTTGCCATGAAAGTAGTCGGTATGATCGGTCAGATTATCAACACCGAAATACAGCAAGGTATTCTGATCAACCTTGTTTTGTGCCATAATATTTACAATGCTGTAGGATTGATTGATAAGCGGTGAATCGGTTGAAGTACTTTCATGAGTAAGATAATTCTTCAGTGTAACAACATTCAGGTCCAAATTCCAGGAGGATTGCGGCGGCATGTAGCTGACACCGACAGTTAATTGGTGGCGGGCTCGCTCAGTTAATCGCTGGTTGGTTTCCTCATCCCTAGCATCCAGATAAACATACCCCGCCCGTACTTTCACCGCATCACCAAGCTGGCGGGATACCTCGGTTTCAACTCCCTGGATCGTCGCTTTTGCCACATTATGATAATTCATCAACTGATAGTATTGAGCACCTTGCATAGGGGGCAGCGTAAAACCGTCCGGCATGATTGTCCCATCACTGCGACGCATAAAACGACCGGTAAAATAAGTATCAATTAAATTTTTAACATCGCTGCGGAATAAGCTGATTCGCGCTGCCGACTTATCCCAGTCTTTTTCAAGGGACAGCTCATAATCCTTCGAGTTTTCCGGCTTTATATCAGGATTCCCTTGAAAATACTGGCCTGCCTTCGGACCACCGCCTTCAAACATCGGCCAATTATGATACAATTCATTGACGGTAGGGGTCTTATACCCGGTGCCAATAACAGCCTTAAGCCGAACATCGTCCTGAGCTTTATACGTTACGCCCAGCCTTGAAGTCACTTCTGAAGAGAATTTGTCACTCCAGTCATATCGCACCGATGGAATGACGAGCAGCTTGTCCCCTGATTGAACCTCATCTTGAATATACAACGCCCGATATTCCAGCGATGCCTCATCAGAGATACCTGTCAGCGAACCATAAGTAACAGGCTTACCGGTACTGCCAGGCTTCTTAATTCTCGTACCTTCCGATTCGTCCTTACGCCACTCCCAGCCTGTGGTAATTTTATTGTTTTCATCGGCTTGCCGTGTACTGCGCCCTTCCAGCGTCGAAATTCTCCGGTCAACTAAATCAAACCGATTTAATGTTCCATTATCATAGCTGCTATAATCTTTATCATAGGAGGACTGGTAAGCTCTGATCTGCCAGTTTTTTTCCTCGCTCTTATCCCCATATTCAACCGACCAGTCCGTTCTGGTGTTATCATTTTTGATTAACTGAGCCTTAGCACTGGACATCACAGAGACCGATCGTTTGGAAGTATCTTCCCATAATTTGCTATAATCGACCCGCATGTAACGGTCTTTGCCTAAATTCCAGGTTCCACTCAGCGCAATTGGAGTCTCTTTCCCATAGTAATTGACCGTATACGGCAGGCTGTAAGGAGTCGGGACTCCCATCGGGCCACTATATACACCTTGCTGAAGCTGAGTAAAAGGCTGCGGCTTATGCTGGCCGGCACTAAAACTCCAATTGAAATTACCGTCGTCCGTAATGCCTTGATAATAAAACTGCATATTTTGACCGGCTTTTTCTCCACCATCCCAGCCGGCGTACTCATATTGTAAAGAACCCTCATTCTGAGCTGGCTTCTTAGTAATAATATTAATAACGCCGCCCATCGCATCACTGCCATAAAGCGCACCAGCGGATCCCCGGATAATTTCAATCCGTTCCACATTATCCATACGAATGCGGCTGATATCATAAGCGTTGGACGAGTTATAAGAAAGCTCACCACTCAACCGGCGACCATCCACCATAATGAGTACATGCCGTGATTCTGAGCCACGAATACTTAGGTTCGGCCGGTTTTGAAAATCGGTGTACGTCACGATGCCTACCGCATGTCTTAGTACATCGGCCAAGGTCTGGCTTTGCTGCCTCTCAATCTCCTCGCGGGTGATAACCTGAACGGTAGACGGCGTATCCTTGACCGTCTGTTCTGTCCGGGTAGCGGTAACTACAATCTCTGGCAGAGCAACTTCCGGCTGATCACTAACAGATTCAGCCGAAACCGTAAATGGATTGATGGTCCAACAGGCTGCTAACAAGGCTGCTGCTGCGGCCAACCTAGCTCTGTTTTTTCTACACTTTGACATCTCTAATTTCCTCCTTGAAATATCCATCAGGCACATTCATATAAAAATCCCGGCGTAAAAATACGCCGGGACGGAAAGAACAGTACAATAAAGTACGCCTAATCCCCTCCCTATCGCTCGCAGGTCAAACGGTGATTGACATATAGGCAGTTCTCCTGGCTCTGGATCATCGCGCCTCAAACCTTCCCAAGACTTGCATCTCAGTGGTATTCTTTGAGCTTGCTTCCCCATTACAGTGGCGGGACCGCGCCGGTATTGCACCGGTCTTCCCTATTAAGCCTTTACAGGCACCTATACCAACATATGAAATTTTCCATTTTTGATATTATTCTTAGAAGGAATAAGTTACAAATGTTTCCAGCGAAGTGCTTTTATCGCCGCCACTGATTGCTTTCAGATCGCTATAGGCTACGCTGAAAGTCGTGTTATCGGTTAATTTATGGTCATAACCAAAATATAAACCCTTCAACCCAGTGTCAAAGTCAGTTTTTCCTGCGATAGACCCATATTCTTCGACTTTGGCATAACTTAATGAAAGTGAGTTTTTGTCATCCAAATCATGGCTTACACCCACAACAAACGCTTTATTGTCATTATCGGCATCGGATTTAGCGTATTCAGCAAAGTAGGTCGTAGCTCCATGAGCATAAGAGGTGTCAACAGCCCAATGTTTGCTGGAATCATATACACTGTCTTTTTTATCATATTTAGCCAATGTTGCGCCAAGGGTCCAATCAGTCGCAGGTTGATAGGAAGCATGCAGGCTGTATAGCTTGTTATCACCGTCGGTCTCTAGACCGGCCAGGAATTGCAGTTCGGTCACACCGGTGGTAACCACTCCGCTTACGCCATCAATTGCATCATAGCTGCCAATATTGCCATCGGTGCTGTACAGCAATGCGTTAGCACCGATCGTACCGCCTTGACGGCCTAAAGTATAAGTGCCAGCATCACTCTTAATGATAAAGCCATAACGGTCAATCGTAGCAGTTGATTTGCCTTTGCTGTCAGTGTCGAAGTCAGCAGAGATTGGGGCGCCATGATACCGTTGTACAGCCAACCGGGCATAGGCGTCAACATTTTCGTCTAATGCTGTCTTGGCATTGACGATGATGGTATTGCGGGCAGCCTCTTTATCGGGTGCACCGTCGGCCGTATCCCATTGATAATGAAGCTCAGCCGAACCGTCAAATTCAACCGGAGCAGCCATAGCCACTGCCATGGACAAACTCATGGATGCAGCTACCGCTGCGGCAAGCAATCTTTTCTTCATGTGTGTTATCCTCCTTGATTTTGGGTATTTATGTATTGATAACACAGTTAAGCTGTTAATTGGTTACAAGTGTCCAGGTTTCCTTGTCATCATATATCCAGCTTGTCCTGTGTAAACAATCAATTACTCCTGGAATGCGCAGCAAAAAATACTTAAAGAGCTTATATCCGTTGACAGCTCTTTAATCACCCTATACTTCCACTGTCAGCCTCTTTAAAATTTTGCAAGTCGATGACTCAAAATTGAGTACTTTACGAAATTAAAAATCTCCCGATTGACATCGGGAGAAATTAAGCTATAGGCCATACTCATATGAAAATCCCGGCATAAAAATCACGCCGGGACGAAAAAAGCACAGTACAATAAAGTACGCCTAATCCCCTCCCTATCGCTCGCAGGTCAAACGGTGATTGACATATAGGCAGTTCTCCTGGCTCTGGATCATCGCGCCTCAAACCTTCCCAAGACTTGCATCTCAGTGGTATTCTTTGAGCTTGCTTCCCCATTACAGTGGCGGGACCGCGCCGGTATTGCACCGGTCTTCCCTATTAAGCCCTCCAAGGGCACCTATACCATCATATGAAATTTTTCACTAGCATGTAAAGTATTACATGCTTTGCCGCAACTTGTCAATATTGGATTTAAACTATTGACCAAATTTAGCTTTCCAGTCCGCACCTGTCCGACAGTAAAAAGATTGATTCCACCTGTGCTAAACGCATCCCTACCCTGCGATAGCGATGCGTTTAGGCAAAATACTAAAATAATTGCGTGTAACTTAACTGGTAGCCACGCGGCAGGGCATAATAAGGCGCACCGCTGTGCGTGGTAATATCCTTGCGGTCAAGAACATTCAGGATGGCCAATTTAACGGTTTTATTCTGATCAATCCGGTATCCGGTCGTGATATTGACCGGAAATTGCGGCTTATAGTCATAAACCCGGTCCCCAAAATAAGTGGCACTCAAATTGGCCGACCAGCGGTCTTGCTGATATTGTAAGATGGTGTTAAACTGCAGCCGGCCGTATTTGGCCTCCCAATTGTTATCTTTATACAGCTCGGGATTGCTGTAGCTGGCACCAACCGTATAAGTAAAAGCCGGACTTAGCTTTTTCTGATAGCTGACCTCCACCCCGGTATTGCGGAATGGAAGATTTTTGGGTACCGAATAATCTTCACCATCCACTTTGATCTTCGTGTACGTAATGGAGTTATAATCCATATGATAAATGGCTGCTTTCAGCGTGCTGTCCTTGCCTTGCCACTTCATCCCGGTTTCATAATTCCAGCCGTCTTCCGGCCGTAGATTTTCATTAGAACCGGTAAGCAAGCCAGCGGAATTGTATAGCTGGGTAAACTCGGGCATTTTAAAGGATTTCCCGGTATTCACATACCAGCTTTTAGAATCAGTCAGCTTCTTTACGGCCTGAAACTGTGGACAGAAAGCTGAAAACGTTTCATTGCTGGCCACAACATATTCCTGCCGCGCGCCGACAATCAAGGTAGTATCGTCACTGATTTTTTTTGTTCCTTGTAAGAACACGGAATAACCGTCGCGATGAACATTCAGCACACTGGCAGTTGGTAAAGTAATATCTTTGCGGTATCGCTCCTGATAGTAGCCAAAGCCGCCAATGAAATCGGCAACAGAATTTTTCCAGTTAGTTTGAGTATCCACACCGTATTGCACAAACTTATAATCCTGGCTGTTACTGTGTGTGGGGGAAGCCGTGTTCAGGCCGGTATATTTTTCATACTGTCTGTCCTGAAAATTGCTATAAAGATTGATATCCCATTTCTCACTGTCATAGCGCAGCCGGACAAAATCCTTGACATCATCATATTGGTAGGTCGTTGCTTTCTGGTCCCAATTGATATTCGGTTCAGTACCGGCATACTTGTCAAACGAGTATTGGTTTTCCATATGACTGTGGGAAAATGTGAGCTGATCGTTAAGTTTGTATTGCCATTGCACAGATTTTTTATCTAAATCCCCCATCCCATAACCGGAGCGGGAAAGCTTTCTTACCTCATCCAGCTTTTGCACCACGCCAATAAGGCTGAATTTATCTTCCTGCAGGGAGAGGGAATGATTTTGCTGACCAAAACTGCCTTGCGAAACAGTGATACTGTTTGCGGCATTCTTTTTCAGAATAATATTGATGACCCCGGCAAAAGCGTCATTGCCATACAAGACCGAAGCCGCCCCTTTTACGATCTCCACCCGTTCCACATTTTGCAATGGAATGTCTTCCAGGTTGTAGTAACCATCCATGGTCATTTTAATGCCGTTAATTAACACCAGCGTGCCTTTTTCCGAGCCCCGGATAACCGCTTTGGAGGTCATCGTATCATAAGACTGACCCCCTGCCCCCAGTGAGCTATACACAATACCCTCAGTAAAGCGAACAGCCTCCAGCACATTAACACCGCCGGTATTCTGGAGCTGCTCCTGAGTATAGACATGAACATAGGCCGGTGTGTCCAGATCCTTTGACTCTACCCGCAACGCAGTAACCAGCGTCTCCCCTAAGGAAAACTCCGGCATTACCTCGGCAAAACCGCTGGTGGACTGAAACAGCATCCCAAGAGTTGCTGCAATCATAACTTTCTTTTTAAACCGTTGTTTCATTCAATACATCTCTCCCTTTTCCATTGAACTTCCTTGCCAATCATCCTGCCCGGTACGCAGTCCCTTCCCATGCCGGTGCCGGTTGCAGCCACGACATTGCTTACTGGCCAAAGTACTGTGGATAGGCCGCCTCGGCAACAGCCCTGACACCACGCACAACATACTGTGATGAGCAATATACATGACGTTCGGGTATCTGGATTAACCGCCGGTTACGAATGGCGGCAACCGGCTGCAATGCCGGATCGGCCTGTACATCTTTTTTAAACTGATCCATATTGGTTTCAGCGGAATAATTCCATAACGGCAGTATCAGGACATCGGGGTTAACCTTGAGAATCTGCTCCTTCGACAAGGAACCGTTCGCCCCAAGGCCGGCCACTGCAGCCCCATTTTTCACTCCCGCTTCCCGGCAAAGATGGTCAAAGGTACTGCCTGCCCCGCTGCTGCCTCCTAATAAGGTAAGCCGGATAACTGTCTGCTGCTCGGCAGCCGGAATGGCTTGGACTTTCTCCCGGACTTTAGCCAGTTCATGCTCCATTTCGTCCACCACCATTCGGCCTCTGTCCGGTTCACCAACCAGATCGGCCAGCCGGAGAATAATCTGTTTAATTTCTGTAATCGAATGCGGAGCCTGATAAACATATACGGCGATACCGGCATCCCGTAAAATCTGGATCAGTTCTAACGCTTTCCAACTGGGAACAATCACCAGATCAGGCTGCAGTCCGATAATGGCTTCCGCGCTGCTCTCCACCCTGCCAGGTACTTGTTTAGCCTGTTCGGTGATATTAGAAATTCCACCGTCATCCACCAGGCGGCTGAGAGCAACCATGCGTGCAGGCTCCACCAGCGCCATAAGCATTTCGTCCGCAGCAATAGACATGGATACAATCCGCTGCGGTTTTTGCTTAAACCGCAATACCTGGCCATGATCATCTTGAATGGTATAGCCAGTTATCGGTATTGTGGCCGGTTCAGACAGGCTGCTGCCACACCCACTCAGAATCAGCGTCGTAATCATCAGCATGATGAATTGAAAACGTATGAACACGGCACATATGCTCCTCCCAATCGCGCTAGCTTCACTGGCAAACTGCAGGGAATTGCGAAGCCGCTCCACTAATCTTTTATGTACCCGCTGATGGCCTCAGCTAATAGATTTCCGGATAGACCAATTTCCCCATATAGGTAACGGCTTCGTCATAACGAATCCCCGGACTCAGTAAAAAGAGCTCCATCGGTAAAAAAAAAACCTGCTTATTTTGCACCGCTCTCAGACTGGACCAGGCAGGATTGCTTTCCACATCGGCTTGCATGCGGCGTCCAATAGTTTCCTGATCCCCCATCACAGTAACAAAAATGATATCCGGATCACGTTCAACCAAGGCCTCCATACTATAGGGGGTCACCTCCGGGTTGCCTTCAAGAGCCTGGTCCCCGGCCGCAACATTGTTCAAATTAAGCATTTTCGCAACACTACCGGCAATACTATTTTCTAATTCGACTGTGATGCTTTTGGCGGTAGCATGGAGAATAACGACTTTTTTTGATTGCGGCGGTGCCTGTTGCTTGAGCTTTGTGACCCGTTCATTCAGCGTTTCAGTCACATGCCTGGCCTGTTCCCGGGTACCGGCAATATCGCCAAACAGCTTCATCTTAACCAGCACATCTTCATAAGTCTTCATCCGCAAAATGATCATGGGAATCCGGCTGCTATCCAGAATAGGAATATAATTCTCACTGATTCCCTGAAGCGCAATAACGAGATCAGGCTGCAGTTCTATCACCTTTTCCAAATTGGCATCACGCAGCGATACAACGGGCACCGACCGGGCCTCCGGCGGTACAACCCCGACCGTCGTAACGGCTCGCCCGACAGCCTTTCCGCCAACAGCGTAATAAATGTCGACAAAGCTTGGAGCCAAAATGACCACCCGTTCCGGCTTTTTGGGCAGCGTGACTTCCCGTCCGTTATCATCGGTAATGGTTAAATAAACTCCCGGTAGTTGTCCGGTCGCCGGCCCGGCTGCCTCCTGACGTTGGGAGCAACCGCTAATGCCCATAATCAAGCTTGCCAAAACTATTGCCATAACAAGCATTTTGCTTCTGCTTTTAAAGAACTGATTCATCCTCCACCTCCTGTATTGCAGATTGCGAAGCTTCATACTGTTTTTGCGTAACCCAAACTTTTTCTAGCCTGCTCTTTAGAAAGTCCGTGTATAAGTCAGGCGATAATTGAGCGGGGTTGACCAATATTCCGTGTAATTAATCGGGTTACCCCGGTCCAATAGATTGTAGCCGCTTAACGTGAAGCTATCACGGTCGGTGGCTCTATATTGAACGGTAGCATTGACGTCAAACCGGTCACCAACGCGATGATCCTGAGACGATGTTGCCCCGTTTAAATTGTAATAGGCCATTTCTCTTTTCCCTAAATGGAAAAAACTGAGATTGGTCATCAGTTTTTTCTCAGTATAAATAACGCCGGCAGACAATTGCAGTTTGGCCTCATCCTGTTCCCAGCTTCCATCACCGTCCTTGGATTCCGGATCGGAGAAAGAAGCCCCCAGATTATATTGCCAATTGTCATTTAACTTTTTGCCATACTCCAGTTCAATTCCCTTATTGCGGAATTTGTCCCTGTTGATTTGGATGCTGGTATCCGATGATCCGCCGGGAATCACTGTGTTTTCTTTTACCCATTTGAATTTGTTGTTAATTTCCATTGCAAACAGCGCTACTTTAAAGGATTCGTTGCCGTTGATATGTTTGATGCCGGTCTCATAGGTCCAGCCTTCTTGCGGCTTTAACTTGATGGCCGTAGAAACCTTGGAACTATAAAACGGTGAGCTTGTTGCCGGCATCTCAAATGATTTTCCGATGTTGGTATACCAGGAGGTTGTATCATCCAGCTTATATAACGTTTGCAGCTGCGGCAGCGTAATATTTTGCGAAGCGTCATATTCATTCGCTTTAACAATATGCTCTCTGAGCCCCAGGGTGACCACTAACCTCTCGCTCATCTGACGGCTGTATGACCCGTACAGTGCATAACTGTCCCGGTCGAAATTCTGGGAAGAATCTTTCTCAAGATGCTCGCGCTGCACGGTTAGGCCGGCAACCAGAGAATCTTTGCCATCCCGGAGCCGCCAGGTTTTTTGATTGTCAAAATTAATCCCATAGAGATCATAATTGGTGGTGGCGTCTCCTCCCCCTTTTAGATTAAGAGAGTTATAGGCCAGTACCGATTTAACGGCCGTGTCTTTATCGTCGTAGACAAAATTAACATTTTTTCGTTTATCATAGTAAAGATTGTTTTTATTGAGGGTTGTATAATCTTTATCGGTTGCATTATACTTCCATTGTTTAAAATTGCTTTCATTATTGGAATAAGAGTAGTTAAAAGATAAATCGTCGGTTAAATTCAGATTAAAAAACATCGATTCTTTGTTGCCTTTTCCCAGTGAAAGCTTATTAGTGGAAGTTGTAAACACCCGATTTAAATGATCGACTTCATTGCGGAATTCTTTTTTGTAAAAAAACATGAAGTCTTCGCCATTGACCTCCACGGAGTTATCTTTATAATAATTTCCATAAGTCGTGCTAACAGAACCGGAACTGTCTCCTGCCGCTTTCTTGGTGATGATATTGATAACACCGCCCATCGCTTCCGCACCATACAAAACGGCGTTAGAACCCTTGACAATTTCAATCCTGTCCACAGCTTCGGTGGGAATGACGGCCATCGTATTATAGTTCATCAAATTGATCGGCGCCCCATTGACCAAAACCAGTGTTCCTTTATCCAGCCCGCGCACCATCACCCGCGACAGCATCGCGCCATATTCCTGGCCGCCGGTACCATAAGAATAGCTATTCACACCGATTGTGCGTTCCAAAGCGTCAAATACGCTGAGTGCTCCCGTATCCTTTAGCTGCTGGCCGGTAATAACCGTAGTGGACGCCGGAGTATCCAGTTCCTTGGTCTCCATCCGTTGTGCTGTTACGACCATTTTATCAAACGTGAATTCCGCAGGCGGATTGCTTTCCGCACTGACAGTCGCCACTGTGCCTAGTATTAAGGCTACTGCCAGTCCTTGCGTCAGTTTTTTCTTCTTGGTGATCATCTATCCTGCCCCTTCTTTCTTTAGTTTTTTGTTAACAAGCTTCCGCTTTGTACCCTTTGGAACGAACCGTGCTGATCGAACATTTACTCTTCCCCATAGAGAGCAGGCCATTAAAACTTATGCTTTACACCGATTTCAACGGTACGGGGCATCGCATAATAGTAGCTGGAACTATTGGTTGTCACATCATGACGGTCCAGTACATTGCGCATTGTCGCAAAGATATTCGTATCAGGAGTGCATTGGTAGTTGAGCATCAGGCTGACCGGTAAGGCATTCGGCGCATTGTTAGCCCTGTCTGCCGTATAGTTGGCCGCCAAATTGGCTGTAAGCTTGTCCTGGGTATAACGCAAGGTTGTCGTCGTTTGAATTCTGCTATACGCTCTCTCCCAAACGCCTTGCTGATTTTGCTGGCGTGGATCGCTGTAAGTAGCCCCGACAGTATAACTAAACCGGTCCGATAATTTTTCTTCCCAGCTAAGCTCAATACCGGTGTTTTCAAACTTGCCATAGTTCTGAAAAATACTGTTTGCATCGGTATCAATATGATCTTTGAAATCCATTCTGAAAAGTGTTGCCTTAAACAGCCCCTGTCCAGTCTGCTTTTTCCAGCCTGTTTCATAAGACCAGCCACTTTCCGGCTTCAAGTTTGGATTGGACACAAATACATCACTCTTATAATGCAGTTCTGTTAAGGTTGGCAAACGAAAAGCTTTTCCGACATTGACAAACCAGGAACTGTCCGGAGTGAGGCGCTGGTTATACTGAAGCTGGGGCAAAAATTGGTTATACCGGTCACCACTTTCAGTTTCTGCTGTCTGGCCTCTTACCCCCAATAGCAGCTTACTATTTTCATCAAACTCTTTTGTAGCCTGAACATAAAGGGAAGAAACAGTACGGTCAAAGTCGCCGTCATTTTGCTTGGTAACCAAATTCGTTTTTTCATAGGTTTCTTTTTCCAGCGTAATCCCGGTCAAATAGTGAACTCCCGCCACATCCTTTGAGGTATTGGCATCAAGACCATATTTAGCAGTTTTCAAATTGACATTGGAAGTTGCAGTACCTGCGGCATTTTTTGACCAATAATCCAGATCACTGAATGCACCGTATACTAAGCCTTTCCAGTTCTGATCCTCATATTGGAAAGTAACACGGTCCGTGCTTATTTCATCTTTATATTTGGTGCTTACTTTACCAGTACTTTTCGAATAGGCTTCTTTATCCATATCATCATCTAAATGACTAAAATTCATTGTCAGCTTATCGTTGAACCGGTAAGTGGCATTCAGACTGGCCTTTTCACTGCCCAGAAAATCTGTAGACGTCGTTGCCGTAGAAGTCAATCCTTTTACTTCACCACTGTTGATCAACGAACCGCTGAAAGCCAGCTTGCCTGCCTGCAGATTGAGATGATAGCCTTCCTGTCCTTTATTGCCGGTCACTACGGCAATCGAATTGCTGACCTCTTTCTTCGTAATAATATTAATCACACCGCCAAAAGCCTCACTGCCGTACAGCACGGCTCCTGCGCCCCGCACGACCTCTACTTTTTCTACATTTTCCAGCAGAATATTATCTAACTGGAATAAGCCGTTCATGCTAATAGGAGCACCGTTCACCATGACCAGAGTGCCCTTTTTCGCCCCGCGGACGACCAGTTCGCTGCTCATCCGTCCGGCAGACTGCCCATAAGGATTTTGCGAGTAAATGTTAATGCCTTCGATAAACTGCAATGCATCAATCACGGTTTTAGCACCGGTTTCCTGCAGTTCTTCACCGGTTTTTACCGTCACGGCAGCCGGGGTATCCAGGTCTTTGGTTTCTGCTCTGACTGCGGTTACTACCACGCGGTCCAGATCAAAATCGGGAACAACTTCGGCATAGACCGGTAAGGCCAAACAGCTCAGAGCCAAAGTTGTAAGAATCGTTCTTGTTAAATTTCTTTTCATGCTGATCACTCCTGTTTAATAATTTGATTTATGTAAATCGCCAATAGTTTCGTCCTTTTTACAGTGCTTCGCGTTCAGTATTATCGGTATATTTTATACAATGGCGTAAGCTTAGCGGATACCCCGACGCGAGACTAATAAAAGGTCTTGCTATAGGCGATAGCGAGCGGTCATTCAGAACGATTCCGCTGAAAACCCGTAACGGCTTAAACGTCCTTTCCAGCTTGCATAAATGAAGAGCTGAACCATACATTCCCGCGAATTTCAGGAAAAACAAAAAAAGCATCCCTTTGACAGCAAGGAATGCTTTTTCAGCATATAAAAGTCCGGCATATATATATGCCGGACGAAATAAGTACAATAAGATAACACTACCTTTATCGCACAAATCCCCTCCCTATCGCTCGCAGGTCAAACGGTGATTGACGTATAGGCAGTTCTCCTGGCTCTGGATCATCACACACTCAAACCTTCCCAAGTCTTGCGACTCAGTGGCATCTCTTGAGTTTGCTTCCCATTACAGTGGCGGGACCGCGCCGGCATTTCACCGGACTTCCCTATTAAGCCCTTTAAAGGGCACCTATACCAACATATGTACTTTTCGTAGATAAGTATGACATGACAAGTCACAATTTGTCAATATTTGTTTGATTCGTATATTTAGATTGGAGCGCTCGCCAGGAATCAGAATACATCTGTACACTCTGAAATGGCTTTACGCAAAGAGAGCTTCAGCGCACACTCAAAATTGATAGTTGACTCCAAATTGATAGTTACGGGCCGGCATTGGATAATCGCCTTTGGTACTGGCATAATTAATTTCATAGGCTTCGTTGCTTAGATTGTTGCCCTTAATATATACTTGTGTGGCTTTATTCACTTGATAGTTAGCTGCGACATTCCAGATCCAGTAACTGCTGTCAGTAAAGCGAGTCGTATCACGGCCGGAAACACCTTGAGCACCAACGTTAATACCCCATTGATGATCAGAATAACCTACATTGACACGATAGCCATTCGGTTGAGTATTAATTCCGGTTATGATTCCATAATTATCTCCCTCCTGCTCTAAATGGACATAAGAATATCCAAAATCCGCATAATACTTTTCGGAGAATCTATGATTAATATCCAGCTCAACCCCGTGTTTCTTCTCTTTTGTAATATTGTACGCACGCCAGACAGAATTCCACCTATCACTAGGATCATCCGGATACCAGTGAATAGCATTAGAAAGCTCACTGCTAAAATAATTAACCTTAACTGACGTTTGATTATTAAACTTTTTGTTCAGTCCGGTACTTACAACATACCCTTTCTCTGGTTTAAGGTTCGGATTTCCTTGATAATAATTGTCATAATAGAGATCATCTAAATTTGGTGCGTTAAACACCCGGTTATAGGCCACATAAACGTCAGTATTTTTATCCACATTATAATTTATATTGACTTTCGGAGTAGTCTGTCCACCGAATTTACTATGATGATCATAGCGGATACCTGGTGTAAGCGTAATTTTGTTAGTCAAGTTGTAAATGTCTTGTCCATAAATAGCGGCATTCGTAATCGATTTGTTCTGATAGCCACCTGTTGAATCCATTACTTCACTTTTAACCCATTCAGTTCCTACAATGGCCTTATTTTTGTCATTGAACTGCCATCCGGTTTGATATTGAAATCCATTTGTACGGCTTTCATAGGGACCATAGAATTCCTGATGATGATAGTTAGAATAGATGCGAGCATAACCAGGCACTTGGTCCTGCTGGTTAAAGTTATAAGTAAAGGCCAGATTGTTGGATAAATGGCTTGATTGAGCATCGGAAGCATAGCTGATGCTATATGGCTGTCCGCCTTCGTCACTCCAGTGTTCCAGATTGAAAGTCCAGGAATGCTGCTCGTCAAGTTCCTTGTCTAAACGCAATGTGAGGCCCTGTCCGTCAAAATCACTATTCTTCCAGCGATAGGTATCCCCTTTATGACTCCCTGGGTTTAGTGCAGAATTGAGTACATTATATTCACTATAATCCTGGTGTTTTTTATCGACCGTCAGATACCACCCGAAACCATCTTCACGGCCTTGCATACTCAGGGCATAATTCCTTTCACCCCAGGACCCGCCGGACACGCTAACTGTATTTTGGGTTTCCTGCCCTTGGCGGGTAATGATATTAATCACTCCACCAACTGCATCAGACCCGTATAAGGCTGATGCTCCTCCTTTTACAATTTCGATGCGTTCAATATTCGACAGCGAAATCATGGTACTTAAATCAAGATTTGCCCGGTCATTACCCGTTCCCTCCGGCCGGCTTATTCTCCGCCCGTCAATCATGATAAGCACTCTGTCATCTCCATTAAGTCGTACCGCCTGATTGGCACCATGGAATCCCTTGCCGCTGACAATAACACCGTTTACAGCCCTTAATGCGTCACCTAAACTGGAATAGTGCCTTTGCTCGAGCTGCTCTTTTGTGATCACCGTAATATTTGCTGCTGACTCAGAAAGTTTGGTGGGTACCCGGTTAGCGGTGACGACCACCTGATCCAGTTCGTAATCGTCTGCTTCCGCTGCTTGTGAAATACCCGGCACTTGCCAAATGACAGCACTGGCTATCATGGCACACAGCCAGACACTTCGTTTTCTTGAAACGCTTTTCATCATACTTGTCATCCTCCTCATTTTCTAGCAAATCACAAACTATTGAAAGTAAAAAATCTCCCGGTTGACATCGGGAGATTTAAGCCGCTTACGCCATACCACATAAAAATCCCGGCGTGAAAACACGCCGGGACGGAAATATACGGTACACAGTTCTGTACGCCTAATCCCCTCCCCATCACTCGCGGGTCAATCGGTGATTGCTATATAGGCAGTTCTCCTGGCTCTGGATCATCGCTTGTCCAAACCTTCCCAAGACTGTTCGTCCCAGTGGTATTCTTTGGATTTGCTCTCCCATTACAGTGGCGGGACCGCGCCGGTATTACACCGGTCTTCCCTATTAAGCCCTTGTGGGCACCTATACCAATATTATGAAATTTTTCACTTACGCGATCAGTATGCATCAAATGTTAACATTTGTCAAGAAGAGAATTTAACCTCTGTCTGCAAACCATTTGTTTAAACCCTGATGCTGGGGTTATAATGTCATTAATAAAATCTACACCCAATCTGGAGGGATGTCTGTTGAAAGCGTGGGAATTGCTGACGGCTAGAAAACAAGAGATATTCACTATAGCCAATCGCTACGGCGCATAGACACAAAGGGACGGTTCTGTTGTGCTTTTTGCCTTGCGCACAAGAAGCAAAACTAATCCCTGTAAGCCTTGCAATTTGCCTGTATTGATAGGCCGTTTCTCTTAAGCATCGCTATATTTCCATTTCTTTTTTTCTTGCAGTTTCTTGGCATAAATTAACCCCTCCATTCACGTTATCATGAATGGAGGGGTTTCGCCAACACGCAGAAACCGTCCCTTTGTGTTGCCCCTCCCCAAAGCAAAGCCCCTCAAAAAGTGGTAACCCTTCATGTCTGGGACAAGTATACGGAGCTAGCATAAGACTACCGGCATACGCCTGAGTACCGAGATATCTATCAAATGAGAGGGCAAACCATAGAACGAGTATTTGCCGATGCGAAAGAGAAGCATGCTCTTAGATATGCCCAACTGAGTGACCTACAGAAAGTGAAACTGCAGGTAACGCTTACTTTTGCATGCATGAATTTAAAGAAGCTGGCTATCTGGAAACGTAGAAAGGGTATTCTGACTCCTTTATGCCAAGATTTCTGGCAAAAACAGACCTCAAAGTTATCCTCTTGCTTTTCCTTATTACAAAATGCACCTTACGCTTCGCGTAAAGTGCATTTTTGTCTTCAGTCTGAAAGGAAGTGCCAAGCACCTCCTTTTATCATTTAAAACCTGTATTTAAAGCCTACTCTAAAATTAAACGGTGTATAGTAGTAATCTGAACTCGAGTGATTGATAAGATCATTGCGGTCTAAAATATTATTGGCGATAAAGAAGATATCCCGGCTCTGATCCAGTGAGTAAGTCAAATTGAAGCTTGTCAAAAGATAGGGTCTGCCTGGAGAGGAATGGGCCGCGCTAGGCGACATTACCCGGTCGGCCAGATAATTGGCACTAACCGCAGCCTTCAGCTTTTCACTCTGGTACGTTGCGCCGCCATTAAGCTGCCAGCGTCCGTACTGGCGATCCCAGTATGGTTTTTTGGTGCTCCTCGACTGCGGATCGCCGTAGCTGACACCCCAGTTGTACTGCCAGCCTGCATTTCCTTTGATGTCGCAGGTGACCTCAATACCGGTATTTTTAAAATCCTCGTTGGTATACTGGTACATACCACCGCTGTAAGTTGACGAAATATTATCCTTGACAGACGAGTTAAACACTGATACCCGCCAGCTATGATCATCCTGACTTAACTTCCAGCCGGCTTCGTAATGAATTCCAGTTTGCGGCTTCAAATTGGGATTGCCCAAATTGGCCGAATCGCTGGTGCTGTATATCTGGCTGAAGGTCGGCATTTTGAAGGACTGGCCGACACTGACATATACGCTCTCATTGTTGTTAAGCTTGTGGAGATACTGCCCCTGAGAGCTGAAATTATTGTAGTTCCGGTCATTAGGCGCATTAGCCGTCCAGGTCTCACGCCCGCTTAAGATCAGCGTGTTGACATCATCAACCGGTTTTTCCCATTGACCATAAATGGAATAAATGTCACGCTCATATTCCTGCGTTTTTGCAATGTCCGGTGAATAATATTCATGCTGAGTTGACAGGCCCATTAAGATTTTGTCTGCTTTTTGTTGCCATATTTTCTGAATATCGGTGCCGTATGTATTGAGCTTATCGGTTTTATCGGTGTAAGCTGGTGGCGTAATATCCCCCGTAACAGCGCCGGTTGCTGAGTTCACGTTGTAATAGTTTGTCCCGGTAGTCTGCAGCTTTTTCTGATTAAAATAAACAGTGCCTTTGACTGTTTTGTCATCATACTGCAATTGCGCGAAGTCCTTAGTGTCATTGTAAAGGCGGGTATATCTGGACAGCCCTTGATGCGAACCAAAGCCATCGCCAAACTTATAGTCATAGCTGGTTTCAGAATAATTGTGCGTGTACATTAACGAGAGCTTGTCATCGAAGCGATAGGTCAGCATTTGATTTTCACGGTCCACTCCGGGAAAACACATGTCCATGTTGCCACTTTGCGTGCTTGTTGTGGATATTTTCCCAAGATCGCCCCATTTCTCCAGCGAATAACCAATCCCCACCTTGCCAACCTGCAGATTCAGGCTATGCTGCTGCTGTCCAAAATTGCCCCCGGACACCTGGATAGTATTTTCCACCTGTTTTTTCGTAATAATGTTAATAATGCCGCCGGTTGCTTCACTGCCATACAATACGGAGCCACCACCCTTGACGATTTCCACCCGTTCCACATTATTTAACGGAATGTCTTCCAGATTATACATTCCCCGCAAATTAAGCGGTGTGCCGTTCACCAGAACAAGTGTGCCCGAACCGGCACCACGGATAGTGATCTGACTGGTCATCGTGCTCTGCGAAGCACCGCTGGGTCCATAAGTAGAATACACCAATCCTGCAGCCATCTTTAATGCTTCAATGACATTGGACGCTCCTGTCGCCTCAAGTTGCTCACTGGTATACACGCTGGTCGAAGCCGGAATATCCACATCGCGTTTTTCATAACGCTGAGCTGTTACCAGCACCTGATCCAGTTCATATTCCGCTGCGGGCTGCTGTGCTTCCGCCTCGCACACGGTACCAAAAAGCAGAATTGCACCAGAGGCTAACAGCGCTATGTTCCGTTTTCGCTTGTCTGTACCACTCATTTTCATTTTTTCTTTTCCTTCCTTTGCCAATTATTTGTCTGCAGACATTTACCCACTGTTTGAAGGCTTGCCGTTTTTTTCTTCACCGGACAATCAAAAAGCAGCCTCTCTGTATCAACAGAAAGGCTGCCAAAAAAACGCCGATATTAAGATAAAACCGGCAAAATAATTTAGCCGGAGGAATCGACATTCCAGAAACCCCCTCCCCATCGCTCGTGGGTAAAGCGCCATATCACAACATAGCGCCAACGGTGATTATCAGATAAGGCAGTTCTCCTGGCTCCGGATCATTGCTTCCCCAGTCTTCCCAAAACTTTCGTTCCAGTGACTCAATGCTCGTGGCATTTTTTTGAGGTTGACTCCCCGATACAGTGGCGGGACCGCGCCGGTTTTACACCGGTCTTCCCTATTAAGCCTCCTAAAGAGGCACCTTATCTTGAGTATTAAATTTTTATGCTGCAAATCAGATTGATCATACACTACCGCTGGAAAGCTTGTCAACCTCTTTCACCGGCAGAAAAAATGCCGCGACAAGATTCTACATAGCCTGATCGGTATCATTCGTAACGCAAAGCCTCAATCGGGTCAAGCAGAGCTGCCTTTCTGGCCGGGTAAATGCCAAAAAACAAACCGATCGCAATCGAAAAGCCAAACGAGACGATGATCGACATTACGGATATGACCGTATTTAAGCCACCGATGATTGAAATCGCATAGGCAGCTGCAATTCCCAACAGAATACCGCCAATACCGCCGATGAGACCGATGACGACAGATTCCAGTAAAAATTGCAGCATAATGTCCCGGTAGGTAGCTCCCAGTGCTTTCCTGATGCCAATTTCCCGAGTTCTTTCAGTAACCGACACCATCATGATGTTCATAATGCCGATACCGCCTACAAGCAAGGATATCGCCGCAATGCTGCCTAGCAGCATTGTAATTGTTCCGGTTGTTTCGGTAGCCATTTCCATAATACTGGTCAGATTACGTACCGTAAAATCGTCTTCTTTGCTCCCAAAAATTTTATGCTGCTGACGGAGCAATGATGTGATTTTCTCCTGGACTTGATCCATAGATTCCATTTTGGTCACTTGAACATTGATTGAATGCACATAATTTATACCGATTAACCGTTCCTGTGCTGTGGTCAGCGGAATCATAACAATATCATCCTGGTCCTGCCCCATCGAGGACTGGCCTTTGCTGTCAAGAACGCCGATGATTTGATACGGCGTATTATTAATGCGAACACTTTGGCCGACAGGATTGACACTGCCAAACAGATTTTCCGCAACAGTAGCCCCCAAAACAGCTACGCGGTTACGGGCGCTTATATCTCTCTCCGTAACAAAGCTGCCGCTTCCCACCGTCAAACTGCGAATGGCCATATAATCGGGCGTGATCCCCTGTACAGTGGTCGTCCAGTTTTGATTGCCGGCAATAAGCTGATACTGTTTGCTGACAGTCGGCGCTACATAGTCAATACCGGATACCGTTTTTCTAATATAGTCGGCATCGTCGGCAACTAACGTTATACTGCTGCCTGAAGCTGATCGTACCCCTTGCGAGGATGCGGCTCCCGGTGTGACAATCAGCATATTGCTGCCTAAGCTTGCAATGGAATTCTGCACCTTTTCCCGGACACCCAAACCAACCGAAACCATAGCGATGACAGCTCCAACACCGATAATAATTCCCAGCATGGTTAAAACAGACCGGAGTTTATTACTAAGCAAAGCACGCAGGGCAATGGTAATGCTTTCTTTAAACATGATGAGACTCCTTTTTCTGATCGCTTAAAATCAATCCGTCCCGTACGGTTATAATCCTCTTTGCATACTCGGCTATATCCGGCTCGTGAGTAACCAAAATAACGGTCCTGCCCTCTCCATGCAACGAACTGAAAATATCCATGATATCTACACTGGAGCGACTGTCCAGGTTCCCTGTCGGTTCATCGGCCATAATAATACTCGGGTTGTTCACGAGCGCCCTGGCTATGGCTACCCTTTGACGCTGACCGCCGGATAGTTCGTTAGGCAAATGTCTTTTCCTTGCTGATAAACCAACCATATCCAACAGCCTGGCAGCACGCTCAAGACGCTCTTTTTCTGAAACCCGGGCGTAGATAAGCGGCAAAGCAACATTTTCCCAGGCGGATATCCGTGAAAGCAAATTAAAATTTTGAAATACAAAACCAATCCGCTGATTTCGGGTTTTTGCCAGTTCATCATCGCTCATATTGGCGACTTCATATCCATCCAATAAATAGGATCCGTCACTCGGGCGGTCCAGGCAGCCCAAAATGTTCATCAGTGTGGATTTTCCTGAGCCGGAAGGACCCATAATAGCAACAAACTCACCATCCATTATCTCCAAAGAGATATCTTCAAGAGCTGCCACCAGTTCCTCCCCCATTTGATAGCGTTTCGAAACATCTTTTAAAACAATGCCCAATGTTATCAGCTCCTTTACTTGTTACATTGGCGGAGGTGGGGTGTTACTCTGTTTCGTTGTGCTTTTGCTTTCAGATTTGTTATAAGAAATAATCAGTTTGTCTCCTTCCGCGAGCCCTTCAGTAATTTCAACCTTGTCACCGCTGGTTATACCTACGGAAACCGGAACTGTTTCCATTTTTCCGTCCTCACGCAGCACGGTTACAGATTGACCGGTGGCAGTAGTTTTTAACGCAGATAACGGTATTAACAACACATCTTTTTTCTCATCAATTTTAATTGTTACCCGGGCCGTCATTTCCGGCTTAAGCAGATTGTCCGGATCTGCGGCTTCCAGCGTTACATAGTAATAAATTACACTGCTGCTGGAAGAGGAGGATGACGATGAGGTTGAAGAAGAGGTATTCGTCGTTGTTGTCGCGGTGGAAATTTGTCCTATTTTACTCACGCGGCCTGAAAAAGTATGGTTTTGATAAGCATCTACGGTAAAAGATGCCTCCTGCCCAACTTTTATTTTGCCGATATCCGTCTCATCAACCTTTACTTTGATGATTTTGCCCGACAGGTTGCCGATCATCATAACGACTGTCGGATCATTTACACCTGCCGTCACCAGGGTGCCAATTGATGCAGGCTCACCCATAACCACACCGTCAATTGGTGAAACCAGGACGGTTTCATCCAAACTAGACTTAGCGGCTTCATAGCTTGCCAAAGCCGTCTGATAATTCAGCAAGGCATCCTCAAGATCGGCACCTGACTTGGCCCCAATTGAATGTAAATATTGCAGGCGTTTATATTTTGCACCGGTATTATCTACCTGGTATTTTGCTTTCGACAAGGTTGTTTCTAATGTGGTATCTTCTAAAATGGCCAGTACTTGTCCCGCTTTAACTGTATCATTTTCCTTTACTTTCAGTTCTTTAATCAAACCGGCAACCTTTGAAGAAATATCCACAGCTTCTATCGGTTTTACGGTTCCGGTAGCCGAGACATTGGAGGCAATGTCCCCTTTAGCCGCTATGGCTGTTTCCTGACCGCTGCCAGCCGTATTCTGAGTAGTCTTTGCATAATATAAGTAGCCGCCACCGGCCAGTACGATGACCATAAGTAAAATCATGATCCATTTGTTAGCCCGTATTTGTTTTAGCATCCCCTAACCCCCCAGTTAATTCATTCCGATCATATTTTCTAATTTCGCTTTATAATCCGCATAAGCATATTGCGCCTCAATGTCATTGTTTTGAGCCGTAGTCAAGGCCAGCTGCGCATCAATAATATCGAGGATAACACCTTCGCCAACACGATACTTGGCAACAGCAATCGAATAATCTTCTTTAGCTTTACTGATCGCTAATTGAGTAGTATTACGCCGTTTTTCAGCTTCTTTCATATTAAGATAGTATTCTTTTGTTGCCAGCTCAACTTCATCTTCCTTGGCTTCCAGTTCGAGCCGGGCATTGTCCGCTGAGCTTTTGGCTTTTGCCACTTTCGACTTCGTTACTTTGCTGTCAAATAGATTCCAGGAAGTTGTTACCCCAATATAGGCGTCCTCAGTAGTATCGGCAATATTGGCATCGCTCCAGCCCATACCTGAAGTCAGTGAAACAGCAGGTTTAAGATCGGCTTTGGCAACTGCAACACTTTGCTCGGCTGCTTGAATGGCGAGTCGATATTTCTCCAATTCAGGGTTATGAGCTTTGGCATAAGTGACACTGTCTTCCATGCTCATAGAAAAAGGCTCATATTGAAATGCTTCTACCAGTTCAGGCGTTCCTGACTCTTTCCAGCGAAGTTGCTTTTTTAAGGTATTGACTGCTACCTCATAAGTATTTTGAGCTTGCAATAAGGTTTGTTGTGCGTCGGCTAACTCCACTTCAGAGCGCAGCACATCCGATTTCGGTACGTTTTCAACGCTATATTGCTCTTGAACATTTTTTAAGTGCATCTGATAATTGTTTACTGTTTCCTGGGCAACAAGCTGGGCCTGATGAGCTTTGATCACACTTAAATAGTCGGAAATAGTATTACTTTTAACGTCAAGACGCGTCTTGGCAGAATTCAATGCAGCGATTGTCACATCAGTTTCGGCAATCTTAATATTTCCTTCATTCTTGCCCCCACTGTATAGCGGTAAGGATACTGTCAAAGTACTGGTGCTGGCATCGGTTGAACTGCCAGGCTTTTTTAAATAGGTGTTATTAGCGGCAGTCAGGGAAAATCCCTTTTCTCCCTTGGCACCCTGCAGTGAATACGCAGCAGCTTTTTCCTCATTGGCAGCTATTTTAATATCTAAGTGATTTTCCAAAGCCATGGTAACGGCTTGGTCAATCGTTAAAGGAGCGGCACTTGTGATTGATGTCAGTGCGAATATGTACATTCCGCACAGCAGGGACGGCTTTATTAAGTATTTCATTGCAACTAAAATCCTCCTTTGAATGATATTTTTATGAAAGGGTTGGAATCTTATCGCTCTACTGATTCCATCCGGCAAAGACTATTTTACATATTAATTTTTTGGTTTTTATTTGAATCTTTCTGCATACCCGGAGTTTTCGCGTAAGTTATTGGCGTTTTCACTATTCAGGTTGCATTTACTCATGAAATCAGGTAGTATATACAATTAGTTAACTAGTTAAATATCGGAGGGCGAACAATATGACTCATCAGGAGTTATTGCTCCACCAACTTTTTCAAACGGTGCGGGCGGTTACAAAAGGTGTAAATTGGACATTTGAAAACTATAACCTGCACAGTTCGGAGTGGGCTATTATCACAACCTTAAAACAAGCCGGTACGCTTACACAAGGCGATTTGGCAAATTATCTAAACATTGAACCTCCGGCAGTTTCCAGAACGCTAGGAGTTCTAATCAACAAAGGATTGATTCACCGAATAACCGGGGACGATAAACGCGAAAAGCTAGTTTCATTAAGCCGTAAAGCCCTTGCATTATATCCTATCTTATTAGACATATCGCAAAAGCACCGCCAAAGTATGTTCGCCGGATTATCAGCAAAGCAGCAGCTTGATCTGGAAAATTCGCTGAAAACTATTTTTGATAATGCACAACATTTCATTAAGAGCCAAGAAAATATTCAGAAAGAAGATGATTCTGCTGCTGTATAATGAGAAGCCTACTGCCTTATTGCCGAAATTATGGTCCAGAGATTTTATATTACTATTGTTAAGTAATCTTTTTGTATATCAAGGCGTTTTGATGTTTATCCCAACTTTCCCGGTATATATTAAGCAAATTGGCGGCAATGATTTGCAAGCAAGCCTTCCTTTTGCCGTAATATCGGTTTCGGCTTTGCTTCTAAGGTCGGTTAGCGGCTACAGCGCTGATCTGATCGGACGAAAGCCGATTTTATTTTTGGGTTTAAGTATTCTCCTCATATTCAATTGCTCATTTTTCCTGGTCTCTGCCATTGGACTTATTCTGGTCCTGCGATTTCTGCAGGGAATCGGTTGGGGGATGACTTCTACCGTACTGGCTACCTTAATGTCAGATATAGTTCCCTGCCACCGGCGCGGTGAAGGAACAGGATATTTTGCACTGTCCATTATTATCGCGACATCATTAGCAACCATTATGGGTATTGAAGTCATGAATCGGTATAATTTCACGCTTGTATTGATCCTATCAACTTCTTTGGTGATTCTGGGATTATGTTTATCTATGGGCATCAAAACTGCTCCTACAAAAGGTACCCTAAATACTATTCTCTTGAAGAACGCAATATCCTGGGACAACTTGTTTGAAAAACAAGCAGTACTTCCCGCTCTTTTATGCTTTTTGCATTCGATTCCTCTGAGTGGTATCATGAGCTTCATGATGCTATATGGTCTGGAAATGGGTATTCAAAATAGTTGGCTCTATTTTGTTGGTCATATTTCAATGATCTTACTGACAAGACCCTTCGCTGGCAAAATATTTGACCAAAAAGGTCATGCCGCTGTGATCGTTCCGGGTATTCTTCTGATGATACTTGGCCTAACATTACTTTCGCTTGTTCATTCATCCCAAGGTCTGCTGATTGCCTCGTTATTCTACGGACTTGGTTACGGTGCAGCCCATCCGTCCTTACAGGCATGGGCGATTAATCGCTCCCCCGCTAATCGTAAAGGAGCTGCTAACGGAACGTTTTTATCATCAATCGACCTGGGCTATGCCCTTGGCGCAATTGTTCTAGGTACTATTGCAGCCCACACAAACTACGCTATCATGTACCGCTTATCCATCCTTTTCTTGGTGATTTTCGCAGTGATATATGGATGGCATCTAAGAAACTTCACTGAAAATAAATATTTCAGTGAAGTTTCCTCTGGCTAATCGTTTAGCCCAAATGCAGGATAAGTATGCCCGCCGGTATATTCCAAATGCTGATATTTAGTCAGCCAATCCTTAAAAATCATTTCAGGATGCAAATCCGGAAGTTCCTGAGGATACAGGTATTTTGCCAGAAATAACGTGCCTGTGATCTTAGAGGCTCCACCTTGAGCATAGTGAGAAAGTAAAAAAACATGGCCATTTTTCACTGCATTAATTTCCGACCAACCAGGCCTTGCCATGATTTCCTGTTTGATTTGCTCAAATTCGCTAATGGTAGGCGGTTTATGCTGAGTAACAATATTAGCCTTGCCGACCCTGACAATATAATCCGGGTTTCTTAAGATAACGGCGTCGGAATTGACCTGCACATTTTTAGCATCGGCAAATATGTTTTCCCCATTGGCATATTCCAGTATTTTAGCGAAATAATCGCCAGGTATCGTCGTATTTCCTTCCCGCTTATACTCAAAATATATTCTTTTTTTCGGCACATTTCGCAGTTGCGTTTTTACATAATCTAATTTTTCTGCAAAAAAATCATAATATTCCTGTGCCTCTTTTTCCTTACCGAAGATTTTCCCGGCAAGAAGGCAATTTTCTTTGAAGTCATCGGTGTAATAGATATTGATTACAATAACTTTTATGCCGAAAGGAGCTAATTTTTTTTCGGCCTCTTCCCATGCTCCGTTACCGGTAATAAGAAGAAGGTCAGGATTAAGCTGAATAATCTTTTCATAATTCAGTTCACGGGTACTTTTACCAATAATACTGGTTTCACTAAACCGGCCGCGATAGATATCCTGCTGCTCATAAATACCGTAATCAACGCCGACAATAGTATCCATAGCCCCTATGCAGTTAATTAGCTCCGCAATATAACTATTTGACACAACCACGCGCTTTACCGGTACAGGTATTTCGACCTTGCGTCCTAGGCTATCCACAATAATTTGTGTAGGCACAGCGCTGTTCACGTTCACTGCAAGATTTTTCGAAGCGCATCCATAAACGAAAAAACCGGCAATCATCAGAACCGCACATGTAAGATATTTGAAACATACGGCCTTCTTCATTTTGTTCTGCCCACTCCCTTTTTATTTTAGCAATCGTACATGCTTATAGCCATCTTCCATTGTCACGCAGGTAGTAACGCCGTAAATAGAAACTATATTTTCCCTGGTTATTACGCAGTCAGGCGACCCAAATGCAAAGATCTTCGTATCTTTTAACATTAAAATCTTATCTGAAAACATAGCTGCAAGATTGAGATCATGCAGCGACATGATAACGGCCAGTTTTTCTGTCTTACAAAGGCAAGCAATAAGTTCCAAAATATGCAATTGATTCTTCAAATCCAGATTGCCTGTCGGTTCATCTAGAATAATCACTTTTGGTTGCTGGGCCAGAGCTCTGGCAATAGCTATTTTTTGTCTTTCTCCGCCACTCAACTGTCGGATGTCACGAAAGGCAAATTTTTCAATATCCATTTTTTGCAGAACAGAATAAACAAACTCCCTGTCTTTAACACTATAGCTGCCTTGTACGTGAGGCATTCTACCCATCATAACAGCATTGATTACCGTCATAGACCGTAAAGCCTGGCTATACTGTGGAACATAGGCAATAATTTTCGCTATATCTTGTTGCTCCCAACCGGTAATGTCCTTACCGTTAAATATGATCCGCCCTGTTTGTGGCTTGAGAATACGGTTGATACACTTTAATAACGTGGTTTTGCCGGTGCCATTGGGACCTGCCAGACTTATAAATTCATTATCTTCAACTTCAAAGGATATATCCTCTAAAACAGTCTGTTTGGGACTGTAACCAAATGTAATGTTCTTGATTGCCAGACTCATTCCAGGCCCTTCTTTCTGTCGTTCAAGATTAAATAAATAAATAAGGGTACCCCTAAAAAAGATATGACAATCCCTACCGGTATGCTCACCGGATAGAGGATATATTTGCCGATTGTATCTGCCACTAAGAGCAGCAATGCTCCCAAAAGACCGGAAAAAGGAATGAAAAATCTATGTTCATTACCGATAATAAAGCGGGCCATATGCGGCGCAATAAGTCCAACAAAGCCTATGACACCCGTAAAACTGATGATTGCAGCCGTTATCAGCACTGCCATAATCCCGATTTGTGTACGGATTCTGCCAGGCTGAATGCCCAGACTTTTTGCCATATCATCATCATTGCTGGCCAAAACATCCAGTTGTAAGGCATATCTTTGCAGCAGTAAAAAGCACGTAATGACAATCCCTCCAGTAAAGACGACATGATCCCATGACGCTCTGTTAAACGTTCCGAAGGTCCATTGCACAACATCCTCCAGCTTATGTTCTTTTGCAAAGAATTCGACGGTTGCCGTTAACGCACTGAAAAAATAATTCAAAGCAATTCCCACTAGCACAATGGATGCCGGTGTAATGCCCAGTTTTCGAGCGACCGCGTAAATGACCGCCACACATAACAGCGACGCGCTAAAAGCACAAGTGACAATACCGGCTTCACTTTGGAAAAACAGGCTATTCCCAAAAACAATGCATAAGGAGGCACCGAACGCCGCTGCCGAAGATATGCCCAGTGTAAAAGAACTAACCAGATCGTTTCTGGTAATAGACTGCATGACAGCCCCGGCAACAGCCAGCCCTATTCCAGCCAATATTGCTAACACAATCCGCGGCAAACGCAACAGTAAAATGATTTTATTGATGCTTATATCAGGAGAACTCTCTATGGCACCGGCACAATACAGCTTTACTGCGATAAGCACCTGCATGACGCCTTGATTGAAACCAATTGCGCTAAAAACCACCCCCAGAATGATAGTGATAACCAAAGTAAATAAAATTAATAAATATCTCCTTCTATTCCCAGCCGTATACTCTTGTTCCAGCATAGCCCCTCCCGATCGAAGATTTGTGTTCAACGCAATAACCTATTGAAATAATAATGTAAAATAGAAAAAAAGGGAGATTCATATCTCCCTGGCCAAACTTACAGGTCAAACTGAGCGGTAAGCGTAATAGTTCTGGGCATAGACAATCCAAATGTCGTGCTGCCGCCTCTTCCCATCCAGTAATCCTTATCGGCGACATTATAGCACATAGCGCTTAATTTTACCGGCGTTGCCGAGATTTTCGTTTTATAGCTTACACCAAGATCAAATGTCACGTAAGAAGGGATTTTTGCTTTATTATCATCAATATAGGCAGAACTGTTGTAATTTGCCCGACCAATTAACGAGGTTTTATCGTCCGGATTGTACTCTAACGCAATAACGCTGCTCCAGTCAGATACACCATTGACATACCAACCGTCTTTATTGGCAGTACCTGTTTTCTCCCGCTTATGGTCAAGGTGCATTAAGCCGCCTGTAATATTCCATCTTTCAGCAATTTTGCCGTTGACAGTCAATTCAACCCCTTTATAGCGATTTTCCCCCTCCTGAGTCAGGATATAGGTGCTGCTTGTGCTTCCAGGCAGGTCTACATAATTCCCCTGGTTTAAATCAAAATAACTTAATGTAGTCAGCAAGCCACTATTTTCGTATTTCACACCAACTTCTGTTTGCTTGTTCTTTACGGGGGCCAGGATAGTATCTTTATTTTCGTATTTCGTGTCAGAAACGAATACGCCGCGGGAATAACTGCTGGAATAACCTGTATAAAAAGCAACATGTTTAATTGGTTTATAGGTGATGCCGAAGCTGGGCGCCCAGTCAAGATTGTCCACCTTTTCGGATGAGGATTCGAATTTACCGTCACGTCTTGACCCTGCCAGCAAAACCTGCAATTTTTTGTATTCCAGCGTATCGGCCAGAGTAACGCCTACGACAGTCTCTTCATAGGACAAAGGTGCATGGCCCGCTTCAGGTAACGTATAGTCTGCAAAAACAATTCCATCATACAGATCGCCAGATATCAATCCGGCGACGCCGTTTACCGATTTATTCCAATATTTAGTCCAGGCTCTATCAACCGAAACTGCCAGATTGTGCTTCACTTCACCAGTGTAAAGCTCGCCGTTTATGCCGGTTTGAATATAAACATTTTTAGACGCTTCATTTTGGTGATTAAGCTTATTTGAGGAAAGAAAATTGCCATAGCCATCAATGTATAAAGCCGAACCCGCGTTATATTTAGTACCGCTGCGGCTAGCCATCCCTGTGTTTACATACCAGCGCCAGTTGTCGTTGATTTTTTGCTCATGGTTCAGCGTTGACAGATAGCCATGGACATATTTTGTTGTTTCAGAAAAATCATAGGAATTTTTTGCATCAGGAACTTTGGGCATCAGCCCCTTGTTTACACTGTCGCTAAGGATAAACCAACGCTGCCCTTCATTTACTCTGAGATCAAAATACCCGGCCAGAAGGTTCGTGGTACTGCGATCATCCCGATGGTCAAGGTTAATGAAAAAGGTCTTCTCCTGCTTTTCTGTCCCAGCCAATGATAAATCGCCATCCAGATGTCCGGCGTTAACGCGAATTCCCCACTCTTGATTCTTGCCAAAGCGCCTGCCGATATCAATATATTCTCCCCATGAACCCCTGCCGGAAAACGTTTGTGTGTATCGTGTAACAGGCTCATCACCCGCTCTCTTTGATATCACATTAATTACACCAGGAGGCGCACTTTTACCACTGTTCGTTCCATTAGAGGAAGTCGTGGCACCGTTAATACCCGCATTCGGCCCGACAGTCACGTCGATGCGATCGATGATATGCGCTGGCGGTGTAGTGAACTGGTAAAACAGATTCGGAACACCGTTTAAGTACATATGATTGCCGTTCATATTAATGCCGCGCATGGAAAAATCAGTATACATCGGCGAGCTTGTACTACTTCTGATTGACGGAATGTTAGTCAAAACTTCATTTAGCGTTAAGCTTGGGGTGCTAAAGGTTTCAATACTTTTACCGGTAAGGCTTATTTCCGTGTAAGGAATATCCAGAATATCTTTATAGCCCAATATCCCATACCGGGCTTTTTTATTGATATAACTTCCAGGGTAAACGAAGGCTTCCCCTTCTACCAGAACTTCTTCCAGTTGATATGTCGTTTTTTCAGCAGCGGCTTCCCCAGCTTGTACGTCATTGCAGGTAAAAGCCCCTATAAATAGCATCGCCGCACTGGCCCCTATAAAAGTTATTCGTCGTTTCGACATTTTTTGGAGTTAACTTTATTTTTTTCACGCATCCTGACTATCTCCTTCTCCTTTAATCTCTTATCATTTTTCTATTCGCGTGATCACATAAAAAATCGACCTCCCCTTCGGGAGGCCGTTCGTGAGCAAAAAACCTGTCTAATAAAAAATCCCAGCTTAATAAAAGCTAGGAAGGAAAAAACACAGGCGCCTGTAAATCCCCTCCCCATCGTCGTGGGTAAAACCGGTGATTGTCAAACAGGCAGTTCTCCTGGCTCCGGATCTTCGTTTACTTGCGCCTTCCCAGAGATTTCGCTCCAGTGGCATTGTGCAAGTTCACTCCCCGTTACAGTGGCGGGACCGCGCCGGTATTACACCGGACTTCCCTATTAAGCCCCGCAGGGCACCTATTCCACATTATCTAATTTTTCATAGAGATTTGATAAAAACTTAGTCTATATTAGCAAATAATGTCATATATGTCAAGACCATGTCGTTTAACGTGAAGAAGCTCGATCTTTATTCGCAAGACTGTACCTAAAAAGAGTTTTTTCGGAAATACAAGAGAGCCTGCTTGCTGAGGGTTCCAGAGCCCAGGTCATAGGCTACCGCTACCAACGGCAAGGTAGTTACTGGCATTCTCCCTGTTATGAACAGCCTCACCCTAAATGGTGCTTCTCGCTGTCTGATCCTAAAGTTCCTTCAATGAAGTCTAGCCTTCATACACTAAGGAGCATTGTTAAGGTTTTGTCTGCAATGAAAGCAATTCTAGCTTAGCTCTTTGTTATTTTTGCTCATCCAGCTTTAAAAAAGCATTGTAGGCCGCTGCCACCTGATTGGCTTTCAATCGTGGTATTGCGTTCCTTGATGAGGGCGTTGACATCGTTAGTTGCCGCATCAATATAGGCCTGAGCCGCTTTCAATAGGCATCCACAGCCGCTATGTAAGCGGCTGTGGCTTGAAAGGTAGGTAATAAATCAACAAGCCAGGCTATATTCGCCCGGCTTGTTGTAAAGTACTTGATTCACCGAATAGATCAGGCTTAGAAGAAATACTGCGCGGTCATATAGTAAGTACGTCCCTGCTGCGGATATTGAACGTTATTGACACTGGAATAGCTACCGCTCCAGAAGCGATATACCTGGTCTGGCCCTTTGTTAAACAGGTCATTGACACCGGCGGTCAGCTTGATCCGGCTGCTTATGTCATACTTTAAGCCGACATTGGTGATGCCCAATGCGTCATAGGTGACTGAGCCTGATTCGCCGGCACCCCAGTTGGCCACCTGGTCAAGATAATGGTATTCGGCAAAGGCACTGAGCTTGTCGTCAGGGAAGCGGTAGCCCAGCCGGGCGTTGTATTCCCACTCCGGTATCCAGGGGAACGGTTTGCCTGCCATCCAGGTCGGCCCGGTCACCAGCGTGGCTTTGGAGCCACTTGCGGTAATCACTGAATCATTCCAGGTGGCGGCTAAGAGGAGGTCCCAGCGACCCCAGTTCATCTTGCTCTCCAGCTCTACACCCTGGATGTTGCCGGCAGCCAAGTTAGTATAGTAGCCCCAGCCGTAGAAATCAAGCGAATAGCTCGACAGATTCTTGGCGCGCCGGTTGAAATAGGTCAGAGTCACATCAGTATCAGCCTCAAGAGCCTTTCCCTGCCAATTAGCACTGAGGTCCCAGCTCGTACCATGCTCGACATAGTTATCCAGCAAATATTGGGGCTGCCCGGGCAAATTCGAGTATTTCTCCCAGCGAGATTTGACGTTGGCACCGTCGCCGAATAGTTCGTACCAGTTGGGGAATTTGTAGTAGGTGCCGTAGGTGCTGCGGAAGGTCCAATGTTCGTTCTGTACCTTCTTTAGCCCTAACCCGTAGGAATATTTCCAGTTATTCATATCGGGATCGTTGGCAGCAACGTCCATGTCCACCCTTTGCGCCCTGAGCACCGGCGTGAAGAACAGGTTGCCACTTCGATTCAGTGTCATGGTGTCCTGCATCTGGAAGTGATAGGTTTTATTTTCATAATGCGGTTTAAACATCTTACTGTATTTATCCATAAGATTGCCTGTCGTAATCACCTTAGGCGGCCACATATCCGGATTAAATGTACGGACATCCATCGCCTCATGGGAGGTGTTAAATAAGAATTCCACCAAATGGCTTTTGCTTGCTTGCCAGCTACCGTCTATACTGCCCTCGTAACGGCGGCTGCGGAACTCATTGTCAATGGTCAGGAAAGCGCTGCCATCAGGATTTTTCATCTGGGAGGTGGCAGCTTCTTTCAACTGGTAGGAGGTACCCAGCTTCCAACCCCATTCCAGATTGCCAACCGTCTCTCTCCGCCCGAACTGGAATTCGCTCTTGGTAGTCACCAGTTGCCGTTTCCGGTATTTAAACCAGTTCTCGGCATGAGGCATGCTTTCCATTTCCTCATCTGGCACATCCGCTCCATCAACATAAGTAGATTCCGGGAAGCTGGTTTTATTCTTCTGCCAGGTCAGTTTGGCAAACCAGTTGTTGTCCTGCCACTTAAGGAGGGCATCGGTATTCTGGTAGTCGTTGTATTGGCGGTGGCGATCCTGGGTGGCAGGTTCGTATGGAGTGCTGTTATTCCACAAATTTGTATAGCGGAAATCGCCTTTGGCCTGATCGCGGTTGAGAGCAACCAACATGCTGCCACTGCCAACTGGGGCGGTCAGTTCAAGGTTACTAGTGTAGCCGCCCAAGGATCGCATACCCTGAGTAAGGCTGCCGCGGGTGTCCTGCGGCTTTTTAGTGACAATGTTGATGGCCCCGCCGATAGGTGAGCCGGCAAAACGGGCAGGAACATAGCCACGGTATACTTCGATACGTTCGACGTTCTCAATGGGAATAATAGACAGGTCGACGGCCGCATCGGCGTTGGAGTTAACCAGTACGCCGTCAATGTAGATATTGACCTGACCGCCGGTTGAACCCCTGACCCTGGCCACAGTGTAGTGACCGGTGCCCTGCAGACGCTGGACATAAACGCCCGGTACACTTTGCAAGAGGTCAGGAAGATTTTTCATCTCACCCTTGTATTCAGGCACATGAATAACCGATACGGTGCCAGGGGAAAGTTTCTTCTCCCAATCGGGCCGTTTGGCTTCGACGACCAACGGGTCCAACATATAGCTGCCGGGTTCGCTGCTATCGACTGTAACCTGGTCAGCTTGATTAACCCGGCTGTTAGTAGTAAAGGCCGGAATAGCCTGCTCATTTGCAATTGCAATAACTGGTATTTGGCTGGTTTGTTCCTGACTGGCTTGTCCAATTGCTGGAATACCTGCAGCCTGAGCTATCGCAAAGGATGTCTTACCATTATCGACAGCACCGATAGTCTCATCCGGGATAACTGCCTTCACATCAGCCCCAGACGTTCCTATTTTAGATTCACTTCTAGCTGGATCAATAGGGCCGGCTGCCAGCACCGTCATTTTATCGTCAATCCCCGCCTTACGCTCTTTAGCGGAAGGTCCATTGAATCGCCAGGACACACCTGCATTGACCTGCCAATCGGTGTTGACCTTACCGCCGGCGGTTTTGTTCAGTTCCAAAAAAGCACTCTGATCTTGACTGGTCTGCAGATTGGTTCCCACAGCGAATTCATACCAGGTGTCCTTGCCCGCCAGGGTATCAACCGGCATGCCGGCTAGTGTTGTGTAATAGTTTCCAGCAGAATTCCAGGTCCCGGCATCAGCGGTTGCCCTGCCTCCGTCTTTAAAACCGTGGTTGACTGCAGCTTTGGCATAAATTATGCCTTGTTTGTCACCACTGTTGAAATTGCGGCCAGCGGTGACTCCTAAACGGCCAGTAAGCATATTTAGTTCCTCCTGGTTAAAGCGCATGCCATTATCCAGAATATAGCTGTAGCCCTTCATAGTACCGTAGGTCAGGCCGACCTGGGGTTCTAAAAACCAACCATTTGCCAATTCTTGCTGATAGCCGTAACGAAAACCTGCCCCGTAGGTCCAGGTTCCATGTGAATTGTCAAAAATTTCACCGTCGGAATCAATAAAACTATAATTATTATTTAGTTTGGACCAGCGGAAAGTAGCATCAAGATAATGACCCTTGTCCCCCTGCCAGGTGGTGTATAATCCAATGCCTTTGCTATTCAGATCGCCGGCCGAGCGACTATAAAGCGCTTCCATTGTGTCAGTCTGGACACTGTGCTGATGGAAATCTGCATCTGAATTTAGCATACTGAGGAAGAGTCCGGTATACAGCTTGCCACCAAACAATTCCCCTTCACGTTGTTTATCATAGCCTACCTGAATGCCGTTATAATTCTGGCCGAAACTGGATCCATAAGCACCGTCAAAACTGTACTTGCCGCGCCAGATTTGCACCCAGGCTCCATCCGTCCCTTCACTTTGTCCCAGCCTATTTGCTGCCCGCAGTTCCTCGCCCCGTTTCCAAAACAGGCCGTCCTCCATCCGCCACAGATTGCGCATCGAAAGCTGAGCGTTCGCCGCGCTGAGCACGCCCTGAGAAACCATTTCGCTGCGGAAGGCTTCAAAATTTACATAATACATTTTAGTGGTACCGGAAAGGTTCGAATTTATTTCCGGTATAATCAGGTATTTGTACAAGGTGCTGTCCGTTAAATAATTTTCTGCCTCAAAGATAAGTTTGTCATTCACTTCATCGGTTATGTTGAATATTCTAATGATACCCAAATTATTCTTAGGTGTACCGTCACTGTTATAATTATTATAATAATTTCCCTGGCTGGCCAGCCAGTCTTTGCCGTAAAAATATTTGGCAAACCGGGTTTGCACTTTAACCGTGGTCGGCACGTCGGCGGCCAGTTGCACATTATAGAGATAAAGCGAATCATTAAGAATACTACTGCCTCCGCTCTCCGTCGTATAGCCTGCTCTCCCGCCCAGGTTCATACGCAGAATTGCGCCGTCATGAAAAATAACCGCATTTTTCAGAGTACTGCTGGTTCTAAATAGGCGGACAGTTGCGTTGTTACCCGTTCCGTCCCAAGGGTTATCTGCCGGATTATTCGCCAAATTATCCGTCCAGTTTACGCCGTATTTATAAGACAGATCCAATATTCCGCCACCATAAAGCTCCAGTGTGCCGTTCAGGTTAATCGTACCGGCAGCATCCATCGGCTGCCAGATACCGCCGCCTAAAATGGTAATATCCTTGTAATAGACGGTAGCATTGGCATTAGTAACACTTACCTGAGAAGCGCCGGTGTATGTACGCCACGTTTGCCCTGCATGTACGGTATGTGTCTGTCCCGCCGTACCGGCCTCTCCGAAAGTAACATCGGTCTCTCCGCTAATTAGGGGATACCCATGAGCAGGCGTGGCATAAAAAAAGGAGGATATCACCAGAGCTGCCAGAAGGGCCTTACTTTTTCGTGCTTTACTGCTTGGTTTCTTTCTTGTTCGCAAAAACTCTCTCTCCCTGCTTTAGTAAAAAATCATGATAGCAAACTCAAATTGCGGAGGGGAATACCCTCCCCTCCACAAGAACAATAAAGTATTTTTTTAGGGTTTAACTTATTTTTCTTTGGCAGCCGCGATTTGCTTGAGGAAGCGTTCGCGCTCGGCCAGCGCCGCCGGTGAGACGGAGGCAAAAGCCGGAGCGACGTAGCCCTTTAACGCCTTCGGCGCTGGAGCCAGTTCGTCTTCGTAAATAGTCACAAAATTGAGACCCGGGAAATCCGACACACCGGTAAAGGTGCTCAGCGCGGTAATGCCACCGGCGCTGGCAACTGAACCGCCGGAATCATAGACGGTCAGGTCTTCACCCTTGACAAACCAGGTGTTCACATTGCTTTCCGAATATAATATTCCCCAGAGGTAGCCTCCAGCAGTGGTAGCTTCTACCGGTACTGGAATAATATTTGAAATCAGCGTACCACCTGCACTGAGAAGCGTACTCATATCGGTCCAATACAGGCGATAGTCAAACGAGGCAAAACCAGACGTATATTTTCCTGTTAGGATATAGGTTTGGCTGCCGTCGTCACTGAAGGTCAGCGCTCGGAAGTCATATTGATCTTCTGAAGGATCGCCCGTATTAACGGCCGCTGAAAGTAGGTCGGTGACAGCTAGTGTACCCGGATCAACCCTCTGGATGCGGGAACCGGGATTCCAGTCAAAAGGATAATTGGGAGGATAGGCCTGATCCAGTTGCGGGCCACCGACGGCGGTCAGCAGGAGATGGTCGTCCGTACCATCGTTATAAGCCTGAAGGCTGAAGGCATTCTTAGCCGCACCACCACTTGTTGACGAACCATAGGGGCCGTTAACGGCTACTGGCGGGCTGCTGAGCGCAAGGTCCAGTTTTACCACCGTGCTGTTTAGGTAGTTGGCACTGGGCGCTCCGAGCGTTAAATCCGTGCCGCTATTGAACACGGCATAAACATAGTTGCCGATAATCTCCAGATCGACGCCAAAGGTATCTTGACCACCCGCCAATGCCGGGAATTGATAGTAGCCGGTCTGCGGCGTATAGGTATCGCCGTTCGCACCGCTGCTGCGAACCCGGAAAACCAGTCTGGCGTCATAATCGATGCAATAAATATCGACTGTTGTGGCATTGATTCTCTTGGTTTTAACTGCATAGGGATTTCTAACAGTCACGGTCCCGGTCGTCAATACGACAGGCCCGGCCACCGGGTTGTTCCACACAAAAGGAGTGGTATTATCCGCATCGGCTTCATAAACCAGCCAGTTGCAAGTTGCAACCCCGCTCGCCCACGAAATTGAAGCCACTGCAGCCCGGTTGAGCCCGGCGCCGTTTTCAAAATATAACGGCTTGGGATCAGAACCAATGAGAGGGCTGCCCCCGGCATTGGTATAGGTCGTCCTTACTCCCTTATGCACGAGGATGGCAGGAGGCGAACCGGAAGGAAACTGTGCGGTGCCGATATCGCCTCTAGGAGTACCGGTATACGTATACGTACCATACATGACCTTACTAGTCATAACTTTTTCACTCTCCCATTTTTTATTGTGTTACCTTAGCCTCAGCACCCAAAGAGCTGCTGAGGTTTCTTGCGTACCAGACACGAAAAACCCTCACCTCCCGTAAGGTTTTCCTATATCAGCCGTTTGTTGGCTGTGAAAGCGTACAAACGGGCGTACAGGCAAGTAACATCGCTGCCGGTTCAGAACAAAAGCCTGTCCGCTTAAGTTCCAGCACTGCAGCTGCAATAAAAAAACTCCCTGGACAGGGAGTATGTACACTAGCGGATGCGTCCCGCCATGCTGCATAATCTCCTCCCTGTCGTTCGCAGGTTCGGTACGGCCCGCTTTTCCCGCTGCGGCTGCAACTGAAAAAGCCTCCCTACCAATGGTGATTGCCGGACAGGCAGTTCTCCTGACTTGCGGATCATCGTTCCCCGCGCCTTCCCAAAGCTTGCGCTTCAGTGGCTTCGTACCGGCTGCTGCGGTACGGATGCGGCTTGCTCCCCGTTACAGTGGCGGGACCGTGTTGGCTTTGCACCAAACTTCCCTATTAAGTCCTTGCGGACACCTATCCCAACGTTATGCGGTTGTGTTACCATGCTTCCAGCCATCCTGGGACGGCTTGTATTAAAATGGAAGCATTTGCTTTTAGCATAGCCCAAAGTAAGTCTGGTGTATATCCCTCAAATGGGGGATTTTTTCCATTTTGTAAAAAGCTGTTATTCTTTGTCGATAACAATAGCAGGCGTAGCAAAAACAGGCCTTCCCAAACGGGAAGCCCTGCCTGCTAACACTAAAATAGCGATTGAACTTGCCAGACTAATCAAAAGAGTTAACCCTTTGGCCTTAGCCTTCACCGGCAGGTTCGGCTACAGCCCCCTGCCCGTCAAAGCGCACCGCGGTATGGGCGGGGAATTCTGCCGTTTCGCCGGCTGCCGTCCGCCACTTGAGCGTCTCTTTCAGCGTTCCAGCCGTCACTTCGCCGGTTTCGTTAAACACAATGGCTTTTTTGGCGCTGAATTTGACAAAACCGGCCTCTTCACTAGCCGCATGGTTTTGCTGCCAGCCCGCCGGCCTCAGGCTGGTATCGGCATCCAGCACTCCGGATTTGACCGCGCCGGAGTCATAAAAGGACAGTACGGTATTTTCTTTAAAGGTGACAAAACCGTATTTTCCCGCCACCAGCCTGACCGTTGCCGTATCGGCAAGAGTGCCGGACAGAACTTCCCCGTCCGGGCCGAAGGTAACAAGACTGCCGCCTTTATACAGCAGATGGCCGTAGCCGGGAATGGCGATATTGTAGCTTCTGTCCGGAAATATCCGGTGATAACGGGGGAAAAAGAGGGAATTGTCGGTATAAGCGGTCACATAATAGTAATCGTTGATGACCCGCTCCCAGCCCCGGGGCTGAAGGAAGGTGTTCTCCTTCAAGGTGCCGGAAACCACTTCGCCAACCTCATTGGTAGTAAGGGCGGTGCCTTTCTTAAATTCCACCCGGTCGCCCACCGACCAGCCCTGCGGATACAGCTTGGTGTCCTTGGCCAGTGTTTTCGTCTCTGCCGCCGCCCCCGGCACAACCAGCCACAGGGATAATACCAGCACCAGCAGGGCGCTGGCCAGACGCTTACGTACCAGAAAAACCATCATGACTTCCATCCCCTTTCTCTATTTGAATGACTCAATCCAATCGCCGCTTTGCCACCCGCTTTTAGTTGCGGGTGATCATGGCAGGCAGGATTAAGTTCTTCCAGGCTATTGTCGTCATCATAGCAAACAGGGACGTTCCGCTGTTGCCAGTTTATTTCCTGCCCGTTTCATAGAGCAAAATGAATTGACAAAACTTGGTCCGTCCCTGTGTTTTATGCTGTTTCGTGGCGTAATTTAGTTGGCTGCCTTCACTTTGGCCAGCACATCGTTGTTGATATCCAGACCGCCATACACGACCGCGCTTTTCGGCACAACAGCGGTTAAGCCTTTTTCTTCAGCCACAGCTTTAACGGCGGCATCGATTTTGTCCAGCATCGCGCCCAGCAATTGTTCGCGCTTTTGAGCCACCCGCTGGCCCAGTTGATTGCTCAGTTGCTGTTTTTCCTGGTCGCTCAGCCCGGGGGCTTTGCTTTCATATTCCTGTTTGGCCTGTTCATTCACGGCCTGCAGTTCGGCACTGGCTTTGTCCATACCGGGATACTGGTCAAGCAGCCAGTCATAATCCACGAAACCGATTGTTTGCGCCGGCGCTTTGGCCGGTGCTTTCGCCGCCAAAGCCACAGCCGGCACTGCCAGACCCCAGCTCCCCAAAACCATCAGAACGGTGAGGGCCCAGGTGATAAAGAAATTTCTTTTGGCAATAGTCATTCAATTCCCTGCTTTCAGCCTGCGTCAGGCATTTGGTTTGTTTTTCTATGTAATATTTCCTTACGCGCTTAGTATGGCACGCAAGTGATAAGCTGTCAAGCCCTGTTGCACGATTCCGGGCAAGCCATCTATCAGACTTGTCAGCCCCTATCAAAAGTGCGCATTCTGGCTGCCTGCCGGAACGAATAAAACCGGGCCACCGCGTTTTTTAGCTGAAAGACTGGTTTAAGAACCTTGTTTATGATGGCATTTGCCTTCCGTGTGACCATCGGCAATATTTTTGAAGATACGGTGCGCTTCTTCGGCCGTTTTGCCATTCTCCAGCGCCTTGCGGGCGTGAATCATGGCGGAATGGAATTTTTTATGCGCTTCATCCTGGGGAATTCCGTCCAGCTTCTGTGGGTCAAAATTCATGACTTTATGAAAAATTTCATGAATTTCAGCCGATGATTTCCCCGCTGCTTTGGCAAACTGAACATGTTTCTTGGCGCTTTCATAGCGGTGCTGAGCATGGGGGTCGTCGGGAAGCTGATAGACAGGATGGCTTTTCTCGTTCATTAATCGGTCACCTCATTTTATTTGATTAGGCACAGGGCTAAGCAGTGTTTTCCCTGTGGTTCAGGCATGGCCTGAGCAGCAATAAAAAGCTCCCGGCCATAAGCGGGGAGCTAGGAAAACAGGCATGATCACCCGTCGCTGCGGCAAATTGCCGAACAGCCGGGTCGAATACGGTGCTGAATCTCCTTCCTATCGCTCGTAGGTCAGACGGTGATTACTATCAGGCAGTTCTCCTGGCTCTGGATCATGGCTTGCTGCAGCCTTCCCAAGATCAATCTCTCAGTGGCTTCTTTTCAGCTTGCTCCCCGTTACAGTGGCGGGACCGCGCCGGCCTCACACCGGTCTTCCCTATTAAGCCCTCGCGGGCACCTGACTTTTGCTATGCAATTGTTCATAACCAAACTTTGGCATTAGCATACAATGTTTTGGCGATGGTGTCAACAGTTTTTGATTGTATCCCTTTTGAGCGCACGGGCTAAAACGGTCAGCCAGGTTTTTACCGGATAGCGTTCACAATACAAAAACACAATCGGGATGACAATCAGGGTGAAGACGGTGGAGGACAGCAGGCCGCCAATCAGTACCCAGGCCATACTGACTCTGGTCTCGGCCCCTTCGTTGAGCGCCAGCGCTGTTGGCAGCATGCCAACCACCATGGTCATGGTGGTCATCAAAATAGGCTTGAGACGGGTCCTGCCAGCTTCAATAATGGCCTCATAGGCTGTCAGGCCCCGGCCCATCAGCGTCAGGGTATAGTCGAGCAGCAGTGTGCCGTTTTTGGCCACCAGCCCGTCCATGACTAAAAAGCCAATGAGCGAATAGACGTTGATGGTGTTGCCGGTCAGCAGCAGCAAGAGCAGGGAGCCGATCATGCCCAGCGGCAGCGACAGCATCCTGATCAGCGGGGTAAAGGCCGATTCATACAGCACAGCCAGCAGCATATAAATGAGCAGCATGGACATGGCCAGCACCTGGATAATTTCGCCAAAGCTGCTGTTCATACTGGCCGCCTGCCCGCCAAAGCTGTAGGTTACCCCCTCGGCTAAGGGCTGCTCTTTAAACTGCTGGTCAATCTCCTGCAGCACCGCCTTGAGGGGCCGGTCGGTCACATTGGCATAGATCATCAGCGCACGCTGCTTATTGATCCGGTTAATGCTGATCGGCCCCACACCCTCTTCAATCCGGGCAACATCACCGAGAAATACGATTTTATCGGCCGCCCGGACGGGAACGACATTGAGGTCAGAGGCTTTAAAGCCGTCACTGCCTTGCAGGCGGACGACAATATCGGTATCGCGACCATCATTGTTCCTGTCGTTGGCCAGCACACCGGCCTTTCGGCCGCTGATGGCGCCGGAAAAGGCATCCTTGATATCATTGACCGAAGTGTTGTAAAACTTGATTTTTTCCCGGTCCACGGTCAGCTTGTATTCAGGATAGCCGACCCGGTAGCTACTGCGGATATCCTTCAGTCCGTCGACCTTCCCCAGCAGCGTTTGCGCCCGGCCGGACGCCTCAATCAGCCGGTCCATATCGCTGCCCAGCAAAAAAATCATAATCGGTGAATGCTCCAGCGTGCCCCCCATGGAAATCCCGGCCACCGACGATGTAGTTTCATAAACCCGGATGGATGCCTGGGGCAGTTTGCCGCGGGCAAATTTGCGGATATCGTCGGTAATCTGCCAAATGGTGCGGGTCCGGCTCCGCTTGTCCACCAGTTGCCCGGTTACCCGCGCCGTATTGCTGTTGGTCTCGCCGACATTGCTCAGGCAATAGGTCATCTCCGGGATGGTAAGCAGATAATCTTCCAGAGCCGCAACCACGGCATCGGTATTGTCCAGATTGCTGCCGGCCGGCAGCTCAATATTGATCTGGAAACTGCTCTCATCAGTGCGCGGCATATACTCAGCCCCGATCACCCCGGCCGGAATTAACGCCACCAGGCCGATAAACAGCACCAGGATACCGGCCACAATCCGCTTGCCATGGGCCAGGCTCCAGTGCAGGACTCGTTCATACCCGGCAGTTGCCTGCTGCTCCAGGTTATCCAGCCGCAGCCAAAACCGGCTCCGCGCCGGGGGAATACCGCCCTGGTACAGGCGGGCCGCCAGCATGGGGGTCAGGGTAAAGGATACGAACAGCGAAAATAAGGTGGCAAAAACAATGGTCAGGCCAAATTGCCGGAAATACTGGCCGGTCAGGTCGGTCATGAAGGCAATCGGCAAAAAAACAACGACGTCACACAAGGTGATGGCGATAGCCGCCATGCCGATTTCGTTGCGGCCTTCTTCGGCAGCCACAGCGGCCGGCTTGCCCAGGCGCAAATGCCGGTGGATGTTCTCCAGTACCACAACGGCGTCATCCACCAGAATGCCCACACATAACGCCATGCCCATCAGCGACATCATGTTGAAGGTAAAGCCGGCGATATACATGACCAAAAAGGTGGCAATCAGCGAAGTCGGAATGGCGATCATGACCGTCGCGGTTGAGCGCCAGCCCCGTAAAAACAGAAATAAGACCAGCCCTGTGGTGACAATGCCTTCAACCAGCGCTGTCAGGGTGTTGATGAGGGCACGGTCGATATAGGCGGCGTCATTGGCGACCACGATAAACTGATAGTCCGGATATTCGCTGCGCAAAGCCTCCAGTTGCGCCTGAACGCCCTGTACCGTTTGTACGATATTGGCATCACTGTTCTTAAAAACCTGCAAAGAAACGGTGTCCTCCCCGTTCAGCCGGCTGTGGCGGGTAACCCGGCTGTCCTGCTCAACCACCTCGGCCAGTTCGGTCAGCGGAATAGCACCGCCGGCATCATTGGCCAGATACAGTTTCTTGATTTCAGCCGCCGATTCATACCGTGCCGCCAGCCGCACATCACTTTGGTCTTTATCGGTATAGACCGTCCCGGCAGGCATCAGGATATTCTCCTGCTTTAAGCGGCTGACAATCTGATTTAAGGATAGCTGATACAACAGCAGCTTATCGCGCTCCACCAGAACAGCCAGTTCCTTATCCCGTCCGCCCCCGATTGCGACATCCGATACACCGTCCGCCCGCAGCAACCGCTCTTGAAATACCTGATCCGCCTTGCCGTAGATTTCGGCAAGGTCATACCTGGCTTTGACGGCAATCTCCATGACCGGCATGGCATTGGCATCCCGTCTGGTCACAATCGGATCATCCGCCTCGGCGGGCAGGTCTTTCCGGACACGGTTGACTGCCCTGGCGGCATCGATCGAGGCGATATCAGCGTTAGCCGTTAAATCAAATTCCAGAATAAAGGTGGCTTTTTCCGGCTTGGCTATGGCCATCATCCGCTTTAAATGGGCCAGGGAGGAAAGTCCCTGTTCCAATGGCTTGACCACACTTTCTTCAATTTCCTCCACACTGGCGCCGGTATATTCCACCGTTACCGTGAAATAAGGATTATTCAGTGCCGGCAGCAATTCCACGCCAATGTGGAAAAAACTATACAACCCCAGTACGACAAAGAGCAACACCACCATGGTAATGCCCACAGGACGCTGAATGGAAAAACGGGTGATATTCATGAGCCGCCTCCCGTGCGGCTGTGCTCCGGCTGCGCGCCGGATCCGGCAGCCACTTCCACCGTCATATCCGGTTTGAGCCGGGAAAGGTTGGTGACAGCCACCTGCTCGCCGTCCCGGATTCCGGCTAGGATTTCAATACTGTCATCGTTACGCTGCCCGGTCTGCACCGGCCGCTGTTCCACCTTGCTGTTCGCGCTGATGACAAACAAATAACTTTTGCCGTTATGCTGCACCAGTGCCTGCTTGGGTACAAACAAGGTCTGACTGCTCAACAATACGTTGACATCCGCCTGGGTGAACATGCCGCTTCTGAGCGCGCCATCGGCTTGCTCAAGGGCGACGCGGACGGTATAGACCTGTTTCTGGCTGTCGCTGGCCGGACTGATATAAATGATTTTCCCCGGGTACTGCCGCTTGAGTGAGCCGACCGTCATATCCAGGCTCATGCCGGTACGGAGGCTGGCTGCCGCCTGCTCGGAAACCAGGCAGTCCACGAATATCCCGCTGTTGTCCACCACGGTCAGAATTTTCTGGCCGGCCTGCACCAGCAGGCCCGGCTCGACCTGCCGGAAACCAATCACACCCGGGCGCGGTGCCCGCAGCACCATGTCTTCGCGCTGCTGCTGCAGCAGTTCAAGGCTGTACCGGGCCTTGTCCAGCAGCGCCTGCTTAATGTCCAGCGAGGCCGGTACGCCTCCATCCGTTGCCTGCTCGCTGAACGCGGCGAAGGCCGTCTTGGCATTGATCATTTGCTGTCTGGCTGACTCAAAAGCTTCGCGGGAGATCGCCCCAGTATTCAGCAGCGCTTCATAGCGCTGATAGTTGGCAAGATTGCGCTGATAATCAGCCTCCGCCTGCAGATAGCCGGCATCAAAGGCCGCTTTGGTCTGGGTCATTTCGGCCCTGGCCTGACGGATGGAAGCAGCCGTCTGGGCAATGAGCAGGGCTATTTCCCGGGTATCCTGAACAGCCAGCACCTGACCGGCCGTAACAGTCTGGCCCAGTTCCACATACACGGCCGCCATCTTTCCCGCATATTTGGGCGCAATATCAATTTGGGCTGCCGCTACCGTCTGCCCGCTCAACACGAATTGCGAGTACATATCCTGGTGCCGTACTACCGTCACCGCAACCAGCGGTTTCACGCTGCCTGTCCTGGCCGCATTGCCGGCCGTTCCCTGCTTCTTCAGGTAAACCGCGGCCCCAATCAGCACAACAGCCAGCGTCAAAACTCCGGCATAAAGCCACAGTTTACGCGACCCCATTAGCTTGCGTATTGCCAATCTGCTCACTCCATTTCTTTGAGCGCATTGCAGGGCCAAAGCCCAAGCGCACCGGTACCACCACTGTGTTTATTTCCGCTGCCGGCTGTACCGGTCACTACCGGACGATTTGGTACAGCCGCAGCTTATATTCGCCAATGACTTCCCCGTTATCCAGTTGGATAGGAGCTTCCACTCCGGCCGCATAGGTGCCGTCACGACTGACCGCAGCCCCGACACAGGGGCCGGCTGTGGCCGCATCATCCAGCAAAAGGGCATCCGGCAGCGACAAGACATAGAGTCCATGAACGGCCGGATTTTTGGTGCGCACATTACGGCCCACAGCCAACACCAGCGTTTGCTCCTGGGTGGCCATTTCTTCAATCATCCCGCCTAACTTATAGCGGTTGATAAACTGTCCCTGCCGGTCAAAGACAAAAATGCTGTTGGACGAAGGGTGCTCCACCGGGGTGGGCAGCTGCCAGTTGGCGCGGTTATAGGTGTTGCTGACCGAAAACACGGCATATTCACCGGCCATTTGGCCGTAAGTTCCTACTGCATTCAATTCGACATTGGCAATTTTCTGCGGTGAGCTTAAGGCCCGCAGCCACAGTTCCTGCCCCTGGCCGTCATAGAGAAAACAACGCCCGTCACTAAAAATTCCCGTTACATACCGGCCGTCAGGCGAAATTTCCGGCCCGCTGCGCAGGGTGGTATTCTGAAAAGGCGGCACCGGTGACAGCAGCTTGCTCCACAAAACACCCTGCAATTGCCCGTCAATGCAATACAGGCTGTCCGTATACCGGGAAATGCCGCCCATATCCCAGTTGGCTGTACCGAAGGTCAGCTTTTCCCCTTTGTCATCCACGCTGATCCAACTCACCCAGGCATCCAGATTGTGATCGCCCGGAAACATCCCCAGGCGCTGCCCGGAGGGATCAAATTTATAAATACGTCCCCGGTAGTCGTAACGGCCGTCAGGGTAGCGGATATAGCGCTGTCCGACAGCGTAAATGCGGCCGGCTTCATCGGTGCGGATGGCGACAATACCGGGAAAGGTCTTATCCTTGATATTGACCCCCAGCTCGCCGACACTGGACTGACGCCATAATTCACGCCCGTCTTTACGGTCAAGGCACACCAGAAAACCGTCCGGACTGGACTCACCGATTAAAAGAGCCTGGCTGTCGGTGGTGAACTGCAGGGCGGTCAGTTTGCCCAACCCCAGTTTTTTCTGCCATAACACCCGGCCCTCCATGTCCAGCAGCAGGATTTCCCCATTTTCCGTTCCGACCGCCAGAGTCTGACCGTCTGGTGAAAATTGCAGGAAGCCGCGGGTAAAGCCCATACGCTGGTAGTTATACACTTCGACTTTTCCCAGGGTGATGGCCGCGACTTCCCGGAGCACGCCGGTCTTGCCTGCGGTCTGGGCCTTAGATTTACCACCGATTACCGGCAGGGCGGTTCCGGCATCGCCAAAGATATGCCAGCCCAGTAACCCCAGTGTCACTATAAAAATTAAAATAATGGCCGCTGTATAAACCTTTTTCATGCATTCACATCCAAACTTTCATTAGGTCGTAGAAACGGCGCAGTTCCGGAAAATAACGGATGCCGTTAAACTGCAGGGCATCGATGACCTTCAGCACCATTAAGCTCAGCAAAACGAGCAGCAGCAAAACACAGCCAAACCACTGCCCTTGCGGCCACCGGCCCAGTCCCAGGCGGTGAACCGCCCGGCCGAAGCCCCGGCTTTCTACCGAAAAAGCCAGCGTAACGGCCCGGCGCAGCGTACGGGCCAGGATGGGAAAGAGCGTCTGAAAAGCGGTTTGAATGAGCCGCCGCGGCGCCAGACTGCGCAACGGCTCAAAGCCCCGCAGCCGCTGCGCGGTTAACACCACCGCCGTCTCCTGAAAAATCACCGGCAGAAACCGCAAGCCGGTAATCAGCATGAACGCCAGTTCATAGGGCATTTTCCAGGCTAGAAAACTGCGCAGCAGCTGCCGGGGATCGGAAGTCCAGCTAATGAGCAGCCCCATGGACAGCATGCTGGCTGAGCGCAACGCCTGGACCGCCCCGTATTCCAGCCCTTCGCGGTAAATATAAACACCGCCCGTCAGCGTACCGATCAGCGGCACAGCCGGCGACAGCAGGCAAGCCACGACCGTCCGGGGCTCCTGGCCGTAAAACAGCGCCTGACTGATCATGGAACCCCAGATGCCCAGCATCACGAACAGCAGTAAAACCCGCCATCGGGCCCAGGAAGCCCTGGCTATTCCATGCAGCACCAGCGTGGTGCAGAATAGCAGGTATAATGTGCGGGGACTGTCCAGCAAAACAACCAGCACGGCGCAACACACCAGCGCCGCTAATTTGGTCCGTACGTCCAGTTGATGGACCCAGGTATCACCCGGCACTGCCTCCCAGACATTTTTGTTGTACATAATCCACCACCTCCTCGACGGTCAGCGCGGTTCCGCCGTATAATTGCCGGGCCATCTTCAGAGCGGCAGGCGCCTTTAACCCGGCGGCGTGCAAAACCTGTTCCTGGGTAAAAACCGCCTCCGGCCGCCCGTCCGCTACCACCCGCCCCTGACATAGAACGATGATGCGCCCGGCATAACGGGCCGCCACTTCGGCATCATGGGTACAAAACAGCACCGTTCCCCCTTGGCGGGTGTATTGCTGCAGCAGGTGCACAATGTCTTTAATATGGCCGATATCCTGGCCGGTGGTCGGTTCGTCCAGCAGCAATACCGGCGGACGGCTGGCCAGCACGGCCGCCAGTGCCACCCTCAGCCGCTGCCCCCGGCTGAGGGCCAGCGGAAAGTCGTCCAGCATGGTTGTCAGTCCCAGATCGTCCACGAGTTGCTGGCATTGGGGCGACCAGGTAAAACCGGCCGCTTGCTGCCGCAAGGCGAACGAAATCTCTTGGGTCACCGTATGATTAAACAGCATCAAGTCGGGGTTCTGCAGCACCATGCCGACTGCCCGGCTAAGTCCGGTGAGCGGCTGACCGATCACCCGGATACGGCCCTGCCCGGGCTTAAGCAGCCCGCCGATCTGTTGCAGCAGCGTGGATTTGCCTGCCCCGTTGTTGCCCATCAGCGCCACAAACTGGCCCTGGGGAATGACCAGATCAACCGCGTCCAGCACCTGCTGGCCTTTTCTTTCGTAACGAAAAGAAAGCTGTTCAATCTCAATTGCCGGTTCAGACAAAAGCGCCGGATCGTCCAGGCTATCCAGCCGGGGCTGACTGGTTTGCCACGGTACCGGATAAGCCTTGGCCACCGCTGCCACCGCATCCTCGACCTGCGCCGAGGCCGTTTTTACGCCCAGCAGGCGGCAGATGTCCACAGGCTGCGGCATCCGCAGGCCATAGTGTTCAAACAAGGGAGCCTGCTCATAGGCTTCTTCCCTTGTTCCCTGCCAGACCAGCCGGCCCTCCTGCATCAGCAATACACGGCGGCACAGCGGCATGACCTCATGCAGGCGATGCTCCACCAGAATAATGGTCAAGCCCTGCTGACGGTTAAGCTCCTCCAGTACGGCCAGCAATTCGGCCGCCCCTCTGGGATCCAGCTGGCTGATCGGTTCATCCAGGGCCAGCACCTTGGGGCGGGCGGCCAGCACCGAAGCGACCGCCAGCCGCTGCTTTTGACCACCGGACAACGCGTGAATGCTGGCATCCTGTTTGTCTGGCAGCCCCACCAGGCGCAAGGTTTCGTTGACCCGGGAGGCAATCGCCGCCGGGGCCATGCCGGTATTTTCTAAAATAAAAGCCGTTTCATCATAGACTGTGGTGGAAAACAGCTGATCATCGGGACTTTGAAAAACCATGCCCACCTGCTGGCTGAGTTCGGCAATGCTGCGCTGCCGGGAATCCTGCCCGCCAATCAGAATGCGTCCGGTCAGCGTGCCGCCGCTTTCATGGGGGATGAGGCCGTTCAGCATTTTCAGCAGCGTGCTTTTACCGCAGCCGGTCGCCCCGGTCAGCAGGACAAAATCTCCCGGCGCGATAGCCAGGTCAATTCCGGCAACACTCGGCCGGGTACGCTGTTGATAAGTAAAGGTAACGTTCTGTAATTCCACGATCTTGTTCATCCTTCAATCCCCTCCTACCCGGGACAGGCGGCTGCCCAGCAGCATGCCGCAGGCCGCCCCCACTGCCGTATAGGCAAACCCGTTGATGGCCACCAGCATGTCGATATACCAGTCGGCATAATACAGCCGGTATAAAAAGGCCATACTCTGCATGTTGACATAGGTCGTAATACTGTCCGCCACTCCACAGATCACCGCCACAACCAGAATATACCGCCAGGCAAACTCCTGTCCCGCTTGTCCGGCCTGCAGCCGCCGGTACACACCGCCGCCGGCAAACAGTCCTTCCAGCAGCAGGGCATGCAGCCCGTACGCTAAAAAAGTCAACGGTGAAATCTGGCCAAAGGCCAGCATCCCCAGCAGCATACGGACAAGGGTCATAAGGGCGACCACACCCGGCCGGGGAATGAGCACCACCAGCGCCACCAGCAGGGTATACAGAAAAATGCTATGAAAAAATCCGGTCACAATAAAGCCAAAGGGTCCTAATAGAATATGAAAAAAATCATTCAGCAGGGTGGACGGGACGGTCACCACGGCAAAGGCAGCCGCACCAAATAAGGCAATGGTCACCAGCCAGCGGATTTTCAGCAAGGCCAGCACCTGCCGGATATACCGCCCGCCGGTCAGGAACGCCCCTAGCACGGTCACCACCGCCACGCCGACCACACCGGCGGCCTTCACATCCTTTTTCACCACAGTGAGGGGAATATTATGGACCAGCGGAGGCGTCAGCCCGTCATCCATATGGACTTGCAGCATATACTGCCCGTTGCTGAGCAGGCGTTCATCGGCAAAAACCGGCAGCATAATACGCTGGGTGGTTTCACCGGTCAGGGCCGAAAAAGACATCAGGGTATTTTCATGCCCGCCCAACGAGCCGGCATCCTTGTCCTCACCCGTGCTGCCTGGTGTAAACAAGCCGGCTGCCGGCTGCTGAGTCACCGCATCCAGCAGCCGGACGGTAATCACCACCAGTTTTTGCTGTCCGGCCGGATTATCGATCTCAAGGGCCATATGGGTAACCGGATGGATGGCCTCAACCTCTAAATTAGTGGCCCCTTTGCCCCGTAAGACATTTTTGAAATAATCGAGCTGACGGTCCCGCAGCACCAGGGTATTCTGATTCAGCCGTTCATCCGGCTTGCCATCGGAATTAAGCGGCAGAATAACCCGGGCCAGCTTGACGTCCTCGGCGGCCGTGGCCGCTTCCCGGACCGCCACCTTCAGCGGAACCTGGCGGGTCTGCCCGTTACAGGCAACGGTGGCATAATAGGTACCGGGCCCGGCACTTTCAGCCACTTTGAGCGGAATCAGGTCAAACCACTGGCTGTAGCCGCCGCTTAAAGCTACCTGCCGCGCCAATACAGCCGCTTCACCCTGCCGGGATACCTGCCAGTTATCCTGCTGCCCCACCGGATCCACCCCGGCCGGCAGCGTGATGGTGACCCACTGCTCCATCGCGGCCAGTCCGCGATTTTCGATACTGAATAACGCCTGGATTTGTTCACCGGCTTTCACTGCGGCACGGTTTTTGCCCAAATCATACGGCAATTGCAGTGAAAATGGAATCTCCTCCCGGGCGCTTGCTGCCGCGGTAGCCCCAATCAGGAAAGCCAGCATGGTAACCAGCAAACAACATAGGTACTTCTTCAAAATCTTCTCCCCTTATACCCTCACATTCAGGTTGCCGCCGGTCATTCGCCAGCATGGCCCATGACCGGACAACAATAAAAAAACCTAACCCTCCGGCGTGCGGAAGATTAGGTGATAACAGAGATCAAGCATCAATAAATCCCGGCAGAAAAAACCGCCGGGAAGGATGGATCGCTCCAATAATCGCCTTCCCATCGCTCGTGGGTGAAAACGGTGATTGACAAACAGGCAGTTCTCCTGGCTCTAGATCATCGCTTGTCCAAACCTTCCCAAGATGTTCATCTCAGTGGCATTCCTTGGATTCGCTCCCTATTACAGTGGCGGGACCGCGCCGGTATTACACCGGACTTCCCTATTAAGCCCCCTGACGGGGCACCTGTCTCACAATATTCATTTGCGCAATTACGGCAAGCCAGTAATTGCGGTGTAAAAATTTTGCCAGTAAAAAACCTAGCTTCATCAGCTAGGAAGGTCAACTGCCTATAGCCATTCATTCCTTTGACGGCCGCTGCCGTCAGGAAAATGAGCCTTAAAGCACATTTCCATACTCATGCTAACAAACTTTAGAATATCTGTCAATGATCTCTCCGGGAACCAAAAGACGGTTTGCCGGGTCGAAATACCTCCAAACCAGGCAAACCGTCAGCCAAAATAAAATTTATCAAAATCAAAGACTTGTTATTGGTGCCAGGACCTGGCTTTATTTCTTTGGGGTAAATTTAGCTGCAACATCTTTGGTAATATCCACCCCACCGGTAATCACGGTATCTTTAAATACCACAATGGTCAGTTTCTTCTCAGCGGCAACCGAACCCACAATGACATTAATTTTTTCGGTCATTTCCTGCAGCAGTTGCTGCCGCTTTTGTTCCAGGCGCAGTCCCAGCTCCTGACCGAGCCGCTGCTTGTCCTGATCATTCAGACCGGCCGACCGGCTGGCAAATTCCTGCTTGGCCTGTTCGGCCTCAGTCCGCAGTGTTTGATCGACAGCTTGCAGGCCCGGATAGGCATCCATGAGCTGCCCATAATCGACAATCCCGATTGTGGTCGCCGGTGCTTTGGCTGCAGCGGCCTGACCAGGTTGAATCAGCATGAGACCGGCTGCCACCAATATCAACAAGAACGTGCAGCGAAATATACAAAAAGTGCGTTTTTTTAATAAGAACATCCAAATTCCTGCTTTCTCCCCATGGGGTAAAATCTCAGCCTGTTGCCGAATCATTACTTTTTCCTAATTTACAGCGGCTGCCAAACAACAAATAGCCTTCCAGCGTTTCAATCACCAGTTGCGCTTGCTCATCCGTGTCGCCGGTATGGCTTTCAAGAGCTTCCCGAATCATATAATTCACTTGTTCCAGACTATAGCCGCAAGCTAACAGCTGACCGGTTAACTCCCGGATTCTTCCTTCATGCATAGCAAACTACCCTTTCATTCATCTGTTTATCTGATATCAATAACTACGATTTGATCTCATCGTAAACGACTTGCCCGTCGGCCCGTCATGTAAGCATATTGTTAATTTACGTAATGGCTGAAGTTGCGCTTGGTCTCTTATTCCCCACATTCGTACCCGGATCACTTCCGGGACCATAAACACTATGAAGTTACCATGGCTTGTCTATAACAGGCAGTCAATAGCCTGACCTATTATCCCTTCCGCCGGAGTACCCTCCTTTCCAAAATTCTACCCAATCCCGTCGATCGCAGGCTATAAGGGCTTGAAACAGGCAGTTCTCCTGGCTCCGGATTGTTGCTCCTCCGCCCCTTCCCAAAACCAGGTGGCTTCAGTGGTGGCGTACCTGATGACGGTACTGCTGCGGAATTACTCCCCGTTACAGTGGCGGGACCGCGCCGGTATTGCACCGGTCTTCCCTATTAAGCTCTCTGAAAGAGCACCTGCTTCAGCTGAATGCGTCCCGGTGAATTCTCTTTGAATCCACGTTTGGGAATAAAAAAACTCCCGTGAAAACGGGAGTACTACGCCACGAATCAGTCAGTGTCGACTTGCGGCATAATCTCCTCCCCATCCTTCGTAGGTCAAACGGCGATCGTTAAACAGGCAGTTTCTCCTGACTTGCGGCTCATCGCTCCCCCGCGCCTTCCCAAAGCTCTCGCTCCAGTGGCTGAGTATCATGGCGATCCTAACAGTCTTAGGATCGCCACTGTACTGCGGGCTTGCTCCCCGTTACAGTGGCGGGACCGTGCCGGTTTTTCACCGGTCTTCCCTATTAAGCCCCGAAGGGCACCTGCTTCTATCCTGATGTTGTTAAAACGGTTCCAAGCTATTCTTCCGGTTGATTCACGGTAGAACCAGCTATCTGAACTCTGGCAATGAGTTCAGCCCTCGACCTGACACCTACCTTGGTAAATAAATTTCTGAGATGTGATTTCACGGTTTCAAGGCCAACACACAACATCGTACTGATTTGTTTGTTGGTTTTACCCTGAGCAATGGCCTGGAGAATCTCCTTTTCGCGCGGGGTAAAGGCAATCGGTTGAAAATACGCACGTTCAGTATTGGGACGATCGTCAAATGCCATAAAAAGAAACGTTTCGGTTCCCTGTTGAAACGAAAAGCAATGATAGTGAATGACCATGTTCGAATGAATCAGTATCCCGCTGTAATTGCATAAAGCGGTGTTGGCCGCGGTGATCATCCGGAACATTTGGGTAAATAAGTACTCAAATTGCCGGTATAATTTCCGGCCGCCAACAGCAAAAATTTTGTTGGCTTGCTCATTGGTATAGATTTTTTCCAACCGGCTATTGACGATGCAGACCCCTTGATCGGACTGGTGCATAAACTCCCAACATTTCAAACCCATCATTTTCAGCACCCTCAACCTTTCAGGAATTGATAGCAATGCGGAAACATTATGGCAGCAACGAATGTTAGGGCTAGGGAATGATTGTGATTTTTGACACAAAGCGACTTCTCTTTCAAGAATATTCCAAGTCGTGGATTCCGTAAATCCCTCAAATGAGGGATTTAAATCTTTCAAATCCCCCCATTTCTTGTGCTCATTCGGTACAACACGCATACCGGTTGCTGCGAAAATTGCGGGATCCTTTGGGAAGAGGCGTTTAACAAACCAGCCATTCAAAAAATCAAAGCATTCCCGCGACCAGAAATGCTTTGATGGCATGCACATAAAAACCCGGCATAAAAAATATGCCGGGACGAAATCAGCACAGCGAAAAACAACTGCACAAATCCCCTCCCCATCGCTCGCAGGTCAAACGGTGATTGCTATATAGGCAGTTCTCCTGGCTCTGGTTCATCGCTTGGCCAACCCTTCCCGGAAACCTGGTTTCCAGTGGCGGAGTACAGTATCAACCCTAATCCTGTGTACTTTGGCTTTGCTCCCCATTACAGTGGCGGGACCGCGCCGGCCTTTAACCGACTTCCCTATTAAGTCCTTGCGGACACCTATACCAACATTATGAATTTTTTCACTTACTTAGTTCAGTATGCCATGGATGACAGATTTTGTCAAACCTCTTTTTTGGAAAATTCCAATCCTCCAGGCCTTTTACAGGCTGAAAGTTGGTGCTACAACCCTCAGCCTGTCTGTTAAGATTTTTTATACACGATTCCGCCTGTAGCCTGATGAACCGGCGTGACTGTCACTTCGCAGATCTGCACATGCGGCGGGGCACTGGCCGCATACAGGACAATATCGGCAATATCGGCGGCCACCAGCGGCTGAATGCCGGCATATACATTGTCTGCCTGTTCCTGGCTGCCGCGGAAACGGGTTACACTGAAATGGGTCTCTACCATCCCCGGCTGGATGTTGGTCACCCGGATAGGTTGATCAACCACATCCATCCGTAAGCCGTCACTGAGAAACTTCACCGCCGCCTTGGTCGCACAATAGACGGCACCGCCCGGATAGGCATGAATCCCCGCTGTGGAGCCAATGTTGATGACATGGCCGTTCAGCGCCTGTTCCAGCATGAGCGGCACAATGGCCCGCGTTAGGTATAACAGCCCTTTGACATTGGTGTCCAGCATCACATCCCATTCATCCGGGTTACCTTCCTGCAGTTTTTCCAAACCTAAAGCCAGTCCGGCATTATTAATTAAAATGTCGATTTGCCGCCACTTTCCGGTCAGTTCGTCCACCAGCCGGGTGACTGCGGCCTTATCACGCACATCCAGATAAAGGGGTAAAACCGCAACTCCGTATTGCGCGGTAAGGGCTGCCGCCAGCTGCTCCAGCTTGGCGGTATTGCGGGCGCACAGAATGAGATTGGCGCCGGCACCGGCAAAAGCCTGGGCGCAGGCTTCGCCAATGCCGCTGCTCGCACCGCTGATCAAGACCGTCTTATTGGTTAACTTAGCCATTTATATTCCTCCTATAAATAAAAAACCACAAAAGACAGAACTTCCTGGCAAGTTCCTGTCCTTCATGGATTCATGAACAAATACTAACAACAACCGGCCTCACCTCTTCATGAGGTTGTTCAATCATGGCAATGATTTCCTTTAGTATACCGGTAAATCCAATCCCAGTCAAGCCTGCTGGAAGCCGGGATAAACCAGGAACCGCTTCCAGCCAGCGGCTAAAAAGCGGTTCCTGTCACTATCCTGTTCAGTTCTCTGTTTCAAAAGCCCGAATCAATTCCTGCACCGCCATAGTGGCTGAAATCTGTCCGTCCACCACCTGGTTCTCAATGCCGGTTTTGCAGGCAATGACATGCGGATTCTGGAAAAACAGGCTGCGTAAATGCTCTTCCACCATATTGTACACCCAGGACAGCGTCTGTTTACGGCGCCGGGCCGTAAAGACGCCGGATTCCTGAACATTTTGCCTGAATTTCTCGACAACCTCCCAGATATCGCCGATTCCTTCCCCGGTTAAGGCCGAGCAGGTATAGGCGTGAGTGGCCCAGCCTTCGGTGGCCGGCCGCAGGTAATGCAGGATGCGCTCATAGTCAGCCTTGGCCACCAGCGCCCGCCGCTTGTTGTCACCGTCAGCTTTGTTAATCAAAATAGCATCCGCCAGCTCCATAACCCCTTTTTTCATGCCCTGCAGTTCATCACCGGCACCGGTGAGTACGACCAGCAGGAAGAAGTCGACCATGGAGCGGACAGTAGTTTCGCTCTGTCCCACCCCGACCGTCTCAACCAGAATGATATCAAACCCGGCGGCTTCACATAAGAGCAGCGTTTCCCGGCTTTTGCGGGTGACCCCGCCCAGCGTACCGCTTGAGGGTGAAGGCCGGATGAAAGCCTGTGGCTGTTTGGACAGCACTTCCATCCGCGTTTTATCCCCTAAAATACTGCCTTTGGTGACCGTGCTGCTCGGATCGACCGCCAGTACGGCCACTTTGTGGCCTTGCTCGCACAACCGGCAGCCCAAGGCTTCGATAAAGGTGCTTTTGCCTGCTCCGGGAACGCCGGTAATGCCGACCCGGATGGACTTGCCCGTATCGGGCAGCAGCTGTTTGAGCACCTGCTGCGCAAGTTCCAGGTGAGCCGGTGCATTGCTTTCGATCAGCGTAATCGCCCGGGACAAAATCATCCGGTCACCGTTCCGTACTCCCTGGACATACTCATCAATGGATAAATTACGGCGCTTGACTATCGGCGCGGTTTTATTCACCGGCGCCGTTTTGCTGTCTGGCAAGCCGTCATGCCCTCCGTCCACTCCGGTCATGACCCGGCAGGCAAAGGCATCGCCAGAATCCTTGGGCGCCCACTCCGGTTTGTACGTGCTGTGGCTCATGGTGCTTAGGCCTCGCCGATGCGGGCGAACAGCTCTTCGAGAATTCTTTTTGCTGCAACCGGAATAATGGTGCCAGGGCCAAAGATGGCCGCTGCGCCATGTTCTTTCAGATAATCGTAATCCTGAGCCGGAATAACGCCGCCGGCAACCACCATAATGTCTTCCCGGCCCCGTTTTTTAAGCTCTTCCACCAACTGCGGCAGCAGTGTCTTATGACCGGCCGCCAGTGAGCTCATACCGACAATATGCACGTCATTGTCAACGGCATCCTGGGCGGTTTCTTCCGGAGTCTGGAAAAGTGGTCCGATATCTACGTCAAAGCCCATATCGGCAAAGGCGGTCGCAATTACCTTAGCGCCGCGGTCATGCCCGTCCTGCCCCATTTTGGCAATCATAATCCGCGGACGGCGGCCTTCCTGCGCTTCAAACTTATCGGTCAGGCCGCGTACTTCGGCAATGACGCTTTCATCGGAAAACTCGCTGCTGTATACACCCGAAATGGAGCGGATAATGGCTTTATGCCGGCCGCTGACTTTTTCGACCGCGTCGGAGATTTCCCCGAGGCTGGCCCGGGCCCGGGCTGCTTCCAGCGCCAGTTCCAACAGGTTGCCTTCACCGGTTTCCATGGATTTGGTAATGGCATTGAGCCAGTAATGGACATCATCTTCATTACGGATAGCCCGCAGTTTTTCCAAACGCTGAATCTGAGACAGGCGAACTGCGGTGTTGTCAACTTCCAGAATATCCAGCGGATCTTCTTTCTCTAAGCGGTACCGGTTAACCCCGACAATCATTTCTTCCCCTGAATCAATATGGGCCTGACGGCGGGCCGCCGCTTCCTCAATTCTCATTTTTGGCAGACCGGTATCGATCGCTTTCGCCATACCTCCCAGTTCCTCAACTTCCTGGATATGAGCCCAGGCGCGACGGATGAGTTCGTCGGTCAGGGCTTCAACATAGTAGGAGCCGCCCCATGGATCAATAACCTTGCAAACCTTAGTCTCATCCTGAATATAGAGCTGGGTATTCCGGGCAATCCGTGCCGAAAAGTCGGTCGGCAAAGCAATGGCTTCATCCAGCGCATTGGTATGCAGCGACTGGGTATGTCCGAGAGCCGCTGCCATCGCTTCAATACAAGTCCGGCCGACATTGTTGAACGGATCTTGTTCAGTAAGGCTCCAGCCCGAGGTCTGCGAGTGTGTTCTAAGCGCCATGGATTTTGGATTTTTCGGGTCAAATTGTTTAATGATTTTCGCCCACAGCATCCGCCCGGCCCGCATTTTAGCCACTTCCATGAAGTAGTTTTTGCCAATGGCCCAGAAGAAGGACAGCCGCGGGGCGAAGGCATCAATGCCCAGTCCGGCTTTAATCCCGGTACGGATATATTCCAGACCGTCCGCCAGCGTATAACCAAGCTCGATGTCAGCCGTAGCGCCCGCTTCCTGCATATGGTAACCGGAAATACTGATGCTGTTGAATTTAGGCATGTTTTGGGAGGTATATGCAAAAATATCGCCAATGATCCGCATCGATGCAGCCGGCGGATAGATGTAAGTATTCCGCACCATAAACTCTTTTAAGATATCATTTTGAATGGTTCCGGCTAATACTTCCTTTTTAACCCCCTGTTCCTGGGCTGCCAGGATATAGAAGGCCAATACCGGCAGCACCGCGCCGTTCATGGTCATGGAAACCGACATTTTGTCCAGCGGAATGCCGGAAAACAGGATTTCCATATCCAAAATGGAATCAACCGCCACACCGGCTTTACCAACATCGCCGACTACCCGGGGATGATCGGAGTCATAACCACGGTGCGTGGCCAGGTCAAAGGCAATGGATAAACCTTTCTGACCGGCAGCCAGGTTACGGCGGTAGAAAGCATTACTTTCTTCCGCTGTCGAGAAACCGGCATACTGCCGGACTGTCCACGGCTGAGTGACATACATGGTCGGATAAGGTCCGCGCAAGAAAGGCGGCACACCGGCCATATACGCCAAATGGTTGGCCCCTTGATAATCAGCTTCTGTATAAAGCGGCTTCACCGAAATCTGTTCCATCGTACGCCAGTACAATTCTTCAAAGGGCAGTCCGGTTTCATGTTCTATTTTCTTACGCCATTCCGCTACGTTGCCGGGTTTGGCGTCCTGGAACAGCATTTTCGAAAAGTCAGGATTCTTCCCCATTTATTTCATCCCCTTTGCATCTTGCAGTTGACTCAGAATTTGATAGCAGTTGGCTTTAACATGAATAAAATCATCTACACCGGCTTCCCGGTAACTGCTTTCAAACTCCTTCGCCGGCGCACCGGCCAGAATGACTTTCATTTCCGGCTTGCCGGCTTTAATCATCCGCGCCAATGGCGGCACCATTTCCGGATAAGTATCATCGGTTGAACAAATAATCGCAACATCGGCACCAGAATCCAGCGCTGCCTGGCCGGCTTCCTCGAGTGTCGGGAACCCATCATTTTTCAGCACTTCAAAAGCTGCCACTTCCATAAAACCGGTCGAAAAATCAGCTCTGGCTTTATGCTGCGGGATGGGACCTAGATTGGTCAGGAAGACTTTCACATTATCACCGGTATTGGCCACATGGGCTGCCGTTCTGTCCCGCATTGCCTCAAACTGCTCGGTCCAGCGGTGCCCCCTGATAGGTTCCACGGCAATTTCCTCCCGCTCATCGGTATTCAGCAGGCGGCGGATTTCACCAACAGATGCCCCGGCTTGAAACGCTTTAATGGCCGCATCAATAAGCTGTCCGGCTTGACCATTAGCAGCCGGAAGAATCTCTTCCAATCGTGCCTTGCAAAAGGGCAGGTCAATTTCACTGCGATATTCTTCAATCGCCTGGGTACGAACCACTTTGGTTGTAACCGGGGACCGGTCAGGCACTTCAAGAGGCTGCTCCGTCATGTTTGGATACATATTCGTACCGACTGCCCGGTCGGACCGGTTAGCCAGATTATTAAAGCGATCTTTAAGGACTCCGGCAATGGCGCTTTGAATCGTGCCTGCCTGCAGGCATTGCACCATACCGCCCTGACCGTCTATTTCCTGGATCAAGGCCCAGGCTTTTTCAGCCACTTGCTGCGTCAGCGTTTCAATATACCAGGAACCGCCGGCCGGATCAACCGGCTGAATCAAATTGCATTCGTTTTGCAGCAGCAGCTGGGTGTTACGGGCAATCCGGCGGGAAAACTCGTCGGCCGGACGAATGGCTTCGTCAAAGCAGCCTACCTCCATACTATCGACCCCGCTTACCACACCGGAAAAGGATTCAGTGGTCGTGCGCAGCATATTCACATAAGGATCATAGACCGTTTTGGTAAAGAAAGAGGTTCGGGCATGAATATTGATCTTCTGGGCATCGCTATCACCGCCAAAGGCTTCAACAATTTGCGCCCAGATCATCCGGGCTGCCCGGATTTTCGCAATTTCCATAAAGAAATTGGAGCCTAGTGCAAAACTAAAGCGAAACTGCTTGGCAATCGTATTCACGTCCAATTCCCGCGTTTGCAGGCTGCGGATGTACGCAATAGCTGTGCTCATCGCATAAGCAATTTCCTGAATGGAATTGGCACCGCCGTCATGATAGACTTCACCCTTGATCAGAATGGTCCGCATCTGCGGCATGTGTTCAGCCGCCCAGACAGTCGTATGGGCCAGTTCATCAAACATCTCGTCCAACGAGCAAGGCAAACTGCCGGAAGCCGCCAGTGCACCGACAGGATCAGCGCCGATGCAGCCGCTCATGTTTTTATAGTTCTGTCCATTAGCTTTCGCTAGAGCGGCCAGCATCGCCAAAATAACAACATTGGAAGCACCGGTATAAACGTGCAGGTCTTGTTTCGTCAGCGAAATGTCGGCAAAAGCTTGGGAAGCATCCTGCAGGGTTGACAGCGATACCCCATAATCACCGATTTTCTCGGCATCGGCGTCAGTGGCATCCAGCCCTTGCAAGGTAGCCGTATCCAAAGCAATATTTAAGCTGGTGTTGCCTTTGGCCAGCTCTTGTTTGGCTGTTTCGTTGAATTTTTCAGGCAGCGTTTCAGCGCACTTCTGGGCAATTTTCCATGGTGTCGAAATGTACCCGCCAGCGTGAACTCCCCGCAGAAACCAGTTTGACCCTGGCAATGAATGAGGATGTGTCAGGTTTTTGGTATCCTCTATGGTATAAATCGGCTCAAGCTGGATTCCCTCATAGGTCTTGGTAAACATGCGTTTTTCGAATACGCCGCCTTTTAAGGCCACAATTGTCGCGGCTTTCCATTCCTCATAGCTGGTTGGCGGAAATTCTTCAAAAGTCACTGCCGGAATTTCTTCAACCGCTCGTTTTTCAGCATCCATTGTCGACATGTCAATCCTTCCTTTATCATAATTTACAAATAACAATTGTTTGTATTTGCCGCTGCGACTCCCTCCCCCCGTTACCGCTCTGAAGCAGCGGAATTACAAACAAAAAACCGCCTTCAGTTTGAAAGCGGTTTATACAAAAAATCATACAGTTTCTTGTGATTTTACGAACATTGCACACATGTTTTAAAAGAATGACTTCTTATCTAAACATAAAAAGTCCTGGCCAGATAAGCCAGGACGAAAATGCACAATGAATCGCGCTGTATGAGCTTGATTGCACAAATCCCCTTCCCGTCACTCGCAGGTCAATCGGTGATTGATGTACAGGCAGTTCTCCTGGCTCTGGATCATTGCCGTCCAAACCTTCCCAGAAAACTTACTTTCCAGTGGCATGTTGTTGGACTGGCTCTCCCATTACAGTGGCGGGACCGCGCCGGCATTGCACCGGTCTTCCCTATTAAGCCCCTAGGGGCACCTATACCGAAACTTATTTAATTTTACAGTTACGCCTATAGATTACATGCTTGCCAGGTTTTTGTCAAGTTATGCAAAGCTTGTTTTTTAAAACTCAACGCCTTTTTGCGCTTTAATGCCTTGCTTATACGGATGTTTGATTTCCCGCATTTCAGTCACCAAATCGGCCCTGTCAATCACTTCTTCCCGGGCATCGCGTCCGGTCATCACCAGATGCATACCGGCTGGCTTCAGGCTAATCAGCTCCAAACACTCACCGACCGTTACTAATCCAAACTTGACGGCATAGTTGATCTCATCCAGGATAATCATATCCCACTTCCCGGAAGTGATTTCGTCTCTCGCCATTTGCAGCGCCTCGGCCGCAGCTCCCTGGTGATCCGCCGTTCCATCGCTTTTTACATGTTTAACAAAGCCTTCACCCATCTGCCGGATCACAAAATCAGGAGCCAGTTTCTCGGCCGCTTTTAATTCGCCATATTTCCAGTTGCCCTTGATAAACTGAATGACCAAAACCCTTAAGCCTTGCCCCCAGGCCCTGAATCCCATACCTAAGGCAGCCGTGGTTTTCCCCTTCCCGTTGCCGGTATTTACAATCACCAGTCCGTGTGTTTCCGCCATATGATCAGCCTCCCGCTCTTTTCCTCTATCCATTAACACTCTTCTTCAATATTCCCTTCCAGGTCCAGCAAAACCTGCTGAACCCGGAGCAATTCTTCCGGACTGGCCTCCCAATAGCCACGCTGGCTGTATTCCAGCAGGCGTTCCAGCATACCATAATAAGCCCAGCGGTTGTTGTCGATGAGCCGATGACGCAAAGCCTCGTCAGCGACATAGGTACGATAAAGTCCTCCAAATACCCATTGTTCCACCCCATGAGTGGAAGCCGCCAAGCCCAGGATGTTCTCAAACCGGTCCTGAATCTTCTGCACCCCATGGCAGGCATGTTCCAGCATGCCTTCAATCCATTTGGGATTGAGCAGCCTGGTCCTGACGCCCCGTGAAATCGACCGTTCGATCCGGTCTGTTTGTACTTTTTCCCCGGTGGTATCGGTAATATAGACTTCAGCTTTACTGCCCTTGGCCATTTCGACCGATTTGGCCAAACCGCCGAAGTATTCATAATAATGATCCAGATCAATCACCTCATACTCATGATTGCTCCTGATCTGGGATACCAGTTCTACCTTGGCCAGCTGGGCATTCAACAAACCGGCGGCCGCTTTTCCCCGGTGATTTTTCGTATACACGTACTGCAAATGACTGATATAGGTGGCGCCAAACTCCTGTTCATCTTTCCAGTTTTTCAGTTCAATCAATTTGGATACCTTACTGCCATATTCAGCCTGGGCTGGCCCAAACAAGCGGGACTGAGACAATTCCCGGGCTTCCCTCGCTTCAACGCCTTCGGCCAAAAGCTGCTCATAAAGCCGTCCGGCATTGGCCTTCAGATAATTAACGCTCGGTTCTTCATCCAATTCGGCAATTTGCTGACATAAGAGATTGAGATCTTCAATCAGTTGGGGGAACATATCCCGGAAAAACCCACAGAAATTGACGACAACATCCAGCCGTGGACGCCCTAATTCGGCGGCCGGAATCAGGGAGTAGCGTGAAGAAAATTGCCCCCGTGCCGTTTCTAACCGGACTCCCAGATAATAGAGAATTTGCCCCAGCGTTTCTCCCTGCGTCCGGGACGTCTCCAATCCCCAGAGAATCACGGCAATGGTTTGGGGATAGCTTCCATGGTCGCGAACATAGTTGACAATGGTATTTTCGGCAATTTTAGCCCCTCTGGCCATAGCTGCCGGACTAGGGACTTTTCTGGGATCAAACTGAACCAGATTAAACCCGGTTGGCAGGACTTCCGGATTGCGAATCATATCACCGGCCAGTTTGGCCGGCAGATAGCGGCCGGATAAGGCCTGCAGCAGCCCCTGGGTTTCTTTGCTTTCCCGGCTGGCCAAATACGCCTTGCGGCCATATTCCAGGACCTGGTTGCACGACTCGGCCGCTGCTTCGCTATTAAAGAATTTGACCGGAATATGCCCTTCGGCCAAATAAGATTCCACCAGCAACCCGGCAGCACGATCCAGCCTGGCTAAAACCGCAACGCGATTCTCCTCCAGCAATGAGTCATACTCAAACCCCTGGTCATCGGCAATCAGCCGCTGCAACGACGGCTGTTCCGCCCGGTCATACCGCAGGATATATTTCATAAACTCCTGGGCATCGTTATGATCAAAGCCCTGTCCAAATACGTGCAGCCCCCAGGGAATCAAGGACCGGCGCAGCCGGTATAATTCCTGCTCCAGCTCCTGCAGGTCCTGGAAAACCAGATTTTGTTCCCTTGCCTTATCGCGAATCGCAGCTTCAACAGCCGGCAACCGGCCAGGATCAAGCCGCTCGCCCTCCTCATACTGCTGCAGCAGTCCTTCCAGTTCGACCAGGCCGCCATAAAGCTCACTCTCGCTAAATGCCGGCGATTGATAGCCCACCAGCACGGCATGGGAACGCCTTTTGGCGATCATGGCTTCGGCCGGGTTGCCTGCATAGTACAAATAGATATGCGGAATATCCTGTACCAGATAATCCGGCAGGCAAGCGCCGGACAAACCGCATTCTTTGCCCTGCAGAAATTCCAGTGTACCATGGGTCCCAACATGAACAATGGCATCGGCGCCAAACTCTTCCTTCAGCCACTGATAATAAGCCAGATACTGATGATGGGGCAGCAAGGTTTTGTCATGATAAAACTTTGCCGGTTGTTCGTGAAGGCCGCGGCTGGGCTGCAGCCCTACAAAAACATTCCCGTACACCTTACCGGGAATCAGAAAGTTCCGTTCTTCGCTCATGATGGCTCCCGGGGCCTCACTCCATTGCCGGACCAGTTCGCCCTTCCAGGCCGGGTCACCCAGACGCTGCTCATAAACTGTACTAGAATAGCGGATAAACGGAATGTCCGCCGCGTCGTTTTGCCAACGTCCGGAATTAACGAGTGCCCCGGCCCCGAAAGTTTTGCGCAATTCATCGACCGGTACAACTGTTGTATTGTAGCCTTCGCGGGCCAGATTACCGAGCAGTCGTTCTACCGACACGAAGGTATCTAAAAAGGCTCCGCCAAAGACATTGTCTTCGCCAGGCGGGTAGTTATAGCAAATCACGGCGATTTTTTTACTGGAATTAGCCTTGCGCTGCAAGGCTAACCAGCCTTGAATCCGGGAAATCACCTTATCGGCCCGCTCTTCAATCAACTGCAATTCCTGAAGGTCGACCTGAAGATCGTCCATATACCAGGCGGACGCCAAAGCCCCCACCGGAATGGTTTCAATACAGCCATCCAGTTCGGGCAGCATAATTTGAATCAGAAACTCGGCATTATTGATACCTTGGCGCGAAGCCCGCCACTCTTCGGTTTCACGGCGCGACATGAAAAACGGATGCAGCACAGGGACAGCTAATTCTTCCAACAGTTTCACGGCTGCCTCGGCGTCCCCGCCCATAGGACCGGCCCCTAACCGGAAGGCTAGGAAATTGATCACCAGATTGAGCTGCCCGCCGGTCTGTTCATAGAGTAATTCCCGCAGCTTCGCCAAATCCCGCGTGGTACTCCGGGCAAAAGCAATGGGCAGCACATTGGCAAAAGGGGTTAGCTTCGCCATAAAAGCAGCTACACAGCCGCGTGTCCGGTTCGGATAGCTATGACCATAAAATAAAATTGCAATAGTTGGTTTATTGGGATCATAGCCGCTAACCTCACGGTATTCGGCTACCTGCCCAAAATAACGGGAGAGTACCGGATCTAAAATACTGGTCTCCTCAACCACCACCGGCGGCTGCGGCTGAGAAAATTCCGCAATCCGGCCATATGTCCGCCCTAAAAGATAAAGGAGGTTGCGGATGTTTTCTTCCTCGGCATTTTTCCAGTACTGCATGATCTGCATAAAGTGTTTCATGTCCGCCATTTTCTCCGGTGACAATGCCGGCGCTAATGCGGCAGCCATCGCGCGCATTTTTCCGGCCATATTCATTCCGGCTGCCGGTGCCGGCCCAGTGGACGGCCGCTTCATCCCGGCCAGGTCGCCGCCTGTTACCGCCCCAAGGCGCAGCAAACCTCTGATTTCCTGATTGTCGCCGCCAATCGGCACAATATACCCTGGTGCAGTCCGGCAAGCCCGGATGACAAGTTGTTCATACTCCTGGGATGTGCCCATTAAATCCAGTATGATACAGTCGGCAGTTTGTATGGCCGCAGCAATGCGTCCGGCTTCCCCGTCAGTCAAGGGCTTGGCGGCATAAAACAGCCTAAGCTCAAGCCTGCCTGGATAAGCTTCTTCAATTTGCCGGTAGACGTGGACTAAATCCGCCAGACCGGCATTGGAAACAGATAGAACAACCAACCTCATAGGATCAAACTCCTTTATTGACATTAAGTTTTACAGTGTTAAAAAATAAAAAAACTCCCATTCAGGGAGTTGCTCAGCGTAAAACCAGCAGGCTAAAGCCAGGTTCGTCAGACAAATCCCCTCCCTATCGCTCGCAGGTTGTAGCGGTGATTGCTATATAGGCAGTTCTCCTGGCTCTGGATCATTGCTTTCCTCAAGCCTTCCCAAGATCAAAATCTCAGTGGCAAATTCATTGAGGCAGCTCACCATTACAGTGGCGGGACCGCGCCGGTATTACACCGGTCTTCCCTATTAAGCCCGACAGGGCACCTATACCAAGCTATGAAATTTGGATACTGTCACCAGAATACCCTGTTCCGATTGGCTTGTCAAGCAAACAGCCCGTCCGTCAGCCCAAGAACAACTCCTTCACATACTTCTCTCCTTTCAGCCATATAATTTCTTGTTCGATGATCACAGCCATGCCAAGGAGAGGGGGTGCCCAATATTGCCAGTCAAATTCGCCTCATGCGTATGGCTCTTGGCTATTGGCTGTCACACAAAAGCCTGACGGCCTGGCTGCTTTCGCTGTTTGTTATTCTTTGCACCATCATTTTGGTCGGATTAAATTTATATCTAAATAAGTGGCAGGCTGAGTTTTATAATTATCTTCAGCGTTATCATTTTGACGGCTTTCTAAGTACCCTGCTGCAATTCTTGCTGATATCCTGCCTTTATGTCATCATTTCGGGATATCAGGCTTATTTCCGTTTGGTTTTGCACCTGCGCTGGCGGCAATGGTTAACCGAGCAATATATTGATCGCTGGCTGCATCAGCACATCTATTATTATTTAAACATCCTGGGTACACCCATTGATAATCCAGCCCAGCGGATCAGTGAAGATGTCCATCTTTTTGTCACCCATACCTTGGATCTCATCCTCGGGCTGCTCCGCCACTCCATCACGCTGGTGGCCTTTTCAGCCGTGCTATGGCAATTATCCGGCCAATTGAAGGTCTCTTGGTTTACCTATGAACTCGTCATTCCCGGCTATTTGGTCTGGGCTGCCTTTCTCTACGCTGCAAGCGGCACCTGGCTCACAGTCAAAGCCGGCCGGCCGCTCATCCGGCAAAGTGCTATCCAACAAGCTACAGAAGCCCAGTTCCGGGCCGGTTTAGACCGGGTCAAGGATCACGATGAATGCATCGCGTTATATGGCGGGGAAAGCAAGGAACGTTCCAGCCTCATGGACCAGTTTCAAAAAGTAGCCCGCAATTGCCTGGATATCGCCAAATCAACCCGGACCATTACGTTATTCTCAGCAGCCTATTCACAGGTTTCTATTGTGTTCACATTTTTAGTGGCGGCCCCACGCTATTTTAATCAGGAAATTCAACTTGGACAGTTGTTCGAGATTTCCGGTGCTTATTGGTATGTACATTCCGCTTTTTCTTATATTATTGACAGCTACAATAGAATTGCTTTGTGGAAGGCACTCGTCCACCGGCTGCAATTCTTTCATACAACCATGAACCAAATCGGCCCGCTTACCCTTGCTCCGGGCAGGTTGATCAATGAAAAAACTCAGAGCCTCTCAATTGCCAACCTGACCGTTTTATCCCTGCAGGATCAGCCGCTCATTCAAGACTTAACGCTAACCATCAATCCTAAAGAACGGCTATTAATCAGCGGCTCCACCGGCAGCGGCAAAACCACGTTATTTCGCACCTTAGCCGGCATCTGGCCTAATTTTCACGGCCGGATTGTGAAACCGGGCGGCCGGTCCATGATGTTCCTGCCCCAAAGCCCTTATTTTCCGGTCGACACCTTGCGCAATGTCCTGCTGTATCCCCATCTTAGCCAGTCAGTCAGTGAGGAAAGGCTGTCCAATGTGCTTCACCATTGCAAGCTGCCGCGCCTAGCCAGTCAGCTTGATGACATCGTAGACTGGGGAAAGGTTCTGTCCGTCGGCGAACAGCAATGCTTGTCCATCAGCCGGGCTATTTTGCACCAGCCCGAATGGTTATTCTTAGATGAGGCTACGTCCAGTATGGATAAAACAACGGAATATCAACTCTACCATTACCTGCGCCAAAGCCTGCCCAACACCGCACTGATCAGTATCGGCCATCGGGAGACACTGGATGAGCACCATCAGCGCGGTTTGCAAATCAATCCATCCGGCTCCTGGCATTTGTTCGAAATCAGCAAGCCTCTGCGCATGGGTAAGCGTCCCAGTTGACTAGCCAGCCTTAGGTGACTCCGATTGAGTCAAAAAAGACCACGCAACAATACTTGTTGCGTGGTCTTGTGTTTTTTATGATTAACCGCTTAATTTACGGCCAAGTGCTTTGCAGTCTTCCAAGCTGCCGGCATCAGGAGCATTCATGACAATGAGGCCGTCGCTCAAGAGATTCGCACCACATCTGGTCATGCGGGATGCCCAGTCTTCCATCCACTCGCCATTCCCCCAGCCATAAGAGCCGAACAGAACCAATGGTTTGCCTGAAACCACGCCTTCAATAGAAGTTACAAAAGGTTCCATTTCCGATTCTTCCAGGACTTCTGCTCCCATGGACGGGCAGCCCAAAGCGACTGCATCGGCATTTTTCACTATATCCACGCTTGCTTCACCAACAGTCAGCAAGGTAACTTCAGTATGATCACTTTTCGCTCCTTCAGCAACAGCCTGTGCCATAGCCTCGGTGTTTCCGGTTCCGCTCCAATAAATAACGGCAATCTTCTTCAAAACAATTCCTCCCAAATTTCATTTTATTTCTGCGCTCAACCAAGCTTCAGGAGCATGATCCTGAAGCTTGGTCGTTGCTTTATTAACCGCTGCCTTGCCTGTTCAAGGCATCAGCAGCATTAATACCTAACTGTGTGAACCTGCTAAGCCAATCGTCCGGCTGAGTCTTCAATAATCAATTCGCCGCCATTTTGATCAATGCGCTTACGGACATAATCCAGCATCTGTTTACCTTGACTGTCAAAATTGACAACATTATTCATGTTAATGGTAATACGCCGGTAGCCGTATTGCATGCGGCTCATCAAATTACTGCGCAAAAACTCCACATGCTCGGCCAAGACAACGCCACTGATATTCATATACACTTGACTGGCATCGGCCTTTACCCAAATCGACATAGCCCCAACCTCCTTTGCCTGCACTCATAAGAATTGATTGTGGACCATCAACAGCTTAATACTCCGGAATCCATCAATTGCTTTTCTACGGCGCCCCAGGAACGTTTGGCAAATACTAACGGAATTTCCTGAGTCTTAGCCATGGTCTTGATCATCTTGGCGGTATTATGATTGACATAGTCTGTCAGCACCAAAACAAACGAAGTATTTTTAGGCAAGCTCAGTTTATTGCGGTTAGCCGCTTTCCGCCCGGTTATATGTATAAGTTCTTTAACGCCCATTGAATATAAGTTTTTCTCAATTCCCCCAAGATAGTCGGCACCAATAATGACAACGGACATAAAAAGCTTCCTCCTTGTTGTTGGTGATAATCATTATCATTTTGACTGGAAAAAAAATACCCGGATTAGGGTTCGTCGTTTCAATATCCAATCATCATGATAATGATTATCATTATATGTATAATATAGAACTTTCTCTCCAGTTTGTCAAGCTGTTTTTCAAGAAATTAACAATAAAAAAAATAACCCAAGGGGCAGACGCCTGCCCCTTGGGAATGCCTTAACCTAGGATCTGCTTGACCAGCCTGGATAAAACCCGGCCGCTTTTTTCCCTCACCACCCAGGTGGCTACCTCATCAAAGGGTGTCGCTTCTTCGTTGATAATCAGGAGCTGCGCTCCTTGATTGAGTGCAACCTGGGGACAATAATTGGCTGGAGATACCGCCAATGCAGAGCCAATTACAACAAAAAGATCGGCTTCATGGCTGGCACGGACTGCAGCCTGCCAGGCATGCTCAGGAAGCTGCTCACCAAACAGCACCACATCGGGCCTGAGTTTTCCCTGACAGGAGGGACAGCAGCATTCCGGTCCAGGCTTATATCGTCCTTGCCGGTAATCCTGTTCCCACCCGGGAGCAGCCGGCAATAATTGACGGCTGTCATATTCGGCGTGACAGGCCAGACAGCGAACGGTCCGTAACGTTCCGTGCAGCTCCAGGACAGCGCTTGAACCCGCCCGCTGGTGCAAACCATCGACATTTTGTGTAATGAGCTGATAAAGATAACCGGCCTGTACCAAGGCAGCCAATGCAAGATGACCGTCATTAGGCGCTACCGACCAGAGTTTGGCGATACGCCATTGATAAAAGAAATAAAATTCATCCGGCTGCCCGTACAAAGCTTCCAGCGTAGCCAGACTTTCCGGCCGCTGTTTCCATAAGCCGCGGGCCGAGCGAAAATCCGGCAACCCCGATTCCGTACTCATTCCGGCTCCGGTAAAAACAACTACCCGCCGGGCCTGCTGCCAAGCTGTACTAATGTCCTCCACTGCTGTCACAAACAACCCTCCTTGAGCATCCTACTGATTCCATTATAGCGAAAAGAAAAAATCCAGGCAAAAAATGCCTGGATTTTTTCTTTAGGGTGTGGATTTGTGTGTGGGGATGAAAACTTTTATAGCCTAGAAAATAAAATCCGAAACTAGTCATGCTTGCACAACAACGTTTCGGGCTCTCTTTTCTCTAGCCTCATTATTAAGTTACATGAATAACTTATGTGTCTATCATACCATAATCAGCCAAAAAAGCAATACTTTCATCACGAAATTTTCTAATTATTAAAATTATTTAAAATAATTACTTTTTATGTATGATAGACGGGCTAGGATGACGGTTAGCCGCAAAGGACACAAGGACGCAAAGGGAAGACGGAGGAACGGCGCGATATTATCGCGCAGGGATGATTGAACCACAGAGGGCGCATAGGTCACAGAGGGTTACGGTGGGGGGGATTTTTTCATAGACATGCTGGCGGCCGGGATTTCTGCTGCGGGACTTGTGACCACAGCTGTCGGAGGCTTTGCCGACGGTAACGGCGTCAGGAACGTCCGTAGCGGCAGATGTCCCGGCTGCCAAGTTACAGGCGAACTTAAAGGGAAAGAAACGGTTTACCGCAAAGTACTCGAAGGACTCAATGGGGACGGCGCGATGTGATTGCGCAGGGGTGATTGAACCACAGAGTGCGCAGAGGACACAGAGGGTTACGGTGGAGGGGATTTTTTATAGCATACTTAGCTACCAGCAAATAAAAAAGAGAGAGACAATCGTCTCCCTCTCAATAAGTTCTTATTTCGTACCGAAAATCCGGTCGCCGGCATCGCCCAACCCCGGAACAATATAGCCATGATCATTCAGGCACTCATCCACTGCTGCTGTATAAATCTCAACATCAGGATGCGCTTCATTGACCACACGGATTCCTTCCGGAGCCGACACCAGGCACATCAGCTTAATATTCTTCGCCCCTTTGGTTTTTAAGAGCGTAATCGCCGCTGCAGCCGAACCGCCGGTGGCCAGCATAGGATCAATCACAACCAGTTCACGCTCATGCACATCGGTAGGCAGTTTGCAGTAATATTCAACCGGTTTTAGCGTTTCAGGGTCGCGGTATAAGCCAACATGGCCCACTTTAGCCGCCGGGATCAGTTTCAATACCCCGCTGACCATGCCTAATCCGGCACGTAAAATTGGAATTACGCCAATCTTTTTGCCACTGAGAACTTTGCATTGGCAAGGGCCAACCGGTGTGATGACCTCAGTATTTTCCAGTGGCAGCTCACGTGTAATTTCATAGGCCATCAGCATGGCGATTTCTTCAAGCAATTCACGGAATTCCTTGGTACCGGTTTTTTGATCCCGGATAAAGGTAAGCTTATGTTGGATAAGCGGATGGTTAATAATATTAATTTTCAGTTCAGTCATATTCAGTTCTCCTATGCATAAAGCGGATATTTTTGGCAAACTTCGCTGACCAATTGAACGGCTTTGGCCTTGGCAGCTTCATCGTGAGGATGATTTAATGTTAAGGAAATGATTTCACCGACGACCTGCATATCTTCTTCTTTCAGGCCACGGGTCGTCAACGCCGGTGTGCCAATGCGAATGCCGCTGGTCACAAACGGGCTGGCCGGATCAAAGGGAATAGCATTTTTATTGACCGTGATACCAATTTCATCTAAGAGCTTTTCAGCTTCTTTACCGGTCAGATTTTGCCCCCGCACATCGACCAACATCAAGTGATTGTCAGTGCCGCCGGAAATCAGGCTAAAACCGGATGCAGCCAGCTTAGCAGCCAAAGCGACCGCATTTTTTACAATTTGCTGCTGATAAAGGCGAAACTCTTCAGTCATCGCTTCCTTCAGAGCAACCGCTTTCGCAGCAATCACATGCATCAGAGGCCCGCCTTGAATACCAGGGAATACGGCTTTATTAATTGCGGCAGCCCACTGTTCACGGCAAAGAATAATTCCGCCGCGCGGTCCACGCAGGGTTTTGTGCGTTGTGGTGGTCACAATATCGGCATGCGGAACAGGGCTTGGATGTACGCCTGCAGCGACCAATCCGGCAATGTGCGCCATATCCACCATGAAGATGGCTCCGGCTTCACGGGCAATTTGCCCCAGCAATTCAAAGTCGATTGTCCGGGTGTAAGCACTTGCACCGGCAACCAGCATCTTCGGTTTATGCTCCAGCGCCAGGCGCCGTACTTCCTCATAATCAATCCGGTGAGTCTTTTCATCCACACCGTATGGAATAATTTTAAAATACTTTCCGGAAATGTTGACCGGGCTGCCATGAGTTAAATGGCCGCCATGAGCCAAGTTCATGCCTAAAATAGTATCTCCCGGCTGCAGGCAGGCAAAATAAACAGCCGTATTGGCCTGAGCGCCGGAATGCGGCTGAACATTGGCATGCTCGGCACCAAACAAGGCCTTCGCCCGGTCAATAGCCAGCTGTTCCACAATATCGACATGTTCGCAGCCGCCATAATACCGTTTGCCCGGATAGCCTTCGGCATACTTATTGGTTAATACCGAACCCTGCGCTTCCATCACTGCTTGGCTGACAAAGTTCTCTGAGGCAATAAGCTCCAGCTTATTTTGCTGGCGTTTGAGCTCAAGATCAATAGCCTGAGCTACTTCTGGATCGACATGAGCAAGTAAAGTCACTGTTGATTCCCCCAACCTTTATTCATTTTCACTCGTTCGGCAATTCATAAACAGCCCGGACACCGCCAATCAATTTGGGGCGAGTGCGGGCAGCAATCACAATAGCCTGACCGATGATTTTCTGCTTTAAGCGAACCGGAACGGCAACTCGCCTTAAATGCATTCCAATCAACGTACAGCCAATATCCAGCCCGGCATGAGCGGCAATGGCTTCTACCACAACAGCATCATCAAAATCACGCATGGCATGCGCAGCCAGAGCTCCTCCGGCTTTTGGAACAGGCACTACCGCCACCTGCTCCAGCCCGTATTGCTGCATCGTCGACCGTTCCACCACCAAAGCCCGGTTCAGGTGTTCGCAGCATTGCACCGCCAGAGCGATGCTGTATTGTCTGCAAACACTGCGCAAATTCTCCAGGATTAGCCTGGCTGCTTCAGCCGAACCGCCGGTACCGATTCTGGCCCCAATCACTTCACTGGTACTACAGCCAATGACTAAAATCTGTCCGGCACTTAAACAGGCTGTTTGAATCAATTCTTCGGCAGCCTCCCGTACCTGGCTGCCAATTGCGGCTAGTTCTTCCATGATGAAGCGCCTCCTGCTTTTCCTTAACTTATGCTTCTAAATCGGCAATCTGGCAGACCCGGCGTGCATGGCGCCCACCGGCAAATTCCGTGGTCAGCCATTTCTCGGCAACAGCCCGGGCCAGTCCAAAACCAATCACCCGTTCACCCATGGTTAAAATATTGGCATCATTATGCTCACGCGACATCTGGGCCGAAAACACATCATGGCACAAAGCAGCCCGAATGCCTTTGATCTTATTGGCGGCAATCGAAACGCCAATGCCTGTCCCGCAAATAATGATGCCCCGGCTGAATTCGCCATTGGCAACAGACTGGGCCACATTGCGGGATATCTCAGGATAATCCACCGATTCAGTGGAATATGTACCAAAATCACGGAATTCAATGTTCATTTCCGTCATGAGTTGTTTAATTTCCTCTTTCAGGCGAAAGCCGCCATGATCACTGCCAATTGCTACTAACATCGAATGACCTCCCGCAAAAATTCGCTAATTTCTACTTTCATTTCTTTATGCTTTTTTTCCTGCTAACGCAACAAAATTCCCCCAGGCTCGCTCAAGCAATTGTTCAATCTGCTCGGCGCAAGCCAAATAAACATCCGTATCCCCGCCAAAAGGATCAGCGACCTGACTGGCTTCACCGGCAAATTCAGCCAGCGTATACAGTTTGTTTTGGGCCTCGGGAAGGGCTGCCAAAATAGCCGATTTATGACCGGCTGTCATGGTCAGCACAACATCGGCAGCCTCAATATACTCCGGCAGCAGCTGCCGGGAGTAGTGTCCGGCCAGGTCAAGGCCTTTGCTGTGCATGGCCACATGGGCGCCTGTTGAGGCCGGAAACTCATCTCCGGCTGCAATTCCGGCTGACAACACCAGAATTTTATCCTGCAGACCATGCTGCCGGATTTTTTCCTTTAATAAGGCTTCTGCCATTGGACTACGGCAGGTATTGCCCGTACATACAAATAAGACTCGCAGCATCATCAAACCCTCCACCAGCTAGTATATCCGATACTGCCATCATTTTATCATAGCTGTTCCTGTTGCTGTAGTGAATTATGTTAACATATGCCACAAAACATGCAGCCCCAGGAAAATCAGCACCGCTCCGCCGATCAATTCCGACCGCTGCCCCAAATAGCGGCTGGCCCGGCGTCCCACGGCCAATCCTACAATGGCAATCGCAAAAATCACAGTCCCTAAGATAATACTTAATTTCAACAGGTCGACATCCATCATGCCGAGGCTAAAGCCGGCTGCCAAGGCATCGACGCTGACACTGGCCGCCAGAATGAGCAACGCTGCCCCTTTCAGCGGATGTGTTTTGGTATCATCAGCTGCGCCGCCGGTCACATTCTCCTTGATCATATGAACGCCCAGGCCGATGAGCACCAGCGCTCCCAAGATCCCGGCCCAATTCTCCATCAAGATAACCGGACAGTCACTGTGATAACTGCCAACATGTTCAACAACAGTTCCCAGCCAATGGCCCATATGATACCCAGCTAAAATCATAATAATATGAAAAACGGCAAAAACAACGGCTGCCCGAAGAATAATCCGCAGCCGCACTCGATTCATCCCGATGGGAATCGCTACCGAAAACAAATCCGTCCCTAAAGCAACACTCAGCACCAATAACTCCAATCCACCCAATCCCCTCACCTCCGCTCCTAATGTATATGAACGGAGTGAAAGGGATATACATCGACCTAAACCTTTATAATTTGATAACCACTGGCTTTGCGCAAGCGGTTCATCACCGCCAGCCCCAGGCCGGATTCGCTGATTCCTTCGGCATAAATCACATCAACCGGATGCTCGTCAAAATAGCGGAGCGCACCATATAAATTGGCGGCAATCTCGGCCGGACAGCCCTGACTGCCATAAATAGCGGCAATGACCTCTAGAGGCAGCTTAGCGGCAGTTTCACGGCTCACCACAGCCCCTACCTTTTTTCCGGCAGCCATTGCGGTGCTGATCTCCTGAGACAGTCTTGACACCAGTGTCCGGCTGTCGCCCTCCAGCAACAGGAGCGGTGCACGGGGCGCATAATGGGTGTATTTCATCCCCGGCGATCTGGGTACTGTTTTTCCACTGCTCAAAGCAGGATCCACTTCTACTTCCCCCAACACGTCCAACAGCATTTCCAGCGTAACGCCGCCTGGCCGCAGCAAGGTCGGCACCGGCGTGGTACAGTCAATCACGGTCGATTCAACCCCGATGTTGGAAGGACCGGCATCCAAAATTGCATCAATTCGTCCGGACAAATCCGCCAGTACAGCCTGAGCCGTGGTCGGACTTGGCCGCCCTGAAGTATTGGCACTGGGAGCAGCCAGCGGCACTCCGGCCAAACGGATTAATTCTCTGGCCACCGCAGAGTTGGGCATCCGGATGGCTACCGTATCCAAACCACCGGTTACGGCGTCCGGAACACACGCAGTCCGCTCCAATACCAGAGTCAGAGGGCCTGGCCAAAACTTCTTTATCAGGACTTCGGCGTTAGCCGGTACCGAACGGGCCAGTCTGTCCAGTTCGCACCGGTCGGCAATATGTAAAATCAACGGATTGTCAGATGGACGCCCTTTGGCCTGATAAATTCCAGCCACCGCTTGGGCATCCAGCCCATTGGCCCCCAGACCATAGACTGTTTCGGTCGGAAAGGCTACCAGGCCTCCTTGCTGCAGAATCCTGGCCGCCTGGGTTAGTACTCCGGTATCAGGAGTTTCCCTATTCACATGATAATATTGAGTCTGCACGATGTACCTCCTGACTTTTGGTAAAAATCACGACTCGCTCGATTCCACCATAGTCTTTGATCATGCTTTCAAAGGTCAGCCCGGGCTTGTCCTGGGCCAGCGCCGCGACAGCCTGGGCTTGATGGATGCCCACTTCCACGGCCACAAAGCCGCCTGGCTTCAAATAAGCATCCGCCTCATGAACAATCCGGCGATAAAAATCCAATCCGTCAGGCCCACCGGCTAAAGCCAGCCGTGGTTCCTGCCGCACCTCCGGAGTCAGTTCCCGGATATCCATATCCGGAATATACGGAGGATTTGAGACAATAGCATCAAAGGTATGGCCGGTTACAGGCTGATAGAGATCACCCCGGTAAAATGTCAGCCTGCTCTCAACCTGATGTTTTTCGGCATTACTCCGGGCAATGGCCAAAGCCTCTTCGGAAATATCGACCGCTATCCCTTGGGCTGCCGGCAAATTGGCTACCAGCGAAACAATAATGGCACCGCTGCCGGTACCAAGATCCAGTACTTGTACCGGCGAAACTCCCTGCAGCTTCTGCAGGACAGCTTCAACCAAAATCTCGGTATCCGGCCGGGGAATGAGCACCGCCGGAGCCACCCGGAAATCCAGGCCCATAAACTCTTTATGCCCGGTAATATAAGCAACCGGCATACGGGCAACCCGTTTCTTGACTGCTTCGCGAAAAGCGGTCAGTTCCTGCGGCTGCAGCGGCTGATCAAAATTGACATAGAGTTGAATCCGCTCCCGATCCAGGATATGGGAAAGCAGTACTTCGGCATCAAGGCGTGGATTCTCCACGCCCTTTTCAGCAAAGTACTGCCCGGTCCATTTTAAAATACTGCCAATCGTCCATGGTTCATTGGTTTTACTCATATTATTCAACCTGTTTTAATTTTTCGCTTTGATCCGCTGTAACCAAGGCGGTAATGAGTTCTTCAATATCGCCATTGAGTACGAAATCCAGTTTATGCAAGGTAATTCCCACCCGGTGGTCGGTTACCCGGCCTTGTGGGAAGTTATAGGTCCGGATCCGCTCACTGCGATCGCCTGTGCCGACCTGGCTTTTGCGGTTTTCAGCCACTTCGGCCCGCTGTTCTTCCTGCGCCAGTTCTAAGAGCTTAGCCCGCAAAACCCGCATGGCTTTATCACGGTTTTTCAACTGTGACTTTTCATCCTGACACTGGACAACCACCCCGGTCGGCAAATGGGTAATCCGCACAGCCGATTCGGTTTTATTGACATGCTGACCGCCAGCGCCGCTGGCACAGTAGGTATCAATTCGCAGATCGTTTTGGTTGACAGTTACATCGACTTCTTCCGCTTCCGGCAATACGGCGACGGTTACGGTTGAGGTATGAATCCGGCCGCTTGATTCAGTGGTCGGAACCCGCTGAACCCGGTGAACACCGCTTTCATATTTTAGTTTGCTATATGCGCCATATCCATCAATGACAAAAACGACTTCCTTGAAGCCACCCAACTCCGTGGGGTTGGAATCCAGCAGTTCGGTACGCCAGCCTTGGTTTTCAGCATAGCGGGTATACATCCGGAATAAATCCCCGGCAAACAATGCCGCTTCATCACCACCGGCACCGCCGCGAATTTCAACAATGACGCTTTTATCATCATTTGGATCTTTAGGCAGCAGCAGAATTGGTAACTCTTCTTCCAGCTTGGCATTCTTTTCTTTCATTTCCGCAAATTCGGCTTCCACCATGTCACGAAAATCGTCATCCAGCTTTTCCTTCAGCATTTCACGGGCTTCTTCCAAAGCCTGCTGAACCTGTTTATATTCCCGGAACTTGGCTACAATGTCAGACAGCTTGGCATGTTCACGGGTGTATTTCTGCCATTCCTTCATATCCGCCATCACAGACGGGTCACTGATCAATGATTCCAGTTCCAAGTATTTATCTTCAATGGCCTGCAATTTATCAAGCACAAACTTCACCTCATCACAAAAATAAAACAGAGAGACCTTAATTAACCGCAGAGTACGCAAAGGACGCAGAGTGGATACGCAGGAAGCGCGACATGATCGCGCTTAGAGTTTTCATCTTTTCCTCTGCGCTCTCTGCGTACTCTGCGGTTTAACATCGTTATCCCTAAGCTTCGGCCGGGACTGGTTCTTCGGGGCGGACTTCCTCCAGTGCCCGGATGGCCACTTCGATCTGATCGTCACTGGGTTCCCGGGTGGTTAGCTTTTGCAGCCAGAGGCCTGGCAACATCATGGTTTTGACCACACTGTTGTCGCTGCGGCCGGCAAAGCGGATAATCTCATAGGAAATTCCGGCAACAACCGGCATTAAAATAATCCGCGATACAATTCTGAGCCACAAATCCGGCCAGCCCAAAAAGGCAAACATAATGATACTGACGACCATCACAATGAGCAAAAAGGCGGTACCGCAGCGGGGATGCAGGGTACTGAAGCCGCGGATGTTGTCCACGGTAAGCGGCAGCCCGGCTTCATAAGCATGGATGGTCTTGTGCTCGGCACCATGGTATTCGAACACCCGCTGAATATCTTTCATCCGGGAAATGGCATAGATATAGGCGAAAAAGATTCCCATCCGGAGCACGCCTTCGGCCAGATTGAGCAGCCGGGCATCGGTGATGGCACTATGAATATATTTTGCCGCATAAGTCGGAATAATCACAAACAATAAAATGGCCAATCCCAATGAAAACACCATGGTCATGGCGATTTCCTTATCAGACAGTTCCTCCCCTTCATCACCGGCAGCCTGAGCCGAAAAAGACAAGGCTTTAAGACCGTGAATGAGGGATTCAGCCAGCGCGACCACTCCGCGCAGCATCGGCTTTTTAAGGATTGGATACCGCTCGGTAATCGAGGACAGTTTTTCTTTTTTGACATTGATGCTTCCCGATGGTTCGCGCACTGCTGTGGCAATATAACCGGGGCCGCGCATCATGACACCTTCAATGACAGCCTGCCCGCCAATATTTGCTTTTGGTTTCACGGTATTCCCTCCCTTATCCTGACAAATACAAATTAACCACAAAGTTCACCGAGTACACCGAGAAGTCACGAAGGATCATACGGGCACGGTTTGACCGCCCAAATAATAGCATCTCAACGTTCCCTGCGTACTTTGTGTACCCTGTGGTTCAAGAATGGCTCACTATAAATGAAGCAGAGCATTGCTGCTCTGCTGCCCATTTACCTTATTTACTGTAACGCTTATTGAATTTCTCAATACGTCCGCCGGCTGTAATGTTACGTTGCTGGCCAGTAAAGAACGGATGACATTTGGAGCATACGTCTACACGCAGTTCTTTTTTAATCGAACCGGTAGTAAAAGTGTTGCCACAACCGCAAATTACTTTTGCTTCGTTATAAGCAGGATGGATTTTCTCTTTCATTGCTTGCACCTCACTTTGTACCCCGAGCAGCAGGGTTTTGATATCGCTAAATGCCTCGGGCATTAGATAAAGCCACTTCGGTTTATTACCAGACAATTATAGCATACCGTAATAGGTTGCGCAACAATTATTCCCCACTTTTTGCTACATAGTGGCTAAAACTCCCAATGGTAAGTTCAGGAAATTTGTCCCGCAGCCTGGTCAAAAAATTGCGGACTCCGGCGGGCTTCTGCTCTTGAGGCGGCATAACCGCCAAAAAAGCGTCCGGATCAACATTGAGATTGCGCAATTGAATCATATCCACCTTGGTTTCGGCTAGGAAATCCAGCCAGGCCGAGATTTCCTCAGGCCGGTCGTTCAGTCCGGGGAAAGACAGCATGTTGAGCGACACATACACCCCTTTGGCTTTGGCATAGGCAATCGAGGCTTTAACGTCTTCCAGGCTGTAATTGCCGCGATAGTAAGCTTGATAAGCCTCGGGACGGGCGCTGATAATGCTGACCCTCATCGTATCCAGTCCGGCATCTACGATCGGCTTGATCCCGCGGGTGTAGCCCCCATTGGTATTGATATTGATCTGTCCCCGGCCGGTCTGGGCCCGGATGAGCCGGATTCCGGCCGCAATGGCTTCATAGGCCAGAGAAGGCTCGCCCTCGCAGCCTTGTCCAAAACTGATAATCGCGTCAGGAGCCTGGCTCAAATGGTAAACGCCTACCGCAGCTATTTCGTCGGCTGTCGGGGTAAAATCAATCCGGGTCTGAGGCGACGGACAACATTCCGACGGTTGCAGCGAAATACAGCCAAAACAGTTGGCATTACAGGCGGGAGAAGTCGGAATACCGGCCTCCCAACGGCGGTAAAACAAGTTCTGGGCCGTGCAGCAATGCCATTTCAGTGAGCAATGCGCCACCTGCTCGACAATGCGATTGCCGCGTAAATCTCTTTTGACTTTGGCCACCAGTTTCTTTAGTTCCGGCGTGTTGTAATGATAGGGGTGCCATTTGGCATTATCGTCACTAGGAACAGCCGCCACATAAAGCTGGTCCCGGTAGAACGCCACAGCCGCATAGCCGTATAAAGGCAGCACCGGAGCGGCAGGCATTCTAGCAAAGGCAGGCAAATGAGTGCGGGTATAACCAACCGGCAACACGGCCGCTACTGCCAGCAAATTCCCGCCCAAGGGTGAAATACAGCCCTGTTCGGCACCAATCGCCTTCCGTCCCGGCAGATACATAAGGTCCGTCCCTTCCGGAAGGGGAATCATCTCTTCTAAAGACAGAACAACCGCTTCATCACCGACTCGTCCCACCGCCTGACAGCCAGGCGCATCATAGATTTCTCCGCTATGGTCAGCATACAACGCTGTTAACATTTCATCACTCCATCAATCAAACAGTCCTGTCAGCTTCTCCACTTGAGACATGGCCAACAGTCTAAAAAGCCACCCCGTCTTGGCATGGCCTATCGATGTCATTATATCATGTCCGGCAGCATTCGCCTAATACTCCTCCCAACAGGCTGCGGCCAGTCTTCATGGACAATCCGGCCGGCTGGATACGGATGGAATTTTTTTCAAAATTCTTACTAAAATGGAGGGTATACCTAGGCTGATAGCGAATGTTATACAGTATCTATAGAGAACATTTAAAGGATGTGTATTGCAATGGGAGAAGTAACATTATTGGACTCATTCGTACAAGTTGCTAAATATGTGCCCCAACTGCTGAGCGGTAAAGTCGGCATGGTCGTAAGCGATCCGGAAAAATGGCTGGTTTCCTATTCCATTCCTGAGTTAAAAGGGCAGGTTGTTGCCGGCGAGAAAATAAAGCCTGGTGCAGCCGTTCAGCAAGCGATGCAGAAAAAGCGCCGGGTTGTGGTTGAAGTGGCCAAAGAAGTTTACGGGATCCCTTATATTGCTATCAGCATGCCGATTATGGATAACAACGGAAAAATTCTCGGTGCTGTTGCTGTGCATGAATCGCTGGAACGTAAGGAAGTTCTGCAGGATGCGGCCGGCCACCTGTCCAATTCGGCCAATGTCCTGTCCTCCGCCCTGCAGTCCATCTTAGCCCAGGCTGAAGAACTGGCTGCCAGCGGTCAGCATCTAAAAGAACTGGCTATCCAGGCCAATAAAGAGGTCGGAGAAACCGACTCGGTCATCAGTTTTATCAAAAATGTAGCCAGCCAGACCAACCTGCTAGGCCTCAATGCCGCCATTGAAGCTGCGCGGGTCGGTGAGCATGGCCGCGGATTTGGTGTCGTTGCCGAAGAAGTCCGCAAGCTGGCTGTCAACAGTTCGAGTTCGGCGACGCAGATTACGTCCACACTGAAATGCATCAGTGAATCCATCCAGAAAATCACGCATGAAATTACGCAAATCGATTCTGTCAATCAACACCAGGCCAGCACCATCGAAAAGCTGACCGGCCAAAGCCAGGAGCTTTTAGAAATGTCCGCCAAGCTCGCTAAATTGGCTGCCGAGTTGAATGCGGATGAAAAATGCAATGAAGTCTCCTGTAGTTTTTAATCCATGACCCTGTTTGATGGCCTGCCGTTTGAGCAGGTTAGTAGACCTGCCGTTGTTCTCAGCGCTTCACGCATGACCGATATGCCGAAATATTATCCACGTGAGCTTATCACTGAAATTGAAAAGCGTTTGGCCAAAGGCCTGCACCTCCATAGTGTGGTGTTATGGACCAAACACCCGCAGTCTTTATTCACCCAGCCACTTTATGATACATTACTGCAGCTGCAAAAACAGCGCATCCAATTATTTGCTCAGATAACCATTACCGGTTTTGGCGGCCGGCCGGTTGGTCTGAAAGCCAATGGCAAGCCTTTGAACCTTGAACCCCAGGCTCCGCCTTTTGAACAGGCTTTAGCCTTCTTGCCCAAAGTCGTTGAATTGGTCGGCAAGCCGGAGCGGCTTAAGGTCAGAATCGACCCGCTCGTGACCGGATTGGACAGCCGGAAACAGCGGTTTTCCAATCTTCCCCTGCTGCCAGTGATTGTTGAGCAAGCGGCAGGTTATGGGATTCGTTCTTTTTGCTTTAGCTTTGCCGAAACCGGCTATACCAAGGTCAGCCGGCGTTTCCGGCAGCTGGGCTGCACGTTGCTCTCCCCTTCTGCTGCTGAGCGGACCGCTATTGAACACCAGCTCAAAGCGCTGGAACAGAAACTCTCGATCACGCTGGCGGCTTGCTGTGTAGCCGGCTTTGCCGACAGCCGCTGTATCGATGGTAAGCTGCTGCAGCAACTGCATGACGATAAGCTCCCGGTCGATTGCACAGAGCCGCGGCGCCGTCCCCAATGCGGCTGTACCACCAGCATCGATGTAGGCGGCTGGCCGCCCAAGCCCTGTTTGACCGGCTGTGACTATTGTTACGCCCGGCCGGTGTATGTGGATTAGTCAGTAAAACGATAAGGAAGTATGGGCCTTGCTCCTGCAGGGCTATACTTCCTTATTTTTTCCCTTTTTCGAGCGTAAAAAAAGGAATAGCAGGAAATCAGGACCTCCGGGTCAAAGTTTTCTATTCATCAAATAACTTGAGGTGATTCCATGAACATAGGCTTTACCGATATTTTATGGTTTTTGTTCCTTGCCATTACTCTGCTGCCTATGCTGCAGCAGCGCAGCATTGCCGGGAGAAGATTAAGCCTGCTGCGCCGGATTGAGGAAAAACGGGAGTCCCGCGTCATCAGCCTCATTCACCGCCAGGAAGCCATCAGTTTGCTCGGCATCCCCATCAGCCGCTATATCAACGTGGAGGATTCTGAACATATCCTGCGGGCTATCCGCTTAACACCACCGGATATGCCTATTGATCTTATCCTGCATACCCCGGGCGGCCTGGTGCTGGCTTCAGAGCAGATTGCCCGCGCCCTGCAGCAGCATCAAGCCAAAGTTACAGTTTTTGTCCCGCATTATGCGATGTCAGGCGGGACCATGATTGCCCTGGCAGCAGACGAAATTATCCTGGACCCGAATGCCGTCCTGGGTCCTGTCGATCCTCAACTGGGTCAATATCCGGCAGCGTCGATTCTTAAAGTCGTTAAACAGAAAAACATCGACCGAATCGACGACAACACCTTGATTCTCGCCGATATGGCTGAAAAGGCTGTACGCCAGGTCCAGGATTTTGTCCAAACACTGCTTTCCGACAAGCTCTCACCCGAAAAGGCTGAAGAACTGGCCCACACCCTGGCCGAAGGGCGCTGGACGCACGATTATCCGATCACCTGCGAAAAACTGCGGGAAATGGGCTTGCCCAGTGTCTGCAATGAGATGCCGCTGGAAGTGTATGAACTCATGGAACTCTATCCGCAGCCAGCCCAGCAGCGTCCTTCGGTACAGTACATTCCACTGCCTTACGATACCGGCAAAAAAGCCCCGCGTTAAAAACTTGAATAGCAGAAAATATATTAAAGCTTAATCCGGCCAACGGCTGAATTAAGCTTTATATCTTTGCAATATAACAGGTTAGCCAAACATGGTTGGCAAAAATCCTTTTTTAAACATCACATAAGAAATATTCCGGTCAGAATGGAAAATCGGGATGCGGCGAATAGCCAAGTGGTTGGCAAAGCCGGCAAGGCCGTAGCGCGTGGAAAACCCACCGACATAACCAGCCGCTTTGGCAATATCCAGTACATCCTGGTTATAACTGCCACAGGGATAAGCGGCGAAAGCAACCGATTGCCCCATGATTTGCTCAAGGGCCTGCTTAGAGTTCTGCAGTTCATTACTGGCCTCAGCCAGGGTTAATTCAGCCAAAGGACGGTGACTGACCGTATGGGAACCAAAATCCATGCCGGCAGCCGCCATTTCCCGGATCTGTGCCGCCGTCATCCGTTCCGGCTGTCCGACAAATCCGGTGATAATATAAAAACTGGCCTTCATGCCATATTGTTGCAAAATTGGAAACGCGTTGGTGTAATTATCCAAATAACCATCATCAAAGGTAATGAGCAAGGGTTTGTCCGGCAACGGCGTTGCTGTCAGCATATGTTGCTTGACCTCTGCCAGTGACAGCGGATTATAGCCAGCCTGACTGAGAAATTCCATATCTTCCTGAAAGCGCTGTACGCTGACCGTCAACGCATCGGTCTCGGGTCCGACCCGATGATAAAGCAAAATGGGTACGGTTTTAGTGAATTTATCCAACAACTGCTGTCCAGAAAAAAACGACAGCCCAGCCACTGCGACAGCAGCCCCGGTACAACCTTTTATAAACTGACGCCGAGTAAGCATGCAAATAAGCCTTCTTTCATTTTCGCAAATAAGGTTACACTATTTCTTATTTTACATCTCCCCAGGCATAAGATCAACTAAAAAACATTGTCCAAAAATAGTAACTTTTGTGTGGTTCGGTATGCAAACAGGCCAGGTTAACCTGGCCTATTTGCTGAAAGTATTCATCGCTTTGGTCATTCCCTGAGCCATGATACACTCAACAGCCTGAGCCGAGCGTTCAATGGCCTCCTGGATATGGGGGGCTTCTGCGGCCGAAAAACGGCTCAACACATAATGATTAACGGTCCAGCCGGCCGGCGGACGGCCGATCCCGACCCGCACCCGCGCAAATTCATCCGTCCCCAGATGACTAATCAGCGATTCAATCCCGCGGTGACCGCCCGAACTGCCCTTCGTTCTCAGCCGTAAGCGGCCAACCTCCAAATCCATATCATCGTAAATGACAATGATATCGGCTGCTTGCAGTTTGTGCCAGCGTGCCAGAGCCCCGGCTGCTGTTCCGCTTAAATTCATATACGTCTGGGGCTTGACCAGCAAGGCTGTCCCCTCACTGCCGCGATGCTCGGCAATTTCGGCATCAAATTTATTGCGCCAGGACGCCGCTCCCCATTTCCTGGCTAATTCATCAATCACCATAAACCCAACATTATGACGGGTTGTACTGTATTCCTGACCGGGATTTCCCAGTCCAACGATCATTTTCACCTGGCTGAATCCTCCGCTCTAGCAAATATATCATCCACTGTAACAAACGTATAGCCTTCATTTTTTAATTGGCGTATGATCAACCTGGTGGCTTCAACCGTCTGAGCCCGTGAATCCTGCGATCTCACACCGTCCCCATCATGGAGCAGGATAATTGAGCCATTGCGGGTTTTGTCCAGAACACGGTTCACAATATTTTCAACTCCCGGATTGGTCCAGTCCCGGCTCATCACCGACCATTCCACCACTTTTAAGCCTTGTTCTTTCATCACTTCCAGCACCACCGGGTCACGGAATCCATGGGGCGGACGGACGATATGCGGCTTTACCCCGGTAATCTCAAACAACACCTGGTTGGTTCGTTCCAGCTCAGAAACCACGGTCGCACGGTTGGCCTTTAAAAGATCGATATGGTGATAGGTATGATTGCCAATTTGGTGTCCCTCATCATAAATCCTTTTCACCAGCTCAGGATGATCGGCAGCATTTTTTCCTAATACAAAAAAGGTGGCTTTCACATTATTTTCTTTTAAAATATCCAAAATCTGTTCGGTATAAGGCGAATAAGGACCATCGTCAAAGGTCAGGGCCACCACTTTCTGCTTGGTGCTGACCTGACAAAAGACCCGGCCAAAAACATCATTCTCCGGCAGCACGGCACTGAGCGTTAATGCCACCCCGACTACAATACCGAAGACCGCCGTATAAAAGCCAACCCGGAAAGGGCGGCGCAAGATATGCAAGTAATCCAAAATCAGACCAAAGATCACAATAAGGGTCAAAAGGCCCAGCATACTGATCAGGCGCATATTCATATCAAACATGTTTTTTACTCCATTTCCTTAAACATGATAAGCCATTGTCCCTGCGAATCAGTTGTAAAGCCATCCCGATAAAAACCCAGTTTTTCATAAACCTTGATGGCCGGAGCATTGTCCGGGCGAACTTCCAGCCGCACCCGGGTCACCTTTTGATCTTGAAAGTAACGTATTGCCGCCTCCATCAGCCGGCTGGCAACCCCTTGCCCCCGGCAACTTTCACTGACAGCGATAGACAGAATTCTGGCATTCGCCGATTTGGCCGGCTTCATGCTGGAACTGAGAAAAGCCAATTTATTCATTACAATGATCTTAACCGGGTGCAGGCCGAAGCCATATTGCCCGGTTAACCAGCGCCAGGCCCATAACACGATATGGCCGCCAAACACGGCTCTGATCCATAGTTGAGGCAGCAATGTGGGCGCAAAGCAATAACCGGCCACCTGTCCCTGTTCGGTGCGGGCGACAAGAGCCGCTTGGGGCTCTGCTTCATAAACCAGTGTAAAAACATCCTGCATAGCCCGCGGCTTGGGAAGACGCCCGCAATGATGCAGCACACTTTCTTGAAAGCTTGTCGTAAAAACGGCCGCAATGGCCGGAATATCACCTGGAACTGCCCGTTCGACCGATACTTGACAAGTCATATCGCTCACCTCATTGCGATTATATCATAGTGGCCTGAAATTGAAAATCATGAAACAGCACGAACCGCAAAGCCCACTGGAAGATCAAGGAATGCTGACACCAGGAACCATCCTGATCTGAGCAACCTTTTTCAGCCTGTGTACTTTGCGGTTTAAATCAATGCCGGCTTTTATTCCTGAACATAACGGATGAACCCTTAGTCAAATAATTTACTTACCGATAATTCACTAAAAATGCGGACAATCGCTTCGCCAAACAGCGGCGCCACGGACAATACTTTAATTTTGGGATTGAGTTTGGATTCAGGGAGAGGGATAGTATTGGTCACAATAAGTTCTTTCATATTGGATGCGGCAATCCGCTCAACGGCAGGATCACTGAGCACCGCGTGCGTACAGCAGGCATAAACTTCTTTGGCACCAAAGCGCTCCAGCGCTTTGGCCCCTTCGGTAAGCGAACCGGCTGTATCAACAATATCATCGACAATCACAGCAGTCTTGCCTTCAACGCTGCCGATCAGGTTCATCACTTCGGCAACACCGGGCATTGGACGGCGTTTTTCAATAATCGCAATAGGGGCATGCAGTCTGTCGGCCAGTTGTCTGGCTCTGGTTACACCACCCAGATCAGGCGAGACAACCACCAGATCGCCTAATTTTTTGGATTCAATATAGTCCGACAAAATAGGAACTCCAATGAGATGATCCAATGGAATATCAAAGAAGCCTTGAATCTGCCCGGCATGTAAATCCATCGTCACGACCCTGCTTACACCGGCTGTTGTCAGCAGGTTGGCAACCAGCTTAGCTGAAATAGGCTCACGGCCACGGGTCTTACGGTCTTGGCGTGCGTACGCATAGTAAGGAATCACCGCGGTTACGTGACGGGCCGAAGCCCGTTTACAGGCGTCTACCATAATAAGCAGTTCCATCAGGCTATCATTGACAGGATAGCAGGTCGGCTGAACAATAAAGACCTCTTTTCCCCGTACACTTTCATCAATAATCACCTGTGTTTCCCCATTATTAAAGTGACCGACAAAAGCATCGCCAACCGAAACACCAATATGAGCGGCAATTTCGTGTGCTAAAGCCGGATTGGAATTCCCCGTAAAAATTCGCAATCGTTTACTATCCTCTAAAATCATTTTTGCAAATACCTCCCCAAAACGCTGTCCAAATTATTTTTTAACCGCAAGGCAAGCTTGGCGGTTCGAAACAAAATTCCTGATACAAGGGCTCGCTAAGTGCTATTCTTTACGCTTGGAAACCCAGCCTTCGATATTCGACTGACGCGCCCTGGCAACGCCAAGCGCCGTAGCCGGTACATTCTTGGTAATGGTAGAGCCGGCAGCCACATAAGCTCCCTGACCGATCGTTACCGGCGCGACTAAATTGGTATTGCAGCCAATAAAAGCCCCGTCTTCAATCGTGGTGCGGTGTTTATGTTTGCCGTCATAATTTACGGTAATGGTTCCTGAGCCAATATTGACTTTTTGTCCCATATCGGTGTCCCCAATGTAGCTGAGATGAGGGATTTTACTGCCTTGGCCGACCTCAGAATTCTTCACTTCCACAAAATTGCCAATCTTAACCCCAGTGGCTAATGATGTGCCAGGACGCAAATGGACATACGGACCTACGGTTACCTGATCGGCTACCGTGCAGTCATGGGCATAGACAAAATGCAGCGTCGACTGATCGCCCACCGTGGTATTCTGCAGACGCGTATTAGGTCCGATTTCACAGCCGCTGCCAATGGAGCTGGCCCCTTCAATCCAGGTAAATGGATAGATGATGGTGTCGGCACCAATGGTGACATCGGCATCGATGAAGGTGCTGTCAATATCCATGATGGTCACACCGTTATCCATCAGCTCTACGGCTTTGCGCTTGCGCAGAATCTTCTCGGCTTCGGCCAATTGGGCACGGGAGTTAATTCCAAACGTCTCCTGAAAATCCTCAGCAGCCGTTGCCCATACTTTGGCATTCTGACTGGCCAGAATACTCATGACATCAGTAAGATAGTACTCGCCCTGCACATTATTGCAGTTTAAGCCGGCCAAAGCGGCAAACAACGCCGACCGTTCAAAACAATAAATGCCGGTATTCACCTCAGTCACCAGTCGTTCTTCCGGAGTCGCATCTTTATGCTCGACAATCTTAATCACCTGACCGTTGCTATTGCGAATCACTCGCCCGTAGCCGGTCGGGTCAGGCATATTGGCGGTTAGCACGGTCGCTACAGCCTGGGCCTGACGATGCTCCGTATAGAGTTTCGTCAATAGCTCAGCCCTGAGCAGGGGTGTATCACCACAAAGCACCATGACGGTCCCATCAAAATCAGCCAGCAATTCCTTGGCTTGCATGACGGCATGACCGGTGCCCAGTTGTTCAGCCTGCACAACAAATTCAGCCTGATTACCTAAAGATGTTGCTACACTTTCCGCTCCAAACCCTATAACAACAACATTGCGAACAGCTCCTGCGCCTTTTGCCGCATCTAAGACATGCTGCACCATGGCCTTTCCACCTACGCGATGTAATACTTTAGGCAATTGTGACTTCATCCGCGTACCTTTACCTGCTGCCAGAATAACTGACAAGAGTTGTGACATGAACAAATCCCCCATTTCTTAAACTCAACCAAGCCTGCATACCGCTTAACCCCTTGCAAAATACTCGAAGAATACAAAGATCGCAGCCTTTGCACACTTTGAGTACCTAGCAAAACCATCCAAAAATTGGGCTTCGGCTCAGCTTTTTAGACTAGAACATAGTGTTGTTCGACACCGTTAGCCAGATTCCTGCAATAAATCTTAATTGCAGAATATGTCGAGTAATCAGAAAATACAAGATACAAGCTAGGACACCTTCATCCAGGTGCCCTAGCTTTAGATAATCTTAGCAATATAGCCTTCCTGCCGGAGATTAGCCATAATCTCTTCGGTATGCAAAGCGTCGCGCGTTTCCAGACTGATTTCAACCACAGCCTGACCTATCGGCACATTCCGTTCGACCCGGTCATGATAAACATTGATAACATTCGCCTTGAGCCTGGTAATAACCCCCAGCAGGTTCTGCAGCATACCTGGCCGGTCGGCAATCAGGGTGGTAATTTTAACCCGTCTGCCGGCTTTGACCAACCCACGCTCAATAATGCGGGAAATGAAGTTGACATCAATATTCCCGCCGGAAATCACACTGACCACTTTACCGGCAGCCGGAATTTTTCCGTTTAACACAGCGGCCAGACTGACTGCCCCGGCTCCTTCTACCATGAGTTTGGCTCGTTCCAGTACCATTAAAATAGTACTGGCAATAGCCTCATCACTGACAACAACAATGTCGTCAACATAACGGTCAATAATATCGAAGGTTAAATTCCCCGGGATCTTGACGGCAATTCCGTCTGCCATCGTCACCGCATCGGGAGTCGTCTTGATGGTATGTTCCCGTTTGGACATATACATGGCCGGAGCCCCTTCGGCTTGAACACCGTAAACCTTGACATGCGGTGCCATCTGTTTAACGGCCAAAGCCAAACCGGCGATCAGGCCGCCCCCGCCAATCGGAACAACAATGGCCGTGACATCCTGGAGACATTCCAGAATTTCCAGGCCAACGGTGCCTTGACCGGCAATGACAGCATCATCATTAAAAGCATGCACAAACGTTTGTCCGGTTTGCATCTGAATTTCCTGAGCTTTTTGAAACGCTTCATCATACCCCGCTCCACTGAGAACCACTTCGGCATCATACCCGCGGGTCGCCGTGATCTTCGCAAGCGGAGCGGCCTCAGGCATAACAATGGTCGCTTTGGTCCTGGCCATACGGGCCGCGTAAGCCACACCTTGGGCATGATTGCCGGCTGACGCGGCAATGACACCATGCGCTTTTTCTTCCGGTGTTAATAAGCGAATTTTATTGTAAGCTCCCCGAATCTTAAAGGAGCCTGTTTTTTGCAGGTTTTCCAGTTTTAAATACACATCACAGCCCGCCATGCTGCTGAAGGTTGCGCTGCGATCGAGCGGAGTGTTATGGACGATCGGCTTTAACGCCTGATACGCGTCCTGAACATCTGCCACAGATAAATTTTCTTGCTGATTCCGCATAATACCCTCCAAAATCGGCTGCCCTCAACCAAGAAACAAAGGCATTACAGTGCCGGCCGAATATCAATTTTCTTGCTGTACTGATCCACATCATGCAAAATGAGCAGTGCCAGGTAATCCTGGACCAGCTTTTGAGCCGGTTCGGCTGTTGCGACCAACACACCGGTTCCTACCACTTCGACGCCGACTTCCCCGGCCAGATCGATCATGCCGCGAGCCGTCCCGCCGGCCTTCATAAAATCGTCAATGACCAGCACCTTGGCTCCGGCCTGAATCGCGCGCCGCGGCAGCGACATGGTCTGAATCCGCTTCGAGGAGCCGGTCACATAATTGATGCTGACCGCCGGACCTTCGGTCACCTTGTTGCCCTGCCGGACAATGACCAGCGGCAAATCAAACGCCCGGGCCGTCATCAAAGCCAGCGGGATGCCTTTGGTTTCGACCGTCATGATATAATCCGGAGCCAGATGGCCTAATTGCCTGCGAAAAATCTCACCAATCTGAACCATAAGTGCCGGATTGAATAAAATATCGGTCATATATAAAAAACCACCCTGGATAATTCGTTCCGGTTCAGCCAGTTTGCCGGCCAACTCCAGCAGCAAATTATTCACAGCCTGATCGGAGCGGTGAGGAATAAACCGGACACCGCCGGCAGCGCCCGAAACCGTTTCCAGCGTACCCAGGCCAAACTGCTGCATGGCTTCTTTGATAGTCACCATATCCTCACTTAAGGTGGATTTTGCCGCACCAAAAAGGTTGCTGAAATGGCTGAGCGAAAACAATCGCCCCGGCATATCCACCAGCATCTTGGTTAAGGCAACAATTCGCTCGATTCTCCGCACTTTCATCATATAAAACATCCTCCATTGCCAGGAAAAAACCGAATATTATCATTTGTTGTATTAATTTTATTCACATTCTCTGTGTTCCTGACAATTCCTGCCCATTCCAAATAATAATTTAGAACAAGCTGCTTACCATTTATTATTTCCACTTATTGAATACTATTCCTAAAAATAAAAAAAATTGAAGTCTGACTCAAAGCGAAACAGGCAAAAAAAGAACGGCGCGACGAACCATCGCAGCCGCAAAGAACACGGTATCAGCAACCGGCTTTTTTTTGCCGGCGGCGGTAGTGCAGCAGATCGACAAAAGCCTCCAGCCGGGTCATCAAGCCCGCTTCTCCGGACTGTTCATCGTAAGCCAGCGTCAAGACCGGGATATCTAAATCCTTGCTCACTTGAGGCAGGATATTTTTAGCGATCACTTCAGGCATGCAAGTAAACGGATACGCCTGGATGACCCCATCATAGCTTTGCTGACCCATCTGAATGGTTCGCGCCACACTCTTGAGCCCGTGGCCCCCTACATAATGTCCCAAATAGGGTTTGGCCAAAGCAGCCAAGGTTTTATAGGTTTCCAGATATTCGCGCTTGCGCAGCAAATGTGCGCGGACATAGTCACTTAAATACATGGTTTTATGCACTTCAACCCCCATTTGACCAAGCCGCCGTTCCAAATCCTGATTGATAAAAGGCTCCAGCATGACGTAAATCTCGCCCACCAAACCGATTCTGAGCGGCTCGTACTGCCTTTGGGCCAACGCTTGCAGCGCAGCCAGGGTTTTCTCTTCAATGCGTTGAATTTCAGCCAGTCCTGCAGCGCCGTCAATTGCCTGAATCGCCTGAAAACCCAGTTGATCGGCACTGCCGGCAACCACCTCGCGGGGACGGATGAGGTTAAGCTGTCGCTCGATGTTATCCAGTGCCGCCATTTTTGCCCCGGCCTGTTTAAAGGACCGGTAGATCTCGCGCCAGCTTTTTCCTGCCGCCAGCAGCCGTAAATCTTTCACAACCGCAATCAAATCCGGCTCAACGGTAATGAGTTTGAAAGGATAACCCAGTTGCTGCAGAATGCCTTTTTGCACTTCCGAATAGTAGCCTAACCGGCACGGTCCAACCCCGCCGCAAGTTACCAGTGTATCGGCTCCCTGCTCTAAAGCTTCAATAAAATTGCCAAGGGTCATTTTAAACGGTAAACAGACGGTTTCTGGCGAGTATTTGGCCCCCAATTCCAACGTTTTCTTGGTAATTGGCGGTGTCTCCAGCACCTGACAACCAAACCCGGTAAACAGTTCTTTCAGGACAATATGCAAATGCCCCATATGGGGAAAAGCCAGCTTCATGCGCGCCACCTCCGTGTCAGCATATCGGTAAACGCTTCCAGCCGGGTAACAAAACCGGCTTCTGCCGTATGTTCGTCAATGGATAAATGCATACAGGGCATCCCCAGGACCTGAGCTCTTTGTGCAATCAGTTCGCCGATCAACGCATCCGGACCGCAGGCAAAGCAAGTCATAAAAATAAGTCCCTTGACCGGCCATGAGCCGTTCATCAAGGCTAAGGCTGCGCCGGCCAGATGATGGCTGCTGCTCCAGAAGATTTTTTTGCCTAACACACCGGCTGCCTGATTGGCCGTTTTTTCGTCCACCATATCCGGGGTCAGCACAGCCAGCCCCATTTGCTGCAGTTTCGTCATGACATTCATGCTAATCAGACTGTCATAGAGTAAATAGGGATGCCCGATCAAAGCTACCGCCGGCTGCCCGGCAAGAACCGGGCGAGCCTTTTGCGGAGTATGGCATTTCCAAGCCTTATACCAGGCCGCCATACTGGTTACGGCATTTTGGCCCAATACCCGGCCAGCCGCCGTAACAGCTTGAAACAAAGGCCGGGTACCTTGCCGTAAATTCACATCAATATCAATAATCTGAGGCAGGACCTCACTATTATTACGCAGCATATCCGGCATACCGATAATCTTCGGACAGGTATACTGCCCTTTTTGTACACTGACCACCCGTGGTACAAATAAAAAATCAACCTCCCGGTACAACTTGACGGCATGGCCATAGTAGACTTTGGCCGGCAGGCAGATTTCATCCAAAACACTGCCACTGTCCAACGTCTCCCGGGTCGTCTCGCCGGAAGGGACCACCTCAGCACCTAATTCCGTTAAAAAGCGTTCCCATACCGGGCCATATTGATAATGTAACAAGCCTTGCGGCAATCCAATTCGCGCCTGCATTTTCATCAACCTCATCCCTGGCGGCGACACTAGGCCACCGTCACCTGATTACTCCACTTGCCACAGCGGTCTCCCCAGCAGCCAATAACAATTCCATCCATCTTGAGTTCAATGACTTCACAGAGATTGGCACAACCGCTGCACTCAAAACTGCGGGGCGTATATTCGCTGTTGACTACATCGAAACCACGAAAGGCGGTGGGCTTACCGCTAAGGGCTTCTTCACGCGCCAGCAAGGCGGCCCCCACTGCTCCCATGACCGAATAATGAGCCGGAATGATCACCTCACATCCCAGTGCTTCTTCAAAAGCCCGCTTCATGCCCTTATTGGCAGCCACTCCGCCCTGAAACAAAACCGGACCGGCCAAAGGCTTGCCTTTTCCTACATTGTTCAGATAATTCCGCACCAATGCCTGGCAGAGTCCATTGAGAATGTCTTGAATAGAATGACCGGTTTGTTGCTTATGAATCATATCCGACTCGGCAAAAACGGCACACCGTCCGGCAATCCGCACCGGTGCCGTCGACTCCAGCGCCAAATCACCGAATTGCTCGATCGGGATATTCAGCCTGGCTGCCTGTTGATCCAGGAACGAGCCTGTACCGGCTGCGCAGACCGTGTTCATGGCAAAATCCGTCACCACCCCATTGCGGATAATGATGATTTTAGAATCCTGCCCACCGATTTCCAGCACCGTTTGTACGTCAGGCACCAAGTGCATGGCCGCAACCGCATGGGCTGTAATTTCATTTTTGACACTATCGGCACCGACAATCACTCCGGTCAAATGCCGTCCACTGCCGGTCGTCCCGACTCCCTGGACCGCCAAGCCTGAATTTTGCCGGTATATCTGCCGCAACCCTTCCTGCACAGCCAGAATAGGCCTGCCTTGCGTACGGACATACAAACTGTCGGTTACCGCTCCGGCCTCATCCATTACCGTAATGTTGGTACTCACTGAGCCCACATCGATTCCCAGATACGCCTTCACCTATAACGCCTCCCAGACAAAAATTAAATAGCTAAAAAAGATAAAACCAGCGTTATTATACCCATTTTGCCGTTCGCTTAGTCTTCTCTCCCCTAACCCGCCTAAAGCCCGCACTGTTCTCCTGCAAATAAACAAGCAAACAAGCCAGGGGGACGGTTCTTCTGACATAGTTTGAATGAAACTATGTCAGAAGAACCGTCCCCCTGGCCGGAAAAGAAAACTAAAAGACGGCAAATAAACTGTTCAAAAAACAGTTCATTCGCCGTCGAATGATAAGCGGAACACGCCGCGTAAATTCAGTTAGTTTTTGCTGAGTGAGAAGGTGGCGCGCACCAGTTCCAAATCGCTTTCTTTATCCACATCAATTCCAAGCTCAGGATAGGTTGACTGAATGACAGCACCGGTAATCCCCAGAATTTCCGATACCCTCGCTTCAGCCGCTTTTAGGCTTAGCATGCCGATAATAAATTTAAATAAAAATAGCCAACCCATAATGCATGCTAATTTCCAGGGGTTTTTCCGGTTTTCAATAATTTTTTCGGCAACCGTCATGCACTGTGGTACAATGACCGGATTGACTAAAAAAATATTGCCGCCGGTAAACACACCTTCCCTTAATCGCACATAAGTCCGTTTGCTGTCCGGATAACGACGGTTATTGACTTCTTTCTGAACCACCGGATAATAAAGATCCGCCTCTGTTGATGCGCATTGAGCCAGAAAATCATCTACGGCCGCTTGCGTAAGGAGCGGAATATCGGCTGTCGCAACCAGCACTTTCCTTTGATGGCCTAAGGCCGCCATCCCAATGCTGATGGTCTCCAGAATGGTTCGACCGCCTTCCAGCACTGTGGTGTTCTCAGGAAGATGGCAGGCAGCCAGTTCTTTCGACGGGCCAATAACAAAAATACGTTCTACATGAATACTTGCAGCCAAAGCTTCAGCAACAAAAGAAACCATCGGCCTGCCGGCTATTTCAATTAAAGCCTCATAGGGCTGGGGATTCAATTGACTCAGGCTTTTACTATTTGTTCCACCGGCCAAGATAATGGCATCATACATGCACCGCAACCTCCTGCTGCACCGAGTTTAATCAAACATTCAGACACTTACCAATACATTATTTAATCTTTGGCGAGATCATGCATGTCCATCAATAATGTTTGTTCCGAGTTTTCCATGTGTTCAACAGCCAGTTTCTGAGCCAGTTCCACATCACGCTGGGCAATCGCCTCCACCATCCGGCTATGCTCTTCCAGCGTCTTTTTTAAGCGACCCGGATAAGACATCGATATGGACCGAAAACGGGTGAGTTGTTCCCGCAGATTATTGATAATCCCCACAAGCCGGTCGTTACGGCTGGCCCGGTATAGGATATCGTGGAATTGGGTATCCACTTCAACAATCTTTTCCATATCATTTTGTTCAATATATTCACCGATTTGCACCAGCAGCCTCTCCAGCTGTTCCAGTTCCTCTTCGGTGATTCGTTCGGCCGCCAGCCCGGTAGCCAGCACATCCAGCGCTGTCCGGATTTCAAAAACCTCATTGATATCCTTGATCGACAGGTTGGCTACATAAGTACCGCGGCGCGGCAGCATAATGACATACCCTTCCAGTTCCAGCTTCCGGATCGCTTCACGGACAGGCGTCCGGCTTACCCCCAGTTCTTCGGCCAATTGGATCTCCATTAACCGTTCACCTGGTTTCAGTATCCCGTTCCGGATAGAGTCCCGCAGCGTTTCGCAAACTACTTCCCGCAGCGGCTGATAGCTGTCCAATTTAATCGGCGATAATCTTCGCTCCATTTTCTCCCCTCATTTCGGTCACAGTCTTGGCCACAATAATCTGGGCATGGCTTAGTTTTTTCTTTAATTGATTGGCAATAAAGCCGGCTTTTTCCCGGTCACCCGTAAGGCCAAATACCGTGGGACCACTGCCGGACATTAAGCTGGCCATGGCTCCATATTCGCACATCCAGGTTTTAATTTGACCGATTTCCGGATGTGCCGGAATGGTTACGCTTTCCAGCACATTGCACAATTTAGCGGCAATTCCGGCTAAATCCTGTGCTTGGAGACACTGCAGCATTCCGTCTGTGTCAGGATGACTGGCTACGGCTTGAGCCCGGTAGTTCTGATACACCCAGGCGGTTGAAACACTCACCTTAGGCTTAGCCAATACCACATAGCACTCGGGTAAGGCTGCCACCGGTGTCAGTACTTCACCACGCCCGGTCGCCAGCATGGTGCCGCCACGCAGGCAAAAAGGCACATCCGAACCTAATGCAGCGCCAAGCCCGCTCAGCTCCGCTGCCGAGAGGCCCAGTTTCCACAGCGTATTCAATCCTGTCAGCACAGCAGCAGCATCTGTACTGCCGCCAGCCAAACCGGCGGCCATGGGAATATTTTTCTGAAGTTCAATATGAATCCCGCACGGGATCGCAAAGGTTTCCTTCACCAGAGCTGCCGCCTTATAGGCTAAATTGTTTACATCACCAGCCAAGCCGGGCAGGTCGGTCGTGACCGTAATTCCCGCAGGCTGTTCACACAGGCTCACCTGATCGGCTAAATCAATCGCCTGCATAATCATGGCCACTTCATGATAACCATCCGGACGTTTGGCTAAGACATCCAACGTCAAATTAATTTTTGCATTTGCGGCTACCGTTAACATGTCACCTTAACCACTCACTTGCTTAAACGCAAATTCTTCCTGACTGGTAAAAATCTGATCAACATCAAGTAAAATCAGCAACCGGTTATCCATTTTGCCGACTCCCTGAATATAGCGGGCATCCAGTACCGAGTTGTTAGGAGGCGGTTCAATATTCCCCGAGGTCAGGCGTACCACTTCGGTCACTGCATCGACAATGACCCCGACCGTTTGTCCATTAAAATCGACAACAATAATCCGGGTATCGTCGGTATAATCTTCTACCGCCAATTCAAAGCGTTTGCGCAGATCGATAACTGGAATGATCCGTCCCCGCAGATTGATAATTCCTTCCATAAAGTTCGGCGTCTGAGGAAGTTTCGTAATCGGCATCAGGCGATTAATCTCTTGCACTTTGGTAATGGGCAAGCCATACTCTTCAGTGGCTAGACGAAAAACAACCAATTGTAAGTCTTCGTTTTTTACATCTTCCATGCGGCAAAACACCTCCACATAATGTCTGAATGGGTTTTATTCGACATAGTGGTTAAATTTGCCTGCCATTGTCAAGGATTTTTTAGATATTTTTCACCCCGGCAACCACGACCTGCTCAAGCTTGACACTGGTTTTCATCAGGCCCTGCTCCGAACTGAGCTGCTCGGCAAAATCATGGACGACTTGCATCACGGTGTCATATTTTTCATAAAACACAATGACCAGATCGCCCGGCCGGGCGTTTTCCAAAGCCTGCCGAACAGCCTCTTTCTCCGGCAAAATGGTCGCAATCCGTTCAGGCGCAAAACCGGCTTCCAAGGCACCGCGCCGCAGTAACTCAGCTGTCTCACCTGATCCCCGGCCGCGCAGGTCAAGATCTTCTTTAATATACAAATAGTCAAAACCCTGCCCGGCAATTTTGCCGATGTTGAGGGTCACATCATCCCGCCGGTCGCCCGGAGCGGCAATCACGCCCACCAGCCGGGGCACTCCCATGCGGCGGGCCGTATTGATTAGCGCCTGATAGCCGGCGGGATTGTGTCCATAATCGACACATACCCGGAAGCTCCCAACCGTCAGCATGGTCAACCGGCCCGGATTTTGGGCAAAGGAGGACAAGCCCTGCCGGATACAATGGACGGGGATGCGGGCACTATAACAGGCGGCTGCCGCAATGACGGCATTTTGCAAATTATGCAAAGCCATGCCGTTCAAGGTAGCCGGAATATGATTGACCTCAACAATCGGCCGGGCAATCCCGCCGCACGCCACATAGACCGTACCGTCTTTCACAAATACAGCTTTGCCGCCTGCTCCCAGATGACGGCGAATGACAATATTGTTCGGCTCAATACTAAAGTACAGGATTTCAGACTGAACCCGCGCCGACAAGGTCGCAGCATACGGGTCATCGGCATTGATCAGCACCATTCCATCCGGATGGACGGTTTCCAGCACCAGCGATTTAATATAAGCCAAATCCTCCAGACTCTCGATGCCATCCTGCCCCAGATGATCCTCGGTAATATTGGTCACTATGCCAATATCACACCGGTCAAAGGCCAATCCACCCCGGACAATCCCGCCGCGCGCCGTTTCCAGCACCGCCACGTCCACCGCGGTGTTGCTCAAAATAATCCTGGCACTGTCAGGACCGGTGGTATCGCCATGCAAAATGCACTGCCCATTGATAAAGATACCGTCGGTTGTCGTCATACCGACGTTATAGCCGGCTTGCTGCCAGATATGACTGATCATACGGGTTACCGTTGTTTTGCCATTCGTACCGGTAATCGCAATAATGGGAATCCGGCCTTCCGAGTTTTCCGGAAATAAATAATCCACAATATGACCGGCGACATCCCGCGCCTTACCGGCTGTCGGATAGTGATGCATGCGGATTCCGGGTGCCGCATTGACTTCAATGACGGCTCCATTGCCCAGCGTAACCGGAACCGTAATATCCTGGGCCACTAAATCAATACCGGCAATATCCAAACCAACAATTTGGGCGGTCCGCTCAACCAGCCGGATATTATCAGGATGAACAATACCGGTCACATCGACCGCGGTTCCCCCGGTGCTCAAATTGGCGCAATCCCGGATTCTCACCACTTGTTTTAAGGCCGGTATCGATTGAGGAGATAAGTTTTGCTTGGCCAGTACCGTAATCGCGACCGCATCAATCTGGATCTTGGTAAGCGCTTTAGCATGTCCATCACCGCGCGTCGGATCGGTATTCACCAGCTTGACCAGTTCAGCAACGGTGTGATGGCCGTCCCCAATGACATAGGCCGGAATCCGCTCCGCAGCGGCAACCATTTTTCCGCTTACCACACAAAGCCGGTATTGCCGTCCGGGTATAAACTCTTCAACCAGCACTTTTTCATCATACTCACGGGCAATTTGAAAAGCCCGTTCCACTTCGGCCGCACTGGTAATATCCACCGTAACCCCATTCCCATGATGCCCGGAGAGCGGCTTTACGGCCACTGAACCGCCGATCTGCCGCAAGGCTTTGAGCGCTTGCCCGGCATCGGTAACCAGCATGTTCCGGGGAACCGGAATCCCATTGTCTTCCAGCAAACGGGCGGTCAGGTATTTATCAGAAACCAAATCAGTGGCCAATGCACTGGTTTGTTCGGTAATGGTCGCCCAAACCCGCTTGCAATAACGGCCATAACCCAGAATTAATAAATTTTCGTCGGCAAACCGCCGCACCGGAATCTTCCGCTTCACAGCAGCGTCAAAGATCGCTTTGGTACTGGGGCCAAGTTCAAACTGCTCACTGGCTTCCCGGATGCTGCAAAGGCCATCATGTAAGTTAAACGGAATATTTTCAATGGCCGCTTTTAATAATTGCTCTGCCACGTATGCACTCTGACGCGCAGCCGCCTGACATTTAAAACCGACCACCACATCATAGATACCAGGCTGCGCCGTCGAACGCGCTTTGCCGAAACCGACTGAATGGCCGGCCATATTTTGCAGTTCCAGCATAACATGTTCAAAAATATGGGCCAAGTAGGTTCCTTCATGCAATCGCTCAATGAAACCGCCGGCCCGCCCCCGCGAACAGCGGTGCTCCTGGAGCCCGGGCAGCCAAGTGATTAACCGCTGGACAAAACCGGCAATCGCATGGCTTGGGACATTTTCATATTGTCCGAGAGCCAGCTTCAGCCACAATACCGGCTTATAACTAAACATGTTCGGTCCTTGCAGAATTCGCATCTGTAATATCTGCATGATTTACAATCCTCCTAATACTGTATCGCTTGGTTTATGCTCAAGATCAATGTTCATTCAATCTGTTCATTTACTCCAATCAGGAATTGGGATTTTTGCGAATGAGATAAGGGGTGCGCTGACGCAGGTCATAGCCAAATCCAGGGGCTAAAATATGCAGAATCACATTGGAAATGGCGAGTGGATCCAAGCGCTTTGACTCGGAAATGTTCGAATAGCCAATCTGCTTTCCATCCAAAATGGTCACCGTTTGCGAACCGATAATTTCACATTTTCCGTCCGGGGCCACCAGGATGGCCGTATCTTCGTCAATCCCGATCCCCAATACGTGCGGATTCTGCGAAACAGCGGCCAGCAGCCGGTTAATCCGGCCGCGCTGGGCAAAATGCTGATCAATTACCACCTCATCAATCAATCCCATTCCATGAGCCATACTTAAAGCCGATTTTTTGGGAGTGTCACTGGAATCGCCGCCAACAATCATGGTGTGGCTCATCACCGAAGCACCGGCGCTTGTCCCGGCAATCATCGCGCCCCGGCGAAAGGACCGCCGGATAGCCCCGTCAACGGCTGAGCCCCCCAGAATACTGGTTAAGCGCAATTGATCCCCGCCAGTAAAAAAAATACCATCTGACTGCTCGATTTCGGCAACCAAATGACGGTCGCCAGCCTCTTCGCGATTGTCGATATTCAGTACACTGACCGTTTCTGCCCCCAAATCAGAAAAAATCAGCCGGTATTCATCCCCCACCTCTTGGGGAAGTTCGGTTGCCGTGGTCATGACCGCAATGCGGGCTTTTCGTCCGCCGGCCAGTTCAATAAATTTCCGTAAGACCGTACAATCACCATACTTGTCCTCATTACCACCAATAATCAGTAAACGGCCTGAAGCTTTTTCCTGCATATTTTCCTCCACGAAAGTATTGATCAAGTCGGTCCATATCCCTGTTCACGCACAGGATAGGCAAAATAGTTTTCCTTACTATATTTGCCAACAAATCCCTGTTCTTATACATTTTTATTGGGAAAAACACCAAATTCCCATTCGTTTCATATAATGCTGAAGCTAGATATCCCAATAAGGAGGTCGTCTGTGGTGAATATTCGCACGTTGTATCTCCCCCATCGTTTGTCTCAGGTCAACCTGACCGAAGACCAGTCCCATCCCATTTTGGCCGGCATCCAGCAAGCCCTTGCCGACCGCGGGTTGTATGACGCCGCCATTACCAGTACCTACGACGCGCTTACGCGTGATGCCATCAGCCAGTTTCAGGAGCTAGAAGGCTTGCCGGCAACAGGCTTGCTCAATCCACTGACCTATTGCCGCCTGCAGCCTGCAGTAACCAGTCAGATTACGGCTAAAATTGCCGAACGGCGCGCCACAACGGCGATTGCCCGTGCCAATATCCTGATCACAAAATCCAGCCGGACACTGACGTTATTTAACGGTAACAGCCCTTTCCGCCAATATCCGATTGCAATCGGGAAACCCTCAACCCCGACTCCGGTTGGCAATTATGCCATTGCAACTAAAATTGTCAATCCGGGAGGCATACTGGGTACCCGCTGGATGGGGCTCAACTATGATGCCTATGGCATCCACGGGACCAGCCGGCCTTGGTTGATCGGACAAATGGTCTCCAACGGCTGTATCCGCATGCACAATCATAATGTGGAAGAACTATTCGTGCTTATCCAAGTAGGCTGTCCGGTTTACATCCGGGATTAATTGAATAATCTGCTCGGCAATGCGGTCCACCCGGTCACGCCGTTTCAGCAAATAATCGGTTAGCGCGTCGCGCTCCGCCTGATCGGGCAGCCATTCGACAGGAATTTCCGCTACCATCAGCCGCAGTTCTTTGTCGGTCATGCCTTTGATACGCTCAATATAAACGGTAAAATCCTCCTGCTTCAGGTAATGCTTGATCAGCCAGCCAAAGGCCCGCCGTTTATTGATGCTGCCCCGGTCGACCAGTTTATTCAAAGACGCAATGCTCCAGCGGCCCCGCCGGAACAAATGCGAATTGTCGATTGCATAGAGCCGGTAAGCGTTGGCCTCCCGTCTAAGCAATAAATTCTTGCGGTTCCAGGTACGGTCAAGATTATGAAAGAAATGATCAAACAGCATGATTCCGGCCATTTGGGACTTGTTGGCCGCTTTCGCTAAGTTTCTCCGGCCCACGTATTCTGATCCAGACAGATAGCGACTGGCAAAATGACATCCGGCTTTGACTCTGGCGGCTTTAAGCCGTTTATTTTTTTCAATAAACGGTGCTTCCAACCGGATAATTCCGCCTTCCGGAAAACACAAATCCAGTGTTTTCGCAAACTGACAAGCCAAGTATTCATTCACCAAGACTTTTGGGCCCAAACGATTATTCTGCAGCTTAACGACATAGATATTCCCGTCGTTGGCCCGAAACAACCGGGGTGAAGTTACGCCAACGCCGATATCACCAAGATATTCAACAGCAATAAGCACAATTGCCAGCCCCTTTCCATTTGGCATACGCCAACAGCATACTACAGTATATGACAGCCTGCGGAAATCAAGACCTCAAAGAGGGCTTACCGGAAACGGTGCAAATTTTCCGCCGGTGTGGTCAGACAAAATAACCAGCCTTGGCACCGCTGTCAAAATAGAAACACCGTCACCTACTGCATACAAGTAGGTGACGGTGTTTTAAACAATTAGCCTTTAGCACCGGCTGTACTGCCGCCGCTGACAAGCCAGCTGGCAATCCAGCCTGTTGTTGTACCATCGGATAAGACCACGCGATACCAGCCAAAAGCCTGTTCCTTAATGGTAACGGCTTCACCGGAATTCACTTTGCGGATTGAAGGGAAGTTGGTTCCGGGACCGGTCCGAACATTGACATTATTCCCGGTTACCGTTGCTGTCGTTCCGCTGATAGACATATTCACCCCGGCCGACGGCGTCAACGGGCCGGTAACCAGCATATTTTCTACGCCGACCGCTTCAATTTGACCGCCACCGGTTTGGGTAGCCGATACTGTTTCATCATTAAAGCTGGATGCCGAAACTGAATCATCGGATGAGGTGCTTGCTGTTGTGCTTTCAAATATGCCGACTTCGTCAATCGGAGAAAGTGCATAAACATCCATTTGCGTCGTAGTAAGTACACGGGTCCAGAATTTGAGCACGACCGTGATATGCACTTTACGATTGTCATGACGGCGATGGAAGTCATAATCCACATATTCAACCTGTACGTCGGCAGTTGCATTCATATCCGGATCAGCGCCATCCACATCAATATCCCGGGTAAAGCGGATATGACGTTTTTCGAAGGCATGAACAGGCTGGTCAGGCAAATCGGCAACATACATGACCTTTACTTCCATGTCGCCACGGATAATGACTTTATTCGGAATGATATCGACTGTTTTAATGCACACATCTTTGACATAAACGTCAACGACTTGTTCAATATCAGGTTTTTGTTCAGGAACAAACATATCAAACTCGACAACTTTCTGGCGCATTTCTGCTGCCAGTACCTGTTCGACCTCAATGGTCTCAGGACCTGGTTCAGGGCAGCCGCAAATCACGTCGGCACTATCCACAGTCGTAACTCCTGATGAGGAAGTGGTATTAGAAGCCGAAGTCGAGCCAGAAGCTCTTAATTCATCATCCATTCTTTCTCCCCCCTTTATATGAGCTTATAGCGGCCTAACCTTTTGGTGATGTAGGCAAGCTGCTGGTTAATTGCACTTCGCGGTCAGCCATAACTTTTGCCGTAATTTTCAGCACAACCGATACATCAAACTCCCGGTCGCAGTGGTGGTGATGGTGGTGATGATTGTTGTCATCGTCATCGCAATCATCATCGCAATCATCATCATGATCATAATCACAATCGTCATCATCATGGTGATGATGGTGCGCATGACCGTCATTGCAGTCGTCGCAGCCGTATTTATGCTTGTAAGCCCGGCTCCAATGATGGACATCATAGTCAACGAATTCAACCACTACGCTGGCTTCCGCATCCATTCCCCGCCGTGCGCCTGGCAGGTCGACATCTTGCGTCCATTTATAATGTTTGATTTCGATGGCATGAACAGGCTGGTCAGGCAAGCAGGCTACATAGATGGTCTTAATTTCGAATTCACCGCGAACAATTACTTTGTCGGTAATGACATCGACACAATTGACATCAACGTCTTTTATAAATACATCAACGATTTGCTCAATAGCAGGCTTTCTGTCAGGGACGACCACATGGATATCAAGAACTTTTTGTTTTTCTTTTTCCCCTATGATTTGGCGTACAATAATCGGACCGGTTTGAGCGCCTAGCGTACAAGGATCACCAGCTGCACGGATATCTTTATCTTCCACACATATTCCCCCCTTTGTGTTTTCTATTTATATATATGCTTGCTTCAAATTTTATGTGATAAAAAAGATGGCAATAATTGCTGAACTTTAGATTCTTTTCGTCCGCAAATTTCTGCATATAAACATAACGTTTTAACACCTTTCTCCATAGTATATATAAGAAACCCCTATCGGGTTTTCGAAAATAACATAACATTGGAGGTAGTGTATCGAATGTGTAATAAGTGCGGATATCCCAAAAGTGAATGTATGTGTAAAAAGCCGGACTATGGGTACAACTGCTATAAGCCTATGAAATGGAAAGATGATTGTGACTATGACTATGACTACTCAGACTGTTGTATGCCAAAGCACAAAATGGAATGCGAAAAGAAAGAATGTGTAAAAACCTATAAATGTATTTACAAATTATATAAGACCTGCCATTATCGCCTCTATAAAGTTTGCTGTCACTGTGGCCATGAATTTGATTACCACCACCATCGTGGTATGTGTCCAAAATGTTCCCATTCCATGGGAATGTATATGAAAGACTAACCGCCTGAAGAAGTCCAGGCTGTCAGCTTTAACAGCCGTACCATTCTTTTATCCGCATGCGCTGCAGCCATCCGGCTTGCAGAATGTCTTAGCTCCTTTTCCAAACAAAACAATCCCTACGGCCGATGCCGTAGGGATTTGTTTGTTATTGACTGATAAATTCCTGCACCACGTAAGCTTGTCCTTTGGCATTGTAGCGAACACCAATGCCGACATCGGTATAAGTAGAGTTCAAAATATTAGCCCGATGGCCGGAGCTATTCATGAAAGCCTTTTCGGCTGCGGCCACACTACTGTTAATGGCCAGATTCTCACCGGCAGTTTTGTAGCCGATCCCTGCCGCTTGCATGCGATCAAAGGGTGACTTCCCTTCCGGATTATAGTGAGAGAAAAAGCCGCGGTTGATCATATCCTGGGCGTAATTGCCGGCAAGACGGGTCAGGCTGGAATTGACCTTAAGCGGTGGCAGACCGTTTTCCGCCCGGTCCTGGTTCATCAACTCAACAGCCACCTTCTCATCGGAGCTGTTGTTTCCCGGAGTGACAGGCTTCGGAGCAGCACCACCTTTATCACCGCCACCGCCCTTGGTCAGGATAGCCAAAAGTCCGACAGCCAGCAAGCCGCCAATCAAGCCCTTATTCGAATCATGCTCTTTCTCGATGGCAGCAGCCGAAGCAGCGGTTGCAAAAGCCCCTCCAAAAGAAGTGGTCAGCAAGGTGACCACAAATAACCCCACAAGCCCTTGGATCAGTTTTTTATGTCGTAACATCTTATCTACCTTTCTACTAGCTGTTTAATCAATACCTTCAACGAGAATTAGATTCTCATCGACTACACTACATAATGTTCTATAAAAAAATCAATTTTTCCTTTATACAAAGCGTGGTAATGTTTACATAACTAAAAAGAATGTTTTTCATGCATCCTTTGACGGCTGCCTGGACACCGTTCGCTCACAGCAAAAAAGACGTGACCCTTTGTCACGCCTTTTCACTCAGCCCTTAACCATATGGAGTTTTCGGCATCCCGATCCGGAATTTACCGCGGGTTTCCAATCCACCAACCCCTTCAATCCCTGTAACTGAAGCGGTAATGGCATCGGTCACATCAACGGTGCGATTGATGGGCGTAAAGGCAACCTTTTCAGCAATAAATACCGGGTCATAGGCATGAATAAAAATCCGTGTCGGCGAACTGGCAAAATTAGCACCAGACGCCAGAATGGCTTCAAAATGAGACTGACAGGCACCGGCAAAAATCACCAGGTCATCCCGCGAAGGTTCAAACGTCCGTGCTCTCCGGACGGCTTCCACAAAATATTTTGAGTTCCGGTAATTATTAATATCTTTTAAGTCTTTTTTACCCCCGCCAATTAAGGCATCATGACCAGTCAAGACCAGAATATCAGGCCGGTATTCATCCAATAAGGCGAGGACATGTTCCGATTGTTTGGCTTCATCAATACAGCGGCCGGTAGCCTCGATATTGAGCTGATTATAGGTTTTTAAACACATCTTCAAATATTCTTCATCGCCGTCTAAATGCAGCACCCGACCCGGTAAGTCAAAAAAACTATACTTTTTAGGCTCCCCCCTGGTCATTTCAAGCTTCTCCCGCTCGATGCTGCGCCTCAGCATCACCCGCTTAAGGCTATCGTTGTGCACGCTTTCCATGCGAACTATTTCATTACGCAAATGCTCCGCATCAATAGGCTCTAAATCACCCAACGGAGCATCGGCAACAAGTCGTAAATGCATTCCTTTCAGCACACAGCGCTGCTCATCTTCACTATCAACAACAATTTCCGTGACTTTGAATACAATATCACCGCCATGTGATTTCCGTATGACTAAATCACCAACCGATATGTTTGCCACAGCCGTCTCCCCCCCCTCGTTAGTTCATACTATGAGCCAAAAAAATGATTTGCCACGACAACACAAGAATAATTTAATTAAAAACCTCCGGTAGCAAAGTCTCTTGTCCGCCGATATACTGTATTGACATTGGATTGCGGCCTCAAAGCCGCAGACATCGCAGTCAATCCAAACGAGGTGAAGGCGCATGATTTCTGTGGTTGTCCCAGCAAAGAACGAAGCCGGTCGCGCAGTCACAGTACTGCAAAATTTGGGAACGCTGCCCATTGACCATATTATCTTTATCTCCAATGGCAGCAAAGATGCTACCATGTATGAAGTACTGCAAATGCGGCTGCCCAAGTTACAAATCATATACTTTCACGACTGTCTGGGAATTGATGTCCCGCGGGCAGTCGGAGCGAAAGTAGCTTTATCATTAGGAAGTGATGTCGTTGCGTTTGTCGATGGTGATATGGTAGGAACTTTTAACGAAAACCTGATGGAATTGGTTGACGGAGTCCTGTTAAAACATTTGGATATGGCTTTAACCAATTGTTATCCTTCGCCTCCACGCCATATCGAGCGCTACAATCCGACCTTCCAGTGGCGCATGAACTTAAATAAGGAGTTAGGATTAGAAAAGAAAATCGGTCTGGCAACACCCGCACACGGACCGCACGCCGTTTCTCGCCGCTTCCTGGAGACGCTTCCCCTGGCCGAACTGGCTATTCCGCCTGTATCGTTGGCACTAGCCCGCAAAAACAAACTGAAAATTGATGTAGCCACCACCATTCCGCATTACCGCCTGGGCTCCTCCATCAAAGGGCAAATTCATACCAACAAAATTATTGATACCATCGTCGGCGATTGCCTGGAAGCCATGGCCAGTTTTCGTGATCAGCCCCGTAACCGCCAATTGCAGAATAAAACTTACATAGGCTATCATAGTGATCGCCGCTTTGATCTTCTCGAACAGTTCCTGAGTAATAAATAGCTGCTGGCCAATAAACTATAAAAGGCTGCTTACAGGGCAAGTCCCTGCAAGCAGCCTTTTATAGTTTATGATTTCTTTAAGAGAGCATTGGCAATAGCCGCGAACTCGCCCAACGATAAGGTTTCCCCACGCCGGCCTCCGTCAATTTGAGCTTCAGCTAAAGCCTGCTGAATCCGTTCACTGGCAATACCCATGGTTTTCAAGGCATTGTTTAACGTTTTGCGCCGCTGCGAAAAAGCCGCTTTGACCACCCGGAAAAACAATCTTTCATCGCCAACGGCGACGGCCGGCTGATCACGAACCACACAGCGAATGACGGCTGAATCGACAGCCGGTGCCGGAATAAAAGAGTGAGGAGGAACGGCAAACATAATCTGCGGCTCGGTAAAATACTGTACGGCCACCGATAGTGCCCCATACTCCTTTCCGCCGGGACTGGCCACCATCCGTTCGGCCACTTCCTTTTGAATCATGGTCACTAACGTATCCACCGGCAAACGTTGCTCCAGCAGACCCATGATAATAGGGGTTGTAATATAATAAGGAAGATTGGCGACCACTTTAAACCGCGGTGCAGCCACCTCCTCAGCAATGTTAACTTTCAGAATATCCCCATGCACAATGCGGACATTGTCATATCCGGCCAAGGTTTTCGCCAACACCTCGATCAGGCGGCTATCCAGTTCAACTGCCACCACCTTGGCTCCGGCTTCAGCCAAACCTTGCGTGAGCGTCCCAATTCCCGGACCAATTTCCAGGACCGTTTCTCCCGGACTGATATTGGCAGCCCGTACAATGCCATCGACGATATTTTCGTCAATGAGAAAGTTCTGCCCTAGCTTTTTACTCATTTGAATATTAAAGGATTTTAAAATATGTTTGGTTACATCCCTTTTGGCAATCGTGGGCTGAATCACAAATTTCCCTCCTGCAAATGTTGAATAGCTTCATGAAACTCGGTACGGGTGACACCATAGTTGTTCAACCGGGAAAGAAAAGTCTTGGCATTGGCGTATCCAATTCCCAGCCTGGTGCCCAGCAGCGCCCTCCGTTCGGCAGCAGCCGGCATTCCGCTTAAGCCGTATCGAATCATATCCGCCACCGAAAACTCCTGAACGGGTTTCCATTCCAGATACCGCACTTTCCCCAAGGCCTGCTGAATGGACTGCGGCGATGCCTGCTCGACACCGATATCATCGTTGGCGGTTGCTTCTTCTTTCGGGATAAAAGCATGTTTGGCCAATGGAAACCGTTTGCTTAAAAATTTTCGAATCCGCTCGCCGGCACTGTCAGGATCGGTTAAAATAATCAGTCCCCGCTTTTGATAAGCCTGCTCAATCCACTCCAGAGTTGCCGGTGCCAAATTAAAACCGCCTGTTACAATACATTCGGCGTCAACCGCCCGGCGGACAGCCTGTACATCATTTTTCCCTTCAACCACAATGACTTCTTTGATCACATTACCCCTACTTTAACCGTTTATTCCAAAGCCTGCGCTTCATGCGCGGCTTATTATTATAATAATGAAAAACAACAGCCCAGAGGGTCTGTTGGTTTTCACTCCACTTCCATGATGGAAAAATAAACAGGGTATATACCCTGTTTATTTTTCTTGCCGGCTATTCAGCCAGCACATAAACTTTGACCATGCGCCGCCCAAAGCGCCAGGCCTCACTCGAACTTTCCATACACAAATCGATACTATTGCCGATAATGGCCCCGCCGGTATCGGCGGCTAAAGCCATTCCGTACCCTGGTATGTACAGTCTGCTTCCGAGCGGAATGACGTCAGGATCAACCGCTACAATACCATGTCTAGCCGGAATACCGGTGGCGGTAATGCCTTCACCCGATCCGTCTGTTGGCAAATAAGCGGTTGCCTCCATCCATTCAACTCTTCTGAAGCGGTGCGTTCCCCGTGATGTGTCGACCACATCACGCGTTCCCACACGAACAATTTTGGGTGTGGAAGGTTCTTTAATATTTGTTGCCATAATTTCTTCTGAGGCTTGTACGTCATCTGCAAAATGAAGCTTTACGGTTGCAATCTTTACACCGTTTTGACCTTCCTGCACCAATTCTTCCACTCCCTTCTCAAGAGTGGCATCAGGCTGATGAATAATTTGAAAAGGTTCAACTTCTTCGCGCTCGATTATTTTTTCTGCTATCCGGATTGCCTGAATTTGCATACCCGCCTGAATACTTTCTTCCGCACCGGGGATCAGCTTGATGGTTTCACCAGCTAGTCCCAGGCTTGCGGCCAGTTCGCCCACCGTTGGTGCTCCAGTGGTAATGGTTTTTCTTTCGCCCTGATATAACATGGTAACTGGTACTGCTCGATATACTGTTATAGTTGATCCGCTAACTAATTTCGGCGTTGATAAGCGATACTGATCCTGTGGACCCAATGTGATTCCGGCCTGAGCCAAAATATCATCAGGTGTGCTATGTAACGTACTAACTACCATTTTTCTTCCATCAGCAACAAGTTCGACTTTTTTATAAGCCCACATGAAGCCTGTTGCCAACACGGCGACAAGGGTTAACGCGGCAATAAGCACTAACCGTTTGTCCTTGATTTGCGAGTTTTTGGGCTGAGTGTGATGCATAAATCTCCCCCTTTTCTAGCGCCTGAGAATTATACCATATTTAAATAAATATGTCAAATTCCAAATGTGCTAGCTTGTAGCAACAGTGTTTCCCAAAGCTGGTTAGTTTATGCATTTTCTGCCAGGATCAGTAAAATTACATAAAAAAGCCATTTTTGACAACTTTATTTCAGGCGCTGTGGAGTACCTAAACCAGTAAAAAAGAACGAATACTCTATAAGTATTCGTTCTGCAGAAAAATATGCCTATTCTTTTTTTAACGAACCAGCATCAATGGAAAATAAGCGGCAGACATTTTGGGTGGTGGCCTCGGCCAACGCCTCCAGTTCCATCCTTCTCACCTCGGCAACACGCTGGGCCACAACGCGGACATACGCCGGCTCATTGCGCTTACCCCGATAAGGGTGTGGCGTTAAATAAGGACAATCGGTTTCAACCAACAAGCGCTCTAAGGGCACTGCAGCGGCGATTTCCGGTAATTTGGCCGCATTCTTGAAGGTGATCGGGCCGGCTATGGAAATGTAGAAGCCCAGCTTGAGCACTTCCTGCGCCATTTCCATGCTGCCGGAATAGCAATGCAGCACTCCCGTCAACCCTTTGCCTTCACTTTTTAAAATTCTCATAATATCCCCATGGGCATCCCGGTCGTGGATAATGACCGGCATTCCGGTTTGCCTGGCCACATCCAGGTGGCGGATAAAGACCTGTTGCTGGATATCACGAGGCGAATGATCATAATAGTAATCCAGGCCGATTTCACCAATGGCCACAACCTTAGGTTGAGCGGTCCATTCAGCCAATTGGTCATAATCACCAGGCTGAACAGCGGCGGTATCATGAGGATGATTACCCACAGCGGCATAAACTTCAGCATAACGCGCGGCAAGTTCGATCGACCGGCGGGAGGAGTTCATATCGGCACCGATATTTATCAGCCCGGCCACACCATTTTCACGGGCGCGCGCCAGCACAGCGTCACGGTCTTCCTCAAACCGTTCATCATCAATATGGGCATGCGAGTCAAACAGCATCTTACTTCACCTTGCTGCCGGCCGGCATATCCGGTGCCGTTACCACAGTGAGTTTCTCGTCGCAGGAAGCTGCCAGAACCATTCCCCGGGATTCAATCCCCCGGATTTTAGCCGGTTTTAAATTTACAATCATGACAACATTCTGCCCCACCAGTTGTTCGGGGGCATAATGCTTGGCAATACCGGACACAATGGTCCGCTGCTCGGTGCCTAGATCAACAGTCAGTGTCAACAGCTTGTCGGCACCTTTCACTTTTTCGGCAGCCAGAACTTTGGCAACCCGCAAATCCATTTTGGCGAAATCGTCAATGGTGATTTCCGGCGTGGCCGGTGTTACTATAGCGGCCGCTTGGGCCGGCTGTTTAATCTCGGCGGCTTTTGTTTCCTCAGCAGCCGGTTTCTCCTCAATCCGCGGGAAAATAGGCTCAGGCTTAGCAACTTTTATACCCGGAAGCAGTCGCCCCCAGCCTTGGGCATCATTGAGCGTCACAGCAGCAAAATCGGTTTCAATGCCCAGTTGCTGCCAAATTTTCGGCGCTGTATTCGGCATGAAAGGGGAAATAAGAATACAAACAATCCGCAGCGTTTCAGCTAAATTATAAAGAACCGTGTTCAGGCGGGATTTTTTCTCCGCATCTTTGGCCAATGCCCACGGAGCTGTTTCATCAATATATTTATTGGTACGGCTGATGAGCGTCCAGAGCTGCTTAATGGCGGCATTGATATCCATGCCCTCCATCAGCCGCTCATAGTCAGCAGAAGTTTCCTGAGCCAGTTTCATCAATTCATGATCCACTGCTTCAGCCTGTCCTGGTGCCTCAATCACTCCGTGATTAAAACGGCCAATCATATTCAAGGTCCGGTGCAGCAGATTGCCCAAATCATTCGCCAAATCGGCATTAATACGGCTAATTAAAGCCTCACGGGAGAAGTTGCCATCCATGCCCAGCGTAATCTCCCGCAGCAGGAAATAACGGATAGCATCGGCGCCAAACTCGTCAATCAGCTGAATCGGATCAATCACATTGCCTTTGGATTTGGACATTTTATCCCCTTCAACCACTAGCCAGCCATGTCCATACACCATCTTCGGCAATTCAACGCCCATCGCCATCAGAATAATCGGCCAGATAATGGAGTGAAAGCGGACAATTTCCTTGCCGACCAGATGAATGTCGGCCGGCCAATAGCGGCTGAATTTATCCCGGTCATGAAGATAACCGGCAGCCGTAATATAATTGGTCAGTGCATCAAACCAGACATAGACAACATGCTTGGTATCAAAGGGCACAGGGATGCCCCAGTCAAAGGTGGTCCGGGAGACGCAAAGATCCTCCAGGCCGCCTTTGATAAAATTAATCATCTCATTCCGGCGGGAAGTAGGCTGAATAAAATGAGGGTTTTCTTCAATATACTTCAGCAGGCGATCCTGGTATTTGGACATCCGGAAAAAATAGCTCTCTTCCTGCACCATTTCAACCGGCCGGCCGCAATCCGGACATTTGCCGTCCGTCAACTGCCGTTCAACCCAAAAAGTCTCACAAGGTGTACAATACCAGCCTTCATAAGAGGCTTTATAAATATCGCCCTGATCATAAATCTTTTGAAAAAGCGCCTGAACCACTTCCCGGTGCCTGTTTTCCGTGGTACGGATAAAATCATCATGGGAAATGTTCAGCTTATCCCAGAGCTGTTTAAAGGACGCTACAATTTTATCCACATACTCAATGGGCGTCACCTTGTTCTCCTGAGCTTTGCGCTGAATCTTCTGGCCGTGTTCATCCGATCCGGTTAAGAAAAAAACATCATAGCCGGCCAGCCGCTTGTAGCGGGCCACCGAATCAGCAATGGTCGTGCAATAGGCATGACCAATATGTAATCTGTCACTGGGATAGAAAATGGGAGTGGTAATATAAAACGGTTTTCTTTCCATATTAGAAACAACCTCCTTCGCCTTGGGCGAACAGATTTTTTAGATGAAACAGACTTCTCTTTTTTCGACATATCCTGCGAATGGATGCCTACGAAGCCCCGTAAGTTTCAGCCGCTTGATGGCAATTATAGACAGTAGCCCGCAGCTTGTCAACAATCCGCCTTCGACACAAGCGGCAGTGAATTGACAGAAATCCCCTTTATTTAACGTTTATTTCCAGCAATTTTAGAAAAAATATTACTTTATTGGAAAAAAAAGGGTTGACACGTCTTGTAATATTTGGTATTATTTAGTTAGACAGATTTTGTCGAATAATGTTGAATTGAGAGGAGAAATAGAATATGAAATCAACTGGTATTGTACGTAAAGTGGACGAGCTTGGCCGTGTGGTTATCCCCATCGAACTGCGCCGGACTCTTGATATTGAAGAAAAAGATGCTTTGGAAATATATGTCGATCATGACCGTATCATCCTCCGCAAATATGAGCCTGCTTGCTCTTGTGTTTTCTGCGGTAACGGCGATGAAGTCACCAACTTCAAAGGGAAAAATGTCTGTAGACATTGCCTGGATGCTATGGTGCAAAAGGTTATCTAAGCTTCACTCCAAGCCCTCATATTCTTTGCAAAAGGTAACACAGAAAATGCTTGGCCTAACGGCTGGCAATGTTTCTGTGTTACCTTTTTTCTTTCACCTTAAGCAGTCGTCTTCGTTTAAACTCCCGGCTAGCCCTCCCGGCCAATCACAGCCTGGTACACTTCCCGCTTCGGAATATTGCGCCGGAGTGCAATCTCCCGGATGGCCGCTTTCTTGTCCAGACCGCTTTGAATCAAGGCCATGACCGCTTCATCTAAGGGCAGGCTTTGTTCAGGGTCCACAACGGACTGAGGGGCTTGTTCTTTATTATTGCCAGCAATCACCAAAGTAAACTCCCCACGGGGAGTATTTTCATTAAAATAAAGCTGCAAGCTGCTCAGTGTGCCACGCACAAACTGCTCAAATTTTTTCGTTAATTCACGGGCCGCTACGGCCGGCCTGTCTCCAAAGACAGCCAAAAGCTCGGCCAGGGTATCTTTAAGACGATGCGGAGATTCATAAAAGAGCAGCGTCTCAGCGTGCTCAGCCAAAGCAGCGATCATTTCACGGCGTTTTTTCGTCGTTTTCGGTAAAAAACCGATAAACGTAAAGACGGTTGTATCCAAACCGGAACAGACTAAAGCTGAAAGTGCCGCATTGGCTCCCGGCAGTGGAATAACCGGAATGCCGGCTTCAATAGCCAATTGCACCAAATGACTGCCCGGATCGGAAATACCAGGCATACCGGCATCACTGACCACTACAACCGACTGTCCTTGCAGCAGCCGCTCAATCAGTTCAGGTCCCCGCTCAGCCTTATTATGTTCATGATAGCTGACCAGTGGTGTATGGATGTCAAAATGAGTCAGCAGTTTACGGGTATGACGGGTGTCCTCCGCCGCTACCACAGCAGCCTCTTTTAAAATCCGAACGGCCCGGAAAGTCATGTCTTCCAGATTGCCGATCGGTGTAGCGCACAAATATAGCTTTCCAGTTTGCTCTGTCACGTTTTCACCTGCTTATAATAGGCCATTACCGCATCCGTATAAGTACCATCCTGGTGATAGACAAGAAAAGGCGGCAAAACTTCCAGCCCCGGTTTTGCACCGCGAATGGCCTCAACCAGCAGCATGTTCGGCTTACTGCCCAGTTTGGGATAAACCAGTTGCAACCGTTTGGGCTCCAGACCGGCAGCACTCAGCTTGCCCAGCACCTCTGTCATCCGTTCCGGCAAATGGACCATCGCAAACCGGCCGCGATATTTCAGCAAATGCCTGGCAGCGGCAATGACATCGTCCAAATTAGCCGTGAGTTCATGTCTGGCCATAGCGACATGATCATGGGGATTGAGTGCGCCATGGCCAACCGGCCGGTAGGGTGGATTACTCGTCACCAGTTCAGCCTGCCCGGCCGGCAGTTCCTGCTGAACAAGCCGTAAGTCGGCCGGTAAAATGGCCATCCGCGCGGCAAGCCCGTTCAAAGCAATACTGCGCTCAGCCATGGACGCCACCCGGCGGTTAAGCTCGACGCCAATTACAGAACCGGCCCCACGGGCCAGCAGCAGCAGCCCGATCACCCCACTGCCTGTCCCTAAATCAACTGCCTTGATACCGGGCCTGACAAAAGCAAAATGGGCTAAAAGAATAGCATCCAGGGAAAAGCGAAATTCCTCCCGATGCTGAATAATCTTGAGGTCATGAATGAGCAGATCATAAATTTCTTCCCCGGGCAGCAACTCGTAGTTATTCATCTTCCTTCTCGACAACTTCCTCCCAGGGAATCACAACAGTTTTACTGTCATCTAACAACACGGTGGCGGTTTTCTTATTATTACTCACCGATATCACTTTGCCCTCACCATCGATGGTAATAACCCGGCGGCCGGCAGTTGGCGGCACAACCTTTTTGCAGCAGCCGCCATAACAATCGCTTTCATATTTCAGACAGCACATCAGCCGCCCGCAAATCCCGGAAATTTTAGTCGGATTGAGGGATAAATTCTGTTCCTTGGCCATGCGGATGGAAACCGGTTCAAAATCCCCCAGAAAAGTCGAACAGCAGAGCGAGCGGCCGCAGCAGCCAATGCCGCCCAGCATTTTGGCTTCATCACGGACCCCGATTTGCCGCAGCTCAATGCGGGTACGAAAAACAGCGGCCAAATCTTTGACCAGTTCACGAAAATCAATCCGGCCTTCGGCTGTAAAATAAAAGATAATTTTATTGACATCAAATGTGTATTCCACATCAATTAATTTCATCGGCAGATTGTGAGCAATAATTTTTTGCTCACAGACGCGAAAAGCTTCTTCTTCCTTGGCCGCATTGTCTTTGACCTTCTCCATATCCAAACTGGAAGCTTTGCGCTGCACCGTTTTGAGTGGTGCTACAATATCCTCTTCCGATACCTGGCGTGGCCCGATCACGACCTGGCCATGTTCCAGCCCACGTGCCGTTTCGACAATCACGTTTTCACCTGCGGCTAATTCCAGCTGTCCTGGATCAAAATAATAGATTTTACCGGCTTTTTTGAAGCGTACTCCTACTACTGTTTGCACTGTTTTAACCTCCTCCAGCTAAATCACGCAGCTTAATGAGCAGCGCCTCGCCTGTTAAACGTGGATTGGCGTTAGCCTGAAGTGCCTGCCTGCAGGTGGTGACTTCTCCCAGCGCTTTGATGAGCGCCGGCTCACTCCAGTTTTGAGCCTCCATTGTCAAACGTTCTTCCAAGTCGATATTGTATAACAGTCGCCTGTCTTGTCTGCTAACGATCATTAACATATCACGCAAAATTAATGTTAAAAAATCCAATAAACTTAAAAACTCCCGCCGCTCGGCTTTATCAAAAAGCGCGGCCGTATTCCAGATAAATTGCATGTCACTATGCGGCAGTCCCGTGGCCAGGTCTGCAGCCTGATTCCGTTTGTCCAGTCCCCCGTCCGCCAATAAGAGCAGCGCTTTGCCCATTTTTCCGCCTGAAAGCCGGGCAGCAACTTCAGCCTGCTCAGCCGCAATCCCCTTGGCTCTTAACGCCTCCGTCAAAGACGCCTGCAGCAGCGGCTGAAAAGCCACGGTCAGACAGCGGGATACGATGGTTTCCAAAAGAATCTGCCGGCTGGCTGCCGTCAGAATAAACAAAATGCTCCCCTGAGGCTCTTCCAATGTTTTCAGCAGACTATTGGCAGCTTGGGCAGTCATTCGTTCAGCATCTTCGATAATGCAAACCCGCCGGTCCCCGAGATAGGGTGCAAAAGCCAATTCGGACTGCAACTGACGAATTTGTTCTATTTTTATCGCAGGTCCCTCGGTACGAACCACCGAAAAATCCGGATGATTGTCACTTGCCAGGCTGCGGCAGGATGAGCACTGCCCGCACGGCGTTGAGTCCGCCTCCTGACATAAGGCTGCTGCAGCCAGCGTTTTGGCCACCAGCATCTTGCCGATTCCATCAGGGCCGGTAAATAACAGGGCATGCGGCATCCGCCCCGCCGCTAGCAGCGTTCTTAACTGCTGTATATTTTCCTGATGCCCGATAATCTCATTCCAGTCCATAAAAAAGTCCTCACATATATAAATCCACAAGCATCCCGCGGATGGCATCCTGTTTCGCCATAATATCCAGTTGGCGCTCCTGCCCCTGCCGGACATCTTCGGTCATACTGGCCAGGGTTTCGTCTACTTTCTTAATGGTGGTATACATTTTTTGCCGTCCTTGCCGGTCCCAGCCTGTTTGAGACTGTAAGGTATACATCCGCGCGACGGCCTCACCGATAAAACTGCGCACCAGTTCACGGTAAGCTTTCAGTTCAGCATACGTTGGAACTTGCCCCAGCCTGGTACCCTGCTGAGTAATTTTTTCCAGCAGCGCATTCATCCGTTCCCGTGAATAGCCCTCCTGATTACGCAGCAGGTCGGATGAAAAAGGATTGCCCGATTTTCCGGTTTTATTGCCGCCTTCGTGCTCATTGAGCGGCAGCAGATTGGGAGATCCCATAGGATTAATCTTCATACGAACCAGCCTCTCATCCCTTCATAGTCGGCTGTTTTAGCCAGACGTCACCTAGTCTAAATTATAATCGGTTTGATTAAAATAAGCAAATATTAGCCAATGACAGCCGCAGCGATTTGATAAACGGCTTCATGAATTTCTTCGATGCTTTTCAGCCGGTCACCGGCCACACAGGGGACGGTCTGCCATTGATACCTGTCGGCAATTTCACAATAGCTGGCATAACAACGGGCCAAATAGTCATCATCCCGCTCATGGATGTCCACCGCAGTACCGGTGCTTAATGCCCGCTCCCGGATCAACCGGCGGCTATAGGCCGGCGGCATGTCCAAAAAAACAACGGCATCCGGCACAGGCAGAGAAAACTTAACAAATTCAAAGTCCCACAGCCAGTCCAGATAGGCTTGGCGCTCGCTGGGATCGGCAATTTTTACGGCCTGGTGCACCATGTTCGAAGTCGTATACCGGTCACACACCACAATTCCGCCTTGCTGATAAAATTCCTGCCAATCCTGTTTATAAGAAGCATAGCGGTCAACCGCATAAAAAGCAGATGCCGCATAGGGGTTCACGGCTTCGGCCGTTGTCCCGAAATCCCCGTTTAAATACATTTTAATGAGTGCCGACGAGGGACTCTGATAATTGGGAAATTCAATCTTCCGGACCTGATGCCCGGCAGCCGCCAGCCGCTTGACCAGCCATTCGGTTTGCGTGGCTTTACCGCAGCCATCACCGGCTTCAATAATAATGAGTTTTCCTGTCATGAATTTAATCCACCACTTTAATTGTTTTCAACGTATAATCCTCCGGTCCCGAAATGTGCAGACCGGCTTGCTGCAACTGATCGCAATACTGAATCACTTCAGGGGTAATGCGTTCCCCCGGGCATAGCAGCGGAATTCCCGGCGGATAAAAAGTCACGATTTCGGCACAAATATGCCCGGCCGAAGCTTTAAAGGGCACGGTACACTGATTGCCAAACAAGGCCTCCCGCGGGGATATCACACCTGGGGGAGGTTCAGGATAATTCACGGCCATACAGGCCTTGTCCAATGCTGAGAAATCACAGGTGCGGGCATGCTTGGCCGCCAATTCGCGCAACGCCGCCACCAGGGCAGACGCTTCACTTTGGGTATCTCCCAGCGTAATTAAAAACAGGATATTATACATATCCGATAATTCAACCTGAATTTTATATTGATGCCGCAAAATCCGCTCGGCTTCAGCGCCCCGTAACCCAAGTCCTTTCACGGTTACGGTAATTTTAGTCGGATCGATACTATAAACGCCCGGACTGCCAATCTTCTCGTCCCCAAAACAGGTCAGCCCCGGAATAGTATTAATCTCGCGGCGGGTCCACTCAGCCAGTTCGACGGCCTTGCCGATCAATTCACGGCCTTGCTGCGCCATCTGCAAACGGGCCACATCCAAAGAAGCCAGTAAAATATAATTCGGACTGGTGGACTGAACCAGCTGCAGCATGGCCTTCAGCCGCGGAACACTGATGCGGCCTTCCCGGCAATGCACCATCGAACATTGGGTCATGGCGCCGATGATTTTATGCGTGCTCTGCGCGCAGATATCGGCCCCGGCGTCCAAAGCCTGCAACGGCAGCCGGTCATCAAACTTTAAATGCGGGCCGTGGGCTTCATCCACAATCACCACCATATCATGAGCGTGCACCAGATCCACAATCTGTTTCAAATCGGTTGCCACGCCATAATAGGTTGGATTAATAATCAAAACCCCTTTAGCATCCGGATGCTGGCCAATCGCGGCTGCTACCGTTTCTGCCGTGACCCCCATGGCCAGGCCTAGCTCATGGTCGACTTCGGGCTGTATAAAAACAGGGGTGGCTCCGCTTAAGATAATGCCGCCGATAATGGAACGATGCGCATTGCGCGGTACAATGATCTTATCCCCCGGCCCGGCAATGGTCAAAATCATCGCATAGATGCCACCGGTTGTCCCATTAATCACAAAAAAACTATGATCAGCGCCATATAAATGAGCTGCTAAATCTTGTGCTTGCATAATACAACCATGAGGCTCATGAAAATCATCCAATTCTTCCATCAGGGCTAAATCAAGCGCTAACGTATCCCGGCCAACAATTTCTTCCAGCAGGGGATGCATGCCTTTCCCCTGCTTATGCCCGGGGGTATGAAACGGCACCACTTGATCTTTTACATAATGCAGCATCGCGGACAGCAATGGTGTTTCATTTTGTCGTCCTCTATACAAAGCGACCGCCTCCAACATAAAATGGCTAACTGACTTGCGGCTTAATGATTTTATCGAAATAAATGCTTGATTCATTAACAAAAAAGGTTAAATTTGGCTTCTTCGCATATTATAACCTATTTTCTTTCAATAATGTTATCCCTCCTCTAAAAAAACCTTGCCGGCCATGGCCGGCAAGGTTTTTTGGGGAAAAGAACGGAATCCGCTTTAGATTTCCGGCAATCCCTCGGGGGCATAAAGATAGGGATTGGCCGGAACAGGGCTTTTATCCATATGCTGGACTTTCAACACAACCATTTCCCCCTCCTGAATAAGCTGACCCCGAACTTTGACCCAGGTATCCTCAGGAAATGGGGCTTTCTCTGTCATTCCAAAACCGATGACTTGGGCATCGGCTGCGCAGCAAATAATGGCATAACGGGCAATCATGGTTTTATCCTGATCCATAAGCGGGTGATGCACCAGAAAACCTTCCAGTTCAATTTCCTTCCCGGCATAGTTCTGGGGGTGACGCTGGATTTGAGCAAACTTGACAATAAAGTTCTTATCCGTTAGTTCAAGCAGCTCCTGCTGCTGCCCGGTTTGCGCAGCTTCCCCCGGCAGTTGTTGAGCAATCGAGCCCTTAAAGCGCTCAGGCTGTTGCTGCTTGAAAGGCTGGACTACGGATTTTGCCCCGCCAAACGTCCAGAGTCCTTTCTGATTGATCATCGAACTGCCTAACGCTTGCGGCGTAAAAATCAACGGGCTGAGCGCCACCAATAGAACCAGGAACGGAGCCTGAGAGTATTCCCGCCAGCGGAACTGCTGCCGCAAAATCTGACGGAACACATCCAGCAGGGCCAGCCCGAATAGAAGAACAATCGCGACCAGGCTGATGTTGGTAAACGGAGCAAAGCGTGGATTAATATACAGATACAGTGTATTATCCTGCATCAGCTGGTGCAGCGTGTAGGCCAGTAAAAACAAGGCAACAGCGCGGATTAATGCAACCACTGGATCACCCCCCAGTCATTGATCAGCATCCCGTAAATAAAGACAAGGCTGGAAACGAGCAGTAAAAAGTAAAGCACAAAGGGTTTCTTAAAAACGGCGGCCAGCATGAGAAAGTTCTTTAAATCGATCATAGGTCCGTACACTAAGAAGGCAACAATAGCGCCGTCGGTAAACGTATTGGCAAACGTATTGGCCACAAACGCATCGGCTCCCGAACAGATAGACAGGAAAAAGGCTGCAACCATCATAATGCCAACCGACCCTTCAGAATGTCCGCCGAGCGCATTTAACACGTCCCGTGGGAAATATACCTGCGTAATCGCAGCCAGTAAAGCCCCAATGGCCAAATAGCGCATAATACTGAAAAACTCCTCTTGGCCATGGCTGAAAGCTCTGGCCAGCCGTCCCTGCTCATCATGCTGATGATGGTCATGACCACAGCCGCAGAAACAGGCATGTTTAGGCTTTCTGGCCAGAATACTGCTGCGCTGCCAAAGCAGCAGGGTAATCAGGCCAACCAGCAGGGCAATGAGATAAGCTCCACCCAAACGCAAGACAACGATCTCAGGCTGACTGAAAAAGGCCAGTTTAGTGGCTGCACCCACAATTGGATTGACAATTGGTACGGTGAGTAACAGGACCATTCCCAGATGTGTCGGCACGCCCTTTTCGATTAACTTTTTGACAATCGGAACCAGACCGCACTCACAGAAAGGAAAAACAAGACCAATCAGCCCGCTAATCAGCATACCCGGCAGCCAGCTTTTCGGAATGATCCGCCTGATGAATTCCGGCGTGACAAAAGCCTCCAACAGCATCGCCCCAAGTACTCCCACCAGCACAAAAGGCAAAGCCTCCACAATAATACTGAAAAACAAAATATGGACTGTGTTAAAGTTCGCCTGAAGCCAGCCAATCAGAAAATCCGCCTCGCTCCGTGGTTCCAATAAAAAAACCGTGCCCACAACCCCCGCACTTAACAGCAAAAATAGTGGCCACAGTGGAGCCTTCCTCACCGATTCCATAACCTTCCTCCTTACATAACAACCCCGAAATGATTTTGCTACATATATATGAGCAGGCTGGTTGGCTTATGCGTACTTTCGCAGAAGCTGATTAGGCCACTTTTCCGGAAGCACCGCGGGAGTAGAAAATGAAAAAAGACCGCTCTGCGGTCTTTACAAAACAACCAGACCATTTTAGCAGTCCAGTCTTTGATTGGGCTTTGCACTGACAATCTCACCTTGATCCGGTTTGTACAGCCGGTCATTTCACCATTAAAAATATTCTTATATCGTTAATAATATTCTTAATTAGTAATAATATGATCAATAAATTATTATTCTGATTTATGGGTACCCATTCTGGCCAGGCTGAAGCCATTCAATTGCTTGGATAAAAATGCACCAATAAAAATGGTGACCGCTGTCATCACAATGGTTCCGCCTGTCGCCAAATCGGCCCTGAAGGATAAAACCAACCCGGCCAGCACAGATATCTCGGAAATAATGACAGCATTGATCAGAGTACTGCGAAAACTTCGGGAAAGCTGCAAGCTGGCGGCAACCGGAATGACCATTAAAGCGGATACCAGCAGAATGCCGACAATTCTCATCGATACCGAAACAGTTAAAGCGGTTAAGACGGCAATCATGGTGTTAATCTTTTTCACGGGGATGCCACTGACTCTAGCCGCTTCTTCATCAAACGTCACAGCAACCAATTCTTTAAAAATGAAGAACAAAATACCCAGAACCACCACCGTTAAACCGGCAATTGTCTGCACATCACTCTCACTGACTGTTACAATACTGCCAAACAGATAGCTGATCAGATTGACATTATTGGACTTCACCATGCTGCTTAAGATAATGGCAACCGCAATACCGCTGTAAAAGAAGATGGCCAGCACCATATCGGCAAACACCGGCCTTCTGGAACGCAGTTCTTCAATGCCTAAAGCGGAAAGTACGGTCACCACAGTCGCGCTCAATACCGGATAAACGCCCAGCAGCCAGCCTGCCGTTACACCGGCGAAAGCAATATGCCCCAGACCGTCCCCAATAAGCGACTGGCGGCGCAGAATAAGAAAAACGCCAATGACCGGACATAAAATGCCGACTAAAATCCCTGCCAGCAGCGCCCGCTGCATAAAATCATATTGAAGCAACTCAAACATAGCTGATTTCCCCCCAATCCCCTTGAGCAGGGCGGCTGCCTCTTTGCAAACGGCAGAACTGCTGAAAGTCCGCCGGGTCCCCATAATAAGTAATGCCGCCATCCACATTGGCAATCTGATCGGCATAATGGGATATACACTCCACATCATGGGACACCATGATGATGGACATCCGCTGAGCCTGGTTGATGCTGCGCAATAAAGAATAAATATTCTCTCTGGTGGCCGTGTCCACTCCTGAGGTAGCCTCATCCAGCAGCAAGACCTCCGGCTTGGCGACCAGTGCTTTGGCAATGGCCACCCGCTGCTGCTGGCCGCCCGACAGCTCACCAATCATTCGCTTGCGGAAATCCTGCATGCCGACTGTGATCAGCATCTCTTCCACCAAGTCGTAATCCGCTTTTTTTAAGCGGTTGCCAATTCCGGCAGGCGCAACCCGCCCCATAGCCACAACCTCTTCGACGGTCGCCGGAAAGTTACGGTCACGCAAAGTTTGCTGAGCAATATAGACCACTTTCGACCAATCTTTAAATTGCTCGAGCGGCGTTCCCAATAGCTCAATCCGGCCGGCGGTTGGTTTTAATAAGCCGACACAAAGTTTTAATAACGTCGATTTTCCCGCTCCGTTCGGCCCTACCATCGCTAAAAAACGCCCTTGCCCGATGGTCAAATTGATTTGTTCAAATACAGGCTGACTGGGTAGATAGGAAAAGGAAACTTCTTTTATCGCTAAAACATTCACTAAAAATCGCTCCTCACAGCAGGCCTATCCGCTTTTTAGGCAGGACAGGATTCATCCGCTCATCCACATACGCTAAATAAGTAGATTTTTAAATAATAATATTATTATTTAAAATAATAATCGATATCATTCCATTTAGCAACTCATCAAAGGGAAGGGAATGCTATTTTTTTGCTGCATCACCTGTTAGAATTCAGCTTCCCGGGGATAAACACATAAATTTCAGGCTTTTTTGTCTCCGTGCCCCCGCTTACACTCTTTACCAATATTCCCTTGAAAAAACCGTTCTAACCCTGACCGGAAACCGCAAAAGAAAAAAGAGCCCAAGCGGGCTCCTTTCACAGCCTTATGTTATGCGTGCTTTTATCCGGCTGGAACGGTCAGCAAGGATTGCAGCAACAGTTCGACATACTGATCACGGACTTGCTGATCATAATAATCAAAGTTTGGAAAGTTCTGCAGCTGGATTCCGAGGAGAATCGGAAATTCCAGCGCGCTGAATAATTGAACAATCTTCATGGTGAGAATATCATCATTCGTGATTCCGGTACATTCCCTGAGCAGCACTCTTAACTTCTGCCAACCGGTTGTCTGCAGAAATTCAATATAATCCACATGAGCCTGATTATCATTATAGTGGGCAATCAGCTGTTTGATAAAGTTTTTAAACACATCTGGATAGGCTAATGTCTCGTCCGCATAACGATGCAAAAAATTGCGCAAACGGCTTTGCGCCGGCACGGCGGGATCATCAAGCTGTTTAAACGTGCCGTTTAATTTGTTCATCAGCGCCTTTAAGGCTTCATTAATGACATTCTCTTTCGAGCCAAAATAATAATTCACCGCAGCAATATTCACCTCAGCTGCTTCGGTGATTTTTCTGATGGTCACATGTTCGATGCCTTCATTATTGATCAATTCGAGCGTGGCATGGAGAATTCTCTCCCTGGTTGAAACTTTATGGTCAGCATCCAATGGCCGGTCACTTCCTTATTCCACCTAATCGTGTATGCCTGCAGGCCTGTTTCAGGCTTCGGCCTGCATAAAGTCACTTTCAATCCCCGCCTCTTGTTCTTGCCGCTTCAGATCGGAAAACGCCGTCGCCAGCATGAGTTTAATCCGGTTGACTTGATTAACCTCACTGGCACCGGGATCAAAATCAATGGCTACAATATTGGCCTGTGGGTATTTGCTCTTAATGGCCTTGATCATGCCTTTGCCGGTGATATGGTTTGGCAAACAGGCAAAAGGCTGCATACAAACTATATTATTGATCTGATTGTTCAGTAAGTCAACTATCTCTCCGGTTAAAAACCAGCCTTCCCCGGTTTGATGCCCTAAGGATAATAAATCAGCCGCCCCGGCGGCGATCTCCTGGATCGTATGCACATCCCGAAACCGGCTGCTTTGCCTCAGCGCCTGACGGAAAGGCCGGCGATAAAACTCCAGAAGGGCAATCAGTGCCCGGCCGGCTAATTGTGATTGCTTGCTGCCCGCCAGATAACGGTAATTAAATTCTCCGTCATACGCACAATACAGAATAAAATCCAGCAAACTGGAGGCTACCACTTCGCCACCTTCCGCCTCAATCATCGCCACCATTTGATTATTAGCCACAGGATGAAATTTTACATAAATTTCACCCACTAAGCCAATCCGTGGTTTGACTGTTTTGACAATCTCCAGCGCATCAAATTCCTGCACAATATGGCGAATATTCCGGCTATAGCTGCTGCGGTCGGCTTGGTGTAAATCAGCTTTGCAGATGGCTGCCCATTTTTGATAGAGCGCATTGGCCGAGCCGGGGATTTTCTCATAAGGTCTTACCTGATATACCAGCTTCATGAGCAAATCCCCATAGACCAGCCCCATAATAGCCCGGTGCAGCAGCCCCGGCCCCAGGGTAAAGCCAGGATGCTTCTCCATGCCCTTCCCATTGAGGGATAAAATGGGGACCTGTGGATAACCGGCATCCTGCAGGCCTTTGCGCAGCAAGCCGATGTAGTTGGTCGCCCGGCAGCCGCCACCGGTTTGGGCAAGCAGGATGGAGGTCTGATCCACATCATACTGGCCGGACTGCAAGGCCTGGATGAGCCGCCCCAATGCCATGACAGCCGGGTAGCAGGCATCATTGTTGATATACTTGAGTCCAATATCAATGGTTTGCTGGTCAGCCAGCGGCAAAACGACCACATTGTAACCGGCAGCCAGGAAAGCCTCCTGTAAAAACTGAAAGTGAACCGGGGACATCTCGGGTGCCAAAATGGTATGGCTGGTTTTCATGGCTTTGGTAAAGACATTCCGCTGATAGAATGGCCGGTTGCGAGGAAGGTCATCCTGATTTTTTTTGCGTTCCCCCATGACGGCTTGCAACGAGCGCAAGCGAATGCGCGCTGCTCCCAGGTTGGTTCCCTCATCAATTTTCAGCACAGTATGCAGTTTCGAGCTTCGTTCAAGAATTTCCTGAACTTGATCAACCGTTACGGCATCAATCCCGCAGCCAAATGAATTGAGCTGCACCAATTCCAAGTCCGGCCTGGAAGCCACATAGCTGGCCGCTGCATAGAGTCTGGAATGGTAACTCCATTGATCCACAACCCTAAGTTCAGGAAATTCGCCCAGGTGGGCTACCGCGTCCTCGGTTAAAACCGCCATGCCCAGACCGGTAATGATGGCAGGGATCCCATGATTGATCTCAGGATCAAGATGATACGGCCGTCCGGCCAAAACCACGCCCGGCAAGTTGCGGCTGGCCAACTGTTTTAAAACACTTTCTCCGGCTTGGCGAATATCCTGTTTAAAGGCTTGCTGTTCCTGCCAGGCTTGATCGACCGCCTGTTTCAGCTCGCTTTGACCGATACCGAACTCCCCAAGCTCTTCATATAAGCGCCTGACCAGGCGCTGTCTGTGCGTAAGGGGTAAAAACGGATTGAGCAGGCGCACGTGACGTTTTGCCAGGTCATCCACATTATTTTTGATGACTTCCGAGTAGGAGGTCACAATCGGGCAATGAAAATGATTATTGGCCTCCGGCTGTTCCTGCGGGCCATGCGTAATACAAGGATAAAAAATAAAGTCTACATTTTTGTCCAATAAATTCATGATATGACCATGGACCAGCTTGGCCGGATAACAGACCGAATCGGAAGAAATGGTTTCCATTCCCTGCTCGTACAAGGCTTTTGAGGAAAGATCGGAAATCTTAACCTGAAATCCAAGCCGGGTAAACAGGGTAAACCAAAACGGATAGTCTTCATACATGTTCAGGACCCGCGGCAGGCCCACCGCTCCACGGTGAGCCTGGGCCTCGGTCAGCGGACTGTAGCGGAATAGGCGCTTCAGTTTGTAAGCAAATAAATTGGGAATCGGAACAGCCCCCGTCTCCTGGTGACTGCCCCCTTTTTCACAGCGATTGCCGGAAACCATTTCCCGGCCGTCATTCAATTGATTGACGGTCAGCAGGCAGGCATTGACGCAGGACGGGCAGCGCCGGATCGCGGTGGTCATGTCCAGTCCGGCTACCTGGGCCAATCCAAGCAGCCGGGTATGCTGCCCTGGCTGGTACCGTTCCCGGGCAATCAGCGCCATCCCAAAGGCCCCCATCAATCCGGAAATATCAGGCCGGATCACTTCGCGACCCAATAAGATTTCCAGGGCTCTGAGCACCGCTTCATTATAGAAAGTCCCGCCTTGCACTACAATTTTTTTCCCGAGTTCGGCAGTGCTTTTGACTTTGATGACCTTATGCAGCGCATTTTTAATGACGGAAAAAGCCAGCCCCGCCGATATATCACCGACTGTCGCTCCCTCCTTCTGGGCTTGCTTAACTTTGGAGTTCATAAAGACGGTGCAGCGTGATCCGAGATCAACCGGCTGGCTGGCTCCCAGCGCAGCCTGGGCGAACTCCTGGACAGTCAAATCAAGTGACCGGGCAAAGGTTTCGAGAAATGATCCGCAGCCGGAAGAACAAGCTTCATTGAGAATGATATTGTCGATCCTCCCGTTCCGCACCTTGAGGCACTTCATATCTTGACCGCCAATATCCAAAATAAAATCCACGCCCGGACAGAAAAACTCCGCAGCCTTATAATGGGCGATGGTTTCAATTTCACCATAATCAAACTGCAGAGCGCTTTTGAGCAGCGCTTCTCCATAGCCGGTAATGGCAGTTGCGGCCAATACGGCCTGCTCCGGAAGCTGCTGATACAATTCTTGCAGCATGCCTTGCACTGATTGCAGCGGACTGCCGTTGTTGCTGCCATAGTAGCGATATAGCACCGCCCCCTGCTCGTCCATTAAGACGGCCTTTGTGGTGGTCGAACCGGCATCAACCCCCAGGAAACAATGGCCGCGGTGCTGGTGCAAGGGCTTGCTGACAACAGTACTGGCTCCGTGCCTGCGGATAAAGGCAGTCCGCTCGGCTTGGTCGGGAAATAAGGGCTGCAGTCGGCGGGCCTCGCCTCGGGCTGCAGCAGGCTGTTGGTTCAGACGGCTGAAAAAGGCTTCAAAGGTTAGTGGTGCCTGACCGGCTGATGCCAGAGCCGCGCCAACCGCCATATAGACTTGGGCCTGTCTGGGCAAAATGATGGTTTCCGGGGTCAGTTGCAACATTTGTGCAAACCGGTTGCGCAATTCGGACAAGAAACATAAGGGACCACCTAAAAAGGCCACCTTACCGCGAACCGGCTTGCCGCACGCCAAGCCACTCAGCGTTTGGACCACCACAGCCTGAAAAACCGAGGCAGCAATGTCCGGTTTGGCAGCTCCCTCATTCAGTAAGGCTTGAATGTCGGTCTTCGCAAAAACCCCACAGCGGGCGGCAATCGGATAGATCGTGCCGGCCTGTTTTGCCAGCGCATTCAAACCTTGCGCGTCAGTCTGCAGCAAAGAAGCCATCTGATCAATAAAAGCGCCTGTCCCGCCGGCACAAATGCCGTTCATCCGCTGATCCAGGCCACCGGTAAAATAGGTAATCTTGGCATCCTCGCCGCCCAGTTCAATCACGACATCTGTTTGCGGATAAAAGGTATGAATAGACTTGGTACCGGCAACAACTTCCTGAATAAACAAAATATCTAAATCCTCGGCCAGGGAAATCCCGCCTGAGCCGGTAACGGCTACCGTAATGACGGCCTCTTTAAACTTTTGATACGCATAGCCGATGAGCTCCACGATCTTTAGCCTGACTTCAGAATAATGGCGGGCATATTGACTGTAGATAATTTCCTGTTTATCATTCACAATGGCAATTTTCACCGTTGTTGAACCGATATCAAGGCCAAGATGAAGACGTTTTTTCACCGCCGTTCCCTCCCCCATAAAATAGCAAGCAATCCTACTTAAACATTTTTTAAAATATTAATTAAAACATTGTTTTAACTGTATTATAGCTTGTCTATTTTTAGACTTCAATAGGAATCTCTGTCAGATGCTGCAAGGTCGTGGTCAATCCGACGGCTGGAGTCACAAGTCCCGCGGCAGAAATTCCTGCCGCCAGCACGCACCCTTTCTCTAAAGATTAGCCCGGTTCCACCTGCAACTACTAGGAAACCGGTACATTTACCAAACAAAAAAAGGACCTCCCACCGGAAGTCCCTTCAAAATTCTTTTATTCCAAATAAAAAAGCTTCTTTCTTGCAGCAGCAAGAAGCTTAGCGTTATTCCTCGATAATTTCAGAAAAATGAATGACGGTCACCGTATCTTCAATATAAATGCTTTTCCGTTCATAAATTTCCTCGAAATTGATGATTAACTCTTCAACCGTTTTAATTTCCGGATTTTGATGCGTTAATTCCGGTGTGGTTAAATCGGTAAACTGTTTGGCAATGGCGCGGTCAATAAAGGCTTTAAAAATCCGGCGCTTTGGACCGTATCTGCTGCCAAACGTCACCCATACAATAGATCCTTCCGGATACTGATCCCTGATATCCCCTAAACGGATGGTGGCACTTTTCTGGCGGGCAAGCAGTAATTTCTCATTATGCGGCGATATAAAATTAAGAGCCATCATAAGTAATCCCCTCCTCCACATTGAAGTCTCTACCCAAATTATAAAATAAAACTTCGGGTTTGGCTACCAAACTGCTGAAAATAAATCGAGGTCTGGAGCTCCGGCTACGCAATCGGCACCTTAATATGGACTTTGCTGCCTTTACCGATTGCCGACTCGATGATTAACTGCCCGTTCAGCAGGTTCATCCGCTCTCTCATCCCTAAAATCCCGAAGCTGGCATTATCGGTTTTAGCGGTTGCCTCAAAGCCCTTCCCATCATCCTCGACAACGACTATGACAAAACCAGGCTTAAATTCAAGCACGACCTTGACTTTTCTGGCTTCAGAATGTTTTTCGACATTATTCAAGGCTTCCTGAACAATTCTAAACAAGCCGATTTCAACATAAGAATCCAGGCGCTTTTCTTCGCCAATGACCCGGATGTCAGCAATAATTCGGCTTCTCTCTTCAATGGTTTCCAGTAATTTTTTGATGGTCGGCACCAGTCCTAAATCATCCAGCGTCATCGGCCTTAAGTCAAAAATAATCTTCCGGGTCTCTTTCAAGCAGTCACGGACCTGCCCCCGCAAATCCTTTAATTCGGTTTTCGCGCGCGTAACATCAATATCAATCAGGCGCTCGCACACCTCCGCCCGGAAAACAATATTGGCCATCAATTGAGCCGGGCCATCGTGAATCTCACGCGCCACCCGCCGTCGCTCTTCTTCCTGCGCCTTGATGATTTTGGCGCCGAAAACCTGACTTTGCTGCAGGGATTCAATCTGGTTGACCACATTGTCCATTTCGCTTCCCAGATAGCCTAAAACCACCCCAACCTGAGAAACCAGCCCCTCTGCTTTCTCGACAGTATTTTTTAGCTGCTTCAGCCGAATTTCCAGATCATCCCGCTGGCGCCGCAGGCTCTGTTCCTGCTCCCGGGCAACCGCCAGATTGACCTGAAGGACTTTGGCCTCATCATAGCAAGCTTTAATATCTTCCTCGCTGTATACCGTAAAATTGCGGCTGACTTCCATAAGCCGCAATCTGGCTCGACGCTCTTTCTTCTCCAGCTCGTCAACATGGAAAATGATGTAGATGGCTTCCTGTTTAACCCGTTCAACATCTTTTTTGACATTTTCCATCTCATTGCGGGCTGCCTCATAAATTTCAAAGATCTGTGCTTTGCCCTTTTCTACGGCTGATAATGTATTTTTTACGATCTTGTCTAGTGTTTTAACATCCAAGTTCATCATATTCCCATCTTTAAAAGTTCTAGTGCCCAATTCTCTTTTCATCGGCAAATTCCTGCCAAACCCATTGTAAACTTTATGAAAACAAATAGAATTATTCTCAAATAAACCGGAGTCCGAACAGTGCAACAATTGCTAAAATTCCCATTATTTCTGCCAATGCAGACACTTCTAGTCTTTTTTCATAGCTTATGTTGAAGCGGTCAGCCCTCCATTCGGAGTTATGCACGCTTCTGACTAGTTATCAACAGATCGAATGGCAATTCAGCAAAACAAATCAAGTTATCCACAAGCAAAAAGACGAAAAACCAAGGATTCCTCTTTCTTTGTACAAACTTATCCACATACTTGTACATATTGTTAATAATTTTGTGGATAAGTTTGTGCTTTTTTGATTTATCACAACCGGACAAAAAAACCAGAACGTAAACAGTACGTTCTGGTTTTGGATTAAGCTATGCTTTTATTCTTTGCAGTGACCTGGTTGATCTCTTGCTCGATATCTTCCCAGACAACGCGCGGGGTTTTGGCAAAGCCATTAAACACGGTAGCCGAAGCTGAAGTATAAGAACCACAATTCGGCACCAGCAGAATATCATCCATCTCAAGCGGTACGGTTAATTTATCGCGGAACATCACATCCAGTGAGTCACAGCTCGGTCCCGCAAAAGTAGCCGGAATTTTCTCGCCGGATTTGAATGCAATCAGTTCGAAATCCCAATGATCGAAAATCACGCCCGAAAAGGTTCCATATAATCCATCATCGAGGAAATACCACTGTTGATTATTCCGCTGCTGCAGGCCAATCACCCGGGTAATCAAATTGACAGCCGTTCCGCAAATAAAGCGGCCGGGTTCAGCCCAAATTTCAGTGGTTGGGAAATATTTAGCCAGATTTTCACTGATGGTTTTGGTTAGCTTGATAATATCAATCTCACTGCCCAGGGCAGGAATTGGGAAACCGCCACCGATATCCAGAATATGAAGGTTAAAGCCCTGCACTGCCGCTTCATCGAACAGACGGCGGCAAATCTTCATGGCATCAACATAAGCATCGGCTGTTAAGGACTGACTGCCGACATGGAAACACAGGCCGGCAACGTCAAGGCCTTGTTCCCGTGCGATGTTTAAAAGACGCAACGCGTCGTCCGGATGAGCCCCAAATTTCTTGTTTAAATCGACTAAAGCTTTCGGATTGTCCACCCGAACCCGTAAAAGCACAGAGCCTCCGGGAACCGCTTTCGCCATTTTGTAGATTTCACTTTCACTATCAAAGGTAAATTTATATACACCTGTACGTTTCGCAACAGCCAGACCGTTGTGCGTTTTGAACGGATTGGCATAAACCATTCGGTCAGGAGCAATCCCCAGTTCGGTTAGAGCGAGCATTTCTCCATCAGATGCGACATCAAAACATGAACCAAGGCTGGCCAGTGTGCGGACAATCCGCTCGTCAGGATTTGCTTTTACTGCATAATAAAGTTTGACTCCAGGCAAATGATCAGTTAGAAACTGATAATTATGCTTAATTTGTTCCAAGGACAACACCAACAGCGGTGTGCCGTATTTTTCTGCTAAAGTCTCCACAACAGGTTGTGTGAGTTTAAAGATCTTGTCCATATCCCTCTCCCCTCTTTTGTATGTCTCTTTTAGGCATGATATGATTGTAGCATAATTGACCAAAAGTTCAAGAAAAAATCGCAAAAAACCATAATTTTTTTTCATTTCAACCCGAATGCTCTCGATAGCGTTTATTATCATGCAATATTATTCATAATATCTTAATAAATATAAAAATGATTGTATAATTAGTGGACAGTTTCGCTTGTTTCACCACGATGTTGCGGCGAATGTCTTCTGCAATAATTCACCAGCGCAGCTTGCAACGCTTCTTTAGTATTTTCAAGTTGGCCCAGTTGAATACGCTCCAAAAAAATTTTCTGCAATTTGCCAACTTGCGGCCCTGCGCCCAACTGACGGGCAATCTCACCACCGCTGAGGGCAAGCTGTCCGGCATAAAACGGCAAAACCGTTAACACACTGTCAACCTGCTTTTCCATTTCATAAAACCGGCTGTGCAGCTTATGCCGGGTGGCCAGGCCGTCGGCACGGTATAACTGGAAGAGCTGCCGGACAGCCTCAGCCAGTTGGTCATACTGGTTAAATTCCTTCGCCCGTTTGCGCAGCCATTTCACAATAGACTTCATCTCCGGCTGGGGACCGTGCATATGGTTGGCAATCAGCCAGCTTACACGCTGGGCAACCGCCTTGTCCACCTTCAAACGCTCCAAAATGACGGCTGCCATGGCAGCACCGGCTTGATCATGACCATGATCGGTCGGCTGCCCGCTGTCATTGAAATCACGGATGCCCGGACACCCCTTGGCAATATCATGCAGCAACGCCGCCCAGCGCAGCGTAAGCTTAGGCGGGCTATTTTCAACTGCATTCAAGGTATGACGCCAAACATCCAAGTGATGATATTGGGGATTCTGCCTGAGCTCATATAGATGACTAAGTTCAGGCAGAATCGGTACATGCAATTCGGTCTTGGACTCACGCTGGCGGCATTCCTGGTTCAATAAGCCTGATGTCAATAAAATGGTTAATCCCTGACCGGCAAACCTGGATAGCAGTGTTTTTTCAATTTCATTACGAACGCGTTCTACCGATAACCCCTGCACCCGGTAAAGATTGGCCACAATGGCCGGAAAAATAGCTTTATCCAGCGAAAAACCCAATTGGGCGGAAAACCGGGCAGCCCGGAACATTCTCAAGGCATCTTCAGCAAAGCGGATTTGTGGATCTCCCACAGCCCGGATGGCTCCGAGCCGCAAATCGCGCAAGCCTCCATATAAATCAATTAAATCGCCCTGGGAGTCCAGACACAACGTATTGATGGTAAAATCACGCCTGGCCAAATCTTCGTTCAAATGAGCACCAAATTCAATTTTGCTGGGCCGGTGGCTATCCTCGCCATACTCTTCCCGCCGAAAAGTTGTCACATCATAGGGCCGTCCCGCGACAATCACCATAACACTGCCAAAAGCAGCTCCAACCAGCTCGGTTTTCCAGCCTTGCTCACCGGCTACCCGGATGATTTCTTCCGGCCGGGCGCTGGTACAAATATCAATATCGGTATGTGGCAGGCCGAGCAGCGAATCACGGACAGCCCCGCCCACAATATAAGCCTCGTAGCCCTGATCGGCCAACGCCAGAATGATAGTACGTGCGTGTTTCAGCATGCTCCCTCCTTTCACTGAGATGATGGGACTAAAACGTTACGATTATGTCATATTTTACCACGAATGGCAAACATTTATTAAGCCATACTAAGTCCTGTAAAGGGTTCGTAATGGTCGAGCCAAGACTGATGCCGGATCTTATCGGGTTCGGCATGGGTCGGCCAAAGATTCCTATCGGGTCATCTGGCTCGGTATGGGTCGGCGGGAAGATGGTTATTCGTCTTGTATGGCTGTATGGCAGCCGCTGCAGTTGTTGTCATAGGGTCAAAAAGGATGGATACCTGTCGAGCGAAGACTGTCAGGGGTACCGGAGGCGTCCTCCGGAGGACACCGCAACGCTGGGTCTATTGCAGTCGAAAGATTGCAGTAGGTTTGACAGGTATCTCTGGCTGTCGGGCAAAGGTCAGTGCCGGTTGTGTAATGCTTGTAGGCAGTCGAAAGATTGCTTACAGGTATGTAATGATCGGTATTGGCTGTAGCGAAGATCATTACGGGCTCTTTTTCGCTTTATCTTCATTGTAACCGACATCATAAGCGCCGACTACTGCCAGTCCATCCTTGATGGGCTTTTTTTATTTCCTGAACCCGCAAAAAAAAGTACTCCAGTCAACACTGAAGTACCATAAGGAAAACAAACAAGAGGGAGTATTTATATGAACAGAGCAACAATAAGGCTCTGATATTTCCGTTATCTCATCGGATAACCTTATTTTATCAGGCAAATTTTTGAATTTTTTTAGAAGCAAGAAAAAAGCTGTCTACAAAAAGCAGACAGCTTTATCGGCTATGAACAATTTGACTGATTTCTTTGCTTTCCCGCACCACTTCATGATACTGCTGGCCGGAAGTTCGCTTGGTGGTCTTTCGTTTCCGGTTTGAGCTAAACCATGAAGCCGGAAATTGAACACTACTTAAGATTTCGAATAACTGGCTTCTCACGTTTCCACGCCTTTCTAATGATAAGAAAGAGTCACCGGCAAGCGGCCACTCTGGGATTTTTAATAAGCTTATTTTAACATAATTGTCCGTTTTTTTCTGCAGGAAACTTCTGCATCTTTTCCAGTATTACCCGAACCCTTGCCTGCTCTTAAGACACTCGTCCAATTAGGCTTATTCCTTAAAATGATACGGTAAAGTCGAGACAATGATATTATCCCTTAAAATCAGCAATGTTCTTAGAATCCAGCCTGTCTGGTTGTGCAGCAGCCGGTGCCACCATCTGGCTGTTTCAAATTCGGGAATGACAATCGTGATATAGTGATAAATGCTTTTATGCATTTCCAGCTCACTGACATAGCTTAAGATAGGCTGAACGGTAGACCGGTAGGGTGAATAGATGGCATGCAGCGGAAGGTCCAGCTTCAGGCTTTCCCACTTGGCAGCGAATTGCCGGTAGGCAGCTTCATCGGTATAAATATGAAGAACAATCACATCTCCCCCTAAAGCTTTGGCATAGCGGATCGTCGCCGCAACAATTTGGGTGATGTCGGATACGGGCACAATGATTAAATTTTTGGGGTTGCTCACTTGCAATTGACTGATAAATTCCTCTGTCGAAATATGCAGCTGACTGGCTGCAATTTGATAATGCCGGTGAATCGCTCTGAAAATAGCAATCATCGCTGGAATGAAAAACAAGACAATCCAGGCACCATGAATGAATTTCGTAACGGCGATGACAATCACTACAATCGCCGTAATGCTGGCCCCAAAGCCATTTAAAATCGTCCGGGACTGCCACCCCGCCTCCCTTTCCTTTGTCCACTTGACCACCAGGCTGGTTTGCGCAATGGTAAAGGACAGAAAAACACCAATCGCATATAGGGATATCAAGTGTTCCACATTCCCTTGAAAGATAACAATCAACACCGAGGAGATCAGGGTCAAAAACAAAATGCCGTTGCTATAGCCCAGCCTTTCGCCCTTAGCGGCAAGATAACGCGGCACATAGGCATCTCTGGCCATGATAGACAGCAACGGCGGCAAGCCATTATAGGCGGTATTGGCCGCCAAATACAAAATCAGCATGGTGGTCAGCTGGATATAATAATAGACCCAGCCCCGGCCAAAAGTTTGCTCCGCCAACTGCGACAGCATGGTGACATGGTCGGCCGGCAGTAAGTGAACATGGATAAATAAAAAGGAAATTCCGGCAATCATCAGCCCCAGCAGTATCGACATCACGTAAGTGGTCTTAATGGCATTGGTCACACCCGGCTCTTTAAACATGGGGACACCATTTGAAATGGCCTCGATGCCGGTCATGGAGCTGCAGCCATTGGCAAACGCCCGCAATACCAGCAGAATGACCACCCAATCAGCTTCCTGACGGACTAGCGACTCAGCCGGTACCAGCGGGGCAGTCCCTGTTAAGGCCTGATAGATTCCGGTGCCAAGCATACTGAGAATGCCAAACATAAAAAAGTAGGTTGGCCACACAAAAATATTGGAAGACTCACGGACTCCACGTAAATTGATGATGGTCAGAATTAAAACCAAAACAGCCAGATCAACCGGCACTTCCCAACCGATCAGGTCCGGAAAGGCGGAAACCAGGGCTTCGGTTCCGGACGAAACACTTACGGCAACTGTTAGTACATAATCAGCCACTAACGCAGCCGCTGCAGTGAGCGCCGGTGTCTCACCCAAATGGTGCAAGGCAATGGAATAGGAGCCGCCACCGCCGGGATTGGCCCGGGCAACCTGCACATAAGACAGTGTGACAATGGTAAGCAAGGCTAGCACGGCAATCGTTGCATAGCCGAAATAACCATAGACCAGCATTCCTGAAGCAGCTAGGGTAATAATAATTTGCTCCGGCCCATAGCCAACCGAAGATAACGCGTCTGAGGAAAAAATAGACAGTGCTTTCCATTTGGGCAGCCGCTCGTGAGCGGCTTCTTCTGATCTAAGCGGCTTGCCAAACAGCAATTGCCGAAAATTTCTCATAGTGACTCCTACTATCAGGATTAAATTGAGTATTGACATAAATACGGGTCACTTCGACTATATTCGAAAGGATCGCCTTATTTATTGTGACTCTATTATGCTAAAGTATACGGAATTACGATATGACTCGGCTTGAGATTCATGAAGGTATAAATGAGATCATGGTAACGAATACTATGATGTAAGACAAGCAGGAGGGTGGTCATGTCAGCCACACACAACATTCACATTACCGCCGCCGGGATGAGCAGTCTCTGGACACTCTATTAGGGCAGTTTATCAGCCTGTACACTTTCGTATTTCTGGCCAAAACAGAAGATACTCAAATAAGTCCGGTTCTGGAATACACTTTGCGTTTAGTGACTTCACAGCTCAATACCATTAAGCAAATATTTCAGCAAAAAGGGTACCCCCTACCGGTTGAATTTGGTGAGCAAGATGTAACGGTGGGCGTACCCCGTTTATTTTCTGATCCTCCTATGGCCGTGAATGGCAAAGAATTAGCACGATCAAAATGATTCTTACTTCAAGTGTCGGCAGGAAAAGAGCAGCGATAAGAAATGAATGCAAATGATAACAACAAACGACTGGAAGCTTTATTTTGGAGCATCGCTTTTCCCGGATTTGGCCAGTTCCGGAACAACAGGCTGGTCAAGGGAGTGTTATTTGTCTTACTAGAGTTTTTGATTAACTGTCAGTCAAACTTAAATATGGTGATTTACTTTTCGTTTAACGGTGCGATCGAGCAGGCAATCGAAACAACCAACTATCAATGGCTGTTATTTTATCCCTGTGTTTATCTTTTCGCCATGTGGGACGCTTATGCCGATGCGGGCGGCAGCCAAATTGCCTACGCTTATATCCCTTTCGTATGCGGAGCCTATTTCGGTACGATTGGGGTGATCTATTCCCCAACCTTTAGTATCGCCGGAAAGATACTTGGCCCCATCTGGGGCTCGCTCAGCATTATGTTTGTCGGCATCGCCCTGGGGATGATCATTCGGAAAGGTTTGCTGCGCTAGAATTAATCACTGCCTAATTCATTTTGGGATTAGGCAGTGATTGTTTTTCTTGTACAAGTCTGGAGATGAATAGTCAACTAACTTGATTAAAATCTAGTCTATGTACAATTAATTGATATCAATAGGAAAAAGGTCCCAATAAATCAGTAATTTGGAAAAATTTAGTTATTTTTGGAATTTTACAACATAAGCCTTTCTAAGGCAAAATTATAAGTGGTTTAGTAAATACATAGGGGGAAAATAAATAATGAAGAAAAAAGTATTAGCCTGTATTCTGGGAACCATGCTCATTTCTAGTGTAGGTTTTGCTGCTCCTGTTACAAATTTAGATCCTGGTCAAACAAGCATAGGTTATAACTATTCTGATTTAGATTTTAAGGTAGGAGGCACTAAGCTTGATTCGGCTGGTGCGAACGGCTTCTATGTTGAACATGCAATTAATAAAGACTTTACAGTCGGTTTAGAATATAATGGAGGCGACGTTTCGAGGACATCCAGCGGTAGCACTGTAAAACTCGAAGATAAAGAAACTGATTTTTACGTACAGTATAAAGTTGAAAAAGGCGTACGATTGATATTAGGCAATCGCAGCTATGATCAAACTTTAAGCCTTAACGGAGTTACCGTTGGTGAGTATGACACCAATAAAGTATTGTATGGAGTAAGCTTCGATACTCAACTCGGAAAAAACGTAAATGGTTATACGACTTTATTAAAAACAAGTGATGAAACCGAATGGCGTCTCGGTGCTACCTATCAAATTGATAAGCAAACTGCCTTGGATGTCAACTATAAAAATAAGGATTATGACGGCTTAGAATTAGAAGGCTTTGGAATTGGAATTAACTATAAATTTTAAGAAGATAAATACCACACCTGGACATGTTCCCGGTGTGGTATTTCATTTTCTAAATATATTAGCTCATAATAAATTCAGATCTTATTCATCAAAAGCGTCCTTAAGCAAATTTTTTTCGTTATTTAGTGCTCCTATTGGAAGTTAATCTTCGTAATCATGAATTCTGGGTTACTAAGCTAAACCTTCTTATCTAACTTACCAAGAATTTAGCTTAGTTAAAAACAAAAAAACCTTACTGCTTCGCGCAATAAGGTTTGTTCAATACGTTATGGTGACCCACGTAGGAATCGAACCTACAACCTACCGATTAAGAGTCGGTTGCTCTGCCAGTTGAGCTAGTGAGTCATAGTATGGCTGGGGAGGGAGGATTCGAACCCACGAATGCCTGAGTCAGAGTCAGGTGCCTTGACCAGCTTGGCGACTCCCCAATAAGAATAAGGTAACCATATTTCTGAAATATATTATACACCTGTACATCAAAAAGATCAAGTTTGTGTCATATTGACAACATAATTTCATTGATTTATGTTACAACTTTATTACAACAACCGCTGGCTTAAATCGGATAGCATGGCCGTGGACGGCAGGACTGTCTTGGATGACAGCCATAAAAACGTGGACGGCAGCCGAACGGAAAACAGCCAAAAATAAACGGACGACAGCCAACCTGGCGCGGAAAGCAAAAGCGCCGCGGATAACAGCCAAAGAAGCCCCCTCCGACACCGATGATCAGTTGCCGGTCCTCCGGCCGCCATTCGTCGTCATCGTCATCATCGTCGTCATTGTCACCATCGTTATCGTCGTCGTCAAAATCATCATCCCAGAACTCTATTTCCGGATCTTCCCACTTTGCCCTTTTAAAATTAGCCATATCGCACCTTTCCTTTGCAGTAAGATTGAGAAATGACCAAAGCTCCCTTTGCCAGAATTCAAAAAACTTCAACACAATAATTACCGAGGCATTTAGCTGCCATTTGAACAATTTTGCTTCAGTCATATTTTTTCTCTTATTACATAATATGCTTACATATTGTAGCCTGCCACTGAAAAGGAGACAAATGCAGGTAAGGTTTCCAAGAAATGAAATCCAAATATTTCCGGGAAATATCACCTAATTTACCAACTGCTGCTTAGATACTGCACACTGATGGTTGCCAGTTTAAAATAATTGTTGGCTGCATGGAGAATGATTGGCGTCCATAAGGATTGGCTGCAGTGAAAACTGTAGCCCAGCACCCAGCTAAAGCCGAGCAGGTACAGCAAGCTCTCACTCAATTCGCCAATCGTTAAGCCATCAGCCAGCCATACCGGGAAATGAAGCAGGGCAAATAACAGTGTGGCCACAATATTGGCTTTAGCGAAATTTGTCGTTTCCATCAGCTTTTGCAGCAGAAACCCGCGAAAAAAGATTTCCTCAACCAAACTGGCACCGATGACAATGTTGATGATATCCATGAGCGGCCAGTGATAGTAGATGGGTCCTTGACCGTCAACATACACTTTCATGGCCAAAATAATGAAAAAAGTTCCCGCTAAGATCCCGCCCCATACAGAACCTGCAATCAGGTTATCTCGATCGAGCTTCAGAAATTGGACAGGCTGTTTGGAGTCGATACAGCGCAAATAGCCATAGACCGGCAAAATTGTCCCAATGGTAAATATCCCGGTTAAGGAATAGTGTACAGTCGCCCACACAATCGCAAAAACCCAGCAATACAGGAGTAAATACGCTTTTTCCCACAAGAATTTTTCGACTAAACTTTGAATTGGATGATTCAACGTGCCAGCCCCCTAAAGAGTACTAGCATTATTGTTGCCAGAATCAGCGTGAATCGATCACCAATTGGTTTGATTCGTTAAAATGGTTAATCCAAGCCGCAGATGAGCCTGCGGCTTGGATTAACCATTTTTAACCGGGGATTTTTTTTGCTTGTCCTTGGCTTCTGCCGTAACAAACTGGGATGCCTTACTGGCGCCGGCATTGGTTTTTCCGGTCGTTTCACCGGAGTTTTTCACGATCCATCACCTCCACTCCTAGCATGTCCAAAAAACGCAGATTATTCCCGTCCGAAAGACAAAAGGAAATAGGCCTTGACACCTATTTCCTTTCCTTCGCTGTTATTATGCTTTAGCCTGACCCGCCCTAGGGCTGAAAAAGGTAAAATGCTCTCTTTCGACGACCAGTGAAGTCACCACACCAAAGATAATAGCCCAAAACGGTGCTCCGATATTAAACAGTGATAAATTGGTAATGGCGACAAAAAAGGCCACAACGGCTCCATACTTGAACTGGCCGGAAAAGGCTCCTTTAAAGGCACTGCCAAAGACATCAAACATGGCCAATCCTGCCATCACGGCAGTAAACTGTGCCGGCACAACATTCACGGCCTCAACGGCAATCTTGGCCGACAAGGCAAACAGAAACCAGAATACCCCTTCAAAGAATGCGGCAATAAAGCGCATGTCTTTGCGCTCACCGGCCGCCGAGCTGGAACAGATGGCCGTACTGGGTCCGGCCGTTACGGCCGAATGAGCGCCCATCAGGCTGTTGATGAAGGAAGCAATACTCGGAACCAGGTACATGGCATTAATGGGCGGTTTATACCCTTCAGCCAGCAGCACACCGACCGCCTGGATATTTTGCACCCCGATCACCAGGAAAAACAGCGGCACACTGATGTTAAGCACAGCCTGCCAGCTCAGACTGGGCATGACCAGTTCGGGTCTGGCAAACTCAAGGGTTAGCTGCACCGGCTTGATTTGCCCAAACACGGATAATAAAATCACACCGGCCACCATAGAGACAATAATGGGTGGAACCTTCCGTGCAAAACGTTTAAAGGAAATCGCAATAAAAAACAGCACAATCATAACTCCGTAAATGGATGGGGTTTTCATGGCCGCTGAAAACATCCCAACTCCAAAGCTCAGTAAAACACCCCCAACCATCCCCAGCATGATTTCAACCGGGATATGATCCACCACCTTCTTGATAACGCCGGAAACGGTTAGCAAAAAGGTCACAAAAGCCACCACCATATAGGCGCCCACCGCTTCACTCAGTTGAAACTGACCGAGCACTTTTCCCAGTAAGACAGCACCGGGAATACTATAGGCAATAACCACCGGAATCCGGTAGCGCAGCGCCATAAACATCGTGGATAAACCGCCCAGCGCATAGATGGCAAACAGCCAGGATACTGCCTGCCCATCCGTCAGTCCGCCCTGCTTGGCGGCATTCATGACAATAACCCCAGGTCCCAAGGTACTAAACAGGGTCGCAACCAAGCCTGTGCCCACACCGGCGGCATTTATATTCCGCCACAACAGCCGCAGGCTTTCACCAAGACCGTAACCTTTTTCAATGACCATCGGTTCATTCTCCTCCTATTTATTTTGATCTTACTTTTGAATCAGCTCCTGTGAATAAGGGGTAATCCTTTCGTTGCCGGACTGGCCGATATAGATGCAATCGGTAATTCTGGCTCCTCCCACATCAGGATGATAAATGGTCGGCAACAGCAGATCGACCACCATGCCGGCCTCAATACAGTCCTGCCGTCCCTTGCCGATAATCGGATAAAACTCGGACTGACGGATTCCTACACCATAACCGATGACATCCAGGTAATGCTGCTCCCAGCCGGCCTCCCGGATGATTTCCCGGGCGTTGCGGTCAACTTCGTCAACACTGACCCCAGGCTTTAATGCCTGGCAGGCGGCAGCCTGAGCCTGGCGCAATAGCTCATACACCGCCCGGCGTCCGGCGCCGACTTTCCCGACCGCCACCGTCCGGCACAGCTTGGCACAATAGCCGGAGTAAGCAGCCCCCAGGTGAATGACAACAAGTTCGCCAGCCTGAATGAGCTTTTCACTGGCCAGCGGATGGGTTAACAGCGTTCTCGTGCCCGATACCACCTGCGGCCGGAAGGGCGAACCGCCCGAACCGGCTTTCAGCATGGCATACTCGGCTTCAGCCAGCACCTCAAGTTCGGATACTCCGGCAGCCACCCGCTCCACGGCGGCCGCCATTCCGGCCGCCACAATCTGTCCGGCCCGCTTCATCAAAGCCAGTTCCTGCTCATCCTTCACGGACCGCAGCTGGTAAAAAAGCGGGCTGGCATTCACAAAGCCCTGCTCGGGAAAAGCCTGCCGCAAGGCATCATAGACCGCAAAAGGCACAAAATAGCGTTCAAAGCCGATCCTGGGCTGCTCCACCCCGCCCGCCCGGATGTGCCGGACCAAACTGTCGGCCAAATTGTCCTGGGGGAAAACATAGCCGTAAGTCTCCAGGCCGGTCTGCTGCCGGACAAATTGGGCATCCAGCCATAAGGTGATGGCACAGGGCTGACCCTGCCGGGGAATCAGGATGGCCATACATTCAATCTGTGTCAGCCCGGTAAAATAAATCAGGTTTTCCCGGTTATTAACCAGTAAAAAATCCAGATCCAGTTCGCTCATTTTAGCTTGAATCATTTGAAAGCGCTTGGCAAAATGCGGTTTCATCAGTCTACCTCCTAACGCTTGGCTCCGGCCAGCGAGATCGCGACATCCAGAATCAAATCTTCCTGACCGCCCACCGTCTTACGCCGGCCCATTTCCAGCAAAATATCCCGGGCATCAAGGCCAAACTTCTCGGCAGCCCGCTGGGCATGGAGCAGGAAGCTGCCATAAGCGCCGGCATAGCCGATGGCCAGTGCCGCATTGCCGATAATTTGCGGGCGGTGCATGAGCGGCTCAACCAGCTCCTCACCCACATCCATGATCTTATATAAATCAATGCCGGTTTCCAGCCCGGCTTTGGCCAGTACGGCCGTCAGCACCTCAAGCTGGGCATTGCCGGCTCCCGCGCCCAGCCCGCGGACCGTTCCGTCCACCAGTGTGGCACCGGCTTCGATAGCGGCCAGGGAATTCCCGATGGCCAGGCCCAGGTTGTTGTGCCCATGGAACCCGATGGGAATGCCGACGGCTTGCCGGACCGCTTCAACTCTGGCCTTGACATCAGCCGGCAGCATGGCACCGGCCGAATCGGTGACATAGACAATATCCGCCCCATAGCCTTCAAACAACTTGGCCTGTTCGGCCACTTTTTGCGGTGAAGCCATGTGGGACATCATTAAAAAGCCAATGGCCTCAAGATTGTTCTTTTTGGCAAAGCCAATATGCTGCTCGCCGACATCGGCTTCCGTCACATGCGTGGCAACCCGGACGGTTTTCACCCCATATTGCATGGCTTCCCGCAGCATGTCGATGGTCCCGATTCCCGGAATAAGCAGCACATCAATCCGGGCTGATTGGACCACCTGGGCCACGGCCGCCAGATAATCAAAATCAGATGCGGCCGCAAAGCCATATTGCAGGGAAGAACCGCCTAGACCGTCGCCATGACCGACTTCAATGGTGCCGACACCGGCCTGGTCAAGACCGGCCGCCACGGCGGCCATCTGGTCCGGAGTCAGTTGATGGCTGACGGCATGCATACCGTCACGCAGCGTTGTATCGATAATCCGGATGGCTTTCATCATCCCACCGCCTTTTCTTTATGCTGGGCATACCGTTCCCCAATGGCCACAGCCGCAGCGGTAATTATATCGAGATTCCCCGAATAAACCGGCAGATAATCGCCGGCACCGGTCACTTCAATCATAGCCACAACCCGGCCGTCATCGGCATAAGGCGCAACCTTTAACCGGTAACCGGGAACATAGCGCTGAATATCCTTGACCATTTGCCCGACCGACTGGCTGATGGCGTTGATTTGTGCCGTGTCGCATTGGGCGTAAATGGTATTGCGCATCAGGATGGGCGGGTCGGCCGGATTCAAAATGATAATCGCCTTCCCGTCTTTGGCGCCCCCAACCGTAATCAGCGCCTGCCGGGTGGTTTCGGTAAATTCATCAATATTTTTTCTGGTTCCCGGTCCGGCACTGCAGCTGCTGATGGTTGCGACGATCTCCGCATACGCAACCGGGGTAACCCGGCTGATGGCATGCACGATAGGCACGGTGGCCTGGCCGCCGCAGGTAATCAGGTTGACGTTCAGCTTGTCAAGGTGCTGCTCCAGGTTGACGGCCGGAACCACATAGGGACCGACGGCGGCAGGGGTAAGATCAACCGCAAAAATGCCGGCTTCTTTTAATCGCGGCGCATGCTGCAAGTGCGGTTTTGCCCCGGTTGCATCATAAACAATATCAAGATTTTTTAAGGCCAGTACCCCGTCAATCCCATCCGTTGAGATGGCAATGCCCTTTTTGGCAGCCATGCGCAGTCCTTCGGAGTCGGGATAAATGCCGGCCATTAAAACCAGCTCATGATAAGGACTCCGCAACAACTTCAACATCAAATCAATCCCAATATTGCCTGGGCCTAAAATGGCAGCTCTTAGTTTTCCCGCCATGTGATCCCCTCCTATCTTTTTACCATTAAGCCGACACTCCCGATATGGTCAAATGTGGCTTTGATGGAGTCGCCCGCGCCAATGGGGCAGGCGGCTGTCAACGATCCGGACATAATGATATCCCCTGCTTTTAAGGCAATGTCATAAGCGGCCAGCTTATTGGCCAGCCAAGCCACTGCGTTGGCCGGATGGCCCAGAACGGCGGCCCCGGCTGCCGTTGCCGCCACTTCACCGTTTTTTTCGAGCACCAGCCCCATATAGCGCAGGTCCACAGCGGTCACCGGCGTCAGTTTGCCGCTCAGCAGCACCCGGCCGATGGAAGCTCCGTCGGCAATGGTATCCTGAATTTTGATTTTCCAGTCTTTAATCCGGGTATCGATAATCTCGATCGCCGGCATGACGCCTTCGGTAGCTTGCAATACCTGCGCCACGGTCACGCCCGGTCCGCTCAGGTCGGCTTTCAGGACAAAAGCCAGTTCGGCTTCAATCTTGGGTGCAATCAGGGTGCTCAGGTCAATCGGATCGCCTTCCAGCACCATCATCCGGTCGGTAATATACCCGTAGTCCGGTTCAAAAACCCCCAGAGCCTGCTGCATGGCTTTGCTGGTCAGTCCGATCTTGCGGCCGACAACCCGGTGACCGTCTGCCTGCCGCAGACTCAGCCCGGCCAGTTGGATCTGATAGGCTTGCTCATTGGTAATAGCCGGATACCGCTCGGTTAGAGCCGTAATAGGCTGGCAACTGGTATCGGCCTGGTAAAGTTCTTTGGCCAGTTGGTCCAGAATATTTTTTTCCATATGCCTCACTCCTTATGTCGATGATGGTGCTGGGGATGGGCGTGAACGGCTTTGGCCCGCAGCTTCTCCCGCAGCACCTGGCTGAGCTCCCGGGCCAGCAGCAGCTTATCGGGGCGTTCCCGGTTTAAGAGCCGGCTCAATACCGCACCACAGGCCACCACTTCATCATGGGGCCCAGGCAGATTGATGACGGTCGTTAGTCCGGTCTGCCCCACCCCGATCCGGATACCGCCTTTGACATGCCGGCCTGTTCCCTGTTCGAACCTGGCAATCCAGGGGGTAGCGGCCTCCGGGTCAAAGGCTGTTGTTGCTTCCACGCTAAAATCCTTATCCTCGGCGCCTACCCCGCCAGTCGTCAGGACCAGGCCAAATCCTTGGTCGGCTTTCTCCTGGATGTTGTGGCGAAGGTGCGACAAATCATCCTCCAGAATACCGCCAAATTCCACGGCATAGCCTAATCCGGCCAACAATTGCTGCAGAAAAGGCGAATTCGTATCCTCAATCATGCCCTGACTGACTTCAAAACCGGTGGCAAAAACCACGGCTCGCCGCAAAATGTTTTGTTCAATCTCATTGAGCAAGGCAGCCGTTTGATCAATGATCCCGGCAGCCTGCTCCTCATCACAGGCAATCAGGCCCATAATGCCGCTGCTGTCCACAAAGGCCCCGGCTTCGAGGGTCACTCCCGGCAAACCGGCCAGCCGCAGCAATAACACCTGCTCTTTGCCGGCAATCTGCCGGATATCCAGGGTCTTCTCCAGAATATCCAGGCAAATATGATCCTCGCGGACATCTATGACCAGCACGCTGGCAGGCGGCAAATCCAGCACTGCAGCCACTTCGGCGGCCAGCCCGGTCAAATTGGCTTTAGCCAATCGAATGCCCTGAATCTTCAGTTCGGTTTTTTCCAGCAGGTTCAACTGCATCCGGACAGGCCTCCCTTGCGGACCTCCAGCTTCATATCCAGCAGCGGTGCATCGATAATGCTGCCGCCAATATCCAATAAATCAATGCCCTTGCCCTTCAGCAGGCTGATATCCTCGATTTTAATGCCTTGGGCAAACGCCAGTTTCACCTGGTCCCGATAGCCCTGCTGACTGAGGATATGATGAGCCGCTTCCAGGTCGCTCACCTGTCCGGTATCCACCATCATCAGATCGGCGCCATGCCGGGCGGCAATCAAGGCTTCCTCGGCCACCGGATGCTCATGACCCTTAAGTTGAATGACCTTTTTCTTATCCTGGATAGACCGGACAGCTGCCAGTGTTTCGGCAATCCCGCCCAGCATCCGGACAAAATTCTTATCCAGGTACAAAAAAGGCTGATCGCAGATTCTGAAGGCCGCACCGCCGCAAACCACGGCTTCCCTCACCTGTTGCTTGATGTCAGGCGGCATCTTCTTCCAGGCCCCGGAGATGATGCCAAAATCGCCGTCCGCCAGCGTTACGGCCTGCCGGGCTGCCGTCGCAATTCCTGAAGTCTTGGCCATAATGCCGATGGCCACTTCTTCGGCCATGGCCATTTGTTTGGCCGATCCGGTCAAGGTGGCAACCACCCGGCCGGCGGCAATGCTTTCGCCATCGGTACGAAAAATTTTAACTTTCAGTCCGAACGTGCCAAGCTGCTCGGCCATCCGCTTGACCCCGGAGAGCACTCCGGCCCGTTCCACCACAATATCGGCAAAGTAGACCTTGCCCGCTACAGAAGCAAAAATCACATCCCGGATATCCTGCTGCTGATTCATGTTTGCCTGCATAATGATAACCTCCGCTTCTATGTTGGTGATACGCCTCTTTGCTTCAGCCATTTCGGCATCAGTTCCCGGTCCACCCGCTTGGCCACGGCCGGTGCCTTGGCCTGCAGCATATCGGCCAGGGAATGACTGACATTAATGCCGCCCATGGCCCCGTCAAAAATGATGACTTTATCGGTTTTGGCCGCATGGTAAGCAAAATGCATGGCCTCATCCAGTCCATTGGCCACAACGGCATATTGCATATAGGACAGGTTCTGCGGGTCCTGGTTAAACAGCTCAGCCTGCTGCTGGCCCACGACGATGGTCGGGATATGCTCCGAGAAAAACGCGCTGGGATAACCGCCCCAGGCATAATTATGCACCACCATCTTAATGGCCGGATTGACCGGCATGATGCTGTCAATCAGCGGTTTACCGCTCTTGTCATAAAACGCTTCGGTATACCAGGTATAGGGTGGCAGTCCTTTATCCAGATCAAACAAATCATCATTGGCCCCGACAAAATTGGCGTAAATGACGCCGGCGGCAAAAACGTAAGGCACAGGACAGGGGAAATCCAGCCCAACAATACATTCATCAATTTCTCCCAGCAGGGTCATGATTTTGCCGTAGTAAGTCAGCCCTTCTACGGTAAGCTGATCGTTGAGAACATAAAGATCATTTTCCGCTGTCACGCCCACCACGCCGCTGGGTGACATATTTAAAAAAGCGGCAAAGGCAAACTTGCTCTTGACGAATTCGGATTCAAAAATAGAACGGGCGGTAAAATTAGCACCCCGCGGCCCCATGTTCCAATGATAGGTCGAACGGGTTTCAATCCGGGCGTAGGACATGCCGAAAGGTTTTACGGCCCGGTCGACCTGACGATGAAAATGCACTTCCCGGACGTCGCTGTTATGCACATGCACGATCCAGTCGGCATCATAGACTGCTTTGATGCCATACAAAGTACCGATTTCGGTTTGAATGGCCACTCCCTCATCGATAGGAGCGACGCCGCGAGCCTTGCCTTTAAAATGCTCATCCAGCCGGTAGCGTTTAATATATTCTTCGGTCTCGCGGAAACGCAGCCCGACACCGGCCCGCAGGCGGATATTGTCTGTGCCGGTCCGTTCGGCGATGACATCGCGGACAACCCGCAGCAATTCGGCATAAGGTTCACCACCCAACAGGGTAAACCCGTGGTGTGACGCCAGCACATTGACGGAATCCCTTGGTTTGATCATGGACATATCCACCCGGCTGAGCGCGGCTTCGGCGGCTTTGCGGACAGTAGTCAAGCCTTCTTCATGCGGGTAAATAACGGCTGGTGTATCGGCGAACAAGTCTTTAATGAGCAGCGAAGTCATTTCCGGATAAGCAGCCATCCGTTTGGTCACCCGTTCGGGTGCAATCCCATATTGCGACGCTCTGGGGTCCATCGGGGTAATCGGCTTGCGTCTCATTTTCCTTCCTCCTTTTTCACACTGGCATGGACCACTTGTTCCAGCAGCTTGATGTCTTCATCAAAATAAAACCCGCGGCTGTTATACTTTGCCTTGACCGCTTCGGGGATATCCCACACGGTAGGAGTCAAACCATACCACTGGTAGCCGGGCGGACGTTCCGGCGTAATGCCGGCCGCCTGCAGCAACCTCAGCACCGGCTGGATGCATTCCACCTTACAGCCCATCCGGATTCCGGTCTGGCGGGACAGTTCTTCCGGCGACCTGGCTCCTTTTAGGATTGCGGCCGCCACTTCTTCGGCCCGGGTGGTGGTACAGTAGCAAATAATCTGTTCAGGATGCAACTTGGCAGCCACACACAGCCGGGTAATGGCCTGGTAATCCACATCATCAATGGCTACCGCAACCTGATACGGCTTTTCCATCCGGACCATGGCAATGGCTTCAACCGGACAGCGCTGGTTGCAGCCGCCGCACCCGCGGCAGTGTTCTTCGGCAATCACTGCCTTTTTAGCGGTAACGGTAATAGCCACCGCCGGGCATACCTTGGCGCAAATGCCGCAGCCAATACACTTGGCTTGATCCACCACTGGTTTTAGGGAGATCACTTTCATTCTTTCTTCCTCCTTTTTTATGACAATTGACTCAGATCATTCTCAGAAAGCGCTTTTGTTCTACATTATCGTACATTGTTCATAAATATAGCTATAAAAGACTGTGGCACTCCTGCCATCAGCCTTTATAACCAAACCCTGCGGAAATCCGGCGGGCGGTTTGCTGCAGATCTTCAATCACCGGCCTGAGCTTATCCGAATCCATCCGGTTGGAAGGACCGGATAGACTGACCGCCGCAATAACCGCACCGCGATGATTCACAATCGGTGCCGCCACACAGGTCAAACCACTTTCAAACTCCTCCTGGTCAAGCGCATAGCCCTGAGCGCGGATGCTTTGTAAATGCTCTTTCAATGCCTGGATATCGGTAATGGTCTGGGCCGTAAATTGTTTCCACTCTTGCTCGGCCAGAATGGTATCCAGCTTATCTTCCTCCAGGCCGGCCAGCAGCACTTTCCCCACTCCGGTGCAATAGGCCGGGTTGCGGCCGCCGATTTGCGAGGCAATGCGGATGGAATGCTGGCTATCCACTTTTTCAATATAGGTCACCCAGCCGCCGGACAGCACCGCCAGATGCACCGTTTCACCGTATTGAGCCGCCAAAGCGCTTAGCTGCGGTCTGGCGATCGCCCTAAGATCCATATTAGCATGGACGATCTGCCCCAGCTCAAACAGCTTTAACCCCAAAGAATATTTGCCGCTTTCCTGATCCTGATAAACATAGCCCAAAGATTCCAGGGTGGCAATCAAACTGTACGTCGTACTTTTGCTAAGACCAATCTGCCGGCTGATATGGGTTAAGGTATCCGGAGCACGGTGGCTTCCCAGGTGTTCCATAATCTGTACCGCTCTGGCTACCGACTGTATTAACTTAGGTTGATGGGTTTGCTGTGGCATGGTATTCTACTCCTATCTATGTCATGAATTTATTCCGAATTGGTCTTTAAATAAGGTTAAGTTCCAGACAGGCCGTTTTTTTATCCCTCAATTGTCCCCACTCCACAGCCTCATAGCCATTGACCAGCAGCGAGATTTCACCGGTCAGCGGCTCAAAGATCAGGCCATGAACAGGAACATCGCAGGGAATAAACGGATTATCTTTGATTTTTTGCACCACCTGCCGGACATTGTCGTGCGGGCGGTGAAAGTGATCCAGCCAGCTTTCCAGCTCTTCCCTGACTAATTTGATGGCGTCAGGAGAAATGCCCCGCTGCAGCATTTTTCTGATGACCTGGTCGGCTGTCGAGTGGGCAACCCCGCAGTCTTCATGGCCGATTACCATGATTTCCCGGATACCCAGCTCGTAAATGGCGATCACCAAGCTGCGGATGGTTGCTTCAAAATTGCCTGTGACCGAATTGCCGGCATTTTTTATGACAATGGCATCCTCACGCTTAATGCCCATAGCCGGTTCAAGGAAATCTACCAGCCGGGTATCCATACAGGTAAAGATAGCCAGCTTTTTGCGCGGAATTTTCCCGGTCACAGCCTGCCGATATTGACTGAGTGGATTTTGTACAAACTGCCGGTTGACGCTTAGGACTTCGTCCAGAATGGGCATAACCAGCCTCCTTTCTATCCTGAAGTTTGTTTATTCAGCCGGTGCATACCAGTCTTTCAGCAAAGACAGCACCGTAAGATATACGATTTTAAGCGGAATCTGCTGCTGACTGGCAATGGCTTTACAATCCTCAAATTCGGGGGCGGCATTCACGACTTGCCCGGCCATACGCCCAAGCTTGGCTCTGACCGGCCCCCATTCGGTGGCTACAGTCACAATTTCCCGTTCCAGATGGACGCCCTGACAATCCAGAATACGCACCCCAATGGTACTGGTCTCTTTTAAAATGGCAGCCACGACCTGCTCCAGTCTGTCCGTTCCTGTCATAACCGACAATTTGGTTCCAGGACGCCCCTTTTTCATGATGACCGGACTAAAATAGACATCATAGGCACCTGATTCATACAAGCGTTCCATGACATGGCTATAGATTTGCGGATTTAAATCATCGATATTGGTTTCAACGATCTTAGCTTCAGCGGCTGTTTCCTGCGATGTTGCCCGATACAGACGCAAAACATTGGGAATTTCAAGATCCAGACTGCCGGCACCATAGGCAATGCGGGTTGTTTTTAAATGAGCCGGTATCGGACCGAAAGAATGGGCCAGGCTGGCCACGATGGCTGCACCGGTTGGTGTCACCAATTCCCCGCTGATTTGTCCGCGATAAAAAGGAATTCCCAGCAGCAGTTCGGCTGTCGCCGGTGCCGGTACCGGCATCAGACCATGGCTGCACTTCACATAGCCTGAGCCGACATGAAGCTCCGAAGCATAGATTTGCTCAATCCCCAGATATTCCAGCCCGATAGCTGTCCCCACAATGTCAATAATCGAATCGATTGCACCGACTTCATGGAAATGAATCTGTTCGATGTCTACCCCATGTACCTTGGCTTCCGCCTCAGCCAGCCGTAAAAAAACTTTTCCAGCCGTAGTTTTTACCTGTTCACTTAAATCACTGGCTGCCAGCAATTTCTGAATCGCGCTTAGGTTGCGGGATTTTTTAAACCATTGCCGGATTTCAACATTAAAATACCGGGCCTTTACGCCTTGTTTGACAACTTCCTGATTGACCAGGGCATAAGAGCCGATATCCAGCTTCTTTAATTCATCACTGAGAACATCCAGCGGCAGGCCGGCATCCAGTAACGCCCCGACCATCATATTGCCGCTAATGCCGGAAAAACAATCCAGATAAATCGCCTTCAAGCACATACCCCCATCATCGTTCTATCACATCGGACATCGTTCATAAATACCGGTGTTAAAAAATATTGTTCGATATAATCGCACAATATTTAGAATTATCGGACTTTTATATTTAATTTCATCACAAATGGTTAAACTCCTGCTTAGTTTCAATTTATTTTATCATTTTTCTATTTATGCCACTTACCTGCAAAATAAAGAAGGAGCCAATAGATGGCTCCTTCTTTTAATAGCTACGGTATAACAGTTTGCGTTGCTGCATCCGGGCATAGCTGGACATCGCATAATTCAATATAAAGTAGATCAGCGCGATGGTGCCAAAAATGGTAAAGACCTGCGCAGTCGAGCCATATTTGCCCATAATAATCATCCCTTTGCCGGTCAGGTCCTCAATACCGACCGCCCAAACAAAGGAAGTATCCTTGATGACGGTTGTGCATTGCGAGACAATCGGCGGAATCATATTGCGGAATGCTTGCGGCAAAATGATAAAGCGCAAGGTTTCCCAATAACTAAAGCCTTGTGATTTGGCAGCTTCCCACTGACCACGATGGATGGAGTTCAAACCACCCCGCACAATTTCCGCAATGATGGCGGCAGTAAATACTGTCATGGCCGCCACACCGGCTTGGACCGGCGGCAGTGGCGTCATGAAACGGGCTGCTAAAATGAACAGCAGCAAGGGGGTGTTCCGGACCGCCTCAATATAAACCACTGCCATCTTCCCAAATACAACATGGTTGGAAAAACGGGCAACTCCCAGCAGCGTACCAAAGATCAGACTCAGGATAATGGAGGCCACGGCAATATACATGGTTGTCAGCAAGCCTTCTCCCAAAAAGGCCAGCAGTTCAGGCTGAAGCAATTCTTGAATCATAACGACACCTCCAGCTTGCGCTCAAGGCGGCGGGCGTAAGTAGCCAACGGAAAGCAGATCGCGATATACAGCAAGCCGGTCACCACATAGGCCGGACCGTAATATAAATTGCTGCTCGCCCAGGAATCCGCATGATACATGAGATCACCCCCGGCCACCATGGCCATAACCGAAGTATTTTTAATCAGACTGACCGCCTGATTGGTTAAAGGCGGATAAGCCATTCGTTTGGCTTGGGGTAAAATAATGTAACGCATGGATTCCCAATAGGAAAACCCCTGTGAATAAGCAGCTTCATGCTGTCCCCGGGGAATAGCCTGGATACCGGCACGGACAACCTCGGCAATATAAGCGCCATGGTAAATCCCGACTCCCAGCATGCCCACCGAAAAAACCGGCAGCATAATCCCCAAATGAGGCAGACCATGATACAGAAAGAATACTTGAATAACGAGCGGCGTGTTTTGAATAAATTCAACATACACCCGGTTTAGCCAGCGGAAGGGCTTCCATTGAGCTGTTCCCAGCACGCCAAATAAAACTCCCAGCAATAAAGCCAATGCCAATGCCAGTACGGACAGTGCTATCGTCATGACAAAACCTTCGGCGAAAACAGACCAGTCACGGAATACAGCCAGCCACTTAAACCCGGCGAAAGGTCCTGGCACTATTTAAGACCCCACTTTTGAATCAATTGATCAAGCTCACCGGAAGCTTTCATTTCGCCGACTGTATCATTTGCAAGCTTAGCTAAGCCGGTATTGGATTTCTTGGATGCAATACCATATAATTGCGGGCTGTAACGGTCTGGAAGAATAGTTGTAGAATCATCAAGATAACCAAACAGAATGGCTGCGTCAACCGAGAAGCAGTCGATACGGCCGGAATCCAAAGCAGTTTTGATTTCCGGATAAGTACCGAATTCCAGGAACTGAATTTTCAGGCCTTGTTTTTCCGCTTCATCAATTAAAGCTTTTTTGCTGGTTGCACTTTGGGCTACCCCAATTTTCTTGCCATTCAGATCTTTTAGGCTTTGGACACCGGAATTTTTCTTAACCATTAAGGCAACGCCGTCACTGAAGTAAGGATCAGAAAAATTATAGCTTTGTTTACGTTCTTCCGTGATGGTGAAGGTCGCAATAACCAAGTCAATTTCACCGTTATCCAGCAGCGGACCGCGAGTTTTGGCTGTTACGCCCTGAACATCAATTTTGTTTTCGTCACCTAGAATTTTTTTAGCCAATTTTCTGGCCAGATCAATTTCCATCCCATCCACTTTACCGGTTTGCGGGTCTTTGAAACCAAATTTCGGAACGTCAACTTTTACCCCTACTTTGAGAACACCGCGGTCTTTGATTGCTTTAATTTCCGGGGCCTCACCACCGGCTGCCTGGTTGGATGGTGCAGTGCTGCTGCCACAACCGGCAACAAGCAAGCCTGCTGCAAGGATCAGGCTCAACATAAGATACACGATTTTTTTCATAAAGTACTCCCCCTCATTTTCATCATGATTAAACATGGGCAATTCGGCTTAAGAATAACTTAGTCCGCTCGTTCTGCGGATTGGTAAAGAAGTGCTCCGGGGTTCCCTCTTCCAGAATTCTTCCCTCATCCATGAAGATAACCCGGTCAGCTACTTTGCGGGCAAAGCCCATTTCATGCGTAACCACCACCATGGTAATGCCTTCATCGGCCAGCCCAATCATAACATCCAGAACCTCCTGAATCATTTCCGGGTCAAGCGCTGACGTAGGCTCATCAAAAAGCATGATTTTGGGTTTCATATTCAGAGCTCTGGCAATAGCCACCCGTTGCTGCTGACCACCGGACAACTGCGACGGATAAGCATTGGCTTTTTCCTTCAGCCCCACCCGTTCCAGGTAGGCCAGCCCGGATTCAGTCGCTTCCTGCAGCGATACACCCTTGAGTTTCGTGGGTGCCAAAGTCAGATTCTCAAGCACGGTCATATGGGGATAGAGATTGAATTGCTGGAAAACCATTCCGACCGATTGGCGGACTTTTGCTACGCCGGCTTCAGAGGCCATCAAATCCACGCCGTCCACTTCAACCCGGCCTGATGTCGGCTTTTCCAATAAGTTAATGCAGCGAATCAGCGTACTTTTACCTGAACCGCTTGGGCCAATGACAACGACCTTTTCCCCGCTCTTTACCGTCAGATCAACCCCTTTTAAAACATGCAGTTGACCAAAATGCTTATTTATATCTTCTAAAATAATCACTCTTTAACATCAATCCTTTCTATACTAGTCCAGCACATCCAGCCTGTATACAAACTAGCGGCACTGTCATTACGGCATAAAAAAACACCCAAAAACATAAGCCAACAGCTTATATTTTGGGTGGCATCTTTGCCAATGCAATTATTTTTCTTAAACACTGTACATGTAGAATTGTAGCATGTTGAAGCCTTTTTGTCCATATATGTTTGATATTTTTTATCGTTTTACACTCCAAGCGTACATTTGTTGCATAAATTAGGTATCTGCTAATGATAAAAAATAGTCACCTCTTTTAGGCTGCTAAAGAGGTGACTCATGATCATGGTAACCGATTCTCTAAAATTAACTACTGATAGTCAAGTTTTTGCGTTTATTCGCGAGTTGTGAAAATACCGCAATGGCTAACAGCCCAATTCCTATTAAATCAGTGACCGACCCGGGATCCACAAGCATAACTCCGCCTACAAAAAATAAGATTCTCTCAAATATATTGGTTTTAACAATAAAATAGCCGATCATTGAGGCACCCAGTCCAATCATTCCGATTAACGCTGTACAAGTTGCAAATAATACTGTTCCAGCTGTTGCTTTAATCATCAATAAAGTCGGTGAAAATACAAAAATGTAAGGAATTAAGAAAGCAGCAATCGCAAGCTTGGATGCATTAATGCCTGTTTTCAAAGCATTCCCGCCACTGACCGCAGAGCCGGCGTAGGCAGCCAGAGCAACCGGAGGAGTCACATCAGCAATGATCCCAAAGTAAAAAACAAATAAATGTGCTGCCAGTACCGGAACGCCCATTTGTTCAAGTGCAGGGGCGGCTATCGTTGAAGTGATCACGTAGTTGGCTGTCGTAGGAACTCCCATACCAAGAATGATCGAAGTAATCATCGTAAAAAACATGGTTGGCAACAGCAATCCCCCGGAGAGATCTAATAACGCTGAGGCTAACTTTAAACCAACACCGGTTTTGGTCACAACACCAATAATAATGCCCGCTGCAGCACAAGCTACCAGTACTCCCAGTACCCCTTTTGCACCTTTTTCTAAACCCGCTACAATTTCCCCTGGTTTGATACGGGTCGATTTCCTAAGCATGGAAGCACCAATCGCTAAGAAGATGGCCCATAGTGCCGCCTTCATTGGAGTATAGCCTGAAACTAACAGATAAATAATAGCCAGCAACGGAATGGCCAAGTGACCTTTTTCTTTGAATAAAACAGCAGCCTTGGGAAGCTGATCCCGGGGAATTCCTTTGAGGTTATTCTTTTTGGCTTCGAAATGCACCCCAATCCAAATGCCGGCGAAATAAAGGAGCGCTGGAATGGTTGCCGCTTTAACAACTTCAAGATAAGGTACTCCAACGAACTCAGCCATTAAGAAAGCCGCTGCGCCCATAACCGGCGGCATTAATTGTCCACCAGTTGAAGCGGCGGCTTCAACTGCACCGGCAAAGTCCTTATGATAGCCTAGTTTTTTCATCATGGGAATGGTAAAACTGCCTGTCCCAACAACATTGGCAACAGAACTGCCTGACACTGTTCCCATAAGGCCGCTGGACAAAACGGCCACTTTAGCCGGCCCCCCACTAGCCCAGCCAGCAATGGCGTTGGCGATATCAATAAAAAACTTTCCTAATCCCGTTGTTTCCAGATAGGCTCCAAACAAAATGAATAGGAAGATAAATGTTGATGAAACGCCTAACGGGATGCCAAAAATACCTTCCGTTGTAAAGAATAAGTGGCCAACCAGCTCATCTACAGTCAATCCACGATGAGCCAATATTCCTGGCGCGTAGGGACCGGCGAAAGCATAACCTAAAAAGAAGATCACCACAACGACCATCGGAATTCCGACTACCCGCCGTGCACCCTCGATGACCAATAAGACACCAATCAATCCAACCATCATATCGGTTGGTGTAACAGTACCAGCCCGCAGCACTAACTGATCATACATGGCAATGATATAGAGTGGGGCTGCCGCACCCAGAATTGCCAAGGTAAGATCAAACGGATGTAGCTTCACGCGCGACCAATTGCGCCTGGTCGGATAAAGCAAAAAAATCAGAGCCATGCCAAAACTCAGGTGGATGGCTCTTTGTAAATGAGCATCCAATACACCAAAGATAGCCGTGTATAATTGAAAAACTGAAAACGCAATGGCGATAGCCGAAACAATAATAGCCATAAATCCTTTAAAATCCCGCGTATCGGATTCCCGGTCGTACTTTTTCAAGATTTCATCTGCGCTAAGCTGCTGACTCAATAGATTCCCTCCTAACATTGCGTTCTAGTTAAGCCATGTAGAGTAATAGGGAGCGACACGCAACCGAATAAGCGTCCCATTTGGTACCATTTGAAATAATGCGTATGTCTGATCATGAAAACTGAGTTTAAGCTGTGCTTCAGGACCAGCCCGTAGATTAATCATATCAAGAGAACGCCCGATATTTTCTAAAATAAAGCGGTTACCTTCCTGCCGAAAATGACCTTCAGAGGCTAAAAAGGGCAAGCCTACACCAAAAGATTCATATTCTGTAGAATCCACAACTAAGCTACCATTAGCTTGGATGACAATATTTTCAATCACTTGAGTTTTTTGTACCGAATGAGTATATGTTAACGAAAGTTGTTCGCCGGCTTTTGCAGGCAAACGCAAAATAATTCCGTTATTTGATTCAACCACCAGACACTCACTTGCGATAAAGTACCAGAAGAAGCCACTGAATAACACGATGCTGCATAGAATAAGTCTCCATTTTCTTCTATTCATAAATAAGCCGGAGCCGAGCAATCGGCTCCAGCTATCCTCCTTCATAACATCAATGGCTATTCTTTAAAGAATTTCTCGGCACCCGCATTCAGGCTGATCGGCATACCATCTTTAGCACCTGCTTTTGTGATTTGTTTACCAACCGAGTGCGAAGCTTGCAGACGATCCAAATTGGTGTAAATAGCTTTAGTAATCTTATAGCCCATATCGGCATCCAGTTTATCCGTAGCGACCAACATGGCCATTACGGCGACCGCCGATACATCTGCTGCTTGATTGGGATACGTATTGGCCGGTATCTTGATCTTGGTATAGAAAGGATACTTGCTGATCAACGCGTCCGCTTTATCAGGCTCTACAGCGAGTAAGACAACTTGATTTTGAGCAGCAATGTCTTGAATCGCAGCGGTTGGGAAACCGGCAGTAACAAATGCCGCATCAACATTCCCATCCTTCAAGCCACTCGCGGCCTCTCCGAAAGACAGATATTGCGTTTTTATATCTTGATAAGTAATTCCATAGGCTTCTAATATTTGACGGGCGTTGGCTTCCGTACCACTTCCGGCAGCGCCAACGGCAACCCGTTTGCCTTTAAGATCAGCAATCGTCTTAATGCCCGTTTTGTCTAAGGTAATAATTTGAATTGTTTCAGGATATAAGGTTGCCAAACCAACTAAATTAGGAACCTTCTTGTCTTTAAACATTTCTGTACCATTTGCAGCATAATAAGTAATGTCATTTTGAACGAAAGCAATATCGACCTTGCCGTCTTTTAACATATTAATGTTAGCTACAGATGCACCCGTACTTTGAGCGCTGGCATTCATACCAGGAATGTTTTTATTGAGAATTTCCGCCATTGCACCGCCTAGCGGATAATAGGTGCCGGCCGTTCCACCAGTTGCAATATTAATGAATTTCTTGTCTGACGGCGCTTGTACTGTGGAACTTCCACAACCGGCCAATAAGGCAATTGCAAATAAACACACGACAAAAATGGCAACTGTCTTTCTCATACTTTTCCTCCCCTAGTCCTAATTAGTTTGGCAAGACCTGTTTCACCTCCGTATTCTTGCCGGCAAATCATAAACTTTTTAGTGACCATATTTTTCTACTTGTGCTAATAAGATTCCTGCTAGAATGAACAAAGTATACAGAATTTTTAGTATAATTACTTTTTTCGATTTGTACATGTATATGTCCAGTTAGCTTACAATATTAATTTTGTATTCATGAAACATAAGAAAACAGGCTGCCGAATCATCGGCAGCCTGTTTCTCATATCTCAATTAGCAAACTTTACCAGGGTTGAGAATGTTTTTAGGGTCAAATGCAGCTTTAATGTTTCTGAGAAGTTCCATGTACTCTGGACCCATTGCTTTGGCCAGGTAAGGTTTCTTTTCAGTACCGATACCATGCTCACCGGAGGTAAGACCATGGAGTTCGGTTGCTTTATCGTACATTCTATCCATTGCTTTATGCAATTTGGTTTTCCATTCGGTTTCGCCCAGGTCATCTCTTAAGATGTACACGTGCAAGTTGCCATCGCCGGCATGACCGAAGCTTTGAATGCGGATGTCCACTTCTTTTTGCAGTTCGTTGGTGAATTTGATGAATTCAGCCACTTTATTTCTAGGAACAACAACGTCGCACTCATCCAGTTCGCTGGTAGAAGCTTTGATGGCTTCCAGGAAAGCACCGCGGGTTTTCCAGATGGTTTCTTGTCTTTCTTGGGTGTTGGAGATGAATACGTCGAAAGCGCCTGCTTCTAAGCAGATATGAGCCACTTTTTCATAAGCATCTTCAACTTCTTCTTTCTTGTTGCCGTCGAAAGTCAACAAGAGATACGCATCGGAAGATTTATCCGGGAATTTTTTGCCAAGGAATTCTTCAGCAGCCACAATAGCGGAACGCTCCATGAATTCAATCGCAGTTGGGATGGATTTGGATTTAATGATTTTTGGCACAGTTTCAATAGCAGTAGCCAAATCAGGGAACGGTACCAATAAGCTGTGCGAGATTTTAGGCAGTGGTAACAGTTTCAGGATCGCTTTGGTGATAAAACCAAGCGTACCTTCTGAACCAACAATCAAATCTTTTACGCTGTAACCGGAGCTGTTTTTAACGTTTTTGCCGCCCACTTCAATGATACGGCCGTCTGGAAGAACAACTTCCAAACCACGAACATAATCTCTGGTTACGCCATATTTAACGGCTTTCATACCGCCGGCATTAGTGGAGATGTTGCCACCGATGGAAGCGGATTTTTCACCTGGATCTGGTGGATAGAACAAATCGTTGCTTTGAACGAATTTGATGATATCCATCAGCAGTACGCCCGGCTCTACAGTCAGTGTCAGATTCTCGTCATCCAGTTCAAGAATTTTGTTCATACGAACGGTGGAGATCATGATACCGCCTTGGAAGGCAACCGCTGCACCGGCAAGACCGGTACCTTGACCGCGTGGAGTTACGATAATGTTGTTATCGTAAGCGTATTTCATGATTTTAGAAACTTCTTCAGTTGTTTCTACTTCAATTACAACATCAGGATATTTGCCGGCATGCACAATTTCGTCACGGCTGTATGTTTCGTGAATTTGATCGCCAACAAACACTTTATCTTTACCTGCAACGGACACTAAAAACTCTATATCTTTACTATCGACTTTTTTGTAATCCATAGTTTGTCACCCCTTAACTATAAATTTACGGGCATTCTCTTAAGCGCCAAGTTCTTCAGCAAGTTTTGGCAGAATTTCATTCACATCGCCCACAATACCGTAATGAGCTACGTTGAAAATTTGAGCGTCCGGATCAGTATTGATTGCAATGATGGTATCGGATTTGTCCATACCAGCAACAAACTGGATATAACCGGCAACACCCGCGCAAATGATCAGACGAGGTTTAACCGTTCTGCCGCTCAGACCGATTTGCAGTCTGGCATCAGCCAAACCGGCTTCAACCAATGGTCTGGTAACAGCAAGCATACCGCCCAGTTTTTCAGCGATGCCTTTGCACATTTCAAGACCCTCTTTGGATTTGATTGCGCCGCCGGCTACTACGATAACCTCAGCATCCTCGATGGTTTGAACGGTTTCTTTCTTTTTCACGTCTTTTACGCTGATGCGGGAATTCAATTTGTCGGCATCTAGCTTGCAAAGGGTAATTTTGCCGCTTTGCTCTTGGTTTCTCTCAGGAGCGTCAAAGATTTTATAACGTACAGTCGCAAATTGCGGACGGTTATTTGGTGTATAGATATGAGCCATGATGTTACCGCCGAAAGCCGGACGGATCTGCGCCAGGTCAGTGCTTTCATCCATATCCAAAATGGTACAGTCAGCAGTCAGACCAGTGCGGAATCTTGCAGCTACACGCGGAGCCAGCGAACGGCCCACATTAGTACCGCCAAACAGAATGGTGGACGGTTTGGTGGTGTTAATGAAATCTTCCATAACGGCAGTATATGGCTCAATGCGGAAATGTTTCAGCTCAGGAGCATCATATACGAAAACTTCATCCACACCATAATGGAGAATTTCAGCGGCTTTCGCTTCAATATTGGAACCTGCGAAAATAACATTCACAGGATGGTTGATTTTTGCAGCCATTTCTTTGGCTTTGCCGATCAATTCGAAAGTAACCGGATGGATATCGCCATCTACATGGTCAACATACACGCAGACGCCTTTCCATAAGCTCTTGTCGATTTCTTCGACTTTTTCTTCTTCGCAAGTGAAAACGCCGGCAGGACCTTTTTTCACGCAAAGTTTACACATTTTACAAGCAGCATTTATCTGGAGATACTCGTTATCCCATTCAATTGCATTAAATGGACAGAGTCTCACTAACTCTTCTGGTTTAGAAACTAAACTTTGATTAATTATGATTCTAGCCATGATTGTCCCTCCTTATGCAAACTTAAGTTCTTTTAGCTTTTTCACTAATTTTCCAGTCAGCTCTTCACCGCTGCCTGTCCAAGTTTCACGATCAGAATTAGCTTCTGGTGAGAAGATTCTGAGCACGCGAGTTGGTGAACCGTTCAAGCCATAATTTTTTTCGTTTTTGTCTTCAAAATCGCTTAGGCTGTAGAACGGAATCTTTTTGTTTTTAGTAGCTAACTTAAGTTTGAATGAAGGCAATCTTGGCACATTGATGCCTTTTTCAACTGTGATCAGGCAAGGATACAGCATTTCTACGATCTCAACGCTGTGGCCCATATCCATCTCAACTGTGATGGCTTTGTCAGTCACTTCGATGATTTTGGTTACGTTGGCAACATGCGGAATGCTAAGGAATTCAGCCAATTCCGGTCCAACCTGAGCCGTATCACCGTCAGTTGTTTGTTTACCACAGATGATTAAGTCAGGGATATTCACTTTTTTGATGCCTTGTGCAATGGTATAAGATGTTGCAAGAACATCAGCACCGGCAAATTTTCTGTCAGTGAATAGAGCTGCTTCGTCAGCACCCATCATGAATGCTTCTTGCAGAATTTCGGACGCTTGTGGCGGCCCCATGCTGGCAACAGTAACTCTCGCCCCTGTTTGTTCTTTGATCCGGATAGCGGTTTCCACGCCATACAAATCATAAGGGTTCATTTTCGAGTCAATACCTTCTCTTTTCAATACGCCAGTTTCTGGGTCTACTTCAACCTCTGAAGTTCCGGGAACTTGCTTAATGCAAACCAAAATTTCCACACAAAAACCCCCTCTTGGTAAATATAAAAAAACCATTTCTGAATCTGCGTTGCCATTATTTTTACACGATAGCAACGATTTAATATAAGTAAAGCTTATCCCCTGAACCATTGTAACAAAATCTTTGTAATATAGCAACAATTTGACATCTAGTTCTTTTTTTCACAGTGATGCTCCATTTTTCACAAATTCAGCCTATCAATCGACAGTTTTCCCGAACCTTTTACAAGCTATGCAGTTCTTTCAATAAAAAAGAAAAGGCCAGCCAGTTGCTTCAAAACAGTACTGAAGCAGCTGACCAGCCCATAAAAAGGGAAGCCACTAATTGGAGGTCCGATTGACCAAAAATCTATGTAAACGCACCGAACGGCTCTCTCCTTTTCCCCAAAAGAGAGAGCGCCGTTCGGTACCAGGCAAAGGCTTACATGGGGTTAATGCAAGACATTGAGAATAATCCCCAAAATAACGACAGCCAAACTGCTGAAAACACCAAGACCGATCGCCACTTTTGCGCTTTCCTTAATTTCTTTCTCGATATCCATATTCATAGCGATTCCCCCTTTAAATGTTGGCTTTCAATACCAAAAGTTTTAAAAATATAACTTAACCACGCCCGGGTAGCATAGGAAAGGTAGGTATTATTTTTCCAGGCGATGGCCAAATGCCAGGGCTTAATCTCATTTTTGACCGGGATGCAGCGCAGGGACTGCAGATCCAGTTTATTGCAGACAATTTGCGGTAAAAAGGCAATGGCCAGCTTTGAGGCCACAATATCTACCATGAAGTCCCATTGTGCGGTTTCACAGACCACCTTGGGCCGAAACCCTAATTCTTTGCACTTTTCCAGGATATGATCATGCAACGCAAAACCCTCGCTGTAGAGTACAAAAGACTCATTGCGCAAATCATTCATATCAATCATGGTTTTCGCGGCCAGTGGACTTTCGGCGTGGGTGATCAGCATGAGCGAGTCGATTAAAAAAGGCGCGATTTCCAAATCACCTCTATTTAATGTAGGCAAAACGACAATACCGACATCCAGACTGCCTTCTTCAAGTCCCAGTTCAACTTTACGGGAGCCCACTTCCAGTAAGTCAATGGTAATCTGCGGATACAAGGCATTGAATTCGGCAATGGCTTTGGGAAACAGCATTTGCACCATGGGCGGAATGCCAATTTTCAAATGACCTTTGGGTGTACCGGCCAATTCATACAAGTCGGTATTGATGCTATTTAACGTATCTAAAATGAGTTGTGCCTTGCCAAACAACAGTGTCCCGGCATCAGTAAGCAAAACCCGCTTGGGTGCACGATGAAACAAGGCCACCCCTAGCTCACTTTCTAAGTTCTTGATCAGCTTACTGATGGTGGACTGAGAAACATACAAGGAGGCTGAAGCCTTGGTAAAACTTTCCTGCTTGGCAACTTCCACGAAATACAGCAAATGTATAATATCCATCCTGTTTACCATCCAGTTCCCACGGTGACTTTATTCCCATAACGACTGACAAGCAATCAATGGTATTCTTTATTTCTATCTTCATTCTACTCTTGTGGCCGGCTGATGTAAAATAGCTAATATCCATATCAGGTATAGATGACAGTCATAGTCAAAAGGGCTGGTCTGAGTATTCTCAGACCAGCCCTTTTTCTACATGATCCCCCAGCTGCGGGTATATTCTAAAAAAATCTCGAATTCATGATCCTGATAGCCTTGCTCAAGCAGGTATTTCTTGGCGGCTTGAGCGCCTATTTCGGTCGAATGAGCATAAATGTGATCTTTGCTAAACGTCATGGCAAAGTTTTGCCGGCTTAATGCGGCAACCATCCCGGCAACCCGCCGGGGCCTTGCCGCGACCTGCTCGGCAAACTCAAGCACAGCGGCTTGATCAACCGGACCGTCTGCCAAGATATGATAAGGCGGCTGCTCAGCCGTTAATTTAAGGATCACATAGGTCACATGGTTGACCATCAGATTGTTGCTCTTCATTTCTTAACACCGCCTCCATCGGATAGACCGCAAACGGTCAGTCAACTATCGTTTCATGATCCGGTTATTTAATCCCCAGCCAATACTCCACAAAGACAATATTGGATAAGATATAACCAAGCGGCACATTAATCGCCACCCCAACAGCAAACGCAGCGAAAGGTTTCCAGCCAAAAGAAGTCAGTTCACGGAACCGGGTCGTAAAACCGATACACAGGAAGGTCCAGGTGAACGTCCAGCCCCGAAGTGTCTTAATCGCTCCGATCGCTTCCTTATTATATAGCGTTCCTAATTTGGGATCGGCATAAGTTATGACCAGTGTTGTCACGATGGAAGCAATAAAAAAGCCAATAATAAATTTCGGAAAACGGTTCCAGACCTCGCCCACTCCCACCTTTTCAGCTTGAGCGGCTGATTTTCTCTCCCAGATGGTAACCGATAAAAAGGCAACCAATAGCGCCCATACACCAACAAACATATCCCGGCCGATGACCTTCATTAACGTAAAGGTTTTAACGGCACGCTCATCGCCAATCGCTTCGGCAGCCGCAAAGCCGGCTGCATCGGCAAACTCGGATGTACCAATCCAGGCTCCGGCCGGCCCGGGCGCTAAGCCTAAAAACTTTGCCGTTGCCGGCAGCAGGAATATCATGGCAACAGCCCAAATAATAACCATGGAGATCGCAACAGAAACATGTTCTTTTTCGGAACGGCAAGCACCGCCAATCGCGATAGCTGCCGATACGCCGCAGATCGACCCACCGGCTCCCAGCGTCGCGCCAAACTGCGGTTCAAGGCCAAACAGCCTGGTTGCCGCAAAATAAATAGCGGCAAAGGTCGTAACCGCAACAATGGTGGCCTGCAAGATCGCCATGGGGCCTGCCTGCAGGATAATGGTGAAAGGCAAGGTAGCTCCCATCAGGACAATCCCGGTTTTGACATAAAACTCGGTTCGTAAGGCACTGTGGAACCATTGCGGCAGCCGAACGGTATTGCCGACCGCCATGCCGATGATAAGCGCCAAGAGCGGCGTTTCCAACTGCCATTCTTTTAAAAACTTATTGGAACCTAAGACGGTAATGATGATCGAAACCAGAAATAACAGCGTAAATCCGGCGGCAAACCGGCCGAGATCATAGCCCATAATACGGGCTGCAACACCAAATAGCACTAAAAAAAATCCATATAAGTACAATAAACCAACGCTATTTGAGCCCAGTCCGGCAGCGAGCTTACCCAGGTCATTGGCCCAGCCAGGCACAGTAACGGCCATGGCTTTGAATATTCCAAGCCCTCCGCTGAAAAAAGCAGCCGTTATGGCGGCAATCAGCCCTAAGGCAATGAGAATGGACCAAGAATCTTCTCTTTTGTACCACGCATTGAAACGGGTGCCTGTGGTAACGGCATTGGGAATCCCTGTACTTGTTGCCATAAGTAGCCTCCTTTACAGATGCTGCAGCCTCATTTCTTCTCCTTAACGGCAAAAAGAAAAAGGCTAAAGCCTGCTCCTTTCCAGAAGCATCACTTTAGCCTTTGGTTTTTCCAATCAGCTGCAAATGAATTTGTATATACAAAATAGCACTGATCGCCTTTTTTGTCAATGCTGTTTTGCAATAAGATTTTACCAAAACCTGCTAGGTGGAGATTGCATGAATAATCGGGAACGAATTTGGGAAGTTGATTTTCTGCGTGGAATTGCCATTCTCTTGATGGTAGTTTTCCACCTCATTTTTGACTTAAATGAATACCTTTCCTATCCGCTTTCCTATAGTGACGGTTTTTGGTATTATATTGGCAAAGCGGCAGCCAGCCTGTTTATTCTGCTCTGCGGGATCAGCGCCCATCTGTCCGGCCGCACGCTCAGGCATGGCCTGATTGTATTTCTCTGGGGGATGCTGCTGACAGTGGTAACCTATATCTATGTACCAGCTCTGTACATCCGCTTCGGCGTCCTGCATCTGCTCGGCCTAAGCCTGCTCTCTTATCCCTTCATCCGTTCGTGGCCGCCAGCCCTGGCGCTGCTCTTGGCCATTGGGGTTATGGCAGCCGGCCCCACAATAGCGGTGACCAAAGCAGCCACCGATTGGCTGCTGCCTGTAGGTGTGACCAGTCCCGCTTTTGCCTCGCTGGATTTTTACCCGCTCATTCCCTGGTATGGCTTGTTCCTGCTGGGCAGCTTGCTGGGACGACTGGCTTATCCGCAAAAAGCCACGCTGCTGCCTGCAGTCAAGTGCTGCAGCTGGCTGATCGTTCTTGGCCGCCATTCCTTACTCATCTATTTGGTTCACCAGCCACTCCTCTTAGTCGTGCTGCTGCTGCTGCGAAGACTCGCTTTATTATGACTGTACTCACCAACAATGAACGGAGTGCCCGCTATTGTCCACAAAAAAGCGGCACTGCAGGTATGCAGTACCGCTTTAGTTCGTTATATAAGTGGTAAAACTTTTCCGGGGTTCATAATATTGTTGGGATCAAGGGTAGTTTTAATGGACCGCAAAACGGCCATTTGCGCATCACTCATGTGAGTAGCCATTGCAGCCACCCGCTTAGCGCCCACGCCATGTTCGCCCGTTAAACTGCCTCCCAGTTCATAAACCACTGCATAAATCTCAGCCAGAACACTGTCTTTCAAATCATGCCAGGCATGTTCATCACGGTCTTCCCGCAGTACCGTGCAGTGAATGTTGCCATCACCGGCATGACCGGCGCTGGGGATACGGCATCGATATTTCTTGGCAATCTTATCGATCGCTTCTAATGCCGCCGGAATATTGGAAACCGGTACAACAATATCTTCCATACAATACACCGGACTGATCATACGCAAGGCTTCGGCATAAGCCTTGCGGGCTTTCCAAATCCGTTCTTCACTGGCCATGTTATCGGAGACAAAGACTTCCAACGCCTGATTGGCTTCACAGATTTTACCGATAATTTCGTATTCGCTTTCCACTTGCTGTTCGGTCGTTCCGTCCACCTGGCAAATGATATAAGCGCCGGCATCACTGTAAGGCAGCTTTTTATTTAAATAAATTTCTGACGCTTTAATAGATTCGCTATCCATGAATTCCAGACAAGCCGGAACAATCCCCGCTGTCATGATTTTGGGTACCACATTGATAGCTTGCTGCATTTCAGCGAATGGCACCAGCAAGGTAGCCACAAATTTAGGCAGCGGCATGAGTTTCAGCCAAATTTTAGTAATTACCCCCAGCGTACCTTCCGAGCCGACAAACAAGTGAATGACATCATAACCGCTCACGTCTTTCACATTCTTGCCGCCAAAGGTCACAATCTCGCCATTTGGCATAACCATTTCCAGTCCGTAAACATGGCGGCTGGTTGTGCCGTATTTAACCGCTCTGTTTCCGCCGGCATTGGTGGCCACATTGCCGCCGATGAAAGAGGATTCCGCCGAACACGGGTCACCGGCATAGAACAAGCCATGTTCTTTAGCCGTTCTTTGCACTTCCCCGGTACTGATGCCAGGTTCAAGCACCATAAATAGGTTGGCCGTATCCACTTCCAAAATCTTGTTCATTTTTTCCAGCGACAAAACCACCCCGCCGTTCAACGGAACTGCACCGGCAGCCAGGCCGGTACCGCCGCCTCTGGCAATAATCGGTACAACTTTAGCATTGGCCCATTTCACAACAGCAGCGACCTGCTCGGTATTTTCAGGGGTAACGACCACCTCCGGCATTTTTTCCCAGAGCTTGTCAGAAACCTCATCGCGTGAATACATATCGATTTTTTCTTCATCAATCATCACATTGGCATTGCCGATCAGAGCAATCAGCTCTTTGACATCTCCGGCAGTAATTTTATGATATTGCATTCCGACTCCTCCTTTTAACCTAGTTTTCGATATTTCCCACAGGGTTGAGCCTCTCAAGAACTAAGCGCGCAAGTTTCAGCTTTCGCTTTTTCCTTATGTTGTTTGATGGCTTGAATCATCATCGGAACGACTTCAAAAACGTCACCCACAATAGCAAAATCAGCCACTTTGAAAATTTGCGCATCAGGATCTTTATTCACCGCAATAATGACCTCAGAGGTTTGCATCCCGGCTAAATGAGCAATCTTGCCGGATAACCCCAGGGCTATGTACAGTTTTGGAGCCACAGTTTTACCGGACAGGCCGATTTGATGCGGATAGGTCGTCCAGCCCAGTTCGACCGCATCGCGGGTCGCACCGACCCCTGCTCCCAGTAAATCAGCCAGTTGTTCAACCATTTTAAAGCCTTCGGCATTTTTCATGCCTTTTCCGCCTGATACAATAATTTCGGCATCTTCAATGCTGACCGTCTGTGTGGTATCTTTGATGAATTCCAGGAATTTTTCCGGAGTCAGGAAAGTCGCATTCTCATATTCCTTAATAATCAATTCACCGGTCCGGTTGCAATCGAGTGGCAGCGGTTTGGAGGAACGCGGCCGCACAGTCGCCATTTGCGGACGGTGTTGCGGTGTTTTGATGGTAGCCATGATATTACCGCCGATAGCCGGACGGGTTTGTAATAGCAGTTTGGTGTCAGGATCAATGGTGAGTGAGGTGCAGTCTGCCGTCAAGCCGGCGTTCAGCTTAGCCGCCACCAGCGGCATAACGGTACGTCCGGTTGTCGTTGCTGCAGCAATCACGATCTCGGGTTTCTCTTCCTGAATCAGCTTGACAATAGCATTTTGGTAAGGTCTGGGTAAAAAGTTCTGCAGTTCAGGAGCCTTTACAAATAAGATCCGGTCAGCTCCACGATGGAAAACCTGTTCAATCTCTTGGATTTCGTCACCCAGCAAAATACAACTCAGCTTGCAGCCAAGATCGTCAGCCAGCGTGCGTCCGCGGGCAATCAGCTCAAAGGTAACCGGAAGCAGCTGCCCATCTTTTTGCTCTCCTAATACACAGACTCCTTTATATTGAGAAAGATCATGCTCTTTTTTCACACTTGCATTGACGTAAGTAGACATGTCTATACCTCCCTATATGCATTCCTTGGAAATCAGGAAACTCATCAGCTCTTCGACCGGCTGAGTGGTACCGTCGGCCCTTTTCATAATGGTATCACGGGAAAGTTTCGGACTGAAAACTTTAACAACCCGGGTTGGTGAACCATTAAGCCCGACTTCGGTACTATCAATGCCCAGCCCACTGGCATCATAGCTGGCAATAGGGACAGTTTTCGCTTTTAGCTTGCCTTTAAGGGTCGGCATGCCAATTTCATTGATATCTTTGTTGACACTGACCAGAACAGGGTATGCAATCTCAACCCGTTCAAAGCCCCGCTCAACCGTTCTCTTCACAATCACGCTGCTGTCTTTGACTTCAATACTGGAAACATAGGTTTCGCCTGGAATCCCCAGATAATTGGCTACCATAACGGCGGTTTGCCCGGTTTCTCCATCGGTTGCGCGTTCGCCGCAAATGATTAGATCAACGTCGCCCGCTTTACGAACAGCGGCAGCTAACGCTTTCCCGGTCGCAATGGTATCAGAGCCGGCAAACTCACGGCCGGAAACCAATATCCCGGCATCAGCCCCCATGGCAATAGCTTCTTTCAAAGCCCGTTCGGCAGATGGAGGGCCCATGCTGATAGCCGTTACTTTAACATCGCTGCGAGAATTTTTAATTTTGATCGCTTCGGTTAAGGCATTTTCATCCAGAGGATTGATGATAACGTCTTTGCCCGTACGGATCATCACACCTGTTTCCGGGTCCATTTTTACATTATCCGTGCCCGGTACTTGCTTAACAAACACCACAATATGCATAATCGTCTTCCTCCCCAATTTATTTTCAATTGGATAAGTTCAAGGCACACCCCTACGACAATTTGCAACCTTCTTGACTATCCAAATTGAATTTCTGGAAATCCTAGCACCGTAACAAATCCCCAAAATAGACTCTCTTTGTTCCAATAGTCAAATGTTTTACCGTACAAATCAGTTACCATAAATTAATTGCCATATATAAAATAATTAAAAAACATATGTAAATAAATAAAAAAATGGAACATATTTCTTGCTCATTGTAACAAAGAATAAATCAAATTTCAACGATTTGTTCAAATTTTCAATATAGTTCTTTTTTTCACAGTATTCCTACTGTTTTCTCGTATTTACGCCCCTGTTTGCGAGTCAGATTCAGTCCCTGGGGTGACACATTTGTCCCTCATTCGACGCAAAAACAAAGCCTACCGGCTAAGCGCCGATAGGCAAAAATACGGCAAAAGTACTGCCCTTTCCCAACTGACTGGTTACTTCAATGGTCCCCCCCTGCAGCTCGACCAACTGCTTGACAATGGCCAGGCCAATCCCGGAACCGCCGCTTTTGCGGTCACGGGACTGGTCGGAACGATAAAAATGATGAAAAATAAACGGCAAATCCTCTGCTGAAATTCCACTGCCATTATCGGCAACTTCAATTTTAATATAGGCTTGTTTACCCTGACGGGCCACAGCCGTACTCACCGCAACCCGGCCCTGTTCACCGGTATACCGCAGCGCGTTGGTCAGTAGATTATACAGGATTTGATTGGTTCTGGCGGCATCGACCTGAATCTCAGGTATAGACTGCAGGCTGTGGGAAAGAAGGATGGCTTTTTCTTCAGCCAGCGGCGCCAGCATATGGACTGCTTTGATAATGATCTGATTGATGTCGGTAGGCCGTTTCTCCAGAAAGAGCTGTCCGGCTTCAGCTAAAGATAAATCCCGCAAATCCCGGATCAGCCGGTTAAGATGCAGCGTCTCATCGTAGAGCGAATGGAGCTGCTTTTGATTCAGCTCAATGACTCCTTCCAGCATACCCTCCAGATTGCCCTGAATGACAGCCAGCGGTGTTTTTAGCTCATGAGCTACATCGGCCAGCAGGCGCTGACGCAGCCGGTTATTTTGATTTAAGGCCTGATTCATCCGGTTAATCGCCCCGGCCAGTTGTCCGACCTCATCCCCGGAATTGACCGCCACCCTGTGGTCAAAATCACCCTTTTCAATTTGCCCCACGGCAGTTGCCAGCTTGCGCAGCGGTACGGTAATACTGCGGGAGAGTGCATAGCTGGCCGCAAAACCGGCGACCAAAATGGCTATTCCCACCCAAATCAGGGAACGGTGAACCGAGGCCAGAAAGACCTGTTCCGGCATTCCCATGGTTAAACCTTCCACACCGGTTATCCCGCGGACACCATGAGCATCATTGGCCAGATATTCATGGAACAGCCCGGTCATTTGCGCTTCCGCCAAATAGACCAGAATGACCACCGTTAACCCGACCAGGAGAAACATGAGTCCGTTAATCCGGTACATAATACTATTCATGGCTGTCACCACTGCCGTTAAATTTGTAGCCAATCCCATAAACGGTCTGAATAAACCGCGGTTCTTTCGGGTTATCCTCAATCTTGCGCCGTAAGTTTTTTACATGGGCATCAATGGTCCGGTCATAGCCTTCAAAAGCGTAATCCTGGATTTTCTCCACAATCTGCAGGCGGTTGAAAACCCGCCCGCTGTTGGCGGCAAACAGTTCTAAAATTTTAAATTCCGTTGGCGTAAGCTCGATCAATTCTTCTCCCTTGCGCACTTCGTGCCGGCTAGTATCAATATGCAGATTGCCGCCCCGGATCATTTGCTCCGCAGGCTGCTTATACGTACGCCTTAAAATGACCTTGGCCCTGGCAACCACTTCGCGGGGACTAAACGGTTTGGTCACATAGTCGTCGGCGCCGATTTCCAGTCCAATCAGCCGGTCGGTCTCTTCATCCCGGGCAGTCAGCATGATAATCGGGACTTCACTGGTTTTGCGGATACGCCGGCATACCTCCCAGCCATCAAGACCGGGCAGCATCAAGTCCAGTACCAGAATATCCGGCCGGTATTCTTCCGTAAAGCGCACCGCTTTGAGTCCATCGTGGACAACATCCGTGATAAAGCCTTCCTTTTGAAAGTAGGTTTGCACCAATTCAGCTAATTTAGGGTCATCTTCAACAATCAATACGGAATATGGGTTCATGATATCCACCTTTATTTCAAATTCATCCATACAGCCAGGCTATCACGAAGAGCTACATGGCTGTACAAGTTAGCTTTGTTGTTATTCTAGTACCATTATACACAATGCCGCCCTATTTTTATTGCCTGTCTGAAAAAATAAGAAAAGCAATCGATTGCCTCGATTGCTTGCATGGTATGTGATGTTTTAGGAAACCAAAGCCTCAGCCTCACTCTGGCGGAAAGCTAAAATCTGACAGGGCTCCCAGCCGCTCTCGAGCCAGCCGGCAACAAGTTCCCGGTCATCATGAAACCGCTTCATGACCGCCAGCGAACATTCAGGATTGCCGTAAATATGCCAGCAGCCTTTACAATATAAAGGCTGATCGGATAAGCCCATAAAGCCCAATACATCCTGAAGCGGAATACCCAAAAGAATGCCAAACTCGTGCGGACAAGTATCGGTGAATTTTCGTTTTAACACGGTGAGACAGGCAGCCAACCCTTGATCCACCGGATATCCGTGCGCCAATAAAAAGTCACGATGCTCAGGCTCACCAATGCACTGCTGCAGCATATCTTCACGATAAAACAAAATAGTCAACCGGCTGGCAGTCTGTTTTAATACAAAATAGGTCAGCAAACTGCCGTCTAACAAGGTGGGGCCATACTGCTTCCAAAAGGTTAGGATAGGCCGGTTCTTCGTGTCCACCAGTGACAAGATGGTGGATGGCTTATTCCCAAATATAGTCGGCGCAAGCTCTAATGCCAGCCATTTGGATAAAAATTCTTCCCCATCAGCATTGGTCTGTCTGAACATTTTAGTAACCATGGCAATCCCCCATTTATCGGACAAAATGCGATAACGATTATCAATATCATTATATCAGTTGCCAAACTCTTCTGTCAATATATTCTATATTGCGACAATTCATCATGTTTCCGGACGGCGGACCAGGCTCAGCGCCGATTCCGCGGAACAGACAAAGTCAGCGCAACGGGGCATTGCGCTGACTTTGCTCATTAGGGGTACATCGGCTGATTGGCATTAATATGTTTGCTGATGGTACCAAACTGATTTTGATTTTTCTTAATCAGATCCAGAAAATACTGTTTGCTTTCACTGTCCTGCACATTATGATGGAGATATTCCAATGCTTGGATATGCCTTTTTTGGAAAGTCAGGTAACTGTCCAAATGCAATAGTTCTTTTGACGAAATCATAAACTTCCTCCTTCGGCGGTTATAGCATTAAAGTAACCGTCCAAGCAGCAAATCATACGGACAAAAGACCAATCCCGGCAGGTAAGCAAAAGACGATGGCTGCACCATCGTCTTTTGCTCTATTCTATGGTATTGAGGGAGAGGAAATGTTAGTCTTGTGGTTGGAATAAGACTGTGGACAAATATCTTTCACCGGTATCAGGCAGTAAGACCACAATGGTTTTGCCTTTGTTTTCCGGTCTGGCTGCGATTTGGCTGGCTGCATAAGTAGCTGCGCCGCTGGAAATACCGACCAGTAAGCCTTCAGTTTTCGCTAATTCACGGGAAGTTGCAAAAGCTTCTTCGTTTTGAACCTGGAAGATTTCATCAACAATCCCTTGATTGAACACAGTAGGCACAAAACCGGCGCCAATTCCCTGGATTTTATGGGGACCCGGTTTGCCGCCAGACAGGACTGGTGAATCGGCCGGCTCAACGGCAACAATTTTTACATTGGGATTTTTGGCTTTTAGTACTTCGCCTACACCGGTAATGGTTCCGCCTGTACCCACACCGCCGATAAAAATATCCACTTGACCATCGGTATCACGCCAGATTTCTTCAGCAGTAGTTTTGCGGTGAATTTCAGGATTGGCCGGATTTTCGAACTGTTGCAGAATGATGGAGTTTGGTGTCTCAGCAGCCAGTTCTTCAGCTTTTTGAATAGCCCCTTTCATACCGGCAGGTCCAGGAGTCAGCACCAGTTCGGCTCCAAGCGCTTTCAAGAGATTGCGGCGCTCTACGCTCATGGTTTCCGGCATGGTTAAAATCAGTTTATAGCCTTTAGCAGCAGCCACGAAAGCCAAAGCAACGCCTGTGTTACCGCTGGTCGGCTCAATAATGACCGAATCTTTATTGATGCGGCCTTTGTCTTCAGCGTCTTTAATCATGGAATAACCAATCCGGTCTTTGACACTGCTCAGCGGGTTAAAATACTCCAGTTTAGCAATCACTTTAGCTGGTAATCCTTTGCTAGTATTAAAGTTGGATAGTTCCAGCAGTGGTGTGTTCCCAATCAAATCTGTCAGATTCTTTGCTACTTTTGCCATGTTAAATCCCCCCGAAATTAATTTTCACTTATAGTTTACCCGAAGCTGATCGCGGAAAACTCGGTTTCATCAATAGACGGCCTGTACAGTCTTGGAAAAATTTATCATCTAAAAAATTCGATATAAAAAGGCTAAGGAAGTCCCGTGAGACAACTCCTTAGCCTTCAGTTTTCTGATCAGCTAAACCAATATATGATTGCTTTTAGTATAGACCCGCAGCCGTCTATTGTCAACATTTTTTTAACAAAAAACGGATTGCACGGCCTCTGCGCCAGGCATTAAATCCCGTCCCCATAGAGGCCTTCAACTTCAGGAAAGCGGCGCTTCTCCGTCTTTTCCAATTGAATGATCCGGCCATCCTGAATCTTAATGAGAATTTGCCCATATTGCAAATCGGCAATTTCAGACAGGATTTTAGCCCGAACGAGCTTTAAGCCTTCAGCGCTTTTTTTGCCATAGGCCGCATGGCTCCCTTTGGCAGCAACCAGGATTTTCTCAGTACGTTCAATTTGAACAACCCGTGAATCTTGGACAATCAGGGTCAATGAACCGAAATTAACATCCTGGATGGCCTGCTCAATGACATCGTGCACAATCTTAGGAAAATCACTTGGTTTCTTCATCTTACATCCCTCCTGTCCTTTGATTGAACGACTTGCTACTGTAAGGCCCGGGCCAGATCGGCAATAATATCCTCAACGGCTTCAATGCCTACCGATAAACGAAGCAGCCGGTCGGAAATGCCTAACCGCTCCCTCACAGCGACCGGAACGTCGGCATGAGTCTGCACCGCAGGCAGGGTGATCAGGGTCTCGACGCCGCCCAAGCTCTCGGCAAAACGGATAAGCTGTACTTTTTCTAAAAGAGCGGCCGCTTTCTCCGCAGTATTTACGGTAAAGGACAACATACCGCCATAGCCTGAAGCCTGGGCATCATGAATGTGCTTGCCGGGATGATCAGGCAAGCCTGGATAATAGACCTGACAGACAGCCGGATGCTGGGCCAGCCAGGCCGCAACGGCAAGGGCATTGGCATTATGCTTTTCCATCCGCAGGGCCAGCGTTTTGATGCTGCGCATGAGCAGCCAGCTGTCGTTCGGACTTAAGATAGCCCCGGTTGAGTTTTGAATGTATTTAACTTTTTCAGCCAATTCAGCTTCCCTGGCCACCACCAAGCCACAGACCAAATCATTATGACCGGCCAGATACTTGGTGCCGCTGTGAAGGACCAGATCAGCCCCTAACGCCAACGGACGCTGGAAGTAAGGCGTCAAAAAGGTATTATCCACAATGCTGTGGGCATTAGCCGCTTTAGCCAGTTCGATAATCGCCTTGATGTCGACAATTTTCATTAACGGATTAGTCGGTGTCTCAATCAGAATCGCCTTGGTATTAGGCTGAATCGCTTGTGTCACTTCCTCCAGGTTGCTGCCATCCACAAAGGTAACGGTAAGTCCGAACTGTGAGAAGACTTTATCAACCACCCGGTAGGTGCCGCCATAACAGTCCTCGACCACAATCAGATGATCACCCTGCTTGTAAAGCATCAGCACAGCCGTAACGGCAGCCATTCCCGAAGCAAACGCATAGCCGGCCACGCCTTCTTCCAGTACGGCAATGCCTTCCTCCAAAACTTTGCGGGTCGGATTCTGACTGCGAGTATAATCAAAGCCGGTACTTTGCCCTAATGCCGGATGACGAAAAGTTGCCGATTGATAAATCGGTGTACTGATTGCCCCGGTATAATCGGTACAGACGCCAATATGAACTGTTTTAGACTCTAGTTTCATCAATACCACCCCGCTCTGTTTGTAAAACTCCCCCCTTCAGCCGGAAGGGGGGAGATCGTTTATAAGATTGTGCAGCGACTTAGAATGCCGGTACTACAGCACCTTGATATTTCTCATTGATAAATTTTTTCACATCTTCAGAAGTCAGGGCTTTAACCAGTTTCTGAATTTCCGGACGGTTTTCGTCCCCTTTGCGTACCACTAAAATGTTGACATACGGAGAATCTTTTTGTTCAATAACCAGAGCGTCTTTCGTTGGAACCAGCTTGGCTTCCAGCGCATAGTTGGTATTGATTACGGAAGCAGCGACATCATCCAGTGCACGCGGTAATTGTGGTGCTTCTAATTCACGGATTTTAATATTTTTTGGATTGGCTGTAATATCGCTGACGGTTGCATTCACGCCAACGCCTTCTTTCAAAGTAATGACGCCTGCTTTAGCCAGTAAGGCCAACGCACGTCCGCCATTGGTCGGATCGTTCGGAATAGCGACTTCAGCACCATTGGCCAGCTCATTAATGTTTTTGATTTTTTTAGAATAAATGCCCATTGGCTCAATATGCACGGCAGCTACATTGGCCAACTGCAGGTTACGCTCGGAAGCAAATTTATTCAAATAAGGAATATGTTGGAAGAAATTGGCATCCAGCTCTTTATCCGCTACAGCCAGATTAGGACGAACATAATCGCTCATTTCAACGATTTGTAAGTCAACGCCTTCTTTGTCCAGAATTGGTTTTACAACTTGCAGAATTTCAGCATGCGGTACAGCGGTTGCACCAATTTTCACAACCGTTTTGCCTGCAGGAGCTGCCGGTTTATTGCCGCCGCAGCCAGCCACAGCCAGTGCCACAGCTAGAATTGCCATAATGATCCATGTCAGTCTTTTCAAAATAAAACCCCTCCAATATGTTTTTGTTCTGTTGCATTTTGACAACAGCTTCTATTTTTTATTCAGCCGCTTCGAGGCATAATCGCCCAGTGACTGAACAATTTGAACTTGTGCAATCAGAATAACCACCGTGATCAGCATAATATCCGCCCGAAAGCGCTGATATCCATACCGGATGGCTAAATCACCCAGACCGCCGCCGCCAATGGCCCCAGCCATCGCCGAATAGCCAATCAGGCTGATTACGGTAATGGTCAGACCCAGGATAATCGAAGACAGCGCTTCCGGCACAAGCACCTTGGTAATAATTTGCCAAGGTGTGGCTCCCATAGCCTGGGCAGCCTCAATAACCCCGTATTCGACTTCTTTTAAGGAAGTTTCCACTAAGCGTCCGACAAACGGAATGGCCGCAATGCTAAGCGGAACAATGGCCGCCTCAGTCCCGATGGAAGTCCCGACCAAAATCCGGGTCAGTGGAATAATCGCCACCATCAGAATAATAAAAGGAGTGGACCGGGCCGCATTTACAATACTGCCTAAGATGCGGTTAAGCGGCACATTTTCTAAAATATGTCCTTTATCGGTTGTCACCAGGACGACACCCAGGGGAATACCGGCTAGCGCGGCAATCAGCGACGACACCGCCACCATATAGGTGGTTTCCCAGAGTGACTTAATGAGCAGCGCTATCATGTCTTGCGACATAGCCAATCACCTCAATTCCCAAGTTTCTGGCCTGCAAATACTCAAGCGCTTCCTGGATTTTTTGCTGTTCCCCGGACACTTCGATCACCAAGGTACCATAGGGAGTATTTTGAATATGGTCTACATTGCCGTAAATAATATTGGCATCCACATTAAACCGCCGAATCAAACCGGCAATGACCGGTTCTTCGGCCGAATGGCCGATAAACGAAATGCGCAAGACCAGGGTACTGTCCGGCAGCGGTACCGCTGAAAACTCGGTATCGGCAAAAATGGCCGGAATATCGTGATTAATAATGGCACTGATGAATTCACGGGTGGTATTGGACTGCGGCTTGGTGAACAATTCCAGTACCGGCCCCTGCTCAATAATCAGACCATTTTCGATCACGGCAACTTGATCGCAAATCTCCTTAATGACCTGCATTTCGTGAGTAATCAGCACAATGGTCAGCTGCAGCTTGCGATTAATATCTTTTAATAAGTCCAAAATCGATTTGGTGGTTTGCGGATCAAGCGCCGATGTGGCCTCGTCACACAACAGCACCTTCGGATTGCTGGCCAAAGCCCGCGCAATGCCGACCCGCTGTTTTTGCCCGCCGCTCAGTTGTGACGGGTATTGATCGCGTTTATCGGTTAAGCCGACTAAATCAAGGAGCGGCAGCACCGCCTGTTCGATTTCAGGCTTGCTTTTGCCTACCAGTTCTAATGGGAAAGCAATATTCTCGTAGACGGTCCGCGAAGACAGCAGGTTAAAATGTTGAAAAATCATACCGATTTGCTTGCGCACTTCGCGCAACTGACTGTCATTCATCGCCGTCAAGTCCTGACCGTCGACAATGACTTGGCCGCCGGTCGGTCTCTCCAGCATATTCATGCAACGAATCAGCGTACTTTTACCGGCACCGCTTTTGCCAATGACACCAAAGATCTCACCGCGTTTCACTTCAAGATCGATGCCTTTAATGGCGTGAACGGAATTACCATTTTTGCCCTTATACACTTTTTCAATTTGCGAAAGTTTAATCATGGTTTACTTCCTTTCAAACACTACCAGGTCGCTACAACAGATCCTTTGAAGTGATCGTTAATAAATTGTTTGACTTCTTCTGAATGGTAAGCTTTGATCAGCTTCTGATAAGCTGGATTTTCCTTGTCTTTCGTCCGGACAGCAATGACATTGGCATAAGGAGAATTGGCATCCTCAATGGCAATCGAATCACGGGTCGGCACCAGACCGGCTACTACGGCAAAGTTGGTGTTAATCGCTGCGAGGTCCACATCGTCCAGTGAACGGGGAATCTGCGCGGCTTCCAGTTCTTTTACCTTAAGATTTTTCGGATTTTCCGCAATGTCGGCAGCAGTCGCACTTAAACCGGCATTGGGTTTCAGCTTGATCAAGCCGACTTTTTCCAGAATAAGCAGTGCGCGTCCGCCATTGGTCGGGTCATTTGGAATGGCCACAGTGGCACCAGGCTGAACGTCGGCAATATTTTTAATCTTTTTCGAATAAATGCCCATCGGGAAAATGACGGTTTTGGCCACCGACTGAATTTGATAGCCACGGTCTTTGATTTGATTGTCAAGGAAAGGCTGATGCTGATAGCTGTTGACATCAATATCGCCCTGATTTAAAGCCACATTCGGCTGAATATAATCGTTAAACTCGACAACTTCAATCTTTAAACCGTCTTTTTCAGCCACTTTTTTAACCGCATCCAAAATTTCGGCATGCGGACCGGCTGTAACCCCTACTTTGAGCGGTTTTTCAGATGCAGCCGGCGCCTTTTGACTTCCGCAGCCGGCTAATAACGATAAACTAAAAACCAAAGCTACGGATAGCGCAATGTACTTAGCAAACTTCCTCATGGTTGGTCCCCCTCTAATTTTTTTTGAATTCTTTCAGCTTAGCCAGGCGGAGTGCCGCTGCTTGCAGCGTCTCCAACTGCTTGCAAAAACAAAAGCGGATAAAGGTCTTGCCATCCGGGGTCTCATCCCGGTAAAAGGTTGAACCCGGTACAACGGCCACCCCAATCTCTCGGGCCAGGAAATAAGCAAATTGGATATCATCCTCATAACCAAACGAAGTAATATCGGCCATGATATAATAGGCACCTGCCGGTTTAATGCAGGCAAAGCCGACATCCTCCAGCGCCTTGATGAGAAAATCCCGGCGCTCTTGATAAAACTCGCTTAATTCGCGATAATAGTCCGGTTCAAATTTAAAGGCATCCACAACCGCAGTCTGCAGCGGTGCCGCCGCCCCCACCGTCAAAAAATCATGAACTTTGCGGATGGACTGGGTCAGTTCATAGGACGCTGTCACAAAGCCAATCCGCCAGCCGGTTACACTGTAGGTTTTGGATACGCTGTTGACGGCAATCGTCCGTTCCGCCATCCCCGGCAGTGTCCACATCGGAATATGTTCAGTACCATCGAAGGTAATATGTTCGTAAATTTCATCCGTAATGGCCAGTGCATCAAACTGCTGGCATAGGCCGGCAATAAACTCCAGCTCGGCGCGGGTGAATACTTTGCCGGTCGGATTATTAGGAGTATTAATGATAATGGCTTTGGTCTTTCCGGAAAAAGCCGCTTTAAGCTGGTCATAATCAAAGCTGTAATCCGGTGCCTGCAGCTTGATGTATTTGGGTACGGCACCGCACAATACGACGTCGGCCCCATAGTTTTCATAGAACGGTTCAAAAATAATGACTTCATCCCCTGAATTGACAGTCGCCAGCAGCGCCGCTATCATCCCTTCAGTCGCCCCGCAGCAAACGGTAATCTGACCTTCAGGATCATATTCAACTTGATAATCGCGTTTGATCTTCGCCGAAATGGCATCCCGCAGCGGTTTTGCCCCCCAGGTAATGGCATATTGGTTATGATCGGCGAAAACAGCTTTGGCTGCCGCCTCTTTCAGTTCATCCGGTGCAGGAAAATCCGGAAATCCCTGCGCTAAATTAATCGCCTTATGTTTGGCAGCCACCCGGGACATCTCACGGATCACCGACTCGGTAAACTGTTTTGCTTTTTCTGATGTAAAATCTCTCACGTACAGTCCTTCCTTTCCAGATCGTAAAGTATATTGCCGCTCTTGAAGCTCCGCCTGAAAGCAAGCCGGGAGGTGTCACCTAAGCCTGTTTGAGCATTCGTCGTGGCGATAAAAAACAAAAAACTCTTTTCCGAGAGGAAAAGAGTTTACACACAGTGTTACGCCTTTTCTCTCATCTCTCAGGATAATCCTGCTGGATTTGGCACCACTGCATTTCTGCCGGTTGCCGGGTGTCATCGGGCCAGTCCCTCGACCTCTCTGGATAAGAGCTACTATGTATTCAGTTACGAAACTGATAATACCATGTAGCATTGTTAATGTCAATACTTTAACATTCATGTTTTTTGAAATAAAAAATAAAGACCAAGAGCATGGCAAACACACTCTTAGCCTTTGGTCTTTCCAATCAGCTAGGATTCACGATATTGGATAAATGATAAGATTATAGTAAAAATATAGCACTGGCCCGGGATTGTGTCAATCATAAACAGTGACAACCAACAGAAACTTCTTCTTTATCGATTGCGCCCGTCAAAATCCTGTTCATTCAAGCTTGTGCATATCCAAATTGCCGCCCAAGCGCCATAAACTGAAATGCTGAATTCCCTGCTCTTTGGCAATCCCAATCCAGTAATTCAGCGTTTTTACATCCGCATACCACACTTGATAAGAGATGCCCTTCTCCGCATACTCAAAAACAAGGCATCGGCTGTCCCAGTCCCGTCTTGGGTCAGCATCATGAGCCAGAGCAAGAGATTTTGCCTCCAGTTCGGTTAAAAAGCGTTTTTCACCGTTGTCTCCCCATAGGCATCCCCCCGTGGAAAACGCAACTTCCTTTTCACCAGGCAAAATAGCCATCTGAGCTATTACTTTTCTAATAAACGCAGGATTAACTTTGGGCCCCGGGACACTATGCAAGCCATATAGATTATAAAGCATGACCACATATTCCGGCCCTTGAATAAAGCCTTCTCCAGCAAAGGGTGTACTTGGCTCTAATACAATCCTTAGTTTCAAGTGGTGCTGCATCGCTTTTGCATACAGTTTATCGATAAACCGCAGAAAAGCTTGCCCAACCGTTGCATCTTTCCAGATTCTTTCATAATCAATTTCAATTCCATCATAACCACCCTGCAATGTCAGAGCGATCACTTCATCACTATGTTTTTCCATTGCCGCATCATTCACAAATAGCCGGCGAAGTATCTCAATGTCTTTCATGGCAAACGATCCGTCAGCATTCTTTTTATCATTCACAAAGGTAAGATAACTGTCAGAATTCCCCTTGTGCTTATGCAGCTCGGTTTTATAGTCACCGAGCTCCTGAGGAATGAAGAGGCGGTCACTTTCATCAAAATAAGCTGCAAAATAAGACAGTTTCCTAAACTTATTTCCTGAACCGGCTAAATCTTTGCCACCTGCCTCCCGATCCCAATAAGTAATCCATGTCGATCTCACTGCAGCTTCTTTCGCATCGGCCAGGAAAACAAATTGACCATGATAACCACAGCCTGCCACGACAATGATAATAGCTGCTGCGATAGACGCTTTCAAATACTTTCTGAATAGGCTCTTCACGCTGTTGATTCCTCCTGTTACAAGGTCACGATAAACCAGTTTATCAGAGCTTCCCAAAGCTGCTTTCCTTTGAAGATCAGCCTATCCAAGCCTTTTAAGCTGCTGTCAAAGAGAACCTTCTCTTTTTCATTGCCTGTATTTTCTGTAATGACCAGTTTTTCAAACACACCGTCATAAACATCATCAGCCAAATTTCGCTGGCTCCAACCATAGCCGCCCCAAGCCGTTTCCAAATAGATTGCCCCAGCTTTGTTCCCTGCAATTTGCAAGCCGGCCACGGCTTCCTTGCCATCAATCACAACATTCAGCGTATTGCCTTTAAGCGATAAAGCTAAGGACCGGTCCCCTTTTGCATGTACGCTAAGCTCCGGAACATATTCAGGTGCCCCATCGGCTACTGTTGCAACATTTTCCATGCTTTTATTCTGTAAGCGCTGAGTATAAATTTTAGCTTTTTCAGCTGAGTCTGCATATTTTAAAAAGGTTTCCAGTTCCCGCACCTCAGCCGCTTTCCTGTCTTGAGGTATTGATAGAGGGTCCTTGCCGTCGTGTTGATCCAGATTTAATTTGAATAATTCTTTCTCCACATCGCCGTTTTTTTCTGCAACGATCAGTTCATTGTTAAAAACAGCAACAGACAGAAACCGAGTAAGGGTTTCATCTGCCCGAAGATAGATCTTTTGCAAACCAAGCTTGTTGCCCTTTAACCGAACCGCAAGCTTTAAGTCTCCATAATCATTGCTATTCTTCAAACGTATCAGGCCTTTATCCAGTGGCAGTGACGTCAATACAATCGTCTCCGGCTGAAATTCAGCCGCTCCTTTCAGTGTTTCCCAGGCTTTATACTGATCCGGATCACCCTTAACGAATTCCAAATCCTGCTGGATATCATATTTAATCCGCATCAATAAATGATTCGTTGACCAATAAGCCTGCGGCTGCATCCTGGTTAAGTCATAAATACTGCTGTTTCTTTGATTAAAACAAAAACCTTCGCGGTTAAAATTCATCGTAAATAAAGATTTGATCCAGCTTTCATTCACTGCGCTCACCTTATCATTATTACCAAAGCTCCCGGTATTAGAGTGCATCAAGATATACATACCGGGAATATATCCCAGTGACTTGCTATAACTTGCCTGCAACGCCTCATAATCATAGTTGATCCGTTCTTTCATCTTGCTGTAACTTTCTTTAGGAATCCCATATTCATCCCGTATATAATCCATCAAGTAGTGGTTGTATCTTCGTCCTAGATAAGGAGCAACACCGGCATGCTCTAATGGAGTCAATTCTCCCAGATACTGATTATGCCGATCAAAAACATTAATAAAGGATAGTCGGTAACCGTTCGTACCCATTTCCCAAAAAGTCGTTTTCTCAAGCTCTTTTAACTCTGACGGCATCAAGAATTTGGGGTCTTTTTGTGTAAACTTTTCCGGATAAGTCAGCATAGTGGCTTTAAAATTACAGTCTTCCAAGATTTTTTGCGAAAAAATAGCGGTATCACGCCGACCATCTTCAAAAATTAAAAAGAGCGCTTTCTCAGGCAGTGCTTTGCCTGATTGATAATAATCAAGGATATCCTGCTGAGTAATCGTTACATAACCTAAATCTTTTAAGGCTTGCAAATGTTCCCGCAGTCGTCCTACCCCAATTAAACTTTGGCTGCCTGTTCGATCCACTCCGAAATAGGACAAAGCCACAAATCCTCTATCTCCGCTAATTCTTGTGCTTTGTGCGGTATAGGACTGGTAATTTTTCAAGGTAAATAACGTGAGAATACCGGCAGCAACAATTGTCAGTAATAGGATAATCTGCAGAAATACGCGAATCACTTTCATGCGGTTTTTTCGGGCAGTAAATTGTTCATTTGATATCGTCATCGCTTATGCCCTCGTTTGCTTTCCACGATTTTTCTTTAACAATTCTGCAAGATCAGCCGGAGTCAGCCGAGTTCCCCAAGTCGTTTTCCAAAAAGTAAACCAGGCAATCGGCATTTGCCATAATAATACAGCCTCATAATACAGGCAGAACCACAATCCGAAAATCCAAGTTGAACTACGTCTCAGAAACAGTTGTGCCATACTCATAAGCAAAGCCATTAAGCCAATACCAATGATAAAGGTAAGCGGAAAAACCCGGTGTGTAAGTGGGATATAGATCAGATTATAAAGAACGATCAGCGGCGCAACAAGAGGCACAAGAACCCCCATATAGAAAGAGAGTGCCATAAAGGGCTCTTTCCGCCACATAAAGCTAGAGGCGATCAGCGATTCCCGCAACCAGGACCGTTTCCAGCGCATCTGCTGCTTTAAAAAAACACGATACGTGTTCGGAACAATGGTATTGCAGATAGCAGTATCCTGATAACTGGTACGATGCTTTCTTAAAATAAAATTGGTCATGCTGCGGTCGTCACCAAAAGTGGCTTTCTCCCCTAAAAATCGCTGATTTAGCCAGTTATCTAGATAATGGATAACCAAGTCTTTTCTGTAGCACGAAAGTGGTCCTGACAAACAGGTAACCGCGTCAAAATAACTCTCCGCTGCTTTCATGATCCGAAAAGCAATGTAGTAACGAACTGCCTGCATTTTAGTAAGTGCATTGGTATAAGTATTCGCAACATCGGTTCGGCCGGACACACCGCCCATTTTGGCATCCTTGAAAGGTTGAACAACATTGCGAATAGCAAATGGATCCAGGAAACTGTCCGAATCGACAAACACAACGAGTTCATGCTTGGCCATCAAAGTACCCCGGGCCAAGGCTTCCCGTTTACCGGCATTTTTTCCCTGCCGGATATAATGCAGGCGGTTGTCTATATCGTAACGCTTTTCCTGAACCTTAAGTTCTTGAACAATTTCAGTAATCTTCTCATGCGATCGGTCATTTGAGCAGTCATCGACAATAATCACTTCCAGTTTATCGAGCGGATAATCCTGATTAATACAGCCTGTAATCGTTCTCTGAATCCATTCTTCTTCATTAAAACAAGGAATGACAATGCTTACTCCTGGTGTATACGCCGGGTCAATGGGCACTGGCCGATAGAAGGAACCAAACAAATAGCGGGTAAGTAAAAAAGTTGCTGCAATGATACTATAACAATAAAGTATTTTATTAAATTTAAAATAAAGTACACTCTCAGCTCTCATCAAGAGAATACAGATGGTGATGACAAAAAGTGAAAAAGCGGCGGCCGATAGCATGTACCAGTTCTTTTTTTTGGTTGCATACTGGGCCAGCGATTCGGAAAACTCTACACCACAGAAAGTTTTGCCCTCCGTGTTTTCTCCTGAACGAATATAACGAGCGCCAATAACCACCTTCATCTCATAGCCTTCCGGCATGGTTCCAGGGGTGATGACGAAATTCAACCTAATTTTGCTCGCCCGGCTTAAATCCCGTGCTACATCCGGTTCGACTGCCAACAGCATTCCGGTGGCAGATAAATCAACGCCTTTTCCTAAACACACCACTTTTTTGCCGTCAACAACATATCGGATGGTCACATCATAATCGACCACATAACGTCTACCCATATTTTCATTGATAATAAGCTTAGCTACATCTTGTGAGCCGCCTTTCACCCGCCGCCTGTCTGTATTCGTACGCAGACCTTCTTGATCGGGTACTTTGGCCAGCCTCCTGCGGTCAGGTTTAGCAACCAGCAGGATATCTTCTTCTTTTTTTATCTCATGTTGAGTGATTTTATCCATGATTCGCTTTCCTGCCATTTCCACGCTGCCAGCAATAACAGCATATAATCAGTCTTGCTCCACAAAGTTTCAGCTTTCATGACGCCCTGTTAGCTTAAGTGAATGATTCCGGTCCATTTGTGAATAGCCTTCCACGATATAATCGGATAGCCTTCCCACCTTAAATTTGGACGGATCGGAGTCGGCCTTAGCTTCATTGGCAGTCAGCAGAATGTCCAATGCCATAGGTGTATAGACAACACCATCCCCCATATGCATTACTAAGATAGAGCCTTTCCTTACTTCACCTGTCTTCGTAAAAATGCCGGCTTTGATCGTTCCGACTAGCTGCCCGACACTTTCGGCTTTGTAATCATATGTGCTGCATGAACCCGAAATGATATATTCATAGCCGGTATCAAACAAGGCTTCAAGGCCCATTTTACTGATAGCCAGCGTCGGCGGCCGGAAAAAGCGGGTTAAAGCAGGTTTACCGTTGACTATAACATCACCGGTTACAGCCATAAGTTTTTGGTAGGAAGCAGCGAGTTCCTGGCGATATTCTTCCTTTCCCTGGCTGGGAACCTGTTTGCCTGTTCTCGGATTTCGGACAGCCATTGGCTTATGTAAATCAGAATGACTTCCAATTTCATGCCCTTCCATGGCAATAGCTCTGAGCAAATTAGGATTATTCAAAACATTATGAGTGAGGACAAAAAATGTAGCCGGAACATGGTGTTTGCGTAAAACATAGAGAATCTTATTAACGGCAGCATCGGTTCCCCAATCATCAAAAGTAAGAAAAATAACATTCTGTTCTGTATGGACAACACCACTGGTGTCTAAACGCCGGGCCTCCATTTTGCTAAAACCGATCATGCGGTCTTCGTAGGTGACATCGGCATTGCCGATATAACGTTTAGAGGCCTCATGCAAGAAATTATGCGGCCCCCTGCTTTGCCAGGAATAATCCGCTCTTAAACGGAACGGAACGTTTTGCATCATAACGGGATATGTATAAATATAGTGAACTCGACTGAGAATTTCGCCAACCGGTTCAATCCTATATTGTGAAACATTAGCCGGATTAGTGGCCGGATTATCATAAAAGACCGCATAAGCAATGTTATCCACCTTTTGTTGCTTGATCGCCTCCAGCAATTCACTAATGAGCGCGTCGTGGGTATAAAAATCCATTCTAAAATGGACAATCTGACCTCTTGCCAACGAAAACACGGCTTTGCCAAAAATCTCTCCCATAACTTGTTCTGCCGAAGTATAATCTTTATGTTTCGTTTGCACTACATTAACCGATTGGCCAATTAAAACACAATCCAAGCTTGCAACGGCAGCTTTCGTAGTCTCTGTTACAGCCCCCCATGGCTGTTTCACTAAATTGGTTGTTATCCCAAACTGTTCCTGCAGCCGCTTACGGCTGCGAATAATCGCAGCACGAGTTTCTTCCAAAGTTTCTCCATCTTTAGGCCGTATTGCAATACCAATTTCATGACCGTGAGCAATAATTTTCCTCAATACCTGAGGATAGCGTTGCATTTCAACTTCCGCCACAAAAAAGGTTGCCCGAATGCCTAGAGTTTGAAGTCTGTTTAAAACATCCTGAACGGCTGCTTCATTCGCTAAACCGCCGAAGGTATAAGCAACCACGGGTTCAGTTGTGGAGATCACCTTAATTTCCTGTAAAGGACGCTCGGCCAACTCAGCCGCATAAGCTTTCCGGACGAAAAACAACGCGCCTACTTCCTTTTTGATAACAGCAGCTGTATCCTCCAGCAAGGTTACCCACTGAGTCTTCCTATCCGCAGGGTTTGCACTATTTTTTAAGATAGCAGGATGAACCACTCCAACACTAGGACTAATAGGAAAAAAACTTTCCACATAGACTGTGGTATATCGGGCCGCATTGAGTGCAATACAAAGCCTTTCAACCGCACCCACAATGTCTTTTTCTCCTGCTTCCGACGTTTGGGGCAGCACTTTCAAGCCCGGCTGCTTGTCAATAGCCGGCTTTAAGTCGGTTTTGCCTGGTTCGTTGGCAACAGCATCAGGATTCGGTTTTAATTTAATAGAAACAATACTGCCCGGTCTGAGACTGCCCACAAAATTATCCGCAGCCGGTAAAGAATTGAGTTTTTTCACATCGATAAAGACATCGCTTTTGACAACACTGTTAAACCCAGCAGCTTTTGCAGCTTGAAGCAGTTGGTCGGTATATTTGGTATCGTTGCATTTTAGAAGATTTGCTGCTTGATCGGTTGTCACCTTAATAATTTTTTGTGCACGGCAGAAGTCTTTAATTAATCTGTCAGTAGGTAGACTTTCCATTTTAGGCAGACCGGAAAGGGTATAGTTTTCAACTCTGTGCCCAGCCTGTTTGATCGCAACAACAGTTTGAGGATCTTCAGCTGTCTGCATACCATCGACAAAAAAGGTTGCCTTAACTTGATATTGGTTCAGCAAATCTAACAGTTTCTGCACCGTCACACGATCTGTCAAGCCATCAAAAGTCAGGGCAATCTGCCGCTGGCTATTGTTGCTATGAGCAATAACAGCAGCCTTTCCCTGGCTGGCTTTCAGTTTTTCCATGGCCTGAACAATCTCAGCGTCAGCATTATAAGCACTTTCTAGATCGGTAATATTGTGATAATCGCCAGCAGCCGGTACCATGAAGAAGGTCTTGACTAGCATTGCTCCGATTAGACAAATACCGATGAGTAGTACCAATGCGACTAATTTTTTATTTGGCACAGCGTTTCCTCCTTCCTACAGGCTCCAATAGGAAAAACCTTTTTGCTCTATTTCCTTTTGTTCAAATATATTCTTGATATCGACCATAACATGTTTTGATTGCTGACCTTGCGGCTTAAACATTCTTCTCAGGTCGCTTATTTGCAGTTCTTTAAATTGTTGATGGGCAACTAAAAAAACCAAACAATCTGCCTGCTTCACCTCATGGATGGCTACAAGATCCATCGCAAATTCACTTTTGAATGCGGTTTTATCAACCACTGGATCAACAATACGAATCTTGATTCCATAGGCTGCCAAATGCTTGCATACATCTACGGCTTTTGAATTACGCATATCCGGACAATTTTCTTTAAAAGTTATCCCCATAATGTAAATATTGGATTTCTTTACATTTTTATCACATTGAATCATTTTTTTAATAATGTTATCTGCGACAAATACACTCATACTGTCGTTAATTTTTCTGCCTGCAGCAATAATTTGCGAGTGATAACCCAATATTTCGGCTTGGTATATAAAGTAATAGGGATCTACTCCGATACAATGTCCGCCTACCAGCCCCGGATAAAATCCTAAGGCGTTCCATTTTGTATTCATGGCATCAATAACAGCTTTCGTACTGATATTCATACGGTCAAAGGCCATGGATAATTCATTCATAAAGGCAATATTAATATCTCTTTGAGCGTTTTCAGCCAACTTGGCCGCTTCTGCCACTTTGATGCTAGGAGCTTTATAAACTCCTGCCTGAATAATCAACTCATAGATCGCAGCAATGATTTCAGTTGTTTCAGTATCCATTCCTGCCACGATCTTTTTTATATTCTCCAGTTTATGGACCTTATCCCCTGGATTAATCCTTTCCGGAGAATAGCCGACTTTAAAATCGCTCCCACACACCAGTTTTGACTCTTTTTCCAGAATAGGGATACAAACCTCTTCGGTAACACCCGGGTATACGGTGGATTCAAACACTACGATACTGCCTTTTTTTAAATTCTGTCCGATCAGCTTACTGGCGTCGATGACCGGAGCTAAGTTTGGTGTTTTATCACCATTCACAGGAGTTGGTACCGCAACAATAATAACACTGGCTTCCCGTAATCGGGCCGGATCATGAGTAAACTCCAAAGTTGTATTCTGGATTTTTTCATCACCAATTTCATGGGTAGGGTCTATACCGCTTTTATAAACATTAACTTTTTCTTCATTGATATCAAACCCTAATGTTTTGACTTTCTCTGCAAAAGCAGCAGCAACCGGCAATCCAACATAACCAAGTCCAACAACAGCAATATAGTCCTTTTTTTTCAATATTCGCTCGAACAGTTCCATCTGCATCCACCTACTTTTTGGTTAAAAATAATGAGTAAAATGACTCCACCATGTTTTGCCTGTTTCTCCTGAAACTTTATCTTCCAGGTCGAAATATTCCAGCCCGCCGACAAAATTTTCTGCAAAAGTATAGTTCATTCCTAATCCATAGCCTCTAAATCCTTGCATTGAGCTTCCCAGGCCATTCATACCATGAGCGATATAGGTGCCGCTTGGCTGATTATAATATTTTGCAAATACATGATAGGTGCCTGAACGCCAGGTTTTTAAATCCCCATAATTCAGACTAAACACATAACCATTGCTTTTGCCTTTGCTGTCTTCCTGGCTGGCATTTAAAAACATTGCGCCTACACCAAAATTACTAAAGTTATAATTGCCCCCAAAAGTCAAAATTGTGTTGGTAGACCTGCCGGTCTCCTTTGGTTTATAACGATACGCACCGGCTTCAAGATTGTAATCAAAATCATGATACTGTGCTGTCAAAACGGCTGTCCTCGTCGCAGCATCCGTTTCACCATAACTGGCTGTATATTTGACCGGTCCATCAAACTCCGCTCTAATGCCGTCAAAATCGCTGTCATAGATATTTCCTTCAGCCATTAGATAGCCGAAGGAACCCGCCGTCAATACGGATACACCCGTTTTACCCATTATATAAAACCTTGAAAAGTCAAAGTCATTATTGTAATTCACGATATTTTTCTGACCTTCCAGCATGCCATACGCACGCCAGTCTTTATTGATTGCCGTATCCAATCCTAAGCGGGCACGCAACCCGGAGGAATCTTGATCAAAACGGCTGCTGCCACTGTTAACGGCATAATGGAAGCGAAGCTCGCCACCTACATTCACCTTATGATCCACATCATTATAGTGATCGCCTACATGCATTAAATCTTCGATGAGAGCATTGTACGTCTCCGGCTCAGAAGCGCCTTGTTTCTTACTGACTTTTTGATTCAATCCGGCACTGCTCACCGTATTGTTTTCTTTTAACTCAATGGCGACGTTATTTCTAAGTAATGTACGATTTCCTGTTGTATTTACACTGTTACTATTAACGAATCCGGATGTTAGCTGGGCGATTTCATAAGCGAACTCTGCCTTTGCTTTCTCGATATTTAAATTTGGGTCGTTAATTATTTTTGTAGTCAGTTGAGCCATTTTATAGGCAAATTCAGCTCTTTGATCTACTGGAAGCATCGGCATAACTTTGGCTGTAACCTGTGCAGTTGCGTAAGCAAAATCAGTTTTAAATTTTTCTACGTTCGCAATAGGAAACGAAACGATGCGCGCTGTAATTTGGTCCATTTCATAGGCAAATTCAGCATTTCCATCTGCACTGCCGCTCGTTGACATCCCCTTTGCTGCATGTACAAGATTGCCTGGTAGTCCGCTACTAAACAAATTCTCTGTTGATACACCAATAACAGCTACAACTACTAACGGTAATAAAAGACTTTTTTTCACTTGACGATCCCCCGCTAAGAGACGTTTTCTCAAAAATACTGACTACACACTATCTATAGCGATAATGATACAAAAAGCCAGGTTGCTTGAACAGGATCATCCTGTTATTGAGCAACCTGGCTATCATAACCTTACGGTTTTTAGACCCATGGCTTTGCGTCCTTGTCTTTCAACAAGTTTGCCGGCGAAGCGTTTAATTGTGGCTTTTCCTATTGCTGTCAGATTCGGCTAAATCATCACCCTACCATTGCCTTTCATAAATGAGGGCTTTAAAAACACTCTGGAACAAACCAATTTGGGTATTAATATATTTGAATATATGCCTCCATTTTCCTGCTAGTCTAATATGAAAAATGCAAAAAATCTTCAAAATCTGACCTAAGCACCGGCATCGCTTTGCAAACGATAGGCCGGCAATCAATCACAAAATCCCTAAAAAAGTTCATCCTTCTCTTTACAACCTGTTGCCGAACTTGTATGATGTATATGTTAACCACATAACAAACAATAGTTAACCATCGAATCAGCTTGCTGTGCAGAGAAAGGATTTTGTCATGAACGCACTTGAACTTGTTGCTTTAGGTGAAAAAATACTAAACGGCCACACCGTTTCAGCCGAGGAAGCCTTGGCACTTACCGCGGTCGAGGCTGTCGACATTCCTTTGCTGGCCGCTTATGCCAATAAAATTAGAGACCGCTTTGCCGGTCAAAAAGTGGACATGTGCGGCATTATCAGTGCCCGCTCGGGGATGTGTTCGGAGGACTGTAAGTTCTGTGCCCAGTCTGTCCACCATGAAACTGCATCCCCTGTTTATCCGCTGCTGGAGCCGGAAGCCATCCTGGCCGCCGCCCAAAAAGCCGAGGCTCAGGGAGCCAAACGGACCAGTATTGTCACCAGTGGCAAAGGCATGGAGAATGATCCGGATTTTCCTGTCATCTTAACGGCCATTCAGGCCATTCAGCAACAAACCGGTTTAAAAGTATGCGCGAATCTGGGAACCATCACCCCGGACCAGGCCCGCCAGTTGGCTGCGGCCGGTGTCAAACGTTACGCGCACAATCTGGAAACCAGCCGCCGCTTTTATCCGGAAATCTGTACCACCCACCCATTCGAAGAACGCCTGGCCACCATCCGGGCAGCCAAAGATGCTGGCATGGAGCTGTGCACCGGCGGTATCATCGGATTGGGTGAAACCTGGGAAGACCGGATCGAGTTAGCCTTAGCACTCAGGGAAATTGGCGTCCATTCTGTTCCGATTAACATCCTAAACCCGATTAAAGGAACGGTTCTGGAAGGAACCACGCCCCCGTCAGCGCTGGATTGCATCAAAACCTTCGCTATTTTCCGGTTTATTCTGACCGGCGCCGTTATCCGTCCCGCCGGCGGCCGTGAAATCAATCTGCGTGATATGCAGGGAGCCTTAATGCTGGCCGGTGCCAACGGTCTGATCATCGGCAATTATTTAACCTTTACCGGCCGTGATACCCCGGCCGATTTTACCATGGTAGCGGATGCCGGCCTGATTCCTTCATAATGGCTGCAACGCTGTCCGTCCGGATAACCGGGAAATGCTACTACGCTATGCTTTCAAAACTATTTCGGGAGGTCCATAGATATGAGTTATGATTTGATTTTTGAATTAGGTAAAAAAGTATTAAATGGCGGCCAGCTGACTTTTGATGAGGCGCTGTCCTTGACCCAAATCGAGGAAGCCGATATTCCCATTTTGCTGGGTGTGGCCAACAAGGTCCGGGAACATTTCACCGGCAAAGCGGTTGATACTTGCCAAATCGTCAATGCCCGCTCCGGAAACTGCTCGGAAAACTGTAAATTCTGTGCCCAATCGGCACACCATAAAGAAGTTCAGTTTACCGCCTATCCGCTCATGACGGAAGACGATATTTTAAAGGCAGCCAAAGACGCCGAGCAAAACGGGGCTTCCCGCTTTTGTATCGTAACCGCCGGCTGTGGTGCCGAAGGCGACCCGGATTTTGATAAAATTTTAAACGCCATTGAACGCATCGGCCGCGAAACGACGCTCAATCGCTGCTGCTCACTGGGAACGCTGCAGGAGGATCATGTAAAGGCGTTAAAAGCAGCCGGAATTACCCGGTATCATCACAACCTGGAAACCAGTGAAAGCTTTTTTAATGAAATTTGCACCACCCATACTTATGAAGAGCGGATTGCCACGATTAAAAGAATCAAAGCCGAAGGCCTGCAAGTTTGCTCCGGCGGCATCATCGGCCTGGGCGAAAACTGGCGTCAGCGGATTGAACTGGCTTTCACCTTAAAAGAATTGGACGCCGACTCCATTCCGGTGAATGTGCTCAACCCGATTAAAGGGACTCCGCTGGAAAACAGCGACCGTTTGAAACCGATGGAAATTCTGCAAACCTTCGCTATCTTCCGTCTGGTATTGCCCACCAAAATCATCCGCTATGCCGGCGGCCGCGAGCATAATTTAGGGGAACTGGTTCCACTGGGTTACTTGTCCGGTATTAACGGAGCTTTAATTGGCAACTATCTGACCACCGCCGGCCAGGGCGCCGACCGTGATCTGCAAACCATTACCGGCCTGGGCTTAAACCCGGTCTGCAATAAAAAACATGCCTAACCGAACGGTCAAAAGGCCTGCATCTTGCCGATGCAGGCCTTTTTTTATGCACAAGCCGGAGCATACCGGCTTATTCGTAAATTTGTGGATTAACACAAGAAATGGGGCGTTCGCCTTTTAACACATTGACAATGTTCCGGGCGGCGATATCCGCCATTTGATCGCGGGTTTCAATGGTAGCATTGCCGAGATGCGGACAAAGCACCACATTATCCAGTTCTTCCAAGCCTTTTGTAACAGCCGGTTCAAATTCATAGACATCCAGTCCGGCTCCGGCAATAGTTTTGTTCCGCAGTGCTTCTAACAGGGCCTGCTCATCGACAAGAGGCCCGCGGGCGGCATTAATCAAAAAGGCCGTCTTTTTCATACTGGCCAATTCTTTAGCCCCGATCATATGGCGCAGGGAAGGATGATAGCTTAGATGGAAAGTTAGGAAATCGGCATCGCGAATGACCGCATCGAGTTCGCGGTATTCAGCGTTCAGTTCTTTTTCTTCTTCAGGACTTAAGCGCGTACGGGAATAGTAGATAATGGGCATTTCAAAGCCTTTAGCCCGTCTGGCAACCGCTTTGCCGATATTGCCCATGCCGATAATTCCCAACGTCTTGCCGGTGACCTCCACACCTAAGTGATACAGGGGTGCCCAGCCGGTAAATTTGCCGGCACGGGTATTTTTATCCCCTTCAACAATCCGGCGGGAAATAGCTAAAATCAGGCCCCAGGTTAAGTCCGCCGTCGCATTGGTGGAAACCAGCGGCGTATTCGTAACCGGAATCTTTCTGGCGCTGGCCGCTGCAACATCGATATTATTGAAACCGGCACCATAGTTGGCAATGATTTTCAAGTCCGGACTGGAATTGATAATATCGGCATCAATATTGTCCGATAAGAGTGACAGCAAGGCGTCTTTGCCTGCCAGCCCTGCTTTGATTTCCTCTTTGGACAGCAGGCGCAAATCATGATGCATGGTAACCTCGAACTCTTGAGAGAGCGTTTCATAGGCAACCTGAGGAATAAGACCGGAAATAAACACTTTTTTCTTCATTGCAACAACCTCCTAAGCTTCGTCGCGAACGGCTTCCCTTCGCAGACTTACATTGTCTTCATTGTACGCCTTGACCTTCTATCTGTAAAATTCATAGTATAGATAGAAACAATTCCATATCGGAATAGTTATGGGCATCGCTATTGCTCTGACAATAGGATATATTCCTGGGCAAAATTCACCCACAACCGGGTAGCGTGAGACAAATAACGGCGTTTATTCCAGATGATGGACATCTGCAAATAGATGGGATCCTCCAGATCAATAGCGACAATGCCCGGCTCGTGCAACTGAGAGCAAATCCTGCTGGGCAGCAGGGCAAGCCCTAAATTAGCAGCCACAATCTGGGTCATCAGCTCGCGCTGGGAAGTCTCAAAAATAATATGCGGCGCAAAGCCGGCCAGCTTGCAGCGATTGATAATCTCATCATACAGGCTGAAGTCATGCCGGTATAAGACGAAACTTTCCTGAACCAAAGCCGCAAAAGAAACGGCGGTTTCCCGGCTTAACGGATGATCACGGTGCATAATGATCTGCAAAGGATCCTTCGAAAAAGGAATTGTGGAGTAACATTCATTTCGGGGCGGTGAGCAGACAACTCCGACATCCAGCGAACCATCCTGGATGCCCACTTCCACTTTTTTCGACCCATATTCAAATAGCGTGATATCAATTCGCGGAAAAGCCCTGCGGAACTGGCCTAACAGCTGGGCAAACTCGGTGGCTGCGGTAATCGGCGGCAGGCCAATGCTGATTTTTCCCTGTTCAAAATTCAGACTGCTTTGAAATTCATTGGTGATATTTTCAAACAGTTCCACCATTTTTTCAGCTTGCAGGAACAAAATTTCGCCTTCATCGGTTAACTCTACATATTTTGAAGTGCGATTAAACAATCCAACGCCCAATTCATTTTCCAGGTCTTTAATCATTTTACTGATGGTGGACTGGGAGACAAAATTGAGGCCGGCAGCTTTACTGAAGCTTTTGTGCCTGGCCACCTCAACAAAATATTTCAGGTGCTTGATATCCACAGACAACTCTCCCTATGGTTAATAAGAGCTTATTCTGTTTCTTCAATTCTGGCATAATAAAGAAAGTCCTTCGTCAATGGAAGGACTTTCTTTATTATACCGCTAGCCGGCACTATTATGCTTCAAAGCCGCCCCGGCGCCACATATTTTCAGCAAAATAACCGCAATACTTACGGCAGCCAAAAGGGCGGCTCCAATCAGTACGACCACCCCCTGCCAGCCATAGCTCATCAGCAGTGTTCCCCCGGCCGCCCCCAGAATGCTGGCCCCGCAATAAAAAAACAACAGATAGAGCGCCGTTGACTGGGCCTTGTCGGTGGCGGCCCCTTGACCGGCCCAGCCGCTGGCAACCGAGTGAGCCCCAAAAAAACCAAAGGTAAAGATGGCAATTCCCAGGATTTTTAAATACAAATTGAGATTGAGGGTGATCAGGCAGCCGGCCAGCATGATCACCAGCCCAACAACCAGGATTTTAGCCTTGCCCTCACGGTCGGAAAGCCGTCCCATCAGGGTCGAACTAAACGTTCCTACCAGATAAACGACAAAAATTAGTCCAACCAGCGTCTGGCTGAGGTTATAGGGCGGAGCCAGCAATACACAGCCGATGTAATTGTATAACGCCACAAAGCTCCCCATAATGAGGAAGGAGATGGTATAAACAGCCACCAGCAGTGGATTGTGCAGTAAATTTCCAAAAGCAGCCCCAAGCTCCCGGATAGGCAGGCGGCGGACTGCAAAGTGGCGTGATTCCGGCAAGCTGCGCCAAAACCATAGTCCTGACAACAGGCTGACGGCACCGATGCTTGCTAAAGCAATTTGCCAGGACCAGAGGTCACTGAGCGTGCTGACGATCAGGCGCCCGGCCAAGCCGCCCAGCGAATTGCCGCTGATATAAATGCCAATGACCAGGCCGGTAATGGCGGGATGAAATTCTTCATTTACATAGACCATGGCAATCGCCGGGAATCCTGCCAGGATAATGCCGTGCAGCGTCCGGATCAGCAGCAGGGTGCTGAAATTGGCACTCAGTGCCGCCAGGATCATCAGCACCGCCGAAAAGACCAAGGCTATGGCCATAATTTTTTTCCGGCCGACCGCATCGGACAGCCAGGCAGCCAGCAGCATACAAACAGCCAACGGTCCGGTAGCCAGTGAAACAGTCAAGCTGGCCATGGCCGGGGTCACCGCGAACTGTTCGGCAAAAACAGCAATCAGCGGCTGTGGTGAATAAAGGATGGCAAACGTTGCGAAACTGCCCATAAATAATGACGAAATCGCTTGCCAGTACTCTTTTGTTCCTTTGACAATATATTGAGCCATAACCTGCTCCTTTCCGAATCCTTCTCAAATCGCGTTTCATCCTTATCATAACGCCGGACAATTCATGCTGTCTAATGCATCATTTACATCTAAATCATGCATTCATGTTATAATTAAAGCAGAATAACGACAATGAGGTGTTGCTCATGGAATGGCATCAGCTGGAATACTTTAAAACCGTCGCCCAGTTGCAGCATTTTACCCGTGCCGCTGAAGCGCTGACCATTTCCCAGCCCGCTTTAAGCCGCTCGATTGCCCGGCTGGAAGACGAGCTAGGCATTCCGCTGTTTGAACGTCAGGGAAAAAAGGTTGTGCTCAGCCGCTATGGCCAGATTTTTCTCAAGCATGTCGACAGGGCCATGCAGGAAATCATCCAAGGCAAGCAAGCCATTCAGGATTTGCTTAACCCTGACCATGGAACGATTCCACTGGCTTTTTTGCATTCTTTAGGCACCCATTTTATTCCCGACCTGTTAAGCAAGTTCCGGCAGCAATACCCGCTGGTGAAATTTAAGCTGTACCAAAATGCCACCAATACGCTGATGGATCAACTGGCCTCCGGCGAAATTGATTTATGTTTTTCGGCTCCGATTGTCACCCGGGAAAGAGTGGAATGGGCTCCCCTGTTTACCGAAGAATTGTTTGTTGCCGTACCCACCGGCCATCCGCTGGCCGGCCAGCAGACCATCGACCTCAGTCAGATTGCCAATGAACCCATTATTACCTTTAAACCGCGGTATGGCTTAAGAATCATTACCGACCAGCTTTTTGATCAAGCCGGCTTCAAACCGGCCATTACCTTCGAAGGAGAAGAAATTATGACCGTCGCCGGGCTGGTTGAAGCCAAGCTGGGTGTAGCCATTATCCCCCGCATCGCCGGGCTGGAACAGGCTAACCTCAGCTTTTTGCAAATCAGAAAGCCGCTTTGCCACCGCACCATTGGGATTGCCTGGATCAGTCAGCGCTATCTGCCCCCGGCAGCCGTCAAGTTCCGCGACTTTGTCATTCAGGCCTTCCAGCCGGCTAGCCAATCGTTCCTTGTCCTTCCGGGATGAAACCGTCCCTTTTTTGGGCAAAATAGTGATAGCCGAATGACCGGCCGGAAGGTTAAGCCCGGCTTGAAATTCATTCACCCGCTAAACCCAAAAAATCCTCGGAAAAGGAATCTGGTTATGCCCTATTACAATACCAACCAAACCGCTATTTTTTATACCGACACCGGCCGGGGCCGGCCCATTCTGTTTATTCATGGACTGGGGGCCAGCAGCGCCATGTTTGAACCGCAGGTGGCTGCCTTCCGCACCGGTTACCGGGTCCTCTGCCCCGATTTGCGCGGCAGCGGACAGTCCGGACGTTTGACAGGCCCCATCGCCACCATCCTGGACCGGCAGTGTGACGACATTGCCGACTTGCTGGACTATCTCGAGCTTAAACAGGTTGTCCTCTGCGGAGTATCCTACGGCGGGGTCGTGACCTATCATTTTGCCCTGCGCCATCCGGACAAGGTCCGCGCCATCATCATTACCGATTCGGCCGGCGACACCGATCCCACCAGTCTCAAAGAACGTCTGATCTGGATAAGCTTATGCACCGCATTTTGGCTGATTGCTTTGCCTGCCCGGCTGCTGCAGCCCATCATCCGGGCTCAATACCGCCGCTGGCCGCTGGCCTGTGCGCAAATGCTCCGGATTGTCGGCCATCTGCGCAAAAAAGAAGCAGTCCTGCAGCATTTTGCCATCTTGCGCACCAATCATACCCGGCAGCTTGCACGCATACACTGCCCGGCTCTGGGCATTGTCGGCAATACACTGGCAATTAGCTTAAAGCTGATGCAGCGGGCAATGCAAAAAATTGCCCGTTCCGAACTTTATGTCATCACCAATGCCGTTGATCCGACCAATCTATGCCAGCCAGCCAATTTCAACCGGTTGGTGCAGCAGTTCCTGCATAAAATCAACTGGACCTCGCGCTGATGCGGCCTGGCAGCAAAACGGCCTGACCGGTGTCCAAAAACCCCTAAATCGGCTATACTAGAAGTATTAGGATCAAACTGGGAGGAGTTAAGCGATGAATCAATCAGCGGATTGCCTGCAGCAAAAACTTTGGTCAAAAGAATTTATGTTAGTCATTTTGGCTAACTTCCTCGTGTTCACATCCATGTACATGCTCTTGCCCACTTTACCGCTCTATGCCCAGTTTATTGGCGGCAGCCAATCCATGGCCGGGTTAATTGTCGGGATTTTCACGCTGGCGGCCGTAGTCTTTCGTCCCTTGTTCGGCAATATGCTGGATCAGATTGGCCGCAAACGCGTTTTGCTGTTAGGGGTTGGTATTTTTGCCGTCACAACGGCTTCCTATCATGCCACCTCGCTCATTATTATTCTCCTTGCCGTCCGCTTACTGCAAGGGGTAGGCTGGGGAGCCACCACCACAGCCACCGGCACCATTGCCTCCGATGTCATCCCGCCGGCCCGCCGGGCCGAAGGAATGGGGTATTTCGGCATGGCTTCCACCGTAGCCATGTCCATCGGTCCGGCCTGGGGTTTGGCCCTGACCAGCCACTCCAGCTATTCCATGCTGTTTACCCTGGCAACGGTACTGTCCCTGCTCTGTCTGGGCGCTTCCTGGCTGATTAACTATGAACAAAAAAATCCGGTAAGCCTGCCTACAGACCGCAAGGGGGTCATAATCGAAAAAACAGCGGTTGTCCCTTCGGTCGTTCTCTTGTTTGTCTCGCTCACCTATGGCGGAATTGTTACTTTCCTGCCCGGTTATGCGGCCTATCGCGGGATTACCGACATTGGCCTGTTCTTTACCACTTTTGCCATCTCGCTGCTCGTGACCCGGCCTTTTATGGGAAAAGCCGCCGACCGGCTGGGTTTCTCGGCCATTCTGCTGCCCGGTATGCTGTTATTAGGCGCAGCCCTGCAGGTATTGGTCCATGCCACGGCCTTGCCGCAATTTTTAGTGGCCGCTGTGCTTTACGGTTTAGGCTTCGGATCAGTACAACCCATCCTCAATGCCATTACCATTGCTCTGGCCCCGCCGCAGCGGCGCGGTGCCGCCAATGCCACCTTTATGTCGGCTATGGATACCGGGATCGGCCTTGGGGCCATCATTTGGGGCATGGTGGCCGAACGGCTGGGCTTCAGCTATATTTACGGCTATTCCACTGTACTCATTGCGATATCACTGGGCTGTTACCTGCTGCTGCTGCATCGCAAGCTCAGCCCCAAAACCCCGGCCGAATAAGCGCCCTGTCATCACAGTTGCCCTTGGTCACATCCAGCAAACAGTAAGAGGCCGCTCCATCCGGAGCCGGCCTCTTTTTAGTACGCAATTTACTGGGCAGTCAGATCACTGCCCTTTTTAATCCGCCACCAGGAAATTGCCCGCACCGTGTCAATTTCCTGCTCAATTTCATTCCAGCCGGGTTCAGCCGGTGCAGACTCGTGAATAGCCTCAGGCGGTTGATTCTCCGCCTTGCCGATATAATCCCGGGTAATCCAAAACCCGTAATTTACCCCCACCCTGGCTCCTCTGGTCAAGCTCGGAGCCACCGAATAATACTCAAAGCCGGCCGGAGCCACCAGTTCGATCAGGGTCGGTGCCACATTGATATGACTGCCGGCAGCCTGGTTGGAAAAAAGTTCTTTGGTAACGCCTTTTCCGTAGGCAACCAGGGGAATACCATACCGCTGATACATCTTGGGATTAGGCTCGATATTGAGTCGGTCGGCATGATCGCCGACAATGAGAAACAAACTGTCAGGATATTGACTGCGGGCTTCCCGCACAAACTCGGCCAGCATTTTGTCGGCATACCAGAAATGGCCTAATTGTTTCACCAGCTCCTGATTATGGCGAAGTGCTTCCGGCAAACCGGCCATCACATGATCCGGATCAAACCCGGCTGCCGCCAGGTCCACGGTATAAGGAGAGTGATTGGAAACAGACAGGATCACATTAAAAGAAGGCTGCTCCTCCTCGGTTCCGGCCAGGACTGCCTGATACAAATATTGATCATCACAGCCCCACACATTGCCCGACTGGCTGTTATAATCCCCGCTGCCGTAAAACTCCTCAAAGCCCTGTGCCAGCGTAAAATCACGAATGCGTTCCCAGGAGGTCGGACCGGCATACCAGAACTTCGGTCTGTAACCCAGTCGTTTCATCTGCGGGGCAATCGCTGTCGGATAGGGTTCACGATAGCCCTCGGGAATGCAGTTCAAATAAAGATTGACATCGGCAAAGCCGGTGGTCACTCCCAGCACGCCGGAGATAGTGCTCATGCCGTTCGGCAGCAGGGTCGGTACATAGGCGGCATTGTCCTGCCTGATAATATTTTTCAAGCCATTGGCAATATTCAGATCAGCATATTGCGGCAATAAAGGCCAGTTGGCATAACTTTCGGCGATAATCAGGAATATATGCCGGGGCTGGCCGCTGTTTACGCCCAAGGCCTTTTTCTTTAAATAGTCATCCAGATTCGCAGTGGTCAGCGAGGTGCCGGTCAAGCGCTGGCCGTAGGAAGCCATTCTGGCCGGATCAATATCCAGACCGGTCGAATAACGCATGCGTTCGTGCAGCTCATAAGCCCGGTACAAGGCCTGCATATCATCCAGAACCGCTTCATTGAGCAATTGATCTTTGGTAACACCGGAATTCTCCCAGTCCACATTGTACGCGTAGGTCATACTGCCGCCAAAACGGATAAAAATAACCAGTTGATACAAGACCAGTAAAAATAAGGCCCGGACAGCAATATTCTGATACCAGCGGGAAAAATGCGGCAGATGAATCACGCCCCGGTTCAGCCAGCGTTTCAGCAGGCAGTGCAAAACCCAGGCCGTTCCGGCTGTCATAGCCAGCCGTGAGATCAAATGATACTGTTCTATCAGGGTATACAGCAACGCATACACATCATCCTGAAAGGTATTAAAAACGAGTTGGTTAAAGCCCATATGAAACTGCTCATAATATGGAATCCGGGCATAAAACAGCAGGCTGAGCAAACTGATATACCCTGTGCCCAGCAGCAGGCGGATAGACGCACTTGGAAATTTAAACAACAGCTGCAGTCCATAACTGCAGGCAAAGGAAACAACCGCCAGCAAGCCGGCACTCTTTAAACTAATGCGCATCCCATAATAAAGGGACAAAATAATATCATAAAAACTGGTTGCATCCCCCATATAGGCGTGCATCCGGACAATAAAGGCCACCCGGAACAAGCTGATGACCATTAAAATAAATAAAAAGAGTTTTAAATCCTGTTGAATATTCTCATAAAGTTTTTTCCAGCTAAACACAACCGCAAACTTCCTCTCACTGGCATAATCCGTCCATTCCGAAATGAACGTGCGGTGTTGCAGCAAAAAAACAGCCTCCTGACGTTCTGCTGCAGCAGCACAAACGATAGGAGGTTTCGACTTTTTTTAACAAATTCCTTTATTTTCTCACAAATTTTCTTCCCGCTCAACCGGTTCAGGAATAAGCTAATGTTTCATTCATACTGCCGGTCCGGTACCCTTGTAAATCCAAAACCACAAACTTAAACCCCAGGCCTTTTAGCTCGGCTGTAATGGCCTCGGCTGTCGCCGGCTGCGCTAAGAGCGGAATATCTTGCGGGGCCACTTCAATCCGCGCCAGGTCACCGTGGTGCCGCACCCGGATTTGATTCGAACTGAACTTGCGGATAAAGGCTTCCGCGGCTTCAACTTGGTTCAGCCGTTCAGCCGTAACCGGCAAACCGTAAACAATACGGGAAGACAGACAGGCTGCACTCAATTTATTCCAGGTTGGCAGTCCCCACGCTTTGGAAATCTCCCGGATATCGGCTTTCGTCAAGCCGGCTTCCAGCAAGGGGCTCCGCACCTGACTCAGTTCTTCCACCGCCTGCAAGCCCGGCCGGTAATCGGAAGTGTCATCCACATTAGAGCCTTCCAGCACCCAGGCATAACCCCGTTCCCGCCCCCAAGCGGCGATCGAACCGAGCCGCTCCCTTTTGCAGTAATAGCAGCGCTTGGCATCATTGGCCACAAACTCGGCACTTTCCAGCTCGCTAATATCCACCAAGGCATGCTTGATGCCAATTTGGGCGGCAAACTCGACCGCCTCCTGGCGTTCACTGGCAGGCAGTGTTTCGGAACAGGCCGTAACGGCAATAGCCTGATCTCCCAGCACCCTGGCAGCAGCGGCAGCCAAAAAGGTGCTGTCCACGCCGCCGGAAAAGGCTACTGCCGCACTGCCGCAGCCCGCCAGAATGGAATTGAGCTTACTCATTTTTTCTTCTATCGTTAACATGCCGATCACCCTCCATGCACATTCGAATGAATAACTTTACTGTGTATAATTATGAAATTCTACTCAGCCAATTAAATCCCCTGCCTGTAGGCAAATTCCCTACAAAAAACTTTAACCGAAGTACGGGGACGGTCCTACCGTCTCATTTTCTTGCCGGCAAGCTTGTGAGACTTGAACTCCATAATACTACCTTGTCGTCCCCGTGTTTTCATTGTTAGAAATAGAAGAAACTAAGGACAGGCGTCCTTAGTTTCTCTTGGCAAGCGTTATTTCGTTGCAGTCAGGGCTTGTTCCAGATCGGCGATAATATCCGCACTGTCTTCAATACCCACAGACAACCGGATCATATCGTCAGGAGCACCGGCACGGGCCCGTTGCTCGGAGGTCAACTGGGAATGGGTTGTGCTGGCCGGATGGATCACCAGGGATTTGGCATCGCCGACATTTGCCAGGATGGAGAAGAGCTTCAAGGAATCAATAAATTTCTTGCCAGCTTCCAGACCGCCCTTAATGCCGAAGGTCAAGATTGCTCCAGCTCCTTTAGGCAAGTATTTTTGGGCCAGCGGATAGGCCGGATCAGACTCAAGGCCAGGGAAGTTGACCCAGCTGACCTGCTCATGATCGGCCAGGAATTTAGCCACCGCTAAAGCATTCTGGCTGTGCCGCTCCATCCTGAGGTGCAGTGTTTCGAGGCCCTGCAGGAACTGGAAGCTGTTAAACGGGCTGACTGTCGCACCAAGATCGCGCAGAATTTGAATGCGCAGGCGGATAATATAGGCCAGCTCGCCTAAAGCCGTGGTATAGCTGAGTCCATGATAACTCGGGTCCGGTTCGGTCAGCAGCGGGAACTTGCCGTTGGTCCAGTCGAATTTACCGCTGTCCACCACAACACCGCCCATGGAGGTTCCATGACCGCCAATAAATTTGGTGGCTGAATGAACCACAATGTCGGCACCGTGCTCAAACGGACGGCACAGGTAGGGAGAGGCCAGCGTATTGTCAATGATCAAGGGAATGCCATTTTCATGAGCAACGGCGGCGACGGCCGCAATATCCAGGATATCAATTTTAGGATTGCCAATCGTCTCGGCGTAAATGGCTTTGGTCTTTTCGGTAATCGCCTGACGGAAGTTGTCCGGATTGCTGGGATCCACCAATTTAACGGTAATGCCCAGACGCGGCAGGGTATATGTAAACATGTTGTACGTTCCGCCGTAGAGAGAGGCTGAGCTGACAATCTCATCACCGGCTTGGGCAATATTTAAAATGGCTCCACTAATGGCCGCATGCCCGGAAGCGAAGGCCAAAGCGCCGACGCCGCCTTCTAAGGCCGCAATCCGCTTTTCAAAGACATCGCTGGTAGGATTCATGATACGGGTATAAATATTGCCGGATTCTTTCAAGGAGAACAGGTTGGCTCCATGTTCGCTGTCACGGAAGTTGTAAGAGGTGGTCTGATAAATGGGCACGGCGCGCGACCCGGTGGTGGGGTCAGGTTCCTGACCGGCATGGACGGCTAAAGACGCGAATTTTAAGTTTTCAGGCAAAGCCATAATTGATCCCTTCCTTTGCAGTAGTAACGCGACCAAAAAGAAAAAGCCCAAGAAAAACCCCCAGCATCCGGGGATAGTCTCAGCCTTCAGTTTTTCTGATCAGCAATATGAATTTGTTACAATTAAATCATGTTTTAAAAATTATGTCAAGAAAATTCCTTCAAACCCCGCTATTATTTTTGACAAAAGTATTCTTCCAGGAGACTTTTGCCTATGTTTTCCTGTAGGAACGTACAAAAGGCAGGCATGGTGCATGCCTGCCTTTTGTACTATACGGTAAATTTATTGACATTATCCCGCAGTTCCTGCGCTAACTTGGCCAGCGACTGACTGGATGAAGCGATTTCCTGCATGGAGGCCAGTTGTTCTTCGGTAGCTGCCGAGACCGTCTCAGTCTGGCCGGCAATCCGTTCACTGCCGGCTTCGATGTGGCGGACTGCTGCGACAATCGTCTGGCTGCTGTCAGCCAGCCCGCCAATAGCGGAGGATATTTGCTGGGTCTGAAGCAGCACCTGCTCAATCTGAGTGGAAATGGCCGCAAAGGCTTCTCCTGCTTCGGCAACAACCCCCAAGCCGGTTTGCACTTCCGCCGAACCGGTCGTCATGGCTTGAACGGCATTGGCCGTTTCTTGCTGAATCTGGTGAGTCAGTCCGGTAATTTGACCGGTCGCCTGGCCGGATTGCTCGGCCAGCTTGCGCACTTCATCAGCCACAACCGCAAAACCGCGCCCTTGTTCACCAGCCCGGGCTGCTTCGATCGCAGCATTTAACGCCAGTAGGTTGGTTTGCCCGGCAATACCGGCAATGATATCGACAATATGGCCGATTTTTTGTGAGTGCTCTCCTAACGTTGCAACAACCTGAGCCGAATGGTTGACAGTTTTATCGATTATCCCCATTTGATTGACCGCCTGGGTGATAGCTTGTTCGCCACGCCGTGCCGCCGCAGCCGATTTATCGGCCAACCCGGCCACCTCACTGGCATTGGCAGCAACGGTTTGCACGCCGGCTGCCATTTGACCGATGACCTCAGAGGTTTGCGCGACGGCTGCCGATTGCTGCATGGTATCGTCGGCTACTCCCGCAATGGTCTCCGCTACATGGCTGGCAGCCTGAGCGGATTGTTCGCCATTAACGGTAAGAATATCGGAAGACGACAGCAAGGTCTCGGCTGAATCGTTGACCTTGGAAATCAACAGCTTCAGCTGCTCCATCATCGCATTAAACCCGCTGGCCAATACGCCCAATTCATCTTTGGACTGTACCTCTACCGACTGGGTCAAATCGCCCTGAGCCACCCGATTCATCGCTGTCACCATCGTATGAATGGGTCTGGTGATTCTGGCGGCGACTAGGTTGGAGAAAATAATGACGAAAACGATAACCACCAGGGCAATGGTTCCAGCCGTCCAAGCCACTTTATCCCGTGCTGCCATGGCTGCCGCCAGGCTCTTGCCGGCAAACAACACGCCGACCGCCTTGCCGTCCGGTCCCAGAAGCGGTTTATAATAGGTCACATAGGGCTGGCCCAAAATTTCAGTACTGCCGACATAAACCTGTCCCTGATCCAGCACTTTATCGGCAATTGCCGGATTGAGTTTGGTTCCGACCGCCCGCTGTCCCTCCTGCAAAATGGTGGTATTCAGGCGGGTATCCCCAAAAAACAGGGTAATATCAGTATCATATTGCGCCTTAATGGCATCCACCAATTCCGGCCGGTCTAAGTAATACCCCAAAGAAATCACCCCAACCAGCTTACCCTGAGCATCTTGAACCGGAATTCCGGCCCTGACCGAAAGTTTCACCACCGTTCCCGATTCCACAAAGGCCTTGGCATTCCCGCTCAAAGCTTGCTGCACATTGCTTTGGTTGACAACCGAGTCTCCCTTCTTGGCCTCATGCGTACGGGCAATCACCAGGCCGGTTGCATCGGTCACGGTAGCAAAATCCAGTTGAGCTTGTTTCAAGAGCGGCGTCAATTCCCGCACAACCGCCTCACTGTCTCTACTGTTGATCGCCTGGATAACAGCAGGATGCCGGGCAAATACGGTTCCGAAATTGACCGCATTCTGCCGGTATTCTTTTAGAACTGCTTCTAGTCCAGCGACCCCGCTTTGAGCCTGCCCTGTCGATAGCTGATCATTATACCGGTCAAACAAGACCAGTGCCGGGCCCAGGGTGGCACTTACGGCAACAATTGTCAGTACAATAGTAAATAGGACCAGTTTCCCTTTAATGGATTGACTTACTTTTGCGACAAATCCTCCAGCCCTGATTGCATTCATATTGGACCACCCTTTTCTTTGTTTTATCTCATTATACTAAAAATAGCATTCGGCAATGCTTAATGTCAACCATTATTAATTAATAATTATATTCTGTTAATAAATATTTATTTAAAGATTCAAAGAATCAGCACAATTCAGTAAAAGACAAAAGACCGCCAACCGGCAGTCTTTTAAACGATTACAGTTTGCTTTCAATTTGTTCTTTCAAAACCGCAATTCCGGTTTTGGCCACAACGGAATTCAACCGTTCCCCTTTGGCCGCCAGTTCCTGGTAAGTGGCTAAAATCGCTTCCAGATAGTCAAGGACTTTGTCTTCGGCCACATATTCCGCAAGCAGCTGTCCGTCATATTGATAACGGCCGCCTTTGCCGCCAACATAGAGATGATACCCTTTGCGGCCGGTTTGCAAGGCCTTTTTGGGGCACAGCTTGATGCAGACACCACAGGCGAGACATTTGCTATAGTTAATCATCAGTTTGGCATCTTCAATGGCCATCGCTTTAGCAGGACAACGGCGTACACAGGCACCGCATTTGACACAGGCTTCAGCCTCCAGCAGCGGCTCCGTAACTCCTTTAAAACCGACATCGTTCGCCTGAGGCTTGGTACAGGAATTAGGGCAGCCGCTGACAGCAAATTTCGTTTTTGCCGGCAAATCACGGCCGACAAATCCTTCATCCAGTTTCTCGGCTAAAACTCTGGCATTGAGCAGCCCGTACGGACAGGTATCGGTCCCTGGGCAGGCAACAACCGGACGGACGCGCGGACCGCAAACCGCCGGCAGAAGCCCGGCTGCAACAATCGCGGCAAGAGCTTCTTCAAAAAACTCTTCCTTTACCCCCGGGACTTCCACGGCCTGGCGAGTCGTTACATGAACCTGTCCATTCCCGTACCGCTGCGCCAGCTCAGCAACGCTGCACATTTGATCGGAGGTCATATTGCCGGCTCTATTGCGAATGCGCATGATCAATAAACCGGGTTGCGCTTGTGGGATAAAACCATACTTTTTGTAATCAGGTTTAGCTGCCATTTCATCATACCTTTCTTTGGTCATATTCCAGAATGCAGAAAAAGGCCAAAAAACTCCTATCATATAGGAACTTTCAGCCTTCAGCTTTCTGATCAGCTTTTCTTATATTCTTCTACAGAATAGACCGCAGCCTCTGTTTTGTCAACCCATATTTCTCGAGACAGCCGAATGCAGGCTCCCGCAAGGCAGCCGTCTTCGCTTCATTTCCCGGTTCCAACGCCAATAGACTCAGTACTCCGGCCGGCGCTTACGCTCCTGCCGATACCTTGGCCTCCTCGCAGGCAAACCATTTTTTACATTTCGGGCAACGGCATTCAGCCCGGGTAATCGCCCAGGCCACCAGCTTCCCGCATAACGGACATATATAAGGCACCAATGCCGGCGTATGTAGCTCTTCTTCAACCAATATGGCCATCCTCTTTTCCCCCGTAACTGTCTTTACCTATATTTTCCATGGACAGGCTGTCATTCCTGCCTCAGCCGTGATTATTTTTTCCTGGCTTTTTTGACAACTTATTACACAAAAACAAACCGCCGTCAAAGGCTTAACCTGAGACGACGGTTGTATTGGCTACAATTGCAATAAACTCCAGTTACCGCAGCCATCCAGATTCAGCTTCATCGTATGGTAGCTGGTCAGCGTGTTACGATGGCCAATGCTGATAATGACGGTTTTGGGCAATTGCTCCTTCACCAGCTTATAAAGCCAGCGCTCGGTGGGTTCATCCAGCGCGGATGTGGCCTCATCGAGAAACAGCCACTGAGGCTGCTGCAAAATAGCCCGGGCAAAGGCAATCCGCTGCTGCTCACCCAGCGAGAGAATATGGGACCATTGATCCACCACATCAAGCTTGCCAACAAAATCGCCTAACCGGCAAAGCTGCATGACCTCTTTAATCCGGGCCTCCTCCACTCTTTTGCCGCCATAAGGATAAAGCAGCACCTCCCGCAGCGTCCCCAAAGGCAAATAAGCTTTTTGCGGCAAAAACAGCCGGCTCTGGCCTTCGGGAATCTGGATATGGCCTTGGCCGAATGGCCAAATTCCCGCCATGGTTCGCATCAGGGTGCTTTTTCCACAACCGGAAGGGCCGGTAATCAGCAGCGCATCCCCTGAAGTTAACCGCAAATCCAAATGGGCCAGCAGTTTGTCGCCTGTCGGTAAATCAACTCTCAGGCCGGTTACGGTGAATGCAGGTTCACGGCTTGCCTCCACGCAGATGGTTGTTTGCTCAGCCAGCGTATTGACATGTTTCATATTGGCCACAAAGCCATTGAGACGATTGATGACCGCCTGCCACTCGGCTAATACGGTATAACTGTCGACAAAGAACGATAGCGCATCCTGAACCCGGCCAAAAGCCGAAGAAGTCTGGATCAGGCCGCCTAATTGAAGCTGCCCGCTAAAATAACGGGGAGCCGCCACTAAAATCGGAAAAATAATGGCAATCTGACCATAACCCGATGTAAACCACGTCAATTTTTTCTGGCGCAGCATCAAAGCCTTAAAGTTTTCAACCACCCGTTTAAAGCGTGCTTGAAAACCGGCTTCCTCCTGACGCTCCCCACCGTAAAAAGCAATACTCTCACTGTTTTCCCGCAGCCGGATTAAGCTAAAGCGGAAATCAGCCTCATAGCGCTGCTGATCAAAATTAAGTCCTACCAACGGACGGCCAATTTTGGCTGTCAGCCAGGTGCCCACAAAGGAATAAGCAATCGCCACCCAGACCATATAACCGGGAATCTCCAGCGCATAACCGCCTAATGGCAGCGTCACCGATCCGGACAAATTCCACAGGATGACGACGAATGAAATCAGGGTCACGCTGGCCTTCAGCAGGCCTAGTGAAAGCTGAAGCGTCAGGGTTACAAACAAACGTAAATCTTCGCTGATCCGTTGATCCGGGTTATCGGTACCGGTATCCAACAGCTGCATCTGATAATACGTGCGATTGCCGAGCCAGCTATGTAAATAGCGCCCGGTTAGCCAGCGCCGCCAGCGTATTTGCAGCATTTGCTGCAAATACAGCTCATAAACCGCTACAATGATATAAATGGCCGCCAGCAGCGAGAATTCGCCCAGCAAACTTAAGAAGCCATCCTTATCATAACCTTGCAAGGCATTATAGAAGCGATTGTTCCACTGGTTCAAAAGCACCAGGATGTAAACATGCCCCAGCGTCAGCGTCACTATGACGGCCAAAAGTCCCCGGGCCTGCCATTTTTCCTCTGAATGCCAATAAGTCTTGGTTAAATTCCACATCCCCTTAAAAAACTGCCGGTTAAGTTTCTGCATACTGATCCCTCGCATGTTGAAATTCGGACTGCTGGTAATTGACCTTCTTCAGCTAATTTAGATTGTTGATTCGCTGTAATTCCTGTAAATCCTGTAAATTCTGCCGGAAATATTTCGACAGGATCAGGACAGCCCCACTACCACCATATGATCCTTTTTTTGATTTATGACACTGCTTTAAGTAAACATTTCACCACAAACAATAAAAAAGCCCGCTATGCGGGCTTTTTTTCTAACTGCTGAATCCTTCCGGATGGGTTTGGTGCCATTGCCAGGCAGTTTGAATGATACTCTGGATATCGCGGTATTCCGGCTTCCACCCCAGTTCACGGCGAATCTTCTCCGCACTGGCGATTAATACCGCCGGATCGCCGGCCCTTCTGGCCACAATTTCTTTGCGGATAGAACGGCCGGTTACCGCTTCAGCCGCAGCGATCACTTCTTTCACGGTGAAGCCGCAGCCATTGCCCAGATTGTATACCGGAGAAGCACTTCCCCGGTATAAGGCCTGCAGTGCCAGCACATGGGCTTGCGCCAGATCATCCACATGAATATAATCACGAATGCAAGTTCCGTCCTTGGTCGGATAATCATCTCCAAAAATCTTGATGCTGTCCCTTTTCCCGAGACAAGTTTGCAGAATTAACGGAATCAGATGCGACTCGGGGCAGTGATCTTCCCCAATATCTCCTGCCGGATGGGCGCCACAAGCATTAAAATACCGTAAGGCCGTAAACTTCAACCCGCAGGCTGCCGCATAATCGGCCATAGCTTGTTCCATAATCAGCTTGGTTCGACCATATACATTAGTAGGGTCCTTGGCCGTATCTTCGGTAATCGGCACACAGGCCGGTTCACCATAGACCGCCGCAGTAGAAGAAAAGACCAGTTTATCAACACCATTTTCCAGCATGACATCCAGCAGGTTCAGGGTACCCTGAACATTATTGCGATAATAGAGATTCGGTTTTTCCATCGATTCGCCGACCAGGCTGAAAGCCGCAAAATGCACCACCGCATCAATTCGCTGACTGCGGATGGTCTGAGCCAGCAAGGGACTGTCAAAAAGATCGCCCTGCACAAAAGCACTGCTTTGGACGGCTTGGCGATGCCCCTTGGAAAGATTGTCATAAACAACCACCTGCTCGGCGACGTTCTCCAGCATTCTGACCGTATGTGATCCAATATAGCCGGCTCCGCCGGTCACTAAAATCCGCATAAAAGCCTCCTCACGCCCAAGGTCTTACTTTCATTATAGTCCGTTACAAAAATACCGGCAAGCAATAAATCCGGCTTAACCGGGTGCCGCCTTCACCCGGTTGCGGCCTTCTTTCTTAGCTTTATACAAGGCCCGGTCAGCCAATTCGATTAAGCGGGCCGGCAAGACATCAAAATCCGGAATCATGGCTGCAACCCCTAAACTGACCGTAACTTTGCGGTACACGGAATTTTTGTGTTCAAGCTCCTGCGCTTCAATCTGGACCCGTAATTTCTTTGCAACCACCATAGCGCCGGCCTGGTCGGTGTCAGGCAGAATAATGGCAAACTCTTCACCGCCGTACCGGGCAACCAAATCGGCAGGCCGTTTCACTCCGGCCTTCAAAATTCTGGCCACTGTTGCCACACATTTATCACCAAGCTGGTGCCCGTAAGTATCGTTATAGTCCTTAAAAAAATCAATATCAATCATAATAATGGCCAATGGGTGCCGCAGCCGCAGTGCTTTTAACCATTCAGCGCTTAAGTAGTCATCAAAATACCGGCGGTTGGCAATGCCTGTCAAGGCATCAGAAACCGACAGATGCTGCAATTCCCGGTTCAGGGCCTCCAAGGCCAGTGTTCTCTCCTTGATCTTACTTTCCAGTTGCTCATTGCTCAGCCTGAGCGCTTCTTCGGCAGTTTCTTTTTTATTGATCAGGGACATCAACAGGCCAAACATCGCCAGGATCACCACGGTGATCAGCCCCATTTGTCCGTAATACTGGTTGCGGCGGCTTTCAAATCCTGCCAGGACTTCACTTTCCAGCACCGAAACCGACATGATCAGCGGATAGTCCGGCATGGTGCTGTAGCTATAAATACGGCGGCTGCCATCCACTACCGACACATCCACATACGATCCCTGGCTGTTCCTGGAGGCATAGGAAAACAAGGGCGCATTGGCTGCATCCCCGCCGACCGACAAACGGTCGGCCGTTTGCCTTAGGCGAATCATGCCGTCCGTTCCAATGAGGGTGACGGCATAATCCCGGCCAAGATTCATTTGCCGGTAGAAGTTTGAAAAATAGATCGGATCAATGCCCATCGTAATCATGCCGGCGAACGAGCCGTCCGGGTGATTCAGCCGGCGGCTAATATGAAACAGCCACTTTTTACTGAACTTACCGAATAGCGGTTTGGACAGGTACGGTTGTCCGGAATCATGGGCACGATGAAACTGAAAAGACTCCTTGTCGGCAAAATTCAGGGTCATAAACTCGGGCTTTGAACTGGCCAGAACTTCGCCACCAGGACCAATTACCGATACATCCATAATAGGATCGGACTTAGGCTCATGAATCACCTCCAGCATGGTCGGAGTCATGTCACCATGGGCTTCATAACTGTTTTTTAAAAACAACAGCGTGTCATCCGCTGTCTGCAAATTTCTGCGAATATGCTCTTCAAAAGCCTTGACCAAATTGGCATTGGCACGCATAATTCCGTTCACTTCGAGTTCCTGCTCGAAACCGATGCGGGAAAAAGTGCTAACCCAAATAGTGGCAATCACGATCAACGCTAAGCTGCTGAGCAGCAAGCGTAATGGTAAATGTTTCATAAGATACAAAGATTGTCTGAATTGTTTCATGATAAACGCACCTTATTTCAGCCTCGCCAGACATTGATGAGTCAAAATCGGCAATCGCGATATGTTAATAACAATACGGCATCTAGGATCATAGTCCTACTCCATCGGGCATAAAATTCAAAATTTGTTCCGATAGTGCCGGCAGTTTTTCTCTGCCCATCACGCGATCAGCAGCAATCATCAGGCTGGAAACGCAACCCAACAAAAAATTCTTGCATTGAACCATTTTTCTTTATATAATATTAACTAACTTAATTGTGATTGATTGCACATACTGTACAATGAAGTACCGGCCGGAATGTCCATCATTTCTGCCGGTTTTTTGTTTGTAACGGCCACAATCAATCAAACCAGCCATGAACATAGAAAAGAGGTGTGATCATGACCCGCTTGCGGAGAAAAAGAATACTCGCCATTCAAAAAAGAGAATGTTGGGGACAGCGCAATGGAGCGGATAGAATCAGCTTTGTTGCGCTGTTTTATTTGATGAAAAGCTTAGCGAGCCGCTTGTTCAATCCCGGCTACCCTGCCTAAAAGTCAATTATTGGCCAAAAACCCGCTATAACTTGCTGAGTTTCTAGGAATGTCTTCCAAGGAAAGCCCCGTTTATGGTATGATCAAGAAAGATGATCTGCCAGGACTGCCACAGTCATTGTGCCCATATCCACCTGTTTAAATTCCGGCAAAAACCGAATGGCTTTGGCATATAATTGGGCATACTTTTCTTTGGAGTGATGTCAATGAACACTGTAAAGCAGGAACTCATAATCCGCGGAATGCACTGCCCGGCCTGTGAAACCCGCCTGGTCAAAGCCCTTTCCAAATTAAATGGCATGGTCGCTGTGTCGGCAAGTTTCCCGGAAAACCTTGTCCGGGTGGAATATAACCCCGACATTTGTAAACCGGAAACAATCGCCGCAGCCATTAGCCATGCCGGCTACGAGCTGCAGATCGACCAGCCTGCCCCTGCTAAAAAAAGCAATAGTTTACTGCCCTTGGTGCTGATCTTCGGAATGGTCGTGGTGTTAAGCCAGTATTCCGGCAGTCTGGATATGACCGCCAGTCTGCAAGGGCAAGTCACGTATTTATTATTGTTTACCATTGGAATCTTTACTTCGCTTCACTGTGTCGGTATGTGCGGCGGAATCATGTTGTCCCAAAGCTTGAATCAGGCAGGCACCAAAACTGCCGCGCTGGTTCCGGCCTTGAGCTATAATGCCGGCCGCCTGATTAGCTATACCTTGCTGGGTGGACTGGTCGGTGCCCTGGGTTCTATTTTGTCCTTATCGCTGGAATTCATGGCTTTATTCACCATTGCCGCCGGCTTTTTTATGGTCCTGATGGGCCTCAACATGGCGGGCTTCAATCTTGGCCGCAAATGGCTGAGGCTGCCCTTACCGTCCGGAAACTTCAGCAGACCCAAGACCCCGTTTGTCGTTGGTCTCTTAAACGGCCTGATGCCCTGCGGCCCGCTGCAGACTATGCAGTTGTACGCACTCAGTACCGGCAGTGCCAGCGCCGGTGCCACAGCCATGTTTGTCTTTGCTTTGGGCACTATTCCCTTAATGCTCACGTTCGGCAGCTTATCGGCCCTGTTGAGCAAACAGGCCACCTCCCGGTTATTAAAATTCAGCGGCGTTTTCATTATCGTTTTAGGCTTGGTTATGACCAATCGCGGCTTGTCACTGGCAGGCTGGAACCTGCCTTTTAGCCAGGTAGCCACCCAAAGCACCACCGGCAGTGCCCTGAAAGCCGAGATGAGTGACGGAACACAAACGCTGACCATTACCGCCGATCAAAATGGCTATACGCCCAACATCCTGTTTGTACAAAAAGGTATCCCCCTGAAACTGGTTGTCGATGGACGCCAAATTAATTCCTGCAATAATGAAATCATTGTACCCAAATTGAATCTGAGAAAAAAACTGCAAACAGGCCAAAATGTGCTGGAATTTACACCCCAGGAAGATAATCTGACCTTCAGTTGCTGGATGGGTATGCTGAACGGCATTATCAAAGTCGTTGACGATCTGGCAGCCGTGGATGTCACAAAAGTGGCTGTAGCCGCTCCTGTCAATAAGCGCTGCTGCTCCAGCGACGGCAGCTCAGGCTGTGGTGGGCAAAATGCCGGGGCCGCCAGCATTTACGGCGATGACCTGCGTAAAGTGCCGACTGACCGGCTGATTAAAAAGGCCGAACTGGGCGGCGGCGCCCAAACCGCTTATCTGAAGGGAACAGGCTACGAATTGGAACCGCTGATTATAGTTTTGCAGCAGCATACCCCGGCCACGCTGGTTCTGGATTTAGCCAACTTTGATGATCCGTCCGGTGAATGGGTTTTATATGATTATCAGAAGAAAGCGGTCCTCAAAACGTTTACCGTTGAAAAAACCGGGGTCCAATTGCCGCTGAGTATCGGCCAAACGACTTCACTGGGCCTTTATAAAGACCAAAAAATTCAGGCTGTGATTGACGTTGCCGATCAGCTTGCTACGACCGACCTCGAGACGGTTCGCAGTAAATATTTGCGGTAGGCAAACAGGATTCTGCTACAATGAAAAAGACTGCTGAGCATCAGCAGTCTTTTTTTCGTCTAAGCTTCCTTGTCCTGACCGTCCTTCTTATCACTTACAAAGCAAAAGCGCGGCTGGCTTTTGCCGGCTACCAGAACATTTTCTATAAACATGGCTTTAGGTCTGACCCACAGGCCATACTCACCATAAAGTGCCTGATAGACAACCAGGGATTCCAGCGTTTCACTATGCCGGGCTTCCCCCAGAACCTGATAATAGTTTCCTTTATAATGTCGGTAAATGCCGGCTCGAATACACTCAGTCTGAGGACTCATGCAACATCTTCTGCAACTGTTCTTTGTCCAGTTCTTTTTCCCAGCTCGACACCACAACGGTTGCAACACCGTTACCAATCAGGTTGGTCAGTGCCCTTGCTTCCGACATGAAGCGGTCAATTCCCAAAATCAAAGCCAAGCCGGCAACAGGAATGGTGGGAATAACCGATAACGTCGCAGCCAGCGTGATAAAGCCGCTGCCCGTAACTCCGGATGCACCTTTTGAAGTCAGCAGCAGCACCGCCAGAATGGTCAATTGCTGCATCAGCGTAAGCTCGGTATTGGTGGCTTGGGCAACAAAAATGGCCGCCATGGTCAGATAGATGGAGGTTCCATCCAAATTAAACGAATAACCGGTTGGAATAACAAGACCGACAACGGATTTGGAGCAGCCCAATTTTTCCAGCTTATCCATCATCCGCGGCAATACGCTTTCTGAAGAGGAGGTGCCTAAAACAATCAGCAATTCTTCCTTAATATACTTAATAAAACTCACAATACTAAAGCCCGCATAATGGGAAATAGTCCCCAAAACCAGGAAAATAAACAGCAAGCAGGTGAGATAAAAACTTCCCATCAGTTTAGCCAGCGGAGCCAGGGAGGCTAAACCATATTTGCCGATCGTAAAGGCCATAGCGCCAAAAGCTCCCAGCGGCGCCACTTTCATAATCAGGCCGACAACACCGAACAAAGCATGGGAAACTTCATCAATGATGCACAGCAGGCGGTTGCCTTTTTCCCCCATCGCGGATAAAGCAAACCCAAACAAGACGGAAAAAAGCAAAACTTGCAGAATATCGCCCTTGGCGAAAGCATCAATCACCGTATTGGGAATGATATTAAGCAAAAAGTCCACTGTGCTTTGACTGCCGGCCGCTTTGGTATAGGCCGCTACGGCTTTACTGTCCAGGGTACTAATATCGGCATTCATACCGGCACCGGGCTTAACCAAATTGACGACCGTCAAGCCGATAATGAGCGCGACAGTCGAAACCAGTTCAAAATACAACAAGGCTTTGCCGCCCACCCGGCCTACTTTCTTCATGCAGCCCATGCCGGCGATCCCAACAACCACGGTACAAAAAATAATCGGTGCAATAATCATTTTAATCAGTTTTATAAATCCATCACCAAACGGCTTCATTTGTACCCCAAATGAAGGATAAAAATGACCCAGAAAAATACCAACAATAATTGCAAAAATAACTTGAAAATACAAATACTTATAAATAGGTTGTTTCATTTGCCGCTATTATCCCCTCTCTTATCCCAAAATTCGCTTTTGTCGCTATTTATTGGAAGATTGCTCCCAATAAAAAGAATTCTCATATATAATATAGCATTTTTTACTCTAAAGTAAAGCCATGTTCCACCTACAGACCGCATGTATACACGCGAGACAGACATTGACAAATTGCACAGGCTTGATCTCACTATTCTTACCCGAATGCGCTAATCAGCTTACTTGGAGGCAAGCAAGGGAAACGGCCTGCTTTTGTCGAAGATAACCGTTAGTATAGTAAAAGGAGTATCCCTGATGACCGAAACTCAATCCAGCCATAACGAATTGATCCTCTTGCTTTCCATCATGATCCTGCTCGTTCCCTTTGTCCTTATTTTTAAGCGCCGGAGCCGCTGGAAACTGTTGTTGGCTCTTTTCATTACCGTGCCTGCCTTTGTCACTTATATTCCCGATAAATCACACATCACTCAGCCGGCTCTTCAGGTTGAGGCTGATTTCACTTTGCCGCAGCAGCAAGCTGCTTTTACCCAATGGTTTAAACAATACCAGCTATGCCTCGACAGCTTTGATAGGACCTGGCAGGAATTCGGCCGGGTGATCCATGACCTCGAAACCGGGGAGCATTCCAAAAGCTCAGCAGCGGCCGAATTGACCACCATTTTGGACAATAGCCGCACCGACAGCGAAGAGTTAACCAAACTGCTGCCTCCCCCGGAACTGCCCCTAGCTCAACAGGAACTGGTCAGCAGCCTGCTCAATGAAACCCAGTCTGTGGCCGCTGCCCGGGTACAGCTATTTGAAACGGCTGTTAAGATTCTTGGCGATCCTAAAAATAAGAACCAAAAGGCAGCCGATCTGGCTGCTGAAATCAAAAAACTGGCTATTCTGTCCAATCCGGTTTATCTGGATATCATGCCGAAGATTGCGAAGATCAAAACCGATTTAAAACTTTAACGGCCGGGTATTGAAGGCTTGCCAAAATGGGTATGTATAAAATGTCCGATATCGCTGAACTCTAATACTATGAGTCTCTACATAATAGGCAGGTCATGATCATGGATTTTCATTTAATTTTTCGCTTCCTGTTATTAGCTGGCTTTATCCTTGGAGCCTGGAAAGTGGGTGACCGGCATAACTGGCGGCTGCACTATTACCCTACCATGTTATTTGCCATGCTGGTCAATATGCTGGCCAGCTATTTATCCTATCATCAGCTGTTATGGGTTTTTTCGGCAGACGGATTGATCCGTACGCATACCGTGCTTAACCTTTTGAATACCTTTACCATTCTCCCCCTGACCGCTTGGCTGTTTCTATCCAAATACCCCCGGCAGGGACCATTCAATCAGATTGTTTATCATCTTATCTGGATTATCGGCTATACCATCATCGAAGCCATTGATCAACAAAATGGCGGCATCACCTACCAGCACGGCTGGTCTTTAGGATGGTCCGCGCTGCTGAACTGTACCATGTTTCCGATTTTTGCCGTCCACCGCAATCATCCCGTCAAGGCCTGGGCAATAACCGTTCTGATCGCCTGGCTGATCCTTGTCCACTTCAATTTTTTAACTGCCGAGATGCGTTGAAATAAAAGCCGCCGGACCTGCTCTCCCCTGCTCCGGCGGCTTTTGCTATTCAGCTGTTTTTCCGTATGACAGCAACGGCTCGGAGACCTTCTTATTCACCCAGAAATCATTGACATCTACCCGGAAGAAGTGTAAGCTATTGGTAACGAAAACACGAAAATAGTTTTCATGGTTTGTTCTGAAGAATCAAACAATTCAGCCAAGCGATTCCCTTGAGAAACAGCTAAGGAGTGTTTGGAAATGGAGGATTGGTCATTGCGCAATAGAATTATTTGTGAGGCCATTAAAGAGATGAATGACCGTGGAGTCAAATTTACCATGGACGATTTGGCCCGGCGTCTGGGGGTAAGCAAACGGACATTATATGAAAATTTTGCTTCTAAAGAAGAATTGATCAGTTACATATTGCATTCGGCGATTGCGGAATTAAAGGAAAAACGTGAGTTGATCATGAATGATCCTCAGCTTGATGTAACCGAGAAGTTCAAGCAGATTATGCTGGTCAGGCCTTCGCTTTGCCCGGAAACCACCGACCGGGTAGCTTTTGAAATCCGGAAATTTATGCCCGAACAATGGAAAACGGTAGAGGCCGATATTGAGGCAAAATGGCGCCTGATTGAAACCCTGGTTCAAGAAGGAGAGAAAACAGGCCGGTTCCGCAGCGTTTTTTTCCCGGCTGTCTGGGTTATGTTCAGAGGCTCGTTTCATGAGTTTGCCAATCAGGACTTTTTATTGCAGCATAAAGTTACCATGAAGGAAATGATCGAATATATGGTCGATATATTACTCTTTGGTCTGGCCGCGAAAACCAGCCCGGACTTGGAGTCTCAGCCATAGTGATTCCTGCATTTCTAACATAAAGAAGCCCAAAGATGAGGAGGAAAGTAACGGTGAACAAAAAAAGCATCATATGGTTCATGGCCCTTGCTTTAATTGTTGCAACAGGATGCAGCAAGCAGCAAACAGCCCGTCCACCGCAACAAGTCGCGGTTAAGGCCATGCAAGTGATCCAGAAGGATACACCGGTTACATATGAGTATGTAGGTGAGGTTGTCGCAAAGGATGAAGTGCCGATTAAGGCTCAGGTCTCCGGCAACATTGCCCGCAAATTCGTTAAAGGCGGCGATACTGTAAGCGCCGGGCAGCCTTTATTCGAAATCGATCAGCGCCAGTACCTGGCCGCTGTAGCGGACGCCCGGGCGCAAGTCGCGCAAGCGCAAGCTTCACTCAGCAATATCCGCCGCGATGTCACCCGCTATCAAAGTTTGGCCGCCCAAGGAGGCATTGCCGCTCAGGCTTTGGATACTTCGCTATCCCAGGCTGAACAGGCTCAGGCCCAGGTCAATGCCTATCAGGCCAAATTAGACCAAGCCAACAATGACCTGAGTGACACCCTGGTCGTTTCCCCTGTGGACGGCCGTATCGGGGTTGGCGAACTCAGTGTCGGCGGCTATGTCACAGCCGGCAGCACAGTGCTGGCAACCGTTTCGACCGTTGATCCGGTACAGGTCCGTTTCAGCATGAGTGAAAACGAATATCTAAAATTTGCCCGCCTGGGAAGCTCTCCGGATTCGTGGGGACAAAATCTGAAGCTGGTCCTCAGTGACGGCAGTGAATACCCCGTATCCGGCCACCTCGAGCAAATTGACCGGGGTCTGGCCAACCAGACCGGCACCCTGGCGATGAAAGCCGCTTTTGCGAATCCAAACCAACTGTTAGTACCAGGAATGTTCGCCCGTATCGTTGCCATCGGTGAAAATAGAACCGGCGCACTCCTGATTCCACAACGGGCTGTCCAGGAAATGCTGGGCAAGACCTTTGTCACTGCCGTGGGGGCTAATAGTGAAGCCGTCACCAAACCAGTAAAACTGGGTCCCAAAATTGGCAATCTGCAAGTTGTAGAAGAAGGACTGACCGCCCAGGATGTGATAGTTGTCGAAGGATTTGCCAAAGCACAGCCTGGATCGCCGTTAGAAGTGACCATGATCGGCCTGGATGATTTGAACATTCCGGTAGCGAAGTAGGAGGCGAATCATGGCTAAATTCTTTATTAACCGACCCATTTTCGCAATTGTTATCGCAATCTTGATTACCCTGGCCGGCAGCATTGCCGCGTTTAATCTGCCTATCGCCCAATATCCGCAGATTACGCCGCCGCAGGTCAGTGTCAGCACCATTTATACCGGTGCCAATGCCGACGTTGTTGAAAAAACGGTAGCCCAAGTCATCGAGCAGCAGGTAAATGGCGTTGAAGGCGCGGTTGCTATGACTTCAACCAGTGCCGACTCAGGCCGTTATTCTATGAATGTAAAATTCCAATTAGGGCAAAATCCGGACATGGTCACCATGTATACCCAGAACCGGGTGGCACAGGCCAATGCCGGATTGCCTCAGGACGTACAGCTTAACGGCGTAACGACCCGCAAGGTCTCGCCTGATACCGCGTTATATTTCAGTCTGGTATCCCCTGACGGCACGTATGACAGCGTGTTCCTGAAAAACTATGGCAGTATTAATATTATTGATGATATCCGCCGGGTTAAAGGCGTTGGTGATGTTGGCGAATATGGCTCCGACTTCAGCATGCGCGTTTGGCTCAAGCCGGATAAACTGGCTCAGATGGGGATCACCGCCTCCGATGTGGTCACTGCCATTAAAGAACAAAATGTGCAGGCACCGGCCGGTACCATCGGCCAGCTGCCCTCAGTGGCTCAGCAGGAATTCCAATATACGGCCAGCGTCCAGGGACGTTTGGTCACCGAAGAGGATTTCCGGAAGGTTATCATCCGCTCACAGCCGGACGGTTCTGCGATTCGGTTAGGTGATGTGGCCACCGTGGAATTAAGTGCCAAAGACAATACCTTCAAAAGTAGTTTCAATGGCGACGATTCAGTGGTATTTGCGGTTCAGTTGACAACGGAAGCCAATGCCCTGGAAACCATTGCCGGCGTCCGCCAGGTTATTGAGGATGCGTCCAAACGCTTTCCTCCCGGCATGGAATACCGGGTCCTTACCGACAATACCAAGTATATCCGCGAATCTTTAGAAAAAGTTTTTCATACCTTCTTAGAAGCCTTAGGCCTGGTACTGATCATTGTGTACCTCTTCCTGCAAAATTGGCGGGCTACACTCATCCCAATGCTGGCCGTTCCGGTTTCTTTGATTGGGACATTCGCAGCCTTTGTCCTGTTAGGATTTTCGATTAACACACTGACCCTGTTCGCCATGGTTCTGGCCATCGGCCTGGTTGTCGATGACGCCATCGTCGTGGTGGAAGCGGTTGAGCATCATATGCGGCACTCCGGCCTAAGTCCGAAGGAGGCCACCATCCGGGCCATGGAAGATGTATCCGGCCCAGTCGTTGCAATCGCCTTCGTGCTGGCATCGGTCTTTATCCCGGTTGCTTTCTTTACCGGTACGACCGGTGTGCTATACAAACAGTTTGCCTTAACCATTGCCGTTTCCATGGCTTTGTCCGCGATTGTCGCTTTGTCGCTGACACCAGCGCTCTGCACCCTGCTGCTGCAGCCTTATACCGGCCAGCCCCGTACCGGCTTAATGGGCCGCTTCTTCGATAAATTCAACAATTGGTTTGAACGTTTGACCGAAAGATATTCGGACGGCGTTCGCCATTCCATCCGCAAAGCCGGCCTTTGCGGTGTAGGCTTGGCCGTCATCGTCGTATTGTGTGTCGGCATGCTGCGTATTATTCCTTCTACCTTCGTACCCAATGAAGACCAAGGCTTTATGATGTCGGTTGTCAGCCTGCCGGAAGCAGCGAACATGAATCGTACCCGTGCCATTGCCCGGCAGGTTGGCGAAATCTACCGGTCATTGCCCGGTGTTGACAGCACGGTGGAAATTGCCGGCTTTGATGTTCTCGCCGGCGGGCAAAAATCCAACGGAGCCATGGTTATTGCCAGTATGAAGCCCTGGGCAGAACGAACCACACCGGAAAGCCAGTTGAAATCCGTTCTTGGCCAGGCCATGGGCAAAGTCGGCCCGCTGCCGGAAGCAACGGTATTCGCCTTTAACCCACCCGCTCTGCCGGGGATCGGCTCAGTTGGCGGTTTGACCTTTATGATTCAGGACCGCGGTGGTGCTTCCATTGCCGAAATGAGCAACGTGTCTCAGCAGTTTATTGCAGCAGCCCGGCAACGTCCGGAGTTTGCCACCGTCCAGTCCAGTTTCCGGGCGGATACCCCGTCTTACACCTATGAAGTAAACCGGGAAAAAGCCAAGGCCCTTGGCGTACCGGTACAGGATATCTTTACCGCCCTGCAAACCTTCCTGGGTGGCGTTCCGGTCAATGACTTCAACCGCTTTGGCCGTACGTATAAAGTTATGCTCCAAGCCGAACCTGAGTTTCGGGCTGATGTCGATGCCACCCGGTTCTTCTATGTGCGCAGTTCGGCCGGCACCATGGTTCCGCTCCACACCCTGGTGACCCCTGTGGCCACCAGTGGCCAGACCCTCATTAAACGCTTTAACGGCTATCCTGCCATGCAGATCAACGCCACGACCGCTGCCGGCTACAGCTCCGGTCAGGCGATGAAAGCGCTGGAAGAAGTCGCCGCTCAGTCACTGCCCTCCACCTTTACTTATGAGTGGGCCGATCTGAGCCGCGAAGAAAAACTGTCCAGCGGTCAAACCCCGGTCATTTTTGGTCTGGCACTGCTCTTTGTTTTCTTGTGCCTGGCCGCCTTATATGAGAGCTGGAACATTCCTTTTGCCGTACTGTTATCGGTACCGACGGGAATTTTAGGCTCGGTCATGTTCCAATATGCCCGTGGCCTTGAAAACAGTATCTATATGCAGATTGGATTGGTTATGCTGATTGGTCTGGCGGCGAAAAATGCCATCCTGATTGTCGAATATGCCAAAGTACGGACCGACAACGGCATGGAGCCGGTACAGGCAGCGATTGAAGCTTCCAAGCTGCGGCTGCGCCCCATTTTAATGACGTCACTGGCCTTTATTCTGGGTTGTATTCCTTTAGCCCTGTCAACCGGAGCCGGTGCCGCCGCCCGGACAGCGCTGGGAACCACCGTTGTCGGCGGTATGCTGACAGCGACCGCCCTGGGGATCTTCCTGGTCCCGGTCTTATTTGTGACCATTGAATACGGTGCCGCTAAATTTAAAGCTTATCGAACCAACCGGACTGCTTAAAGCAGCCTTGCAGATAAAGCAAAACCCGTACAGGATTTCTCCTGTACGGGTTTTTACTGTTCCATCAGTTCTCTACCAAATTTTTAAAAATCTCAACCAGGTCAGGGTCGAACTGCGATCCGGCACAGCGTTCCAGTTCGGCGATGGCTTCAGACCGGTTCATGGCTTTGCGGTATGGCCGGTCATTGGTCATCGCATCAAACGCATCCACAATGGCCAGAATCCGGCAGGCAACCGGAATATTTTCCCCTTGCAGTCCCAAGGGATACCCTTGGCCATTCCACCATTCCTGGTGTTTCAAAATCCAGTCGGCAATCGGGGCCAGTTCGGCAGAGGCCTGAGCGACCCGGTACCCAATCTCGCAGTGCCGTTTCATGATCTCAAATTCTTCATCCGTCAGCCGCCCCGGTTTAAACAAAATATGATCAGGAATCCCCACCTTGCCAATATCGTGAAAACGCCCCAACAGGCGCAAATCCGACAGCTTGCTTTCCGTTACGCCCGCCGCTAACGCCAGTTCGACCACTAAATCCTGCAGCCGGTCGGCATGACCGTCTGTAACGAAATCCCGGACTTCCATAGCCTTGGCCAATGTCTGTACAATAGCGCTGCGCGTACTTTGACTGCTATGCAGTTTTTCCCGGTACATATTGTCATCCGCCGCTTTAAAGACTTCGCGCATATTCTGCTCCGGCTGCTGCCGTTCGGCTAAGCCGACTGAAATACTAATGGGAATTTGCGTATTTTCTTCACGGAACAGCTTGACTTGCTGGCGCAGGTTATGGCATAGCATTTCAATCTCGTCACTGGCCTGGTCAAAAACAATGACAGCAAATTCATCCCCGCCAACCCGGGCCACCAGATCGTGCTCCCGAAAGCAGCTTCGAATCAATTGCGCCGCATTCATCAGCAGCTCATCCCCGGCCTGATGACCGAGCGTATCATTCACCAATTTCAAACCGTCAATATCACAGGCAATAATACTGACCGGAAATTGTCCATTCTGATTGATCCGGTCCAGTTCTTCTTCAAAACTGGCCCGGTTATACAAACCGGTCACCCGGTCATATAGTCCGAGGTATTTGAGTTTTCGTTCCATCTCAATGCGTTCGGTAATATCGCGGACTATGGCAATGGCATCATTGGCTCCGCACACCATCATCCGGACCTCCCGCCACTTTAACGTCCCTTCCAGCTCAATGTCATATTCAAAATATTGGGTGGATTGACTACGAAAAGACTGCACGAGATGTTCCTTGTATTTCTGCGCAATCGCCTGCGGCAAAAACTCCTGGACATTCCGGCCCAAATTGGGCGTCATATCGATATAAGGCTCAAAGTCGCTGCCACTCCTGAATTCAAGCAAATTCCCCTGCTGATCAAACCGGAAGATCAAGTCCGGCAGAGCGTCAATGAGCGCCTGATTGCGCGATTGACTTTGCTGCAGGGCGGTATTTAAATACGCATTCCCCAATGCGATGGAAGTCAGTTCAGCAAAGCTTTCCAGCGTCCGCCGCTCCTCATCGCCGATGAGATGTTCAACGGTGAAATTCATACTGAAGATCCCTACTACCTCATCTTTCACCTTAAGCGGCAAACCAACTCCGGTACGCAACAGGTCATAAGGGTGGCCTTTAAGCCGCCCCTCCCACTCATGATATTTGGGAACAATGATCATGCTTTCGCTTGTCCAGACTTTTCCGATAATTCCTTCTCCACGCCGGACGCTCTGATGGATGGAATCCGGAGGAAATCCCTCGATAACTTTGGGTTTCATCACTTGTTTGGCTTCATCCAGCAGATAAATATACCCATATTGAGCACCACTCAGGCTCATCATTTTCTTGACAACGGTTTGCAAGAGCTCATCAACCGCGCGCTCCTGCATCAAGATCAGCGCGGCTTCATGGAGCGCCGCCAAGCATTCATTACGGCGGTTGATCACGCTCTCCTGAGTCACCAGCTCGTCAAACTGATGTCTGAGTTCTTCTTCGGCAGCATATAATTCTTCATAAGTAGCGGCAATTTCCTCATTCTGCTTACGCAGACTGGCTTCCCGCTCATTTAAAATCCGGTTATTCTCTTTGGTTAGGTGATAGAGCACGGTCGCCGTGATGGTGATAAACAGCCAGCCTTTAATGACTTCCAGTTTCCCCCGTAGGAATGGGTCGCTAACCAGAAAACCGATCACTAAGTCAGATAGCAGAATCCACAGCGAACCCACTATCGCATAGATAACCGAAACTTTTAGCGCCCCTGATCCGATTGGCTTCATAATATCACCCTCCCGCCTCATTATAACTTTTTTTCGACTCATTTAAACAAATTCCCTGCTTTGGAAAAAATTAGGCCTATGAATAAATTGTTGATTTGGGAGGAATGGTTTTTCCTCAATCAGCCAAGAATAAAGCAGCCGCCTAATGGCAGCTGCTTTGTGTAAAAACATATAGAGGGTAACCTTAAGTAAGCTTAGAAAGTACCGCTACAACAAGAATCATCATTGTCGCAGAAGCAGAATAACAAGATGATAATAATGATGATAATCCAAATCCAGCTATCGCGACCGCCATGACCACAACCAAAACCCATAAGATATTCCTCCTTATTTCATACATTAGTAGTTGGAACTTTGTTATATCCTATGTAGGGGCCGACTCCCTTGACACTTGCGGCCAAGCTAATTTTTCGAAAAAGCAAATTCAAAATTTTCTTGCTATTGTTTCCTCAATTGGCATATTCTGTAATTAAGAAAAGTCTCGCGGAGGTGTATCATGTTAAAGCCGGAAGCTGTCAGTAAGGAAGAGATCCAGGTGAAAAATCCGTTTAAAGGCTGTTCACAATATGCGCTGCTCTGTTTTCCCAGTCTGATTGCCTGGTTGTGCCTGCTTTTTCTAATGCGCCCCAGATAACTGAAGACAGAACAAAACACCACTGGAACCAGCGGTGTTTTGTTCAGGTGGGGCACTATGTAGTTGTTTTTAGCAACTTGAGGAACAATCGTCTTGACAGCAAAAGAAGAACAGCAGGAGAATTATGATAATAATAATGCACCCGCTACCATTATTTCCAAAACCTCCGAAACCCATATCCATTCCTCCCCTGTAATAATGTGGTTATTGTAAATAACCTACGATATAGTATGACGGAGAAAGCTGTTTTGCTACTGCTCCACAACGAGGTTCTTTTAAGGTTTTCTCTCCTGCGGCCAGCAATAGCTTGTTTGCAACAACAACGGCCACCCCCTATAATAAGAAGTAGGGGGTGATGGATGATGCTAAAGCCGTTTCGTCTATCGTTAAATGAATTTGTCTATTATGGCGTGCTGATCACCATATTAATCCTTTATCTAACGCTGTACGTTAAAAACCGCAAAGAGATCATCGCCAGCCGGCAACACTCCACGCGCTGGGGCATTGTCGCCTCCTTCGCTGTCATTGGAATCATGGGCGTTTTATTTAAACTGATCAGTTGGCTGCCGGCTTTGATTTCGTCGGCTATTGCCTGTCTGATTGCCTATTATGTTATTTTTATCAAATATAAGGGCTAAAGGGTGCCTAAGCCAAATTTTGGTTGCTATTTTCGTAAGCCTGGGCTATACTGAACGTAAAAGGAGGGGAATTCTATGGATATTGCGGCTGTATCAATTTTTCATTCACAGATGCAAGTACAGAATGACGCCAGTCTGCTCGTGCTGAAAAAAGCCATGGACACTGCCGAAGCAAGCAGTCAGACCATGATCAGCGACCTGCTTCCGCCCTCACCGCACTTAGGAAACCGCCTGGACATTAAAATTTAGCAACCACGGCCACAGATCCGCTTGACCCGGAATGCTGTTGGCTGTTTTATTTTGACGGCCGTTTTCTCACCGCTAAAACATGAAAGCACCCTTGCAAGGGTGCTTTTTATTTCTGCTCATCCAGTCAAGCCCTTAGGCATGAACCAGCCGCTCTTTTAATTCGGCTTGCTTAGCATCATTAAAGTTATGCTGTTCACTCAAATAGCCGGTAATCCGGCGGATGCGCCTGATTGGCGATTTTTCAATCGCTTTAATAATGACTTCATCACCGTCAACATCCAGCAGCACTTTGCCCAGCGCTTTTCCTCTGGTTTTCCAAATAGCCAGTTCCTCGCTCACATAAGCAGCCGCTTCTTCCCGGGTCATCGCAGCAGGAAATTCCACCCAAACATTTTCGATCATCACCATGTCCAATTCCTCCTTTATCCTATCTTGTACATTCTGGCTCTGCCGAAAATTTCCTGCTGTCCACATCAATATATCGTAGTATTTTTTCATTCCTGTACAATATGTTGTAGAAAATCTTTCCCCAGGCCTTTCTCGTGTTTGCCTGCTGCGACCGGTTGGATTCCCGGATTCAAGCTTCGTCATAAGCGGCTAAGGCTGCCGGTAAAGACTGCATGACGGTATGGCCAACTGCGGGAAGTCCTATCAAAATCGCACTGATGACTTCTTCCCGTGTTGCGCCTGATACTTTCGCCTGCTTCACATGAAAGGCCAGGCCGCCCTCCAGCCTGGCTGCTGCGAGCACGGCCAGATAGGCCAAGGCTGCTGTTTTAGGTTCCAACGCGCTGGCGGCTCCCAGTTTCTTGACCGATTCCAGCCAGGCCTGGGCATGCTCCGGTGCCTGGCTGATAAATAACTGAAATGCTTGGCTCATTGCCGATTGCTGACTCATTTCATAACCTCCTGCTTCTTTTTTTATCAGATTCCAGATTTTGGTCCGGATTCCTGCCGCTCACCGCCGTCCGCAACACCATTTATCACCTTTCTGAATACAATAATAACAAGGAAGGTGATAAAAATGAGTGTTGAAGAGGACCGCAAAAAAAAGAAAGGGTCACCAACGGTTCCTGAACGGGATAGCAGAAACCATAATCATACATTTTTAGCGATGACCGATGTAGCCAAAAGTCATCAGCATACCATTGTCGGAACGACCAGCCCAGCCATTTTCACGGACGACAGTCATGTGCACAAAATCTATGTACGCACCTCTTATGACCCGAAAGACGGTGCAGCCCATTGGCATTTGATCGATGTGACAACCGGCCCGGCCATTGAAGTACCCGGTGACGAACATACGCATTATTTCTATGGCGAAACCAGCTATGATTGCGGCCACCGCCACTGTTTTGACAACATTACCGCCTCCGTTCCGGATATGGAAGATTGTGATGATGACCATCACCACGACGGCCGTTAACAACAAAAAGCATCTTAGGCTTTTGCCTAAGATGCTTTTTTACACAAGAAAAAAAGAGTCAGCTACTCTCATTTCCACTCATATTCCAAAGTAATCACAAGACCGTTATGATCCGGTTTTATACTATAATAAGATGAGTACGAAAGGAGCTTTTGAAAGGACCGGAATTGCTTATGGGATTCCCCGACAATTTCAGGAATTTTCAAAGTGACCAAGGCTTTATTATTAAAATTTTCGATTACACTCACGTTATTAGAAACCAGCTTAATGGCTGCTAAGATTCTGATAAAGGTTGCCCTCTTCATCCACACCACGGCCCCTTTCTTTTCTCATTATTATAGCATAGAATCTGTTTAATTTTCTACTGAAAATCCAGCTCCCAGCATGGACAAATAAAGGTAACGCCCTTCCCTCAGCGGCTTTATGCAAACCGGCATACCTGCCCTATAAAGAAAAACACGGCTTACGCCGGGCCTTTCCTGATCATGAGGCCAACATTTTCCGCCTCACACCGTTATTCCAATTTAACACTGAGCACTTCAAATTCTTCACTATCAGTTAAACTTTCCAGCACTTCGCTTAAGCGGACTTTCTCCGGCTGGCTGGGATTGCTTAAGTGCAAATAGAAATTTAAGATCACATTGGTATTGATCTCTAACTCCCGGTCATAAGTCACGAGCGGCGACTCAATCAGCCGTTCGGTTGCGATGTCAGCCAGTTTTTCCTGCACAGCAGCCAGCACCTCTTCCGTTTGCTGCGGATCTTTCAGTTGCATTCTAACGGCAAACACCCGGTATAAGGTCCCATTCTTCATATACATACCTTTCCCTCCCACCCAGGATCATCTGTCGTATTATGCTATTCCGTTCCCTGATAAAAGGTACCAAAAAAGCGTCCATTCTTGAGGAGAAGGCACAAAAAAAGAGCCTTGCGGCTCTTCAGTCAGGTTTCTTGGAGCGTAAACACAGGATGAGTACAACGATAAGAGAAAGCAGGCTGACAGCCCCGAAAGCCAGAATAACCATTCTAAAACCATCCATGGTGTGGCTCCCTCCTATTCTCTTTCTTTTATTATACCATGTTTACGCTGTTCTGTTACACCTTCAGGCCTGATTCTTTAGCCTTGTCCTAACCATAACCTATACAGCAGCCAGCCATTCGCAATCAGGAGAACGGGAATGCCTAAGCGAAAAGACCAATGGCGGGTCTTATGACGAAAAACCAGCATACCGGTGAGAATACCCGCCGCTCCAAACAAAAAAGCCATCATCAACAACGTCCGCTCGGCGGCTCTCGGCCCCTGCCGCCTGGCCTGCCGCTTATCCCAGCCCATCGTCCAAAAGGCGATGAAATTCCACAGGATCAAGATGAAAAAAGTTTTTTCCAGATTCAGAGAATAAAGTTCCAACTGTTGCCACCTGTCTTTCCAGCCGCTACTCCGGCTTGATACAAAGAACGCATAAGAACTGAGCCTCAAGGGTATTACTGTTATTATACGCGAAAAGGAGCAAGTGTAAAGTGGACCAACTGCCATTTGAGCTCATCATCCAATATGGTGCCGTTCTGTTAGCCCTGTTGGCTTTGTGGATCGGCCACCGGGGCATGAAGCGGTATATTCCGGTAGCCTTATTTGCCAGTCTTTACGCCAACCTCTGGTGTTATATCGCCAATCATTTCAGCTGGTGGGAGTTTCCTGTCAGGCTCATGCCGCACGTCGAAGATATTTCCTTTGCAGCGAACGTAGTCACCGTTCCCATCCTGGCGATGTTTTGGGTCCGTTACTCACCGATGCCTCGTTTTACTTGGGCCCTGTTATGGTCCGGGCTGTTGACCGCCTTCGAATACTGGGCGGAACAGCATTCAGCCATGATTGCCTACGGAAATGGCTACACCGCCTATCATTCGTTTATCTTATGGCTGATCAGCTGGTATGTCTGGTATGGCTTTCATGTCTGGTTTTATAAGGATGGCTGGCGTGCCAGCTAAAGAAAATTTATTTTAAAATTTGCGATTAAAAGCGATGCAAACCGGACATAATAAGCTTGTAAGTACTTTTCTCCTCTCCCATTCCCGCAGTTTTGCGGGATTTTTTTTTGCCGCTACATGATTTTCATCAGGCTGCACCGTTAAAGCCGATTTTTTATTCGAACGTTATCGAGTGTGGCCGAATAAAATAGAGCACGAATCATCAAATGAGGTATTGCCATGAAGTGTGAAGATGTCAACCGCTATGTAATATTTACACTGGTTCTGGTGGTCATTGCCGATATCATTGTCTTATGGACAGAGTTAACCGATCAACGCTGTGAAGCCAAAGCGGAAAAAGAACGCGCTGCCAATGATCGCTTCATTAAGAAAGAATTAGCCGAATTACGCAGCCAAATACAGGAACTGAGATTGCAGCTCGGCCATCCCCCTGATTCCGGTCCCTAATGCCTGCAGCCGCCGCTACCTTGAACGGATATTCCTTGGATCAAGCCCCGATTCCGTTTTTTCAGCCAGGCTATTCCCATTTTCATATTCCTTCATGGCAGCAAAAAAGACCTACTCATAGGTCTTTTTTGCTGTAACCGAATTCATTACCACAATACCTGGGCTGCCGCTTTTGCGAAATCAGCCAGCGGCGCCGGATAAATGCCTAAAAACAAAGTCATCAAAACACTTGCAACCGCCGCAACCCCAATCGAACTCCCCACTAACAGGGGCCGGGAGTCTTTCGGTTCCTTCATATACATTGTCTTAACAACCAACAGATAATAGTACACCGAAACCATGGACATGATAAAGCCGATCAGGGCCAGCCACAAATGTCCTTGTTCAATGACGGCCAAAAAGATATAAAATTTACCGACAAAACCAGCCATGGGTGGAATTCCAGCCATGGACAGCAAAGCGATGGTCATGACAACCGCCAGAAAAGGAGACTTCTGCGCCAGTCCGGCAAAATCTTCAATCTCATCGGTTCCGGTCTGTTGGCTGACAGACACAATGACCGCAAAAGCTCCCACATTGGCGAAGATGTACAGCATGGCATAAAACAGCATGCCTTGTACACCGGGAACATCAGCCGCCATGAGACCGGCCAGCATATAGCCGGCCTGCGCGATGGAGGAATAACCAATCATCCGTTTAATATTGGTCTGGCGCATCGCCACCACCGTTCCCCCCACCATACTGATCACCGCCATCGCGCTGACCGCAATAAGCCAATAATCCTGCAAGGCCGGCAGTGCCACAATAAAGATGCGCAGTAAGATGGCAAAGCCGGCGGCTTTTGATCCCATGGCCAGCATCGCGGTGATGGGAGTTGGCGCTCCTTCATAAATATCGGGTGCCCACAAATGAAACGGAGCAATCGCCAGCTTAAACGCAATGCCGGCCAGCATGAGGGCTACCCCTAGCAGAACAGCCGGGCTGGCGCTGGCCTTGCCGGCAATTTCGGTTAGCACCACACTGCCGGTTGCTCCGTAAATCCAGCTCATCCCATATAACAATACGGCACTGGAAGCTGATCCTAAGATCAAATATTTCATCCCCGCCTCACTGGACTTGACCTGTTCCAGATGAAAACCGACCAGGATATAAAAAACTACGGTCATAAGTTCCAAACCGACAAAAATAGTCAATAAATCATTGGCAGAGGCCATCACCATCATGCCTGCCACCGCAAACAACAGCAGCGCATAAAACTCCCCCTGATTGCGGGACCAGTCCTGCACATAATCCAGTGAAAACAATAAGGCCAATACCGTTGACACCAAAAACAACTGCTTGAAAAACACGGCAAACGTATCAAGAACGTATAAGCCCTTATATACCGTAGCCGGCGGTCCGGCCAGCGTAAAGGTATAGAGCAGGATGCCCAGCGTCCCCCAAACGGCCATCATTCCTAAGCTGCGGCGCGATTCCTGCCGCGGCAGCAGCACATCGAACAGCATAATCAAAATTCCGAGCAAGACGACAAGGATTTCACTGGTTAAGAGAGTGATATTCATTTCAAAAGCCCTCCCAGCATAGACGGTGCCTGATGCAGCTTAGCCAGCAGCGGCAGCATCGGCTCAACGCCGCTATTGACCATCCCCATCAGCAGTTGCGGGAAAATCCCAAAGACCACCAGAACCGATCCCAGCAGTACCAGCGGCACCAGCTCCAGCCCGCGGGCATCTGCGCAATGATCAAATTCGGGGCGGCGCGGCCCAAACAAGACATTAGCCAGGATCCGCAAAATGTATAAGGCTGTAAAGACAATCCCCAAAATAGCCAGAATGGCCTGCCAGGGATACGCACGAAACGCCCCGACAAAAATCGTAAATTCCGGAATAAAGCCAATCAAACCAGGCAAGCCCAGCGAAGCCATGCCAGCCAGCATAAAACCGGTAGCCACACGCGGCATTTGATGAGCCAGACCGCCAAGGTCGGGAATATGGCGGGTATGCGTTTTGTCGTAAACATGACCGATCATAGCAAAGAATAAAGCGCTCATCACCCCATGGGCAAACATATTGGCAATGGCGCCATTGATACTGACGCTATTTAACGCGGCAAAGCCAATCAGTACATAACCCATATGGGATACGGACGAATACCCGATCACATATTTCAGATCCTTTTGAACCAGAGCTACCAAGGCCGCATAAAGCACATTGACCACCGCCAGCCCGACGATCACCGGCGCCCAAAACTTGGCTCCGAGCGGCAGCACCAAAAGCCCTAAGCGGATTAAGCCATAGCCGCCAATCTTCTTCAGCACACCGGCATGAATCATCGATACAGCGGTCGGGGCACCGGCATAGCCGTCCGGGGACCAGCTGTGGAAGGGCCACATCGATAACAGCGAACCAAAGCCCAGCAGCAGCAGCAAAAAAGCAAAAATCTGAAACTCTTCCGAAAAATGCCCCAGCTGGTGCGCCTGGGCCAGCGCTTCCATGCTGAAAGTCCTGGAGCCCGGCGGATAGGCATTCAAATACAACGCCAATACACCGACCAGCATAAAGGCCGATCCCAGCAATAAGTAAATGGTCAGCTTCATCCCGGCATACTCTTTGGACACCCGTTTGGTCGAACCCCAAATAATGACCATAATATAAATGGGAATAACCACCAGCTCATAGAACAGTAAAAAGATGAACAAATCTCTGGTCACAAAGGTTCCAGCGACTCCGGTCAGCAAAATGAGCAGCAGCATAAAAAATTCCTTAGGCCGCTTGTCAAGCTTCCAGGACGCAAACACGGCCGCCAGACCGATCAGCATGGTCAAAAACAGCAGCGGCAGCGAAATACCGTCCACGCCGAGCGCATAAGACACACCTAATTCCGGTATCCAGGGGATGCTTTCGGTAAACTGCAGGCCGCTGCGGGCAAAGTCATAGGCCCAGTAGAGATAGGCGGTCAGACCGAAGGCTACACTCATGGTCACAGCGGCAATCAGTTTAATCATGCGCTCCGCCTCACGCGGCAGGCAGGCCAACACCAGCATGCCAAAAATAGGCGTGAATAAAATTGCCGTTAAGAACGGAAATACTGTCATGATAAAACACCTCCCATGAGCGCCGGTTCAATCCATACCAGCCAGGCAGCCACCAGCAAGATCGCACCAAACAGCACCAACCCATACTGCTGAACCTGCCCGGTCTGGATTTTGCGCAGTCCGTCCCCCAGCCTGAGGGTTAACTTGCCCAGGCCATTGACAATCCCGTCAATAACATAAAGGTCCAGCCAGTAAAGGGCCCTGCCAATGCCGCCTACAACCGTCTGATTCAGCCATTGGTACAGCTCGTCGATATAATATTTGTGATAACTGAGCCGGTACAAGCCCGGAAACCGCCAGGCCAGCCGCTCCGCTGAAACCCGTCCGCTGCCATACATCAGCCAGGCTAATCCTATGGACAGCAAAGCCAAAGCGGTGGAAGTCCCGGCAATCGCCCAGTCCAGCCCGCTATGGCTGGCAGGACCGAAACGCACCCAGTCTCCAAAATGGTAGGTGTAGGGAACAAACCCGCCCACAATAGCCAACACGCCCAGTACCCCCAGCGGAATGCACATGCTGAGCGGAGCCTCATGTGGATGATTGTCCGGTTTTTCCGGCCCGAAGAATACGACGAACAGCAGCCTGGCCATATAAAAGGCGGTCAGCCCAGAAGTCACAACTGCCATCAGATACAGCGGCCAACTGGCTTGTGCAGCGGCCAGCAGGATTTCGTCCTTGGAAAAAAAACCGGCAAAAGGCGGTATGCCGGCAATCGCCAACACCCCGACCGTCATGGCGGCAAAGGTAACCGGCATCTTATGCCGCAGTCCCCCCATGGCAAAAATATCATTCTGGTCGTGCAGGGCATGAATGACGGCACCGGCCGCTAAAAACAGGAGAGCTTTGAAAAAAGCATGAGTCATGAGGTGGAACATGGATGCCGTGACACTGCCAACCCCAAGAGCCAGCATCATATAGCCCAGCTGGCTAATCGTTGAATAAGCCAAAATCCGCTTGATTTCCCGCTGCGTCAAGGCAATGCTGGCCGCGAAAAAGGCGGTAATCGCTCCGGTCCAGGCCACGGTCTGCAGGGCCACAGGCAAAAGATCAAACAGGAAAAATACGCGGGCCACCAGATAGACACCGGCCACCACCATCGTTGCGGCATGAATGAGCGCAGATACCGGAGTAGGCCCTTCCATAGCATCAGGCAGCCAGACATGGAGCGGGAACTGCCCCGATTTACCGATCGGTCCCAGAAAAATCAATAAAGCGACCAAGGTCAGCAGCCCGGTACCGCTTTGCTGGACATAAGCCGGTATCGCCAGCCCCAATTGGGCAAAATCCAGCGTACCAAAGAGAATCTGTAAAAACAGGATGCCCAGCAAGAGTCCAAAGTCACCGATGCGCGTGGTAATAAACGCCTTCTTGGCCGCTTCCCGCGCCGATATTTTGTAAAAATAATAACCAATTAACAAATACGAGGACAAGCCAACCAATTCCCAGAAGACAAACAATTGAATAAAATTGACTGAAATGACCAACCCCAGCATCGCAGCCACAAATAACGACAAGTAGGCATAAAACCGGCCAAAACCCGGATCGCCCTGCATATAGCCGAGTGAATAGATTTGAACCATCAGGGAAACCAGGGTCACGACCACCAGCATCATGGCTGTGATCGGGTCAATGAAAACCCCCATATCAAGGCTGAGGCCGGAAATAGCCACCCAGGGAACCCGCTGGATGAAGGGCTGCTCCACGGTAATTCCCTGGGCAATCACGGCCTGCCCCACCCCGCAAGCCAGCAGGAAAGCAGCGATACTGACCGCAAGCGCCAGGCCTGCGGATAAAAGGGGAACGCGCCGCAGCCATAGTCCGATCAACACAAATGCGATTGCCGGCAATAATGGAATCAGCCAGGCATGTTGAAGCGCATATTCATGAAACATTCTCCCACCACCTCTCTATGCCATCATTACCAGCGCAGCCAATTCAGCCGATCAGCCAATACGGTATCACGATCATGATAAACCCGGAAAACTAACGCCAGACCTACCGTGACTTCACAGGCCGCTACCGTGATCGTAAACAGCGAAAAGACTTGACCGGTTGCCAATTCAGGCGTAATAAACCGCGAAAAAGCAATTAAATTAATATTCACAGCATTCAGCATAAGCTCAATACACATCAGTACAGCCACAATATTGCGCTTGGTCAGCAGCCCATACAGGCCGATCACAAACAGCAAAGTACCCACCGTTAAATAATGCACCAGGCCGATCATTCTTCCTCCACTCCTTTTGCCAAAACAATCGCGCCCACCATGGCAGCCAGCAGCAGAACCGCCGCGGTCTCAAAAGCAACCATATAATCGGTCAGCAAGGCCCGGGCAACGACCGGGATACTATTTTCAAGCGCTGCCGCAATCGAACCATGCCACGGCGTAGCCGCAACCACACTTAAAATCACAACGGCAAGCAGTCCGCAAATCAGGAGCGCCCAGCGGGACCAGTCATTGGCCGGGTTGCTGTCCGCCATACTGCTGCGCTGGGTCAGCATCACCCCTAACACTAACAGGACCGCAACCGCCCCGCTATAAATCAACAGCTGCACGGCGGCGATAAATTCGGCCTGCAGCAGCACGTACAGCCCGCTGACACCAATAAAGCACAAGGCCAGCAGCAAAGCACTATGCACCAGATTATGACTCTTCACAACCCCCACAGCTGACACTACCGTAATGGCTGCCAGAAGATAAAAAGCCAGAGTTGAAGCCGATTCGCTCATTCTGCAACCTCCTTGGCACTGTCCTGAGCAGCAGGCGGTGCTTTTTTCTTGGATATGGCCAGACAATCAACATCCAGTTGCTGCCTGTGATAACGGGAATTCTCATAATTCTTATCCCAGCGGATGGCATTGGTCGGACAGGCCTCAATGCAATAATTGCAGTAAAGACAGCGGCCTGAACGGTAACGATAAGAGGTCAGGTGCCGTTTTTTTTGCTCATCCGTTTGGGTGGTTAATTCAATCACTTTATTTGGACAGGCCATAGCACACAGTCCGCAGGCGATGCATTTCTGATGGTCTAAGTCCAATTCGCCGCCGCGAAAACGCTCTGGCATGGGTAGCTTCTCTTCCGGATAGTGCACGGTGACCTTTTTACCAAAAAACCGGTTCAGCGTCACTTTCAGGCCGGACAATAACCCCTTCCCCTGCATAGCCTATCCCCCCTTAACGAAAATATTTAACAGTCTGCATACCGATACCGGTTATCAAAACATTCACGAGCGCCAAAGGCAAGAGTACTTTCCAGCCAAAGGCCATGAGCTGGTCCACCCGCGGCCGGGGGAATGTCCAGCGCAGCCACATAAAAATAAAAATCATCAGCGCCGTTTTGAGCATAAACCATAGCCAGCCGGGCAGCCACGGCCCCTGCCAGCCGCCTAAAAACAGCGTAACGCCAATGGCCGAAGCGGCAAATAAATTGGCATATTCGGCTAAGAAAAATAAGGCCCAGCGCATGCCGCTGTACTCGGTGAAAGGACCGGCCACCAGCTCGGATTCACTTTCCACCAAATCAAAGGGAGCCCGGTTGCTTTCAGCCGTTGCCGCAATCACAAAAATAACAAAAGCCAGGGGCTGAACAGCCACAAACCAGACCTGCTGCTGCGCCGCCACAATATCACTCATCCGCAGCGAGCCGGTCAGCATGATCACTCCCAGAATAGAAAAAACCAAAGGAATCTCATAGCTTAGCATTTGGGCAACCGTCCTCATGCCGCCAACCAGCGCATACTTGCTGTTAGACGCCCAGCCTGCCATCAAAAAGGGCAGCGTCGCCTGCGAAGAAACCGCAATAAAATAGAAGATTCCAATATTCAAATCCGCAAAGATGGCTTGATGGTCAAACGGAAAGATCGCATAAACGGCTGCCGCAGGAATAAACAGCAATACCGGAGCCAATATCCACAGCCACTTGTCGGCACCGTCAGGCATGATATCCTCTTTAGACATCAGCTTGATCATATCGGCAACGGTCTGCAGCGTTCCCCAGGGCCCGACCCGGTTAGGTCCTACCCTCATTTGCATATAAGCACTGACCTTGCGTTCCACATACACCAGCACCACGGCCGACAGGGAAATCAAGGTAAAAATCGCCCCGATATTGACCAGGGTGATCACCATATCTACCCACTGAGGATTGGGTAAATACTGGTTTAATAGCTTCCGCAAGACAGTGGCAATGGTAAATAGACCGGTTACTTCTTGCATGGGTTTACCCACTCCCCTTCCCTCAACATTAACAATCCACTTCTCCCATCAGGGGATCTAACGTTGCCAGTACGGCAACCACATCGGCAATCAATAAGCCCTGGCAAATTTCGTTTAAGGCCTGCAAATTAATAAAAGAAGGCCTGCGGACATGAAGACGGTACGGCTTGACCGACCCGTCACTGACCACATAAAAGCCCAACTCGCCCCGCGGATTTTCAATCCGGTGATACACATCACCGGGAGGCGGTTTTAACACCTTGGGAACCTTTGCCATCACCGGTCCGTCCGGCAGCGCATCCAGTGCCTGTGTGACAATCCCGGCACTTTCTTTCATTTCCTCCATACGCACCCGGTAACGGTCCCAGTTGTCACCGGTTTGACCGAGCGGTACACAGAAATCAAACCGGTCATAGATGCCGTACGGTTCCGCTTTCCGGATATCATAATCCACACCCGAAGCCCGCAGCGATGCTCCGGTCAGGCCGATTTCCAAAGCCCGGGGGCCTGAGATCACGCCACTGCCCCGTAAGCGGTGATACAAAATTTCATTACCGGTCAACAACTCATGATATTCCGCCAGCATTTCCGGAAAATCAGCTAAAAACTGCCGGGTTGCAGCCATAAATTCAGGCGGCACATCCTCCCTGACCCCGCCGATCCGGATATAACTGTAGGTCAGCCGGGCTCCGCAAGCCATATCAAATAAATCCAGTATCCTTTCCCGGTCCCGAAACCCGAACATCATGCCGGTTGTCGCTCCCAGATCAATAGCCACTGAGCTCATAAAAATCAAATGACTGGCAATCCGATTGAGTTCGGCCATGATCACCCGCAGATATTCCGCCCTTTCCGGGATGTCCAGCTCCAGCAGTTTTTCAATGGTCTGGCAATAGCCTAAATTGTTGCCCATCGACGAAACATAATCCAAACGATCGGTATAGGGGATAAATTGGGCATATGTCCGGCTTTCAGCCAATTTCTCAATACCCCGGTGCAAATAGCCCATCTGCGGGATGGCCTGTACCACCCGCTCTCCATCCAGTTCCATGACGACTTGTAAAACGCCATGTGTACTCGGATGCTGCGGTCCCATATTTAACGTATAGGTCTGTGTCTTTGGCATAGGATCACCCCTTTTCTTCTACCGGATTAAACTCATAGCTTTTACGCAAAGGGTGATCCGGAAAATCATCCGGCAGCAAAATCCGCCGCAGTTGCGGATGGCCGGTAAACGTAATGCCCATTAAATCATAGACTTCCCGCTCCTGAAAATCAGCCGAAGGCCAAAGGCCTGTCACAGACGGAACTTGAGCCAGGCTGGCGTCACAGCGCAGTTTGACGGTGAGCGATTGCTTGAGCGGCAGGGAATATAAATGATAGACCATTTCGTAATAATCCTTGTAGTCCACTGCCGTCAAATTGCTCAGATGGTTCAATTGATAGGCAGCATCTGCTTTTAGATAAGCCAGCACCTCAAGCAGCCGGCCCGGCTCAATCAAAACCGCTTGCTGAAAATCTTCGCCAATAAGTTGCAGGTCCGGAGCATAGCGTTCCTGTAACGCTTGGAACAGTTCAGACTTCAATCTTTGCTTACTCATCTTTGTTCACCTTCGCAACCTCAGGATCCTGAATTTTCCGTTTTAGTTCCAGCAGCCCTTGGATCAATGCCTCAGGCCGCGGCGGACAGCCGGGTATATAGACATCAACCGGTACAACCCGGTCAACTCCGGGAACGACCGAATAGGAGTCGACAAACGGGCCGCCGGCATTGGCGCAACTGCCCATGGCAATCACATATTTCGGTTCAGGCATTTGTTCGTACAGCCGCTTGAGCGGGCCGGCCATTTTCCAGGTCAAGGTACCGGCAACAATCAATAAATCAGCTTGTCTGGGCGAAGGACGAAATACCTCATAACCAAAACGGGCTAAATCAAACCGGGCAGCGGCTGTGGCCATCATTTCCATCGAACAGCAGGCCAGTCCCGAAGTCAGCGGCCATAGCGAATTGCTTCTGGCCCAGTTCAGCACCGTTTCAATACTGGTCATGATAACGTTTTTCTTGAGCAGTTCGTTATTTTGCTGCTCCTGAACTTCCGTTTGCTTTATTTCCATTCCAAAGCCCCCTTCTTCCAGGCATAGATCAGCCCTGCAACTAAGATTGCCAAAAATACAAACATTTCAATGAAAGCAAAAAGACCCATTTGCTGATACTCGACTGCCCATAGATATAAAAAGATTGTTTCAATATCAAATACAACGAAAATCAGCGCATATAAAAAATAACTGGCCCGGAATTGCACCCAGGTTGACCCGACCGTGTCCACACCGCACTCATAAGGCAGGGATTTCTCCGCACTTGGACGACGCGGATGAATGACATAGGATGCCCCAATCGCGATAAAGGGAAACACCAGCGCAATGACCAGCAGCAGTCCAACATGACCATAATCGTGTAACATCAATATCCCTCTCCCTCTTTAGTGACCATCAGAATTATCATCAACTTGCTATGTAAAGATTTTTTGCCTGTTATCAGCCCGCCAGCCGGTATAAAGTTTGTATAATATTTCACAGGCGGCTTTTAGGTAAAAAAGCTGTTGACAACAAGGTCAACAGCTTACATGCTATGCTAACTTTAACAGAGTCGAAACTGGTCGGATGCAACACTGACCCCGTAACTGAAAACAATCTCCGTTGACTGTTGAAAACACTTCATTTCTCCCAAAATCCCAGTAGTTTTCAAAGTTCTCTGTAAATTATAAAGTTTTCCTTACCGATAGGATGATAAAATTCTGTTTGTTTTATGCTGGCGAAATTCCCCGAATACAGTTAGATTTTATCATAGTTGTTTGGCACTCGCAATAAATTATCCGTTTTTTTATTACGTTAGTAATTTCACAGTGCACTTTTTGTGTTTTATTGGTCCTATTTTTCACGTAGACCTCACTAAAACTGTAACCAAAATTTAAGATAATTAAGTAATTAAAATAAATGAAGTTATTTTAATGATACATGAATCTCCTCAATTCGTCAAAATAAAAAATGCAGACTGCGAAAAAAGCAGACTGCATTTTACTGAATATCAGTACCTATGGAAACCAGTCGGATCGATTATGAAAGCACGATAATGTTAGTTATTATTTAAAACGACAGCCAGGATTGCCAATGCCCCCAGCGTTCTCATCACTTCTTCGTGATGATCTTTTTCCCGCTTCATCCGCTCTTGATACTGCCAGTCGCTTTCATGATGGTGGCGCTGCATTTCACGTTCATGCCGGGCCCTTTCCTCACGAATCCGCGCCTCACGGTCTTTTTCTTTTTGCCGTTGTTCATAACGATAGTCTCTGCGGTGGTCATCATGACGCGGTGAAGCTTCAAGTACCGATGCACCCAACCCCACTTGCATTAGGCCAATTAGGGAAAACACGACGAATTTTTTTGCCAGGCTTTTCATAGCTCAATCTCTCCTTTGGTTATTTATTGAAGGAACACTCAAGTTGACTAATCAGTCAACCTTAGGCATACAAAACCGATTTCGATCATCCTCCCCTCTGACCAGAATCATCCGTGAGCAATGCTGCTGTTGACAAAGTCGGCAATATGCAGGTTGTGGAGTAACTTGATAAATTAAGTATATTGTCCAATTTTTAGAATTTATTTAGAAAAGATTGGACAGGCTTTCTTTTCTTTAACCAAATGAATCGTAACCTTAGCGTGCTGTTGGATTAAATAATTTTGCAAAATGTATTTCCGGGAAATACAAATCATGGTTTTTCCAGTTTTTGTCCTCGGAATGTGTATTGACAGGCTCTTTGCTCTCCTGTTATACTAAGTTTCGTTATTGTTATATCGTTAACAGGCAATGAAGCCTTCGCAAATTTTGCGAGGGCTTTTTCTGCTTTTTTGGCCTTTTCTCATTTTTAAATCAGGAACAGGAGGATTCCCACATGGAGCAATTAGCAAATTTAAGTGCAGGCGACACAACTTTCGTACTCTTATCGGCCGCACTCGTCATGTTTATGATTCCAGGAGTTGCTTTCTTCTATGGCGGTATGGTCGGTCAAAAAAACGTTCTCAACACCTTAACACAGGTACTGGTTGTCCTGGCCGTCATTTCGGTGGAGTGGGCATTGATTGGCTACAGCTTGGCATTCGGTCCTGATCAAAGCGGCTTAATCGGCGATTTCAGCATGGTCGGTTTAAATGGCGTTGGTCTGGGAATTAACGACAGCTATGCGGCCACCATTCCTCATATTGCCTTTGTTGTCTTTCAAATGATGTTCGCCGTGATCACACCGGCGCTGATTTCCGGTTCAGTTGTTGAACGGATGCGTTTTCCGGCTTTTATTGTCTTTACAGTGCTTTGGAGCACTTTCGTTTATAATCCGCTGGCTCATTGGGTCTGGGGCGTGGGCGGCTGGCTGCGGGAGCTTGGAGCTCTCGACTTTGCCGGCGGAACAGTCGTTCACATCAGCTCAGGTGTTGCCGGTTTAGTCGCTTGTATGATGCTGGGCAAACGGAAAAAACAAGCCCGGCCCCACCATCTGCCAATGGCCGTACTGGGTGCCGCTATGCTTTGGTTTGGCTGGTTCGGCTTTAATAGCGGCAGTGCATTGGCAGCCAATTCGTTAGCAGCCAGCGCTTTTCTGGTCACGCATCTGGCCGCAGCAGCCGGTGCAGCGTCCTGGCTGCTGGTTGAATATTTCCATGGCGGCAAGCCCTCCCTGCTGGGGCTGATCAGTGGTGCTGTGGCCGGTTTAGTTGCCATTACTCCGGCAGCCGGTTTTGTTACGGCAACTGCCTCACTGTTTATTGGTCTGATCTCAGGCATGGTTTGTTACTTCTCTGTGGCTGTCATGAAAGTAAAACTGGGTTATGACGACTCGCTTGATGCCTTTGGTATCCATGGAGTAGGTGGTATTTGGGGCGCTATTGCCACAGGTCTTTTTGCCACCACCTCTGTCAACAGTGCCGGAGCTGACGGCTTATTCTATGGCAATGCCGCCTTGCTGCAGCCGCAGCTAATTGGCATTTTGGCTGCTGCCGCCTTTAGCGGGTCTGCTACCTACCTCATCATCAAAATCATGAGCCTCTTCATGGCTATCAGAAGTGAAGCAGCCGATGAAAGCAGCGGTCTTGACATTAGCGAGCACGGTCAAGAAGCTTATGATCTGCCGCTTGGCACGGCCATTCCCATCCTCAGTGATCGCTCCCTCTCCTGGGAACAGTCCCTGGAGGAAACCTATCAATTAAACAGCCAATCCCGTTAACCAAGCTTATCCCCAATCCCCACACAAAAAACGCCGGTCAACCGGCGTTCTTTTTTTGCGCCGCGTCACGAACGCAACCACTACATGGGCACCAAAAAAGCTCTACCCGGTAATCGGGTAGAGCTTTCTGAACAAAGGGAGTTCAATTATGCTTTGGCAATCACATCGACGCCCATATAGCGGCGTAACGCTTCCGGAACAAGAACCGATCCGTCCGGCTGCTGATAATTTTCCAAAATGGCCGAAACCGTCCTGCCAATGGCTAAGCCTGAACCATTTAATGTATGAACAAATTCCGGTTTGGCTTTGGGCTCACGGCGGAATTTGATATCAGCCCGTCGTGCCTGAAAGTCCTCAAAGTTCGAACAGGAGGAAATCTCCCGGTATTTATTAAAGCTTGGCAGCCAGACTTCGATATCATATGTTTTGGCTGATGCAAACCCCATATCCCCGCTGCACAGCAGGACAACCCGATAGGGTAAGCCCAATAGCTGCAGGACACGTTCGGCATTATGGGTCAGCTTCTCAAGCTCATCATACGATTCTTCCGGCTTAGTAAACTTGACCATTTCCACTTTATTGAATTGATGCTGCCGGATCAAGCCGCGGGTATCACGCCCGGCTGCACCGGCTTCAGCCCGGAAACAGGCACTGTAGGCAGTATAATAATAAGGCAGGTCTTTGCCATCTAGAATTTCACCACGATGCAAATTCGTGATCGGCACCTCGGCGGTAGGAATCAAATAATAGTCCAGGCCTTCCAGCTTAAACATATCTTCCGCAAATTTAGGCAACTGACCGGTACCGGTCATACTATCCTTATTCGCGATAAACGGTGGGAAAAACTCGGTATAACCATGCTCACCGGTATGCAAATCAAGCATGAAATTGATCAACGCCCGTTCTAGTCTTGCCCCTAAGCCGCGATAGAAGGTAAAGCGGGTTCCGGTGACTTTGCCGCCACGTTCAAAATCGAGAATTCCCAATTTTTCACCGATTTCCCAGTGAGCCAGTGGCTCCTGGGCAAAAGCGCGCGGCTCGCCCCAGCGCCGCACTTCCAAATTATCGTTTTCATCCCGCCCCAGCGGAACCGATTCATGAGGAATGTTCGGAATGCCCAGAATGATTTCATTTAATGCGGTCTCAACTTCTTTAACCCGGGCATCGAACTGACTAATCTGCTCGCCTACCGCTCTCATTTCCACAACTAAATCATCGGCATTTTCTTTATTCTTCTTCATTAAGCTGATCTGCTGCGACACGGTATTGCGCTTATTTTTAAGACTTTCTGTCTCACTTAACAGTTCCCGGCGTTCTTTTTCCAACGCCAAAAAACCATCTAAATTAAGTGCAGCACCACGATTTTCCAAAGCCTGTTGAACTTTTCCCGGATTATCCCGAACAAATCGAATATCAAGCATGTCCCAAACCCCCAAAAAAACTACCGCCTGGTTGACAAGCGGACTATGTTAACGTTTTGACCGTTTACTACTCTTCCTATTATTACCTGCTGAAAAAATGGTATACTCCTCAATTATATATAGTCAGGAAACGACTGTCAAACTTTGGCGATATCGACAGCCCCGGAGGTTCAAACCACTCGCGCGCCCCGTTTTTAAAATGACCAAACGGCAGTAAACTCCTTCTAAGCAGAAGGAGTTCTAGCGGAACGTCTATACTTGCTTGAATTGACCCCGAATAAATTTAATGAAGCTTTCGCTGATTTGCGGATCAAATTGCAGCCCGGCACAGCGCCTGATTTCGGCTACAGCCTGCGTGGTGGTATAAGGATCACGATAGCAGCGTTTGCTGGTCATCGCATCAAAGGCATCACAAATAGACAGCATCCGGCTTAGAAACGGAATATCCTCACCGGCCAGTCCTTCGGGATAGCCACGTCCGTCATACCGTTCATGATGATGACGGACAATATTGGTCACCGTGCCCAAGCCGTCTATTTCGGCCAGAATTTCTGAGCCTTTTACCGGATGGCACTTGATAATTTCGAACTCTTCATCAGACAAACGGCCGGGCTTCCCTAAAATCTTTTCCGGCACCCCGATTTTTCCCACATCATGGACAATTCCCGCCAGATAGGCCTTGGTAACATCATCGGGGGATAGATTCATGAATTCAGCCAGTTCGACCATGAGATAGGCCACCGACTCACTATGTTGTTTGGTATAAGCATCGCGGACGCCAATCGCTTTGCAAAAGGCTTTGATAATATTGAGATTGATACTATCCAGCCGTCTTTCAATGACTTTAAATTTATCAATTGGCAGATATGTCCCAACGGCATACTCCATGCGTCCTTCGGCATCGCGAAGGATATAGGTGTTGGCTAAACACCAGATATTGGCTTCATGATAGTTATTGGTAACGCAAACTTCCATTAAGGAAATTTCCCGCCCGGTATCCATTGTTTCAACAAGCGGCCCAACATATTGCCCGCGTTCATCTTGTTTCTTTCCATTAAAAAACAAATTCAAGATGCATTGGCCAATAACTTCGTCAGGTTCCGTTTTCCATAATTGGCAATAGGCTTCATTGGCATGCACCACGTTAAAGTCCCGGTCAATCACAAGCCAGCCTTGCACTGAACTTGATTGGATAACGGCAGCAATTCGGGCTAAAACATTGTGATCCATAACGGCTGGCCTCCTTTCTAAAAATAAAAAACATATTTCCGCCAAGCCTTAATTTGATTCCGGAATTAACCCTGGCTGCACGCTATTTCAGATCATCCTATGAGCAAGAAAACAATGATCAGATGGGCTTGAACCCATCTGCAATGAAACACCCTTATCCAACTTAGTCCGTTCACAAATCTCCTGAAGCGGATAACACTCACTTACAGGCGAGAGAGTCTTAGAACAAATTCATCATCGGATAAAACCCGGTAAGGACTGGAACGGACTTAATACAAAACCGTCAGGTCCTGATCATAAAAAATGTGACTACAAAATTCGCTATTTTTTAGCAATATCCTGCCAGTCCACACAGATTTTTTATGATCCAATACGAGTTGATCCGCTCTATATTGGTTGGTTATTTTACATATTCTACTTACTAAGGAAAAAATCCTCTCAATGTTGTAAGTGATTCTCATTGAAAGGATTTTTTATTCGATTAATTCCTGCCGGTTCTCGATCATTTCCAAGAAAATTCAGTAAGAATTCACTTCCTGCCTGCATACATTTCTATAAGCAAGATGAAAAGGAGTGTTGATATGCACGGTCATTCCGTTTTGGCGGCCATCCGGGTTGCAGCCACTTTTGCGGGAACCATCATCGGGGCCGGTTTTGCTTCCGGTCAGGAGCTGCTGCAGTTTTTTGTCGTGTACGGTGGTATCGGACTGGCCGGAATAGCCTTTGCCGGCGCACTGTTTGCCTGGCTGGGCTGCCGGGTTCTTGAACTTGGGCACCGGCTGAATGCGACCGGCTATCACCAGTTGCTTTATCATGTTTGCGGCAAAAGAGTCGGGCTCTTTCTGGATATGATCATTGCGACCTTTTTGTTCAGTGTATTGACCATTATGCTGGCCGGAGCAGGCACCGTTTTCCGCGATAGCTTTGAGCTGCCCTTCATTGTGGGAGTCGGTTTGCTGGCCTTGCTGGTCACCTTGATTGCCCTGCGGGGAGTGGCCGGTATTACGTCCGCCAATATGATTACAACACCCATCCTGTCCATTGCCATCATTGCTACCAGCATTTATTCCCTGGCTTATCACGATTTCCAGCTGGATTTCATTCACATTCCAGCCAACCAGGAATCCTTTCCTGCCCCGCACTGGCTGTTATCCAGTATGCTGTATGTTTCTTATAATCTGGTTATGGGCACAACCGTCCTGGCCCCCCTGGGGGCGGTCACGCACAGTCGGTTTTCCCGGCAGCTGGGCAGCATACTCGGCGGCGCGATCCTGGCCATACTCGGCTGCCTGGTGTCTATAGCCGTGATGCTGCATTATCCCAGCATTATGGCCGAAGAAATCCCCATGCTCTATATTTCCAGCATCCAGCACTGCATCAGCGGCAATGTCTATACCGCTATGTTTATGATTGCCATGTTTACCACCGCTTTGGCCAGCTTATATGGCTGCGCTTCAAAGCTGGCCACAGTCAGCGGACTGAAATTCAAATACTGTGTACTCATTATCATCGTCATCAGCTTGCTGTGCAGTCAGATCGGCTTTTCCAGCCTGATCAACCTGCTCTTTCCGATTTTCGGTTATGCCACATTATGGTTTTTGATCCGGTTAATCTTTTGCCGGCGCAGCTGATTTGCGGTCTGCTTGCTCCAGATAGCTGATCGCGCTTAAGACTGCGACCAAGCCTTCTCCGGTCGCTTTGGCAATCTGCCAGGGTTTACCTGTACAATCCCCGGCTGCAAAGACTCCCGGTATGCTGGTAGACATGTCCCGGTTGACCTTAATCACTTCACCGTCCAATTCCAAACCGGGCAGAACATTCTCTACCGGATCAGATTGTCTGATAATAAAGACACCATGCACTTTGAGCTCACCTTGATCGGTTACCAGTTTTTCAACCTGGCTGTCGCCCTGAATGCTTTGCGGCTTGGCTTTTATAATTTCAATGCCGGAACGCATATTGCCCAGCTCGTTTTTATATTGCGGCAGATAATAAACATTACGGCACAGTTCACCTAAATAATTGGCTTCATGTTCCCCTTCCTGGCTGTAGGAAATAACTGCAACATCCTTTTCCTTATAGAACATGCCGTCACAAGTGGCGCAATAACTCACCCCACGCCCCAGCAGCTCGCGTTCGCCGCTGAACAGGGCGGTAGCGACAACGCCGCTGGCAATAATGACCGCTCGCGCCTGATAGACGTTCTTCGGGGTTGCAACAGTAAAAAACTCATCACCAGGAAAAATATTGACCACTTTCTCTTTAATCAATTCAGGATTATGGGCCAGACAATGGGCGGACATCTGCTGCATCAGCCCTTTGCCGGTCACTTGCGGCAAGCCGATGTAGTTATCCACCAGATGTGCCTTTTGTAACTTCAGACTAAAGTCCATATGCTCAAAAAGCGCAATATTTTTGTTCCTGATTCGGCCTGTTAAGGCTGCCGACAAACCGGCCGGGCCACCGCCGATTACGGCAATGTCATAGATCGTTTCAGCCATGGGGAATTCCTCCTTAATCTTATTCATAAAACTGACAAATAAAGGAGTGAAGGTTATGTATAATTACACCATCACACGCTTGTCCTATTTACCGGTATTCACGCTGTTGTTTGCCGGCGGAGTCTGTGCCGGCGGTATCGGCGGCCTCGTTATTGGCCTGTTGGAAAAAGACATGATCGGAATATTGGGCGGGACTTTTTTCGGCCTCATGTTTGGCTTAGCCTCCGGACTGGCCGGATTGATTTACGCCTTCGTCTTTAACATCCTGGCTCCCTTAACCGGCGGCTTAAAAGTCCGCCTGGATACGGCCCCAGCACCGCTGCAAACTAGCCCAAATCCTGAGCCACCTTCTTCAAGCGATCCCTAATCGGCAAATCGTAAGGACATCGCTGCTCACAGGCGCCGCATTCAATACAATCTGAAGCCTTGGCTGGCAGTGCAGCATAACGCTTTGGTATAGCCTCCTTTAATCCATAGCATGCATATTGTAAGTGAAAAATAAACATACCCGGGATGTCAATACCGGCTACACAAGGTAAGCAATAACCACAGCGGCGGCAGAAGTTCGGTCCGATTTCCTCAGCTTCAGCTTTTAAAATGTTTTTTTCAGCTTCGGTCAACGGTTGAAACTGCCGGGCCGGGGCTGTGTTTTGCGCAATCTGCTCCACCTGATCCATCCCCGGAATAGCCACCGAAATATCATGCTCCAGCAAAAACCGGAGCGCTAAGTCCACACTGCGAACTTGTCCACCCCCCAGCGGCTTCATGACAATTCGCCCGACGTCCAGCGATTGAGCCAGCGGGAACAATTCTTCCAGCGCGCCGGTCTCGATAAAATTGAACGGGACTTGCACCGTACTGAATTCGTTGGTCTTTACCGCTTCGATCAAGAGCGGCAGACTATGCCCAGTTACCCCGATATGCCCGATTTTACCGGCTTGCTGCGCCTCTTTTAAGGCTTCTAAAGCCCCGCCCGGAGCCATCACGGCCTCAAAATCCTGCCTGGCTTTAATATTATGCACCTGATACAAATCAATATAATCGGTTTTCATATGGCTTAAGCTAAGGTCAATGTCTCTAGCCATCGACGCTTTGTCTCTGGACATGCTCTTGGTTGCCAGATAATATTCGGAACGGCGATGAGCAATATGCTGCCCGATTTTTTCCTCACTATCCGTATAAGCCCGTGCCGTATCAATAAAATTAATTCCCGCATCCAATGCCGCCTGCAGCACCGGCCCGGCATCCTCCATTGAATAGCGCTGAATGGGCAGGGCTCCAAAGCTAATGGCCGTTACGTCCAAACCGGTCCGGCCTAATCGTCTTTTTTCCATCTTCTTACCTCCTAACCTATCGGTTCCAGGTTCATTTCATCCTAAGCTTACCGGCTGCTTCTGCATCACCAGCCAACAAGACTAGGATGAAACAATATTACTATATTTATTTTTCAAACCAGGTAAATCCTGCAACATCCCGGCTTTTGCCAATATAAAGATCCATATTTATTAAGAAGGAAAAAGACTTTCTTACGCTGATTTCCACACCATCAGAAAAGAAAGTCTTCCTTAATATTATAGAATACTGAACGAACTCAACGACCAGCTTACTCTGAAGACTCCATGAAGCAAGTAGTCCTTAACCTCTTCTTAGACTAAATACGTACCATGCTAAGCCCCGCCCTGACTTGCTGGCGGCGGAGAAATTCACTGCGGGACTTGTGACCACAGCCGTCGGAGGCTTCGCCGACGGTAACGGCGTAAGGAACGTCCGTAGCAGTGGACTTCTCCGCCGCCGGCAGCAGACGAGCAAAAAGAGAGAAGCCTTTCAACGCCTAGGCATCGAAAAGCTCCCCCTCATTATATATCGTTTTACAACCAACTCTTATTCAGCCGGCATAACCGGCGTCAAATGTACTACCATAGCATCGCGCAGCTTCGGCTCAAACCAGGTCGACTTCGGCGGCATAATCTGGCCGGCATCGGCAATATCCATCAGCTGTTCAATCGAAGTCGGATAAAGTGAGAAAGCCACCGCATATTTGCCGCTGTTCACCAGCCGCTCCAGCTCAGCCATACCCCGGATACCCCCAACAAAGTTGATGCGTTTATCGGTACGAGGGTCCTGAATCCCTAAAACCGGCTGCAGCAGATTATTTTGCAAAATGCTGACATCCAGCACTTCCACCGGATGGTCGGCCGCAAAGGTGCCCGGTTTGGCCGTCAATTCATACCAGGTATGATTCACATACAGGCCAAAACTGTGCAGGCTTTTGGGTTTTACCGCGCCGGACGGACTTTCGGAAACCACAAATTTCTCGGATACTATCTGAATAAACTCGTTTGGGGATAAGCCATTCAGATCAGAAACGACACGATTATAATCCATAATATACATCATATCGTGAGGGAAAACCACGGTTAAAAAAGTATTGTACTCTTCTAAACCCGTGTGGTTGGCATTGTGCTGTTTGCAATAATCTGCCACCCGTCCGGCTGCTGCTGAACGGTGATGTCCGTCAGCTATATATAGGAAGTTAATTTTTTGAAAGGCGGTTTCAATCGCTGCAATCTTACTGTCATCGGCAACTAAATAAAGCGTATGCCGGATGCTGTCCTCGGTCGCAAAATCGTAGATCGGCGCCTGGGCCATACATGCGTCAATAAGCTGATTGACAGCCGGATCAGCTTTATAGGTCAAGAAGACCGCTCCGGTTTGCGCTTGGGTGGCCATAATATGATCCACCCGGTCCTGCTCCTTATCGGGACGGGTAAGCTCATGTTTTTTAATGATATTTTGCTGATATTCGGTTACCGAAGCAGCCGCAACCAGACCAATCTGAACATGATCACCCATTTGTTGTTTGTAAATATAAAAGCACGGCTTTTCATCCTGGATCAAAACATTGTCCTGCATAAACTGCTGCAGCGTTTTTTGCGCCTGCGCATAAACTTCCAGAGCGTGCACATCCACCTCGGCCGGCAAATCCACCTCGGCTTTGGTCACGCGCAAGAAACTATAGGGATTATCCGCTGTGATTTTTCGGGCTTCCTCGGAATCCAGCACATCATAAGGCGGCGAAACCACCTGCCGGGCCAGCTTAGGATCAGGCCGCAGCCCGCGAAAAGGTTTTAATACTGCCATAACAGGGCCTCCTTAGATTGCATTAAAGTTGATCAGTTTAGCGCCAAAAATACCGTCGATGGCGGTCACTTTGGCCAGTATATCGGCTGGAATATCGTTATCAACAGCCAATACCATGATATTGGTTCCGGAAACTTCGGTTTTACCCACTTGCATGCCGGAAATATTAATACCGTGTTCACCCATCAGTGTACCCACTTTACCGATAATCCCCGGACGGTTAATATGCGGGCAGATCAGCACCCGGGCCCGTGGATCAACGTCCACCCGGTGGCCGTCAATATTGACAATGCGCTCTTCTTCGCCAAACAGAGTGCCTTGAACAAGATGCTGACCTTTTGCCGTTGTGATGCGTACGGTCAGCAGATTGGCAAAATTGGCGGCCTCTTTATTTTTTACTTCCTTGACTTTAATATTACGGGTTTTAGCCAAGCCAGGCGCATTGACATAGTTGACCGCTTCCTGCAGGATTGGATTCAGCAGGCCCTTTAATACCGCCGTAGTCAGCATCTTGGTATCCACTTCGGTAATATCACCGTTGTATTCCACATCGACACTGGCAATCGGACCATCCGCCAGATTCACTGCGGTGCAGCCCATCCGTTCGGCTAAATTGAAGTAAGGTCTGATTAATTTCAGCACATGAGGGGCAACCGGAGCCATGTTAACGGCGGTAGTCACCGGCTCGCCCCGCAGGGCGGCGATAATGCCATGGGCCACATCGACCGCTACTCCGACCTGAGCCTCAGCTGTTGAAGCACCCAGATGCGGCGTCAGGACGATATTGTCCAGCCCGAGCAATGGGTTTTCCGGATCAACCGGCTCTTTTTCAAATACATCAATTGCCGCTCCGGCCACAATTCCGCTTTGCAGGGCTTCGGCCAAGGCCAGTTCATCGATAATTCCGCCGCGAGCGCAGTTGATCAGCCGAACACCAGGCTTCATTTTGGCAAAAGCTTCCTTATTAACCATATATTTTGTTTGCGGCGTCAGCGGCATATGGAATGTAATAAAATCGGCTTTGGCAAAAATCTCAGCCACTTCAGCCAGTTCAATTCCTAAATTTTTTGCATGATCGGCATTGATATAAGGGTCATAGCCAATCACATTCATCTCCATGGCAATCGCCCGTTTGGCCACACCGCTGCCAATCCGGCCTAAGCCGATGACACCCAGCGTTTTACCGCGCATTTCCACACCCATGTATTTGCTGCGCTTCCATTCACGGTTTTTCATGGACCCATGAGCATCAGGAATATTGCGGGCCAAAGCCAGCATCATGGCAACCGTATGCTCGGTAGCTGCAATCGTATTGCCTTCAGGAGCATTCAGTACAATGACCCCTTTTTGGGTAGCTGCTTCTACATCAATGTTATCGACACCAACACCGGCCCGGCCGATCGCTTTCAATTTTTCAGCTACTGCCAGGACCGCTTTGGTCACTTTAGTTTCACTGCGGACAACCAAGGCATCATATTCAGGAATAATGGCCAATAGTTCTTCAGGAGCCAGCTTCTTTTTGACATCAACCTCAAACTCTTTGCTTAAAATTTCAACGCCCTGTTCCGAAACGCCATCACAAACTAAAATTTTCATCAATAACACTCTCCTTAATCATTTAAAAAATCGAATAAGTCCATTTTCATACAGGGAAACGGTTTGATACTTATGAGGCTTGGATTGGAAAATAAAAAAGTCCCGCCCCATGATTGGGGCGAGACTATGATCCCGCGTTGCCACCCAGTTTGTGCCTTTCGGCCAACTCTAGACCGCTGTATCGGGCGGATCCCGGCTAAATTCGTCATTTGCCACTCCTGGGCGGAACTCCCTACTTGGTTCACCGGCTTGCACCTCCCGCCGGCTCTCTGAAGAACGCTCGTAAAAAGCTTCCCAATCATCATGTTCATCAGGGCAGTTATGATAATGTTACACTTGCCCTGAGCAATATTCACTTGACTTGTTTCTGATTATATTTTATCCGTTTTCAAAAGTCAAGTGTGTTTTTAGCAAAAACATTTTCCTGTCAAAAAGTTGAATTTAATAAATTTTTCTGTTGCGTATTAGAAAAACTACGGTTAGAATATAACACAAGTCATAAATTTCACACACAGCTGGGAGGTATCATCTTGACAACGCGTATTCATAACTTTAACGCCGGTCCTGCCGCTCTACCCCTTGAAGTATTGCAAGAAGCACAAGCTGAATTACTGAACTTTAACGATACAGGCATGTCCATTCTTGAAATCAGCCATCGCTCCAAAGCCTATGAAGAAGTCAATGCCGAGGCTGAAGCTACCATGAAAGAACTGCTCGGCTTGGGCGACGACTACCGGGTGCTATTCCTGCAAGGCGGCGCCAGTCTGCAGTTTGCCATGATTCCGATGAACTTTTTGACCCCAGGCAAAACAGCCGACTATATTCTCAGTGGTTCCTGGTCGGAAAAAGCGCTCAAAGAAGCTAAACTGATTGGTCAAACCCATGTGGCCGCTACCACAGCCGAAGAAAACTACAAGCGGATCCCAAGTTTGTCCGAGATTCAATTAAGCAGCAATCCGGCCTATGTACATATCACATCCAACAATACCATTTTTGGTACCCAATGGGCGGAATTTCCTACCTTTGGCGATATTCCACTAATGACAGACATGTCTTCCGACATTCTCTGTCGTCCGTTTGATGCGTCCAAATTTGCGTTAATTTACGCCGGCGCTCAGAAAAATCTGGGACCTTCCGGAGTAACGGTGGTCATTATCCGCAAAGACCTGCTTGAAAACAATCCTAAGACCATTCCAACCATGCTCCGCTATGAAACCCACGCCAAAAATGATTCCCTGTATAACACCCCGCCATCCTTCGGCGTCTATATGATTAGCCGGGTACTTCGCTGGATTAAAGCCAACGGTGGTCTGGCCGGAATCGGCGAGCATAACACGGCAAAAGCCAAGCTGATTTATGACGCCATCGACCAAAGCGGCGGCTATTATCGCGGCCATGCCGAACCTGGCAGCCGTTCCATCATGAATATTACCTTCCGCCTGCCAAACGAAGACCTGGAAAAAGCCTTTGCTGCTGAGGCAGCCAAAGCGGGTCTGGGCGGCCTGAAAGGCCACCGCTCGGTTGGCGGCCTGCGCGCTTCTGTCTACAATGCCATGACACGGGAGGGCTGTCAGGCCCTGCGTGACTTCATGCTGGAATTCCAGCGCAAGAACGGCTAAGCAAAATCCCTGTCCGGGTGAAACCAGGCAGGGATTTTTATTGTCTGACCGAAATAGGATATAATAACAAGGAAAATCTTTCATTGGGAGGTTCAATTCTATGATCAAAGAAGTCAACTATACCGCTTATGCCGATAAAGCCATTGAAATTTTAAGCAAAGGGGCTTTTCTGACCACAACGGCAGCCGGTCAGGTCAACACCATGACCATTGCCTGGGGCTCCATCGGTTTTATTTGGGCCAAGCCCGTCTTTATGGTCATGGTCAGACCATCGCGCCACACCTACAAGCTGATTGAAGAAAGCGGTGAATTCACCGTCAGCATTCCGCTAAAAGATATGAAAGAAGCCCTGGCACTGTGCGGAAGCAAATCCGGCCGGGATCTGGATAAACTGGCAGCCGCCGGCCTGACCACCCTGCCTGGACAAAAAATCGCAACCCCGGGCATCGCCGGCTGCGGCCTGCATTTTGAGTGCAAAATTCTCTATAAACAAGCCATGACCCAGGAAAACCTAGACCCGGCCATCACCGCCGCTAAATATGCTACCGGCGATTTCCATACCCTGTATTATGGTGAAATTGTTTCGGCCTATGTTGAAGAATAACAGGGCAACGGTTTAACCGCAAAGGGCTCAAAGGACACGAAGGGGACGCGGAGGCGCGATGTATCGCGCTGGGAGCACGGATTGAACCACCGAGTACACGGAGGGCACAGAGAGCTACGGGCAGGATGACAGCTCTAAGCGAATTTCTTAAGGAACGACGAACGAACCGCAGAGGACGCAGAGAGCGCAGAGGGCTCGGGAGAATTTTTATTTTTAACAGAATTATCAAGCTGGCGGCCGGGATTTCTGTCGCGGGACTTGTGACCACAGCCGTCGGCAGCTTGGCTGCCGGTAACGGCGTCGGGAACGTCCGTAGCGGCAGATATCCCGGTTGCCGGTTTAAGACAGACTTCATAGAGCCACGACCACAGAAATTACTCAACGCCAGTACTGTCAATCTACTAACAGCAAAAAAGACCTGCCACCGGCAGGTCTTTGGCTATCTATATGCTGATTTTTGCTCCCAAGAGTTCCACAAACGCCCGCAGCCATTCCGGATGATTCGGCCAGGCCTGTGCCGTCACCAGATTACCGCTCACAACCACAGGCTGATTTTGCCACTCCGCCCCGGCAATGCGGCACTCGGCAGCGCAAGCCGGATAAGAAGTCACAGTCAGTCCGGTTAATACATCAGCCGGAGCCAACAGCTGCGTACCATGGCAGATCGCCGCTACCGGCTTGCCGGCCGCGAAAAAAGCCTGGACTAACGCAATCACCTCATCATACATCCGGATATACTCAGGAGCCCGCCCGCCTGGGACAACCAAGCCGGCATAATCTTCCGCTTTAGCCTCAGCAGCCGGAATATCCACCGGAATGCGATGCCCGGTCAATTCAATATACGTATCAAGGTTGGTAAAATCATGGACAACCAGTTGCAGCATGTCGCCTGCCTTTTTGTTTGGTGCCGCTACATCAACCTGATAGCCAAGCATCATCAGCGCCTGCTGCGGGACCTTCACCTCATAATCTTCTGCACAATCACCGGTTAACAACAGGATTTTTTTAGTCATGGGTTTACCTCCTTTAACTCGTTATAGGAAGATATTTCTCCACAACCCAAAAAATTCCTACGCACCGGCAAGTCCCTGACAAAATTATTCCAGCAAATTTCGCAGCATGGCTTTTACATTGTCGGGTGCCGCCAGGGCTGTATGAAATTCAACAGCACCCTGCTGGGGAATCGCTTCACGCACAACCAGCGCATCCAGCGGTTTGACCCCGAATAGCTCAACACCGCCAAACCGCGATTGATAGAGTGCCTGATGAAAATCAATCGCTACCGTATTGCCTTTGATATCCACCGCCATCCCCTCCGCCATACTGACAGAACCAGCAAACTTAACTGCCATGGCCAGACTGACCTTAGAGAAAATCCAGGACATCATCGGCTTATCCGGCAGTTTTTTCTCCAGCACTTTTAAACGCATAGTTGAGTGTTGTCCGTCATGCTCAAATTGTTCAATCCGGCAAGTCATTAAAAGATGACCGGTTTGCCGGGTTAACGCCTTGATTTTGATTTTACCGTCACCCGTCGAAGTGACCGTTAACTCTTTAATCTGATCCTGCCCGGCAATAGCCGCTGCTAATGCCTGATTGATCACATCGTCAGGAACAACCACCACCCCTTTTTCCAGGTTCGCCAGGGTTTGAGCATCCCAGGTTTCCCTGATGGTGGTCATTGCTGGCGATAAGTCCGTCAGCTTGGTTTCCAGATTGGCAAAACTAACTGCAGGAATAAAACTGGCCGGCAAATCGGCCGGAATCTGAATCATACCCATCACCCTTATCCAAAACATTTTTTAAACCCCGGTACAATTTGTACCGGGGTTTTTCGCTACGATTCAGCTACAGCTTCTAACTCCTGCTGTTTCCGTAAATCGCGAATTTCCTGCCACACTTCCCTGGCTAAATTGTAAATGTTGCGTTCCGCTTTGGCCTGCGGATTGGAGAGGATTTTATTAAAATACGGAATAGCCTTTTCGACCTGCCCCGTACGCCTGAACAAATCCCCTACCAGAAAAGTCAGGGTTACCTCGGTCATGCTGCCAAGCGGTAACCGCTCCCTGAATAAAGCCTGCTCATAATGTTCCACGGCTTTGCTGAGTGCAGCCTGTTCTTGCTCAGTATAACCGGCTTCCCGGTATAGCCAGGCCAGTTTCAAATACAGCCCGCCAAGCTTGCTGGCCGAACTGTCCAGCATTTCGCTGTAAAAGATCGCAAGTTTATAAGTCGCAATAGCCTGCTCCCTTGTTCTGTTACCGCAAAAATTCACATTCACTTGCCGCTCGGTTAAAAACTTAGTCAGTTTTTCTTTTGCAGCCGGAACCAAACTGTCAAACTGAGTGTCTACAGCCGCATAACCGCAGTGCGGACAAACCCAAATCGAGTAATAATACGGATTTACATCTTTATAATAGGTGCAAAAATCGGAATCTTGCTTAATTTTAATTAAGCGGGATTTTACTTTCGTTACCCGAAATGATTGACTGCAAAGAGCGCACTCTTTATCTACTTCATAAAGATAATCGGACACTTGCTCTCCCTCCTCATCTAACCACTATTAATACCATATCACATATTGGCCTGAGGTCAAGTCATTCGGGCAGAAATGAACCCTGGGTCCTAAAGATTACGCCAGCGGAGTTTGCTGCAAATGCCATAACCGGGCAAACAAGCCCTGGCTGTTCAGCAGTTCGGCAAACGTTCCCCGTTCCGTCACTTCTCCCTGGTCCAGCACTAAAATTTCATCCATCGTCTCGACATCGGTCAGATCGTGGGTAATGAGCAACGTGGCCCGTCCGCGCATCAGCGTATCAATCGTATTCATAATCTGCTTGGCCGTAATGGGATCAAGTCCGACTGTCGGCTCATCCAGCAACAAAACCGGCGTATTTTTCAGCAGCGCCCGGGCAATGGCAATCCGCTGCCGCTGACCGCCTGATAAGGCTTGCCCGTTGTTGCCTACCTGGGTATCCAGGCCTTCCGGCAAGCCTGCTGTAAACTCATCCAAGGCAGCCCCGCGGACAGCAGCCATCAGTTCACGCTCGCCCGCTTCCGGGCAGGCCAACAGAATATTTTCGCGAATGCTGGCGTTAAAAATATGCGTTTGCTGGGATACCACACTAAACAGCCTGCGGACGGCTTCGGGGTTGATGGTCCGGTAATCCCGGCCATTGAGCGTAATCAAGCCGGATTCTATCTCCCAAAAGCGCAGCAGCAAATGAATGATCGTACTCTTGCCCGCTCCGCTTGGTCCAATCAGGGCCACTCTTTTGCCTGGCCGCAAAGAAAAGGATATCCGGTTCAGGACTTTTCCCAGGCCATCATATTCGAAAGAAACTCCCTGGACGCAAACCTCCGCCTGTTCCGGTTCGGCAAACTGCTCCTGGCCTGAAGGCAGAACAGCCGCCGGAGCATCCACCAGCCGGAATAAGCGCCTGGCAGCCGCCAGGCTTTCCTGGCAATAATGCACAGCCATGGGCAGCGGCAATACTGCCTCAAAACTACTTTGCACAGCCAACGCCATCGCCGCCAAATAAACCCCTTCGACCGTTCCGCTGCGAACCAGCGGAATGAGCAGCCATAAGACACCCCACAAAGTCCCGTTCATGATCAGACTGCCCCAGGAATCACTTAAGCTGCTCACAGCCGCAATTCGTCCCTGCAGCCTGATCAGGTGATCATTCAAATTGCGAATAGTACTAAGATGGCGCTGTTGATGATCAAAGGCGGCAATCTCGGTCATGCCATTGACAGTATCCAGCAAATAGGCTTTTAATGCCGCCCGGGCCGCTACCAATTCGCTGCCGCCGCCTTTGTTGACCTGCCGAACAGCCAGCGGCAGCACAATTCCGGCCAACAGAAACCCGGCAAATACCAAGGCTGCCAAAGACAGCGAATAATGCTGAAACACCAGCAGCAGTCCCGTCAGCGTCAAAACGGCAATCAGCGGCGGAGCCAGGACCCGCAGGTAAAAATCCTTCAGTGTTTCAACATCTCCCACAATAGCACTAAACAGCTCACCGCTTTGCCAGGTCTGCAGGTTGGCCGGTGCCAGCGGCTCCAGCCGCTGATAAAATCCGACCCGCAGCCGGCTGAGAATGCGAAACGTGGCATCATGAGAAATATAGCGTTCTAAATAGCGGAAAACCGCTCTGGCCACTCCGAAAAAGCGGACCCCGACAATCGCCACCGAAAGCTCGGCAATCGAGGGATGCAGGGCAGCCGCCGCAATCAGCCAGGCCGAGGTCACCATCAGGCCAATATTGGCCGCAATGGTCAGCCAGCCCAGACAAACGGCCAGCAGCATCACCGGCCATACGGGAGCCAGCATTGCAATCAGTCTGACAAATGGTTTCATACGTCCCCCCGGAAAGCCGTTAATAATTGATAATAAAGTCCTTTTTGACCGATCAGTTCTTCATGCCGCCCGCATTCGGCCACCCGGCCCTGATCCACCACCACAATCCGGTCGGCGTGCACCACCGTACTTAAACGATGGGCAATCAAGAGCACGGTCCGGCCGGTCATTAGCCGCTTGAGCGCCAGCTGAAGCTCATACTCGTTCTTGGCATCCAAACCGGCTGTGGCTTCATCCAGAATGAGAAACGGCGCATCTTTTAAAAAGGCTCTGGCAATGGCAATCCGCCGCTTTTCACCGCCGCTCAGCCCATGCCCGCCTTCCCCGACCGGTGTAGCATAGCCCTGCGGCAGACCGGCGATAAACTCATGCGCTCCAGCCGCCACAGCCGCCGCCTCGACAGCCGCCTCCGAAGCCTCCGGACGGCCTAAACGGATGTTTTCAGCCACCGTGCCATAAAACAGATGACTGGCCTGCGGCAAATACGCAACCTGATCCAGCCAGGAAGCTAGCGTAATGTCGCTTAACGGAAAGCCATTCACCAAAATTTCACCCTGCTGAGGTTCGATAAAGCCCAAGAGTAAATTCGCCACCGTACTTTTACCGGCACCGCTGGCCCCAACCAGCGCCACCTGCTCGCCGGGCATCAGCTTGAGATCAAAACCGGCCAAAGCCGGCCGCTCACCGCCCTGATAACCAAAATGAACTTGTTTAAACTCAATCGCAAGTTCCGCCTGTCTAACCAGCTTCTGGGTGCCGTGATGCTGCTTTCCCACCGGCATGGCCAGAATGTGATAGATTCTTTCAGCCGCACTCACGCCGGCCATGCCGGCATGAAAATGGCTGCCCAGCTGCCGCAGCGGCAAATAAAACTCCGGTGCCAGCAGCAACAGGAAAAAAGCCTGGCTGAAAGCCAGTTTGTAATAAAGCAGCCTCAGCCCGACAGTAACAGCCACCAGCGCAGTACTGATCGTTGCTACCAATTCAAGCACCAGGGCTGAAATAAAGGCCACCTTGAGCACACTGAGTGTAATATCCCGGAACTCATCGCTCATGCGGGCAATGACCCGGACTTGCTCGACACTGCGGCCAAAAATTTTTAGGGTGGTTAATCCTTGCAGCACATCCAGGAAATGAGCACTGAGCCTGGAGAGGGTCTCCCACTGCCGCTTATTCAGCTTTTCCGCCATTTTCCCGATCAGGATCATGAATACGGGAATCAGCGGGGCGGTCACCAGCAGCAGGCTGGCAGTCGTGGCATCAAGCGGCACCACAAACCCCAGAATCAGCAGCGGGACTACCGCCGCAATGACCAGTTGCGGCAAAAAACGGGCAAAATAAGGTTCAATATTTTCGATCCCTTCGACCAGCAAGCTGATCAGTTCACCGGCCTGCTCGCCACGGATGCTCACCGGACCCAACGCCAGCAAATGGCCCGCCAGACGCTCCCTCAGGCTGCTTTTGATGCCGACGGCCAGCCGGTGGGCATAAAATTCATTCAACCAGATGAGCAGTGCTTTCAGCACCATAATGCCCAGCAGTCCATACAGCCAGTGCTCAACCCCGGCAACATCCAGGCCGCCTAAGAATACACCGTCAATGATTTTCGTCAGCATATCGGCCTGCAAAACAACCAGAATACCACTGCCTAAACTCAAGCCAACCAGCATGAAAAACAGCAGCCGATAGTGTCCCATCTCCCGGTTAAGGCGCTTATCAATCATCACATGTCCGCCCTTCCGGTTTGATTATCCTAAATGCTTTTCATATTCCACTCCGGCCGGTGTCACTTTCACCTTGGCGACATCCACCCGGACCGGCATGCCCGTCTCGCTGACCTCAATCTCCGCGCCTTCAATATAGCCCTTGTCCTGCAGTTTTTTCACCGCAATCCTGAAAATCGTTTCATTGAGCTGAACCAATTCCGGCGTAATCCTGGCCATGTCCGGATTCTCCTGCTGAGCCTCTTTATAAAACTCCATTAGCACGTAATCATGAGGGCCGGTCATTTCTACTTTTTGAAAATGCTCCTTGTCTTCCTGAGCATATTTTTTAGTCAGTTTTAATAACAAATCAGATCGCACACCATCAGCCTCCTTCTTGTTTACCTATATTGTAATATATTTAAGGCCGGATTACTCCGGCCTCAAGACACTCGTACAAAAAATTTTTAGTTTTTGCTTTGCGCGCATTTATCGACCAGATAAGCGATGGACTGATAGCTGATACCGGCTGTATTGGCCAGCCCGATTTCGCAGGTCCGGCTGTTGGAGTAACCGCAGTGGCAATCATGCGGCAGGGCTTCTTTCAAGTGTTCCAGTGCCGACTCATTGAGTTCAGGCACTTCAAAGCCCTTATCCCCGGCAAAGCCACAGCATCTGACTTTTTCCGGCACAACCACTTTGGTGGCACAAGCCTGGGCAATCGCTTTGAATTTTTCGGCCAAGCCCATTTTGGTCGCACTGCAGGTCACGTGGACCGCAACCGTTTCCGGCGATTTCACCAGCTCCAGTCTGGGCAGCAGCAGATCATGAATAAACTCAACCGTATCATGAATCTTGAGGCGTTTGTCCATTACGCGTTTCATGCGGTACACGCAAGGGCTGGTATCGCAAAGGATGGCATATTCGCCATTATTGCTGGCCGCCAGCAGTGCTTTTTCCAGCTTGCTGCTCATACTGTCAGCCGCCTCAAAATAGCCTTTGCTCTCAAACGGCATCCCGCAGCATAGTTGATCCATATCCTGCGGATAAATAACACGGTAGCCGGCTTTATCCAAAAGGGACAGCATCACTTCGCTGACTTGACGCTGGTCTGGATCGTCCTTAGACGGCCCCATCGTTCTGGTGACACAGCTTGGGAAATAAACGACTTTCAGTTCGCTCTGGCTGTTTTGGGTCAGGCGATGCGGAGTCGCCCCGCCGCGCGGCAGCCATTTGTTCCATTTTGGAATTTTGTTGCCGCTTAAGCTGCGCGCTCCAGCCGCAATACTGTTCATCCCGCAAGTCCCCAGTACCGAATGGGCTAAATGGGCACCGGCCATTCCCAGTTTGGCCATGGTTGTGACGCCGCCAAAATTTTCGGTCATAAACTTGGCAATCTTTTTCGCCTGTGGCGTTACTTTCGTCGAACGGTCCTGTTTGGTAAACGATCCGGTATTGATGGATAGCGGGCAAGTAGTTTCGCACAGTCCATCGGTCGCACAGGTTTCATCACCGAAATACTCATAATCTTCCTCAAACCGTCTTAACCGTTCAGGATCAGAACCGGTATTTCTTAAGCGGGTAATTTCCCGTTGGACGGCAATCCGCTGCCGTGGCGTGCTGGTCAGGTTTTTAGACGGGCAATTGACTTCGCAATAGCCGCATTCAATACAGCGGTCCACCACATCATGGGTCTTTGGCATGGTCTTGAGGTTTTCCAGGAACAAGTTCGGATTATTGGTCATAATGACATCCGGGTTAATCAGATTTTCAGGATCGAAAGCCTGTTTTAAGCGCTGCATAAACTGATAAGCCTTTTTACCCCATTCCATTTCCACAAACGGGGCCATATTACGGCCTGTGCCATGCTCAGCCTTCAAAGAGCCGTCAAACTTCTCGACTACCATTGTACAAACCTCGTCAATGAACAGTCGATAGCGTTCAATTTCCTCAGCCGTATTAAAGGCCTGGGTAAAGACGAAATGCACATTGCCGTCCAGCGCATGGCCGTAGATAATACCGCTGCTGTAGCCATTCCGGTTCATGCATTCCCGCAGCGCCAGTACGGCATCGGCCAGCTTTTCTTTCGGAAAGGCCACATCCTCGATAATAACGGAAGTGCCGATTTCGCGGATACCGCCAACCGCAGGGAATACGCCGGCCCGGATTTTCCAGAGCTTTTCGTACTCGGCTTTAACATCGGTGAATTCGATCGGGAATACGGTCTGAATATCCGCCAGCAGCGCTTTAACCTCTTCCATTTGCTTGAGGAGCGCAGCCCTTTCTTCGGTCCGGATTTCCACCAACAGCGCCGTTGCACCGGCATCCAGGGTTTTTAAATAAGCCGGCATGCCCGGTTTATCCTCAACTGAAGTCAGCGAAGCCCGGTCAATCAGCTCGGCGGCAGCAACCAGCGGACGGCTTAAGCGCATAACCGCCTGGCAGGCACTGGCCAGATCAGGGAAGATCATCAGCGCCGACGCTTTATGCGCATGATCGATGACCGTCTTGTATGTAATTTCGGCAATAAACCCTAACGTGCCTTCCGAACCGATCATGAGATGATTGATGATATCATACGGATCATGATAGTCCACAAAGGCATTCAGGCTATAACCGGTTGTATTTTTGATCTTAAATTTATGAGCAATCAGCGACCGCAGTTGCTGGTCGGCATTGATCTCATTGCGTATCGCCTCAATAGCCTGAATGAGTTCAGGATGCTGGCTGGCCCACTGGGCTTTGGACTGCTCATCGGCAGTATCTAACAGCGTTCCGTCAGCAAATACCACCTTCATGCTGGCCACCGTTTTATAGCTATTGTCTGAGGTCCCACAGCACATGCCGCTGGCATTATTGGCTGCGATCCCGCCAATCATGGCATGGTTGATCGAAGCCGGATCAGGGCCGATTTTACGGGCAAACTGCCGCAGGTAAGCATTGGCTTCAGCCCCAATAATCCCTGGCTCCAGTGAAATGCTCCCGCCGTCGCCGCTGACCTGATAGTTGCTCCAGCCGCCGGCTAAGACCAATAGCACCGAATCGGTGAGCGCCTGCCCGGATAAGCTGGTTCCGGCCGCCCGGAAAGTCACCGGAACTTTTAATCCGTGAGCAATTTTCAAAATAGAGGACACTTCCTCGATACTGCGAACCTTCACCACTAACTTAGGGTTTAAGCGGTATAGGCTGGCATCAACCCCGTACGCATACGTCCTGATTGGATCGGCAAAAATCCGGGTTTGCGGGATAAATTGCACAATTTGGTTATAAAATGCTTGATAGTCTGCTGGAAGATTGGTAATGTCACTCTGCCTTGGCTTCATACTCATACAACTCTACCCCCACTTTGTCAAAATTACCATTTTGTTACATGGTTCGACAGATTTTTAAAAATTCCTACTATTTAAGATTTATTTTTGGTAGCTTTTGTTTTTCGTCTCTTCTCTTTTATTCTAGAGGTCCCTGCCCGCACAGGCTGTGATTTACGTCACAGGATTGAGAAATTTAGTCACTCCCGGAACCAGCCTGTCCGCTCGTCTGTATGCCTGGCTATAAAAGCAAGCTGATTGGGGGTAAAAAAGCGGCTTACCCGAAGATAAACCGCTTACTAGCGAATCACTGATTCATTCATACGGCACGCCAGCCCGATCTTTTCTCGCCTGACTGCGTCAGCAAAACCTTGAAAGAGTGCTGCGATATTTGCTTTCTTACCAGGGAAAAATCGCTCGTCATGCCTTCCGTTCATTCAACCAGCGGCTCCTAATACTCCAGATGTTTCGCTGTGACCCGTTTGCGGAAAACCCAATAGGTCCAAATCTGATAGGCCAGCACAATGGGCACCAGGGTTAACGCCACCATGGTCATAATTTTTAACGTATAAGGCGTCGAAGACGCATTATGAATGGTCAGACTCCAGGCCGGATTCAGGCTGGACACCATCAGCCGCGGAAATAGCCCGGCAAAAAATCCAGCGGTCGTAAACAGAATAGCTAAACCACTCATGGCAAAGCCCCAGCCATATTTCTTGAGCCAGGTGAAGGCATAGCCGGCAACAAAAGCAGCGACTGCCGCCCACAACGCCGTTCCGCCCAGCGCACTCTTAAACAAATCGGTATTGGTATAGGTCAGTCCGACACACGCCAGAAAAGCTACGGCAGCCAAGGCCCCGCCTTTTAAGGCAACCGCTCTGGCCCGTTCAATCATTTCCCCTTCTACTTTCAGCGTCAAAAACAACGCACCATGGAACAGAAAGACCAGCAAGAAAGCTAAACCGCCTACCAAGGTATAAGGACTGAGCAAGGTAAAGAAATTGCCTGTATAAATCATTTTTTCATTAATAGGCAGACCCTGAATCAAATTGGTCACGGCAACGCCCCATAGCAATGCAGGCACAAAGCTGCCGATAAAAATCATCCAATCCCAGGTATTGCGCCAAACCGGGCTGTCATCTTTGCTGCGGAATTCAAATGCAACACCGCGGACAATGAGTGCCAGCAGCATCAAAAACAGCGCCAGGTAAAAACCACTGAACATGGTGGCATACACATGGGGAAAAGCGGCAAACATGGCGCCACCGGCGGTGATCATCCAGACCTCATTGCCATCCCAAACCGGCCCGATGGTATTGATAATCACCCGGCGCTCAACATCATTGCGGCCTAAAAACGGCAGCACCATGCCCACCCCGTAATCAAACCCTTCCAGGAAAAAGAAGCCGGTAAATAATACCCCCACCAGAATAAACCATAAGACATTTAGTTCCATAATGTCGCCCCCTTCACGGTTGCTGCAGGAATGTCGGGTTTGCTGTCCACAGGCCCTTGTTTGATAAACTTAACAGCCAGATAGACGGCCGCAATCGCCAGGATGCCATAAATCAGCGTAAAGCCAATCATCGTAATCCAAATTTCAGCAGCAGTCACATTCGGGGACGCTGCCTGGGCAACCTTCTGCAAGCCTATGACCATCCAAGGCTGGCGGCCGGCCTCGGTCACGAACCATCCGGACGAGTTGGCGATATAAGGCAGCGGCAAGGTCAGCAGCATTGCTTTTAAAGCCAGCGGATAGGATTCCAGCTTATTTCGGATAAGCAGCCAGCCGCATAACAGCGTCACCGCCGCCATCAGCATGCCTGCACCCACCATGGCCCGGAAACTCCAAAACAGGGCGGTCACATCAGGCACATAATTGCCTGGTCCATGCTGAGCCACAGCCGCAGCCTGCAGTTCCTTAATCCCTTTGACTTCTCCTTTAAAGGAGTCATGAGCCAAAAAGGTTAATGCACCCGGTACGGCAAGTTCAAATGTATTGATCTGTTTTTTCTCATCAATCACAGCCGCAATGGCAAACGGAGCCGGATCAGCCGATTCCCACAGCGCCTCGGTGGCTGCCAGTTTCATCGGCTGCACCTTGGCCACATACTGGGTTTGCAGATGACCGCTGCCCATTACGGCAAAGACACCGACTATGGACCAAACCAAACCAAATTTAAACGACTTGCGGAAAACCTCGAGATGGGTCCCGCGCAGTAAATGATACGCACTGATGGCCAGGACAAAGATTCCGGCGGTCACGACGCCTGACAATACGGTATGCGGAAATTGAAAAGCCACATAGGGGTTAGTAATAAGTGCAAGAAAATCCGTCATCTCTGCCCGGCCGTTGCGGATGGCATAGCCGACAGGATGCTGCATAAACGAATTGGCCGCCAAAATCCAAAAAGCCGATAAGTTGCTGGCAAAAGCCACAATCCAAATACAGGCGGCATGCAGCCTCTTAGACAAACGGTCCCAGCCAAAAATCCACAGGCCCATAAACGTCGACTCCAGAAAGAAAGCCGTCAAAGCTTCCATTGCCAGTGGAGCGCCAAAGATATCTCCCATAAACCGTGAGTATTCCGACCAGTTCATCCCAAAATGAAACTCCTGGACAATCCCGGTTACAACACCCATCGAGAAATTAAGTAAAAATAATTTGCCCCAAAATTTGGCCATTTTCTTATACACTTCATTGTTGGTGCGCACATACATGGTTTCCATAATAGCCACTACGATGGATAGGCCCAAGGTCAGCGGTACAAACAGAAAGTGATACACCGAGGTAATCCCAAACTGCCAACGCGCGAGCAATACTTCATCCATATTTTTTCTCCACCTCTCCTTCACTATTTCGGGCGAGTTCTGCAAAGTTGACCTGACTGAGTGACAGTAAAAACTGAGCTTGGATTTTTCCCAGGGCACGATGGACGGTACAGATATCCGAACAGCAGCGGCTGCAGCTATTCTGCTCAGCCAGGCAGCGGTTCAGACAAATAGGCCCTTCCATGGCTTCAATGACGTTCAGCATCGTAATGGTCTCAGCGGGACGGAGCAGCACAAAGCCCCCCTCCGAACCCCGGTACGATCTCACCAGACCGGCCTTGGTCAACGAACGCATAATCTTTTGTAAAAACTGCGGCGGAATGTGCTGCTGCTCAGCAATGACCTGGCCACTCACCACACTGCCGGGCCAGCACGCCAAATACAGCACCACCCTGAAGGCATAATCGGTTGCCTGATTCAGTTGCACACCGTACCCCCTCCCTCAATCTATACTGTACTAGTCCAGTATTAATTATATTCTACCTCTTACCCGATTTATTCGTCAATATTTTTCCAAAAATATTTATTATCCACCAAGCCCAACTATCAACAACCAGCAACTTAACACCTCCCAGCCTTCTCCTCCATTGCCGGTTCATCCTCATCCAAGCTGACGACCTGACGCCCCAGTGCCAAGGGGACGGTTCTTCTGACAGCAACAGGATCAACCCGCCTCCAACGGCTGGATTGCAAAAAAAAACAGGCAGCTTGTGCCTGGATGAGTGTTTGGTTATTCTTCATTAAAACGGTCGAGCATGGAAATGGTATCAATGAGATGGTTGTTAAAAATTTGCCGGGCTACGGTCAGCAGTTCGACCAGCATGGGATCACGTAACGAGTAGGTGACTTTATTACCGTCCTTCGTGCCAAACACGATATTCTTATTCCGCAAAATGGCCAATTGCTGTGAAACGGCCGAGCCCTCACTGCCAATCAGCGTTTGCAGTTCATTGACGTTCTTGTCCCCTTCTGATAATAGTTCCAGAATCCGAATCCGTAAAGGATGGGCCAAGGCTTTAAAAAAATCGGCTTTAAACCGCTGTAATTCCAGATTCAAAAAAATCCCCTCCGTTTTTCCGATGCTGCGCCGGTCACCTTGCAAGACCTTAACGCACCGCAGATCGACTGCCGTCCAATTTATCCAGCGCCAGCAAAATACCTTCTAAAATAGCGGATGGCCGGGGCGGACAGCCAGGTACAAACACATCGACCGGAACAATTTTATCAACCCCGCCGGCATTGGCATAAGTTTGTCCACAGACCCCGCCGCCGCAGGCGCAGCTGCCGACTGCCACAACCATTTTGGGTGCCGCCGCAGCCGCATAGGTTTTTTCTAAGGCCATCTCCAGATGGCGGGTCACCCCGCCGGTAACCAGCAGCATATCGGCATGACGCGGCGAGGCCACAAAGTCAATGCCAAAGCGCTGTATATCGTAAACCGGATTGCACAAGGCCATCATTTCAAAGTCACAGCCATTGCAGGAGCCGGCGTCAACATGGCGAATATGCAGCGAACTTCCCAGCACTTGTTTTATTCTGGTGCATAACGCCAGCTCAATATCCGTAGTTTGCTCACTCTTCATTATAGCATATTCCCCTTTCTTGCGGACAGTAAAACTCCTTCGTCCCTTGTCAGCGCAACAGCCAGAAATAGGCGGTCAGGCTTCACCGGGTTTCACCTGAGCAGGGACTACTATTGAAGGTTCTACCGTTCCTGCGCTTCTTGCTTATTGCGGGTAGCCAGATAACACTGATTGGTTAGCTTGATGGCTTGCTCAGCACAATTGTCGGCACAGCTGCCGCAAAAAATGCATTTTTCATGGGAAATCACCAGCTGCTCTTTACCCTGAATGCAGTTCGTCCTCAGGGCTCCGCTGGGACAAATGCCGATACATTCCAGGCAGCCGTTGCAGCGCTCAGGATCGATCACGATCTTGCCCCGGTATTTGGCTGCTGCCGGAGGCAGCGGCTGACGCCTGGTGACCGTCCCGGTCCGCCAGATTTTTCTCAGAATTTCAAACACGCCTAATCCTTCCTTCCTGCCGCCGGCTTAACGGTCACAGCACGAATAGCACAGCTCAAAGCTTTTATTGATTAAGGGAAAATCGGGAACAATATTGCCCGGCACGGTGAGCGGCACTGCCGGCCAGTTGCTGTAAGCGGCCGAACGGATGCGGTAGCGGAACACGGTCTGTTCCGGTCCTACCATCAGCCAGTGGCACACCTCACCCCGTGGGGACTCTGCCCAGCCCATGGCACGGGTATAGGGCTGAATCTCCGGCACCGGCGCCCAAATAGCCCCGGCCGGAATTTGGCAAACAATTTGGCGGATGATTTGCAGCGACGTTTTGACTTCTTCAGCCCGGACTTTAAAGCGGGCCAACACATCGCCTTGGGTGTACTGCACCAGAGGAACGTCCAACTGCCCGTAAGCCGCGTAAGGATGGCTGCGGCGAATATCGACCGCACGCCCTGAAGCCCGTGCCGCCACCCCGACCACTTCCAAATCATTGGCCTGCTGCAAGCTTAGTACACCGGTAGTCGCCATCCGGTCCAGCGCAATATCATGCGACAAAATAATGTCCATCAGTTCATCAAAATCGGCTTCTACCTGCTCCAGTACGGTCAGCAGCCGGCTCAGCTCGGCCGGCGTCACATCCAGCCGCAGGCCGCCCAGTTGGATCACACCACGCAGATAGCGATGACCGGCCAGTTCCTCATTAAGCTGCTGCAGTTGTTCCCTGAGTCGGCTGCCATGACTGACGCCTACGGCAAAGCCAAAACCGGCGCACAGGTTGCCAAGATCGCCAATATGATTATATAACCGCTCCAGTTCCAAAAACAAACTCCGCAGGTACAGGGCCCGTGGTGGCGGCGTCAGCTGCGCCGCCGCTTCGACTGCCTGGGCAAAGGCCACGGCATGGGACAGGGCGCAAACCCCGCAAATTCGCTCAGCCGTAAACAACGCTTTGGTCAGCGGCAGCCCTTCGGCGCTTTTTTCCAGACCACGATGGGTATAAAACAGTTTGGCATCCAGATGCAGGACAGTATCTCCGACCGCCCCAAAGCGGAAATGCCCTGGTTCAATAATGCCGGCATGGATAGGCCCAACTGGAATCTCGGTCACATCCCGTCCGCTATATTGCATACTCGTACCGCGGTCAGGTTGACGGGAAACCGGCAACGCCGCTGAGAAATCCTTGCGCAGCGGATACTGGTCTTCCGGCCAGTCGCCATGCAGGATGAGCGGCCGGCGGTCGGGATGCCCCAGTGCCCGCAGTCCCAGCAAATCCTTGACTTCCCGCTCATACCAGTTGGCGGCCGGTATCTGAGCCGAAATCGAGGGAAAAACCGGATCAGCTTCTTCCAGCAGCGTTTTCACGGTAATCAAATGCTGCAACTGATCAAAAGCAAACACATAATACAAGGCAAAATGACCGGACAGTTCCCGTTCGTCATTGCCCACCATGGTAAACAGGCGGCCTTTTTTCTCCTGCACCAGAGTCCTGCACACTTCCGGCAGATCCGCCTTATCAATAACCAGCTCGGTTTCATGCTCCTGTACCGGCCGGCTGCTTAGCATTTTTTTGCCAAAACTCTGTAACAGCCGGGCTACCAGCTGTTTTTTGCTCAGTTGGTTCATCGTCCTGCCCCCTGTAATACACCGGATACTTGATAAAGGGTACTGTCAAGAATAGGCGGAATGACCCAGCCGCAAACCACCACCAACGCCAGCGGAATGATGAGTGCTGCGGCTGACCAGCCGTCGAGAGTCATTTTTTCGACCCTGGCCGGAGCTTCCCCAAAGACCATTTTAACGACATAGAACATCATGCCGGCAAAAATCAGGACAATCAAGGCCACGAAAGCTACGGTCAGCCAGGGCCGGCCGCTCTGAAAGCCGGCCATCATAATGGTTATTTCACTTAAAAAGATATTAAAGGGCGGGGCTCCGGTAATGGCCACAGCCGCCAGCAGAAAAATCGCTCCGGTGGCCGGCATAACCTTCAAAATCCCGCTGATGCGGTGCATTTGCTTGGAGCGGTAATGCTGGCAAATACTGCCCGCCGTAAAAAACAGCAGCGACTTGGCCATAGAATGATTGAACATATGCAAAAAGGCGCCGTAAAGGCCTAAGGGTCCGCCGATTCCAACACCAAGCGTAATAATCCCCATGTGCTCTACACTGGAGTAGGCCAGCATCCGTTTCAAGTCATGCTGGACCATGATAAACGGCACGGTGATGGCCATGGACAGCAAGCCAAAAATGACCAGGTAATGAGAGGCTTGCCCGGCCAGCGTGACGTTGGCAATGGCATAGACCCGGAATACCCCGTATAGGGCGGTATTCAGGAGGACACCGGACAAGACGGCACTAATCGGCGAAGGAGCCTGGCTATGGGCGTCCGGCAGCCAAAAGTGCATGGGAGCCAGTCCGGCCTTGGTACCAAAGCCCACCAAAATAAAGATGAAGCCCAGCTTAACCCATTCGGCATTGAGCACGGCCGCTACCTGGGTTAACTCCGTCCAGTTCAGAGCCGGAGATTGCTGACCCAGGGTCTGCATCCCTGACAAATAGATAAAGATAATGCCTAGCAGTGCAAAAGCAATGCCGACACTGCCCATAATCAGATACTTCCAGGCCGCTTCCAAGGCATTGCTTTGGCCATAAAAAGCCACCAGCAAGGCCGACACCAGGGTTGTCAGTTCAATGCCGACCCATAACAGCCCCAAGCTGTTGACCGTGCTCACCATCAACATGGTTAAGATAAAAAAGTGGAAAAAGGCATAGTAAAAACGCAACTGCCTGGGGCCAATAATCTGTTCCGCCAGCTCATGGCGCATATAGCCGACGGAATAAATTGAGGCAATGAACCCTACCAGGGCAATCAAGAACAGATTAAACGCACCCAGCGCATCAATATAAAACACATCATTGGCGGCAGTGACCGGCTGTCCGGTCCAAACGGTAACGGCAATGTGACCGGCCGTCAGCAAGGTCAGCAAAGCACCGACAGCCTGCAGCTTTTCACACCACTGCGTTTTTTTGCTCAGACCGGCCAGCAGCCCGGTCAGAAATGGAATCGCATACAACGCGATAATGGAGGCCATAACGTCACCCTTTCAAATTTTGCATCTTATCCGTATTCAGACTGTCAAAAGTGGAATGAATCCGGAATGACAGGACGGCAATCACGGCCGCAGAAACCAGCAGATCAAAAAAAATTCCAAGTTCTACCACTAAAGGCATCCCGTAGCTGACCGACTGGGTCACTAAAAACAGGCCATTTTCAATGACGATCAGCCCAATCGCCTGCATAATGGCTTTCTTATGCTCAATCATGGTAAATGTCCCTAAGAAAATCAGCATGATCGAGGTTGTCAGATAAGACTGGCCATGCTCGGTACCCGGCAGTTCCAGATGGGCTGCCACATAATAGCCGGCGACCAGCAGCAAGGTGGCCAGCAGTAAGGACACATGAGGCGATGATGTCCGTTCAACAGCCTGACGGGCATCTGTTTTCCTAATGGTGTAATACAAAATAGCCGGGATCATCAACGTTTTGACGGCAACCGTCAAGCCGGCCGCCAGCAATAAGTGGGTCAAGCCGGTTTTAATCCCCATAATGGCTGCCGCCAAGGCTAATAACGCCGATTGAAACGCAATAATGCCCACCGCATCGCTCATCTTTTTGATTTTAAATAACAACAGGGTACTCACCAATAAACCGGCCGCAACAAGCGAATCCACAGCCACCCCTCCTTCTATCGCCAAATGAAAATTTGATCACACGCATTATTTCGCAATCCGGACCATAATAGCCAGCAGCGACAGCAGCATGGATGAAGCCAGCAACCTGGGCACCTGAAACAGCCTCATTTTGGCATAAGCCGTCTCGATCAAGGCCAGTATAATGCCCAATACCAGCAATTTGCCTAAATAAACGGCTCCGGCAGCCAAAAGGCCGGACACGCCGGGTGTTAAGGCTACCCCCCAGGGGAAAAACAAGTCAATCAATAAGGTCAGAATCAACAGCTGTTTGATCTGGGCCGCCCAGACCATCAGCCCAAGATACCGTCCCGAATATTCGAGCAGCATACCTTCGTGGATCATGGTCAGCTCCAAATGGGTATCCGGATTATCCACCGGAATCCGGCCTGTTTCGGCAATCACAACGATGAGCATAGCCAGGCAGGCCAGTCCGTAGGCCGGATCAAGCACATTCCAGTCCTGCCGGACGGTAATAGCCATGATGTCCCCCAGTCTGCTGGTTCCGCCTGTAATCAGTACGGCTACAGCAGCCAGAAAGAGAGCCGGTTCGGCGATAGCCGACAAGGCCATATCCCGGCTTGATCCCATCCCGCCAAAAGCGCTGCCGGCATCCAGCGCGGTCAGAGCCGTCATAAAGCGGGCTACGGCAAACAAATAAACCAGAATGATTAAATCGCCGGCCATGCCCAGTGGTGCCTGCCCCCAAAGGGTAGGTACAAGCAGGCCGGCCGTCAGCATAACGCAAAAAACAAGATAAGGCGTTGCCCGGGTCAGCCATGAGGCCTGATCCGAAATAACGGCGTCCTTTTGTAAATATTTGACGATATCATAATAGGGCTGCAGGATCGGAGCACCCAGGCGGTTTTGCAGCCGGGCTTTAGTCTTCTTGATCACCCCTTGCAGCAAGGGTGCCATCAGGGCAACCAGCAACCCCTGCCCGATTATCCATAAAAATTGTTCCAGCATGCGACCACCTACCTTGACCAAATTAAAGCAATGACCAGCGCTCCGACCATATAGGCCAGATAGTTCTGCAAATTGCCGTTTTGAATTGTCCGGATGCGCTGGGAAAGCGCCAGCATGGCAGCAATCAGAGGCTTATACAAATAGGCTTCCATATTGGCCTGCACCTGCAGCCGATGAGAAATTTTTTTCGGGTAATAAGGGTATTCGCGTTCAACCGCAACCTGCCGGTTAATCCCCAGCATGTTTTGAAAAATCATCAAAACCGGATGCGAGTAGGATGTCCCGGTATACTCCATACTGGGAGTAAGCGGAGTGCCGCAATTCCAGGTTTCATCAACCACGACGGTACCGCGGCCAAATTTCCAGCGCAGCAGGCCGAATAACAAAACAGCCGAGAGGATAAAGACACCGGCCAGTACCGTCATGTCAGCAGCCCCGCCCGTCACGGTGCTCACCGGCTGCCATAATAAACGGGTCCCGTCCAGCTGGCCAAAATAACGGTTCGTCACACTGCCGGTCAACTGCAGAATGCCGGACGGCCACAAGCCGCCAACCACCAGCAAAATAGCCAGGATAGCCATCCCCAGACGCATGCTGCGAGGCACTTCGGTTGCTTGCTCGGCGGCTTGGGTCCGAGGCATGGCCAGAAAAGCGGTTCCGAACTGTTTGACAATCCCACCGGCAGCAAAAGCCCCTGTTAACGCCAGCAGCGCCAGCGCCAAAGCCCCGGCGATTTTCAGCCAAAAGCCGCTGCTGTCAAAAGTCAAGTGCAGCAGCGACTGCAAAATCAGCCATTCACTGATCAGGCCGCTAAACGGCGGCAAGGCGGCCAGTGCCATGCCGCCCACTAAAAAGAGAGCTGCCGTCCAGGGCATTTTCCGGATCAAACCGCCTAATTCGTTAATATTCTTGGTATGAGTGGCATAAAGAACCGAGCCGGCCCCCATAAACAGCAAGCCTTTGAACCAGGCATGGCTTAGAATGTGAAAGAGTGCGGCTGTAAGAGCCAGGGAAGCCATCACCGGCTGTTCAGAGGCCTTAAAAATCAGTGCCGTCCCCAGACCGGCCAGAATAATCCCGATATTCTCGGTACTGCTGTATGCCAGGAAGCGTTTGATATCATTTTCCGCCAAAGCCAATAAAATGCCCCATATGGCCGATAGAATGCCTGCCGCCAGCAGCACCTGCCCCCACCAGGCCGGCCCGCCGCCAAAGAAGTCCACTAAAATCCGCATTAGACCATAGATAGCTGTTTTAATCATGACAGCCGACATCAAGGCCGAAATTGAGCTAGGAGCTACCGGATGCGCCCGGGGCAGCCAAATATGCAAGGGAATCACCCCGGCTTTGGTACCAAAGCCGATCAGGCACATCAAAAAGATCATATTCTTAATCCCGTCCGGCAATTGCATCAGTTGCTGCTGATACACCATAAATTCAATGCTGTCGGTAAAACCGAACATGATCAAAAAAGATAAAATAATAAAGGCCGTTGCGATATGGGTCATGACAAAATAAATATAGCCCGCTGTCCGCACCTGTTCCTTCTCATGTTCAAACATGACCAGCAGGAAGGAAATCAGCGACATCACTTCCCAGGCAATTAAAAAGGTTACCGAGCTGGTCACGGTGACTACGGCCATCATGGACAGTGCAAACCCGTTCAACAAAGCGCCCAGATAGGCCACATTTTTCTTCTGTTCATATTTTCTGACATAGCCGTCTGAATAAACAGCGACAGCCACCAGAACCACAGAAATCACCAGCAAAAAAAACGCCGATAAGGCATCTACCTGAAACCGCCAGACCAAACCCGGCATAATCCGCCAGGCCGTTAGGACCAAGGTAGTCTGAGAAACCAGCACCAGGATGGCTGCAAGGCTGCCGCACAGCCCGCCCAGACAGGCACTGCCATGAGCCAGCCGCTTGGCAATCGGCTGATGCCCGGCAGTCAAGAGCGGGGTAATACTGCCAATCAACAGCCAGCTTAAAGCTGCTAGAAACCAGATGGCTGCCAGGTCTGCAACACTCATTCCGAACCCTCCAATATGCGTATTATTGAATATCTGATTATTTAAATATACTGATATTCCGACTGCTTTGCAAAGTCCAAATTTAGCGAAAAACCTGACAAAATCTGCTTGGTGTTGACAAGCATTCATCCAGGTCGCTCACGCTACCATTTACCCTTTCTGTCATGTCAAAACAGTTGATTCAATCACCTTTTCGTAATAGGACGCTGCATTTTCACTTAAAAACAAAAAAAAGGATTCAGAGACAAAGTCCCTGAATCCTTTGAAAAACGGCAGGCAAAGAACCGGTCAGCCCTGCTCCATGTCCTTGGCCGCAATCGGCCCCCGCGACAAGGCAATTTTCCCTGTCCGGGCAATTTCAATAATTTCATAATCCCTGAGCACTTCACACAGGGCATCGATCTTGGATTGTTCTCCGGTCAATTCAACGACCATGGTCTCGCGATTGACATCCACGATCTTGGCCCGAAAAATATCCACAATATTGACAATATCGGCACGGGTAACCGGATTGGCCCGGACCTTGATCAGCACTAATTCCCGCTGAATCGGATCCACATGGGTCAGATTGACAATTTTAATGACATCAATCAGCTTGGACAACTGATTGACTACTTGCTCCAGCCCGATTTCATCATCCACTTCGACATCAATGGTAATCCGGGTCGTATCGGTTTCCTCCGAATGGCCGGCGGCGATACTTTCGATATTAAAAGCCCGGCGGCTGATCAGCCCCGATATATGAGTGAGTACGCCGGGTCGGTTCTCAACCAGGACGGCTAATGTATATTTCATCGGTTAACCTCCAAGTATCATTTGATCTAAGCGGCCCCCTGCCGGAACCATGGGCAGGACATCCTCAACCTCAGGCAACTGGACATCGACCAGCACCGGTCCCTCGGTCGCCAAGGCCTGCCGCAAAACGGATTCCAATTCCGCCGGTTCAGTAATTCTAAACCCGGCAGCCCCCATTGCCTCGGCTAATTTGACAAAATCAGTCCGGCCCTGCAGCTTGGACTGCGAATAACGCTCCCCATAAAACATGCGCTGCCATTGCGTGACCATCCCCAATACCTGGTTGTTCATGACAATGGTTTTAACCGGGAAGCCATTGTTGGCGGCAGTAGCAAATTCCTGACAGTTCATCATAATACTGCCGTCACCGGTAATCAGCACCACCGTTTTATCCGGCTGGCCAACCTGGGCGCCAATCGCTGCCGGCAGCCCATAGCCCATCGTTCCCAGCCCGCCTGAAGTCAGGAGGGTACGCGGCGCGCGGAATTGATAAAACTGGGCCGTCCACATTTGATGCTGTCCGACATCGGTCACAATAATCGCATCGCTCTGAGTCAGACGGCTTACCATCTCGATGACCTGCTGCGGCATGATAGTGGTGTCCGACTTTTGATAAATCAGCGGTTTATCCTGCTTCCAGCCATAAACCTGCTGCCGCCAGGGTGCCAGCCGCTCCTGCCAGCCAATGGTTGAGTCAGCCGCAAGCTGCTCACTGAGGGCCGGCAGCGACCATTTCAAATCACCGACCACCTTCAAATCGACGCGCACATTTTTATTGATTTCGGCCGGATCGATATCGAAGTGAACAATCTTGGCTTTCGGAGCAAACTCCTGGACCAAGCCGGTAACCCGGTCATCAAAACGAACGCCAATACCGACCAGGAGATCACATTCGGTGGTCGCCATATTGGCTGCATAGGTCCCATGCATGCCGACCATACCGAGATTTTCAGCAGCCTGGTCCGGAATACAGCCCAGCCCCATCAGGCTGGTAATAACCGGCACTCCGGTCATCGCGATCAACTGACGCAAATCCGCCGATGTATCCGAGATATTGACCCCACCGCCAACAAAAATGAGCGGTTTCTCAGCCTGTTTCAATTCGGCAGCTACGGCGGCAACCTCAGCCGGCTGTCCGGTAGCACTATCGCGGTAGCCGCGCAGCTTGACTTCATCCGGATAATGGTAGTCGATGGTTGCATTAAAGACATCTTTGGAGATATCGATCACGACCGGTCCCGGACGACCGGTACGGGCAATATGAAACGCTTCTTTTAACACGCGTGGTAAATCCTGAACTTTTTTAACCAGATAGTTATGCTTGGTAATGGGTGTGGTAATGCCGCAAATATCAGCTTCCTGGAAGGAATCCTTGCCAATCAGCGAGACTCCGACCTGACCGGTGATGGCGACCAGCGGCACCGAATCCATGTAGGCGGTAGCAATACCGGTAATCAGATTGGTTCCCCCTGGCCCCGAGGTGGCAAAACATACGCCCACCTTGCCGGTAGCCCGGGCATAACCGTCGGCCGCATGCACCGCTCCTTGTTCATGACGGGCCAATACATGGGGAAACTCCGCTTTATATAAGGCATCATACAGTGTTAACACCGCTCCGCCCGGATAACCAAAAACCACTTCCACGCCTTCATTTTTCAGGCTTTCAATGACCGCCTGAGCTCCTATCATTTCCACCACAGGTCCTCCTTTACTTCTTGACCCTTTTCTCAGTATTATAATATAATTCGTCCACAACTGTCATCTATTGTTTTCAAAATGACCTAAATTGTTTTCCCCCATTGCACAAAATACAGCCAATCTTCTGTAAATTAACTTATCCAAGAACAATAGATGCCTTCCCTTTCCCACCGTAATGATAAAAGTGCTGTCTTGTAAAAAAGACAGCACTTTTATTAATCAATCACCTATGCATTCATTTTCTTTAGATAATAACCAACTCCCCGAACCGTTTTTAAATTTGAAAGTTTAATTTTTTTCCGTAAATAATGCACATAAATATTAATCGTACTTTCTACGGCATCGGAATTATATCCCCATACCTTTTCAATAATTCTTTGCTTGGTCACCACCTGCCCGTAATTACGGATTAACAGTTCTAATAGTTGTGACTCTTTCAATGTCAAGTGAATAACTTTGCCTTTTTTAGTAACCTGAGCGCGTTGAGGATCAAACATCATATCATCAACTGTCAAAATATGATTCACAAACTCTTTGTTTCTGCGACGGGTCAGTGCATGAAGCCTGGCTATCAATTCCACCGTCGAAAATGGTTTGATCAAATAATCGTCGGCTCCGGCATTTAACCCTTCCACCCGGTCTTTAGGAGTATCTTTAGCGGTTAGGAAAAGCACCGGAGTCTGGTACCCCAGACTGCGAAATTTTTTCAACAGCGATATACCATCTAAATAGGGCAGCATGCGATCTAAAATGATGACATCATAGATCTCCGTGCAAGCCATGTCGATGCCTGTATTGCCGTCCATTGCGACATCAACAACAAAGCCATTCTTTTTCAATAAACTCGATAATGCATCCGCTAAATTGCGCTCATCTTCTACTAACAGTACATTCATTTAATCCACCCTTTGAGATCACACTCCTGCGTTAAATTATCCTTCCGTGGACACATCTGTAGTTTAATTGTGCCATGCAATTATTTAATTTTTATTTAATTTTGGCCTGTTTTGTTTATTTTTTATTTAATCTGCTTATAAAACACCTTTTTAAAGCCCTTTTAGTGCTTATTTAAAAAATATTTGCCAAAAACATCATAATGTTGGCAAGACTAAATGTTTTTTTAATATTTAACCCCGACAAAAAGATTAGAACCTAAAGAAAGGAGGGCCTGCCCAGGTAACGATGCGAGAAAGCATTCAAAGGCTTAGTTAGAAAGCCGCCCATTCGGCGAAGATCTAACAAATGGTGCACGGAAGCTAAATTTTTCCCAATATCAAGGAGGAGTCTTTATGTCAATGGTAATCAGTACAAACATGTCCGCATTAAACACGACCAATCAGTTAAACAAAAACACATCCCTGATGAATTCATCGCTGGCCAAACTATCCTCTGGCTATTCCATCAACAGCGCAGCCGATAATGCAGCCGGATTGGCCATCTCTGAAAAAATGCGCAGCCAGATTCAAGGGCTGGATCAAGCCAGCAGCAACTCACAGGATGCCATCTCATTGGTCCAGACAGCCGACGGCGCTCTGGACGAAACCACTTCAATTCTTAAGCGTATGCGTGAACTGGCGGTACAAGCCTCATCCGATACGCTAACTGACGATGACCGCGAATCGATTCAGGATGAAGTCGATCAGCTTCGTCAGGAAATAGACCGTATTTCCAATGACACCGAATATAACACCAAAAAACTACTCAATGGTGACAGCGGCTCCAGCACAGCCGTGTCGGGTACAAATTCGGCAGCCATTGTCGCTTCAGCCACTGTCGCCGGCAACAATACTGCCACAGGCACCTATACGGTAAATTATACGGCTGTTGCCACTCAGGCTACGACCGGGCTGGAAACCTCGACAACAGGAATTGCAGCCTCCACAGATTCGGCTTCGGCCTTTGCCGGTGATATCACGATTAATGGAACGACGATTACCATTGCGTCTGGTGACACGATAGAAGGGGTATTAGAAAAAATCAATGCCCAAAGCGATACTACCGGTGTATCGGCTACGCTGGATACCACAACTGCCGGCAACTACTATATCAAGCTGACAGAAGAAAGCTACGGCAGCGATTCAGAAATTACTCTGGCAGCCGATAATGCAACCTTAACCGGATTGTTCAATGCCACCAGCAGCACAACCGCTACCAGCGTAACCGTGGCAGGCACTGATGCCGCCGGTACCATCAACGGTGCGATTGCAACCGCCGACGGCAATACCTTAACAGCGTTTGGCCTGACCGTAACCGGGGATGACAAAGCATTGTCCGCTCTTTACAGTTCCTACGAAACGACAAATTCTACTGCCATCTCAGCCGTTAGTGCGGCAACAACCGCTTTAACCTCGGCTTTGGCTACCCAGGATGCCACAAATGGCGATACCGCTTTGACCGATCTTTACAATACCTTAGCTTCAGCCACCAAAGGTACAAGCGCCTATACTGCGGCTGAAAGTGCCTTAACTACGGCCCTGACGGCTCAAGATACGGCAAATAGCGATACCGCTCTAATGGATCTTTACACCGACTTGACCGATGCCCAGGATGCTCTTGACCTCATTCCTGTGGCAACAGCAAACGTAGATGTGGATGCCTCCAACGCGTTAACATTCCAGGTTGGTGCCAACTCCAATCAAACCATGACTGTCTCCATTAGCGATATGGATGCCAATGCACTTGGTGTTGCGGGCAGCACTTCGACGACCGGTATTGATCTGACTTCAGCCAGCAGTGCGACCACCGCAATTACCTCTATTGATGCCGCGATTAAGAAAGTCTCCGCAGAGCGCTCGAATCTGGGAGCTGTTCAAAACAGGCTGGAAAGTACCATTAACAACCTGGATACCGAAAGTGAAAATCTGACCTCGGCCGAATCCAACATCCGTGATACCGATATGGCTTCCGAAATGGCCGAATATACCAAACTAAGCGTAATTACACAGGCCGCAACCGCCATGCTGGCCAAAGCTAACCAACAGCCGCAGCAAGTCTTGACTTTACTGCAAGGTTAATAAAAATACTCAAACGGGGATGCCTCCTAGGAGGCATCCCCGTTGCTATGATAATCCCAGTTTATTTGTCAGCCGTTTTGCCGGCTCGCACCTGCTTCATGGCCTGAAACCAGGCATCACGAAATTCGACCAGCAAGCCTTTTGCCTCTTCCAGTTTGGCGGTATCTTTCTTGATATTGCCCTGTACTAGACAATGCAGAATATATTCGTCCATTAACAGCCATTTTGCGGAAATATCCTGCTTCATGTCCATGGTAATCATAAATTCACGCACAATATTCTGAGCCCGGATATTGGCCGCATGCGCTTTCCGTATCTCCTGGCTGCCGATGGCCGCTATGCTTTCGGTGACAAACCGGATTGCGCCATTATACAGCATTAAAGTCAATTCCTCCGGCGGTGCTGTCAGAATTTGCTGCCTTTTATACGCTTGCGCGGTCGTTGCCGCATTCATGGTATTTTCCCCCTTGTAACTTCTGCATCACACAATCAGCCTTTTTCGTTAATCTGTCGACCCGGTACCAGGACAGCCCAGTGGTGAACATAGCGGCTTCTAACCTGCTGTTTGACCCTGATTTGTCTGATTTCATCGGCAATATCGGCTTTTTCGGCCATAGCCTGCCGCACAACCAGCCCGCTTTGCCGGAGAATCTCCTGCTGTTTTAAACCAATCGCCTGCCATAAGACCATCAGCTCCGGCTGGCGCTTCCAGCTCGTTTCGCTGATCAATTGCCCATTGAGTACCGTCAGTTCATCAATTAGGACCGCACGCTCTCTCAGCACCCGGTTTAATCCTGTTATCGCTCGCTTGCGGACAAAACGGCTTAAGGTTTCCGTATTGGCCTCAATGGTGCTGAGAATATCCATCATCAAATGAAGCGCTGTCCGGACCTGTTTCCATTGTTCCATTCCTGTTCGCTCCTTGCGTGCAGCCTATGCCGGTCCTAACTGCTGGTCAGTGAAGACAAGGCGGAAAGCTGTGCATTCATGGTGTTGATATAGGTCTCCAGCGCCGTATATTTGGTATAGAGCTTTTCCTGATACTCATCCAGCCGGTCTTCTTCATCGTCAATGGCATCTTCATACTTGTCAATCAGTGTACTTAAGGTATTGCTGGTATCGGTCGTGTCATTCTCGGTACCGGCTTTTTCCAATAAAGTCCCCTTATTACCGGCGCTGTCACGGATGGTGGAAATATTTTTCTGAATGATATCGTAAAACCGGTAGGCAACCCCTTCCTCTTTGTACCTTGTACTTAAATCACTGGAACTGAGTGTGCGTACCACCGTAGTCCCTGATAGAGCTGTGCCGCTGGAGCTTTTCGAAGTAGCCTGCTGGGTAAATAAATTCATGATGGCCTCAGGATCGCTGGCAATAGCGGCTGTAAGGGTATCCTCATCAATATAAAGAGTACCTTTTTCGTCGTAGGTTCCACTGGTAATACCAATACTGGACAGTGTCGTAGACTGCCCACTAACCGAATCAATGAGCGCCATGCGCATGTCACTGAGAAAAGTTTTTAGGGTTGAGTCGTTTTCCAATAACCCGACTTTGGCTTTGGCTTCCCATTTTTCAATTTCTTCATCCGTCATTTCTTCTTTTTCATCATCGGTCAGCGGCGGATAGTCGGAATCGGCATTTTCATCAATCGCTGCGTTGATCGTCTCAATGAGCGTATTATAAGCGTCCACAAAATTTTTAATCAGATCATAAACGCCATCCGTATCCTGCGTAACCGTGACGGTGGCGGCTTCAGTCGTCACTGAATTGAGGGTATACGTCACACCGTCAATCGTAACCGTATTGGAACTGCGGGTTAACGCCTGTCCGTCAATGGTCAGTTTGGCATCCACCCCGGCTGTTGATTGACTCAGCAGTAAGGCCGCAAAATTGCTTGTGCCCGAATCACTGACCACAATCGAACTGCCTGCTCCTGTATCGTCAGCTTTCAATACAAACTGACCGGTTAACGAATTGTAACTCATGGTGACACCCAAACCGGCTTTATTCACCGTAGAGATCATAGTTGCCAGTGTTTCATCCTGATCAAAGGTCAGCGTCGTCCCGTTGATGGTCAGTTCAATCTCCCCGTCGTCATTAAACGTCAGGGCCGTATCCGTATTGAGCTGACCAGCAATCGTAGCCAGCGTATCCGACGTGCTGAGCCGGTTTGACAGAATGGCATCACTGCCAAACCCCAGGCTGAACAAACCGCTGGTCCCACTGCTGGGATCACTGATGGAAATAGCCTGAACCCCTTCATCTGCCGCCGTAATGACCAGATACCCAGTGCTTGCATCCTCAGTGACACTAATTTTGCCTGAACCGACCGCACTGTCAATGGCTGTTTGCAGGCTATCCAGATCGGTCACATCATCCAAGCTAACCGTATACTTGGTTCCGTCAAGGGTCATCACAAAACTGGCGCCGCTCAGATTCGAATAGCTGGCTGCCGCAGAAGCCTGCACATCCTTGGAAACGCTGCTGCCGCTGGTCACCGTAGCGGCTGTCGCCAGTTGCGTGACCGCTACGGAATGGCTGCCGGCGCTGGCCGTACTGGAGCTGGTAACCGAAACAGCGCTGCTGCTGCTGGCGGTATATTTCAGGAAATTACTGGCCTTCATAATGCTGCTTGAAGAGGTGACATCAAAGTATGTGCTGGTAAAATCCTGAATATCGGAAATAATGCTGCGGTAAGCTTCCTGGGTCCATTCGGCTGTCTGCAGCTTTTGCTGCAGTTTATTCAATTTTTTGGCTTTCTCGGCAGTAAGCAGCTGCTCGACAATGCCATCGACATCAATCCCGGAAGACAACCCGGTAATCCGGGTTGTCCCATTGACCGTACTGGTGGTAATGCTGCTGGACATCAAGCTTCGCCTCCTTTGCAGGCAAAATTAAGCAATATAGTCAATCAAGGTCTTGGAAATGACTTTGGCGCCAACTGCCAGCGCCGCTTCATAGGTATACTCGGCACTGCTCAGTTCGGTGGCGGCTGCAGCCGTATCAATGCCTTCGTTATCCGTCATTAAAGCGGTGTAGGCCGTATAGGCGTCATCCAGGCGGTCGGAAACACTGTCTACCGTGTCCATGCGCGCTCCCAAACGGGCCTGAGCCACCGTCACTGTTTCCAGATTGGCGCTAAGCTCATCAATCAACGCGCTTAAATCAAGGGAGTTGGTTGTGACGGTGACATTGCCGGCTGAATCCGCCTCAGCCGTTTTATAGCTGGTTTCACCGTCCAAGGCCAGCAGCAGTTTGGCGAAAGTGTCAAACAAATTGCCGCTGCCTGATCCGGTGACATTCTGGCCTTCGATATTCACGGTCACGGTAGTGTTAAAACCGATATTGTAATTGATATTTTGCGCACCGCTGCTTTCATAACCCGCATCGGCGTTAGCCGAGTAGTAATTGGCAATATCTTCATCCGAGACATCAGCGGAAATTACCCCGCCAAGACTCAGAATATCACCTTTAAACGTAACGGTTGTGCCAACGTCGGTATCAACTACCTCATAAGGAGCTTCGCTGGTGCTGTAACCGCCAAAGATATACCGGCCGGCATAGGTGGTGTTCATGAGCGAGACCGCTTGGTCACGCAGCGTTTCGATCCGTTCCTTAATAGCCGCTAAATCCTCTTCACTGTTCGTATCGCTGGCCGCCTGGGTGGCTAACGTCTTTACCGTTGTAATGAGATCGCTCAGGCTGCTTAACGCGTCATCGGTGGCCGTCTGCCAGCCATCGGCGGCATCGACATTGTCCTGGTATTGCTTAATCTGGGCGACATAGCTGCGATAGGTGACCGCCCGCGATGCCACTACCGGATCATCGGAAGCCAGCTGGATTTTTTGATTGGATGATACCGCCGCATTGGCTGCAGCCAGACGATTGGCCGCTTTATTCAGGTTCCGCAGCGTATTGTCGGCAATCATCCCATTGGTAATCCTCATCATGCGATTTCACCGCCTTTTCTAGTCGTCGTTCACCATGTTAATGGTTGTTTGATAAAGTTCACTCCAGGCCGTCACCATCTTCGCCGAAGCGGCATAAGCCGCCTGATAGGTTGCCAGATTGACCGTTTCTTCGTCACTGGATACACCGGATACCGATGAGCGGCTGTTTTCCAGATAGCTTACGATGGTACTCTTACGGTTATAGGCGGCTTGTACGCCGGCACTGTGGGTGGCAACCTTAGCCACCAGCGCATTGTATAAATCCGTTACCGTCGCATTGCCGGAAATATTGACAGAACCGCAAATACTGATCAAATCGGCCAGGTTTTCACCGTTATCCTCCCCGCCCGAACTGGATGCGGCGGCGATCTTGTCGGTGTTTTCCTGAATATCGGCGGACACTGAAATATTGGCGGCGGTGATATTTTGATAAATGACACTGGTGTCGCTGCCGCTTGCCAAAAAGTCATCGGAGGATAATCCGTCATACGTAAAAAAGCGGATTCCGGTAGAGTCATCCAGCCCCGTCCCGTCGGCGTGACCACTGTACTCGGTCGACCCTGCCGTCACCCCTTCATTGAAGGCCTGGGCAAAGGTACGCGCAAATTCATTCAGCTGGCTGAGGTAATAAGGGATACCCTGATCAGAAGAGCTATTGCCGTCGCGAACCGCCAGATAGCCATTCAAAGCCCCGGAATCACCGGAATCGAAACTGGCACCGGTGTCGCTCCAACGGATACCATACATACCGTACTGGTCACTGGTTGAATCGGTCACGGTGTAGCACTCCAGCTCTCTGGCCTTATTTCCCTTGACCAGGGTAACGCCTTCCACCGTAATCGTCAGACTGCCGTCATCGCATTCTGTGGCACTGATGCCAACTAAGCCGGACAATTCGTCCACCAAAAGCGAGCGCTGATCCTCCAGTTCATTGGTCGATGCCCCGGATGCGGAAGCAACGGCAATCTGCTGATTCAGAGCCGCTATTTGCGCCGCATAAGAATTGATTTGCGCTACAGCGGTTTTCACCTCGCCGTTGAGGTCATTGCGCAGATCGGTCAGGCTTGCCGCGGTTTCATTCAAAACACTGCAGAGATTTTTCGCATTTTCCAAAACGACTTCCCGGGCCGCAGCATCGCTCGGATCGGTGGACAGCGTCTCCAGAGCCGAATAGAAATCATCCAGCGCCGTGCTGATCGAACTGCTGTCGGTGCTGCCAAACACTTCTTCAATTTGCTCCAGATAAGTGTTCTCAGCCTCCAGTTTGCTGGCCGCGGCATTTTCTTTCCAATATTTCTGATCCAAACGAAAACTCCGCACGTTATCCACCGAGGTCACCTCGACTCCTGCCCCTACCAGGCTGCTGCTATAAACGGCGGCCGGTCCAATGGAGGTCTGGTTGACAACCTGCCGCGAGTAACCGGTTGTATCAATATTGCTCATATTGTTGGTCGTCACCGACAGCCCGACCTGGGCGGCATTTAGGCCACGGCTGGCAATACTAAGCCCCAAAAAGGTTGATGCCATGACACGTCCTCCTTCTCAGATTGTTAAACGTTCAATCTAAAACCTCAATCAAGTCGCCAAGCAGTCCGTCAATTGTGCTCATCACCCGGGCACTGGCGGCATAAGCGGTTTGAAATTTAATCATGTTGGACATTTCCTCATCAATCGAGATGCCTGATACGGACTGACGCTGATAATCCAGTTGCGTGACCAGCGCGGCCTGCGTTTCGTATTTGGTTGCAGCTTCGTCACCGGCTGTTCCCAGCCAGGTTGTCACCGCTTTATAGAAATCGGTAATATCCAGAGCGATCCCGCTGCTGGCAAAAGAAGTGGTATCCTGGCTCAGCTTGGCAATTTGACTGGCAATCGTGTTATCCCCGTCTTCACCGCTGGCTGAGGTCACTAATAGATCCGGATCATCCACCAGTTCCGGATTAACCTGAATATTGGTAATACTTAAGGGCTGGCTGGAATCAATGACAGTAAAAAGAACCTGACCGGCATCCCCATTCAGATCAACCCCGGATGTGCAAAGCGCATTGACTTCCACCGCCAAGGTGGTGATCAGCACATTCAGCGCCTGACGCAGCGTTGTGATCGAACTGGTTGCCGTAGCTGTAAAATTATAAGGAATATCGTCCGCGTCGATCGCCTCATAACCGGTTTGATCGGCGTCCTCCAGATAAGCCTTGATGCTGCCGCTTTTGATGGTAGCCGTATTTCCCGAGCCTGCCCATTTGACGGTGAGCGGATCATCAGTTGTACCAGTCCCCGCTACCACCAATTCATGAACAGTCGCTCCGTTGACCAACGATACTCCCCCCAGCGTTACCTTGAGTGTCCCGTTGGATTCAGTGACGGAAATATCGGCCAGAGCCGACATTTGATCCAGCAGGGTATCTCGCTGATCCCGCAGATAACTGGCTTCCCCGCCACCGGATTCGGCCTTAGAAATCTGCTGATTGAGCGCCGCAACCTGCCAGGCCAGCTCATTCAGACTGTCGACGCCATCCTGAACCCCGGTGACCGCATCGGCCTGCAATTGCTGCAGCTGTTCATCAATAGCGGTGAGCATGTCAATCAAGTCAACCGCGGCGGCGATGGTTTCGCTGCGCGTGCTCTCTGAGCTGGCGTCGGTCGCAAGCGCCTCCCAGGCCGCAAAAAAATCATCAATGACCGCCTGAAGGCCAGTGGTGGTCGTCGTCGTTTCGCTGGACGAGTCGGTCTCATATTCGCATAGGATTTGATCAAGATATTCTAAATTGCCGCTTTTTACCGACAAATAAGTGGCCTCGGCATTCTCCGTGCGGTAGGTCCGGTCCAGATAGATGTCGCGGGAACGGGTGATAGACGCCACACTGACGCCGCTGCCGCTGGCAGTACCGCTTGCTGTGGCGGTAGCGAGTTCGACACTGGACAATTGAACTTTGGATGCTCCCGTTGTATCAATGTTGGCCAGATTGGTGCTTGTCGTCGTCAAAGCAGCCTGATTGACGTACATGCCGGAATAGGCAATACTATAGGTTCCAAAAGTTGACGTCATAGGCGCCTCCTGCTTTCATACCAAAATCGTATCCGGCTGCAGGCTGCAGCCGGTGTATTTTTTATTCAATTGCATTCATTTCAGCAATCAGCCCACCATATTGATCAAGGACTGGAGCATGTCGTCAGCTGTAGACATTACTTTGCTGTTCGCCTGATAAGCCCGCTGGCTGATCATCATGGAGCTGAACTGGCTGGCCAGATCAACGTTGGATAGTTCCAGCGCGTAGGAGGTCATGGTTCCCGACCCGCCGGTGCCGGCCACGACGGTTTGGTAGCTTCCCGAACTAACGGAAGCTTTATACAGGCTATCACCGTCTTTTACCAAACCGTTCGCATTCTGAAATATAGCCAGGGCAATTTGCCCGACCGAAACGATTTGTCCGTTTGAATAAGTGGCATAAATGGTACCGTCGGTTGAAATGCTGTAGCTTTGCGCCGTACCGGCCTCATAACCGTCCGTATCACCGCTTAAGGAGGCCGAACTGCTGTTAGTGGCGGTAATCCCGGATAAATCCAGCTCAACCGTAACGGCTTGGGTTCCGGCAGTGGTCGAGGTCATGGTCAACGACGGACTGGAATCAAACGTATAGGTTGTCCCTTCACTGACGGTAAAAGTCGACGTTCCGGTGGACAAAGTTGCCGGCGCCGCCAGGGTAATGGTTCCTGAAGAAGTTGAAAATGTCGCCGAGCCGTCGCTCGAAGTGGTGGTATAGGTGTTGCCACTGGCATCGGTCAGCGTAATGTCGTATGTGCCTGTAGTGGATGAGTCAGCCACCGTAACGGTGTAACTGCCTGTGGTCAAGCCGGTACTCAACGTAATGTCACTGTCGGAATAGCCCGTAGTATTGGTGACGCTGGTATCGATGTCCCCAGTCAGCGCCGTGGCCGAAGTGACCATTTTTCCGCTGGAATCAAACGCAATGTAGCCACTGGAAGGACTGATGGTTAAGTCATCTCCGCTGACTTCCCAGTACCAGCTGGTTGTCGTGCCATCGGTTGCGCATTTCTTTAAATTGATGGTCACCTCGGTTGTATTGCCCTGCTCGTCGACTACGTCAATGGTCGTTGTGGCATCCCAGTCGGTAATGGAAGAAGTATCCCCGATGTTCTGCAAGGTTGCGCCTGACACCACTGTCGAGCCGGAATTCACCGTACCGCTAAGGGTCGCTGTAGTCGTCGCTTTTGCGGCCAGTGTTTGTTTATTGCCGCTGTAATCATCGCTATAGATATTAATCGCTTCAACCGCGCCATCCGTATTGTAGACTTTGTTGCCGTCGGCATCCAGCGTATAATCCGTCCAACCGCAGACAATATAGCCATTGATCGTTAAATTGCCATTTTCATCAGTGGTCATACTGCCGTTTCTGGTAAACTCATATTCACCGCTGCTGGTCTGAACGATAAAATAACCGGCACCAGTCAGCGCAACATCGGTCGCACTGCTGCTCGATGACGTACTGCCGACCGACAGGTCGGTGCTGGTGCTGGCAACCTTGACGCCTAGACCGACTTGCTGGGCGTTGACACTGCCGGTAGTAGCCGTTGAGCTGGAAGCGGCACTGATGGTGTTGCTGAGCAGATCACTGAAAGAAACGGTTTGCGCTTTATAGCCGGTCGTATTGACATTGGCAATATTATTGGCAATAACATCCAGTGATGTTTGCTGGGCCTTGAGTCCTGATACGGCAGTGGTTAATGCATTCATGATCGCCACAAGAAAACCCCCAATATTCCTTCGTAATGAACCTATCTCATCAATCATTCTGAAATAGAAATAACCTCCCGAATTGGGTCCGGTTACGCGGTACACGTGCGGCCGCTAGGTTGAAGAACTGCTCACCGTAACGATGGAATCATAATTTACCGTGGTGCCGCCAATCGTGACATAGGTGTTGCTGCCTGAAACCGTGACCGATTGCACCGTGCCTGATCCGGTTACGGTATTGCCGGACGAGTCGGTGGTGGAATAGGTGGCCTCCTTGCCGATTAAGCTGTAGGCTACCGAATTATTCAAGGAGCTGTTAATACTGGACAGGGCTGACAGAGAACTGATTTGGGCCAGCTGGGACACATACTCGGTGCCGCTGACCGGATCGTCCGGGTCCTGATACTTGAGTTCTGTAGCCAGGATTTGAAGAAACTCTTCGAAATCCAAACTACTGGCTGAGGATGTACTCGAGGTGCTCGTAGTGGACGTTGTGGAAGTAATGGCTGATGTGGTACTCATGGTTTTTCCTCCTCTTTTTTACAAAAAATCTTAGATTCTTTATCATTATCGCAAAGCTATATTTAGTTTTTGTTTAGCATCTGCCGTTAAAAAAGCGTTTTTTTGCTTTGTAACTGGCAGATGCTTAACAAGACCGAAGACAAAATTCAACAAAAGCTAAGAAAATTTGCAAAAAGGACAGCATGATTTAATTTAGACTAAATAATCCAATGAGATAATAAAACCAAATAAAGGATTATTTAGATGAGGTGAGCATTATGCTGGTATTGGCAAGAAAACCTGGTGAGTATGTCATGATTGGAAAAGATATTATGGTTAAGGTGGTTAAAGGAGACGGCAAGCAGCTTAGATTAGTGATCGATGCTCCAAAATCGATTAACATTACCCGTGGTGAAATCTTTGAAGATAAGCTCAGATATTTACCGGAGAAGTAGCCTGCAGCACGAATGAGGCCTTACGGCGGCAACAGGGGGAATAAGATTGGCGGCAAAAGTAATTCCAATGCCTCAAAAAGCGGGTTATCAGAGTAACGAGGTAGAAGCCCTCCTTCGCAAATGGCTGACGGAAATGTCTACCGATCAAGGATTGATCGACACAGTGGCAGCACGGATGACTGAATACATTGATGCCTATGCAAACATTTGGTTTGAGCCGGTCTTTCATGTGCCTGTTCCAACACATTTTTCCAACGTAGAAGCCGAAGCGGTCCTGGCTTCCATTCAACAAGGGGTTAACCGTACCGCCGAACAGGTCCAGCTCATGATCAATCAAATTATTTTGGAACGTTTTTTTCTGGAAATTGCTTTGTATGAGCAAGGGCTTTATTTGCCTGCCATACGGAAGCATTAACACCCTTAAGCCAAATAAAAAAGCAGGCATTTGCAAAATTGCAAATGCCTGCTTTTTCGTTACAACCCTATGGATATGGATTTTTTAAATAATGGTTTCATATACTCGTTAAACCGCTGATGCGTTCTAACATCAAGCTTAATATAAGACCTCATGCAATTGTTTATGCGGCGCAGGTAAAACCAGCGAATCCAGGAAAAATCCTGATTCTTTAATGACATTGGTGCCTGCCCGTACGGCGGCATTCACCGCTCCGACATCCCCGGACATGGTGACAACGGCTTTCCCGCCCATGCCCCGGGCCAGCCGCACTTCCAGCAACTCCACTGCGGCCGATTTGACGGCAGCATCGGCGGCAATGATCGCCGAGGCCACGGAAAAGCTTTCAATCACTCCTAAAGCCTTAATTTCCTTTACACTGGTACAGCCTGTCAAGGCCGGAAAAATGCTAGCATGGGCGTTGGGCAAAATAAATTCATCCACGATATTGTCCGACCCGCCGGCAGCCTGACCACTGCGTACCGCACTCTGTACAGCACCGACATCGCCGGCCACCATCACAACATACTTGCCCGGGCATAGCGGCTGCGCCATAATCAGCTCAATATTGGCTGCTTTCAACATAGCATCCGCAACCAGGATGCCTTTGGTTATGTTCTTCATCTCAAGCAACCCGATAGCACTTCTCATACTCCCTTTACCTCCTGCAGCTTTAAACTGCCCGAATACCAATCCGGTCATTTATTGAAACGACTTTACCGGTAATACTGGCATGCACTCTGGCGCCCAGTGCGCCTTCCGGAATATCTGCGATGACATCGCCGCGTTTGACAAGGTCTCCTATTTGGACGGTCGGCTTAGCAGGAGCTCCAATATGCTGGGAGAGCGCGATTTCCACTGCCTGGACAGGCGGCTCCTCCATTTGCAGCGGAGCTTTCACATCATAAGCCGTCAAGCCCAGCCGGGCGACCAAGCGCTTGGTCGGAATCCGGCGAAATTCCCGCTGCGCTTTAGCAGCCAAAGGCTGCCGCCGGTGCGGATTCTTCATGCCGGCTTTACTGAGCTGCCGTTTTAGTTCGGCATTGACACGCCGGGGTGACAGCCCCATGGAACAGCCGAAGGTATCGCAAGCTCCACATTCGGAACAAAGAAAGGCTCTTGTAACTGTATCGGTATCGCTAAACTGGCTGCGACCAATCACCTGCATGACACGGTGCGGCTCCAGACTGTGGCCCAGCAAATGCCGCGGGCACACATCGGTACAGGCCATGCAGTTACAACAGACAGCTTTGGCCCGGTTGGCAATGGCATTCCAATCCGTTTCTTTTTGTACCACCAATGAATGCTGCACAGGCAGCACAATGATACCGCCTGTTGTTTTGGTCACGGTGGCCTGGGGCGAAGTCAATTTTCCCATCATCGGACCGCCGTCGATCAGGGCATAGGGCTGTACTGTCGGGCCACCGGCCAGCGCAATGAGATCGCTCACCTTGGTCCCAACCGGCACTTTCAGCGTAACCGGCGTCCGGACAGCCCCCGTAATGGTCACATACTTATCAACCACCGGCTGGCCTGTTACGGCCTGAGCCACATTCATCAGCGTCTCGACATTGGATACTACGGCACCCACATTGAGCGGAATGCCGCCTTCCGGCACAATCCGGCCTGTCACTTCATGCACCAGTACCTGTTCATCACCGGCCGGGTAAAAATCCGGTAAAATAAACAATTCAATGCTTGAATACCCCAACGAGCTGACCGCCGTTGTAAGATTGGCCATGGCTGCCTCATATTTGCTTTTTAAGCCAATATAGCCCCGCTTCGCTCCGGTCGCATCCATGACCAGCTTCAAACCCTGAACAATTTTTTTGCTTTCCACTGCCATGAGGTGTTGATTGGTCCGCAATAGCGGCTCACATTCCGCGCCATTGGCAATAACCACATCCACACTGGCATTGATTTTGGTATGAGTGGGAAAGCCGGCTCCCCCGGCTCCCACTACACCAGCCGCTCTCACTGCACCAATAATCTCTTCGCGCATCCTTCACCAGCTCCCTTGTTGCACTTGGACAATTTAGACGATTGAAAATGCGTCAACAAGCACGCACCGGCGCTGACGAGTGAAGCTGCGGGGTGAGGTCAGGCCTTCCCCGGTCGGTCCGGCGATGGTAAAGGTAGTAAAGCCCTCGCCTCCCACTCCAATCCCAGCATAAGAAGGTGCATTTTTCACAAAAATAGTCGTCTCGATGGCTTTGGCCAACCGGGTTAAATGATCGACATTTTTCGAGTGCATAACGGCGGTATGACGATTACCATGCTCGACCTTGACCGCCAGTTGGATGGCTGCATCCACATCCTTGACCTGAACGACGGGCAGCACCGGCATCATGAGTTCCTCAATCACAAAAGGATGATCCGCCTCGGTTTCACAAATAATCACCTTGGTGCCGGCAGGCGCTTCAATACCCAGTTTGCTGAGAATATAAGAGGCATCTTTGCCGACATAATCCTTATTGATGCCATACACTTTTTTCGGTTTCTCGGTGCAGCCTGCTGCCATCTTGGCTTCTTCCTCGGTCATGATGATACCGAGCAGCTCATCAATCTGCCGTCCGGAAATTTTGTACGCGCCGTATTTTTGCATATAGGCCATGAGCTGGTCGGCAATGCAGCCTACTGCAATGACTTCCTTTTCAGCAATGCAGGGCAGGTTATTGTCAAACGAACAACCGGCCACAATATCGCGGGCCGCTTTTTCAATATCCGCCGTTTCGTCCACCACGGCCGGCGGATTGCCGGCTCCGGCCCCAATCGCCTTTTTTCCTGAAGACATGACGGCTTTGACCACACCCGGCCCTCCGGTGGCGACCAGCATATTAATGCCGGGATGTTTCATAATCGCATTAGCTGCTTCAATGGTCGGCTCGGCTAGCGTCGTCAGGAGATTGTCCGGACCGCCGGCCTTGACAATGGCCTCGTTGAGTAAGCGAATAATTTTAATCGATGTGCCTTTGGCTTTTGGGTGCGGGCTGAAAATGACGGCATTTCCGGCCGCGATCATACCGATCCCATTGCAAATAACCGTCTCGGACGGATTGGTCGTCGGGGTAATCGCCCCAATCACACCATAAGGCCCCATTTCAATTAAGGTTAAGCCATGATCTCCACTCCAGGCATGGGTGCAGAGATCCTCAGTTCCCGGGGTTTTCCGGGCAGCCAGCTGATTTTTGATTGTTTTATCCGCTACATTGCCCATCCCCGATTCTTCTACCGCCATCTGTGCGAGCAAAGCCGCATTTTCATAAGCGGTATCCCGCATAGCCTGAATCAGGCACTCCCGTTTTTCAATCGATAACCCGGCCAACTGTTTTTGAGCTGAACGAGCAGCCGCTACGGCCTCGTCAACGGTAGCAAAAATGCCATAGGCCTGCGTGGAATTTCCCTGCATGTGAGCCATGACTTCTGCTGTAATACGCGCAATTAATGTTTGATCTATCACCATCTAAGCTCTTCCTCCCATCCACAGTTGCTTTACTGCAAGGCTGCCAGGCCAGCCTTAGCAACAACCATATCTTCTTCTACAGACCCACCGCTTACACCAATTCCGCCGGTCAGCCTGCCGCCGGAGTACAGCGGAAAGCCGCCGCCAAAAACAATAAACCGTCCGGCACCGGCTGTATTTAATCCATACAGCGGCTGTCCGGGAATGGCCACCTCGGCGGCTTGATCGGTAGGCAGTTTGAGCGCTGCCGCCGTATAGGCCTTGTCGAGCGCAATCGAAATGCTGCCAAGCAAAGCACCGTCCATCCGCTGCTGGGCAACCAAATTGCCGCCGGCATCTACGACTGCAATCACCATAGGCACGCCAATTTCCTGCGCTTTTCGTTCGGCAGCCGCCAGCAGCTTTTTGGCCTGCTCAAGCAGACTGACCGAATCGGCTGCAGTGGCTGCAGCCACAATTCTTTGGGCCTGAGCCATCACGTCGCTTGCGGTCACCGCACCTTTGCCCTGATTGACCGCCAAAACCTGCATCACTTCTTTGGCAACCGTTTGAATGAGTTCTTCCTGCTCCACACAACGGGCCAATACATAGAGCAGATCGGATAACCGGTTTAAATACAAGCCGACATGAACGGATACTGTTTCCGTCCGCTTCAGGGTAACCACCAGCCGTTCGGCTCTCCGGACCACTGTCCTGGCTAAATCCAGCGCGGCTCCTGCAGTTGTCGTTCCCGGCGTAACAAAATAGCGCTGGGGAATGCGTTTTGCTTCCAGCGAATCAATAATGCTTTCCAGTCTTGTAACATGGTCGGCCGTAATTCTGAGTGTACTGTCCGCTGTGATGGTTTCGGTTGCCAGATCAGCGTTCAGCAAAATCAATTCTTCCTGAACGGACTGAATGATGGCTACGGCCCATTCCTTGTCGGTTAATGCTTTGGCCAGCCCCATCGCGGCGCTGGCTTCATCCACTGTACCATAGGCGTTTACCCGGTCATGGTCTTTATACACGCGCTGCTTGGAAAGCAGGCTGGTTTGACCGCCGTCACCAGTTTTTGTATAAACTTTCATGGTACTACTCCTCGAGTAAGTCTTTATTGATTTCAATACTGTCAATAATGCCCACAATCGCGGCATCAACGGCCGCTGTCGGCCGGCCTGTCGCATGGCGGGCCGAACTGCCATCCACCACTAACACACTTTCGCCCGTTCCGGCGCCAATTGTATCTACCGCAACAATAGGAGATGTTCTCCCCTTAAGGCCTAAGGCCGACGGCTGGACAATCAGCAGTTTGCAGCCGGTCAGACTATCATCCTTTGGCGTGGCCACTAATGTGCCGACAACCTTTCCCACCCACATCAAACATCCATCCTTTCCTGCGCTACAAATTAGCGAAATACAACTTCAACGCCATGTTCACGGGCTGTTTCCAGTGCCAGCGGTGTGACAATGGTTCCCGTTGCTACCGCTACCGTTTTGGCCTTGCTGCGGGCTGCCTCTTGAATGGCAGCTGCCGTCAGTACCGCTTTTTTGGACGCTGCAGCACCAGTCTTGACCGCAGGGGCTGCTGCAGGTGCCTGAACCACCGCTTCAGCCTGCAGGTGTTGGCGGGTCACTGCAGCCAGACTATCCGCTTGGACTACCTGCACCCCATACTCGGCCAGCTTCTGCAAATTGTTCTTTAAGGCTTTCAGCAGGCCCGGGGATACGTGCCCCATTTTTCCTTTGATACGCCAGTCATCCTCCGGATCGGCTGCATTTTGGGCGGCTACAACCGGCTTGCCCAGCATCAGCGCCTGCATAATCAGGGTGGATGCCAGCGAGTCGGCCAGTGTCTGAGCGACCTTGGCCGCCGTATTCTGCGTCAGCACCGGAACCAGAACAACATCGGCTTCCTGTAACAGCTTGCCGGGATAATCAGACTGGGCCGTGACAATCGTGACATGCCCACCCAGCGTTTCCCGGATTTTGGCTGTACCAATAATCTTTTCGGCTGCCGTGGACAATACCACGGTAATGGCCGAGGTAAAAGACTGAATGCTCCTCAGCTCGGTTAGGGCCTGATCCAGTCCGATTGTCCCACCGGTGAAAATGGCCAGCACCTTTCCGGCCCGGGCAGCACCAGGCTGCCCTTGACCGGCCTCCGCACTTTTTAATTGCCGGAGCACTTCACTGGTGATGGTTTGTATCAAGGCCTCAGTATCCATAGGACTTAGCCCTCCTCATGGTGCAGGGTTACCAACTGGCCATTGCTCAGTCCCAGACCATTGGCTTCGTCGGTGTCAATATGAAACTCCCGCCGAAAGGTCGGATGAACCCGTACCAACACATTGCTTAGCGTACCGCCGCGTGGACCGGGCACGGCCACCGTGACCCGGCTGCCGTCCGCTACCTGGAACAGCTTAGCATCCTTTTCACAGATGTGAATATGCCGGGCCGCACAGATCACGCCTTCGGAAAGGGTAACCGCTCCTTTGGAGCCTACGACCACGATTCCTGCCGAACCGGCAATGTCACCGGAATTGCGTACCGGCGGGTTGATCCCCAGGCTGAAACCGTCGGTGCTGGATAACTCAATTTGCGTAAAGGCCCGAACCGGACCTAAAACCCGCACCCCACGGATCACTCCTTTGGGTCCCACCAAGGTGACCGTTTCCTTGGCCGCAAACTCACCGGTTTGCTTCAGGTCCCGGTCCTTGGTTAATTCATGGCCAGGGCCAAACAGGATTGCCGTATGCTCGGCAGAGAGATGGATATGGCGATTGGATATGCCAACCGGAATCCCCTTTGTCTCAGCTTGCTCTGCCGGCTGGGCCGACAGAGCAGCTAGTACTTTTGCCACAACTTGTTCGATAGCTGCTCGCTCCATCCTCTCACCTCACTCCGTCTGGAATTCTTTCTGTGCCAACTATTCAAACTTTGGCAGGATTTTCTCAATGTCGGTATGAGGGCGAGGAATGACATGAACGGATACCAGTTCGCCTACTTTTTGCGCTGCGGCTGCGCCGCTGTCGGTTGCCGCTTTGACAGCACCGACATCCCCGCGCACCATCACAGTTACCAATCCGGATCCGATTTTTTCATAACCAACTAAAATAACATTTGCTGCTTTTACCATGGCATCGGCAGCTTCGATTGCGCCCACAAGACCTTTGGTTTCTACCATTCCTAATGCCTCTCCACGCATACTATTCATCCTCCTTGTTGTTTTTATCGTAATGAATGCAAGTGACTTTGGGATCGCCTTTTTTTCTGGGACAATGCGGATCGCCGCACAAATTGCAGCTATAAGAGCCCTTTGGAGACTCGGGGACTAGACCGGTCGCATCCTGGGACGGCTGCGGCTCTACCGCAGCTTCAGCCTCAGCAGGCTCAGCCTGTGCAGTTTCCGGCTCACCGGCAGGAGTGGCTTTCTCTTCCGGCTGAGCCGCTGCGGGCGCAGCCGGCGAATATCCCACCGTATCCTTGGTAAGCACAATGCCTCCCAGTTCGTTGTGCGGTCTTGGTATAACGTGCGTTGCAACTACTTTGCTGACTTTGGCCGCCGCCGCGGCCGCTGAGTCAATGGCAGCCTTGACGGCTGCAACATCGCCAACCAGCTTGACCACGACCATGCCGCCGCCTTTAGCCAGTTCATAACCCAGCAACTTCACGTTTGCTGCCTTGACGGCCGCATCAGCGGCTTCGACCCCGGCAGTCAAACCAACCACTTCAATTAAACCCAGTGCATTTTTGACCATGTATTCACCTCCCCATGGCCTGAGCATGTTCATGAACGACTTTGATCACCAGTTCGCGAATGAACTGATAGAGCTCCGGATCCGGTTCTTGTTTCGAACTTTCGGCCTCCGGCAAATCAGCTTCCGGAAGCTCGGATTGCGGAGTTTTAAAAGGAATTCCCTTGACCAGGCGGGCGGCATTATACCCGCATCGGCGCCATTCGCTCCTTGATCCGGTCTCATCGCTGATAAACAGCGGCCGGTCAGCCGGAAGCTTCACATAATGGACGCAGACTGCCGACAGGCCAATCCCGATCCCGACCCCGAGCTGTGACTGAGCCGCACCCTGATAAGCCAGTTTGACGGCATCCGCTTCATCACTTTGAAGCAGGGTATACGGAATCCCTTCCTCTTCAATACCGGCCTGCACTTCCCGCAGTTTCTGCTCATTCTCCGGATAGACCGCCAGCCCGATCATAATACTTGGTTTGGTTGACGTTTTGCTGATCTGCATGGCTTACACCTCTTTGCCGAGATAAGACAGCACCAAACCGGTCGCTACGGCATTGCGCGGTCCCTCCGTTCCGCGGATGTTGCCGCGGCCGCAGACAATTCCGTATTCGGCCAAAGCATCGGTCACCATATCGGCTACCTCAAAATCCATCGCTGAACCGCCCACCAGCACAACAAACTCAATATGCCGGATATTGCCGGTCGGAGCCACCCTGGCCAGCGAACGCAGTGCGTTGGTCACAAAGACACGTTTTTTAGCCTCCCGGCGCACATGGCGGATTTTATCCAGCGGATGGTCGGCCGGAATGGGAATCATGCCGGTATCTTTGAGAATGACCACCCGGGAAAAAACTTGCGGCGGCAAATGTTCATCATAAAACTGAACAGTACCGTCTTCCAGCCGGACGTGATACAGGCTTTCCACCTTGGCCAACGGATACTTTTTAATGTCCTCGGCCAGATCAAAATCATTGAGGCCCAATTCCGAATTGATCAGCATCGTGACCATATCACCGGCACCGGCCAGATGAATGGAAAATACCCGCTCATCTCTGGCGATAATGGCGGCATCGGTCGATCCGCCCCCCATGTCTAGAATGGCTAACGGTTTATCGGTGCCCGGTGTGGTCAGCGCCCCGCGGATAGCCATGTTGGCTTCAACACCGGCAATAACCACGTTAACCTTCAGCCGTTCGGTCAGTTGATCGGCAATCTGCTGCATCGGCAGCCGGCTGGTTTTGACCATGGCTGCGAGGGCCACGGCATTTTCCAGGGCAAATTCGCCGGCCAGACCACCTTGAACTTTCTGCGGTACAAACGTATCCACCGCCAGAATATCCTGGATTTTCATATCGGCAAGCGGCTGTGCTGTCAGTTCACTCATGACCTGCCGCACCCGTTCAAGCATTCCATTCACATTGGTACCGGCCTCACCCTGCACATCGAAGATTGGCTGAACCCGTTCCACTGCCTCCATAATTTTGGCAGCGCCAGCCTCCACATCAATGTCGGTTTTGCCTTTCTGACCGGATAAGGTAATAAATCCGGCCGGTATGGCCCGGGCTTTGACATCGCCTTGCGGAGTCCGGACGACCACGGCCGACCGGTTGCCGATCAGCGCCCTGGCAATCGGCACCACCATCTTGGTTTCTTCAGGCGATAGATTGAATACTGTCGCTATGCCATAAGGATTGGACAGGGTTTTGATGGTTTGACCGGCTTCGGCCACTTCCACCGAAGCCAGCATGTGGAGCGGAACCTTCTCAATCAGAGTCACTTCATCCACAATCGGAATTCGCCGGCGTAACCGGTTGACAATCAGGACGGCATCATCCTGCCGGGCAATCGCGGCTTGCACATCCACCCCGCGGTCCATCGCCTGATTGATGGTGCGGGCCGCATCTTCAAAATCAATGCCCTTGGGGATAACACAAATTACCTTTTCTCCGGCCGCCTGAACTCCCAATTCGGCGAAGGCCACCGTCATGCCGACTCCCAGCCCGATTCCACCCGGAGTCGACGGATTATGCCCAATCATGGTCGACTCGGTGATAATGGTTTCGGTAATGGTTTCCATGGCCAAATCGCCAATCACCGGAGTGGCTTCATTAAGACGGATTTCAGTCAACTGACTCATGCTCAAACCGGATTTTTTTACCGCTTCTTCGAGCGCAATGAGGATACCCGGTACATTGGCCGTTGTTCCTTTAATCCCGGTTGTCTTAATAATGCTGCTGGCCAGATACTCTTTGACCTGACCGGCTTCAATCCTGGCCAGACAAATTTCGGTTGTGGAATTGCCGATATCCACACCAGCGATAATAGGCATCAGACTCCCACCCTAATCCGCTCTGAGACGATTCCGGCGTTCGTAAACTTCTGCGGCCTCACGTACAAAAGCGGCGTTTATTTTAGCGTTATATTTGAACTCCATTTCATCAGCGATGGCAAACAGTTCTTGCTTGCTTGAACGATAGGGGCGAAGCGCATTATAGATTTCCAGAATGCGGTCATCAGGAATGGCCGTCAGTTCAGCCGCCCGGCGCAAATTGCTGGCAAACTGGTTGCGGCCTACGCCATCGGCAATTTCAGCCTGCAGACGCAGCGTTTCCGGACTGATGCGGACATCTTCCGGTTTAACTTCTCCGTTGATCGCTTTTTCCAGCGTGATATCAGCCAGAGTTTTTCCGGTTGGCGTTTTCACCAGTTCAGGCCGTTTAGCAGCCAAGGGATAGTCGGTCGCAGGATTAAGACCTCTGGCCGCTGCACTGGCAGCCGGAGCGGCTGGAGCAGCACCTTGAGGGGTCTTATACATGTTTTTCAGGACTTCACGAATAATATCTTCCACTAATTGTTGTTGACTCATATCGTTCACCTCCGCTATTTAAAATTCAACGCTCAATTCCACTGGCTTAGCCCCTTGAACAACATGCTCGGTTTCTTTGATATGCAGCACGGCAGCTTTAGCCTGGAACTTTGGTCGGGCCATTTGGTCGTTGCGCGTAGGAACCGGAGTGGGGGATTCGCCTTTGGCATATTTGGCAGCATTGCGGCCAATCGCACGATAGGCTTCCAAATCCAGCAGCGGCGATTGCGGGAACAACTCCAGATTGCTGAGTGGCGGTAAATCCTTCTGGTGAATGACAGCCGTTCCGCGGGACTGAATGCCAATGGCAATGCCTGACCCGCTCAGTTTTGTGGCATCATGGGCGGCAAAGGCTACGTCAGAAGTTCTGAGTACCCGGACCACTCTGGCTCTGAGGCCTTCTTCCTCGATCCCGGCAATCATTTCCCGCAGCACATCGCTGTGAGGAATATTGACAATAGTCTTGTTTTGATATTTTCCAAAAGCCGGAGCCAAAGCAATCAGTACTTCATCCGCTTTGGTGCCTGGACGGGCTTCACCTTTTTCCACCAGTTTAACAGCGCGGCCACCAGCGGCTGCTTTGACTGGCTGGGGCTGTTCTACACTTTGCAGAACCTGCATTACGATCTCGCGAATCATTTGTTCATTAATTTGCATTCTTTTACACCCCTTTTCCTGACTCACACGTCAAAGTCGGATGGTTTAATTGCCTGGCTAATGGTCTTAATTTCGTTCCAGCGTTCTTCGCTGAGGCGATAGCCGGTTCCCGGACCGCGATAATCGTTGCGGCTGTTAACAGCACTGATCACGTTGAAATCTTTGTCCAAAATAGCCGAAGTATGCAGATAATCACCGGAAATCCGTTGTTTCAAGAGATTCAAAACATTGGTAGCCAAATCATTAAAACCGTTTTTGGCTAAGGCTTTCACGACATCCAGACCGGTAATTCCGCGGTTCATCATTTCCTGAGCTGCTTTAATATCTTCCACCACATTACGGGCCGGCACGTCTTTGCTGCCATGGGCATAAGTGGCGGCTTCAACCTCAGCATCCGTAATGGCCGGGAAGCCTAATTCTTTAAAGACAGCCTGCAGCGCCCTGGCCGCTTTGTTGCGGACGGCAATGACTTCGTCCTCGGAAGCCGGGCGTAACCCGCCGTCCACTTTCAAGTCACGCTGAATGATATTCCAGTCATCATAATCGTCAACATCCCAGTTGGAGCCGGCGAACATATTATCATAGTTCGGCACACCGCTGTAGCCGGAGCAAATGAAATCAGTACCTGGCAGCATCTGCATCAGGGTACGGGCTGTACGGCGAATGTCGGAGTGCGTGAAGGTTTGGTCATTACTGGACGCCACTTCCAGGTCCAGCATGGTGGTGCACAGGTTTTCCGCCAGAATGGCCCGGATACCGGAAGGAACAGCCGCAGGCACGCCTACGCAGCTGACCGAACCGTTTTGCAGCCCTTGTACACCGGCACCTTTAGTGACCATGATGCAGCGGACTTCCAGATACAGCATGGATTTGCCTTCGGCATAGCCCATTTGTACTTCTGAGCCGGTTCCGGAGGTAAAGCGCATCTTGAGGCCGCGTGAGGCATAGGCGGATGCCAAAAAGGCTTTGGACCAAGGCGTATCGTCACCATCCACGAACACGTTCTCTGTGCCGTAGACCGAAATCGTTTCCGCATAAGCGGTAATACCGCGCATCCCAAGCTGCAGCTCAGTTGCTTCTTCCAGGGCGCATTGAATGAGTGTACCGGCACGGCCGGTCTGCGCACCAATGAGCAATGCCAGCGCATTGAAGGGCGCATAACGCACAACAGCAACCGTTGTTTCCATTTCATCAAAGCCACGCATAGCCGCTTCGGCACCGTCAGCAGCAATGAGTACCGGATTATCATTGACGTTGGTGATATGGCATTGGTTGGATGGAATTTTGCGGGCGCGCATTTTCTGCACCGCCATCATCATTTCCACCACATTCATGGTGTCCAGCACAGCGACGATTTTAGCCGGAGTCAAGCCACGAACCAAACGGACAACCTCATCACGGGATACGTTCACGTCGACCAGCATTTTGGCAATAGCGGTATCTTCCATCGCCATCGCTTTTTCGGTGATCGAAACGTCAATCGCATAATCCGCAATGAACTGATCAATAAAGTCGAATTTATCTCTAGCAATTCCATCCATTTCAATTACTTGACCATTTTGCACTTTAATGCTCGGTGTTGGGTCGTTCGGGCTGCCCATGGCAATTAACCCAACCTCAGGCCACTCGACTACGAAGCCGTCCTGATTGACAGGGCGGGCGGCTAATACTTCAAATCTTTTTTGTTTTCTCATGGTTTCTCCCCTCCCCGCCGATTAGATATAAGGTTTAGTCACTGATGGCGCCGGACCGGCCATGGCTTCCAACAGCTTTTTACCGATTTCCCGCGCGGCAATCACCGATTGGCGCACAGCACCGGAATCCCCGGTCACCATTAAAATAACCTCATTGGAGTAACTGGTCCCGCCGGCAGGGCTGGCATAGCCGACAACCTCAACATTGGCTGTTTTTACAGCAGTATCGGACATGAGCACACCGATGGCAGCCGGAGCACCGACAATCAGACCAAAGGATTTGCCGATTGGCGCTCCAAAAGCCTTATTGATGGCATAGCTGGCACGAGCGGTATATTGCAATTCCAGATGGCCGGCATCATTGGCATATACATCGCCGAAAGTCCGGTCCAGTTCTTTTAACGCCACTTCAATGGCGCGGCGGGCATCGGAAACTTCCTCGGCACCAAAGATGATCAAACTGCCATGACCGGCTCCGCCTTTGGTATCGCGGGCCAATTCAATGGCGACAATTTCAGTATTGGTGGCTTTGACCGCTTCGTCAGCCGCCATGATGTGAGGACCGGCACCGGTGCGGGCCCCCAGGATACCGATGGAACGGTATTTAGGGTCCAGCTTCATTTTTTCATGCAGGATCGGATCAACATTGGCAATCACCAACCCAATGGTGTCGCCGATGGCGGTGCCGACAAACTCGGTAACGCCGGGATTAAAGCTGGCTTTTGGAGCATCTGCAGCCGGTGCTGCAGCAGCCTGTTGGCTCTCCATACGCTTTTTAATTTCTTCCATCACCTTATCTATAATCTGTTCTTGCATAAGTACTCCACCTCCAAATTATTGCTTACTTCAATTTAGGAAGGATCTTCTCCACATCCGTGTGTGGCCGAGGGATTACATGAACGGAAACGACTTCACCCACTTTTTCGGCGGCTGCTGCGCCGGCGTCGGTCGCTGCTTTGATAGCGCCCACATCGCCGCGGACCATCACAGTGACCAAACCGGATCCGATTTTCTCGTAGCCGATCAGAATCACGTTCGCTGCTTTGACCATGGCATCCGCAGCCTCAATAGCACCTACGAGACCTTTGGTTTCCACCATTCCTAATGCTTCACTCACCTTTACACCCCCCTTCGCTAAGATATTGAGAAAGTTCGGCTACTCCTTGACCGGTAATCGAAGAGACAAAAAATACCGGGTGTCTTACGCCTACCTGAGCCAGACAAGCTGTCGCCCTTTCTTGGTTGGCTGACGGCAAATCTATTTTAGTCACCACCCCTACGACCGGGCGGGAAAACATCCCCGCAAAGCCTGGCGGTAAAGTTGGCCTCATTTGAGTGGCATCCTGCACAATAAGTACGGCCTCGGCTTCCACAGCCGTCACCAGCAAGGCCGAGTAAAACCGTGGAATTTGGGCATATTCGCCCGGAGTATCAATTGCGCCGTCATAAAAGCAGATGCTGCTCGTTTTGTCGGCCTTGGTTTGGTTTTGATTCAGCGCATGAATCAGAGAAGTTTTGCCTACTCCCACCGGACCTACCAGCATAATCTTCTTCATATCAGGATCTTGTCAGCGTGGCACCGGTAAAGCCCAGCCCGCGGACCAATACGTTGATGACCTGCCCGAGTGCGGCCTCTACGGCTGAAACCGGTCCGGTAATGACCAGCGAACCGGTAAAGCGGTCCATAAAGCCGATCTGCACATTGGCCGTCTTGGTGGCGACATCCGCTGCAATGATCGCGGCTTCACAGGGAGTGATGGTCAATATTCCAATCGCTGAAGTGTTCATAAGCCCCAGTTTTTCACATAAATCCTTCTTCGGATTGGCAATTAAATGGGCCAGTGTAACCTGCTTGCCAGGTACATATTCCTGAACCACTCTTGGTTTTTCGGTGCTCATGCCATTCCCTCGCAATCTTTCGAAATCTTCTGCATTAATAAAATTTATGCTTGTGTCCCTGTTATACCTTGAGTGAATATTGCGTACTAGCTGTACTAAATTGCGCCGCAAAAAAATCCATTTATGGTAAAAATCCTGGCGGCTGTTCCACGTATGATTTTTTTGCGAAAACATATCAGACTTCTGCGCCGGAACGCAAAAAAGGACTGTTTTTCAACAGTCCTATACCATAACCCTGCGATTCTAGCGGCATAAAATTCGTCCCGCCGGGACCGAATTTGCCATAATCCGATTTTGCTGGTTTTTATAAAAATGTGTCAGTAACCAAAAATGTCCCGCCAACAGGGCAGTAGATCGGCCGTTTACCACCCGGCCCGCTCAAAGCTTGCCACGGCGCAGTTCATTGCGGTACTGGTTCGGTGTCATGCCCACTTCCTGACGGAATACCCGGCAGAAATAGCTGGCATCATGATACCCGGCCTCGGCCGCCACCCTCACAATGGTATAGTCAAAGCTTTGCAGCATCAGCTTGGCTTTATCCACCCGCGCCTTGGTCAGGAAATCGACAAAATTGCAGCCTTTGTCCTGCTTAAACAGCCGGCTGAAATAAAACGGGCTTAAATGCACAAATTGGGCAACCTCTTCCAGCGAAATATTGCGCTGGCAATTTTTTACGATATATTCACAGGCTTTATTAATAACACGGGTGTTCAGCCCGCTGCGATTCTCCAGCATGTTATCCAGGAAACTGTCCAGCGAATCCATCATCCAGCGGTACACCTGATCCTTGGTGGAACACTGCATCAGCTTGCTGATATGGTCAAAGTTGAGCAGCGTCAACTGCGCCATGCTGGCACCGCCCTCAATCGCCGACCGGGACAGGACAATGAGGAGTTCCAGCACCGAGGCTTTGACAATCTCAATGGTCCCGCATTTGGCAAAAATTTCATCCAGCAGCTTGCCCAAAGCCTCTTTGGCCTGTTTCCGGTCCCCGCAGCGCACCCGGTCCAAAACCGCCCGCTCATTTTGAAAAGGATAATGAAATGTCTGCTCACTTAAATGCGGAATGTCATCCACATGAATAATCTGGTTATCCCCCAGATAAAACCGCTGCCGCTGTGCATTGATGGCTTCAATATATGATTTATGCATCTCCCGCGGATCAGTGCAATAGCGGCCAATGCCAATAGTGACACTGATGCCCATATGGGTGACCACTTCTTTGCGAATTTGCTCGGCAATATGAAAAGCTTTTAGCTTGACTGCATCCGGCTGCTCAGCAGCGTAATGGCCCAGAATAATAATAATATTGTCACTGCTGAAAGGCGTAACCAGGACATGAGCCCCAACCGCCCCGACGGCAATTTGATAAAGCTGCTGTTTGACCAACTGCTTCTTTAATTCAGGCTCACTGCGGGTAATTTGCTTAAAATTATCCACATCCAGCACCATGACCACGCCGGCCGTTACCTCGACCCCGAGAAAAGACGCCCGTTCCTGAAACTGTTCCAGATCGGTTATATTGCCGGAGATCAAATCCTGCACCAGCGACATTTTGATATAGGGGGCAGCCTCTTGCAAGCTCTGCCTGAGCTGCAAATCCTCCCGGGCCTTCTGCTTGACCTGGTTGACTTCCTCGATCACCGCCTGCAGCGCTTTGATCAAATCCTCCGGACGCAGCGGCTTGAGCAAATACTCGACCGCCCCTACTTTAAGCGCCTGTTTGGCATACTCAAACTCATCAAAAGCAGTCAGCATGACAATCCGGACATCCGGCAGAATGGCCCTGATGGCTTTAGCGGCTTCCAGGCCGTTCATTTCCGGCATGCGGATATCAATCAATACAATATCAGGCTGCTGCTGGGAGGCTTCCCGGACGGCACTCGTTCCATCGCCGGCTTCAGCGACAATTTGTATATCGGGACAATGGCGGGTGATGATATAACGTAAAGCCTGGCGTTCCAGTTGTTCATCTTCTGCGATCAATAGTGTAACCATAGCGTTCTGCTGCTCCTTCCGTGAGATTGGGATTAACGGCAAAAAGGAATCTGGATATAAATGCTGGTGCCTCTGCCCAGTTCACTTTCCATCCTGATCCCGTAGTCGGGACCGAAATGGTGCTGAATACGCTTATGAACATTGACAATGCCCAAGCCGGTGGTTTGCCCTTGTGTAGGCCGCCGTTTCTCAGCCCGGAAAATGGAATGGATCCGTTCCTGCGGAATGCCAATCCCGGTATCCTGGACGACCAGCACCAGGCGCTCCCCTTCGATATGACCGTCGATGATGACTTCACCACCCTCCTTCTTGGGTTCTATGCCATGAATAATAGCATTTTCCACAAGCGGCTGTAAAGTTAAGGCCGGAATATGCGTATCCAAGAGTTCGGGGGCAACATTCACCCGGGCCTGAATCCGGTCGCCAAACCGGACGCGCTGGATGGTTAAATAGTCGTTAATGGATTTGACTTCTTCCTCCAGGGTGCGCAACTCTTCAATGTCGCGCAAATTATTGCGCAGCAGGTCGGACAAGGCATAGACAATTTCCTGGGTACGGCTGGCTCCTTCTAATAACGCCAGCCTGGCAATGGTATTGAGGGTATTGAACAGAAAATGCGGATTGACCTGGGACTGTAGCGCCTTTAACTCAGCCGCCTTCAATAAGTTTTCCAGCTCGGCTTTAGAGCGGATTTCTTCCATCAGCTGCTTTTGCACAATATTGGCCACACCGATTTCCACAATATAGTTGGACATGATATAAATTAAATCAGCAGCGGCTTTCATGCGGCTTTCCTGAATGATCTCGACTTTATCAAACAATTCGCCAAGCTTATCCTGATCGCGCTCCAGCGAAGCGGTCAGCCGCAGCATTTCGGCTTTGGTATCCGAGCCCTCCTGAACGACCTGGCCAGCCAAAAAGGCACCCAGGTACTGATTTTGCACAATAAGCGGCGCAGCCAGATCGGTCAATCCGGCATGACAATGGTAAACGCAGGGACGACGGTTTTGCACCGCCTTGCGCCCACCCCGGTCATCGCACGCCATGCAGCGAGCCAGACCGGCCAAGTCGGATCGAATATACTGGCAAAAGTCGGTAAAGTTACTCGGGGTTGTCACCGGAATACCATCGACATCGACGATCACGGCAGCCAGGCCGGTCGTCTCAGAAAACTTATCCTGAATTTCCTGCAACACCTGGGTATTTACGATTTCACCTAATGTAAAACGATTATATCCTTGCACAAGGCTCCCCCCATGAAATCAGCTTATTATGAATTGTAGGAATTTTCATTCATAGTAGGGAGTATTGGCTAAAATTGTACTTTATTCCTGCGAACAGCAAGTTTTTCTTATCGCACGGCAATATTTTTCTATATCAATAGGACGGTCCGGTTACATGGCCGCCGGAGTGACCGCACTCAAATCAAAATCACTCAGACGGGCCATATGGAACATGGCATAAGCCGTACTTTTCAGCATTGAAACCATCAGAACAGCCCCTGTTCCTTCCCCTAAAGCCATGCCGCCGCGAATGATGACATCATCGGCCAGAATATTGCCTAACAGCAAGGCATAGGCCATCCCAGGTTCACGGGACACATGCGAAGGAATCGCATATTTTTCAATCTCCCCATTGATCCTGGCCGCACAGGCATAAGCCACCGCCGTAATAAAACCGTCAATTACGAAGGGAACGCGCTGACGGGCACATTCCAGCATACCGGAGCAAATAGCGGCAATATCAAAGCCGCCGACACAGCGAATGATATCCTCAACCGTCTGCATAGCCGCCTTGTGCCGCTCAACGCCTTTGCCGACCACCTGACGTTTGCGTTTCAGCACATCACTGGTGGCAGGGCTGGCACCATAACCCACCAGAAATTCCGGAAACATACCGGTCAAAGCGTGCAGCACCGCCGATGAGGTCGTGGTATTGCCGATCCCCATTTCACCGAACGAAATCAAATTACTTCCTTGATGGACAACCACGTCGGCAACCAGTTCCTGACCGGCCTGCCACGCTTTGGCAAATTCTTCGCAGCTCATGGCCTCCTGTTTCATAAAATTCTTGGTGCCATAAGCCACTTTGCGGTCCACCCCCACCGCATTCAGATGATTAATCCCAACGTCTACAACCGTATAAGGAATTTGATTGCTCTTACAGAAACAACTGATGGTAGCCCGGCCATCCACCATGTTTTGCGCCTGCAAATAGGTAATGGCCGCCGGAAACACCACGACCCCCTCTTCCACGACACCGTTATCGGCTGCAAAGATGAGATGATGGGGCTTGACTTCATCATGCCTGACACCCCAGGCCAATAGCATCTTGCGGAAATACTTTTCCAATAGCCCCAGGCTGTTGGGCGGTTTAGCCGCTCCGTCGATCAATTCATTGACTGCTGCTTCATAATCCATCTGAATTCCCCCTCAATAATCTCTTTGTTGACATGGAACGTTCACTGAACATATCCGGGCGCCGGTGCCAATTGAATAAAAAAATAATACCTAGCCCAAAAAGGCTAGGTATTGGTTTGAACATCCCTATCCTTCTGGCAGTACCCCTTGCGCGGGGGTAAATGACAGCCAAATCAGGCAGGTCTCCTGGCTACGGATCAACAGTCTGCTGCACCTTCCCGGCAAACCCGGTGGCATAAGCAGCATTCCTCCCCGATTACAGTGGCGCGACCGCGACGTTAAGGATTGCGAGACAATCCTTTCGTACTTCCCTATTCTCCCCTAAAAAAAGGGGCACCTGTTTGGTGGCAATGTATGTGGTTTTGGTATATCACTTCGCTGGCAACAGCCGATTTCCTACCGGCAAAAGACATACAGCAAAATGTTGAAGCGGCTGGTCAAAAAAATACTATCGATACAAACAAACGGCCAGCAAAGCGCCCACTTGGGTTACTTCGATAACGGCCCCATAGACATCACCCGTCATCCCGCCCAGCTTACTCACAACCAAGCGGGCTGTCAGCAGCATGGCAGCCATTCCAGCCGCCAGCGCAATGAGCGCCATCGGGCCAAACGGTCCTAACACGGCCAAGGCAAACAGCCCGGCCCAATACAGCGTTCCTTTGCCGGAATGCTGAAACAGGCCTTTGCCCAGCCCCTCAGCACGAACATAAGGAAATTGGGTAATAACGACCACACTGGCCAACCGGCCGACGACCGGTGCAATGACCAGCGCCTGCCACAACCGGTCGGGAGCAATATCTAAAAGCAGCGAATATTTGAATAAAATCAGCAAACAAAAGCCAATGGCTCCAAAGGCTCCCACCCGGCTGTCTTTCATAATCTCCAGCATCCGTTCACGGGGGCGGCCGGAAAATACCCCATCCACGGTATCCATAAAGCCGTCGCAATGCAAGCCTCCGGTCATAACAACCTCGGCCAGCAGCAGCAGCGCTGCCAGTACATGCAGCGGCACCTGAGCGCCCAAAGACCACTGCACCCCATACGCGATCCCGCCCAGCAGCAAGCCAAGAATAGCACCAATTAAAGGAAAAAATTTAACACTGCGCCCAAAGGACTCCGGTGACCAGCTTAAATTCTTTTTAATATACATCCGTGTTAAAAATTGAAAGCCTGTAAAAAAATCATCCAGCAATTGCTTGATCATGCAGCCACCGCCCAGCTGTAAATAGTCATCGTTTCGCTATATTATTTTTTATATCCGCCGCCTACTATCCTGCCAATCCCGGCCTCCTCGGCAAAAATATCCTGTAACAGGCTAATAAAATGCACACCGGTTTGTCCTATAAACGCACAAAAAAGCAAAAAGACAGCCCGCCGAAGCACGGGGACGGTCCTTTTGCTCATTTTTTGTGTTCAATCAGCCTTGACTCCAGTCGGCTCCAGCCAAATGGATTATCCTTGAAACTCCTCAGCCAGCGCCTTAAAGGCCGGAATGGAATTTTGAATGGTTTGGAAATCCACACAATAAGCAATCCGGAAATGTCCCGGACAACCAAAGCCTGTTCCCGGTACCAGGAGCAGATTATACTTCAGGGCCCGTTTGGTAAATTCAATATCATCCGGGATAAAGGAGCGGGGGAAGAGATAGAACGCCCCCTCCGGCTTAACGCAGAAATAGCCCAGTGCGGTAAGCTGCTCATATAAAAAGTCGCGTCTCCGCTTATATTCTTCGGTATCCACCGCAGCGTCCAGCGAATCACCGACAATCTTCTGGAATAAAGCCGGGGCATTGACAAAGCCCAACGTACGATGAGCAAAAATCATTCCATTGACAAACAGCTCCACATCGGCAATGGCCGGATTAACGGCAATATAACCAATCCGTTCTCCGGGAATGGCCAGAGACTTGCTGTAAGAGTTGACGATGACCGAATGCTTGAAAATTTTCAGGATTTGCGGCACCTCAGCCTGATCATAGACAATCTTGCTGTAGGGTTCATCGGAAATCACCAAAATTTCGCTCTGGTATTTCTGCTCCTTGCAGGCCAGTAGGTCCGCAAGCTGCCTGAGTGTCTCCTCGCGGTAAATAACCCCGGTCGGATTATTGGGTGAGTTTAAAATAACGGCTTTGCATCTTGGCGTAATATTCTTTTCCAAGGCTTCGAGGGATGGCTCAAAATTGTTGGGGTTAGTGGGCACAACCACCGGCTTGCCCCCGTGATTTTCAATGTAAAACAGATACTCAACAAAGAACGGGGCCAAGACAATGACCTCGTCACCCGGATTTAAAATGCTTTTCAAAACCACATTCAGTCCTCCGGCCGCGCCGGAAGCCATAATGATATGATTCTGATTGAGCTCAAGGCCGCTTTCGGCACTGATTTGCTGCGCAATTTTTTCCCGCACATCCGGATAGCCGGCATTGCTCATATAGCGGTGCTTGCCGGGCTCATCGCCATTGGCATATTTTCTAAGGGCAGTCTGAACCTCAGCGGGCGGCTCATAGTCGGGATTGCCTAAGCTAAAGTCATAAACCTTGTCGGCACCGTGAATCTGACGCAGTCTCGCCCCTTCCTCGAACATCGCCCGAATCCAGGAAGACTTAGCGATTTTGTCATGAATATTTTGTGAGAGCATGATGATTCTCCTATCACAGGTTTTTAACGGACATCCATCGTCCTCTTGAGAAGCTTTTCTATGTTGAGTTTACATCATTTCAAGGAATATATGCAACTTTAAATTTAGTTGTTACTTCATGTTTGATGACAAGAGACAGGGAGATGGTTGATGAAACAACCCTGAAAATGGCTGGGCGAAGATTCAGCAGTCACCATAACGCTAGGACACAGTTATAAAGGAATTGGGAAATTTTTGTCAAATGTAGGAAAGTAACAGCTTGGAGGTGCCACTTGAAATTTGCCAATATTGATCAAATACTCAAGCGCCGGTCTTTCACTAGCTATAAATGGCTGGTTTTTTCATTAGGTTTTTTACTCATTACGGGTATCTGGACATTTGTCTATTATCAAATCAACTGGGACTATGAGCGGACCATTGAGGAAAACTCCCGGGAAACGATGAATCTGGCCAAAGCCTTTGAAGAGCATGTTCGCCGGATTATTACCGGCGCCGATAAAGACTTGTTCAATTTAAAATATGCTTACGAACAAAAAGCTGCTGCGAACGCACCGGTTGCCCCCATTTTAGCCAACCTGTCCCAGGATCTCAGCCGGACACTCATCGCCATCTATAATGCCGACGGCATGGTGATCCAGGCTTCTGCCGAGGATGCACTGGATCAGGACCGTTCCGACCGTGATTACTATCGCTATCACAAAGATCATCAAGACCAACTATACATCGGGTTACCCATTGTCGGCCGCTTTAACGGCATTACCACCATTCCCCTGACCCGCCGAATCAATCATCCGGATGGAAGCTTTGGCGGAATTGTCTATATCGGTCTAAGAAAGAGCTATTTTATGTCCTTTTACGAAAAAATTGACTTAGGCCAAAATCAGCTGCTCGCTTTAACCGGAACAGACGGATTGAACCGCGCCCGCCAAACCGATGCCCGCTTGGAACTCCCGGAGCCGATTACCAGCAATCCTGCCAAACTTACCCCTGCAGCCGATCAGTCCAGTATAACAGCGGCGTCCGAATCTCCGGACGGCATTTCACGGATTATCAGCTGCCGGATCATGCCTGACTATCCGCTGGTGGTCACGGTGGGAAAATCCACTCAGGTCGCTCTAGCCGACTTTGAGCAGCGCAAAAAATTCTATATCACCGGGGCCATCGCCGCCAGCTTAGCCCTACTGGCTTTTATGCTCTGGCTTTTTCAGCAATTTGATAAACAGCAAAAGCTGAATATTGAACTCCTGCGCCTGGACCGCCTCAATCTGGTCGGTGAAATGGCTGCAGGCATCGGCCATGAAATTAGAAATCCTCTGACAGCAGTCAGAGGCTATTTGCAGTGGTATTTACAAAAAGAAAAATATGCGGAATTCCACACTGACTTTACAACCATGATTGAAGAGTTGGACCGGGCCAACGCCATCATTACCGAATACTTGTCACTGGCAAAAGACAAATCCATTGACCTAAAGCCAGGCAATCTCAATCAGATATTGGACTCGCTCTTTCCCTTGCTGCGAGCTGAAGCCTACAACTCGGGGCATGATTTGATCCTTGAAAAGGAAAATTTGCCCCAACTTCCGCTCAATGACAGTGAAATCCGGCAATTGGTGCTCAATCTGGTCCGCAACGGCTTTGACGCCATGGAGGCCAGCGGAATACTAACCATCCGAACCCATGTGGATGGCGATCATGTCCTCCTATCGGTCCATGACACGGGCACCGGCATCCCGGATACCCTCTTGGATAAACTAGGAACCCCTTTCCTGACCACCAAAGATCACGGCACCGGTCTCGGCCTGGCCGTTTGCTATCAAATCGCCGCCCGCCATCACGCCAAGATCGAAGTCCACTCGGTTCCCGGCAATACAACCTTCTATGCGATTTTCAATGCAATAAACAGCTCGCCCTGATCACGGAACTGAATCGCTAACCAGCACTAAAGCCCCGCAATTGCCGCCTTGTGTGTCACGGGGACGGTTCCGGTGACACTCCTCAGTCCCACTGGCTCCTCCCTCTTTCCATCGTCCTGTTGTCCATTTGCCTAACCGCTTGTTTGATTTGCTCTCTTATCCGTGATCATCGCTGTCAGCGGAACCGTCCTGTAATATGTAGTTGAAGAATATGCTATTAAGAGGACAGGCGCTCAAAACGAAACAGCTTATGCAGGTGATAAAACATCCAAAATAAAATCCAATTGGCTATGTAGGAATGATAGGTATTCCACCAACGCGGATAACTCATGTGACCGGTTTTAACATGATACAGTTCGATGCCGACCGCAATGCCGGTCCAGAAAAACCAGTAGGCTAAAAGCACCCAGATGTTTTTTTGCTTGGGCAGCCATTGGATAAACAAGTAAGTGACCACCGGGTAAACGCCAAAGGCATTGGCCAGCTCCGGAAGCGGTGACATTTGTCCGTCATAAATCCAGAGCGGATAATAATGCATCAGCACATCGGTTGCCAGAGCATAAACCAGTGCAATGAAACCAAGAGAAAATAGTTCCCGCCAACGTTTTTTATCAGCAAACACGAACCAGATGGTCCATGAAAAAGCAAAGCTGAGAAGCCAGAACTTCATATTGATCGCCCCTCATTGGGTACAGTTTTGTCGGATCTACCCCTTATCTTTCTCCAGGAAAAAAATATGCCAGCGGATAAACCAATAGATAGCCAGGTAGATCAAGGATGAATCAAAAAGCGACCAGCCTTTATAATTTAAAAAGGCAACCTGAACTGCGACCCATTCATAGGCAATAGAAAATACAACCCAGGCAAGCCAATAGACAATAAAAGCTTTGGTTCTCCTCGGCATAAAATTGGCAAATACTATGCCAAAAAGCGGAGAAAGGCTGGCATCAACAATATGCTCTGCCAGTTCAATCTGGGGAGTCGCCGAATAATCAAAAAGATCATAAACCACACCGATCGCAATATCGGTAAATAATGAAATGGCCGACAGAACGCCAAACGTTACATACAGTTTCTGTATGGACAGCCGCTTTGGCATCCATATGACCACTAGAATCAATATGATGACCGATCCTATAGCAAAATTCATAGTCAGCCTCGCAAACAACAGAATTGTTCATAGTATTTCCTGGATAAAGCGAAGCATACGTCAAAACCGGGTTGCTGTCATCAGCAGGTTAAGAACCGGAAAAATAAAAAGAAGCAAAAGCCTAACTTTTGCTTCCCTATCCTTAAGCCAGAAATTTCAGCGTCATTTTGGGCAACGCTTTTTTCAGTGCGGCAAAGGTGTCGGTAAAAAAGAGGTCATCGGTCAGCATGGCCTCAAGATCGGTTTTCTCCAGAACCCCATACGGTTTAATCTCTCCCAGCAGCGGATGCTTGACCTGTGCATCCAGCACACCGATTTCTACCTGTTCTACATTAATGCCATCCAGCAAAAAAGTATATTCACCGGCAGCCTTCCCATTTTCGGTAATCAGCAGACCCACTTTATTTTTGCGGCCAGCCATGGCCGACTCGGCAATTCCAATCACATAAGGATGTTTTTCTTTTAATACCTCAATAACCTTCTGCCGAAACGGAACCAGCTTTTCTTTAACCAGAACATCAACGTCAGACATGTTTTTTAATCCTCCAGTTTCCTTCTATTTGAATCAATAAGTCGCGTTTCATACTTTTTTAGTTTGCCCAAAAAGCAACCAAACATGTTGTCAGAACTTCCCTTTATCATCGTCGGCAGGACCGGATTTGAAACCATTTATGTGAAAAAATCAACTTTACATAGGGCAACCTTGCCGACAATGGCTTTATGAGCTTGTAAGCCGCCTTAAAAGTTGATAGGATGAATGATACAGATGCACGAAAATGGGGTGAAAGCATGCACCAACGGATTCACGAGTTTTTTATGACTCCCATTAGTTTAATTGGCACAAATTGCTTAGGGAGACTAGCCGAATACATAAAGCCCATGAAGTTTAGAAAGGCACTGATTGTCACCGACCGCTTTCTAAGCAGCAGCCCGCTCATTTGCCAGCTGACCGATGTCTTGGATGATATGGGCCTGTTTTATGTCATCCATGATGAGGTCAAGCCGAATCCAACCACCGAGAACGTCAAGCGCGGGCTCAAGATTTATCTGGACAATGGCTGCGATTTTCTCATCTCCTTTGGCGGCGGTTCTCCCCATGACTGCGCCAAAGCCATCGCCTTGCTGGTCACCAACGGCGGTGAAATTCAAGATTACGAAGGTCTGAATAAATTGCGCAAACCTTCGGCTACCCTGATTGCCGTCAATACGACGGCCGGCACAGGAAGCGAACTGACCCGCTATTGTGTGATCACCGATGAGGGGCGTAAAGTCAAAATGGCCATTTCCGATTGGCATATCACTCCCTGCATTGCCGTAAATGACGCTGCCTTAATGCTGGATCTGCCCCCCTCGCTGACGGCAACCACCGGGATGGACGCCCTAACCCATGCGATTGAAGCCTATGTCTCAATCGATGCCAATCCGGTCACCGACTGCAAAGCCCTCAAAGCCATTGAGCTCATCGCGCAGTATTTACGCCCGGCTGTCGCCAACGGCCGCGATATTCAAGCCCGCGAAATGATGATTTATGCCGCTTATCTGGCCGGTATTGCTTTCAACAATGCGAATCTAGGGTATGTCCATGCCACAGCCCATCAGCTTGGCGGCTATTACAACCTGCCCCATGGCATGTGCAATGCCCTCATGCTGCCGGCCGTGGCAGCCTTTAACGCCCAGGCTGTTCCTGACAAATTTACCACCATCGCCCACGCCTTTGGCATCCCTGCCGCCAGTCAGCCACCGGCCAAAACCATTGAGCAATTGATAACGGCCATAACCACCCTGTCCCGTGATATTGGTATCCCGGCCGGATTGAACGCTGTAAAAGGCTTTCAAGAGGCCGATATCCCGCTGCTCGCAGCCAACGCCCTGAAAGATGTCTGCAGCCTTACCAATCCGCGTCAAGCCAGCCAGGAGGAAATGGAAAACCTTTTTCGGGCATCCCTCTAAGTTCATAACACTCAAATGAAAAGGCTAATCCTCCTTGAGGATTAGCCTTTATTGATAACCACTACTTTTGGGCCGGCGAGTTCCGCAGCAACCGCGTTACAGCATAAATTCCGATTCCTAAGATCACGGCATTGACCAGACCGCCGCCCCCCAAACACCAACCGCACCAACGCGAACCGGCTCCCCAGGGGCCGGCACCATAAAAACCGGACATACCCAAAACACCTCTTTCAGCTTATTGATGATGACCGCAGCAGCCATTGCCATGCGTATGCTGATGACCGCCACAAGCCTGTTTGATTCCATTTTCCAGTTTGCTTTTCTTCATACTGCCGCAAGCCGGACAAGCAATTTCATAACCATGCTTTCCGCCCAGCGTACACGGCTTTTCCTCCCACTGATGTGCGCAGTCGACACATTCAAAAACCCTGTTTGTCATGACATAATGCCCTCCTTCAATATTGATGGCTTGCCCTTCCAATAAGGCTTGTGCGATTTTGCGCCTGGCCGAATGCAAAATGCGTTGAAACGTAGTGCGCGAAATCTCCATCTGCTCCGCACAGGCTATCTGGTCCAGTTCAACGACATCTTTAAGCCGCAAGGCTTCCAATTCTTCAAGAAACAGATCCACACCGGCTGTTTCGGCACTATTCTCCGGAACAAAGCGCCGGCAGCAAGGGACGTGTTCGACTTTTCCGCAGCAACGTTTCCGAGGCATTTTTTCTACACTCCTCACCGAAACGGGCATATGCCCATTTAAATTATATCCTTTTCTCCCCAAAAAATGCAAGTGTACGCTGCTTTTTTTGTTAAACATTACGAATCGCCGGAACCGACAGCCGGAAATTTGATAAAAAAGACAGTACCGGCCGAAGAGGTTTCAATGTCAATTTGGGCGTTATGGCGCTGGGCTACCCGGTAGCACACCGGCAAGCCCAAACCGGTGCCGGTATCTTTAGTGGTCACAAAAGGAGTCCCGAGTTTCGCTAATATTTCCTGGGGAATACCACACCCCTTATCCTTCACAGCCAGGATAATCTCCCCCTGTTCATAAGCCGTTGTAATGCGAACACGGCCCGGAATCTTCATGGCCTCAAAGGCATTCCGGACCAGATTCAGAATAAGCTGCCTGATTTCATTCGGGTCCAGCAAGCACTCCGGAATGCTTCCAAGCTCCAGTTGAATCTGATGTCCCATCCGGAAGCCATCGGCCTGCAGCAAGGGGAATAAGGGCTGAATAATGTCATTGAGATTGGAGGCTTCCATCGACAGCGGCCGGTCCTTAGCCAGTGACAAGAATTCGCTGATGATGGAATTGGCCCGGTCCAGCTCCTCAATCATGGTTTTGAACTGTTCCTGGTATTCGACAAACTTGAGCTTGTGCGAAAACATCTGCAAATAACCACGAACGGTCGTGAGCGGGTTGCGGACCTCGTGCCCAATACCGGCTGCCATTTCACCAATGACATTGAGCCGGTCAAAGCGGGCAATCTCCTCTTCCAGTTTCCGCTTTTCCGTGATGTCATGATTTAAAACAAAAACCGACAGCGGTTCCCCGTTTTCGCCCCGGTTGACCGACCAGCTGCTCCACACCACCATTTGCCGTCCGTCTTTACAGGTATCGATCAGTTCGCCTTCCCAATAATGATGGCTCAGCAGTTCGTCCATAATATCAACCAGCGGCTGCGGGAATTTAGACTGAACCAAGTCGGTAATATTTTTCCCTAAAGCTTCTTCTTTGGACCAGCCGTAAGTTTTTTCAGCGCCGCCATTCCAAAGAATAATCGTCCCGGACATGTCCCACATAATCAGCGGGTCCTGAACCAGATCGATCAGGCGTGCCTGTTCTTTCAATTGCCCCTGTGCCAGCTTTTGCGCATGGATATCCTTCAGATAGACGGTCAGGCCGTGCTGCGACGGGTAAAGGGTCACTTCAACCCACTTTTGAATGGTAACGGCATAAGTCGTATAGCTGATGGAAATCTGCTCGGCCAAGGCCTGGTTAAATTGTGGCGCAAAAGGCCTGATCGACGGCAGTACATCCCAAATACAGTCGCCAATGGCGACCTGCTTATACAGCTCAGTCATCCGTTTGTTCGTGTAGATAAAGCGGAAATCCCGGTCCAGAGCAAAAAACAAATCGCTAATCCGGTCTAACACCTGCTGCACCGCGGCCAGAGCATCCGCCACAACATCTTTCTCCTGCCTAAGCCCGTCCCGCAAGTCCATAACCGCCTTCCGGAGCGGCTTGAGTTCCGGCAGACTGGAAAGCTGTCTCAGATCATCCTTCTTTTCCACAATGCAGGCCGAAAATGCCTCGACTTCCTTCCCAATGCTGGTAAAAGCCCGCTGCAATAAAAAAATCAATCCCAGCCAGGATATGATCAAAATAACCAAATTTTGTGCCCAGGCAAAATGAATCGCCTGCTGAACACCGGTTAGCTTGGTATTAACCCACACATGTCCAATCACTTCTCCACTATAAAACAGCGGGTAGAATAACACCATCGCCGGAGCTCCCCAGGATGGAGAATACAGATTGGAACTTAACACGCTTTCTTTCGTATCATAAACAGACCTGGCCTTTTCCGAAATAGGCTTGGTAAAAATCTCCGGCCTAAAGGGATAAAAAGCGACCCGCTGCGTATTGGTGCCATAACCCAGCCCATATTCGGGATAGCGTTCAGCCAGCTCATTCACAATGGGCTGCAAGCTTTGATGAATGGCCATTCTTTTATCGTGCTCACTGACGGCTTGCGGGTATTGGAGTAGAATTGCCTCATAGGAATTCGGAAAACGTTGTTCAAGAGTTCCTGCAATAGTCATCAGCATCCGTTCTTTTTCTGCCATAATCCGTTCCCGGGTATTGATCGCATTCATCCAGCCGAACAAAATCATGGGAATGGTGATGATGACCGTCGCGAATAAATAGGTCTTCCTTACCAGTTTGCTCGATTTCATAGTTTCTCCCACATCTATAAGAATACAACTGCTGTGTCTATTTGTAATGAGTCCCATTATACTATAGCCGGCATGTCGAAATTTGATTAATTGTGATTTTCCCAAGGTAATGCCCGCAAATCAGGCTCTTTTTCCGTAAAAATACCGTTATTACTGACAGGTTTTGGCCGTACGGGACCGCTGACGCACTCAGGCTCAGCAACACAAAGAGCAACAAAAAACAGTCAGGAAAAACATACTCCCTGAAGAGTATATTTCCCTGACTGCGCCGTCATTGGCGTTTATGCCGTCCAACCAATGCCGCCAGCCGGGCGGCCAGTTCCGGAGTTAAGGCTTCTTTGCGGCAGCGCCAGTGCCAGTTGCCGCCGACCGTTCCCGGTGTGTTCATTCTGGCCTCACTGTCCAAACACAAGAGGTCCTGCATTGGAATAATCACTGTATTAGCATGGCACTGATAAGCAAACTCAATCAACTGCCAGCACACTTCCTCGGGAAGAGCATCCTGCTCCAATTCCAATATTTTATGAATACAGGCGGCATAGTCGGCATCCTCACGGACCGTTTCCTTATACCAGCCTACCGTTGTATTGTTATCATGTGTCCCGGTATAGACTACCGAGTTTTGCTCGCAAATGAACGGAATGCAGCATTGCGCCTCATCACAGGCCAGCGCAAAATGCAGCACCTTCATGCCCGGATAATAAAACTCGCATTTTAAATCTTCTACCTCAGGGGTTATCACGCCCAGGTCTTCGGCAATAATGGGCAATTTGCCCAACTGCTGTTCCAGGCTGGCAAAAAAAGCACAACCCGGCCCTTTGACCCATTGTCCATGAATGGCGGTCTGCTCGCCGGCCGGAACTTCCCAGTAAGCTTCAAATCCCCGGAAATGATCCACCCGGATTATATCCACCAGCTCAAGCAGCAGGCGGAACCGTTCTACCCACCAGCGGTACCGGTCTTGGGCCATCACTTCCCACTTATAGTGGGGATTGCCCCAGAGCTGGCCGGTTTCACTAAAATAATCAGGGGGTACGCCGGCAATTTTTTGGGCTAACCCGTTTTCATCCAGTTCAAACAATGATTGATGCGCCCATACATCGGCACTGTCATGCGCCACAAAGATCGGCATGTCGCCAATGATGCGGATCCCCCATTGGTTGGCATAGCGCTTTAATGCCAGCCATTGCCGGAAAAACAGATACTGCAAAAACCGGTGATACCCCACCTCAGCCTGAAGCTGCTGCCGATACGCCTGCAAGGCCGCCGGTTCGCGCCGGGCCAGCTCCTGCGGCCATTCAGGCCAGCTCAGGCCGCTAAAATGGCTTTTGAGTGCCATGAATAAGGCGTAGTCTTCCAGCCAGAAATCCTGATCTTCAATAAAATTCTGATAAGCAAGGTCCGGGCCTTTGGCCACAAAGGCAGCATAGGCTTTGCGGAAACAGGGCTCCTTAAAGGACTGCACCCGGGCAAATTCCACCTGATCGGGAGCAAAAGGCTGAGGCAGCCGGACATCAGCAGCGGTCAGCAAACCTTCGGCTACCAGTTTGCCCAGGGAAATCAGCAAAGGATTGCCGGCAAATGCCGATAACGTCTGATAGGGCGATTCTCCAAAGCCAACCGGATGAAGCGGCAGTACTTGCCAGACTTTTTGTTTGCTTTTATAGAGAAAGTTAACAAATTCATAGGCTTCTTTGCCCAGGTCGCCAATCCCGTATTTGGACGGCAGAGAGGTAGGATGAAGCAGCACCCCGCTCTGACGCGGGAGTGGATTCTTATCAATTTGCAGCAAAATTTTACCCTCCAAAGGAGCCAATTCAAGCGATAGCGTTCCCTGCTGCACCGCAAATTCCGAGCCCTGCAGCACATCCTGCACCAAACCACGGCACAGCCCGCGCACATCCAGCGTCACCCGGACCGGACGGTCCGGATTGCGGTTGAGCAAAACGAGCAAGGTATTATCCGCCTTAGGCTGATCGAACACATCTTTACCATTCACAATCCGGCGCACATAACCGTACACATCGCCTTGCGCATAAACAGGCAGCCATTCGCCGGTTTTTAACGCCGGATAGCGGTGCCTGAGCGCAATCAGGCGCTTGTGCCACTCCAGCAGGATCTGATCTTCCCGTCCCCAGGGAAAAGTCCGGCGGTTAAAGGGATCCCGGTAGCCTTCCAGACCGGCTTCATCCCCGTAATAGACCGACGGCACCCCGGGAAAGGTCATTTGCCAGATGACCAGCAGCTTAAGCCGGTCAACAGCCCGCTTGCGCTGCTGGTCAGTCAGCCGGTGTCTGGCCTGCTGGGTAATGGTCAAAGACTCCGCCGCCGGAGCCTCGCCCAGCAGTGTAAGAATGCGGGGAACATCATGGCTGCCTAGTAAGTTCATGGTGGCATAGAAGTGCTCGCGCGGATAATTTTCATAGAGGCTCATCAGGCAGCGCTGAGTCTTTTGCGCATCCGCCTGCCCCAGCATAAACGCAAGCAGGATATCGCGGAAAGGATAGTTCATAACCGAGTCCAGTTCGGAGCCGCACAGATATTCCCGCAGCTGGCCATAGCTAAGTTTGTGGGAGGCATCCTCCCACACCTCGCCAATCAACACCGCCTCCGGATCAGCCTCTTTGAGTGTCTTGGCAAACTCCTGGACAAAGGCCGGCGGAAGTTCATCCACCACATCCAGCCGCCAGCCTTTGATGCCCTGCTTCATCCAGTACTTCAGCACACTGTCTTCCGAACGGATCACAAAATCCAGATAGCTGGGCTCGGTTTCCTCCACATTGGGCAGTGTGTCAATCCCCCACCAGCATTCATACCGGTCGGGAAACTGCGTAAACCGGTACCAGGGAAAGTAGGGGGACTGCTGCGACTGATACGCTCCGGTGCCAGGATAACGGCCATATTTATTAAAATAAATGCTGTCGCTGCCGGTATGGCTGAATACCCCGTCCAGAATCACCGCCATGCCGTTTTCCTGCGCTCTGGCGCACAGCTCGGCCAGCAGGCCGTTATCCCCGAGCAGCGGATCAATCTGATGATAATTGCCGGTATCATAGCGATGATTGCTGGGTGATTCAAATACCGGATTTAAATACAGCACGGTAATGCCGAGTTCTTTCAGGTAGGGCAGTTTGGCAATAATTCCGGGCAGATTGCCGCCAAAAAAATCGTATGCCACAATTTCTTTGGTATCAACATCCCGGATATAATAAGGCGTGTTGAACCAGTCGGACTGAACAACACACTCTTTTTTTACGGCCAGCAAACCGCCGTCCGGCTGTCCGTTGTAAAACCGGTCGGGAAAAATCTGGTACATGACCGCCTCTTTAAACCAGCCGGGACTTGCCGTACCCGCCTGAAACACCGTAATCTGAAAAGAGGGCGGCTGAAAATCGTAAATCGCTCCGGTTCCGCCCAGCTGCTCCGGATTATTGCCATAGTACACGGTCTTTCCGTCTACAACAACAATAAAATAATACCATAATACCCCAACGGCAGGAGCCGTGATTTTGGTTTGATAGGTCACCTGCCCGGCCTGGCCGGCCGCCGGCTTCATGACCACTTTTTGTTCCCCGGCATCGTCCTGCCACAAACGCAATGTCACGCTTTCCGGCCGGTTGACGTTCATTACGGCCAGCCGTAACGTAATCTCAGTCTGACAGCAAACAGCCCCAAAGGGGCTGCGAAAAGCCAGTGACTGAGAATCGTGCAACAGCCAATTCAGATTCATCTAAGCACCCTCTCCCTCCCGGCATTTCTCACCAAACTTTTCTCCACTATTGCATGAATATGTTGGTTTTGTTCCCGCTAGCACCAGGACTCTGCCCCTGCTGCGGACCGCTAGCCTCCACCGACCAAATATCGCGGGCATATTCGGCAAAGGTCCGGTCAATCGCAAACCGTCCCGCATGGGCGATATTCAAAGCCGCCATCCGGAGCCAGCCAGGAGTATCCTGGAAGCGGTGCTGCAGCCGCTCCTGCGCATCCGTGTAAGCGGCAAAATCTTTTAACACAAAAAAGGGATCATTGCCTGCCAGCAGGGTCTGATAAAGCAAGGCAAATTCATCCCGATCCACGGGGAAAAAGCCGTTGATCAGCTGGTCCGCCACCATCCCGATCCGCTCATCCTGCCGGTACAGCTCCCGGGAAGAATAGCCGCCATACTGCAGATAATCAGCCACCTGGCCGGCCGTAAGACCAAAAATAAACAGATTATCTTCGCCGACCGCTTCCTGAATTTCAACATTAGCTCCGTCCAGCGTTCCGATGGTCACCGCTCCGTTCATCATCAGCTTCATGTTTCCGGTTCCCGAAGCTTCCTTGCCGGCCGTCGAAATTTGTTCACTCACATCAGCAGCCGGAATAATCAGCTCAGCCAGGGAAACCTGGTAATTCTCCAGATAAACGACTTTCAGCTGATCCCGCACCGTCCGGTCCTGGTTGATGACGGCTGCTAAGGTATTGATTAACTGAATGGTTTTCTTGGCTTCGGCATAGCTGGCCGCGGCCTTGCCGCCGAAAATAAATGTCCGGGGCGCAATGTTCAAATCAGGCTGTGCTTTCAGCCGGTTATATAAAAACAGGATATGCAGCGCATTCAGCAATTGGCGCTTGTACGCATGAATCCGCTTGATCTGTACGTCAAAAATCGAATCAAGTGACACAGTCAGACCATAATGATCATGAATGTAACGGGCTAATACCGCTTTATTAACCCGTTTGACCTGAGCCAGTTCGTGCTGGAAGGCACCATCCCGGGCGTAAGCCGCCAAATCAGCCAGCCGGTCGGGCTGCAGCTGCCAATCCGGGCCAATGGTCTGTGTAATGAGCCGGCTAAGACCGGGATTGGCCTTCATCAGCCAACGCCGGTGAGTAACCCCATTGGTCTTATTGTTGAATTTTCCGGGATAAAAATCAGCAAAATCTTTCATGGCCTGAGTTTTTAAGATTTCGGTGTGCAGCTTGGCCACCCCATTGACACTATGGCTGCCGGCAATGGCCAAATGAGCCATATGAACCGCCCCGTCGGCTATTACGGCCATCCGGCCGATCTTATCCCATTCGCCCGGAAAGCGGTTCCACAGGTCTTGGCAAAACCGCTCATTGATTTCATACACCAGCTCATACATCCGGGGCAGCAGGTCTTTAAATAGCTCTGCCGGCCAGCGTTCCAGCGCTTCGGGCAAGACCGTGTGATTGGTATAGGAAATGGTGTGGACGGTAACCTGCCAGGCAGTTTCCCAATCCAAGCCTTCCTGGTCGGTTAACAGGCGCATGAGTTCCGGTACGGCCAACGCCGGATGAGTATCATTGATATGGATGGCCACATAATCCGATAAATCGGTCAGCGGCCGGCCGCCGGCCTGATATTCCCGCACAATGGACGCCAGGCTGGCGGCCACCAGCAAATACTGCTGCTTGAGCCGGAGCCTTTTGCCTTGCTCGGAACTGTCGTCCGGATAAAGCTGATCGGTAATAGCGGCTGCCTGTTTACCGGCCCAAAGGGCCCCGTCGTAATCAAGCCGCCCCGTTGGATAGGCCGGCACAGCCTCCGCACTCCACAGCCGCAGCGTATTGACCACCTGATTCTCAAAACCGATAACCGGAATATCATAGGGTACGGCCCGCACCCTCTCAGCTTGCAAACCGCGGCCAAAGCAGACTTCGACAGCCTGCTCCGGCCGCTGGTACTCCCAGACATAGCCGTTTTGCAGCCAATGGTCAGGGCATTCCACCTGAGCCCGGTCATGCCAATGCTGTTCAAACAGACCGTAACGGTAGCGCAAACCGCAGCCCTGCCCGGCCAGCCGTGCCGAAGCCATTGAGTCCAGGTAGCAGGCTGCCAGCCGGCCCAGGCCGCCATTGCCCAGACCGGCATCCGGCTCCTGCTGCTCCAGTTCGGCCAAGCAAATCCCCAGCTCGCGTAAAGCCGTATCGGCAATCGTGTACAAGCCAAGATTGAGCAAATTCGCTCCCAGCAGCCGGCCCAGCAAAAACTCAATAGACAAATAGTAGACTTGTTTGCTGCCTTGCTGCCGGACTTGCTGCCTGGTTTGCACCCAGTCCTGTCCAATCCGCTCCCGGACAACGGCCGCCAACGCCGTATATTGCTGCCATGGAGTGGCTTCTGCTAAGCCAATGCCATGCAGGGCGGTCAGCCGGTCTAAAAAGCAAGCCTGGAATTGTTCAATACGGGTGTAAGGTTCGCTGCCCAAAACCATAGGCTCTGAAACAGCTGAACCGACCTGGAGTTGCCTTTTTCCTATTTCCAAAACCACTAACCTCCGTTGGTGTGCAACCTGTTATAAATCGAGTGATATTGCTGCGCCGACTGCCGCCAGCTGTAATCGGCCTGCATGGCATTATGGACAATCTTGGACCAAACCGGTTTATCCCCATAAAGCCCCAGCGCCTTCTTAATGGTAAACAACAATTCATGGGCATTATAATTGGCAAACGAGAAGCCGTTACCCAAACCGGTGTATTTGTTGTAGGGCTGAACGGTATCTTTCAGGCCGCCCGTTTCCCGGACAACCGGCAGCGTTCCATAGCGCAAGGCAATGAGCTGGCCGATACCGCAAGGCTCATATTGAGACGGCATCAGAAACAGGTCTGCAGCCGCATAGATTTGATGGGCCAGTTCCTCGTTAAAATAGAGATTGGCCGAAACCTTCTGAGGATATTTCCAGGCCGCCTGCTGAAACAGCGCTTCATACTGGCTTTCGCCTGTGCCCAGGACAACCAGTTGAATATCCTCCCCGGTTACCAGCTCATCTAAGATATGGGCAATCAAATCCAGTCCCTTTGGAGCGACCAGCCGCGACACAATGGCCAGCAGCGGCGTGCCCCTGCGGACAGGCAGGCCCAGCTTCTCCTGCAGCTTAACTTTATTTTCGCATTTGAGATCGATGGAGCAGGCATCATACGGAACGGCGATCAGCCCGTCCTGGGCCGGATTGTACACATCGTAATCAATGCCGTTGACAATGCCGACAATATCCTCCCGCCGTTTTCTCAGCAAGCCTTCCAGCTTTTCCCCATAGAATTCATGTTGAATTTCCTCCGCATAGGTACGGCTGACTGTGGTAATGATGTCTGAGAACGCCAGCCCGCCTTTCATAAAGCTGACCTGGTTATAAAACTCCAATGCGTTGATATTAAAGTATTCCCAGCCAAGGCTTAATAAATCCGGCAGAATTTCCTTGGGGAAAACGCCCTGATAGCGCAGGTTGTGAATGGTATAGACGGTCCGGATATGCTGATATTGGGGAAGATGGCGGTAATGGGCCTGCAAGAATACACTGACCATACCGGTATGCCAGTCATTGCAGTGAATCACATCGGGAATAAAATCAAGCTGCGGCAAAACCTCCAGAACAGCCCGGCAAAAGAAAGCAAAGCGTTCGGCATCGTCATAGTAGCCATAGAGTTCCGGCCGTTTGAAATAATCCTCATTGTCGATAAAATAGAAAGGAACGCCTTCATAATCCAGCTGCTCAACGCCACAGTACTGCTGTCTCCAGCCCACTGCTACAGTAGCTTTGTGCTTGAGTGTCATCTGCTCTTTATACTGCGGCGCTATGCTGCTGTATTTGGGGATGATAACCCGCAAATCAGCACCTTGAGCTCTTAGTTGTTTGGGCAGTGAACCGGCAACATCAGCCAAACCCCCTGTTTTGACAAAGGGAACAGCCTCGGCGGCTACAAACAGTACCTTTACCATCTTAGATCACCATGCCTTTCTTAATAATAATGGGATAACTGGGCTCGCCGCGCAAACTGCGCCCGGCCAGTACATGAACATCTTTGTCGCAGATCACATTTTGCAGCTCCACGCCTGCGTCGATCTGCCCTTTCTGCATCACAATACAGTCTTTAACCACAGCGCCTTTTGCCACTTTGACGCCCCGGAACAGAATGCTGTTTTCGACGGTACCATCGATATCACAGCCATTGGCCACCAACGAATTGATCACATTGGCCCCGGATTGGTATTTGGCCGGCGGCTCATCCTTGACTTTGGTATAAATCCGGCCGGGATTAAAGAAGAGCTCCTGCCAGACATCGGGCTGGAGTAAGTCCATGCTGTGCTTGAAATAACTAAGCGTTGAACCGATGTGGGCCAGATAGCCTTTATGAGGATGGCCATAAATCTTAAAGCGGTGCAGGTTTTTGATTAAACAGTGTTTGACAAAATCCGTTTCGCCGCGGGCCGCGCAGTTGTCAATCAAATCAATGAGCAGTTCGCGGCCCATGATATACATATCGGTAGCCAGTTTCTGGCCCGGACAAAACCCGCGGTTAATCTGGATGTCGGTCACCCGGTTGTCGGCATCCACAGCCAGCAGGGTGCGCAGCGTCCCATCCTGGTACTCTTCCTGTTCGCTGTAAATGGCGGTAATATCGGCCTGGCGCAGTTTATGCACATTGAGGGCTGTCGCTAAGTCAATATTGCAGACCATTCTCGCTCCCCCCAGAATGACATATTTATGGTTGCTGCGCAGAATATAGTCGAGGTTGGCGTGGAAGTTTTCAATATCACCGAACGGCTTGCCGCCAGGCTGACTGGCATAGGCAGGCGGCAAAATCGTTAATCCTTCCCGTTTCCGGGCCAAGTCCCATTCCTTCCCTGACCGTAAGTGGTCCATGAGCGAACGGTATTTATGATGAACCATAATGCCGACATTGCCGATGCCGGCATTCACCATATTGGAAAGAGGGAAATCGATCAGCCGGTAGCGGCCGGCAAACGGCACAGCGGCCAGCGGCCGGTTCTGCGTCAATTCGGCTAGGTTTTCCTGTTCACTATATAAGTTGATAATCCCGATAGCATCCATGCCTACATCCCCTTCCCGCCTAATTCGGCCGAAGGTTCAGGCAGCACAACCTGTTCTTGTGCAACCACGGCAATTTCCTGATGCTCGCCGGCAGGGCGGCAGGCCACCTGGCTGCCGGCGGTAATGAAAGCATTACGGCCGATAATAGCTTTATCGATAACAACATTATTTTCAATTTTAACATCAGGCATAATCACGGAATGCGTAACTTTTGTCCCTGCTCCTATGTATACGCCCGGAAACACCACAGAATGCTCAACTTCCCCAAATATCCGGCAGCCCTCACTAATAATGGAGCTTTTGACTTTGCCGGTTGGCGCCAGATAATGAGGCGGCTGGACCGGGTTCACCGAATAAATGCGCCACTTGGGATCAAAAAGATCAAACTGCGGCGGATCGGTTAAGAGGTCCATATTGGCTTCCCAGAAGCTGTCAATGGTCCCGACATCTTTCCAATAACCGCTGAACGGATAAGCCATGAGTTTTTGACCTTCACCCAGCATCTTCGGAATGATGTCCTTGCCAAAATCATGGCTGGATTGCTGGTCATAGCCGTCGGCCGTCAAATATTGTTTGAGCACCGGCCAGTTAAAGATGTAAATGCCCATGGAGGCCAAATTGCTTTTCGGCTGCTTGGGTTTTTCGGCAAATTCGATAATCTGATTCGCCGGATCGGTGTTCATGATGCCAAAGCGGCTGGCTTCCTCCCAGGGAACGGCAATAACGGCAATGGTCGCATCGGCCTGAGTTTCGCGATGATAGTCCAGCATGACCGAATAATCCATTTTATAGATATGATCACCGGACAATACCAGGACATATTCCGGATCAAAGAGGTCGATGAAATTGATATTTTGAAAGATCGCATCCGCAGTGCCCTTATACCATTCGCCGCCCTGCTCCCGCACATAGGGCGGCAGCACATACACCCCGCCGTCATTCCGGTCCAGATCCCAGGCGCTGCCAATCCCGATATAGCTGTTCAAGGCCAGCGGCTTATACTGCGTCAACACCCCAACGGTGTCAATGTCCGAGTTGTGGCAATTGCTCAGGGCAAAGTCGATAATCCGGTACTTGCCGCCAAACGGCACGGCCGGCTTGGCCAGGTCTTTGGTTAACGGTCCCAGCCTACTGCCTTGGCCTCCGGCCAGCAGCATGGCTACGCACTCTTTTTTTCGCATTGGTATCACCTTTTTCGTTAGTAATGGCATGCCTGTTGCTTTGTGGTGCTGCTGATTCTTGATCGGTAGCCGCTGCTTCTTCAGGCGGCCGGACTGGTTTTAGATAGATGGTTGCCAGCGGCGGCAGGGTCAGCGACAGGGAGTAGGGCTGATTGTGCCAGCCGTCCTCTTCAGGGGCTAACTGGCCGCCGTTGAACTGCCCTGAACCGCCAAATTCGCCCCAGTCGCTGTTAAAGACTTCCTCATAGGAGCAGCGTTCGGGTACACCAATCCGGTAGTCCTGATGAACCTGAGGCGTAAAATTGCAGACAACAATCAGATGATCCTGAGCCGTACGGCCTTTACGCATAAAAGTAAGGATACTTTGGTTATAATCCTGGCAGTCAATCCAGCTAAAACCCTGCCAGTCGCAATCAATCTCCCACAGGGCCGGCTGCTGCCGGTAAAACCCATTCAGCGCCCTGGTATACTCCTGCAGCTTTTGATGCATTGGGTACTCCAGCAGGTGCCAGTCCAGGCTGTCGTAGTACTTCCACTCAATAAACTGGCCAAACTCTCCGCCCATAAACAGCAGTTTCTTGCCAGGATGAGCCAGCCAATAGCCGTAAAAGGCCCGTAAATTAGCGAATTTCTGCCAATAATCCCCCGGCATTTTCTCGATCAGCGACCGTTTCCCATGTACCACTTCGTCATGGGATAAAGGCAGGACAAAGTTTTCCGAGAACGCATACATAAAGGAAAAAGTCACCAGATTGTGATGCCATTTGCGGTGAATCGGATCAAGTGCCATATACCGCAGCATATCATTCATCCAGCCCATATTCCACTTGAAATTAAATCCCATCCCCCCCATATAAATCGGTTTTGAAATCATCGGCCAGGATGTTGATTCCTCGGCAATCATCAAAGCCGCCGGATAACTTTCAAACACAGCCTCATTAAGCTTACGGATAAAATGCATCGCCGCTAGATTGCCATTGCCGCCATACTGGTTCGGCTTCCATTGGCCTTCTTTGCGGCCATAATCCAAATACAGCATGTTGGCCACGGCATCCACCCGCAGGCCGTCAATATGGTAAACATCAAACCAGAACATGGCGTTTGAGATCAAAAAGCTCATGACCTCGGTCCGGCCATAATCAAAGTTGGTCGTGCCCCACTCGACATTCTCGGCCACAGTGCTGTCCGGTGATTCAAACAACGGACTGCCGTCAAACAGTCTTAAGCCATGCTCATCTTTGCAAAAATGACCGGGTACCCAGTCCAGGATCACGCCAATGCCTCGCTGATGGCACCGGTCCACCAAAGCCATAAAATCCTGCGGGCTGCCATAACGGCTGGTTACCGCATAGAAGCCGGTAGCCTGATACCCCCACGAACCGTCAAAAGGATGCTCGGCAATGGGCAGCAGTTCGATATGCGTGTAGCCCAATTCGACCACATAGTCAACTAATTGGTCGGCCAGTTCCCGGTAGGTGAGAGGCTGTCCGTCCACATTAAACCGCCAGGAACCAAGATGCACTTCATAAATCAGCATCGGCCGTTCATAAATGGGCTTTTGCTGCAAGTCCTGCCAGTCGCCGTCCTGCCAGCAATAGCCGTCCAGCTTGGCTACCTTGGATGCGGTCTGAGGCCGTACCTCGGCGGCAAACGCATAAGGATCGGCTTTTAAGAGCCGTTCACCGGCTGCTGTAATCATTTCATATTTATAAATTGTCCCCTCGGCCAGCCCGGCAATAAAGAGGCTCCAGATTCCCGAACCCTCCAGACGTTTGAGAGCATGACCGGCTCCCTGCCAGTCATTGAAATCGCCTACCACTCTCACGGCTTGCGCCGACGGGGCCCATACGGCAAAGCGTACTCCCGTCTGGCCGTCTTGCTCAAGGACATGAGCCCCGAGCATCTGATAGCTGCGGTAGTGGGTGCCCTCATGGAACAAGTACAGATCCTGCTCGCTAAGCGGTGAAATCCTCACATTGTCGACCTCCAGAATGGTTGTTGTACTAACCGGCGGATGCCGTTAGCCGGGAATCAAAACCGAACGTACTTGCCAGATATCCTCCGCATACTCCTTAATGGTACGGTCACTGGAAAATATCCCTGATTGGGCGATATTGTAAATACTGGAGTGCAGCCACTGGGGCTGATTGCGAAAGGCCTTGTCCACCTTCGCCTGAGTATCGGCATAGGCTGCGAAATCTTTTAAAACAAAGTATTCATCATTGTTATACAGCAGGGAATCATAGAGCGGTCTGAAGGCTTCGTGCTCCCCCTGCAGGCTTCCATTGATCAACTGATTAACCACCGTTTTAATGCGCTCATCCTGGTTATAGCTGTCCCATACCGAATAGCCGCCGCTCCGGTAGTAGTTCATGACCGCTTCGGCCGTCAGCCCGAAAATAAAGATATGTTCGTCACCAACCGCCTCTTTGATTTCCACATTGGCACCGTCCAGCGTCCCGACGGTCAGGGCGCCGTTCATCATAAATTTCATATTGCCGGTTCCGGAAGCTTCCTTGCTGGCGGTTGAAATCTGCTCACTGACATCGGCAGCCGGAAAAACCAGCTCTCCCAGTGATACACTGTAGTTCTCCAGAAATACCACTTTGATTTTCCCGCGAATGACCGGATCGTGATTGATGACTTCAGCCAGTGTATTGATTAAACGGATAGTTTGCTTGGCGATATAATAGCCGGGTGCGGCTTTACCGGCAAAGACAAAAACCCGGGGTACCATATCATCATCCGGATTGTTTCTAAGGCGGTTATACAAGTCCATAATATGAAATATATTGAGCAATTGCCGTTTATATGCGTGAATCCGTTTGATCTGCACATCAAAAATAGCTCCCGGATCTACGTTAATCGCATACTTGCTTTGAATATACCGGGCCAAATTCCGCTTATTATGCTGCTTGACCTCGGCAATCTGCTGCTGGAATGAGGCATCATCACAATATTTCAGCAAATGGCTCAAATCCTCCGGATGATGGATCCAGCATTCGCCGATGGCGTCGGTGACCAGCTGGGCCAATCGGGGATTGGCTTTGATCAGCCAGCGGCGGTGTGTAATGCCGTTGGTTTTGTTATTAAATTTGCGCGGATGGTAAGTGTAGAAATTTTTCAGCAAGTGCTGTTTTAAAATATTGGTATGAATGGCCGCCACGCCATTGACACTGTAACTGCCAATGACCGCCAAATGGGCCATATTGACCTGCCCTTGGGCGATGATGGCAATATCCTGAATCTGTTCCTGCCGGCAGCAGTATTTGGTCAAAACCTCTTCACAATAGCGTTTGTTAATTTCGGACACAATCATATAAATACGGGGCAGTTGGGCTTTGAACAACTCTTCCGGCCACTTTTCCAGCGCTTCCGGCAAAATGGTGTGGTTGGTGTAAGAAACGGTCCGGGTGGTAATCTCCCAGGCTTCATCCCAGCCCAGCCCTTCATCATCCATCAGGATGCGCATGAGTTCCGGGATGGCAACCGCCGGATGGGTGTCATTGATATGAATGGCCACTTTGCTGGCCAGCTGCCGGATGGGCAGGCCGGTTTTCTTGAACCGCCGGATAATGCTTTGCACTCCGGCTGATACGAAAAAGTACTGCTGTCTCAGGCGCAGCGACCGCCCCTCGTAATAGTGGTCATCCGGATAAAGAATCATGGTGATCCGTTCCACCCATTGCTTGTATTCCACCGCTTTGAGGTATTCGCCGCGGTTGAAGTAGGCTAAGTCAAATTCAGCCTGGATGGGTTCGGCATTCCACAGCCTGAGTGTATTGACGGTATTGTTGTCATAGCCAATAATGGGCACATCGTAAGGCACGGCCTTAACGGCTTCATAGCCGGTATGATCAAAAACCAGCCTGTCCCCTTCCCGGCGGGTCTGCACCTGACCGCCGAACTTGACGGTAACCGACTTATCGGCCTTGCGGTATTCCCAGATATAGCCGTCTTTCAGCCAGTTATCCGGCAGTTCGACCTGCTGCTTGTCCACAATCCGCTGCTCAAACAAACCATATTTGTAACGGATACCGGTCCCATGGCCGGGCAGACCGAGTGCCGCCATAGAATCCAGGAAACAGGCGGCCAGCCGCCCTAATCCGCCATTGCCCAAACCGGCATCCGGCTCCTGCTGCTCCAGTTCGGCCAAGTCAATGCCTAATTCGGCCAGCGCAGCCTGACAGGCTTCCAACAGGCCGGTATTGATCAGATTGGTGTGTAAAATGCGTCCAAGCAGAAATTCCATGGAAAAATAATAAACCTGTTTTTCACTCTTCTCCGTATACGTCTTATTGGTCTGAATCCAGTTTGCACTGATGGTATCCCGAATCACTTCGCCAAGGGCACTATAAAGATCATTGGTCGAGGCTTCTTCAAGACTTTTACCATGCCTGGACTGAAGTTTCTGGATAAACACTTCTTTAAACTTGGCTTTATCTTTTAAAATAAGCCTGCACCTACCCTTCTAGCTTGCTTAAACATTTGTTGCCTAAATTTTCTGTTTTAATGCAGCAAAAACCTGCTAAAATCAGGCAAAATATTATTTTTTTCCCGAAATCCAACCTGATTCCACCACAAACATTTTAGGATCAAAGTCACAGGATTGTGAGTCCATTTTACCGGAGGAATTTGACGGCTTTTGTCCAATTTCGAACACTAGTAAGGAGGACTGAACCATGCTTGTTTGGCAAGGATACGGAGTGGTTGTGCCGGTGATCACTGCTGCAGTTTGGCTCATCACGCAATATATCTCGGATGCACTGTTTTATGAAGGCTATGCCCAGCTGCAAAAATGGCCGGTTTCATGTGCGCTGTTTATCTCAGCCCTTTTGATCTGGCTTATTGGAAAACGCCTCAACAAAAACTGTGACCGGTTTTTTCTGGATCCGAAAACCTATCACCTGATTAAACCCACGAAAACACACCGGATATTATGGATTCGGGCCGAGTATTGGGCACCCATCCTGGTATTCCTTGGATCCTGGAATTTGATCCGTTAAAGCGATAGGAATAACAGCCACTCCCGAGGACAAAACATGGCTGGATACCACGGAGTATCCAGCCATGTTTTGTCAGGGAATCATTACCGGCCTTATATTCCAGATGCCTTTGGCATATTCACTAATCGTCCGGTCACTGGAAAAATGACCGGACTGCGCAATATTCATAATACTGGTTTGCAGCCAGTCCGGCTGCCGGCGGTACTTTTCTTCCACTAAGAGCTGCGCATCGGCATAAGCGGCAAAATCTTTCAAGACAAAAAACTCATCATTATGAAACAGCAAATACTCATACAACGGGCGGAACTCTTCCTTTTCGTTCGGGAAGAAGCCGTTCACCAGTTGTTCCAGCACCGTCTTGACCCGGTTGTCACTGTTATAGATATCCCAGGCACAGTAGCCGCCGTTTTGGTAATAATCCAGAACCTGCTCGGCGGTCAGCCCGAAGATAAAAATATGCTCAGCGCCCACGGCCTGCTGGATTTCGATATTGGCGCCATCCAGCGTCCCCAGCGTCACCGCCCCGTTCATCATAAACTTCATATTGCCAGTGCCGGAAGCCTCTTTACTGGCTGTGGAGATTTGCTCACTGACATCGGCCGCCGGAAATAACAGCTCCCCGAGTGATACACTGTAGTTTTCCAAAAACACGACTTTCAGTTTATCCTGAATATCCTGATCGCTGTTAATCAGCGCAGCCATGCTGTTGATCAGCTTAATGGTCTGTTTGGCAATATAGTAGCCAGGTGCGGCTTTGCCGGCAAAAATGAAGGTCCTGGGAACGATGTCAAGGTGAGGATTGGCTTTCAGGCGGTTATACAAATCCAGGACATGCAAGGCATTCATAATCTGCCGCTTATAGGAGTGAATGCGTTTAATCTGGATATCAAAGATGGATTCCGGATTGATCGCCACCGCATATTTTTGCTGAATATGCTTGGCCAGCACGGCTTTTTTGGCCTGCTTGATGACCGCCAGCTTTTCCTGAAAAGCAGGATCGCAGCTATAGTGCACCAGGCGGCTTAAATGCTGAGGATTGGCAATCCAGCTTGAGGCAATCGCCTCGCTGATTAAGCCGGTCAGCTCGGGGTTGGCTTTAAGCAGCCAGCGGCGATGCGTAATCCCGTTGGTTTTATTATTGAACTTATGGGGTGTAAGACGGTAAAAGCCGGCCATAACATGCTTTTTGAGAATATCACTATGAATCTGGGCCACCCCATTGACACTGTAGCTCCCCACAACAGCCAGCCGGGCCATATGGACCTGGTCATCCAGGATAATGGACAACTCCCGGACTTTATTCCAATCTTCATAACGGTCCCAAACCGACTGGCAAAAGCGTTTATTGATTTCCTCCACAATCATATAGATGCGCGGTAGCAGGGTTTTAAACATTTCCACCGGCCATTTTTCCAATGCTTCCGGCATAATAGTATGATTGGTATAGGAAATGGTCTCACAGGTAATCTGCCAGGCCGCTTCCCAGCCCAGCCCCTCCTGATCGATCAGCAGGCGCATGAGTTCCGGGATGGCCAAAGCCGGATGGGTATCATTAATATGTACCGCGACTTTGGCTGGCAGTTCCTGAATGGGATACTTCCGTCGTTTGAACCGCCTGATAATGCTCTGCAGGCCGGCGGATACAAAAAAGTACTGCTGTTTCAAACGCAGCAGCCGCCCCTCGTAGAAACTGTCGTCCGGATAAAGAATCTTGCAAATCCGCTCAACCGACTGCTTATATTGAACGGCTTTCAGATAATCGCCGTGATTAAATGAAGATAAATCAAAATCAGCCTGCAGCGGTTCGGCATTCCACAGCCTGAGCGTATTGACGGTATTGTTCTGATAGCCAATCATCGGAATGTCATAAGGAACAGCTCTGACGCTCTCATAGCCTTCCTGGACAAATTCCAGCCTGTAGCCGTGATCGTAACAGGCGACCTGACCGCCAAAACGCACCTCCACGGCCTTATCGGCCTTCCTGAATTCCCAGATATAGCCGTCCTTAAGCCAGTTATCCGGCAGTTCAACCTGATAGTTATTGACGATTTTCTGTTCAAAGAGACCGTACCGGTAGCGAATGCCACAGCCGTGCCCCGGCAAATTCAGTGCGGCCAGGGAATCCAGAAAGCAGGCTGCCAGCCTCCCCAGACCGCCATTGCCCAACCCGGCATCCGGTTCCTGGTCCAAAAGCGCCTCCAGTTCAAGGCCCAGTTCGGCCAGGGCCTCGGCACACACCGGTTTTAAGCCGGTATTGATTAAATTGCAGTCCAGCAGTTTACCCAGTAAAAATTCTATAGAAAAATAGTATACTTGTTTTTCACCTTGATCACGGTATTGTTTGTTGGTCTGAATCCAGTTCCGGCTGATCCAGTCGCGTACCACACTGGCCAGTGCAACATAGTGGTCATTCGTGCAGGCTTCATCCAGGCTTTTTCCACACATGGTCTGCAGCTTATGAACAAAGGCAGCTTTAAACTCCTCTTTGCTGATTAACAAAAAATCACCTCCTGAAAATTACCCAATGCTGCTGCAAGTCACTGCGATGTGGTTCGCAATACTCCATGTTATGCTGCAAGCATTATATATTATTCGGAAGAGTGATTTTTGGTTAATTCTATTTCGCGCTGAGCTGGCTATAGAGAACTTGGTATTGCCCGGCAGCCGGCTGCCAGCTGGAATTGGCGCGCATGGCAGCCTGGACAAGCTTGTTCCAGGCTTTTTTATCCTGGAACAGGGTTAAAGCCTGTCCAACCGTACTCAACAGCGCAGCGGCATCATATTCTGCAAAGCTAAAGCCTGTCCCTTCCCCGGAAAACGCCTGATAAGGAAGGACAGTATCTTTTAAACCTCCGGTCGCGTGGACAACCGGAACACTGCCATACCGCATGGCGTTGAGCTGGCTTAACCCGCAAGGCTCTACCCGGGACGGCATGAGGAAAAGATCACTGCCGGCAAAAATACGCCGGGCCAGTCCACTGTCAAACCCGATTTTGACCGCGACCTGCCGAGGATAACGCCGGGCTGCTTCGGCAAAAAACTGCTCATACGCTTCTTGCCCCTGCCCCAAAACGACCAATTGGCAAGGAAACGCCAATAGGGCTTCCAACGCCTCAGCAATCAGCGGGATGCCCTTGGAATCGACCAGGCGGGAAACCATGCCTAACACCGGAATCTCTTCCGCCACAGGCAGCCCCATTTCGGCCTGCAAATGGCGCTTGTTCTCGCGCCGCTTGCGCAGCGAACGGCCATCAAAGGGATTGGCGATATAGGCCCCGTTGCGCGGGTTATATTCAGCAAAATCAATGCCGTTCACGATGCCGGTCAAACGATCGGCCCTGCTGCGGAGCAGCCCGTCCAACCCATGGCCATACTCGGGCTGCTGGATTTGCTCGGCATAGCTTTTGCTGACCGTTGTAATCCAGTCCGAGAAATTTATTGCGCCTTTCATAAAGCTGACCTGACCGGAAAACTCCACCCTGTCGGGCGAAAAATACTCCCAGCCTAAATCCAGCATGTCCCCCAGCATATCGCTGGCAAAATTGCCCTGATACTCAAGATTATGAATGGTAAAGACCGTCTTCAGGGCCGCATAGGCAGGCAACTGACGGTAGTGGGCCTCCAGCAGGACGCTGATCATTCCGGTATGCCAGTCATGGCTATGCAGAATATCGGGCTCAAAGCCTAAATAAGGCAGCGCTTCTAATACGGCCCGGCAGAAAAAGGCGAACCGCTCATGATCATCGGCATGACCATACAGACCGGCACGGTCAAAATAATAGTCATTGCCCAGCAAGTAGAAAGTAACCCCGTCGAGCTGGATTTCGCCAATCTCGCAAACCTGCTGGCGCCACCCCACAGGCACCGTAATCCTGTGGGTGACAACCATCTGGTCCAGCATTTCGGCCGCAATATCCCGGTAGCGTGGCAATATGACCCGGGCATCCACGCCCCGGTGGATGAGTTCTTTGGGCAAAGCCCCAATTACATCGCCCAAGCCGCCTGTCTTTACAAAAGGTACCGCTTCGGCGGCGGCATGCAGTACTTTGATCATGTTAAATCACCGTCCCTTTTTCAATTACCAATGGATAGGTCTGGTCCCCTTTCAGCCATTTACCGGTTGTAATCAGTACATCCTTATCGCAGATGACGTTTTCCAGCACCGCATTGGCGGCAATCTCGCATTTTTGCATAATAATGCTGTTCTTAATGCAAGCGCCTTTATGCACCTTCACGCCCCGGAACAGCACACTGTTTTCGACAGTGCCCTCAACAATGCAGCCATTGGCTACCATGGCATTGCTGACACGGGCATTTTCTTTATATTTGGCTGGCGCTTCATCTTTGACCTTGGTATACACCAGCCCGGACTTGACAAACAGTTCCTGCCACTTGTCCGGTTTAAGCAGCTCCAGATTATGCTGGTAGTAGCTGGACACCGAATTGATCCGGGCTACAAAGCCCCGGTGGGCGTAGCCGAAAATGTTCAGGCGTTCCAGATTTTTAATGATGCCGTCTTTGAGAAAATCGACACCTCCGCGGGCATAGCAGCCGCTGATAATATCGACCAGCAGCTCTTTTTTCATCAGATACATATCCATCGAGACCTTTGATCCCTTGTGCTTGCCTGGATGAAGCGCCAGATCAATCACCCGGCCGTCCTCGGTCGTTTCCATCCAGGTGCAGAGTGACAGTTCATCGCGGTCTGCCGGCTGCTCATTATAAACCATGGTAATATCGGCCCCGGTATTTTCATGAAACTGGAATACCTTGCGGTAATTCATATTGCAAATGGTATGGCTGCTGCTGATCAGCACATGTTTTTGAGGACTGCTTTCAATATAATCCAAATGATGGTGAAAATTGCCGATATCACCATACCCGTTCCCCGCACCGGTGATGGTATGGGCTGGCGGCAGAATAAACAGGCCATCCCGTTTGCGGGCCAAATCCCATTCCTTGCCTGAACGTAAATGATCCATCAGCGAGCGGGATTTATTCTTCACTAAAATCCCGATATTCTGCATGCCGGAATTGACCATGCTGGATAAGATAAAATCAATCAGCCGGTATCTGCCGGCAAAAGGTACGGCTGCCAACGGACGATGTACCGTAATTTCCTGAATCAGACTTTCGTTTTCATGCAGATTGATAATACCCATAACCCGTTTCACATTGCCACCTCCTTAATCCTAGCCTACTTGTTTTTGTGTAATAATTCCGTCGGCGCTGACCTGAGCCCCCCGTTCAACCACATCGCCCTCCGGAACAACGATAATATCTTCCTGATTGTCACCGACCTTGACATCCGCCTCAATGACGCAGCGCCGCCCGACAATCGCCCGGTGAATCTGTACATTTTCACCGATCTGGGCGTAGGGCATGATGACAGAGTCCTTGATGACCGTGCCGGCACCTACCTGCACCCCGGGGAAAATCACCGACCGCTCAACCTGGCCATAGATCACCGCACCTTCACTGATCAGCGAGCATTGGACATTAGCTCCTTCGGCGATATAATGCGGCGGCCGGGTGGGATTGACCGAATAAACACGCCAGACCGGATCATGCAGATTCAGCTCGGGTTCATCGGCCAGCAAATCCATATTGGCTTCCCAGAAACTCTCCACCGTGCCCACATCTTTCCAATAGCCCTGAAACGGATAGGCAAATAATTTATGCCCGCCAGCCAGCATTTTGGGAATGACATTTTTGCCAAAATCATGACTGGAAGCCGGATCTTTGGCATCCTCCTCCAGGCTGCGTTTTAAGAATTTCCAGTTAAAAATATAAATGCCCATCGACGCCAGATTGCTGACCGGCTGAGCCGGCTTTTCCTGAAAAGCCGTAATCCGTCCGTTTTCCGCCGTATTCATAATGCCAAAGCGCGGAGCTTCTTCCAGCGGAACTTCAATCACACTGATGGTTGCCTCCGCTTTTTTTGTTTTATGATATTCAATCATTTGGGAGTAATCCATGGTATAGATATGATCGCCGGACAACACCAGCACATAGCTGGGATTAATCATCTCAATAAAATTGATGTTTTGATAAATCGCATCGGCTGTCCCTTTATACCACTCTGCCCCTTTCTCCCTTGCATAAGGCGGCAGAATATAAACGCCTCCGTCTTTCCGATCCAGGTCCCAAGCCCCGCCTGCACCAATATAGCTATGCAGCGCGAGCGGCTGGTACTGCGTCAAAATGCCGACTGTATCAATCCCTGAGTTGTGACAATTACTCAGCGGGAAATCAATAATCCGGTACTTGCCGCCAAACGGTACGGCTGGTTTGGCGATTTTCTTGGTTAACGTCCCTAATCGGCTTCCTTGACCCCCTGCTAGAATCATTGCTAAACATTCTGTCTTGCGCATGCAAATTTCCCCCTCAGGCTGTTGTTGGCACCAGTGTATGTTTTACTCACTGCACACTTTCTCACCATATGCTCGCGCCATAGCAAAATATTACTATTTTTTTTGTATAATACTATTTTACATTTTTTGGGTTTTCCCTGCTCCTATTGTAAAGAATATGTTAATTTCTCCTTAAACATGCCTTGCCAACAACTCGCAAAGTTCGCTATTTTCTCTTGCAAATGTCCGGGACAACAAAAAATCTCTGCAGAATCAGCCTGACCGGCCTTCATAAATTTTTCATTTTTGTCACTTTGCAGCCGTCCGGCTGTCGATTTTTGGCGGAAAAAACTTGCCCATTTATGGTAAATAAACAGGCCGCCAACCAGCGAATTTTTTGCTAGAAACTACTTGGCATGTTTCAATGACAACTGCTGAAACTATGAATAATCGCCTCGTAAAAGGAGGGAAAAATTTGAAGCAAAAACGCCATTACAAACCTGTGAAAAAGTCCAAAAACAATTACCATCGTGTCGCAGCCGCCTTCGCCGGTGCAGCCCTGGTGTCTGCCGCCATGCTGAATCCGGGAATCGCGGCAGCGGCAACCCCGCAAGCGCCTGCGAAAGCCCCGGCCGCCTCGCACCAACAGGCTCCTGAGAAATCCGGAATGGCCAAGCATGTCAAGGTCGGCCACAAAAAGGACATTGACCGGGCGGCGGCCAAAGCCAAACAAGAAAAGCAAAACAAACAAACTAAGCAAACCAAACAGGCCAAGCCAGCAGAGAAAAGTCAGAAGGCCGAATCAAACAAGGACGTCCTCCACGTGACCGCTACCGCCTATGCACCGGGCGCCCACGACAATGATCAATGGGGCAATAAAACCTATCTGGGGACGAATATCCGTCCGGGCGTTATCGCAGTAGACCCGAATGTCATCCCCCTGGGCTCTACCGTAAAGATTGAGCTGCCGAACGGTGAAACCATGCATGCCGTTGCGGAAGATACCGGCGGCGCTATCAAGGGCAACCGGATTGATATTGCGAAGTGGTCGGTACCGGAAGCAGAGCAATTTGGGATGAAGGACGTCAAAGTCACCATCCTGCAAAAAGGCGAGAAATCTTAAAGCCAAATAAGCACAAAAGCCGGTAAACATCCTGTTTACCGGCTTTTTCCTGTACTGTACTAGCTCGCAAATCATTCCTGGGACTCCTAAAAAAGCCAGTCATCGATTGAGCGGGATATGCAATTTTTTTATTTAGCCTGCCAATTCCGCAAGGCCTCGATATAGCGGTTGGCCAGTTCCTGAGCACTCATTCCTTGCGCGGCAGCATCTTCCGGAACAACGGTAAAGACCTGCCGGTCATTGTAATAGACGGTAAAATTGGTGCCGTCCGTATCCAGGATATACCGGTCAGGCGAATAATCGGACAGCGCTTTTAATCGATACAGCGTACCGGCCACAAAGCAGGCCCGGTGGACAGGCTTATACCCGCTTAAGGAGGCATAGACCGGCGGCAGTTTCCATTGGCCGTCTGTCACCTGTGCGGATTTGCCATCCTCGCTTTGCGTCACGGTCGGCGTGACTTTGGCGTCTTTCAGATATTTCTGGGCCAGGGCTACCCTGGCTTTGCCTTCCGGATGATCGGAAAACAAGTCATAATGATATTTCTGATCCAGCTCGGATAATTTATATAACCCCAGCAACATACTATAAGGATTGTACCCGGCTTTGTACGAGTGGACAAAGCCCAGATAGTCGGCTTCCCGCTCATCGGAGCGGCTATGGCCGGCCATAATGGCATTATAGGCGATATTTTGCAGCATCGCCCCACGATCGCCAAAGGCGACGCCAAACAAGATGCCAATTCCCAGACTTTTTTCCATCTGGCGGACACTGTGGCGCTTGACCACATGCCCCAGTTCATGGCCGATCACGCCGGCCAGTTCGTCATCCGATGGCATTAAGTCAATCAAACCCTTAAATATGTATATAAAACCACCTGGTGCAGCCATCGCATTAATTTCTTTCGAGTTGAGCACTTTAAAGCTATAAGGCAGATCGCGTCGGTCGGAAACGGCTACCATGCTCATACCAATCCGGTTCACCCGTGCTTGCAGCTCAGGATCATCGACCACGCCAAACTTCTCTTCAAGCTGTTTGCCAACATCCCGGCCGATGGAAATCTCCTCTTTGGTGCTGATCAAGCCGGCGCTTGCGGTAGGCATAACCAGTACATTGGTTACAAGCAGCCATGCGATCAATAAGCCTGTAATCCGGCGCAGCAGCAAAATCAACATCACCCTTTCCACAAGGCTCTTGACCAGGCTAAACCCTGCTTCCTCTTACGGATTTTCCAACCCGGCCAAGGTCCTGATCTTAAAAACAATACACCTTATATATTCCGGCTAAACTAAATAATCCCTCTAAAAACAGTGGTTTCTACAGGTGGAAATTAAAGGTTTTTTTGCATTAGTCAGCCTTAGAACCGATTTAGCAAAGCCTATTCGAATAAATTGAACCTTTACAAAGAAGGTTTTATCAAATATAGTATAATTATTAACCAATTTCATCGAATTAGTGTACACTATTTATTAAAGGTCGGTGAACGCTATCGAACTATCACCTAGACAATCCATTATCTTAGATATGGTTAAAGAGTTTGGTCCGATTACCGGCACTCAGATTGCAGAAAAGCTGTCACTCAGCCGGGCTGCCCTGCGCTCTGATTTGGCCATCCTGACCATGTCCGGTCTCCTCGGAGCCAGACCGCGGGTAGGCTATTATTATACAGGTAAGAATCCGACCGAATTGATTGCCGGGGTCATCGGCAGCATTCAAGTGGGCGACATTCAGTCCAGACCCATTGTCATTCGGGAAAACTGTTCGGTTTATGATGCCATTGTGACCATGTTTATTGAAGATGTCGGTACGCTGGTTGTTGTTTCGGAAGGTGGTTTTATTGAAGGCGTGGTTTCCCGCAAAGATTTGCTGAAGGCCACCATGGGCGGGAAAAACGTCAATGACCTGCCGGTTACGCTGGCGATGACCAGAATGCCGAATATCATTTTGACTTTTCCGGATGAACTGGTCATCCGGGCTGCACAAAAACTGATTAATCACCAGGTGGATGCTTTGCCGGTTGTAGAAATGGTACAGCTCAATCAGGTGGAAAAATACAAAGTGGTCGGCCGGTTTACCAAAACCAATATCACCCAGCTATTTGTCCACTTAGCAGGCAACTAAGCACCAAGATTAAAAGGAGGTAGTCGCTATTAACCTGCAAATCAATCCGTCCAAAGCCCCTATCGTCTATATTTTGTCCGACTCGATCGGTGAAACCGGCGAAGTCGTTGTAAAAGCCGCCGCCAGCCAGTTTGCATCCGGGCCGGTCAATTTCCGCCGGGTCCCTTTTCTGGTATCGGTCAAGCAAGTCGAAGAGGCGCTCATTGAAGCGGCCGAGGTCAAGGGCATTGTGGTTTATACGCTGGTACGTCCCGATCTTAAGGTCTTTCTTGAAGAAAAAGCCAAACAGCTCCGGCTGATTGCCGTAGATGTCATGGGTCCGGTGATGGATGCCCTCAAGCAGGCTACCGAATTACAGCCGAAAAATGAACCGGGGGTTATCCGGAAAATTGACGAAGCTTATTTCAGCAAAGTTGAAGCCATTGAATTTGCTGTAAAATATGACGACGGAAAAGAACCGCGCGGTTTGCTGAAAGCCGATATTGTCATCATCGGGATTTCCCGGGCTTCCAAAACGCCCCTGTGTATGTACCTGGCTCATAAAGGCATCAAAGCCGCGAATTTGCCGCTGGTGCCGGAGGTCACGCCACCGGCTGAATTGTTCCAGGTTCCGCCGCAAAGGGTGGTCGGCCTGACCATCAAGCCGGCTCTCTTATTTGAAATCCGCAAAGAACGGTTAAAGTCTATGGGACTTGCGACAACCGCCGATTATGCCAGCTTTGAAAGAATTCTACAAGAATTGGAGTACGCCGATTCCATCATGCGCAAGGTCGGCTGCCCGGTGCTGGATGTCACCAACAAAGCCACCGAGGAGACAGCGACCAAAGTACTTGAATTCTACTATAAAGGAGTGGGGAAATCATGACGAAATACGTTTATTTGTTTAATGAAGGCAAGGCCGACATGCGCTCACTATTGGGTGGCAAAGGCGCCAACCTGGCTGAAATGACCAATATTGGATTGCCTGTGCCTCCGGGAATGACTGTAACCACCGAAACCTGCCGCGAATATTATCGCCTGGACCGCAGACTGCCTGCAGGCTTAGAAGATGAAGTCCGCCGCAACCTGACGGCTATCGAAGCAGCCACCGGCAAAAAATTCGGCGATCCGGCCAATCCGCTGCTGGTATCCGTCCGCTCCGGCGCGGTATTTTCCATGCCTGGTATGATGGATACCATCCTGAACCTTGGTTTGAATGAAGAAACAGCGCAAGGGCTGGCCAAAAACACCAACAACCTGCGCTTTGCCTATGATGCCTATCGCCGCTTTATCCAAATGTTTTCCGATGTCGTGCTGGAAATCCCCAAACACTCCTTTGAGCATCTGCTGTCCGATCAAAAAGAGGCGCAAGGCGTCGTCTATGATCAGGAGCTGTCTGCTGAATCACTGCGGATTGTGATCGATAAATATAAAGCGCTGGTCCAAAGGGAAATTGGCCGTCCTTTCCCGGAAAACCCGATGGAGCAGCTATTCATGGCGGTGGAAGCGGTTTTCCACTCCTGGAACAATGATCGTGCCATTATCTACCGCAACTTAAATAAGATTGATCACGAACTGGGAACAGCGGTCAATATTCAGGCCATGGTTTTCGGAAACATGGGCAATGACTGCGGTACCGGCGTTGCCTTTACCCGCAATCCGTCCACCGGTGAAAGAGTCCTGTATGGCGAATACTTAACCAATGCCCAGGGCGAGGATGTCGTTGCCGGCATTCGTACCCCGCAGCCGATTGCCAAACTCCAGGCCGAAATGCCGGAAGTTTTCACCCAATTTGCCCAAACTGCCGAAACCTTGGAAAAACATTATCGCAATATGCAAGATATTGAGTTCACCATTGAAAAAGGCAAGCTGTATATGCTGCAAACCCGTAACGGCAAACGGACGGCGCAGGCGGCAGTCAAAGTCGCTCACGATATGTTCACCGAAGGACTGATCAGCAAAAAAGAGGCGATCCTGATGGTCGAACCAGGTCAGCTTGATCAATTGCTGCACCGCCAAATCGATAGCTCGGCAACCCTGAACGTACTGGCCAAAGGCCTGCCGGCTTCACCGGGAGCGGCTTCCGGTTCAGTGGTGTTCGATGCCGATGACGCGGAACGTCTGGGTAAAGCCGGACATAAAGTCATTCTCGTCCGGATGGAAACCACCCCGGATGACATCCATGGCATTATTGCCGCCCAGGGAATTTTAACCAGCCGCGGCGGTATGACCAGCCATGCCGCAGTTGTCGCCCGCGGCATGGGAAAACCTTGCGTCTGCGGTTGCGAAGCCCTGAAGGTGGATTATAACAACAAACAAGTCTCGGTCGGTAATGTGGTCATTAAAGAAGGCGACCATCTGTCCATCGACGGTGCAACCGGCCGGGTCATCCTCGGGGACGTACCGATGAAAGATCCGGAATTATCGCCTGAGTATGTCGCCATTCTGGGCTGGGCCGATGAATTAAAACGCCTGGATGTCCGCGCCAATGCCGACACCCCGGAAGACGCACTGAAAGCCCGTCAGTTTGGCGCAACCGGAATCGGCCTGACCCGGACCGAGCATATGTTTATGGCCCAGGACCGTCTGCCGTATGTCCAACAAATGATTTTAGCCGAGTCCCTGGAAGAACGCCTGCAAGCCCTCGACCATCTGCTACCTATGCAGGAAAGCGATTTCTACGGTATTCTGAAAGCGATGGAAGGCTATCCGGTCTGCATTCGCCTGCTTGATCCGCCGCTGCATGAATTCCTGCCCAGCCTGGAAGAATTACTGGTCGAAACGACCGAACTCAAAGTTCGTGGCGACAATGCCGCACTGCTGGCTGAGAAAGAAACCCTCTTAAAACAAGTGCGCAAATTGCATGAGTTTAACCCGATGCTGGGCCACCGTGGCTGCCGTCTGGGCATCACCTATCCTGAAGTATACGAAATGCAAATGCGCGCGATCTTCAACGCCGCCGCCCGCTTAACCGCCGAAGGCTTCAAAGTACTGCCTGAAGTGGAAATCCCGCTGACCATCAGCAAGGATGAAATGTCCTTCTTTAAAGAACGGATTGACCGGATTGCCCAGGAAGTCATGACAGCATTCGGCGTATCCTTCCACTATACCTCCGGCACCATGATCGAATTGCCGCGCGCCGCCCTGCTGGCCGACGAACTGGCTGAATCGGCCGAGTTCTTCAGCTTTGGCACCAACGACCTGACTCAGACCTGCTTGGGCTTCAGCCGTGACGATGCCGAAGGTAAATTCCTGCCTCATTACCTGGAATCCAAAATACTTAAGGAAAATCCTTTTGTCGTGCTGGATCGTAAAGGGGTCGGCAAACTCATGCAGATCGCGGTCGAAGGCGGCCGCAAAACCCGTCCGGATATTGTAACCGGCATTTGCGGAGAACACGGCGGCGAGCCTAGCTCGGTCGAGTTCTGCCACCAAATCGGCCTTGATTTTGTCAGCTGCTCCCCTTACCGGGTGCCAATCGCCCGTTTGGCAGCCGCTCAGGCAGCGGTCAGTGACGGTGAGAACTTCGGAACCCGCTAATAAAAGCAATATAGCTGCAAAAACAAAGAGGACCTGTTCATCAGGTCCTCTTTTTACTGCGTATTTTCGCCATTCAGCCAGGCTGCAGCGTCCTGGCCCAAACCTCGAGAAGCAACGGAACGGTCCGGGTCAAATCCGGCTGAATCCCCCGGTTCAAGTCCTCGATCCAGGAGGCCAAGGGCTGCCGAAAAGCAGCATATTCCGGACGTTCGGCCAGTGCCTGCTGCAACCGGAAAAGTCCTGCAAGCAGCGCTCCGGTATATGGACTTTGCTGCCACTGCTCCACGAGCAGGCTCAACAATTGCTGCACTGGACCGCTGACCGGCTGCTCACTCCCGGCCGGCTCCAAAACAGCCGGCTGCCCGGCTAGCAAAAGGCCGCGCACGAATTTGCTGCGGGGTTCCAAGAGCAGCGGAAAGGCTGTAGCCAGCTTGGCCCCGGCTCTTAATAAAACGGCCGGATGACCGCTTTTAAGCTCAAGCTCCACTTCCAGAATGGGTGCCTGCCTGCCCCCGGCGATAATCTCCCCTTGATCAGCCGCCACTTCAATCACCGCCCCGTCGGCTTCAATCACCACGAGGTCACGGTCAAAACGGGTAATCAGAATAGGCACCAGCTTGTCCTGGCCGACAGCCTGAACAAGCCGTTCTCTTAAAGCCTGGTCGGTAAACACGCTGACATCCGCTTCAGGGCCGGTAACAGGCTGGTTAATCTCCATCCGTTGATGCAGCCCGCCCGCAGAAGAACCGCCGCCTTTGACAGTGGCCACCCACTGCCCCCGTTCACGGCGGACCCGGTAAGCCAGCCCCTGCTGACGCAGCCGGCCGTCAGCGGTATCATAATACCAAGCCTCCAAGCGCTCCTGGTGCCGGGACCCTGGCCGCGCTGCCGCCCGCAGAAACGGGCACTGCAGGATTTCCGGCCAGACGCTGGCATCGGCTACTTGTAATTTAAGTTCAATTTCCTGATCAGCCACCGCGGATTCCTCCCTTTATACACTCAACAGTAAATAACCGGCACTCACCCACATAATGACGGCCGATATCCGGTTAATGCCGGTAAATAGCAAGGCCGACTTGGCCGACGCCCGGACCATTTTTCCCGCAGCCGCCAGCAAGCAAAACCAGCACCAGGATACCAAGATACAAGCGGCTACAAAAGCGAGTTTGGCACTGCCGGCATAGGTCAGCGAGCTGGTGCCAATCACCCCGATCGTATCTAAAATGGCATGGGGATTGAGCAGGGAAACCGATAGGGCAAACAAAATCTGCCGCTTCACCGGCCAGGTTTCGGTCCCGGTTTGATTGTCCAGACTGCTTGGCGTGGTCTGCCAGGTTATCCAGCCGGCATAGGCCAGAAACAAAACCCCAATCCCAATCAGGAGTGTTTTTACCCAGGCCACCGATAGGACCAGCACCGATACCCCGCCAACAGCCAATAAGATGAGCAGCGTATCACACAAGGCGGCAGCAACAACGGCCGGCAGCATTCTGCCGACCGTTGGCTGGATCGCTCCTTGGTTAAAAACAAAGACATTTTGAACCCCTAGCGGCAGGATTAGCCCTAGTGCCAAAATAAAGCCATGAATAAAAGCAACAAGCATTGGCGGTTCATCCTTTTAAAAAGTTTTTTAGTGAATTCTTGTCCTGATACATGTTCACGTCCGCTTCCTTGATCAGTTCATTAGCCGATACGGCCGACCCGGGCTGATACTCGGCAAAGCCGCGGCTGACACTGACCTCGAAGCTGTTGTCCGAACAGTCATTATACAGCTCAATATCCTGGGAAATCCGTTCCCAGATCAGCTCGGTCTGCACCAGCGAGCAAGCCGGAAAAATAATTAAGAATTCGTCTCCGCCCAACCGGCACAAAATATCTGATTTGCGTAAGGCGGCTTTTAAAATCTGACTGACCGCTTCAATCAGCCGGTCACCCTCATGATGCCCGCAGCGGTCATTGACTTTTTTCAGGTCATTGACATCCACAAAGCAGATGGTACAGGTTTGGCCGGTGCGATCAGCCAAACTCAGCTGTTCCTCTAAAAACAAAAGCCCGGTCCGGCGATTCAGCACGCCGGTCATGGTATCGGTTGTGGCATAAACCTGGAGTTCCTGCTCCACCTTCTTGCGTCTGGTAATATTGACATAAAGCAGGCAAATAGCTACCACCAGGGTGACGATGAATAAGCCGACACCCCACACCAGGGCTTTATACTGTTCGTAAAAGGTAAGCGGCTGGTTGACAATCAAGCTGCCTTCCGGAATCCGGTTATAATCCACTTTAAATCTCAAAAGCTGATTGTAATCAAAAATATAACTATTCGGACTTTGCCGCACCACCGGGATATTGCCCGGACTTTCCCCCTCCAGAATCTGGGAAATCATTTTGGCCGCCAGTTCGCCCTGGAAAAAGCCATTGGTCAATAAACCGCCGACAATGCCATGCCCCAGATAGAAATCCCATAACCCGTAGATGGGTACTTTGGCATGCCGGGCAATCAGCTCGACACTTTCTTCATAGGAAAAAATATTGTTGGATTTATCCTGATTAAACGTGAGCAGCAAAATAACGCTGTCAGACGGAAGCCCCTCAACCTTGTCCTGAACGGCTGACATATTCAAATCTTCCAGCAAGGTAAACCCAATCCCTTTGGCTGTAAATTCGGGCATGACCGCTTCCAGCAGCCGTTTATTACTCTGCCCCACCGGCGTGTTGTCATTGATGACCACAATATTGCGCGTAGCGGGGTGCAGCTGCAAAGCAGCCTGGATGGTCCCTTCAATATCAACATTCTCCACAATACCGGTCAGCCAGGAGCGGTTGCCGTTATATTCCTGCTCATCAAAATTGTTGACGCCGCAAAATACCACCGGGGTATTGGGAAACAGTTCCCGCTGATAGGTCAGAATAAAATTGTAGGCAATGTCATCCGCAACAATGACCGCGTCGAACTTCTTGTTGCTGTACTTGTACTTATAGACATCATGCAGCTTTTGCAGATATTCCGGGCTTGGATTGCGCTTGGCATCCATATAATCAAAATAATACTCGATATTTTTATTGTCGGCCAGTACCGATTTGATACCGGTGTCAATATTTTGTACCCAGGTCATATCGGCATGGTATGATTCGAGAATCAGCACCTGCTTTTTGTCGGTATAAGACTGGTTGATAATGATGCTATTTTCCGGCAGCTGGGATTTGCTGATGCCAAAACGCTGCATTTGCATCTCATCAAACATCATCCGGTTGGCATTCTCTTTGGCAATCGGAATAGCGGCCGGTGAATCGCCATTAAGAATATTCAGCGCCATCTTGGCCGCCAAAGCTCCTTGCGCATAACCGCTGGTCAGCATACCGCCCACAATGCCATGTCCCAGGTAAAAATCCCACACCCCGTACACCGGCACGCTGCTTTTGCCGGCAATCAAGGAAATGCTGTCATCATAATTAAAATAGTTGCCGGCTATATCCTGAAAGAACACGAGAAACAGCACCAGGCTGTCGGCCGGCAGCCACTGTACCTTTTCCTGAATCTCGGGCATACTCGAATCTTCCAGCGAAATAAAATTGACATCCGGGAATTCGGACGTAACATCCAGCAGCGTCCGCCTTACCCCCTGGCCGGTGATGGTTTTATCATTGACAATATACACATTTTTCGTGTTTGGATGAATGGCCAGCGCCGTTTGTAAGGTGGTATGAATATCATACATTTCTACCACACCGGTAAAAATGTTCCGTTCACTGAGCATACTGTCTTCAAAATAGTTGACTCCGCAAAAAACAATCGGGGTGTTGGGAAACAGGGATTGATGAAACTGTTCTAAAAACTGAAAGGCTGCATCATCCGAACAAATGACGACATCAAATTTTTTGTCACGGAACTTATACTGATAAATCTCATACAGCTTGTTCAAATATTCTTCGTCAGCCGAAATCCGCTTGGTGTCCATATCCTCGACCAGCACGTCATAGCTCTGCGAGTTGGGGCCAAGCACCGAGGAAATCCCTTCCAAAATATTGTCTGTCCAGCGATACCCCTTGTGATAGGAATTTAAAATCAGAATGTTCTTTTTGACATAGCTGCGCTCAGCCAATGCCACCTGACCGGCAATGAGAATCACAATGAGTGCGATCGCAATGAAACAGAGGCTCACCTTGCTGCTTTGCGCTGACTGCATATAGAGTCACCTTTCAATATAGCATTTAACAGTTACTAAAAATATACGCGCAAATGTCAGGAATATCCTGCAAATATTGGCTTATGTTGATAAAATCGCTGTCAGAACCAGGCTTTCAAACCCAAGAAAAAAGTCTGTCAATCGAAATTGACAGACTTTCAAACAGTACACCGTCTATTGCTTAGCGGCTGATTTCATGCTGATCCATGGCATCTCCCTTGGTGGTATCAGCCAGCTGCTTGTAGGAAAACTGCGGATTGGCTGCCTGGACAAAAGCGGTCAGCCACTTTTTATAGCATTCTTTCATCAGCCCGGCATCCACTCCGGCCCGCTTCCAGTTGCCGGCTTGCAGGCATTCGCCGCTTTGCCAGACCACTTTGGCGGCCGTATTTTCAACAAGCGTATCGGCCTGATCACAAGGCATGCCATTCAGGTAATAATCCTGCAGCGCCTGATAGATGCCGTCCGCCTGTTCCAGCCGGTACTTCTCCTGGGCCCGGGCATGCTCGCCGCACAGCGCTCCGTGCTCACTGTAAGCAGCTTCCACAACGTCCTGTCCGGCCGAGCTGCAGGTATCGGTCAGTTCTTTGATAAAAGCGGCTTCGCGGGTTTCGGCAATATTGATTTGCCGCTGCAGCCAGCCATGAATATTGGACTGGTCAATGACATCGATTAAGTCGACATCAGCCAGCGGCTCCCCAAAGCTCTGCCATACCTGTTCCCGCAGTTCTTCAGCCGTCGTGCCGCACATCGCTTCGGCTTTCTCATAAATCAGTTGTTCCCGCTCGATCACGCGGCGGATTTTATTGTATAACCAGTAGTGAATATGACCTAAAAATGCACTCATTGTTTTTTCCTCCCTTAAATAACCTGATTTAATGAGTCAACCAGCTCATTGATATTCAGACCATGGATTTGGGCTGCCTGGGACAGCGGTTCCCCGGTCGAGGACGGACAGCCGAGACAGCCCATCCCAAAGGAGCGCAATACCGGAACGGTTTGCGGATAGACCCGGATCACATCGCTGACCACGCTGTCGGCGGTGATCTTATCGCCAATGACCAGTGTTCCCTCGGTCAGCCCGCCCGGAACCGGAATCAGCTTTTCACCCATAGCCGTTTGCGGGATTTCCGGCTGGCTGGTTTGGCTGACCTCACCGTAAAACTCGGCCAAAACGTCGGCCTGGAATTTTTTAAAGCCGATCCGGTCAATAAACTGGCCAATCCGTTCAATATCGGCATTCTTTTCATAATAGCGTAAGATAATTCCCACAATCCTGAGGGCGTCCTCTTCGCTCAAGCTGGTTACCAGCTTATCGGCCAGCCGGGGATGAGATCCGGCCGTACCGCCCACATAGACATCCCAGCCCTCATCAGTAGCCATTAATCCCACATCTTTGACATGAACCTCGGCACAGGAATTGGGGCAGCCGGCCACACCCAGCTTAATCCTGGACGGCATTTCCTTTTTATGATAAAGCTTATCCAGCTCCATACCCAATTTAATGCTGTCACGCTTGCCGCGTTTGCAAAATACACTGCCCGGACAAATCTTCACACTGCGGACACAATTGGCAAAGCCCATAGCCGGCTGCATGCCGAGATCCTGCCAGATATTTTCGATCTCTTCGGCTTTCAGCCCGGTGATCATGATACGTTGGGCCGATGTCAGCTTCAAAACCCCATGGTATTTTTCCGCAACATCCGCATACTTCCTCATAAGGTCGGGCTTTATAAATCCTCCTGGTAAATGAGGGGTAATTGCATACGTTTTTTTGCCATCCCGAATTTTTTGTAAGTTAGCACCTTTTGGCAACATAGCGGCGCACCTCCTAGATTTCTTGTTCTTATCATACCCGGTTCCAAGCCATTTCACTGTGATTTAAATCAACCTTTACCAACTTTTTTTCCTGAAATAGCGGCTGATAGCCGGTCACCGGCTAAACTATAAGTAATTTTAATAACAATATTAGCATCACTTATTTCCACTCTAAAACCTAGTATGCTAAACTCCAAGAATAAGTATTCTGTATAAAGACAGATGGAGGAGTTATGGAATTACTCAAACAAAAGATTCTCGCCGAAGGTACGGTACTCAGAGGCAATGTGCTGAAAGTGGATTCTTTTCTCAATCACCAATTAGACCCCGTCCTGACCATGCAGATGGGAGCCGAGTTTGCCCAGCGCTTTGAAGGCTGTGACATTGATAAAGTTCTGACCATCGAATCTTCCGGTATTGCCGTTGCGTTGGCTACCGCGTTGAAGTTTAATGTTCCCCTGGTATTTGCCCGGAAAAAGAAATCTATTCTGATGAACGAAGAATGTTACAGCACGGAAGTTTTTTCTTATACGAAAAAAGAGACAAGCAATATCACGGTTTTGAAGAAATTTTTACCGGCTGGAGAAAGAATCCTGATTATTGATGATTTCCTGGCCAGCGGGGAAGCGGCTCTCGGTCTCGCCAATCTTGTCCGCCAAGCCGGCTGTGAAGTGGTAGGCATCGGAATTGTCATCGAGAAAAGCTTTCAATCCGGAGCGGATAAGCTGCGGCAGGCCAATTACCGGCTTGAATCCTTGGTACGGATCGCCTCTCTAGACGACTGTAAGGTGACCTTTCTATAACCAAAGCAATTGTTAAAAATGCGGCAGGCTTTCGCAAAGACCTGCCGCATTTTCTCATGGTGCTGAATTTTTATTTGATTGTTCCGGCCTGGTTGAAGCATAATAGTAGCAGGAACTTCCTTCACAACCCTGTGATTTGAACTTCGCAAAATCCGATAAGGTGGACCATACATGACCAGTAAGTTAAACATTTTGATTATACGACTCAGTTCCATCGGGGATGTGCTGCATGGCACGCCGGTTCCCCGGGCGCTGAAGCAAGCCCTGCCGGGATGCCATATTACCTGGGTTGTCGGACAGGTCGCGGCCGACATGGTGCGCTACAATCCGGATATTGACGAACTTTTTGTCTGGCCGCGGGAAGAGTGGGAAAAAGCCATGCGGGCCGGACGGTTTCGCGAGGCCTGGCAGATTTGGCAGCGGCTGCGCACTTATTTTCACGATAAACACTATGACATTGCCCTTGATATTCACGGTTTGTTTCTCAGCGGAATGGTGACGGCAGCCAGCCACGCTCCGCGACGGATTGGCCTGAGCCATACGCGTGAGCTCAATCATTGGTTTATGACCGAAACAGCGCCGCCACCGAACGGTCCTCATGTTATTGAACGTTATCTGAGCATACTCCGTCCGCTGCAGATTCAGGCGGCCGATCCCCGCATGACCCTGATTATCCCGCCGGCAGCAACAGAATTTGCCGCCGCCTTCCTGCCTGAACAAGGCGTAACACCGGCTGACAAAGTGATTGCCGTTAATCCGGCGACTACCTGGAAAGCCAAAAACTGGCCGCCCGCCTATTTTGCTCAGGTTATTGATGCCGTCAGCCCTCATGCCAAAGTGGTCTTGTGCGGCGGCCCGGGCGACCGGGCGATTGCCGGCCAAGTGCTTCAGGCGGCGAAGACTCCGGTCATTGATGCTGTTGGCCGGACCAGCCTGCTCGAATTGGCCGCCTTGCTCGAACGAGCCGATGTGCTGGTCGTTGGCGATACCGGTCCACTCCATATGGCCATTGCGGTCGGCACTCCGAGTGTCAGCATTTTCGGCGCCACCGACCGCCGGCGCTTTGGCCCGCTGGACAACGCGCATATTGTCCTCTCTGGAGAAAAGACCTGCCCACCCTGCCACAAAACGGTCTGTCCCCGTAAGACCCTGGACTGCCTGACCAGCATCCAACCGCAGGCCGTCATTGAGAAGACCTTAGCCTTATTGAATGCATAACCCTTTAAATCGTTCAAGCGGTATCTGCCAGTTAGCGCAGATACCGCTTGGTCCGTTTTTTCCGGTATAAAAAGGCGAGCAAGGCAATGAGCGCCATAAGCACAATCGCTTTTCCCACTCCGTAGCCGATTGAATCAACCTGGCGCCAGTTCTCACCTAAAAGCTGGCCCATATACACCAGCAGGACGACCCAAACCGCCGAACTAAAGCCGGTATAGAGAAAAAAAGTCCAAAAATCCAGCCGGATAAAGCCGGCAGGCAAGGCAATCACCCCACGGATCACCGGCAGCAAGCGCCCTAAAAAAATAGCAACAGCGCCATACTTGGCGAACCAGCGCCGGCTGCGCTCCATTTTCCCTACAGTCAGCCCGACCATCCGCCCATAGTTTTCAATGAAATTCAGCCCGCCGTAATACCCTATGGCATAAGCCAGGCAGGCTCCCACCAATTCACCGATAATGCCGGCAATGATAACGGCAGCAAATGTCAAACGCCCGCCCGCCACCAAAAAACCGGCAAAGCCCAGAACAATCTCACTGGGAATGGGGATTCCAATATTGGCCAGCAGCAAAGCAAAGCTGAGTGCCGGATAACCCCATAAGGAAATATAATAAATACTGGTGCTAATTAACTCATTCATTCTATAACCCCTTCAGCTGTTAGCACCTCAAGCAGCGCCATCCTCTCCTTATAATATACCCAAAAATTCCCTGCTCCAACAAGCTCTAACAGAAAAAAACAGCGAAACCGGCCTTTGGGCTGTTTCGCTGTTTTTACAACTAGCGGGATCTAAGAACCTCTTTATATTCATCTTCCAAAATAGCCAGGATAATCAGCGACTCATAGCGGTCGCCGTTCTTGATGCAATCGCGGATCAGGCCTTCCTCGACAAACCCCTCGGAACGGTAGAGGTTGCGGGCCCGGTCATTATAGTCCTTGACATCCAGCCACGCCCTGTGCGCCCCTAAATCCTCAAAGGCCAGGCTTTGCAGCAGCCGTACCGTTTCCCGCCCATAGCCTTTGCCCTTTTCGGCCATAATAATGCGGTGAAATTCAATTTCCTGAAAAGGATTTTTCAGTCCTGACACAATGACAAAGCCGACTTTCTTGCTGCCATCGGCTGTTTCCACAATCAGATGGCGGGTATTGTCAATATGCAGCAGGCGTGCGTGCTCTTCCCGCGGCCAGGGAATCACATACTGGGCGTTTTCCTCCGCATGTTCGGTCTCCATAATATAATCAAGATCGGCTTCGGTGGCTTGCCGGAACCGGATCAAGTCAGATTGCTTCACAATCTCAGGCTTAAATTCATTCATATGCACTTAACTCCTTCCAACTGGCACTCGTAGTTCTATTTTACTGCATCAAGGCACAAGAACACAAATTTTACTTGCGCTTCTTGACAAGAGCAGCCTCACTTGCTAAGATAATTTTATTGATAATGATAATTAATTTCAATAAGAAGAAGGAGGTACTCCGATGATCAACCCAACACGGTCAAAGCAGCCTCTATTTCAGCATATTTATCAATTAGCTGATGAGCTGCTGCGCGCTAATGAACGCTTCACCAAACGCTGGTCAGCCAAGCCGCCGCGCTAAAGCACAGCCTTTGCTGCACTTCCGTACGAACAGAGTCCTCTCCCCAAGGATAACGGCACTACGTTGTCCTTGGGGAGAGGTTTTCTTGTCCTTAAAGCAAATTACGGATTGCCACACAGGCGCAACTGGCATAAAATAAGGAGTATCATCCGAAAAAGGAGTGGTTTGTCTTGTTCGGTATTACTCATTATGAAACCTTCATCCTCGCCGGGATTATCCTCAATATCACCCCCGGCTCCGATACCATCTACATTTTAAGCCGGAGCATCTCCCAAGGACGAAAGGCCGGCTTCTTCTCGGTGCTGGGCATTAGCTCCGGCATTGCCGTCCATACCTTGCTGGCCGCCCTTGGCCTCTCAGCCATTTTAGCCCAGTCCGCCATGGCGTTTACACTGGTTAAGCTGGCCGGCGCCATCTATCTCGGCTATTTAGGCATTATGACGCTGCGGGCCAAAAACAGCCCCTTGCTGGTAACGGCAACGACGGCCACAGCGAGCAAAGATATTTATCTTCAAGGACTGTTCACCAATGTCCTCAATCCCAAGGTAGCCCTCTTTTTCCTGTCGCTGCTGCCTCAGTTTGTGGACCATCAAAACAGCTATGGTATTCTGCCCTTTTTACTGCTCGGCCTGACCTTTATTGTGACCGGAACGCTCTGGTGCCTGGGGCTGGTGTATTTCTCGTCCGCCATCACACGGTTTCTCCGCCAGAACCACCAGGCCAGCGCCATCATGGATAAGGTATGCGGCGCGATTTACCTGGTGTTGGGTATTAAACTGCTTTCCGTTGAACAATAGCTCAAACATCCGGTTAAAAACGGTGCTCAATAAAAAGTGGCATTGGATTGTTGTCCAGTGCCACTTTTGTCATTTCGCTTTCCGCAATCGCTTGGCCACTTTGAGCAGCATGCCGTCAACCAGACTGACCGCATTGACCGGGCAAAGCTCCTGACAGCAATAACAGCGAATACAGGTATGATAATCTATGACGGCTCGTCCCTCAACAATTTGAATCGCATGCGGCGGACAGTGCTCGGCACACCGGCCGCAGGCAATGCATTGTGGCTCAATCCTGGGCTTGGCCGTAAACTGATTTTGGCTGAAGTCCACCAGCCAGCCTGGCATTCTTCCTTCCAGGCTCTCAAAATTGCGCGGCTCCTGAAAGCGATACGTTAGCTCTTTGCCACTGCCCACTACATCGATCCCGGCCAGCGTCGGCGACAGACCGGCAGCCAGAGCAGCCTGGGCCACCGGCATTTGCTCAGCCTTAAAGCCCATCCGGTCGGCCATCACCAAATCGACCGAAAACCCGCAGCTTCCGCCTAAGAGCATATTGGTTTGGATGGGCTTACCATTACGTGGTCCGGCGCCCTCCATTCCCGTAATGCCATCCACGATCGAGAGTACCGGCTTCACAGCCCCGTACAAATCCACCAGCATACAGGCAAAATCAGCCCGCCGTTTCATCCGCAAATGAAACTGAGCCTTGTCGGTCCCGACAAAACAACCAAACAAATTCTTAACCGCCCCGGTAACTCCCATAAACGAATGCGTCTTCATCTTAGCCAGCGAGATGACTTTATCCACCTCACCAATCACCTTGGCCAAAATCAGCTTTTTCAATACCCGCCCTTCCGGCAACGCCACTTCGACCGGCTGCTCAAAAGGAACCAGCTCCACCGCTTCCTCCCGGCAAACCTGCAAAATCCCGCACTTTTCCGCAACCTTGACCGTATTGCCTAGACCAGGAGAGTCACCGACTACCGGGATACCGCCCGCCTGCTTTATGAGGCGAAGTACGGCTCTGACCACCTCTGGATGGGTGGTCACTGAAAGACCTTTGTCCACCCCTTCGAGCATATTAGGCTTCACTAATACTCTATCGCCAGGCTGAATATATTTGGACATGCCACCTAAATGGTCGAGTAATTCTTTCATTGCCTGCTCGACGGTTTGTTGATCGTATGAATAAGCTTGTACAACTGCTACTTTTGTCATATTACGCACCTCATTATCGTACCAGTTATAATGAATCCCAATACATATTATTTTCCTCCCCGCTCAGAAGCAGAGACGTAAACTTTGACCACTTGCTAACTATCTTCTGGCTTATGTAGAGCATAATCTCCGTGAAAGGATTTGATTTTACTGGATTTTAAAAATCTCTATTTTTGAAGATTTTCATTAAAATAGCAGTGGATTGAGAGTTCATGAACACAAAGAATGAATACCCTAACTTATTAAATTATACTTCTTCATACTGTATTTTAATTAAACAGTCGATATGTTTTTACGGTTTTCTGATCCATAATAAGTCTTTGATCTTTCCCATTTATACACTGCTCATTGTTAAAAAATAAAGCATAGCACTTACCGTGAGGATTTTTAGAACTAGGATATATTATCCCATCGAACGTACACCCATATCTATAAACGTGCCTAAAATATTCCGTAAGTATTTGTGTTGGAACATACTCTATAGCAGGTATATTATTAACCGGACTAGTAATCATATTAATAAAATCTTTAAAAAATCTAATATATCCTTTTTTATCTCTGTTTTTCCTATCAAAAAGACTCGGTGATTTCATATTAAGAACTTTACTCAAATCTAATAACAAAAGCTTATGTTTGTTTTTAAATTGTGCTATGGTTGCATACTGATCTATTCCATTATATATTTCTGCTAAAACCGTCTTAATATTATTAGCACCATAAAATATAGAGATTCCCTCTGCACTCATACGGTTAGCTTTTGCATCGCAAGCTGGAGGAGCAGCTAATTGAGTATCACTATGAAAAGCTCCTTCTCTTGCATGATGTGGTCGTCCTCTATAAAATCTCATTTGCGGTGAAATCTCTTTTGCCAAATCTAATTTTTCAACTGCTTTACTAATAAATTCTAAAATTTTTTTTGCTCGTTCATCCTCTTGATCTTCATCCCATTGGTTAAAAAACACATATCGCGTCTCATACTTTACCATATGGCAAAATGTCTTCCATTCTTTATTGTATATTGCACTAATATCTTCTTTGTCACCAATATACTCATTATCACGCTCATACCATCCATCTGGCGCAATATACGAACATATATCTTCAAAAAGATCGTTTCTACACGAATATACCCCGTACAATATATCATCTAATCCTTCTGTAGAAATTGTATAAGTACCCGTAGCTGGATTGTAGTATTCCATTTTACATTGCCGATATTCGGTAGTAATTCCATCCTCTATCTCCTCAGCTATCTCTTTTATAGATATAGTTTTTCGCCTTCTCTGACAATAACTACATTCAGACATCTTCCCATAATTTTTTAAATTATTATAAATATATCTATCATTTATACATGTTTTGCATGCTCTTTTTTCGTCAATAGTCTCCATATGTATACTCCATAAGAATAAATTAGGAATTATCCGCTACATTAAATAAATTATTCCTTTTAATAAAACGGCTCTATTACAATGCAAGCTGCCTTATTCATCATCGTTTTCCTCACTTATGTTCTGCTTCCTTTTCATAATCATCTATACAACTCACAATCTCAGTTAAAATTTCATCACTATTCCGATGCGAAAACATATACCTCGAAGCATTTAGCCATATAAGCAAGTTATAACTCCTTGAATCTTGATATTTCAAAGGATAATACTGATATTGAGGTTGTTCGTGCATGTCATCTAACCATAACAACCTTGTAGGGCTTATAGGAAAGATAATCACTGTCCCTTTTGTTTTAATACCATATGGCTTATGTTTATCATTTACTATTACAACCGGACTATCAGATGTTATAAATACAGGTTCATTTGAAAAGATAATAGACCATCGCTTTGCCAAGAAGAGTTCAGTAATAAGCATTGCATCATTATGAATATGCTCAACAAAAACCTCCTGAAAACTGTTTTTTGACGCATTTTTGTATTGATTAAACTCCATTTGAAGTTCTGGGGTAAATTCTTCTAGCGGAATAGTTTCGACCCAATTGACAATCCTCTTATGTATTTTTTTTATCTCGTCAATTTTTTCGGGATTGCGTAGAACTAGAGTAGCTAAAAAGAGTGCTACTGCTTTCCGGATATTTATATTACCTTAGTCAATGAAATCATTAGCAAACTGATCCCACATTTGGCTCAAAACACCTTCAAGATCAGATAGCCTTGTTTCTGTTTTCATACATCGACTACCATCTGACTTAATCGTAGAATATAAATATCTCTGCGCCGCTACTCTGTGGATACTTGTCAGAAATGGCGGTTTTCCATTCTTCTCTTTTGAGAATGCCCACACTTGCTGTTTTGTTGAAGTCTTATTTTCAGAAGTAGCAAAATATTTCAAATAAAACCGTGGGACATAGTGCTGTAACATATCCATATCCTCCCTAGGTGCTCCGGCAAACCATATCTTTTATCTTGATATTTTAATACATAATTTTCCACTTAGTATTTTGTTTTTTGCAAACACTGAAATTACAATCATCATCTTCATTAATCAATTGGGGACGTTTCTTTTTTGTCCCAATACTACGCGAGTATCGGTCAGCTTTCAATTCAGCGTGTTGCACTCGTGCGATTAATAGCTAAATTTCTTATAAAACATAAAACTCCTGCCATATTAATATAAAATATGGCAGGAGTTTTATTTAAATCAAGTATCTTTTGAAGTTAACGGAACATTTTTAGTCTATTAATGAAATTCAATTATATTGAATCTCATAATATACAATATTGGCTTCCCGATGTATGTAATCTTCCCTACAATCCGCTTCAACAACATATTCCGTTCCTACACATAGATCTCTACCATTGTTTGCTCTACTATTGGGTATCGTAGGAATTAGCTTTTACAAATGTTACTTTTGATATGAAGCAGCCAGCCTTTCCTTTCTTAAATCATATCGAACAGATGAGTTTGATTAATATAGATGGACAAGAAATAATTGACCCAATGTCGGTCTCAATTTATCTCTTACTAACGTTAAATGATTAATTACTTTCTTCGACATTAGCTAAGGCAATCTTTGTCACCCGCGCGAATACTAAACCGCCATAAATTCCAAATGAAACCTGCATTAGATGATAGATACTTTTCCCTTTATAGGTTGCAAGGGATTCTTGCGAAAACTGTTTCAATCCGTAATGTATTGCCGCTGAAGCATATTCTATAAAATCATCAGATAAATATTGATCAATCAAGCCATCCACTTTTAAGTCATATGTGCCAAATATCATTAACGTATATGCCCCTACTACCATAATAAATAGGGTAGCTATTAATATTCTTACCAAGGTATTTTTTATTATATTTAGCATTATCGTAGTCAGGTTATAAGACGGAAGGAAACAAAATAATGCTGCAATAACGACCAGTCCAAAATCTATATTTCTTAGCACTGCATAAAACAAAATAGACCATGTTGGAAAAACGAGTATTAAACTAATTAGTATAATTAAAGTAGTTATCCATATCTTCTTACTTAGATGTCCAATGACGCGAGATCCATCCGTGAAAAAATATAAAATGATACACATAATTATGTATTTTAAGTATCCACCCATAATCTCTTCAATCCATTTTAAAGGAATGACTGGTATAACCATCACAAATATTGCCAAGAACATCCTAATCCAATCAACTGTATCTAGCGCTAATAGTTTTTTGTCAATTCTTACAATAGATTTATCATATTCTTCTCTTAGATTAAGTTCAATAACAAACTTACTCAAGTTAGACTTAAAATTACGTAACTTCATGGATAATGTATATATCTTTATATAGCTACTATAGATAAATTTTTTACTATTTATCGCAATCAATCTCGTAATTCGCCAAACAATTAAAAATACAGGTGCTAAAAAATATAACATAAAAAATGAAAAAAACCTGAAGTTTTTATTAAACGCCATGTACTACTCCTTCCTAGATTGGCAATTTTTACAGTATAGGATGATAAACCTGCCCACATGTGAAGATTTAGGACAGGTTTTAAAGATGGACTAATCGTGAAACCTGCGTGGAATCTAAGGTCTCTAGCCCTAATGCAAAAAAGCACAACAGCGCCATGTATAGTAAATTAAAGACTCTCATTTCTCTTAATAGCTCTTAAGGAAGTCATCAAATTATCACCATAAGGAGTCAACATCCAATACGTGCCTATATCTTTAACGCTTCTTGCCTTATCACTCTTTTTCACCAAGCCTAATGCTCGAAATTGTACTATTATGGTTTCAAAAGTTTCCCGATCTACTGAAAATAGCCCTAACGATGCCTTAGAAAAGGTTCTTTCACTAGATATGAGTTTTCCTTGCGCAATTTTTATAAAATCGTTTATGACGTCTTTTAAATTTTTTTCAGATGCTTCATTGATCATACAAGGTGAAATTACAGAAAAAATGGTATTCCAAGTAACTTCAAAATCTCTCTTATGTTTTTTCCTAGTAGAACTACCCGAGTTACTTACAAAAGTATATCTAATTTGAAATAAATCCTGTCCGTTTGCTAAACCTTCACTACTTTGTGGAGGCTTTAAAGCTAAAGATTCTATCTCCTTTTGTAGTTGCTCTACTTTTTTTCTTAAATTTAAAAGCTCATTAATAGTGTCTTCATCTGGCAATAAACTTGCTCTAACCCATCCTACTCCTGGATTGTCCTTTATCAATCTAACTAAACTTCTACTAACAACAGAACCTAACTCTGCTGGAGTTTCCCAAAATTTGCACATTTTTTGCTTGGCTAAACTTTTGAATTCGTTTAACTTCATCTTAGAGTCTGGACATTGTTCAGTTTTGCCTGCTGCAATAATACCTGGATTATTATGAATAAATGCAATAATAGGTTTATTTTTTTCCAAGGCATATCTATACTCCATTTCAGTATAGCTAATTCCCTCTTCTCCCACACTCCCATATCTTCCAGCCAAAATAAGAATGTAGTAATCACATTCATCAATCACACGTTGTATCAACGACCATTGATCTCCATTTGTGGCAGGAAATAATTCCATACCAGAAGTTATGCAATCAAGTTCAAGGAGAGCTTGCATAACTTCTTGCCTTTCTTCACGTAAATCATCATATGTAGAACTTACAAAAACCTGATATTTTTTATCTATAGCCATACTAACCTCCTTGTTACCTAGGGATAGTTGCAAAATTACTCTTCATCAAAATATAAAGTATTTACTTATGTCATAGGGATGGTTTCCAGTGACACTAGCAATGTCTTATCGCAGGCATTCCTGTTAAAAGAACTTTCCTATGCCATTATTTCATAGTCTCCAAATTTCTCATTCTACTGATTTAAATGCATGTGTCATTTCACTAATGCTTTTAAAACGCTTAGATTTATCAACATTTAGACCTTTCTGTACAAATGCTCGCATATTATGTTCAGATATTGAGTCCACATTGGTCTTGCCAGTCATTACATAGTACACAACCCGCGTCAAAGCAAAGATTTCATGTAAAATACCGTATGTATTAAAACCATCGACAATAAGAGATGGGTCATTAAAATATCCTTTAAATTCAGTATTAACAGTTGTTAATGCACTATCAGGAATTTTCACTAGCCCAAAATCAGCAATCTTAACAACCAGAGTATCCTCATATTTTTTAATTAATATATTTTTCGGGCTTATGTCTCTATGTAATCTTTCTTTCGAATGAATATATTCAAATGCTCTTAAAATTTGGAGCACAATATTCCTTCGTTGCATCGTAGATAATGAAGAATTATATTTTTCAATATAGCTGTTAAGTGTATAATCCATATATTCCATGATATATTCGTTTTTCTCTTCGTTATAACAATAGACTTCAAGGATATATGGTGAAAAAAACTCCTGCATTTCCTTAAATTCTCGTTTAAACCGTTCGATTTCTTTCGGAGATAACTCCTTTTTAGCTCGTTTAAGTACGAAATATTTATTGTAAAAAGTATCCTTATATTTAAACACATTAGCATAGGACCCACCACCGATTAGCTTTAAGGTAGCAGAAATATTGTTTTGTGGATTCGTTATAACTGCAATATTACTGGGGATAAATATCGGTATCGTATAGTATAATTCAATTTTTGCCATATTAGCGGGTATCGGACTCCCACCGCTAGAATTCAAAAATTCTCGGCACGTATATATGATTCCAGCGTAATAATCATCGAGTTGAAAAGCATATTCTGATGATTTTAGAGCGTTATATAATTCTAAAGTAATTTCAATGGTTTTTATTAAGTCTCTACTTGGATTTGCCAAAAAATGATTCCCATAGTCATTAGTAGGAAGCCGCTCATTCATCAGTTTAAACAATGATATAAAATTATGATGAAGTGCAGTTAGAATTTCTCTCAGCCTTGCATGGTCTATCCCTAAATATAAGTCTGCAAATTCCGCATTTATTGCTTCATACGATATTAACTCTCTATATTTGGATTCAATATAGTTTTCGATATTCATTTTATACGCCTCTTATATTAAACTGTCTCTACCATATAGGACAAAGTTTTTATATCTTTAATTCCTATAAAAGGGAAAAATTCCTGCCAAATAAATACATATTAAGGCAGGAATTTCCTATATCTCTGAAATTATTTAATCATACTGAATCCCCAAATACACGTTATTGGCTTCCCGGTGATACGTAATCTTACCTACAATCTTTTTCAACAACCTATTCCGTTCCTGCACGTTCTCCGAATGCCTCCATTTCTCCTTAAATACTTTAATTTGATGTTTCAATTTTTCCATAGAAGGCATATCACTTTGTTCCTAAATAACCAGCTTTAAATCCTCAATCTCTTCTTTCAAAGCCTGAATATGCTCTTCCCGCATTTTTTTCCTTTCAAGAAAAGTACTTTTATTAATACTGTCCTCTTCCCTCATTTCATAGAGCCTATCTATAGCATGATGGTGTTTTTTTAAGCTCTTTTTCCTTAATGGCTAGTAGTTGCTTATATTTCATTATATCCTTCCCATGCTCTTGTAATTGCCATTGCAAATTTTCATCAATACGTACCACTCTTTGATACAATCCATTAAAGAAATCTTCATTCAGCACACTGCTTTTTTGGTCACAACTTTTATCTTCCTGTCTCTTAGAACAAAGCACACACCAGCATTTCTTACCATTTTTATAGATGACAGTCTTTACAATCATCCGTGCCCCACATTTTTCACAATACAACATGCCTGACAATGGCAAAACGTCTGCTCTTGACTTAGGATTAAGTGTTTTAGCCAAAGCTAGCCGAGCCATAATTTTTCGATGTTCCTCTTCTGTCTTTAAAGCTTCATGCGTTCCTTGCGTCTTAATCCATTGCTCCTGAGGTAATACCTGTCTAACCCCTTTTTTCCTTTTATGCTTTCCAAAGATGACATATCCCAAATGAACTTCGCTGCTTAAAATTCTCTTTACAACAACAGTAGACCACTTTTGCCGCTTTCCCACGGTATTCTTACGTTGTCTTGATACATTATCCGTTAGCCATTGGGCTATTTCTGTTAAACTACTACCATTTAGATAGCGTTCAACCATTTCACGATAGTAATACAGTTTAGTTTCGTCCACCACGAGCAGACGGTCTAAACGGTCATATTTATAGGGAAAAGGCGGCTGACCGCTTGTCCACATACCTCTTTTAGCACCATTGATTTTTCCTTCTTGCATCCGTTTTTTGATTAGCTTATATTCTTCTTTGGAAACAAATGATTTAATACCAATCGTAAGATCGTCACTATCGTCTTCGAGATCATAAATCTTTTGTGGTGTAATGATTAATGTGCCTGTAGATTTAAAAGCCTCTTCAATCATTCCCAAATCTGCATAACTACCACGGCTTAACCGATCAAAGTCTACCACAACAACTCCATCATAACAGCCTTCTTCTACGTTGTTTAACAACGCTTGCATTTGTGGCCTCTTTTGGATGGACTCTCCTGACGCAATTTCCTCCAGAATATCATAAGTCCAGCCTTTATCTTGAACAAGTGAAGTGAGCGCATCTCTGTGTTTTGCTAATACGCCATGTCACAGGGACGGTTCCGTTGACACAAGCAAGTTGCCTTAACAAGCATTCCTGTCAAAAGAACCATCCGCGTGACATAGCATGCGTTATTCTGCTTAAGCAAAAAAAGACTACCTGAGATTAAATTCTCAAGCGGCCTTTCTGGAAGTTAAGACTGTATGGTTCCCTCTTGCTCTAAAGCTGGCTCCTCTGGAAGGATCTCCTGATGCTTTGTCAGATCTGCTTCGAGTTGATTGATTCGCCTTTGGGCCTTGTGAAGCTGATAGCGAAGTTTAAGCTGTACAAATAGCTGCAGCGTTAACGCAGATAAAAATCCCACAATTGCCGTACCCAAGATAACTAAGACAAGTGATGCTTCAATGTTCCACATTAACAGATTGACTGTAACGACAGTGCTGTTTTGAACTGCAAACATGGCAATGAGAAAAGCAAAAGCTAATGCACATACTAGCAATATATAAGGCAATCCGCTCTCCTCCCTTCAATAAGCTGTATACGATTATTCTACCATATAATATACCGCATTGATAAATTCTTTCTATATTTGAAAAAAAGACAGTAGGAACGGATACCTGCTAATATCTTGATTTTTAATTAAGAATATTACTCTTATAAGCATGACACCACCGGGGACAAGTCAATAACCTCTCCCGTTTCTATTAACCATTATTAAAAAAGAGGATTAAAGCCAGATGCCTTATCCTCTAAAAGTTCTGTGATAATATGCTCAAAAGATGCCCCTCAAGCGGTGGCAAATCGTGCGTAACCACTTGCCAAATCATGTCATAACTAATACCATCATAGTCATGTGTAACCACATCACGTAATCCCGCCATTTGCTTAAATGGTACCTGTGGGAATTTCCGGCAAATAGACTCTGGGATACGTTTACTTGCTTCTCCCATATTCTCTAATGCTTTGCAAACAGCGTATTGTGTCCGCACGTCAAGCATAAAGTCATCGAAGGTCAATCCTTCTGTAAATTCTCTTACTCTCATCAAATCGTTATAAATATCCTCGATGTAATCGCGATATTCACGACTCTTTTTTCGGCTCATATATATTGAACCTCATCGAGAATTCGTTTACCAATACGAGGCTTAAGTGCTTTCTTAGAGACAAGATCGACTTTTACCCCCAACATATCACTCAGTTCATATTTCAAGTCAATAAATTGGAAAGCACTGATTACCTGATTGAAATCCACCAATATATCAATATCCGATCTTACGTGTTGCTCATTCCGGGTATAGGAACCGAAGACGCCAATCTCTGAAAGGTGATATTTTGCTGCCAGCCGCTCTTTATCACGAGCTAAAGTATCTTTAATGCTATTGATATTAATCTCCGTGATTTTGGGCATATCACTTCTCGCCTCCTTCGATCTTGTTCTAACACTCGTAGTAGAATTTATTGCATTCCATAAATCGCTCTTGTTAGATTTATTATACCACGCTGATATATTCCTGTAATCTACTCAAACTAAAAAATGCATTTCAAATTCGGAGTTACTAATATAACCTCAGAGGCGACGTTCCCTTTTTGTCAACTTTTTGTTACAACACCTCGCAAAATGCCCACTCTTTCAATCTGTCGAATCGACAAGCCTGCCCCTTTAGCTTTTCTCAGCTAGGTGGTTAACGTGCTTAGTAGACATTAGTATCACCTCATTTTTCATAGCTACTGTTTAGGATTTGCTGGGTTTTACATGTGTCGGACTACGCGAACAAGACACGAGGGCAGGTTTAATGTCCCAATTAAATTCGGTCAGTTACATTTTTTATTCTTGTTACCCTTGCTAGCTGCCTTATTCTAATTCCAGATATTTACTTTTCTTTTCTGAGTACTTAACTCTTTGGGCTTTATCATATCTTTGCAATTCACTTAACACTCAATTCCTAACTTTTGCAGATAAGTAAAAGATGAACGTGATTACTCATTAGGCAATAGGTGTAAATCTCAAAAACGAGATCGATTTTCAAGTCATACAAAGCTTCAAAAAGTAGGTATAATCACTCTCATCTTCAAAAATATGTTACTTAATTGGCGCGCTTGCCTTCCCATTCCTCATCACCTCTAGTGATAATATATCGAAGGGTTGACAAAAAAGGAACGTTCCCAATTGCCCCAAAGACAATTGTCCACAGGATAATTCGCCAAAAATGGAATATCCAATTATTTCACTAAATTAAAATTGGCTATTTACACTGTTTTTCCTGACAGGTATGATTATGATTAACTCGAAAATAGCGCAAGCCTATTTGCCGACTGACTAAAGGGAGTCGTGGGAATGATTGTCAAAATAGTATCTTTGCTTTTTGGTCTTTGTTTGTTCGGGCTCGGTATTGTCTTAACCATCAAAAGTAATATGGGGACAGGGCCGTGGGATGCGTTTCACCTGGGGTTAATCCAATATCTTCCTCTAACCCTGGGACAAGTCAGCCAGCTTACAGGGATAGTCGTCATTGCGCTGAGTGCTTTGATGGGGATTCAGCCCGGTTGGAGCACGATCGCCAACATGTACTTTATCGGGGTTTTCATTGATCTGTTTATGGCCAGTCCCTGGATTTCGGTTCCGCTTTACTGGCCGTCACAGCTGGCGATGCTGCTGGGAGGAGTGCTGGTCATCGGCTGGGGCAGCTATTTTTACCTCACATCGGCTTTGGGCGCCGGTCCCAGGGACAGCTTCATGGTAGGGGCCATTCTCAAGACAGGGTGGCCGGTGTGGAAAGTAAGGACGATAATTGAAACGAGTGTCGCAGCCGCCGGTTATCTGCTGGGAGGGCCGATCGGTATCGGAACCTTGATCGTGGCCTTCACGCTGGGGCCTTCGATACAGCTGGCGTTTACACTCATGGGGAAAAGGGTACAAGATATCCGCCATGATTCATTAATGGGTAAGAAAAATCCAGGTTCGAAACAAGACAAAACGATCAATAATTATAAATATGATATAAGGGAAAACACAACGACGAAGACCTCAACTGATTAAAAGTCAAACATATTACAAATGCTCTGTTGTCGATTTGACAACGGAGGCATTTGTAATATGTTTGGCTTGTTGTGACACTTATACATCTTGAGCACTGCGTGAAGTATTGCCAGAAAACACGGTGACGGTTCCAATGACACAAGTAAATTTCCTTGGCAAGTTTAGTCTCCCATGCCATGAAAATCCCACAAATCAGCATCTAATTCAACTATGTTCCAGGCCCTTAACATCTCTAATTTGGATAAATTAACTATGTGGGAATCTTAATAGTACTCAATTTTTCTGAGTAATAATTGCTCTTTTTGATCACCATATTTCTTTATTTGTCTTTGCCAGTTACCGTATTTATCAAAATCAGAATATATCATAATTGTATTTAGCCTATCGCCGTGATAATAGACTTCGCTTTCAATTTGACGTCCATTTTGATCAAAAGTTACACGCTCTTTATATTTAAGTATACATTCACTATCATCATATGGATCACTTTCATATCGACTATATTCTAAACATCTTCCATGCTCATCATAAATATTTTCATTTCTTCTAGAAATTGTCCCATTATCTCTATATGCAGTCTCTAATACACATAATCCGATATCATTATATCGGTAAGTGACTTTAAGAAAATGTTTATCCACACTATTATAATAATTTCTTTCAGAAACTAGTCCATTGGCGTTATATTCACTAATCGTTTTTCCTCTATAATCTCCATTAGGCTCATATTCATAGTAATCTATAAAATTACCACTTGTACTTAGTCTTCCTGATACCTCTCTTGAAAAGCCTTCTTTTTGGTATCTTATAATATATTGATAACTATCATCGTCATAATAATTGCTTGTTATTGATTTCTTGCCATCCGAAGTTATTCCCTCACTTCTAATGACTCTTCCTTTTTCATCATAAGTGATAGTAAGAGCAGTATTCGATTTAATCTCCAGTCTCTCTATTGATCCATTCTCTCTAAATGAACGGATAGTTGAAATTGACATATTATATAAATTTGAAAAAGTACTAACCTGTTTCACCGGTCCAAGTAAATTATTTTTATCTTTTTCTGAGAGGTGCGATCTAGATGCCAGGATACTACTACAAGAAAAAAGTAGTGCCATAATAAGACTAATACTAATTTTTGATATCATTTTTTTATCCATAAAATTTTTATCCATAAAAATCCTCGCATTAATTTTATTTTCATATGGAAAGCGTATGAGAATCTTACTAGAAATATTAATTTCCCTAAAATCGTAAAACTCCTACCAAATTCATATAAATTGGTAGGAGTTTTCATGTAGAAATAGAGGGACGTTCATTTTGCTTCTTTCCATATCACATAAAACCAGATTACAGAGGGACAGCATGCCTGTCCGTCCCTGCTAAACATCTGCATCTTTTGCAAAGGCCTCCGCGCCCATTGGTGAAATTGTGACAAAAAGGCGCAAGATATCTTCGCCGATGTTTATAACCTGCAGGCTTTCCTGCCCATCAACCTGCATTAGCTCGCCCACCTGCAATGAGGTTTCATTACCATCCGTGACAACCTTGGCATTACCCTCTATGACCTGCAGGAAAAGGGTTGATTCTAGATGTGTGTGTCCTGGCAGTATTGCCCCTTTTGCAATGTTCAGAATAAAGGCAATTACATTATCGCTTTTGAAAAGCATCCGCTTGGCTATTTTTTTCTGAGGCTCATGGAAATAATCATTGAAAATAAACTTGTTCATAGATAAATTCTCCTTTAATTTACTCTAGATTTTAATATACCCTAATTGGTGCATATATAACTAAGCTCTTTTGTGCAAAATGTTCTGGGACAAATGGGAACGTTCCTTTTCCGTCATCTTGCCATCAACTTTATACCTATTAAGCTTACATATTCTCATAGAAGCTCAAACTCCTGCTATATTATCAGCATTCAGCAGGAGTTTCTTTTTTTGCCGTTTATATTCTATTCATCCATTATTCCTATGAACCTTTTTCACTGGTTTATCATAGGTCCATAAATATGAAATCAGAAGCAATATTGACAATAAAGGAACGTCCCTACTGTCCTACCGCTCCCGAAACCAACGTAATGCAAATCCCTAAAGTTAGTTATCTGTTTTACTGGCTTCTTCAAATACTTTACGTACAACATCTTTAGTCGTGCCACCTTCAAAAATTTTACGCTTTTCTACATAATATGTTGGAACATAATAATAATCATATTGCTTTGCAATTGCAGGAGCCTTCTCTTCATCAATGATTTCCACTTTAATATCTTTATATTTCGGATTCTCTTGCTTTACTTCATCAATCCAATCAATTGCTCTTTTACAATGTGGGCACCAATCTGTTATAAGCACAGTAACACTTTTCATAAGTCTACCACCATCCTTTTAATTGCATCAATTACCTTCTAACTGTAAAATCACTCTTGTCAAATCCGTGTAAAAAGTCACAGAGGACTTTGCAGTGCGTAATAATTCTTTTGTAACGTTAATACTGACTGCCTCTCGTACTCTTTCACCTGCCATAATAGCCCTAGGGGATATTCCGCATTTATCATTTTCTTACACTATCTTTAGCGTTGCTATCTAATGCTATACACACTAACCATTGCATCCCTTCCCGATTCTCTAGTTATGGCTAATTTGCTTACAAAATGCAAAACCCCTTCTATATTTATACAAAATATAGCGGGATTTCGGAGTAACAGCACGCTTTTCTTTCCAGCATTTTTGTGGTACACTGCTGATCAAACATAAAATTTATGTTAAAGGAGATACAGGTTTATGTTCAAATATGGTATATATTATTTGGAGTCGGTATTATGCGGAGCAAAGGCTATCGCATAACAAAACATGCTTTGAGATAGCTTTTGCTCAATCCTAAAACTACAATTTTAGGAGGAGCATGATGGGCTACAAGAACGCAGTTAGTGTATTGCCCGCCGATTTGTTAGAAGCAATACAACAGTATATTGATGGTGAATATATTTATATCCCACGAAAGGCAGAGAATAAAAAACGGTGGGGAGAAGTAAAAAACAGCAGGCAATATATTCAGGAACGCAACGAGATAATTTTTTCCCAGTATCAAGACGGTATTTCGGTTGAGGATATTGCCGGCTGTAATTACTTATCACCCAAAACAATCTACAAAATATTGGCTGATAGGAAAAGTCAGTGCTAAAACGTAAGCGACACGGTAATTTTGCCGTGTCGCTTTTTGTTTCTGAGTTATCTTGTAGGGTGCATTGTAATCATATAACGACTATACTTGTTTATAGCAGCAAGCTAAGGAGATAAAGGCTTAACGGAGGAAGACTATTATGGACACATTTACAAATCAATTTATGTCCAGTCAGCATAACACGGAATTTTTGAAAGCTACCATGATGGGGCCTAATGCTATGCGAATAGCAGAGGAATTAGCTTCATGCCTAAACATCAATGAGAATATGCGTATACTTGACCTCGGTTGCGGATGCGGTCTTTCCACGATCTTGCTGACACAGAAATACGGTGCAAAAGTTTTCGCCGCCGACCTGTGGATTCCACCGACTGAAAACTATGAGCATTTCAAATCTATCGGAATTGACGATAAAGCCGTTCCGATTTCAGTAGACGCGACCAAAGGATTGCCTTTCGCGAATGGATATTTTGACGTGTTATTTACTGTGGATGCTTACCATTATTTCGGTGATACGGCAAAAATGCTCCCATCTCTCATTCCTTTTGTGAAAAAGGGCGGCTATATCGCCGTGGCTATTCCCGGCTTAAAATACGAATTCGGAAAAAATGTTCCCGCTGATATGCAGCCGTTTTGGAATAGCGAAATGGAAAGGACTCTACACTCTCTTGATTGGTGGAAAGATTTGTGGAAGAGAGCCGAAAGCATTGAAATGGTGGACAGCCGCGAAATGGCCTGTTGCAGACAGGCCTGGAAAGAATGGCAGACCGGTTATCATCCCATTGTCGCTGAGGACATCAAAATGATGAAAGCCGAGGATGGAAAGTATTTTAATCTTGTTCAGTTGATTGCTAAAGTCATTTAAATACCAACCACATAATAAGAATCCTGCCTCTGGATATTTTTCTAGAAGCAGCAGAACGGCAAAGCAGACAATTTAATCATCATCTGCTTTTTTGCCCCTTTTCGCCATTTCGATACCTGCTTGCTACGGCGGCTGCTGGTTTTCCTTGGAACATTGACTGTATGTGCAGGTGGACAGACAAGCGCCCCATCGTAAAGCCGAGGCAAAATCTGTGATTTCGCCTCCGCTTTAGTCTTGTCTTATTAGAAAAAGAAATTAAATTATTAGAAGCAAAGGGACGAATAAGGCAAAACTTCTTCCATGTGTGGATCACGATACCTATTGCCTGACAAAGGTTTTGCCGGTGTTTACGAATTTCCGCAGTCCACCAACGGCTTTATATATTCTTTTTTTGTGAAGTCGGCAGGTTTATAATAAGCTGCCAACATTCCCTTTTCATCAGAGGTTAATTCGTTTTTCTTTTTCATTTTAATTTTTATCCAGAGAATCGTCATGAGAATCTTGTCCAATAGCTTTAGTTTGCTGAAATCAAAACCGCCCCGCAAATAAAAGAATTTGATATATTCTTGTTCGTCGGAAGTAAAGTTTTTATCCCGCACTTCTTTTATAGTCTCTTCCCGATAAGGCGTTGCCCCGGTTGCAAAAACAATCACCTTTTTGTCTTTAAGCTTACCTAGATTTTTCTTTACAAAATTAAGTCCAATAATACCAACAGCATGTAAACTGCCACCGTAAATTATAGTATCATAGAATGACAGCATAGACGGATTAGCCTTTGAGACCTCAATTATATCGGCTGATAATTCTTGAGAAATCCATTCTGCGTACTTTTTGACAAAACCAGTATTTGATTTATATATCACTAAGGTTCTCATCATATCATTTTCCCTTATAATTTTCTCTGCAGACATTAGGCTTAACAACACTAACCTTTCCTATTCCACTCCACTTAGGGCTGACGTGTTTTATCAATCCACCTGGTACAGATACCCTTATAGCCAGTTAGTAATAGTTAATTTAGCTTATAAAATATCAAACTCCTGCGGCTATTTATACAAAATAACCGCAAGAGTATATTGAGTAACAACTATCTATCAATTAAATTGACAGGGTATATCACGGGGACGGTTCCGACGCCTTAGTAAGCATGCTTCTATTCCCTCGCCCTATTTATAGTCTGCTATTCCAAAAAGACTGACAATTCAAACCGAATTACGTTATACTTATATTAAATGCCGGTCTGGACAAAAACGCTATTTTAGGAGGGTGTCATGACTTCTCAGAATATCAAAACCATTTGTAATCTAGGTACCGGGACTATGGGGGCAGGAATAGCCGCGGTATGCGCTATGGCCGGATATAAGGTCAAGATGTTCGGGCGATCTGTAGATAGCATAGCGAATGGCTACAAAGCCATCTATAGTATCTTTGATTCTTATTGCGAGCATCATTTAATTAATTCCGAGCAGATTGCCGAATTTACTGCCAACATCCAGGGAGTCACAACCCTTGAAGAGGCTGCGAACGATGCTGATTTTGTTATTGAAGCCGTATCTGAGGATTTAGCAGTGAAACAAAACATTTTTGCCAGCCTTGATACACTCTGCCCGGCCCATACTATTTTTGCATCCAGTACATCCGGCATTAGTCCAACTGCCCTTTCTACAGCTATTTCGCGGGCAGATCGCTTGATTGCCGCTCATTTCCTCAATCCACCTCATCTAATGTCATTAGTGGAAGTGATACCGGGACAATGTACTTCCCCTGAAACGATTGCTACAACGTTAAGCTTATTAAGTCAGCTTGGAAAAACACCTGTTCTCATGAAGAAAGAAGCTCCCGGCTTTATTGTCAACCGCTTGCAAATGGCACTCATGCGCGAAGCCTTGTGGATGGCTGAAGAGGGAATTGCATCGCCGGAAGCCATCGACTTGACGATAAAGCATTTAAGCCGCCGCTTTAGTGCTACCGGTTTATTGGAAGGAGCCGACCTGGGTGGATTGGACGTGTTTTACAATATCGCTGACTATCTTATGAAAGATTTATACAGTGGTCCGGAGATTCCGCCCAGCCTTGTCAGAGCAAAAGAAACCGGAAACCTGGGTGCCAAAACCGGACAAGGTTTTTATAGCTGGTCTGATACTAAAAAGTTAAACGAAATTAAAAAGTTGCGTGAAGATATCTTAATAGCCTGGATAAAGAAGGATCAAAGTTAACCAACAGAAAGAAAAGAAGCGCTAAGATAAATTATCTTAGCGCTTCTTTTCTTCGTTACGATGCTATGTCACAGGGACGGTTCCATTGACACTGAGCAAGCTGCCTTAGCAAGCATTCTTGTCAAAAGGAACCGTCCCCGTGACATAAATATTACTTCTGTTTCACAATGATCGCTAAAGAGATTTTAATCATCAATGAAATGATCTTGGTCCATACCTTTTGTTACTAAATAGTTTTTCCCCCAAATGCTAATTGATTCTAAAACAGGCTGCAGGCTCCAGCCGAGTGCAGATAAAGAATACTCAACCCTAGGAGGAACTTCCGGATAGACCTTCCGAGAAATAAGACCATCTTGCTCCATCTGACGAAGTTGCTGAGTCAGCATCTTCTGGCTTATCCCGTTAATATCCCGGAGAAGGTCGCTAAAACGCTGCGGACTTTTGTTCAGCAGGTTTCTTAGGATAAGGACCTTCCATTTGTGGCCTATGAGATTGACTGTTTCTTCTATCGGGCAAAGTTGAATTTTTTTCATTCAAACCTCCAGTAAAACCAACGATTGATACCGTTTAGTGTGTATCAGACTAAATAGTGCCTTCTTGTCAACCATAATTTCATTTCCTATTATAGTATCAAATGCAGCTCAGAGACAACTCTCTGGCCGCATTACCGCTAAGACAAAAGAGGTGAAAAGATGCGGATAGACGTAAAGTACACTAGAGTATTGTTTGGTTTTATTATGGGAAGCCTAACGTCAGTTATCATATCGGCGGTATTAACCCTGGTGAATAATGGGCCAGTCGATTTTCCGGTACATTGGCTGAAAAATTGGGTGATTGCTTTATCCATAGCTGTTCCTATAGCAACATTCGTTCCCCCGATTATTAGTAAAAAGATTACCTGAATAACCGGCAGTGCTATTTGAATGTTGAGTAATCAAATTTCCAATACAACTGCCGTAACGAATAGGAGAGCCTACTGTGAAAAAGATCAACATTGATACCTTATTAGAGTTTTCATTAGAAAAATCAGTGCGTAAAGCATTGAAGCATGAAGGAAGTAAACTTGATGTCGGCTTGTTATTATATGCGCCCGGGCAGACTACACCCGAACACACCCATCAAGATATGGACGAAGTATTTTATGTTGTAGAGGGGGAAGGCCTATTAACGATCAATGGGGAAGAATTTGCATTGAGAGAAAAAGATATTATCCTTTCGCCAAGAGGTGAGGGGCATGGTTTTTATAATACGAGTTCAAAGAATTTAATCGTGTTGCAGGTCAAAATCTTTTAATACTAGCGAGGTATGCGATGAGATATGCCCGGGATATAAATAAGCAAGTAAGCCGCGATATGGCGATGAATATCTTAAATAATGCGGAATACGGGGTACTTTCTACCGTTGATAAAGCAGGACAACCTTATGGTGTGCCGTTAAACTATATCGTTTTAGATGATGCAATTTATCTGCACTGTGCTCTTGAGGGACATAAACTGGACAATATTTCTGATAATAATAGAGTTAGCTTCACTGTCATTGGCTATTCAGAGATCGTGCCAGCGTCATTTACAGCGAAGTATGAAAGTGTTGTGGTATTTGGAAGAGCTACTCTGGCGAATGAGCCGGAAAAAGTAAACATGCTGCAAAAACTCGTACAACGATATAGTCCGGAGTTCCAGGAAAAAGGTATGAAAGTAATTGACGCATTTAAAGATAAGTGTACAGTTATTCGAATTGATATAGAGCATATCAGCGGTATGCGGAAGAAATGAGAAGCACCATCCAAAAGAAGCGCTAGGAATAATTCTTAGCGCTTCTTTTTCTTCATTACGGATGCTACGTGAGACTTTTTTAACGGCGGATGGCGGTTACTGATCATCATATTTTGCGGGTGTCCTCAATCATTGCTTGATATTGCAGGTCACCCAGTCCATACTCGGAAAACCGGTCCAATAAATCATGAACGAGATGTTCTTTGCCTAAATTGCTCCGGATATACTTTATAATCGGACTTTCTGCTGTCCGGTAATTTAAATATAATTTTATGGCTTGATAGGTAACCGGCAGTACTTTTTGATCAGGCATTTGATGGTTAACCAGAACCGCCTGATAAATATCCGAATACCCCGTAATGCTAATTTCGAATGCATCCGGTAAGATATGTTCACTTCTTTCAAGCACCCTGCAAAAAAGGACCTCCCCCTGATACCCGCTTTGTTCCAAATAGGCCAGCATGGTAATCAGATTGATTTGACAAAACATATCATCGCCAAACCACAGGACAATACTATCAAAATTTTTTTCAAAAAGCGGTTTTAATGATTCAAGTACAGTTTTTCGATATTCCGCCTCGGTCGTTTGTAATGCTTTGACTCTTTTCTCTATAAAAGTGTCTGAAAATATTTCAGTATCCGTTTCTCCCCAGCACATGGCTTCATTGAAGGGCACATAACTATGATTTTCTTTCATAAGCTGATGATCTTTGAATCTTTCCAGCATACATAACCCATTAAGTATATGCAGTACATTACCCGCATACCTTGCCTCAATTCTCTCTTGCAAAGTTCTTATGGCTTCCTTTGATATGATAAGCATCCCTCCTGACCGTAACAGAATAACACACCCACATGAATTTTTTTGATATTCATTGCAAACATACTCTCTCCCTGCAAACTTACTGCTACGTTGGTTATGGATATAGAACCCCTTTACAAATAAGATTTATAGGCGTCACCGACTTATAACGCTGTAATTTCCTTATTCGGAAATAAAATAGAAGCACCTGCCAATTTATATAAAATATAGCAGGTACTCGTTATTGTTTTCAATTTGACAATCCTGCCACGTGGTGCCTCAAGTTCCAGTCCCATACCGCTAATGTTTTCCAACCAAGGCGGCCCGGTCTTCGGCCATTTGGGGGTGGTGTTCCAGCCAGTTATCATCGATCCTTATTTGAACACCGTCTTCAGTCACTTACGGATTTTTCCTAATACATCCAATGAGTTGCGTTGCACCCTGAATCAATTGGGCTTTTTGCTCGGATGTGGCTCCTTCTTTAGTAATCTTAATATTGACATAGGGCATTAGACAGCACCGCCTCGCTTATTCATTCTGAGTGTCGTCAGCACGAGTAAGGCAAGTAATAAAACCACCACCGCAAAAAGGCTAGGCATCATCATACCAAAGTTTTTTTGTAAATGCGCTGCTATGATTGGTCCTATAATCTGTCCTAAAGCGTATATAGTGGTCAGTTCTCCAATTGCCTGTATTTGAACTTCCGGTTTTAATTGATAGGCCAGCGTGATCGAAAGACTGGTGATCCCCATAAAGGTCCCGCCAAATAAAGCGCCTCCCAGTAAGGTGCTCACTTGATTGGGAATGAGGACCGGCAGAAGTATTCCCAGAGCCTGCATCCCGTAAGCCAACATCAGGCTGGTTTTTATGCCGGTCTTTTGGGCAATTCGGGCCCACAGATAAGTCGAGGGAGCTGCCGCTAAACCGATAAGGACCCAGCTTTGGTTCGCAATCGGATTGAGTTCAGGCATTGATTTGATCATTTGCACAATAAATGTGGCTGTTATGATATAGCCAACACCCTCCAGCCCGTAACTGATGAGCAGCACGTACCATTTATAATCCCGTACAAGTTCATTGCTGCTCCGTATCTGCCCTGGCGCCTCGGATTCAGCCTGCGCTGCTTTCACTAACATACACCAGGCGAGAACTCCAAATACACTTCCACCCAGGGCTAAGCCTAGCCAGGCGGTTTGCCAGCCGCCGATGCTATCAAATAGGGGGACAAATAGACCGGTTAAGGCAATCCCAATACCCACTCCACTATAAAGATATCCCGCCCAGTCGCTCCGCCCTTGTCCTAAGGTAACGCTGGAGGCAATAACAAACAAAATTGCGCTCAGAAATCCGGAACCCAGCCTAAAGAATGTCCAAACTAAATGCTTGAGCGTAAGTGGCATACCGATCAGCAAAAGAATACTGGTAACCAGTCCTGCCCCTAACCAGGTTCGCAAATGGTTTCTCATCCATTGTTTTCGTGAAATATAGGCACCAACGAGATAGCCCAGATAGTTTGCAGAAGCCATGACTGCGATATTCCAATCCGTGACGCCAATATCTCGCTGCATCAAAGGAATAATGGGGGTAAAGCCAAACCGGGAAATCCCCATGGCTAAGCTCAACGTACAAATTCCACCTATCAGGGGGTAAAGATTACGGTAATGTTTCGACTCCGACACCTCCTGGCTAAAGAATATGCTTTTATGGTACTATAAAAAGAGATATTATTAGAAGCGATCAATTTCTATGGCAGCAATCGTTTTTATCTATGAGAGGATGATAAGATGGATTTAGACGACATCAAAGTATTTCGTGAAGTCGCTTTACACGGGTCTATGACCCAAGCAGCGGAAACTTTAGGATACGCACAATCCAGTGTTACGGCCCGCATCCGAAAACTGGAAGCAAAACTAAATGTCGATTTATTTTACCGTAATGCCAAAGGCGTTCAGCTTACTCCCTCCGGCCAGATATTCCTGGAACAAGGGTTGAAGATCGCACAACTCATGGAAGAGTTATACGATCGCCTAAACCCAGCCAAAGCCCCCGGCGGCTTGCTGCGAATTGGCGCGATGGAAACGACCGCGGCCATCCGCCTGCCTGCACTGCTAAAGAAATACCATGCTTTATATGAACAGGTTGAATTATCCCTTCAGACCGGACCGACTGAATACTTAATAAATCAAATCCTGAATTACGAACTTGACCTCGCCTTTGTCGCAGCACCTGTCAATCATCCTGAAATCGCTGAAATTGAAAGCTTTAAAGAAGAGCTGGTCCTGGTTGCCGAGAAAAAAGAAAATACCCAAGATATCTTGGATATTTTAAGCAATAGAACCATATTAGTTTTCCGCCCGGGCTGCTCTTATCGATCAATGCTGGAACGATATTTGTTGGAAAGTCAATCAGTCCCGCTAAGGCGTTTTGAGTTTGGCTCTTTGGATGCTATTATCGGCGGTGTATCAGCTGGTATCGGAGTCTCATTATTACCTCGGTCTGTCATCGAAGATAAACTTCAAGCAGACGTTCTAACCACTTTCGAGCTGCCATCCCATCTACGGATGTGTACAACGATGTTAATAAAAAGAAAAGATGGGATACAAACGGCAGCCATGACTCATTTCATTGATGTTATGACGAGCTAAATACTATATGTGTGTCACAAGACCGTTATAAAGAGGCCCACTGGCGGTCTTCGATTCTAGTCTTATTTATGGCCAGGAGAAAACAAAGTGTGTGCATCTATGTTTAAGTCATGAAATATTTTTTCTATTTTTTGCTGTGCTTTGAACAGCTGAACCTTTATCAATTCCAGTTTTTGAGTGGTAGCACGATAGGTGGGTGTGCTTACACTAATAGCAGCAACTATGTGATTACCCTTTTTGAGCGGCACTGCTAGGCATTGCGAATCAATATTGCTTTCTCCAACCTCGGTGGCGATGCCTGTTTTACGGATATTCTCTAATTCATTATACAGAACAGTGAAATCTGTAATTGTATTAGCGGTCATCGGTTTTAATCCGTCAGGATAGGCTTTTGTTAACTGTTCAACCGAATATTGGCTGATCAACGCTTTGCCAATGGCAGTACAATAGGCGGGAAGTTGTTTGCCAACAAAAGATACCAGGCGAAGCGATTCCGGCGAGTCTATCTTAATTAAGTATAAAACATCGCTGCCGTTCACTAAAATCCCCAATTGAGATGTTTCAGAGGTAACATCTACAATCTGTTGTAGTTCCGATTTCAGCAAGGATAAGATATCAATATTTTTCAAACAGGCTGAACCTACCATAAAGGCATTAATACCAATAATGTATCGGGAGGTATTGTTATTTAATGTGATAAAATTTCTATGACATAGTGTATGTAAAATTGGTAATATGGTACTTTTAGGCGCGTTAATAGCATTTGCAATCTCTGTTAACGTATAGCCATAATCAGTTGAAGCGAGTAGTTCCAATATATCTAAAACTCGTGCAGTAGGGCGATGGTCTTTGAATGTTACCATACAGATTCTCCTCGTATTATATGTTTGCAAATAAAAAATCCGTAATTTATATGAGATTTATTTTAATTACGTTAATCTCCCAGTAGAATAATTACTCTTGCTAACTTTCAGCGGCGGAGAAAGTCACCTCGGCACTTAAGCGCCGACAACAAAAAGGACAGCTCAGCCAGCTTTTGATAAAATGAACTATGTCGATACCGATGCATTTTAGGGCCGAATAATATAAAAAAGTGACGCTCACCTAATTTTTGCATTATCATAACATGAAGAAAATAAAGTTTCAAGTTCCTGCCAAACATAAATTTTCTATTACTAAAGAAAATCGAAATACCTCCAATGTCAGTTTATAAACTGGCATTGGAGGTTTCACAATTTTTAGCAATACGATGCGCCCTCGTGTTATTTATTTTTATCCGCCAACCTGTACAGTCCTTGCGCCAATAGGCAACCGATTAATATAGCGCCGCCCATAAAATAGAGTCCACTGGTAAAACTGCCTGTGTAATCTTTAATCCAGCCAATAACAACCGGTCCGATAAAGCCACCTAAATTCCCAATGGCATTGATAAATGCAATTCCGGTTGCTGCCGCTGCTCCAACAAGAAATGTAGACGGAATTGTCCAGAAAACCGGCATGCATCCATAAAATCCAATGCTGCTGATGGAGATCAATAAAATGGAAATGGTCAAATTGCTATTAACCAACCCGCAAAGCACCAAGCTGCCACCTGCTAAAGCCATTGCACCGGTCATATGCCATTTTCGTTCCTGATATTTATCAGAACTCCGGCCAATCAGCAGCATCCCCACTGCGGCTACTACAAATGGGATGGCACTGATAAGCCCAATAGAAGTGGTGGAAATATCGCCAAAACTTTTAATAATTTGCGGCAACCACATATTAACACCGAATACGCCAATGACCTGGGATACATAGATAAGTGCCAATACCCAAACTTTTGGATTAGCCATGGCTTGCCACATTGAACATTTTTCTTTGGCTACTATTCTGGCCTCTTCCTCTTTTAATGTTTGGATTAACCATTCCTTTTCATCCTCTTTTAACCAGGTTGCTTTTTCTGGACCATCTGTTAAATAAAAGTATGCTACGATACCAGTCAAAGCAGCTGGTATCCCTTCAAGCACAAACATCCATTTCCAACCGGCAATTCCCAAAGCGCCGTCTAAAGTTAGAAGCCAACCTGATATCGCAGAACCAATCATCAAGGCTAATGGCTGAGCAAACATGAATCGGGACGTAATGGATGCCCGGTACTCTGCTGGAAACCATTTAGTTAGGAAAAAAATGACCCCTGGGAAAAATCCGGCTTCACTCGCCCCTAACAGAAAACGCATAACCAAAAACTGAGGGACAGTAGAAACTAACGACATTCCTGCAGAGATGCAGCCCCAAACAAACAAAAGGCAACCAATCCAAAACTTTGCACCGTACCTTTGCAGCCCTATATTGCTAGGAACACCAAAAAGGAGATAGCCAATAAACAAAATGCCTGCACCATAACCAAATGTTGTTGCCGTTAACCCTAGATCACGGTTCATTTGCAATGCGGCAAATCCCAGGTTAACCCGGTCTATATAATTCAATAAATATGCAAATACAAAAAATGGAATCAACCGCCAGGAAACTTTATTAATAATATATTGTTTGTTATTTTCTAAATTTGCGGGTTTTTGCGAAAATTCAGTGCCCGCAACGCCCATACCCATGCTGTTCCCTCCCTTTGCTTTACCTGAATAGCTGATTGATAATTACTATTTTAAGTAGGCTCCGGCCATAGCAGATGTTGCATGTTCACTATAACGTTTTAACAAGCCTTTCTTAGGTGCTAATTTGGGCAATACCCATTTTTCCTTTCGCTCTGCAAAGATCTTTGTTACTTCTTCCGGCGAAACTTTCTTATGGTTAATGCCAATTACATTCAGTTTTCTGGTTGGAATATCGATTTCAATAAGATCACCATTTTCAATCAACGCTATTGGACCGCCTTCGACGGCTTCCGGCGAAACATGTCCGATACAGGGACCCTGAGTAGCACCGGAAAAACGGCCATCGGTTACTAATGCCACGGTTCCGTTCAATCTTTCATCAAATACAATGGCATCAGTTGTCATAAGCATTTCCGGCATCCCGGACCCTTTGGGGCCTTCATAGCGGATAATAATGACATCCCCTTGTTTTATCCGTCCATTAATAATCGCTTCCTGTGCAGCTTCTTCCGAATTAAATACAGCAGCAGGCCCCACATGTTCATGCATGGAAGGGGTAACAGCAGAAAACTTTACAACAGCTCCGTCTGGTGCAAGATTGCCGGATAAGACTGCAATCGAACCATATTGTTTAACTTGTTCCGGCTTTTTAATAATTTTTTCTGGTTCTATACTGTACGTTTTTAGATAACTTAAATTGCGGTTAAAAAAGTCGGTTTTTTGTAACATTTCCAGATTCTCGCCTAATGTATATCCCGTTACCGTTAATACATTCAAGTCAAGTTGATCTTTAAGAAGCCACTGGATCATGGGGATACCACCGGCATACCAAAGCATTTCCGTAATGTACTGGCCACTTGGCTGAATATTAGTCAGGTATTTTACGGTGCTGCCAATGGTATCAAAAAGTTTAGGGTCTAAATCAATTCCCACTTCATGCGCTATAGCGGGAAAATGAATGAGTGCGTTCGTACTGCCACTAATGGCTGCATGGACTTTGATGGCATTTTCAAATGCTGCTTGCGTTAAAATTTGTGAAGAAGTAATACCTTTTTGAGCCAATTCCATAATTTTTTGTCCAGCAAAACGTGCATTTCTCTTGATTTCCATAAAAGTCGCCGGAATAAGCGCGCTGCCGGGTAAAGCCAAACCTAGTGCTTCTGACATACATTGCATTGTGCTGGCCGTGCCCATAAATTGACAGGCACCACAAGTGGGACATCCCGTCAATTTATAATTACGCATTTCCGTTTCGCTGACGAGTCCTCTTTTATCGCGTGCCGTTAATGGTCCTGCGACATCAGACGTCGTAATCCCTGGGCCAGATCTCATGGAGCCTCCGGGAATATGTATGGTCGGTAAGTCCATTCTAGCCGCAGCCATCAGATGTGCCGGTATTGCCTTATCACAACTTGATACCAGAATCATGCCATCCCATGGCATAACCGACGCGTGGATTTGCACCATATCTGCAATCGCTTCCCTTGACGCGAGAATATAGTTCATTCCATCATGACCTTGCGCCCAACCATCGCAGATATCGGTTACGTGAAAATTACCCGGCCTACCGCCACTTTCAAAGACACCAGTTGCTGCCTGCTTGCTTAACCCATCCAAGTGAACACTTCCAGGATGGCTTTCACCATACACATCGTCAATCAGAATCTGTGGCTTTTCCAAGTCTCCTTCCGACCACTCTGTTCCAATTCTCAGTGCATCCGATTGGGCCCATAACTTCCTTACATCTTTACTTTTTTGTTCCATTCCTCATACCCCTCTCCTAACTTAGTTGATATGTAATTCTTTCATAAGCGCTGTAATTTTTTCTACCTGTCGGGCATCTGCTTGCAGAAGCGGTATTGTACAATGCTCTTGTAGTGGGATGCCTCGCAACTTAAGTGCTGCTTTCATCATGGCAATGAATGGTTGGCCAATACTGTAAAAATTCATTAAGTTATTAGCAAATTGCTGATACTGTTCGATAGCCTTAAAATCTTTTTCATCAATAGCCTTTGCCCAGGCAGCAAATTTTTCCGGAACTAAATTTGATAAACCGCCAATACAGCCGGCTCCACCACTAGACATCACATACGCTAAATTATCATCATATCCGGAATATATAGAGAAGTCCGGAAAGTCAGGCAGGACTTTTGTAATAAGATCACGTGTATGTGCTAACATACTAACCGTATCTTTCAAGCCCACAATATTTTTATGTCGCCGTAATAAACGCAAAACGATATCCGGAGTCAAATCATATCCAGTACAATCAGGGAAATTATATAAGAAAACATCGGCCCGAACGTACGGTAGCACTGCATCGTAAAACGCTTCAATACTGGCTGGCGGTAGACGAAAATAATACGGACTAATAATCATGACACCAGCTGCCCCTGCTTGATGGGCATAATTGGATAGCTCAATTGTGTCGCTTGCAGACATGCCTCCAGTACCAATATAGATCTTGGCACGGTGTCGCACATATTTCGTTACAATGTCAATGAGCTGTTTTTTTTGGTCCATTGTCATCGCAAAGAACTCTCCCGTACTTCCCAGCACCACTAATTCTTCAATACCACCTGCTACTACATGTTCATATACAGCTTCATTAGCTTGCTGATCCAACTGCCCATTTTTATCAAAACAAGTAACTACCGGTGTAAAAAATTGCGTTTTTCTCATGAACTTTTCTCCTTTTTGTTCGTATATACAAACCAATTCATATATTCGTTTTATGTGCTAATCATAGCACCTTATTTGTGTTTCGTCAATAAATACAAGTACAAAATTTGGTAATTTACTGTAAGATTTAGGAGCAGTCTTTCTCTGATGCAGGGCAGTCTTGTGCATTCGTTGCACAAGAAAGCTATCTCTATATAAAAAAAGAGTTGCCCTGAAATTATGTTTTCATGGACAACTCACTACGCTTTTCTCTTGATTCCTTATTTGATGCAACTAACCCATTCATCATGTTCAACCAGTTCTATTGCAAATGTCGTGTCAGCGAACTCCAGCGGAAAGATATTTCTTACAACAAGGTCCTCTTCCAGTTGATTTCACTAGCCCCGGCTTCTAGCGGATTCTGGCGAATGAAATAAAAGATGAACATGAAACGGTTGTGTCACAGGGACGATCTCAGTGATACTAACAGATAAGCTTAGCAAAGATTTTCCTGTGAAAAGAATCGACATCCCGCTTAAGTGACCTGAAAGCGCACTCTATCCTTTCTGTAATAATTGCGGGCTTCCCCTATGCCGTATTGCAGTACTTATACCATTAGATAGCGAAGGTATACGTAGATAGTCGCTATGAGTACAGATAACAGCATGATCGGAAAGCCTATGACAAAAAATCGCATAAACGAAATGTGATTTCCTTCTTGTGCGGCCAACCCTGCGACGATGAGATTTGCACTGGCACCAATTAAACTGCCATTACCGCCAAAACAAGCGCCTAAGGCTAAACTCCACCATAAAGGTTCTAAATTAGTAATCCCCATTGCGCCCATGTCCTGAATCATCGGGATCATTGTAGCAACAAAAGGAATATTATCGACAAATGCAGAGGCGATTGCACTCAGCCATAAAATTAAGATGGCCGTAATTTTAAGTTCTCCACCTGTAAACTCTATAGCACTTTTGGCTAAATTGCTGATTACACCTGTTTCGACAAGACCCGATACTACCACAAAAAGACCTATAAAAAAGAAAATTGTCGTCCATTCTACCCGGCTAAAAGCATGCTCAAGATCATGATCGGTTTTGCTTGTAAGCAATAACAAGAGAAATGCTCCGCCCAGGGCTACAGTTGCCGACTCCAAGTGAAGAAGTTGGTGTAGAAAAAAACCAATGATCGTTAGCCCTAAAACGATTAAGCTTTTTTGTAAGAGCGCTTTGTCTTTTAATTCTTCCTTTTCATCCAAGCTCATAAGCCCTGCCTTTAACTCTTCTGTAGTCTTAAGCTGATTTCGGTATACTACGAGCAGAATAATCAAAGTTATGAACAAGGTTACAACTGAAACAAACGCCAAGTTATTAATAAAGGCCATAAAGGAAAGCTCTTTTACTGCACTGCCAATCATAATGTTTGGAGGATCACCGATAAGTGTAGCCGTACCACCAATATTTGATGTGATGATTTCAGTAATCAGAAATGGCTCAGCATTGACCTTCAATTGCCGAGTAATGCTAAAGGTTACCGGAACCATCAGTAATACGGTTGTAACATTATCCAGAAAGGCTGAAGACACCGCTGTAATAATCCCTAATGAAAAAAGAATTTTTAAGGGATCTCCATTTGCTTTTTTGGCGGCTAGAATAGCGATATATTTAAATACTCCTGTTTCTCCTGTTATAGCCACAATAATCATCATACCTGCCAATAAGCCTAATGTATTAAAGTCGACATGATGAAGCGCAGTTTCCTGACTCACAATCCCTAAGGCTAACATGATGATGCCACCAATCATCGCTACAATGGTACGGTGTACCTTTTCAGAAATAATGAATGCATAGGTGAATAAAAATACGCTAATTGCCAAGATTGCTTGTTTTTCCATGTTCATACCCCCTGTATTATTGTTATCATCCCCTGAAAAGGCAAAAGGAACCCGTTGTGAACAGGCTCCTCCAAAAATTCAAGAAATATTTAATTTTGAATGTTGCCAAAAAGTCAACGAGCCCTCCATCGCATGTTATAACGGATGATTCTTCCTTTCAAGCCACATAAGGCCACCTCCAAGCAGCCCTATGAGTGACATAAATACAGCTCCTTGAAAGCCTAGAAGATAAACGCCTGCACCAACACCCACAGCAGTAATAATTGCCCACCATAGAAATTCTAGCATAACTACCACCTCTATTTCTTCCCTTAAAAAAGACAAAAAGGAGCCTGCTTTGAGCAGACTCCACCAAGACAATCCAAGAACTTATTTAATTCGTGTTTAATTTTATCATAATCATAATAAATAAGCAAGTTAAAGCAAATTCCAATATTTACCCTTCTAAGTTCAAAACCTGAAACTACTTTTCACGAAATTTTTTACTCTTACTGCCCCCATAACTTTTTACATTATGAATGGAATGTGGGATGGATTCTATTATATAATAATGATAGAAATAAACGCTGCTTAGCAAAGAAAGGCCTGAGAGATACATATGCAACCCAAGCAGGAAAAAAGGATAAAGACGAAACCGGTAATCGGAACCTTAGTTTTATGTTTAATAGTTTTGCTGGCCTGGGCAGGTAACCGTTATTGGAACAAGCCACCTGCCGAATTGCCGAACCAGAGTCCTTTCACTGTACAGCCGCCTCCTGCAAATGCTGTGCCTCAAAACAAGCCGGAAGCTGCCGTTCCTCCACAGAGGCCAACTATTGAACAGCAGTCAATTGGCTCACAACGTCATTCACCGGATAAGCCCATGATTGTTGACAACCACACCGGGGACTTATCTAGTCATACCATGTCTATCAAACGGGAAGAGAAAAAAGGATTTCAAGTCATGCCAGGGGTAAATGTGAAGAGCGGTGTTGTCAATGTTCAATTAGATGAGAACAATGACCGGACTATTGAGATTGAAAAAGATCCGGACAATTCAACTAGTGATTATCAGATCATGATGAAAAAGAAGTTTTAAGGAACCTGAACTTGCTAGGCTGGACCATCCCAGCCAACTATATTTTTATGCGTTTCCACATAAAAAGCCTGACTTGATAACAAGTCAGGCTTTGTTTATGCCTTCACGGCAAGCCGCCGCCCGGCCAGTTGGACCCGGCGTCGCTTTTAGCCCTACATTGGGTTTCTGCAAGTCCCTTTTTGCTGATAGAGGGCTTCATCAGCCCGCTTGATGTTCGCATCAATATCCAGCTGCGGATCAAACTGCACCACGCCAAAAGTCACTGTCAGGGCCAACCGGCTTTCCCCATAACAGAGCTGCGCAGCCGCCAGTGCCGACCTGATCTGACCCGCCGCACCGTGGGCTCCCGCAAGATCGGTAACCGGCAGTACCAGCAGAAATTCATCGCCGCCCCACCTGGCAATCACGTCTTGCTCTCTGATCGTGGCCCGCATGATTCTGGCAATCTCTTTCAGCACATAATCGCCGCAGTCATGCCCAAAAGTATCATTAATCTTCTTGAAATCTTTAATATCCGCCAAAATAATAGCCATCTTTCCTGCATTTCGTTGCAGCCGCATCACTTCATCATGGAGCCAACTCATGACATAGCGGCGGTTAGGAATATTGGTCAAATAATCCGTTGTGGCCATGGCCTCTATTTTTACCAGCGTTTCACACAATTCCTGATTTTTTCTCTCCAGCTGTTTAGCATAAATCTGCAAGGCCTCCCTGGACGCTTTTAGATCCAGGTGGGTTCTAATCCGCGCGCGCAGTTCCAAAGAACAGAAGGGTTTTGTAATATAGTCCTGCCCGCCTGCTTCAAATGCCTTTACGATATCTTGCGAGCCGGAAACGACTGTGATAAAAATGATGGGAATGTCAGCAGTGGACCGCTGATTCTTCAGAAATTTGCAGACAGCCAAACCATCCATCCCCGGCATGAGCACATCCAGCAAAATCAAGTCAGGAGGCGTTTGAGTCGCAATGTCGATTGCCGTTTGCCCGTTGTCGGCAACAATTGCCTCGTACTCATCTCCTAGAAGCTTGCTGATGATTTTCAAATTAAGCGGGCTGTCGTCAACAATTAAAATCCTCGGCATCTTTTTCCCTGCTCTCCTTCTTAGTTCGGCAAATAACGGATGATCGCCGCCAAACCAGCGGCCTCCCCTGTCGTGTTTACAGCATCGACAAAGGCCGAATTACGCGAAACAGCCTTCAACATTCCAGACCCTGCTTCAATCTTCCGGATTAACTTGTCGACTTCGGCTAAAACTTGTTTATCCAGACCGGCGGTAACACCAAAATCAACCAGCACCTTGGGTTCGCCGGTCAGGTATTCTTCCATCTCGATGGCCAGGGACTGGCAGCTGGTCAGCGTCAAATTAGCGTTAATCTTGACGATCGTCAGGTTACCATCCCGGATAATCTGATGCGGCGCCATGTAGACGTCTTCCGTCCGTACCGCAGCAGTCGAATCCCTCATGCCCTTCATCTTGCGGACAAGTTCCCGGTGCTTCTGCTGATCAAACGCTTGCTGCAGGACATTGGTTAATACCGCAGCGACCTTTTCCTGGCTAATGGGCTTAATAATAAAATGGCGGGCGCCGCGTTCCAACGCGTCCAGGACTACTTTTCGCTCTTCCATCGCACTAATGACGATAATCCGGGCCTCAGGAAAGGTGGCGATGAGCTTCGACGTAGTTTCGGCTCCCGACAGTCCCTGCATCGTCAAATCCATTGTCACGATATCCGGCTTCAGCCGGGCGTACTCGACGAAAGCTTGCGCCCCGTTCTCCGCCTCCCCCACAACCGTGTGCGCCAGCGAGGTGACGATTTCCCTCAGGCTTTTCCGCGCCACAGCAGAATCATCCACAATAAGAATACGTGCCACTTACGCGCCTCCCCTTTTTTATGACCCCTGTCCCACGGAAATTCGTCAGCCTGCTGTCAAACCACCGTATCCGCCCGCGTCATTCTTTATTATTCAATACCTGGGCAACGCTTTCCAGCAGCCGCGCCCTATCCAGCTTTACTTCATAATGGTCAAATCCGGCCCTCAGGCCTCTTTCTTTATCAGCATCGCTGCCCAGCGAAGTTAACGCAATCACCGGCAAGTGCCTCAGCGTCTCGCTGGACCGAATCGTTCTCACCAGTTCCAATCCGTTCATGTGCGGCATCTCAATGTCACTGATGACGACATCCACCGTCTGCCGGCCTAACACCTCAAGTGCCTCGCAGCCATTCTCCACGGTGATCACCGTGTAATCCTCATTTTCAAGATAGCTTTTAATGGTTCTGGCAAAAAACGGCGTATCCTCCGCCAAAAGGATCACAGCTTTCTTCACCGGCGATTTTTCGCCGGAAAGCTCGCGGAAACCCTTTCTTTCCTCAACAGTCTTTTGTGGATAATATTCCGGCGCCGCCTTTTGCAGGAGCTCATGAATATTCAGCAGCGTAACAATTGCCCCGTCCACCACGGTGGTTCCGATGATACCGTCGCTGTTAACTCCGGTAATATCCAGTTGAACACTGGTTGAAATGGCATCACAAATTTCTTCGGCAATAATGCCCACCGGGTGCCGCACAAACTTAGGCAGAATGACATAAACCTTAGCCAATTTATTTTTTCGTCTGGCGATCGGCAGATAATGCTCCGGACGAATCACTCTGATCGGCTGATCTCGGAAAATGAAGTAATGCCGGGAACCGATTTTTTGAATACAGGTTAAGGTAACCTCCTCCACCCGGGATACCATGGCCAGATCAACACCCAGTATTTCACCGCCCGAAGCTTTGAACAACAATAACGACTGCTGCTCTGAGAGCGCGCTCTTGTCCGCCGGATGCACTTCCGCCGGCTTGGCGGCCTCTTCTACCTGACAAAGGTTGGCCTCCAGCCGGAGGCTTTCCGGGTCAATGATCATCGCAATCCGTCCGTCTCCCAGGACAGTCACCCCGGAATAACAGCCGCAGGCCTTTAGCGCCGCCGGCACCGGTTTTACCAGAATTTCTTCCGTGTCATAGACGGCATCCACCACCAGGCCATAATGTAAATGACCGCTCTTAATCACCAGAATGCGGAAGGTCCGGTTCTTATCGGCAAAATAGGCAACCCGATCCTCGCTGTCATCGTCCGTCCCGGCGTCAATGTCTAGAACATCGGCCAGCCGGACAAGCGGCAGCAACCGGTTGCGGAGACGCAAAACCGGACAAGTATGGATAAACTCAATCCGTTTTTCACTCATTTCACCCGGCTGAATGAGAATCAGTTCCTTCACATTGGCCTGAGGCAGGGCAAAAGCGCTGCCGGCCACCTCAACAATAAACGAGGAAATAATCGCCAGCGTCAACGGCAAGATCAACCGGAAGGTGGTTCCCGCTCCCATTGTCGTAAAAAGCTCGACCTTGCCGCCCAGTTTCTCGATATTGGTTTTAACCACATCCAACCCAACACCGCGGCCGGAAAGATCGGTAACTTCCTGCGCCGTTGAAAAGCCTGGCCGCATAATGAAGTTTAGAATGTCGCTCTCATTCAGCAGTTCTGCTTCTTTCTCGCTGACCCAGCCTTTTTGCAAAGCCTTGGCTCGAATCACCTCGATATCAATTCCGGCGCCGTCGTCCCTTATATCGATAATAACCCGCCCGCTTTCATGGTAGGCGTGTAATACCAATTTTCCGTCCGGAGGCTTGCTGCCGGCAGCTCTGACCTGCGGAGGCTCAATGCCGTGGTCGAGCGCATTGCGCACCAAATGAGTAATCGGATCGATCAGCGCCTCAATAATGGAACGGTCCAGCTCAACGCCGAGGCCGGCCATTTCCAGTTCTACCTCTTTTCCCAGTTTACGCGACAATTCCCTGACAATACGCGGAAATTTATTAAATACATTGGCGACAGGCTGCATCCTGGTCTTCATGACTTTCTCCTGCAAGCTGGTCGTTAACGTGTCAATGCCCTGAGCCACGACGTCAAGCTGGGACACATCCTTACCCGTATTTTGGGCAATGCGCAGCAGTTGATTGCGGCGCAGCACCATTTCGCCCACCATATTCAGCAAATCATCCAACAGGGCGACACTCACCCGAACCGTATCACCGGCTGTTGCCGCTCGTGCCTTACCTGGCCGGGACAGTTCATCTGGTTTTGCGGTGCCATTTGCGGAAAAAGCGGCCTCAGCCAGCGGCTCACTGACAGCCGGTGACGGACGGGAGCTTTCAGCCGGCAGCGCTGCCGCCTGCTGTTGCTCCTGCATTTCCAGGTCCGTAAGTTGGTTCCACAACTCCCAGGCCGAAAGATCTGTCCCAGCCTCATCGGGTTCCGCTCTTTTTCCTGCCGGTAAAAAGGCCTTGACGATCGCCACATGAGGAGCAATATCGCAGCGCATGGACAGTTCCGGGTTTAGCACAAGCTCCTTTAACACGTCCGTCACCGACAGCAGCGCATCGACCATCGCGGGATTGATATCCAGTTCCTGATCCCGCAGCTGGCCAAAAAGCGTTTCGATCACATGCGACAACTCGACGATCTCGGTCAGCTCGAAAAAACCGGCTGTGCCTTTTATGCTATGAACGGCCCGGAACATTTCATTGACACAGTCGGCGTCGCACGCATCTTCCTCCATGCGCAGCAAACCCGCTTCCAACGCTCCGATATGAGCTTTGGCCTCTTCAATAAATTCCTGCAACAATTCGTAATTGGGCTTCATCCTCACCACCACGCATATTCGCTATGTTTATGATTTGAACTTTTCAATCAAGACCTCCAGGCGGTTGGCCACTTCTCCCATTTGATGCGCCGCCTCGCTTGTCTGGGAGGCTCTGGCAGCGGTATCTGCAGTAGCAGCGTCAGCTTCCTGCATGCTTTGGGTAATTTCCTGAACCCCCTGAGCAATTTCCTTCGTGGCCACGGCGATATTGCTCATCACCGAAGCCATCTTATCCGCACTGCCCGCAACTTCAACCGATTTTACCGAAATTTCTTCCGTCGCTTCAAATACCGCCTTAACGCTATGTGAAGCTTCGGTGGCCCCGCGGGAAACTTGCTCGGCATGGGCAGAAATTTCACCAATTTCATCGCTAATAGCCGTAACCTGCTTCACGCCCACCGCCATGGCGCCTGAAATATCGTTCACACTTTGGGACTGCGCGGAAACAGCGGAGGCAATCATCCGGGTAATATCTTTGGTCTCTGAGATGACCGCGGCAATCTTGCCTACTGCCGTTACCGCCTCGGACATGTCATTGTGCATTTCTTCGATTTGTATCGCGATATGGCGCGTTTCGTCCGCTGTTCGCCTGGCCAGTTCTTTGACTTCCGCCGCAACCACGGCAAACCCCTTGCCGGCTTCGCCGGCCCCGGCCGCTTCAATCGTCGCATTCAACGCCAGCATATTGGTTTGTTCAGCGATATTCCGGATAATGTCCACCACCCGGTTGATCTGTTTGGACGTAGCGCTCAGTTTCTGAATAATGACCGTCGTTTCCTTGGACTGCTCCTCCGCCTCTGCCGTAATGCCGATAGACCGCTCACAGCTCTGGCTGACCCCGTTAAATGACTGGTTAATGGTTTGGACTGCGCGAGCAATATCGTCGATAGAGGATGAGACATCACCGGCCGAACTCGCCACGCGGCTGATGCTCTGCGAGATACCTTCCACCACCGTACTGACCTGCCGGACCTCGTCAGCAATCGCTTCCGCCGTCCGCGCGACTCCATGGGAGGCCTCTGACATCTGTTTGGCCAGATTAGCTACAGCATCTACGCCATGACTGACTTCTTCGCTGGAGCTGGCAGTTTCTTCAATGCCGGCGGAAATTTCTTCAACCGTTGCGCTCACCGTGCAGATTTTTGCGCTCATTTCCTGGCTGTTAGCGGCTAGCGTTGTGGAAATATCAATAAGGCCGGTGGAGGATTGATTCAGATGATTGGTCGTATTCCGGATATCCCCGACCATAAGGTTCAGCATATCAAGCGTTTTGTTGACCGCCCGAGTCAGGGCGCCGATTTCATCCTCGGAGTGAATTTCTCCTCTCACGGTAAAATCGCCCGCCTCGACCTTGCTCATGAGATTCTTTAGGTTGTCGATCGGCCGCAAAATAAGCTTTGACAGGAAAAGACCGGTCACGACAATGATAATGATTGCAACCGCAAGGGGGGTCATCAGAGAAATCCGGGTGATCATTGCAAGCTGGTTATTCACTTCTGCCACCGGTACAGAGATGACAAGACTCCAGTTGGTTCCCGGTACTGGCGCATAGCCCGCGTACTTTTCCACGCCGTTCCAGATGTAGCGCGCAATTCCCTCACTCCCCTGGACCGCCTGAGCAATGGCTCCCTGCAAATTCGCATCACTGCTCTTATCCTGCAGTAAATTCAGCTTCATATTGACACCTTTATCCGGATGTACAATCGCCAGCCCGTCTTCCTGGGTTAGAAACGCATAGCCCGACTCAGCCACCTTGATTGCAGAAATCCGCTGAATCAGTTCCCCCAGGCTCATGCTGCCGCCCATAATGCCGACCACCCGCCCGTCCTGCTTGATGGGTACAGCCACCACCACAACCGGGTTACCGGAAACCTTGGAGATGACCGGATCAGAGATAATGGCCTTACCTTTCATGACCTCCGGAAAATAGGGACGGTCGCTTATATTGGAACCAGTCCTGATGATGGCCCCCTCGCTGTCGCGGGTACTGGAATAATAATCGCCCTTTTCATCAGCAACCCACAATGTTTCAAATAGCTTCATCCGCACCATTTCACTGGCCAGATACTGCCAGATGGCCTCTCGGTCGCCGGTCTTGAGCAAGGGATTGCTGGCCAAAGTGGAAATGTACAGCTTCCGCTCCTCCAGCCATAAGCCGGTCGCCTGACCCGAACTGACAGCCAAAGCCTTCACCGATTGCTCCGTATTGCCGGCAAGCGCCCCTTTGGCCGCCGTATAAATTAGAAAGGATGAAATAGCCAAACCAACCACGACAGCAACGATAATCATACTAATTAACTTTTTTTTGATGCTTTGCGAAAAACTAAGAATCACCCGATTTTTCCTCCCTTATAGTTCCATCCATCTAAAGATTCACTGACCGTTTCTTTGATGACTAATGTCATGATAAGCAAACTAGGCAAATACTAGCCCAACATATTGCCATTTTAGGTATTTTAAAACTTGTTCTGCGTGCTTGTTATGAATGCCACCTATAATGATGCAGTTTTTATATCTAGAGATTCCTATAAAAAGAAAAGAATCCTGCAAAGTAATACAACATATAATTACAAAATTTTCTAAAGTTTTTTATCATTTATCAGTTATACGGAGTTCCCCCAGTACACAAGATTTGATGCAGTTTTGGCAAGCAGATTGAGAAGCTGAATGGAAACGCCAGCGAAGTGATATTGGCTAGTGTCAGTGGAACCGTCCCCGTGACACAACCGGGTCGGGATGACTATTTCGAGGTAACTCCATTTCAATTAAGTTTTAATATCTTTAAAGAACAAAGCCTGACTTGTTATCAAGTCAGGCTTTGTTCTTGAGTATTTTATTGGCTAGTGAATCATCGGATCTTCCTCAAACCACGATGTTGACACGCTTGGTTTTTTTCCTGTGAGCCGACCGGTGCTTTTCGGCATTTTCTTCGATTTGTGCCTTAGTCTCTGCTTTTTTCCGGCGTGCTGCCACTTCCGCCGCCGCAATTCCGTATTGCACAGACTCCTGCAGGTCGCGGTCAACGTCTGTGCCATACGGTTTATCATCGTGACTTGCTCCATGTAAAGCACCGGTATAGGCCGCGGGATGATTGACCTTGCCGGCAGCAGACAAGAGCTTACTCATACTTCTATTTTCTAAGAGACGCTCGTGCTTGGCCAGCACCCGTTCCCTTTCCCGCTCTTTCTTGGCAAATGCCGCCTCCCGCTCCAGCCTTTCCGACTCCAGCTTTTTAGATGTCTCGTCATAGATTGCTTGAGCAATCTGCTGATCCACCGCAGCCAATTCCCGGATTTGCTGTTTGATATCCCCTGTCTGGGGCTGGACACCGTTCGGGGTGCCGGTATCCGTTCTTTGCTGCAACTTCTGTAAGAGGTTCGCACGCTGCTCCCGCAAAGCGGTCATATGATTTTGGGGCGTAAGAGCAGTCAGCAAACGGTTCAAACTGCTCTGATCAATAGACATACTCTTTGCTCCTCCCGTACGGATATTACTTATTATATCGACAGTTTCCCGGAATAAATTAAGCAATTCCCACGGATTGATAAAGGCGGCGTTTCAGCTTGAAACGCCGCCTCATGATAGGACTTATAGATCGAAACGGTCCAGGTTCATCACCTTGTTCCATACGGCTACAAAGTCTTTCAGGAATTTCTCCTGCGAGTCCTGGCAGCCATAGACTTCTGCGATGGCCCGGAGCTGGGAGTTCGAACCGAAGGTGAGATCGACACGGGTGCCGGTCCACTTGAGCTCGCCGGTTGAGCGGTCACGTCCCTCGAACACGTCGGCCCCTTCTGAGACCGGCTTCCAGGCCGTTCTCATGTCCAGCAGATTTACAAAGAAGTCATTGGTCAGCGTTTCTGGCCGCTTGGTGAAAACACCGTGTTGCGATTGTTCAAAGTTGGTATTCAAAACGCGCAACCCGCCAAGAAGCACGGTCATTTCAGGCGCGGTCAACGTTAAGAGCTGCGCCCGATCCAGCAGCAATTCTTCTGTGGGTACGGCGTATTTTGTTTTAGCATAATTCCGGAACCCATCCGCAACCGGTTCCAGTACAGTAAAGGTTGCCGCATCAGTTTGCTCCTGCGAAGCATCCGTACGTCCCGGCGTAAAGGGAACAGTCACCTCATAGCCGGCATTCTTCGCAGCTTGCTCGATACCTGCGCAGCCGCCCAAGACAATCAGGTCAGCGAGTGACACCTGCTTGCCGCCAGACTGAGCGCTATTGAACTCACGCTGGATTTCCTCCAGCTTTTGCAGCACAACCTTCAATTGGGCCGGCTGGTTCACTTCCCAATCCTTCTGTGGAGCCAGACGGATGCGGGCGCCATTTGCCCCGCCGCGCTTGTCGGAGCCGCGGAAGGTGGATGCCGATGCCCAAGCGGTAGAAACCAGTTGGGAAACCGATAATCCTGAAGCCAGGATCTTGCCTTTAAGGCTGGCAATGTCCTGTTCATCAATCAATTCATAAGTAGCTGCAGGGATGGGGTCTTGCCAGATCAGTTCTTCCTCGGGAACCTCCGGTCCAAGATAACGCGAACGGGGCCCCATATCACGGTGGGTCAGCTTAAACCAGGCCCGGGCGAAAGCATCCGCAAATTCCTCGGGGTTTTGCAGGTAACGCCGCGCGATCGGTTCGTAGATTGGATCATAGCGAAGGGAGAGGTCTGCCGTAGTCATCATTGGCCGGTGTTTCTTCGACGGATCATGCGCATCAACCACCAGGTCCTCTTCCGCCACGTCTTTGGCCAGCCATTGATGTGCACCGGCCGGGCTCTTGACCAGTTCCCATTCGTATTTAAACAGCACCTTCAGGTAGCCCATGTCCCATGTAGTCGGGTTTGGTTTCCAGGCACCTTCAATACCGCTGCCGATGGTATGTCCGCCTTTACCGCTCTTGAAGCTGCTCTTCCAGCCAAGTCCTTGTTCCTCAATACCGGCAGCTTCGGGTTCAGGACCTACATGAGTTGCCGGGCCTGCACCATGGCATTTGCCGAAGGTATGCCCGCCTGCGACGAGCGCCACAGTTTCTTCGTCGTTCATAGCCATCCGTGCGAAGGTATCACGAACATCACGGCCGGAAGCGACCGGGTCTGGATTGCCGTTCGGGCCTTCCGGGTTCACATAGATCAGTCCCATCTGCACGGCAGCGAGCGGATTTTCAAGATCGCGGTCGCCGGAGTAGCGTTGGTCGCCAAGCCACTCGCCTTCAACGCCCCAGTAAATGTCCTCTTCCGGTTCCCAGACGTCCACACGCCCGCCAGCAAAACCGAAGGTCTTAACCCCCATCGACTCTAAAGCGCAATTTCCGGCGAGGATCATTAGATCGGCCCAGGAAATCTTTCTGCCGTATTTCTGCTTAATTGGCCAAAGCAGCCGGCGTGCCTTGTCAAGATTGACATTGTCCGGCCAGCTGTTGAGAGGCGCAAAACGTTGGGTTCCATTTCCTGCACCGCCGCGGCCATCACCCATGCGGTATGTACCGGCGCTGTGCCACGCCATCCGGATGAAAAGGGGCCCATAATGACCGTAGTCAGCTGGCCACCAATCCTGCGAGTCAGTCATCAACGCATATAGGTCCTTTTTCAGGGCATCAAGATCAAGACTCTTGAACTCTTCGGCATAGTCGAAATCCTCGCCCATCGGGTTGGAAAGGGAAGAATGCTGATGCAGCATCTTAAGGTTTAACTGGTTTGGCCACCAATCCCGGTTTGACATCCCACCGTGGATTCCCTGTTTGCTAGATTTGCCCGTTACCGGACACTTGTTCTCAGTACCCATGAAAAATCTCTCCTCTCGCCAATTTAAATTTAATTCACTGTGAAATTGCAGATTTGAGCTTGCCTCCGGTTGTCCAACGGATTGTTAATCCCCCCTTTTTATCAAGTGATTATCGTTACCTAGATATTACTATCTGGGGTATCGGCAAAACCTTGTGTTTTCCTTTAGTCACCAATAGCTCCTGCACCGGCCTCTTAGTTTTCTTCCTGCTCTGTTGTGATGCAGTGTAGGCAAATACCGTAAAAGAGAACGTTTTTCTCCTTGATCTTAAAATGAGCCAATCCTTCGGCTTGAATCGCTTCAATATCTAAAGCAAAATCATAGATCGCACCACAAGATTCACATTTGAAATGTCCATGTTTGTGCATGATTACATCGTAACGCATCTCGTTTTCCTCAATAACAACAATTTTAGCCAAGCCAACGTCCACGAAATTTTTTAGCGTGTTGTATACAGTCGTCTTAGACAAGGTCGGGATTTCTTTTACGAGGCAGCTATAGATTTCGTCAACAGTGGGATGGGTCATCTTAACCGCAAGGTATTCCAGCACCTTTATCCGAGGATAAGTGGGCCGGATATTGCTGCGTTGCAGGCGCTCTGCAAATTCGCGCGATAAATTGCGCATATACTCACCTTCATTCGGCGATCAAGTCTAAATATTCCGAATTTGTAATAATTACAAATTTATTATAATTTCATTTTTCAGCCCTGTCAACAGTCCATTTTTACAACTTGTCACCTCTTCTATTTATGCACGTGCAGGATATACTTATTACCATAAATTGTGTTATTGGTCTTATACTGTTCATAAACCGCTTCTACTTCATTTGGAGGATCTATTTCAGATAAGCGCTAAGAAAAATCATCGGGCACGCACCCATAATACCTTGCCTCAACTTTTAATATTGCTAACTAATTTTGCTTCCCGATAAAAAAATCCTGCCATATTTATACAAAATATGGCAGGATTTTTATTGCCTAATACACATCTCTTTATCTTGCCTATCCATAACGGATTGGCTTCCTGTAGTTCTTTCCCTAGCGCACTCCTACCGGACAGGACTTCATGCAATTAAAACAGTAATATTGCATGCCAATGGAATGGGCCTGTTGGAGGCGCCAATAGGTTTCATCAGCAAACATTTGCTTTTGGGTTTCTGGAGAACGGTCGGCAAACTGCTGCCAGAATCTGATATTGGCTCCTAATCCATAGGGCTGAGAATGGGCAATGCATTTGCTTAGTTCCGTTTTTCCTGCTTCGTCCAAAGCGTTCCCCGGACAATTTTTAACACAGAGATCACAATGCAGGCATACATCGTGTTCCAGTTTTTTGTCTGGCTCAATTTGAAGGTTGGTGATCAGAGCAGTCAGTCCAATTCGGGTTCCAAAGCGGGGATGAATGACGAGATTATGGCGCCCGAAGGTCCCAAGTCCGGCTGCCACTGCTGAGTGGCGCTGAGAAAAATCCGCGACTCCCATTCTATCCTTCCGCTGCTCTACGGGAGACGAGTAAGGCATATCCACCGCCTTTGCCTGAAATTCACTTTTTAAAAACCGGTTGATTTGATAACTGCATGACCGTTGAAAGTAATTCATATCCAGCCGGCCATTCATAGCGATGGTGGTACTCGGACTTTCACACGTGTCCAGCTCTCGAAACACTAAGGAAATAATTGTTTTTGCCTCCGGCAAGAAATTGGCTACCGGATAGGATTTGGGGCTCTGATAATCCTCCACCTTGGCAAAGCCCACATCGTCCACACCCAGGCCTAAAATATACGTTCTAATCTTTTCTTTCATCACAAGTCTTCTCCTCACTTTATTTTCATTTAATTTCAAACGAGAATATGGGTATCCTTCCTGCCAGACAGCGATTTGACAGGGTGCGTTTGTGATAGTTAAAGTTAACCAATAACAAAATGTGTATATACACATTTTGCTCAATAGTCGGTTTTCCACCAATATTTTAATGGAATTGAATGGGGCAAGACCGCCCTGCGAAAAAATTCTCTCTACAGAATCACCCTGTGTATATACACACTATTGATTGTTACTATACTCTTTATTTTTCACGGCGTCAAGAATTTATATCAAAATATTTTATCCACTCAATACCAGCATTTGTTTATACACGGCTCAAACAGTCTAAAAGAAAGGATCTTAAAAAAAAAGTGCCCCACGTCCTTGTGGGGCATCCAGTAGAACAACGCTAAGGCTGGCTTATGAAATAATTCGATATCCGTAGCCATAAACCGTATCAATTTCTAATTTTTTCAATTTGCGTCGTACCCTGCGAACAAGATCATCCACCACCCGGTCTGATCCAAAATAGTTTTCGCCCCAAACGGCTTTTAGAATTTGCTCACGCGACAGAGCAATTCCTTTATGACGCGAAAAAAGACACAGCAGATCAAATTCCTTCGCTGTAAGTTCCATCTCAAGCTCATCTGCCATAACCATTCTCTTTTGCAAATCCAGGCAATATTCTTGTAAGCTGGCGGTACTGGACGCGATTTCAGATTTTAGATAAGGCCGGTATCTTTCCAGGATTTTTTTGGCTCGAAATACAAGTTCCTCCGGCATAAACGGCTTTACAATAAAATCGGCACAACCCAATTCAAAACCCCAAACCCGGTTGATCAGCTTTTCGTGCTCAGAAATTAAAATAACCGGAATTTCATTTGATTTTTTTTGGATCTTCCTCATGATTTGAACCCATTCCTCGCCATCGGCGTCCAGAATCCACAGGTCCGGGCAATCAGCCCCATTCAAAAAGGAAGAAGCATCACTGCCGATAATTCGAATTTCCCAGCCTTCCTTTTCTAAATAATAAGCAAGCATTTGACAAAAATTTTCGTCGCGACCGCTCAGAAGCACTCTCGGCATCATAGCGTTCATGTCAATGAGTTACCAGTAACGTACGGGGAAACTCATCAGCTGAATGATTAGCCAACAGTCTTTGCACTATGAACCAACGCAGTCATGCTTCTACCGTTGGCAAATTGTTGACTTCAAAGCTTGCAAAAAGTATCGTCAATGCTTTTACAAACCAAATACAATGAACGCATTCCGTTGCGCCTTCGCTAGACCATGGATCAAGCAAATAATAAAGAGATCGTTTGCGATTTCGAGTGTGAGGAGATTCCCCTGTTTCAGATGCTGCTTTTATTATTTTGCTAAACCTAATAGCAGATCACCCTTCCTTTCTACAAAAATACATATATGTATTAGCCATTTTGTTGATAAATCCTTTGTTTACCATCGACTTCCCCCCTGGCCAGACCAAGACCATTATTTAAGATAATCAATTAAACTCTGGGTAATCGCCTTCATACCGACTGACAAGGATGCATTATAGGTATACTCGGCCGATTTTGCTTCAATCGAAATTTGAGCAATATCGATATCCTCATTCTGGCTCATCAGCATTAAAAAAGTGTTATAATCACCATCAATTTTGTCTTTTGCTTTGTTTATATAATTCATCCTGGCACCCAAATCAGCACGTACGGTAAGCATCCGGTTGCTTGCACCATCCAGTTCATCAAGCAACCCGGATAAATTAAGATCTTTAGTCTGCACCGTTACGTCCGGTGGATCTCCGCTGATTTCAGCAACTTTGTATTGGTCATGACCGTTCAAGCCTAACAACAGCTTATCCATCACATCAAATAAATTCGTTCCCAAATCCTGACCGACAATATCCTGGCCTTCAGCGTTCACGCTAATCCGACTGCCAAAACCGATATTATACTGCATTTTTTGCTTCACTGTTTCCTGATACTGCTCACTTGCGTGCAACTGACAGTAGTCGATGAGTTCATCATCTGCTTGACCGCTGTCCATAGGCCCACCCAGACTGACATACTGCCCCTTGAACAACACTTTATCCCCGGCCGGAGTCGACTCAATCTTATAAGGTGGCTGGTCGGTGTTAAAACCGCCAAAAACATACCGGCCGGCATAAGAAGTATTCATAATCTCGATCATATTGTCTTTCAGGCTACGAACCTCACTGAGGATTTTTTGCCTGTCTTCATCGCCATTCGTGTCATTGGCCGCTTGCACCGTTAATTCGCGTACTCTCTGGATCACCTCATTCAATTGCCCAAGCGCTGATTCACTCACTTCCATCCAGGAAGTTGCGTCATCCGCATTTCTTTGATATTGCTCCATGGCCGAAACATAATTCCGATACTTTAATGCTCGCGTAGCCACGATAGGGTCATCGGATGGCAATTGAATTTTAGATTGGGTCGTCATTTTTTGCTGGGCTTTATCCAGACGCCTTAAATTATTATTGATATCCCACAAGCTGTTTTGGGCCAGCATGCTATTCGTTATCCGCATGATTACAATCACCTCGCTTTCGTTCCGGAGGTTTAACCGGAAATCAGGTTAATCGTTTCTTTATAAATCTCATCCCAAACACTGACCATTTTGCCTGAAGCAGAATAGGCCTGCTGGTAGCGGGCAAAGTTACTTGTCTCTTCATTGCTGGATACACCCGATATGGAGGTTCGCCATCCCGCCACAGTTTTCATGATGCGTCCTTGCCGGTCAGCTGATTTCTGGGCGTGAGAACTGTCGGTCGCCAGCGCGGCAATGATCGAATTCATAAAGTCCTCCGGCGTACCTGTGTCAAACATTTTGGTATCTTTACATAATTTGATGAGCTGCTGAATATTTTCGTTATTATCTTGACCGCCCGAAGCAGAGGCTGCAGCAATCTTATTCAAATCAGCCTCGATGTCAGCAGATAAGGTTAAATTAGCCGCAGTGATATGACTGTATACTGCGTTTTGATCACTACCGCTGGCCATGAGATCAGCAGAAGACTTATGTTCAAAAGAAAACAGCCGGATACCGGTTGATCCGTCCAGCCCCTGGCCGCCGGCATGACCAGGATAATAGGAGGAACCATCTTTAAAAATCCCTTCATTCAGCGCTTTGGCAAACGTCCGGGCAAATTCGTTCAGCTGATTCAGATAATAGGGAACTCCTTTAAAGTTTGAGTCTTCACCTGATCCATCGCGCAAATCAAGAACGCCCTTCAGGGACCCGCCTCCGGGGTCAAATGAATCTCCGGTATCCTGCCAACGAACACCATACAGGCCGTCCTGACTCCCCCCGTCTTGGATTTGATAGCAAGCAAGCAGCCGAGCCTTACTATCGTTGATTAAGGTGGAACCATTCACACTCACCGACAAAGTGCTCATTTGGCTGCCGTTCGGCATACTTTCCATCGTTGCGGTGACTTCAACTTTAGCCAATTTAGACAATTGATCCAGTAAGAGGCCCCGCTGATCTTCCAGATCATTCGCAGCTCCCCCGGCCAGCATGGTCTGCCGTATTCGTTCATTCAGTTCAGCAATCTGCTGGCTAAAAGAATTGATTTGATTGACGGTTGCCTGGACATCTCCGTTTAGATCATTACGCATTTGCTGAAAGCGATTGGACGTATTATTGAAATACTCACAGATATCTGCCGCCGCCTGACGAAAGCTGGTGCGTACCGATGAATCTCCTGCCGATTTTGACAGCACTTCCATGGACGAATAAAAGGAATTAAACACGGTGCTGAAAGAGTTACTGGAAGGCTCTCCTAGAATAAGCTCCATTTCATTAAAGACCGTCTGCTTGGATTCCCATTCCCCCATAGCATTGTTTTCCTGCCAATACTTTTGATCCAGCCGCCAGTCCCGAATCCGCTGGATAGTATCAATCTGAGAACCAATCCCGATCTGACCACGAACACTATAGGCCATCGACGGGCCGGCGGCTCGCTGAAGCGGCACTTGCCGGGAATATCCCGGTGTCTCGATATTACTAAGATTATGGGTCGTCACGCTTAAAGCCGCCTGGCTGGTATATAATCCGCGAGTTGCAATGTGAATCCCAAGAAATGTCGGCATCATAATAAGTCCATACGCTCCTTTCTGCCTCCTAGCCTAGCTCCCTGATGAGATCTCCAAGCAGACTGTCAAGGGTGCTCAACACCTTGGCATTTGCACTGTAAATGCGTTGGTACTGAATCATCGCTGCGGTTTCCTCATCCAAAGAGACCGCAGCCACCGATTTGCGTTGACTGTCCAGCTGCAGGACCAGCTTGTCCTGTGTATCTGCAGAACCACCGGCATGTTCGCTGGCCGTTCCGATCCAACTGACAATGGATTGGTAAAAACTATTTAAATTCATCGTGGCCCCATCAAACTGGAAGCACTTATCCTCTGTCAGCAGCTCATAGATACTCTCAGCAACCGTACAGCCGCCCGGCAAGTCAGCCGCTGATCCGGCAGCTGCAATTTTGTTCAAATCATCAAGTGCCGGATTAACCTTCACATTGCTGATGCTGATCGGTTTACCCGGGTCTGCTGCAACAAAAAATGCGGTGCCTGTGCTGCCATCAAGCCCGAAGCCGGAGCTGTGCAAATCGTTCAGCTTGGTTACAATTGTGGTAAGTAGGTCATTGAGCCCTTGTCGCAAGTCACTAATGGAGTTGTCGGCGCTTGGCTTAAAGTTAAACGGCAGCTCAGCCGGGTTGATATCTTGTATATTGCTTTGATCGGCATCTTGCATGAGAGCCAGCAGGCTGCCACCCGATATATTCGCCTCTTCCTTGCGATCCGACCATTGGATTTTTAGCGGACGCTGCAACGACCCGTCGCCGGCGGCCTGCAGAAGATGAGCCTGATCACCATTGACCAAGGGAACACCGCCCAGACTGACCGTCAATACACCATTGGCCTGCTCATTCACACTAATATCCGCTATCCCGGACATTTCATCCAACAGTAGATTTCTCTGGTCACGTAAATCCCCAGCCTGTGTGCCGGCAGCCTCTAAGCGAAAAATTTCAGCATTAAGCTTAGCCACTTGCTGTGCCTTATCATTGAGGCCCTGGACCGCATCCTTGATGCGTAAACCGGCATCTTGCTGCAAGTCTTGTAACTGCTGATCCATATGGCTGAAGATGTCTAGCAAAGCCATCCCATAACCGCGCAATGCACTGCGGGCACTAAGGCTATCCGGGTGTTTCTTTAATTCGTCCCAGGCATTCGTAAAATCTTGCACACTCTGTTGCAAGCCTGTATGAGCCTCACTGCCGGAATTAAAATCCCCCAGCGTCTGCTCCATTTGCATCAGGGTTGAACTTTTTTGCAGCCAGTAGCTGCCCTTGCTATTTTGCCGCCGGTAGGTTTGATCTAAGAACTCATTGCGGGCCTGCCGTATTTCCTGCAACCCAACCCCTCTTCCGGTAGCGCTGAGTCCCAGTCCCGGAATATGAGCTTCCTTGCCTGCCACCCGCTGACGGGAAAAGCCATTCGTATTGACATTAGAAATATTATGGCTGGTTGTTGCAAGTCCGGCTTGATTAACCTGCATGCCTGAGACAGCGATGCTATACAAGCCAAAGTATGATCCCATTTGCTTCTCACTTCCTTACCTGCAAAGCGAATTTCCCTGCCTACCTGACCATATTAATCAGATCCTGAAGGATTTGGTCGGCAGCCGTAATCACCTTGCTGTTTGCCTGATAGGCTCTTTGGGTGATCATCATCTCGCTGAATTGTTCAGCCAAATCAACATTAGACATCTCGAGATTGCCTGAATTGACCCTGCTTGTACCACCTTCACCCGGTTTAAAACCGCCCTTAAAATCGCCCGAATTGACAGTTGGCACATATAAATTATCCCCGATTTTTTCCAGACCGGCCGGATTATCAAAATTCGCCAGTGCCAGCATCCCCAGTGGCTGCTTCTGGCCATTACTATAGATACCCGTAATCACACCATCATCGCCAATGCTGATATCATCCAAATCACCGGCCGCATATCCGTCTACATCAGAAGCTTTGATTTCATTGCTGCCGCTGCTGTTATAGGTTGAAATACCGGAGAAATCCAGGCTGACTGAAAACGGGGCAGCGGCCGCTTTATCCCCTTGCGGGGTTAGTGTGATACCCGGCTTTTCGTTAAAGTCTGCGTCACCGCTTACAATTTTTCCGTCTTTGTCGAATTTAATATATCCGCTTGCAGTTACACCAAGATTGGAGTCGGCTGATTTTGCTTCCCAATACCAAGAGGTAACCGGATTATCCGCGTCTGTTGAATCGACATAGCATTTGGAAAACTTGACTTGAACCTCATAGCTATTGCCCATAGCATCATAAGCTGTCATAGTACCGGTATAATCCGCCGGCGACGGCGGTGTGCCAATATCATCAAGGGCAGTCCCTTTGACCGTTTTAGCCGGATCTAAGTTCCCGCCAAACTTGGCTTGCGTCGTTGCTTTCGGTGCAATAATGCGTTTATTGCCGTTATAGCGATCGCTAAATAAATTGATCGGTTCAACCGGTGTTTGGGTGTCGTAGACATACGATCCATCGGCCTGCCGCTTACCGCCGTAATCCTGCCAACCGCAAATCTGCATACCTCCAACCGTTAGATTTCCGGCTTTATCTACTCCGAAATTACCGGCACGGGTAAACTGGTAATCACCCCGCCGTCCACCCTGCACAATAAAAAAACCATTCCCGCTAATCGAAAGATCCAGCGGGTTCCCCGTATATTGCGGTCCTCCTGGAGTCATTAATGTATCAATACTGGAAATTTTTGCACCAAGCCCTACCTGCTTGGGATTGACTCCTCCCATATTTCCATCAGGGGCCGATGCTCCGCCCAGGGTTTGACTGAAAATATCGCTAAAGGTTACCCGCTGCGCTTTATAGCCAAGTGTATTGACATTCGCAATATTATTGCCAATCACATCAAGCTTGATCTGCTGTGCTCTAAGGCCGGATATCCCTGAATACATGGACTTCATCATAACAAGTACCCCCTATTACAATTGAATCTATTTCTTCTGTCGGTCGGAAATAGACCAGCCTCCCGCGATGGGTCCGGCCGAATGAATCTGTGTTTTAATATCAGGAAGCACTATAAATTAAATTAGCGGGAACATCGACCCCATCCAGAACTGCCTGGATCTTGCCATCCGTATTTGTAACAGACTCGACGGTTCCCTTAACGGTCGTTGTTTTACCGGTGGCCGGATCTTTAATCGTCACGGTCACCTCTTTACCGATATGATCTTGTAAATATTGATATTTGTCCTCTGAACTGCTATAGTCGGACGACTTAATGGAATCAATTTCGACTTCGACGTCATCCATGACAGCATAGTCTTGTCCGGCATCTTTACGCACTGACTTAACCAGTCCTCTGACTGAAACGCTGTCACCGGTTTCTCGGTCAACAAGATACCCTTTGCAGTTCATTCCAACCAGTTTTGCCAATTCACCAATTGGTTTGGACGGCGAATCTCCTACCTCAACGACATTTTTCAAATTGATTTCTTTGCCATTCACCGTAACATAGGCTTCCCCGGCTTGGGTAAACGCGGTCTGGACTATGCCAAACTCGATAACCTGCTTGCCACTTTCATCGGTCGTCATGTAGCTGACCACTTTGCCGATAAGGCCATAAGCTTTAACAGAATCCATGCTTTTACTCATTTCTTCCATCCGCTGCAATGAATTGAATTGTGCCATCTGAGCAACAAACTCGGTATTGCTCGTTGGATTCATAGGGTCCTGGTATTTCAATTCGGTCGCCAGTAGCTGCAGAAAGCTATCCGCATCCATCTCGTTACCCGTTTTACGGTTGTTTCCGTAATCATTTGGATTCTTCCACCAATCCGTTCCATTCACTGGATTTGTGCTCACCTTTTTCATCCTCTCAAATTTGATTTAGCCCAATATTAAATAGGAGCTAGCTCCATATTAAAAAAACATTTTGGAAAGATTATGGGATAAATATGTTATTTGTGTGTGATATGTCAGTTTATGTCGTATTTGCTTACAGTGATTGAATGAAAAAGAGCCAGGTTCTTGTCATTGAATGACAAGAACCTGGCTCTCAATTTTGATGTATCCTTATTAAATAGGCGAACCAACTAAATTTACGGCTAAATTAGATCATCTGTCCGCATCTGATGTAACTGTATCACGGGGGGGAGACAGTTCTGTTGACTTAGCAAATTGCTTAAGCAAGTATTCCTGTCAAAGAGCCCTCCTTTTAACACAGTCAGCCCCGCAGGCAACACCAGGTTCGGCGGCAGGATTTACCGACATAGGATTAAGCGAAGGATTATTTTCCGCGCACTATGCCAGTATACTTTTTACATGAAGGCAAACAAACATCTAGCGCCCGTTCTCCCGCCTTTTTGTTATGGCTTCAACCACGACAAACAAAACAGGAATTAAGAATATTCCCAGCGCTGTCGCGGTAAACATACCGCCCACAACGGCTGTCCCCATAGAATTCCGGGCACCGGCACCGGCACCTGTCGCCACAACTAAAGGAACGCAGCCAATAATAAAGGCCAGCGAGGTCATAAGAATCGGCCGCAGACGGGTCTTGGCCGCTTCAATGGCCGCTTTAACCGGATCCATGCCTTTATCAACCCTGACTTTAGCAAACTCAACAATTAATATCCCATTTTTCGCAGCCAAGCCAATCAGCATAACTAACCCAATTTGCATATAGACACTGTTTTCTAAATTGCGCACATACTGGAACAGGAAAGCCCCAAAAACGCCTGTTGGCACTGAAAGCAGCACCGCAAAGGGAACGCTCCAGCTCTCATATAAAGCGGCCAGACATAAAAAGACAAAAACGATCGCCATGCCAAACACAATCGGCGCCCGGGAACCGGAGAGTTTTTCCTCCCGGCTTTGACCGGACCATTCATAGGTATAGCCATTGTCCAGAGTTTGCTCGGCGACCTCTTCCAGGGCGGTCATTGCCTGACCGGAACTATACCCGGAAGCCTGGGTGCCGTTGATCTGAATCGCCTTCACCCCATTAAATCGGGTAATGATCGTGGGCGCATTAACCTTTTTCGGGTTAAGGAGCGTATTCAGCGGCACCATCGTATCATTGGCACTTTTTACATAGAGGTAGCGTATGGCGTTCACATCACTGCGGAAGGATGGTTCGGCCTGCACCATAACCTTGTAAGAACGGCCAAATTTGTTGAAATCATTGACCTGAGTACCGCCCAGGAATACCTGCAAGGCCGTAAACACATCGTCAAGAGCCACCCCCAACTGCTCGGCCTTTTCCCGGTCTACCTCAAATTCATAGCCTGGTGTACTGGCTTTGAAGGTAGACGTAATCGAACCAACCTCCGGCCTTTCTTTGGCGGCTGCCACGAATTTTTGAGCCATGCTTTCAAGCTCAGCTAACGACCCGCCGCTCCGGTCCTCCAGCATCAAAGTAAAGCCTCCGACCATCCCCAGCCCCGGCAGACCGGAGGGAGCAAAGGAAACGACCGAGCCTTCCGGAAATTGTGCTCCGCTCTGCAACGTCTGCATGATTTCGGCTTTTACCTGCAATTCAGGCTTTTGCCGCTCGCTCCAGGGATCAAGGGAAATAAACATGGCTCCGGCATTCGTCTTGGTGCCGCCCCCCAGGATATCCATCCCGGACAGCGACATAATATTCAGCACGCCGGACTGGGCACTTACCGTTTCCGTAAATTGCCGCATAACCTCAATGGTCCGGTTCAGGCTGGATGCTTCCGGCAGCGTAATCGCCGTAATATAGTAACCCTGATCTTCATCAGGCACAAAGGAGGACGGTACCGCTTGATATAACCCGCCGGTCAGGATAAGTAAGACGGACAGCAGCACCAGGCACAGCCGCGCCTGGGGAATCATCTGGCCCAGCCGCTCCCCGTACTGCGCAATCCCCCGTTCAAACCATTGATTGAACGCCCGGAAAAACCTGGCCAATAAACCGCTGTGCGCCTGGGGATCATGAGGTTTAAGCAGCAGCACGCACAGAGCCGGTGTCAGCGACAGGGCCACAATGGCGGACAAAGCCATCGATACCACAATGGTTAAGGCAAATTGTTTGTATAAAATGCCTGTCGTCCCGCCAAAAAAAGCCACCGGAATAAATACCGACGCCAATACGAACGCAATCGCAACCACCGGGCCGGAAACCTCGCTCATGGCACGCCTGGTGGCGTCTAGCGGGGACAGTCCGGAATAGCGCATATGATACTCAACTGCCTCAATCACCACAATCGCATCATCAACAACCAAACCGATGGCCAGCACCATCGCGAATAACGTCAGTGTATTGATGGTAAAACCCAGGGCACTAAAAGCGGCAAAGGTACCCAGCAGCGACACCGGGATGGCCAGCAGCGGAATCAGCGTAGCCCGCCAGCTTTGCAGGAATAGAAACACCACAATCACAACCAGCAGGAGTGCCTCGGCAAAGGTTTTGACAACCTCCTGCATCGATTCACGCACAAACTCGGTATTATCAACAACCACTTTATATTCCATATCACCGGGGAAATTCTTCGCGGCCTTTTCCAATACGGCTTTCACCTTACTAATCGTCTCTAAGGCATTGGCATCACTGGTTAGCTTAACGGCAAACCCTGCTGCCACCTTACTATTCATTAAGCTGTTAAAGTCATATTGCTTACTGCCCAATTCCACCCGGGCGATATCCTTAATCCGGACGAAGGAAGCATCGGCCTGCGAGCGGACGATAATATTTTCAAACTCTTTTTGATCGGTGAGACGGCCTTTAACCTTGGCCGTATATTGAAATTGCTGCTCAGACACTGTCGGCATTTTGCCAAAGGCCCCTGCTGCCGCCTGCACGTTTTGCGCTTCAATTGCGGCCGTCACTTCACTGACGGCAATCCCCAACTGGGCCATTTTTTCCGGCTGCAGCCAGATCCGCATACTATAATCGGAGCCAAAGGCCGATACTTCACCGACACCATTAACCCGTTTGATATCATCAATCAGATAAATACTGCCATAGTTTTTTAGGAAATTGGCATCATAACTATCGGTAGGTGACCAGAGCGTAAAAATCAACGACATATCCTGCGAGGATTTGCGGGTGGTAACCCCAGTAGTCTGCACCGTACCGGGCAAAGAGGCCGTGGCCTGCGCAACCCGGTTCTGTGCCTGTACCGCTGCCGTATCCGAGTCCTTCCCGGTCTCAAACTGAATGCTCAGTGAATAAGAGCCGGAGTCGGTACTGGTAGAAGACATATAAACCATGTCTTCCACTCCATTGATCTGTTCTTCAATCACCTGGGCCACGGTTTGGTCAACAACATCGGCATTAGCCCCCTGATAGGAGGTGCTGACTGAAATGGTTGGCGGCGAAATCTGCGGGTACTGGGCGACCGGCAAAGTAAAGGCGGCCGTTGTACCCAATAAGGTAATAATGATCGATAACACAATGGCGAAAACCGGGCGGTTAATAAAGAAATCAGCCATATACCAACGCCCCCTATTGCCGGGCCGGAGTCTGTGCATCCGGCTGTACCATGGTTACTTGCAGGGCATTTCCCTGTTTTACCTTATCGATTCCCTCCACAATAACCCGGTCAGTGCCGCTAAGGCCTTCCTCCACTAACCACATATCGCCAATCCGGTCGCCAAGCTTGACTTGCCGGCTTTCGGCTTTGTTATCATCAGTTACAACGACCACAAAGGTATTATCCAGCACTTCCTTAACCGCTTTCTGGGGAATCAGCAAAGCCCCCTGCCGCACGCCTTCCTGTACCACGACCCGGGCAAACATCCCTGGCAGCAAGTAGTTTTGCGGGTTCTCAAAGCTGGCTTTGATCGTAATCGTGCCGGTAGTGGTGTTGATGCCCTGGTCGATTTGCTCTACACGGCCAATAAACGGGTATTCCGTTCCGTCGCTCAATACAAGCTTCAGGTGCTCCTTAAATTCGGCAGGCAGTGAGCCATTGCCTTGACGGATAAAATGCAGGTATTCCGTTTCGCTCATGCTGAACTGCACCCAAACCGGATTGATGGAGGAAACCGTGGCCATGGTTGTTGAACCGGCTGCCACATAATACCCGAGACTTACATCATTCACATCAATACGGCCATCAACGGGCGAAACAATCAAGGTATCCTGCTCATCCTCGATGGCCTGTTGCAAGGCGGCCCGGCTAACCTCCACTGCGGCGGCTTCCTCTTCCGCCTGGGCTACGTAAGCATCTACCGTTTGTTGGGCAACCCCTTTTACAGTGGCCAGTTTCTGATAGCGCACCACGTCTTTTTGTGTATTGTTCAGTGTTGTCTGCGATTTTAACAGCGCTGCTTTAGCCGAATAAATCGCGGAAAGGTACTGCTTATTATCGATTTGGAACAAAGGCTGGCCCTTAAAAACAGTATCGCCGCCATTGACCATCTTCGCAACAACATTACCGGCTACTTTTGACATGATTTTCACTTCACTCTTGGCTTTAACCTGGCCCACAAATTCACGGCTAACCGGTGTATCCTTCGTGACTACCTGCATCGCCTTTACCACTACCGTCTGCGGAGCGGCAGTCACTTGCGGCTTGGACAATATCCCGCTGCGTGCAACCATAAAACCAAGCAAAACAGCGATTACGAGCAAGCCAATGGACAATTTCTTTGAACCCTTGATACGCAATTTTCTTTCCTCCCTTGCCTGGCTACTGTACCGGTAAGCCCATGGCCTGTTCCAGCTTAACTTTGTTCAGATTGTAATCATACAAGGCCTGAATGTAATCCTTTTGGGCAGAGTCCAGCGCTAACACGGCATCACGCAAATCAAGGTTAGTTCCAACTCCGGCCTCATAGCGGACTTTCTGGATCATGAGACTTTCTTCGGCATAATGGACAGATACTTTATTGGAATCAATCCGCTTCTCGTCTTCCTGCATGCTCAGATAATACTCCCGCACATTCAACAGGATGGTATCCCGCTGCTGATCAGCCTTACTCAGCACCATATCCACATTATGCCGGGCCTGCTTGACGTTAGCATCCGTCAAGCCGGTATCAAATAGATTGATTGATGTCGTTAATTTGACTAACCAATTGCTATTTTTCGAGCCAATGAGCTGGCTGTCATACCAGCCCTGCGCGGCAGTCAGATCAACCGTCGGCCGCCGGCCGCTTTTGGCGATATCCACATCATAATTGGCACTGGCAATTTTGGCCTCATATTGCACGAGTTCGGGCCGGTGCTCCACAGCATACTGAAGGCATTCTTCCAGCGTTTTGGGATATTTCTCGTAAACAAACTCATCTTTTAGCGTAACCTCGGTAATATGAGGCAAGCCAATCACATTGTTCAGAGCAGCGACGGCATTGATATAATTATTGTTGGCTTTTACCAAATTATCCTGAGCGCTGGCCAGATCCACCTGGCTTGACAGCACATCGGTCTTCGCTACCAGGCCCAGTTCGAATTTATCCTTAACCAGTGCCAAGTGTTCTTCATAGTTCCGGACCGTCTCCTGATTCACCCGGACTTCATTCCGGTATTCCAGCGCGGCAAGATAATTCGACACCACGGTCAGCTTCAGTTGTTTTTTAGCAGCCTCTACCTCCAGATCTGCCACCTTTAGATCCAGTGCAGCCTGTTTGATTTGATTTTCCAGCTTCCCGCCCGAATACAACGGTACTGTAAGCGCGATCTGGTTCTCAAAATTTGTCGTATATTCATATGTAGCGGTTCCGGTCTCCGCCGGCGGCGTGTTATATCGCTGGTCGGTGTGAGTAAAATCAAGGGACAGTCCTTTGTTTTTCCTGGCTGACTCCAAAGCCCAATAAGATTTTTCCCTGGCCGATTTCGCATATTTGAAATCATAGTTATTCTGTAAGGCCAAGGCAATACTGTCTTCTACCGATAACTCCATCGCCGTGGCCAATACCGGCGGGGTTACTGTCATGACCATGGCGACAGCCATAAGAACCAGAAAATGGCCCATGTATCTCTTCATACTAAAACCTCCTGAAAATTTATTCTGCTTGTGAACTATAGCGATTTCCATCCGCTCAATTGCAGTGTTCGGATGTGAACTTGGCTTGTATTCATCCTCATGATATACTATAAACATTAATAAACTATTAATGTTTACTTATATTTAACATATATTTATAGTAAACTTTTATTTACTATAAATATATGTTAAGCTATTGTTGACATACTGTCAATAAAGAATAAGGAGTGCTTGATTTGGATCGCGCAAAAACTGCTGAAATGTTGTTTCATTTAATTCCTCTCCTTGATAAAGAGTTTGTAAGACCTATTGAACAACAATTTAAAACGATTCTCAGTTCGACCCAAGTTCACGTATTGGTCATTCTAAGGGAGAAAAAAGCTACGATGACAGAACTTTCCCAGGAAATGCTTATGTCCAAGCAACAGATGACACCGATTATTGATAAGCTGGTTTCAGAAGGCTTTGTCCAAAGAGAATACGATAACGCCGACAGGAGAATGATCCGCATAGGCATAACCCCGTCTGGCTTGAACATGTGCGAGAATGTCAAAGAAAAAACAATGAGACTATTAGCGAAGAAAATTGAACATTTAGATGAACAAGCTGTGTTGCGACTCAATCATGCGATCAGGGAGCTGCAGCAAATTATAAATAAAATGGCTTAATGATAAACTGCTATTCATTTACAAGAAAGCTATTGTTTACATTGGATGCAATGTGACCTCGTTTTACCTCCTATTGTTGAACGTATTATTACAATAGGGGCATCTGCAGAAAAATTGTCAATATTAGTTTCTTGAATTTTTATGAACAAAAAGAAGCGTCCCTGGGTCAAAAACCGATTGATGAACCCGCGAAAACCAGACGAAAAGGGCAAAGGCAAGGCATCCATTGTCATCACTGGATGCCTTGCCTTCGTGACTATTGTTCTATATTTTTACGAAAATGCTTATTAAGGAAAGCCATGATTTCGTTCGGCTATTCATTCATCTCTGATGATAGCCATATCGTAACCAGATTATCAGCCTTATTTCCAGGTGCGTTGTATTTCTGCGATTTCTTCAAATTCCTTTTGCAGATTCCAATAGATCCGTTCATAAATACCATGCAGCCGTTGATAACGCTGGTGTCTTTCTAAATCCGGCCGGTAGTCCTCGGCAATATGAATAAAACCGCTGATATCGCTGATCTTTTTCATGATCCCAAGCGCATGCATTCCTAACACAGCGGCTCCAAATGCCGACGACCCTGCGGGCTCTTCAGGTACCGCAATGTCCCGCCCAAATACGTCCGCCATAATTTGGACCCACAGTTTAGAACGAACGAAGCTGCCACCCACCCGAATCTCATGAATAGGGCCGGCTACTTCATCGAGGGCCTTATAAACACTAAACATCCGGTAAATGATGCCCTCCAGCGTCGCCCTCACGATGTGCCGTTTTCCGTGACTCAGATTCAAGCCAAATAACACACCCCGCGCATTCGCATTCCAATAGGGCGCGCGTTCACCGGCAAAAAAGGGGACCATAATTAAGCCATCTGACCCTGCAGGTTTCTTGGCTGCATATTGACTTAGTATTTCATAGGGATCAAGACCGAGCTTTTCCGCAATCAACTGCTCGCCGGAGGCCAGTTTATCCCTGACCCACCGCTGGGCAATCCCGCCATTGTTAATCGCACCAATAATAAACCAGCAGTCATCGGTCAGGTTATAGCACATGGTACGGCCTTTTTCGTCCACACGCGGCTTATCCGCCACAACACGAACCGCACCACTTGTGCCAATCATGGAGATCAGCTGACCGGGGTTTACCACACCGGCTCCCAGGGCCGACAACACGCCGTCACCGGCCCCAACCACCACCGGCGTATCGGCGTTTATCCCCAATCTTGCAGCAATTCTTGGGTTCATGCCAGCCTCTATGTGAGTTGTGGAGACGACGGTCCCCAACTGGTTTTCATCAATCCCTGCAACATTCATCAGCTCCGGGTCCCATTGAAGGGTATGAAGATTGTAAATGCCTGTTCCCGAAGCCAGCGATTTATCTTCCATAAATTTATTGAAAAAGCGATACAGGATATAGCTTTTGATGGATATGTATTTCGGAGTTTGCTTATAGATATCAGGCCGTTCATAACGGAACCAGAGTATCTTGGCAAACGGGGACATCGGATGTACCGGACAGCCCGTCTTACGGTAAAATTCCTGTGCATCATATTCGCGTTTAATTTTATCTGTATAGACCTGGCTGCGCATATCTGCCCAGGTTAATAGCGGATATAACGCTTCCCCCTGCTCATCAACCGGCAGCATGCTATGAAATACCGAACTGAAGCAGATTCCGGCAAGCTCATTGGCTGGCAAATTGGCCTGCCTAACAGCATTGGCCACAACGGTAAGCACACCCTGATAAATCTCCTCCGGGTTCTGCTCAGCCCACATGGGAAAGGGTGCTAACAGCGGGTATTCCACAGAATCCGCGGCTTGCAGTTTCCCATCCTCACGGTAAATGGCCGCACGGCATCCGGTGGTCCCGATATCGATCCCAATCATATTTTTCATCTTGTTTCCCCCGATCTTCTATGCTTCCAGTGCGCTCATTTATCGCGCTCCCTTTGCTTCGCATACAAGCATTTGGCCTTTATCCACTAAGGAATGCAGCGGACTCCCGTTAAAGGCTAGGTCATGATGAATCGTCTGTATGATCCGCTTTATTCCCACATGCTAATGGAAACCCGGTAATTTCCCGGTGTCGCGGCCAGTTCGAACGCCTTTTCAGCCTGGTCTACCGGCACCTTATAGGAAATGAGCTTATCCACCTTGACCGTTTTGCTGTTAAGCAGTTTTGCTGCAAGCTGGAAGTCAACGATATCGGCCAGATACGTTCCGATCAGTTCATGTTCTTTGTAGTGAATATGATTTGAATCAACCTTTAACTCCGGACTTGGATATCCGGCAGCAAACAGCAAAATCCTTCCCATCGGGGCAATCGACGCTAAGGCCTGGTCATTCGCCGCCGTGACACCTGCGGCCACAATAACGGCATCCATACCGATCCCATCCGTAAACTCAGCCACGGCAGCGGCTAAATTTTCCTGATTTGGGTTTACTGTTTTAAAACCATAGCTTTCACTGAGCTTACAACGGCTGCTGTCAATTTCACTGACCATGACCCGGCCGCCATACGCTCTCGCCACCTGGGCATTCACCAAGCCTAGGTTGCCGGCACCGATGACCAGGACATGATCCCCGGTCGTGACACGAAGCCGTCGTACACCATGAACCGCCGTGGCCAGAGGCTCCAGATAGCCGGCTTCCTCATAAGGAAGCGAATCATCCATCTTAAACAATCTGCTTGTCGGATAGAGCACATACTGAGCCATACCAAAGTAACCCGTAATCCCCTCACGAGTGATTTGCGGCGGTTTGTTCACACAACGGCTATTATGGCCTTTCCGGCAAAAGTGACATTCGCCACACCCCAAAGAACCTTGGGGAAGAAACGTCACTCTCATGCCGGCTTGAAGATCGGGACGGGCGTTTTCTCCTAATTCAACGATTTCCCCAGCCATTTCATGCCCGGGAGGCCAGGGGAACTTTCTCCCCTGAGACGCTCTTAAGCCTGCCCAGGTCTGCCAGTCGGTTGTGCAAATATTGCTCTGGTGAATTTTCACCAGGGCTTCACCAGCACCCACTGTTGGAATCTCCATCTCTCTCACGGCCAGCTTTTTTACATCCTCGATGATCACAACTTTCATTTTTGCCATTGTACTTCACTCCTTATTTTAGGCTCAAAACTTACCTGTCTTAGCACCAATCCAACACATTGAAGTTTTGTGCTTGTGTCCCAAAGTACATCAATTAAAAAGATACGCTCTATCGTCATCATACTTCTTATGACTGTTTCACCTTTACCGAAAATGACTGAATCCTTAATGATCCGGCCATAGTTTCTGATAAATATCCATAATATCTTGTTGACCCGGAATACGAAATGCGTTCGCGGGACTGCCGCTCGCTAATGCATCTTCAGCCATTTTAGTCAAGTGATTATAAAACTGACGCTTTTCTACTTGCAGGTCTGGCAGCGCCGGTACTTTTAGTACTTTGCAGAAGTGGTCAAGGTCCCGCAGCAGTGCATTGCAGGCCTCCTCTTCCGACCGGCCTGGTCCGGTGATCCCCATGACATCGGCAATTTTTGCAAATCTTGCCGGATTTCCCGGCACTAGGAATTCCAGGCAGCGTGTAAGCAGCAGGGCATTGGATACACCGTGGGCGATATGAAATAATGCGCCAATAGGCCGGCTCATCCCATGGACCAGGGTCACAGACGAGTTATTAAAGGCAATTCCCGCTTCTAAGGCTGCCAAAGACAACTGCTGACGAGCTTCTAGATTGCCTCCGTCCCGGTAGGCTGTTTCTAAGTGCTGATAGATACGCTTGATCGCCGACAGGGCAAAACTATCTGCTAAGGCTTGTGCTTTGCGGGATGTATATGCTTCAATCGCATGAGTCAACGCATCAAGACCGGTAGCAACCGTAACGTGGGGAGGAATGGTCAGCGTTAAGTCCGGATCAATGACCGCAAGCTGCGGAATGAGGGCAGGGCCTTTTAACAGCATTTTTTCATTCTTGCCGGTATCCGTAATAATCGTAAATTGAGTCACTTCCGAACCCGTTCCGGCCGTTGTCGGAATAGCTACAAAATAGGGCAAAGGCGAGGTAATTTCCGTTTTCATAAAGCTACGGATTTTGCCGCCGCTAGAGGCCATAAAACCAATGGCTTTCGCAGCATCAATCGGACTCCCGCCCCCCAAGGCAATAATACAATCACATTTTGCCTGTTTAAAGTGCTGTACCCCTTTTGCTACGATAGCGTCAGTGGGTTCACCATTCACTTCCGCATAAATTTCATAAGTGATTCCGGCTTGCTCTAAAATAGCGGTCAACTTGCCGGCCGTTTTAAACTTGATCATCGAACCATCGGTAACAATGAATGCCTTCTTGCCTTTGCCACGAAGGTGTTCGCAGAGCTTGGAAATCGCGCCTGAACCTGTGATCATTTTGGGCGGCATCAGGAAAACTGAGCTCATAAAGAAGCACTCCTTAATTGATTTTCTGGTATATAATGATAATTATTAGGTATAATATTGGGCATCTTTTGGAACTTTATAGTAATAATTTACTATTCCATGTAATCAATGTCAATAATATCCTAATTAATTTGGCAATTTGTATTGTATTATCAAATCAGGTTTTATATAATAATTAATCATAGATTACAACGAACAATCGACAATATTAACCAAAAATTATGCACACAGGAGGTATCCGATGAAGTTTCACCGGCTAAACGAAATCGAAAAATATCTTGACGAGGTCGGGAATATATCGCTGGATGCTCTATGTGAAGTGTTTAATGTCTCAAAAAATACCATTCGCCGCGATGTAGCCGAACTGGAAAAACGCGGCTCAGTAAAAAAGGTCCATGGCGGCATTGTCAGTACGAAAAAGAATAAACTCGAACCGTTTGCATCACGTAAAGTGAAAAACCCCAAAGAGAAAAGGATCATTGCCGAATTAGCCTGTGACCTGGTCAATGACGGTGATGTCATTTTTATTGATTCCGGGACGACAACGATGCATATGATGCCGCATCTGGCTTCCAAAAGCAATCTCACGATTGTTACCTACAGCCTGAATATCATTTTGGCTTCTATTCCTTATCCAAATGTCAATGTTATCTCCACAGGGGGAGAACTCTATCGCGGAGCGAACTCCTTTATTGGTATTAATACCATTAATTTTTTAAAGCATTATAATATTTCAAAAGCGTTTTTAAGTTCTACCGGTATTTCGATTAACAAAGGCGTTACCAATGCTTCGCCGTTTGAATATCAAATAAAAAAACATATTATTGACACAGGATCAACTTCCGTTCTTTTGGTGGATCATACCAAAATTAATGTGGCCTCACTCATGACTTATTGCCACCTGGAAGAGCTTGATTATATCGTCATGGATAGCGCGCCGCCTCAGGAATACACCGATTTTTTCACCGCCAATCAAGTGACTCTCATCACTCCTTAATCCGCTTATAGGGTTTAATACAAGACGCCATGCGCCTAGGTAGCTAGTTGCATAGCGTCTTTTTGCGTTCAAAGCGTTCCTAATTAAGCGATGGTCTCAAATTGTGCGGTTCCTATAGCTGACTGGCGAACTTAGCCAGCTGATCATTAAGTTCAGCCGGAAGGTCTCCAAGATTCACCACCCATCTGGGATTCCCCTCGACAATGGTGCGTCTGATTTCGGCTAACAATAAAAAGGGAGTCCGGCCAAACGCATCTTTCGTGGAGCCGGCCAAATGCGGTGTAATTGTGACATTATCAAGCCGGATAAGTGGATGATCGTGCGGTGGCGGTTCCACCCAGAACACATCCAAGGCCGCCCCGCCTATTTTTTGTTCTTTCAGGGCATTCACCAAAGCCTGCTCGTCAATCAATCCGGCGCGGGCAGTATTGACGATATACGCAGTGGGCTTCATGAGGGCAAACTCTTTTTCCCCGATTAGCCCTCTTGTATCTTCCGACAAGCGTGCATGCATGCTGATCATATCGGAATGCCGGCACAATTCCTCCAGGGATACTTTTTTGCAGCCGCAGCTTTCAATAGTTTCCTGGCTTGCATAAGGATCATAGACCAAAAGGTCCACGTCAAAGCCTTGTAGCTTCTTCGCAACCACCTGGCCGATATAGCCAAAACCCACCAAGCCGATCGTCTTCTCATATAAATCCCCGACGAAGTCAGCATTCGCGTATTGCTTCTTCCAATTCCCTTGTTTCAGTTCTGCATGGGAGCGGGCAATATTTCTCATTTCGGCAATCATCAGACCGATCGTAAAATCAGATACCGCCTGAGCGTTTCTGCCCATGGTATTAAACACGGCAATCTGCTGCGCTGTTGCTGCCTGCACATCGATGTTTTCTACGCCTGCCCGGCAAACCCCAATGGCTGCGCACGCTTTGGCCCTCGCAATAATTTCTGCATTGATGGGGGTATGCTGCGTGATGATGAGCTGGACATCACCCACAAGATCATAAATTTCCTCCGGAGGTTTCCCAACCGAGGGGCCATGTTTTTCAACCATACTGCGTAAATACCAGAACTCCTCATCATTCGCCGGTTTCCAATCGACGCAGACAACCTCAACACGGTCACCCAGTGAAGAAACGACGGCTTGTTTCAACTTCTCGGACGATAATAACGGATCCCCTATAACCAGGACTTTCATCATAACCACTCCTTCTTAGGCTTTAATAGATAGATCGAAATAAGCAAAAGCCATTATGCATGTAATTTATTTGTTGCTAAACACTCCTGTATATCAGACAGCTTATGATTAAACTCATTTAACCCGTTGTATAAGTCACGATAAAGCGTTTTGTAAATTTTTTGATATTTTTGATGGTTCTCATCAATGGGCGTATATGCTTTTTCAGGATGGCCCATATGCTGTACCGCATCCGCCGGACTAGTAAATAGCTTCGCCCCGAGACCGGCCAGCATGGCAGCCCCAAGAGCGGCCGCTTCAGGAACATCTTTGCTTTTTACCGTAATACCGGTGACATCCGCTTTCATTTGCAGCCAGAAATCACTCCTGGCAGCTCCCCCGATGGTATAGATGGAATGGATGTTGGTACTGGAAATTCTCTGAATCTCCGCCAGGTTAGCCAGCATCTCATAGCAAAGTCCTTCGATGATCGATCTGACGATATCGCCGCGTTTAGTGGCCAAGGTAAGTCCCGCAAAAGCCCCTTTGGCTGTCGCTGAGCTTCCTAAAGAATATTTCCCGCAAAAATAAGGCAATATCATGCAGCCATTCGCGCCAATAGGCTGTTTCGTGGCTTCCTGGATTAATTCGTCAAAAGACTCGCATTTAAACTCTCTTTTAAACCATTCAAAGATTCCACCTGAAGCCAGAATCATTCCCATCGTATAGTACTTATCGTTGACCACGTGCGTCACACAGGTGAAGTTTTGCTCCCGATAAGCCGGATCAGTCTGTGGCTTATCCGTAACCACCAAAACCTGTTCACTGGTGCCGGTCGAGTTTAACATCTGTCCGGCATCCATAATACCGGTTGCAAACGCACCACAGGCATAGTCAATACCACCGGCATAAACAGGGGTTCCGCGCTTCAGCCCTGTTTGATTTTCGGCCCAAGGGGTAACGAAACCGATGATCGTGCCTGAACGTACCGGCTCTGATAAAAGGTCTCGCGGAATTCCGGCAGCCTTTAAAATTTCATCCGACCAATCCAGTGTGTTCAGATCAAACGCCATGGTCCGGCAGGCATTTGTATAGCTTACCTTCGCAGCACCCGTCAGCTTGTAGCTGATAAAATCCTGCATTTGCAGCCAGCGGCGGGCTTTAGAAAATAGTTCCGGATACTGTTGTTTGATCCACTGAATTTTCGTAATACCCGCTACTGCATTCGGATTAATTCCGGTAATTTGGTAGATTTTATCCGCGCCATAGACTCGCTTCCACTCTTCGGCGATTTTGTCAGACCGAACATCCAGCCAGCTAATGCTTGGATGCAGGGGATGGTCTTGATCGTCCAGCAACACCGTCCCATTCATTGAGGCGACCGCTAAGCCCTCGCAATGGCCGTCGCCGGCTTTGGCAACAACCTCTTGGATACAGGAAAATGCCGCGTGCCATAATTTTTCCGCGTCCAGCTCAGACCATCCATTTTCCAGATAGTTTGTCATCGTCGGCCGGCTTGCAACGCCTAAAAACCGGCCGTTCAGATCACAAGCAATCGCCTTGCAGCTTGTTGAACCAATATCTACGCCAATGAGATACGACATCAGAATACTCCTTTCCGTTACCTTAGTTCAAAAATTCGGAATATTCGAAGTGCTTTTGTGCTGCCTAGCCAAAGAGAACTGCGTTGATGACCAGTACACCGACGAGTCCCATCACCGCAATAATCACTTCCATGATGCACCAGGACCGCACCGTTTCTCTTACCGTCAGACCAAAGAACTCCTTAAACATCCAGAATCCAGGATCATTCGGCGGACCAAAATTCAAGCTCCCCGCCCCCGTGGCCAGAACCATCAGTTCAGGGCTCACACCGGTAAGCGGAATCAGCGGAGCAACAATGCCTCCGGTGGTTAAAGCAGCAACCGTTGCAGATCCTACGGCCATCCGAATCACCGAGGCAATGAGCCAGGCAAGCACCAGCGGCGACAATTGCGAGCCAGCCATCAGAGAACCGATATATTTACCCACTCCACTATCGACTAAAACTTGCTTAAAAGCACCGCCGCCGCCGACAACCAATAAAATCATAGCGATGGCCAGCACCGATTGTTCAATGGTCTTCATGATTTCGGGCATGGATTTACCACGACTAAAGCCGAATGTGAATAAGGCTATCGCAACCGAGATTAACAAAGCCATATCCGGATGGCCGATAAAACCAAAAAGAGCATTCATCGGCGAATTAGCAGGCAAGGTCAATTTCGCAATCGATGCGGCTGCCATTAAAAATACCGGTACCAGGGCGGTCAAAATACTGCTTGTAAAGCTGGGCATCTCTTCATCCTTAAAAATGGTCGGATTATGCAGTCCTTTAGGAACTTCCGGGTTTAAGTCCTTCATGGTGTTATACAAGACCGGCCCGGCTAAAATAACAGTCGGTATGGCAATAATGATCCCATAAATCAGCGTTAAACCAATATCTGCGTTGAAGATGACCGCAATGGCCGTTGGCCCCGGATGAGGCGGCAGAAAACCGTGGGTGACGGATAATGCTGCCGCCATGGGTACCCCTACTTCCAACAGGCGTATATTCGCCGACACCGCGACAGTAAACACCAACGGAATCAATAGCACAAAGCCAACTTCATAGAATAAGGCGATCCCTACGATAAAGCCGGTTAAACATACGGCCCACTTGACTTTTTCGCGGCCAAATTTATCAATTAAGGTTGTGGCGATTCTCTGGGCTCCGCCACTATCCGCCATCAGCCTGCCTAACATGGCCCCAAAGCTTATGACTAATGCCAAGTGGCCTAGTGTTCCCCCAACACCTGCTTCGATGGAATTAAACACATTCGCCAACGGCAGTCCCTCGGCGATACCAACCACCAGAGATACGACAATCAGAGACAAAAAACTATTTAAGCGAAACCCTATGATTAAGGCAAATAAAAGAACAATACCAACCGCTAAGATTACTAATGGCATAGTCAATCCTCTCCCAAATCAAAATTATTTACGGGCAATCATTTCCCCGTATTCTTGTTTCTTCTCTTTGATAAACTTTTGGACTGCGTCAAAGGTTGGCATATCTTCTGAACAAGCATGGCTTGCAACCAGCATAGCTGCAGAGGCGCTGCCAAATTCAAGACAATCGATCAGTTCCCATTGTTCCAATAAACCAAAGATAAATGCGGACGCATAGCCGTCACCGCCGCCAAAGGCTTTTAAACTCTTGACCGGAAACGGTTTAATGGTATAAGCCTCGCCTTCCGCGGTATAAGCATTCGAGCCAGCCTTGCCATGCTTAATCACCACAATTTTATTACCGTTATTGATCCAATACCTGGCTGAAGCTTGATCATCATTTTTTTCCGAGAACAGGACACGCTCCATCAGATCGAATTCTTCGCGCGATCCCAACAGGATATCACTCCTTCTGGCAACGGCAGAATAATAGATCGATAATTCTTCTTTTGATTTCCAGGTATAACTGCGGTAGTCCAAGTCGAAAACGACAACAAGGTGATGCTTTTTCGCGTACTCAAGAGCCAGTAATGCAGCCTCCCGTGAAGGACTTGCCGCCAAAGCCGTGCCTGAAATCAAGAGTATCTTACTGCTTTTGATATAATCTTCATGGATCTCGCCAGTGGTTAAGGATAAATCGGCGGCAAAATTTCGGTTCATCAAAATACTGCTTTGAGTCGGACTGAGAATTTCAGTAAACGTCAATCCGATAAATTCTCCGGCATCCGCTATTGAGATATTTGAAATATCGATTCCCTCTTTTTTAAAAAAGTTGGTCACGAATTTCCCCATTTGATCATTCGAGACTTTGCCTATAAAACCAACCTTTTTGCCAAGCCTAGCCAATCCAACGGATATATTGGCCGGTGATCCGCCTAAGTACTTCCTGAATGTCGTACTGCTTTCAAGAGGCTGGTTCAAGTCTATCGGATTAAAGTCAACCGCGGCTCTTCCCAAGCAAATAATATCAAACTTTTTATGGGCATCAAATGCGATATAATTCATTTTCCACACCCTTACGCCTTATTTTCACTTCTAAAAGCAAGAATGTGTTCCCTGGTATTTTGGTAAACGGCCTCCACTGCACATTGAGTATAGTCAAAATAATTAAAGCCCGGGCAGTTCTGCGCCAGCTTCTTGGTTTCATCCGTAACACGGTTGAGCGCTGCAGTCATCACATTAATTTTGCGAATACCCAAGTCGATGCACTTCCTAAAATCCTCGATAGTAATCCCTGACCCTCCGTGTAAAACCAGCGCCGAATCAACAATTTGATTTAACTGCTTCAGGCGGTCAAATTGTAGCTGCGGTGCACTCTTGTAAACACCGTGAGCATTGCCAATCGCCACAGCTAAAGCGTCTACCTTGGTTTCTTCATAAAATCGTTGCGCGTCTTCTACGGAAGTTGCCATCAGTTCAAGATCCTCAGTGCCGTCTTCACTGCCGCCAACCTTGCCAATTTCCGCTTCGGCGGTTGCCCCAACCTTATGCGCGAGTTGAATGACCTGTTTTGTCGTTTCAATGTTTTCCTGCAAAGATACCTTCGAGCCGTCATACATCACGGAAGTAAAGCCGATATCAAGCGCATACCGGATTGTGGGCAAGGTCAGTCCATGGTCCAGGTGAACGGCAACCGGTACACTGGCAGCTCTTGCCGCACTTAGCATCATGGGGCCCATCAGCGCTAATGGTGCATATTTTAATCGTCCCTCAGCAATTTGAAGAATAATGGGAGCTTTCAATTCCTCCGCAGCTCTGACGGTTCCTATAATCATCTCCATGTTGAGTACACTAAATGAACCGACTGCATAATTCCCTTCCTCTGCTTTCTGTAACATCTCTTTCATATTAACAAGTGACATCGTGACCATCCTCCATTAACATCATCTTACCGGTCCTATAGGCTTTCCATCATTCGCAGCCGTGGCCCTTCAATTTGTAAAGGCCTGCAACAGTGACCACTGATAAGCGAGCCCGCAAGAACATCCGCATCCAGACATGAAACCAATCGAATGAATCTCCGCCGCTAATAAAAGCGACTCCTCCCGGTCATACCGGAAACCTCTCCTGGAATAACACCCCCTAACATGACTAAGCTGTTGCAAAACGCCATGGTTTTGTTAACTTTTGGTTAACTTTTGGTAATATTTTAATTATATATTATATTTCAACTATTCTGGTGTCAATCGTTTTATGTATATTAAGGAGATATTTTGATAATATTTTGATAATTTTTATATTTTATTTTGTTCAATGCATCAATAAACGCCCACCTGCATATAGGCTGGCTTAGACTCTTTATGACAAGATTATTGATTCAAAGTGATTGATTTGTACAGACCTCGTCCTTTACCTTTTCCGGCTCACATCGTAAGCCTGAGATTCATATATATAAATAAAAGCAACATAGGAGTCTCTTAAAAATGGACAATAAACCCAGAGCCAACTATAAAGTTTTTAACGATGAACGCAGCCCTTTATTTACCCGCGAACAAGCCTCCAATATCCTCCGGTTTAATACATTTTCCACTGCTCAAGCCAACACTTCCCTCTGGACACCGGCGTCCGGTAAGAAAATATGCCTGACGGCAATAACGGCTTCTTCCCTGGCCGCCTTAGTGGTTACCTTAAACCGGGCAGGAAACGCCCCCTTTTTGTCCCTTGTTTTGACAACCGCGCAGGCCACTTATAGTGAGAGCTTTGCTTCCCCTGTGATCTTTGCAGCCAATGAAAGCATTTCTCTCACCACTAATGTTGCAGGAACCATGTCTATCACCCTGATCGGCTATGAAATCTGACCGGTCAATAAAAAGCAGCAAAGGAGTGCTGAGCACGAATAGCACCAGAACCAATCAAAACCTCTTGTCCTCCGGGCAGCAGCCTCTCTCCAAGAAAAAAAAGCCTGCTGACAGCAGCCGCTATTTCTCCTTCAATGCCCTGACCGAACCGGTTGCCGTCTGGACCCCGGCCAGCCAAAAGTGCCTTTATCTCACGACCGTGCAGCTGGCGGCACCCTTGGGAGTCACCATCACGCTGAGCAGTGACGGCAATCAACAGCTTTTATCCTTCCGGCTCACACAAGCAGCTCCGTCGGTAAGCCAAACGTTCCCGTCCGGCTGCAGACTGTCCTGCGGCAGCTCCCTCTTGGTTCGTACCTCGGATGAAGAAAGCGACTGTGAAACCTTTGGCGCTTCTACGGCCAGCCAGACTGCCGTGAATGGCAGGAGTGATTTTACCAATGTAGCCAATGCTGCAGGATTCGCTGACGGACAGGTCGCCACACTGAACTCGGCACTGCTCACGCAAACCGGTGGCCGGATTGTGCTGCCTTACAGTATAGCCATAGCCGCGCTGAACCAGCTACAGCTCACCAGTGTTATGCTTAAATTTTACTGCCGCCTTGCGCTCACACTTGCCGTTGGCACCAGCACAATGATCCTTTATTGGCGGCCTAATGCTGCCGTTGATTGGACGCAGCTCCAGCAACTTAGTCTTTCCCTCATCGGAACGCTGAACTATTTAACTACCCCGCTTGAACAGGATATAACCGCCGCAGTCTTGGCAGCAGACAACCCCTGGGAGGTCATCACCAATCTGCAAACTTCTTTTGTGGGGACCCATACCGGACTGGGTTTGGGTAATACTATTCAATTGGATGCCGTCGAAGTTGAAATTTGCATGACCGGCTTAAACACCATGACCCTCTGCGGGTTCGAGGCGTAAGAAAGGTTAGGGACTGTCCCAATCAGTTTCAACGTGCCCATCATGAAAATAACCGTTTAAAGCACTCCTGACCGGCTGCTTTAAACGGTTATTTTTATATCGGCTAATGAAAGGCTCTTGCATATTGTGTCGGAACCACAATTTGTTCCTTGTTCGCTGCCCGTAAGACAAAATAGGGATTGCGAAGCAGTTCCCTGCCCAGCGCCACAAGATCGGCCCTGCCGTTAGCCAAAATTTCCTCAATCATGTTGATCTCTGTAATCAATCCCACGGCAATTGTAGGGATACGGCATTCTTCCTTGATGCGTTGGGCAAAGTTGAGCTGATAGCCTGGATAAGCTTTAATATTGGCAGGAGTCAACCCGCCCGAACTAACATGGACCATGGAAAGATCGCTTTTTACCTGATTGATGATTTGAACCATCGCCTCTAGATTGATTCCGCCTTCCACATAATCACTTGCGGAAACTCTTAGCAGAATTGGCTTTTCTGCCGGCCATACTTCCGTTACAGCCTGCAGGATTTCTTTGAGGAAACGGCTCCTGTTTTCAAGGCTTCCCCCGTATTCATCCTCCCTGACATTGGACAATGGCGATAAAAACTGGTGAACGAGATAGCCGTGAGCACCATGGATTTCAATTGCGTCAAAGCCGGCTTGCTCCGCCCTCTTGGCCGCCTCGCGAAAGCTGTTGACAATCGCATGGATTTCGTCTTTCGACAGTTCATGGGGCTGCAAGCTATTTTCATCAAATTTTAGTGGGCTGGGAGCCACCGGCGTTCCGGCTGTTCCCGTATATTTCCGGCCTGCATGATTGAGCTGGATGGCAATTTTGGCACCATGTTTTTGAACCGACTGCACCAGCTTTTGCAGTCCGGAAAGCTGCTCATTACTCCAGATTCCTAGATCCTGATCTGAAATGCGTCCATTGGGTGCAACCCCGGTCGATTCCACAATAACCAGTCCAACTCCACCGACTGCCCTTGTCGTGTAATGAACAAGGTGAAAATCATTGACTTGCCCGGTCTCATCAGCCGAATACATGCACATAGGAGGCATGACGATTTTGTTTTTCAACACCAGATTCTTTACTTGATACCCTTCAAATGCCTTCATACCGCTCACTCTCCTTTTTGAATGGTCTCATTACACTAGGGCCCCTGTCAGGCGGCGCTTTCCCTGGCCCGCCCCAGCCACCAGCGCAGGGCTGGAATGGCAATAATCAGCACAAACATCAGCCGGAACAGCTGAAAAGCAATAACGGTCGATAAATCAGCATGAACCATCATGGCCGTCAAGCCCATTTCCGTAATACCGCCGGGAGCGGTACTAATCACGGCACTGACTAAATCCAGTCCGGCAAACACCGATAGACCATAATTCACCGCCAGCAGCAATAAAATAATGATGATAATGCTAAAAAAGCTCTGTGTCAGCACTCTTTTATTCTTCATCAGCGTATCTAACCGGATGGGCATCCCCATCCGGATCCCCACACAAACTTGTGCAGCCGCAATAACCGGATAGGGCAGCTGAGGGGCATGCACACCGGATAAGGTCAAGAATGCGGTTGCCAAAATAGGGGCCAGCAAAGAAGCGCTCGGAAGCCCGGTCTTTTTATATACATAGAGTGTGGCCAATATGGTTCCGGCAAACAGCAGCAGCACGGGAAGATCTGCGGGATTGAACGCAGCATCCGGCCTGGCAATCGCACTGACCTGACTGGCTAAACCATGCAAGACTAAAAACGGCACGACAAAGACAACGGTAACCATCCGGATGGTTTGCATCAGAATGACGGTTCCGGCGTCAGCCGCATCCACTTCTTCACAAATCATGGCCATTTGCGACAACCCGCCCGGCATACTGCCCATCAGACTGGTCGCCAAATCCACATTGGTATAAAAGTGGCTGATATACCCGCTTAAGAGGCATAACCCCACAGTCAACAGCGTCATGACGGTGATCAGGGGCAATTGCAATAAGACATGCTGCCCGGTTTCCGGAGTAAAGGAGCTGCCCATCACATACCCCAGCAGGATCATGGCTCCATTTCTGGCTGACGACGGCCAGGCCACCGGCTTATGAAAAAAGTTTTTAAGGACCACAACCATAATCATCGGTCCTAACGTCCAAGGTAGTGGCAGATGCAGCAGGCTAAATCCGTATCCGCCGGCACTTGCAATGAGAAACAATAGAATATACTTGGTTATCATCTTTTCACCTTCTGCTTTAACATGGTTCAATTGTAACAGGCTATTTCATCGATCACAAGTGTTTCCCGGCAACCCGGAAAAGCGATATGACTGAGAAGTCAACCTGGGTGATGATTGACTTCAAGCGCTACCTGTGCTATACCGTTATTAAAAGCTGTGGAAAATACAGCCCAATAGCGCTTACGTCATGTTTATGCGTAAATGGCGCCATTGGCTACCGTGATTTTTGAAAAAAGGTTTTCTCTAGCCTTCAGTGGAATGAATAACTAAAACGTTTGAGGGTGAAGCTTATGGTATGGACCGCTGAGAATGATTTTTCCCGATTCTTGTTAAACGAAATGCCCATACCGGTGGCAATATCCAATGCCGATATAGAACTGGAAGCGGTGAATCTGGCCGCGCAAAAGTTTTTTTGCATATCGCCTGACGACACCCGGGTGAGAAGCTGCGGCGAAGTCTTGCAATGCATGAACGCCTCCCAGCCGGAAAAGTGCGGCGGAACACCGGCCTGTAAAAACTGTGTGGTACGCAGCAGCATTGTGCAAGCCCTCCAGGGAAATTCCGTTACACGCAACAAAGGTACGTTTCACGTCATAAAAACTCAAGAAGTCCAGCAGTTGACCCTGCTAATCACGACATCCCCTATTCATTACCAGAATCTCCAGATGGTGATTGTCCTCATTGAGGATATTTCGTTAATTACCGAGCTTCAGGGCCTGCTGCCCATTTGTTCGGTTTGTCATAAAATCCGGAATGAACAGGGTGAATGGATCTCGCTGGAACGCTATATTAAAAACCACAGTGAAGCGGAATTTACTCATGATTATTGCCCGGATTGCATAAGAGCGGCAAAGCCCCGAACCGAATAGTGTATGGTTTCATCCCTGAGTCTCCTTGCGCAAAGGCTTCAGGGATTTTTTGATCATTGGCCGGCCAGAGGCCAGATCAAGTGGCCTCACCAGGCATCATAAATCGTGCATATAGTCCTTCAGCGCGCGTGCGAGCGCTTCATAATCGACGGTATGCAAGTCACCGAAACAATTTCGGAAGCCGTAATAATCAAACTGTGCGCCCAGCTTTTGCCGCACCTGGTGTTCATACTCCAAAAAGAGCCGGTTGTTGAGATTGAAGGTATGTACGGTGGAGCCTGGCTGAATGATGGCGGGCTCCACCGTCTGTCCCTCTTGAATCGCCCGGATATAGGCCATATTGCGCTCAATCAAGGCTTCATCCACGATTCCGGAATGTGCGGAAACCTTGATGGCAGCCGGAAATTGACGCAGCCAGGCCAAGGTCCCCAGATAGGTGGACAAATCGGCAAAATCCAGATAGGGAATAGGGTACTCCACTAAATCACCGACAAACAGCACAGAGTCTTGCTGGTCAAAACAGACCGCACTGTCCACCGTATGTCCCGGCGCATAGTGAAAGGCAACTCCCTCCTCGGCGTATTGTAGGGTTTGGCTGAAAGTAAGGTTGGGATAAATCAGGGCAATGGTTCCGCGGTGATACCGGCTAAGTGTCTCCAGTTCATAGCGCCCGATGTCTTGCATTCTTGTGCGGCATAAATCATGGCCAATGACGGTGGCTCCCGGGAAAGCACAATTGCCCCAGATATGGTCCCAATCCGAGTGCGAATTAAAGAGAATCAGCTCAGGCGGGCCGGACGGACAGTCAAGCTCGGTGTTAAGTTCCTCCATGGATTGCGGCCCCAGGTGGGTATCACACAAAAACCAGTGGTGCTTGGCCTGGATAAGATAGACCGAAATATCATCATCAAAGGTAATGATGCGGCCACGCTGTCCGATTGGCTGTATGGCTTTAATAGGCATGAATTTCCTCCTCCAAAAGCAACGCTGTTATCCCGGCTTACCGGCCATGTAAAAAACAATCGGCCGTATGATCATTCACCATACCCGTTGCCTGCATAAAGGCATAACAAATGGTGGACCCGACAAATTTAAAGCCTTTTTTGCGCAGGGCCTTACTCATCGCATCCGATTCCGGTGTGGAGGCTGGAACTTCCGTAATCTGCCTCCAGTGATTGACTTTGGGTTGACCCCCGACAAATTGCCAGATGAACCGGCTAAAGCTGCCGTATTCTTGCTGCACGGCCAAAAACTGTTTCGCATTTTGAATTGCCGCCTGAATTTTGAGGCGATTGCGGATAATACCGGGATTGGCCATAAGCTGCTCAATCTTGGCCTCGTCATAAAGAACCATTTTAGCGGCCGCAAAATTGTCAAAAGCCTCCCGGAAGTTTTCGCGCTTCCGCAATACCGTAATCCAGCTCAGCCCGGCCTGCATGCCTTCCAGGATCAGCATTTCAAACAATTGTTGATCCTCATAGCAGGGGCGGCCCCATTCTTCATCATGATAGCGGATATACAAAGCATCCTGATTCACCCAAGCGCACCGTGTCAGCATCATAGCCTCCTAGCAAAACCCTGTCTTCCGGCATTGTTTACAAGTCTGTCCAAGGCCGGTATGGGTCGATATTGGCTCTATTATATCACTTCCTGACAGCTAGTCCAAAAAAGAGTGGCTGCGTCTTGGCCGCTGGACCTGCGGCACAAAGTATACTATCATAAAGCTATGAAACGACTCGGACCCAAGCCTCACGAAATTGCCAATCCCTAAGGACGGTGTCAGCATGGAACTTCGCCAGTTAAAAACGTTTATCACCATTGCCAGAACGATGAGTTTTACCAAAGCCGCCGCCGAGCTGGGCTACGCCCAATCGACCATTACCGGGCATATTCAGTCGCTGGAAGACGAGCTGGGTATTTTATTATTCGAACGCTTAAATAAGCAAATCAAACTGACCAAAGATGGGGAGGATTTACTGACATATGCCGATCAGATTCTCCGGCTTTCCGCCGAGGCCCAGGATCAAATTTCCTCACCCGCCAATCCCAAAGGAACCCTGACCATTGGCACAGCCGAATCACTGTGCACCCACCGCCTGCCCATCGTGTTTAAAACCTTCCGTGCCCGGTATCCGCGGGTTGATCTAAGCTTTCGTTTTGATACCTGCGCCCATTATCAGACCTATCTGCGTAAAAACGAGGCGGATGCCATCTTTATTCTGGATGTACCGGTGCACGATCCCGAACTGATCGCCCATCACCTCTTTGAAGAACCGATGGTCCTGATCACCTCCCCGGATCATGCCCTGGCTGGCAGGCCGTCTGTAAGCCCCCAGGACCTCCATGGGCAGCCGATGGTATTAACAGACTCGGACTGCAGCTATCGCCGGATTTTTGAAAGCATTTTAACGCAGGCAGGAGTCAAGCCGGCTTCGGTCATCGGCATCAACAGTACCGAAGTGATGAAACGCTTTGTCATGGATGGCTGGGGCATTGGCTTCCTGCCGCAAGTCACGGTAATCCCCGAACTGCAAAGCAGCCAATTGGTGTCCTTACCCTGGGACGGGCCGGACTTTCACATTCACGCCCAGCTCACCTACCATAAAGACAAATGGCTGTCGCCGGCGTTAAAGGCGTTCATCGCAGTAACCCTGCAAACCCTGAAAGACACTCACAGGACAACCGGCTAACCTAGCGGCCGCGCCTGCTCTTCAGTAACGGAACCGATAAATAAATTCCGGTTAAGGTGAGCACAATCAGCCCGACCGCCGTCGTGTCAATCACCCATTTGACACTGACATCCCCCAGCCGCCCCTCATGAAGGGCATTGGTAAAATGCTCATGCATCTCCTCTTCCCCCATTCCCAGCAGCCATGGCTCGGCCTGCAGCAAGCCGGTGCAAGCCTCCAGGAGAATAAACAGGGCTAACACCAGGCCCAGCCAAAGATGGATATTCCTCATCATTTTGTACATTTTCATGACAGAACCTCCGGCCTTTTAGTATCAATATACGTTTCAGCCGGCCAAATAGTATAGGCAACATTGCGACAGCTTTTGCTGGCTGCCGCAACAACCAAAAGTTCCCGGATTTCCTGCCGCTTATAGCAGGAAATCCGGGAACTTCACATACACACCGAGAACGCCTCAGTTCTTATGACTCGGAACTTACGGCATCATCCATTGCAGGTAATAAGCCTGCAGGTAGGTCATTATCCCAATAAGAATAATCATGGCAATACTATGCGGCAAGGCAAAACGGAAGATGGTTGATTCTTCGCCAACCAGCCCGGTTGCAGCCGTTGCAACTGAAATACTTTGCGGTGAAATCATTTTTCCGCAAACACCGCCGGAAGAGTTGGATGCTACCAGCAAGTTCGGATCGATATTCAGCTGTTGAGCCGCTGTTTTTTGCATTGAACCAAACAGAGCGTTGGCTGAAGTATCCGAACCGGTCAAAAATACCCCTAACCAGCCAAGCATTGGCGCAAAGAACGGATAGGCAGCGCCTGTGGCGGTAAAAGCAAGACCTAATGTAGAACTCATACCTGAGTAGTTCATGATATAAGCAAGGCCAAGAATCATGGCGATGGTGATAATCGGATAAATCAATTGTTTAATGGTTTTAGCAAAGCAGGTTGCCGCACGGCTCACGCTATAATTCGGAATGACCAGTAAGGACAGGATTCCGGCAACAAAAATGGCGGTACCGGCAGCCGATAAGAAATTGATGCCGTAAGTAGCTGCATAAGGAGTTTGTTTCGCAACAACCGGAGCCGCTTTAATAACCAGGTTATGCAGACCCGGCCATGCAAAGGAAGTCAAGCCCAGTGCTTTTTCCCAGCCGGTCAGGACATTTTTGAAACCGACAAATTTATCATCTGCCCACAAGAAGACCAGCACGGCCAGAATGATGTAAGGAGCCCAAGCGCGTAGCACTTCGGCTCCGCTGTATTGCAGCGCTACCGGACCGTTAGATTCATTCTCATCAGGGAAATGCCAAACTCTGGACGGTTTCCAGACATTCAGGAAGACCAGCAGACCGATAATCGTCACAAACGCGGAAGTGATATCAGGCAGGTAAACGCTGACATAGTTGGAGGTAAAGAATTGAGTTCCGGCGAAACATACACCGGCAACAATAACGGCAGGTAGTACTTCCATGGCGCGTTTCCAGCCGCACATCATGACAACCACCCACAGCGGAACGATGACGGATAAGAAAGGCAATTGGCGGCCAATGATTTTACTGAGCGTCATGGCATCAATCCCGCTGACTTGCCCCAGTACCACAACCGGAATCCCAATGGCGCCAAAGGCTACCGGCGCGGTATTGGCAACCAGACAAATACCGGCAGCATAAACAGGGTTAAACCCGAGGCCAACCAGCATGGCGGCCGTGATAGCAACCGGAGTACCAAAGCCGGCTGTCCCTTCAATAAAGGAACCGAACGCAAAAGCAATAAATAAGGCTTGCAGTCGGCGGTCATCTGTAATGGAAGCCAAAGAGTTTTTAATAATTTCAAATTCACCGGCTTCAACGGTCATATTATAAACCCAGATAGCCGTAACAATAATCCAGACAATGGGGAAAATACCGACCATGGCACCATTTAACGTTGTGCTGATGGCTAAACTTGCCGGCATTTTAAATACAAAGATTGAAATTAAAAGGGCGGAGAGAACGCCAAAAAAGGCCGCATTGTGACCCTTCGAACGTTTGATGCCCAGCATATACAAGAGTATGAATAAAGGGATGGCTGCAATCAGTGCGGATAAGCCAATGCTTCCTAAAGGACTATAATCTTGAACCCAGGTCATACCGACACACTCCTTTACAACAATAAAATTAGTGGCTAAACACATTGTAATCGCTTGCTGAAAGATTTCTTTTCTTTCTTTCTAACCTATGGTTTATGAAACAAACGGTCAGGGCCCGACCATTGGGTCAGTCCCGTCCAAACGACTCGTCGCCTCCTTTTAATTGCCGCTTACTACCCTTCCCTCCTTTCAAAATTGTTGTCATCTTGGCGTTAAAAAGCAAAACAGCTGATGACCTTCTCTTTGCGTAACCCCTATTGTGTGAACCCCAAGATTTCTGATAAATCTTTGAAAGACTCTCCTGAAAACTCTTAAAATTATGTATAATAAAAGAGTCAACAGGAATTTCTTTGAGCAATATATTGCTCTTAGTGAATAATATATTACTCATTTAATTGGATAATCCTTCCGTTTTGTTTATTTTTATTGTAATTTTTTTTACTTTCCGAAAATTCACTGAGTGAGGTGCCTTGGTTTGAGCCACAAAAATTTAAATTTCGGCAACAATATCGCCGCCCTGCGCATGCAGCGAAAACTTTCTCAAGAAGAACTGGCGGAAAAAGCCGGCATCAGCCGCTCTATGCTGTCTAAAATCGAGCGGGACGAAGTCAGCCCAACCATTGCTATCGCCAATAAAATTGCGCGGGGGCTGAACACTTCGGTTTCTTCATTATTGGATGATGTAGCCGACGAGCGGGTCCAGGTCAGGCGTCTGGATGACCGGGTTGTCCAGGAGGATCCCATTTCCCGCATTCAACGCGAGCTCATCATGTATACTTCTGATTTGGGACTGGATATTCAATACATCATCTCACCGGCCGGGACAACCACCGGCATATTACCCGCCCATATGCCCGGCTCGGAAAAATACGTGCTGGTTGAGAAGGGCATTCTCAGAGTCACCTTAGCCAAAAATTCCCTCTATGAGCTCAATGCCGGTGATTGCCTGGCCTTCATCGCCGACATTGAACATGAATTTCATAACATCGCTCAGGACACAAGTTCCTTTTATGTCATCCTGTTGGAGCCACAGGAGGCCGTTAAAGCCGCTCCCAAGAAACAAACCTGCCAGCCTTGGCGGCTGGCAGGCGTGACTTGGCTTTATCCGTTCAATCCGGAGCTGCTTGATAATCTTTCGCAGGCGTTGAGCTATATCTGTTAGCTTTTACTCAAGCCGCCCATGCTTCAAAGGGCGGCTGCTTCCCCGTCAACCGGCAAAAAGCCTTTGGTTCAACGAACCAAAGGCTTTTTGCCGGTTGGGAATGAAAAAACTGCTTAGCGATAACAAATCGCTGTCTTGCGCCTTAGTCGCTTATGCCAGCTTATTGCTCAAAGTGCCTAATTTTTCAATGGTGACGGTCACAACATCCCCGGCCTTTAGCCATTGCTGTTCATTTTCCGGATAACCTAAAATCACCCCCCCCGGTGTGCCGGAGAAGATGATATCCCCGGGCTGCAAGGTCATGTAGTCGGAGATATAACTAACCAGCGTAGCACAGTCAAAAATCATATCCCGGGTATTGGCCGATTGACGAACGGCGCCATTAACACTGCAGGAAATATCAAGGTTTTGCGGATCAAGCTCGTCAGCCGTCACCAAATAAGGCCCGACCGGGGCAAAATGATCACAGGATTTCCCCAGCAGCCATTGGCCGGTACGGAACTGCAAATCCCGGGCACTTAAATCATTGCCAATGGTATAGCCGAATACATAATCGAGGGCTTGCTCGGGCTTAACACCGGCAGCCGTTTTGCCAATCACAATAACCAGTTCCGCCTCATAGTCAAATTTGCTGGCTGTCTTCGGTAAGGCAATGGTTTGCTGATGGGCTGCCAGGGCATTGTTAAATTTACTGAATAGAATCGGGGCAGCCGGTGTCTCAATGGCACACTCTTTCCGGTGACTGACATAATTAAGCCCGATACAAAGAATTTTTTGCGGCTGAGTCACACAAGGGGCATAAACCAGTTGTTCCTCCGGAATAGCTGGAAAACCGAGCTTGCTTAAGGCCTCCAGTTGCAGGCTGCCTGCCTGGCCGGCAGCAATCACTGCTTCCATGGTCTCGGGAACGGTAAACCCAAAGGCTTGTGCTGCTGCTTTGACATCCACAATACCGGCCTCTGTTTTAATCCCTAGACGAACCTGGTCATCCACCCTGAAATTGACAAACTTCATGAAAGGTTCAGCTCCTTTGCTTCATTTTTATCAAAGACCTAACCGTCATCGTCATTTACTGGCAGACTCGGCTGACGTTAGGCTAAATCAACAAAGCCCCCCGTTCCTTGTAGCGGGTAATCAAAAACTCCGCCTGCACACTGGTAATCCCCTCAATACCGCGAAGCTGCCTGACGTAACGCTCCGCATGTTCCTGGTCATCCAGCAAGGCATGCACATGCAAATGGGGCCGGCCACTCATCTGATAGACATTGGTGGTTTCATCAGCAGCCAGTAACGCTTTGGCCACTGCATCCATATGAGCCCATTCCACTTCAACGTCAAAATACATGGATAATCCTTTGCCGGCTTTCAAGGGATTGACCACAATGGTAAAACGTTCAATAATCCCTTGCTCAACAAGCTGGTGAATGCGTTCCCGGACTGCGGCCCGGGTTAAATTCACCAACCGCCCCAGTTCGGCATTGCTTAACCGGCCATTTTCAGACAGATGCTTGAGAATTTGCGTATCAATTTCATCCAGATTTTTAAACTGCATCCCGATCGCCCCTTTATCTAATATCCATTGTAAAAAATAATAAAAACATATTGATCATTTGTATATTTCATACTATACTATCGATATGTGAATGATGTAACTTTTTTGCCTTTGTCTGCCGCAGCAACGACAGTAACGGCATCAAAACAACTATGTTAACGGGGTGAACCAAATGACCTTTCTAGCCATGAAGATTTTTTTGATTGCTATTTTCGCCGGAGGTCTGGGCTCGATTTTAGGCCTGGGTGGCGGAATTGTGGTAACGCCAGCCCTCACGTTATTATTCGGGGTGGACATTCAGCATGCAATCGGCGCCAGCCTGATTTCGGTAATTGCCACTTCCAGCGGCGCGGCGGTCGCCTACATCCGGGACCGGATTACCAATATCCGGGTCGGCATGTTTCTGGAAATCGCCACCACCGTCGGAGCGATTACCGGAGCTTTTATCGGCGGTATGATCTCTCCACATTCATTATACATTATTTTTGGACTGCTTTTGATTTATTCTGCATTAGCCATGCTGCAAAAAACCAAACAGGAACTTCCGGGGAAAGTGGCACTAAGCCCGGCAGCCAATACCTTAAAGCTGCAGGGTGAGTATTATGACAAAGCCCTGCAGCAGCGCGTGCCCTATAATGTCGACAATGTCTACGGCAGTTTCGGGGTCATGTATGGCGCCGGTGTCATCTCCGGCCTGCTCGGCATCGGCAGCGGCAGTTTTAAAGTCATGGCCATGGATATTTTTATGAAACTGCCTTTAAAGGTTTCCAGTGCGACCAGCAATTTTATGATGGGGGTTACCGGCGCTGCCAGTGCTGCCATTTACTTGTTCCGTGGTGACATCAGCCCGGTTATTGCCGCTCCGGTTGCCCTGGGAGTTCTCATTGGGGCTACCATTGGCGCACGGATTATGCAGCATCTAAAAAGTAAAACCATCCGGAAAATGTTTATCCCGGTATTGATTTATGTAGCTGTTCAAATGATCCTGCAAGGGTTGGGGGGTAAATAACATGCAAACAGGCAGCACGGAAATATTAAATCCGAATGACCGGTTAAACCGGGTCGAACTGCTGGTCAGCCGCGCTTTGCGGACCGGAGTCCTGATCAGTGCCTTCGTTATTTTCGCAGGCTTGCTATTATTTTTTGCGGCCGGTGACGGCGGCTATCCCAATAACGCCTATCCGACCTCATTCTCGGCAATTTTAGCTGGAACGCTGGCTTTAAAGCCTTTTGCCGTCATCCTGGCCGGACTTGTTCTCCTCATCCTGACCCCGGTACTGCGGGTTGCTGTTTCGTTATTAACCTTTGTTTTGGAACAGGATTGGCTCTACGTCGGAATCTCCGCGTTGGTATTGATCATCTTGTTGAGCAGTTTCTTCTTTGGAAAATAGACTATCCGTATGGAATGGATTTGATCTGATAAGAGAAAGCTAAAGCTCCCCAGCCGTTCATTCAGAACGGCTGGGGAGCTTTTTGTCTACAACTTGAATTTGGACACTTCACTTTTCAGGAGATCGGCCTCGTAAGCCAGTTTCTTGGCTTCCTGGGAAATAGATTGTACCGAAGCGGTCTGTTCTTCGGTAGCAGCAGCCACTTCCTGGGTGGCCGCTGCACTTTGCTCAGAAGTAGCCACAATGTCGGCAATCACACCCGATACCTGATCGGCTTTCTGGGTAACGGTCTGGGTTTCACCGGCAACATGCTGGATTTGCGTCGTAATATCCTCCACCGCCTGGCGAATCCGGGCAAAAAATTCTCCGGTCTGCACTACCGCGCTTTGCTGCTGCCCAACCAGTTGAGCGGCTGTTTCCATCTCCTGAACCGCTTGCCCGGTACTGGCCTGGATATCGGCAATCAGGCCGGAAATTTCACGGGTAGAACCCTCGGCTTGTTCGGCCAATTTGCGGACTTCCTCGGCTACAACGGCAAAACCGCGGCCGTGTTCGCCAGCTCGTGCAGCTTCAATGGCTGCATTTAAGGCCAAAAGATTGGTCTGTCCGGAAATACTGGCGATGGCTTCAACAATCTGCCCGATTTGCTTCGATTTTTCCGCCAATACGGCGATAGCCGCGCTGACATTGCCAGCCGCCAGCCGGTTTTTCTCCATCAGTTCGGTCTGGTTGGCCACAGCCTGGTAGCCGGATACCACGGTTGTTTGCACATCGGCGGCCGTCTGAGCGGTTTGATCGATATTATTGGCAATCCGGTCTACTGCAATGGTCATATCCCGAATGACCGCTGCGCCTTGATTGATGGATTGGGTTTGGCTGGTGGCGCCTTGCGCCAATTCGCCGGTGGTCACGGCAATCTGCTCGGTGACCTGACCGGCTGACTCGGCCGAAGCCTGCATACTGTGGGACACTGTTCCCACCGCCGAGGCTGAAATCTGGATTTGTTCAATCAAAGCCTGCAAACTGTCGCCCATCTTATTAAAAGCCAGCGCCAGCTGACTGACCTCATCCTGGCCGCTAACCGCCAGCTTGGCGGTAAGATCGCCATTGGCCAGTTGCTCGGCCGTATGGGTTAACTCCACCAAAGGGCCGGTTATTTTGCGGGCAAACCATAAGGCAAACAATCCGACCAGCCCTAATACGACAACATAGATCAACAAAAATTGCAACAGCAGGGTATTCAACTGCTTGCCAATGATAGCAGCCGGTACCTGTACCGCTAACAGCCAGCCGGTAGCCGGAATTTTCCGGTAAACCAGCAGCGTTTCAACACCACCGGCCGTATAGGTTACATTTCCCTGCTCGTTTTTCATCGCCGGCTCCAGCACGGCTTTTAACTCGTTGTTGGCCGCAATATTGGTTCCCAGCAGCTTTTCATCCGGGTGACTGAGAATATTGCCTTTGCCATCAATCAGAAAGGCGTAACCTTCTCCGTTAAAATTGACATCCTTAAGTTCAGCCGTGAGGGTAGATAATAAAATGTCCTCGCCTAATACCCCATGGGTTATTCCGGTCTCATCTTTGACCGGAACAGCTGCCGAAACGACATACTTTTTGGTGTTCACATCGACATAAGGCTCGGTAAACAATAACGTCCCCTTAGCAACCGCATCTTTATACCAGCCTCGTTGCCGCGGATCAAAATCAGGCGGCAGCACAGCGCCGGCACCGTCAATAAAACGTCCGTCCTGTAAGCCTATGTACATATCGGTAACATCGCCATCACTTTTATAGGACATTAAATACGTCGCATCAAGGCTTCCAAGATGAAGCTGAACGGTTCGATTCACCGTTTCCAGCATTTTGGCCTTGCCGGATAACCAGCCATTAAAATAAATGGTCCGGCCCTCGCCGAGGGATTCAAGCGTAGCCACCGTACTTTTGACGACCTGCTGCCGGGCATAAAGATACCCTAAGGTGGAGACCGTCAACATAGTCACCGCTGTGACTAATACAAAAATAAGCAAAAACTTTGTCCTGAGTTTCATGTTCTCTGTTTTACTCCCCTTTGCCTTTCAACCTGTGACTGCTGCAGTAGAAAAAGCTGCCCTTAAATGCCCAACCCGCTTAGCATCCAACGCAGCTTGCGTTGACAATAACTGACATTTTTTTCACTGTATTAGTGTATCATGTTCGCAGCCCCTAGACAATATCTGTGACACAACTTTCCGGTCAGTTGGCCAGTGCCAGGTCTACGGCTATTGAGCCACTTTTACCCCCGATTTTAAGCCAGCCCACATCAGTTTTATCCGTTATAGCAAAGGACACAGCAGTGCTCCTGCTGTGTCCTTGTTTATTCCTGAATCATTTGGAGGAAATATTGATGGATACGCTTATCGTTTGTCAATTCGGGATGAAAGGCGGTGGCTAAAAACTTCGCTTGCCGGGCAATGACAATTTTGCCTTCCACTTCAGCCAGGACCTGAACTTCAGGTCCTGCCTGTTCAATATAAGGAGCACGAATAAAAACAGCCCGCACCGGCTCTTCGCCAAATTCTTTCACAAACAGGTCGGCCTCAAAACTTTCGCATTGCCGGCCATAGGCATTACGCTGCACACGGGTATCCATCAGTCCCAGCCGCGGCTGATCACTGCCGATAATATCCTTGGCCAGTAAAATCATCCCGGCACAAGTCCCGTAAATGGCCATTCCCTGAGCGGCCCGTTTCTGGATTTTGGCCATCAGTCCCCAATCGATCAGCAGCTTGCCAATGGTTGTGCTTTCACCGCCAGGAATAATCAATCCCTGAATATCCTCTAATTGATCGGGTTTTCTAATTTCGGCAGCCTCGGCTCCACAGGCTTCCATCATCCAGCAATGTTCCCGGAATGCGCCTTGTAAGGCTAATACGCCAATCTTCATACGGCAAGTCCCTCTTTTCCTCTGAAGCGGCCAGGCCTGTTACCAGCCTCGCTCCTGCATCCGCTCGTGTTGTGGAATGGTGCCGATTTCGATCCCCACCATAGGCTCGCCAAGATCTTTAGAGATTTCAGCCAGCACTTTCGGATCATTGTAATAAGTGGTTGCCGATACAATGGCTTTAGCCCGTTTAACCGGATCTCCGGATTTAAAAATACCTGAACCAACAAAGATTCCGTCACAGCCTAGCTGCATCATCAATGCCGCATCAGCCGGTGTTGCTATCCCGCCGGCCGCAAAATTGACGACAGGCAGACGGCCAAGCTTTTTAGTCTCCAGAACCAATTCCAGTGGCGCAGCAATGTTTTTGGCAAAACCGGCCACTTCTTCTTCCGGCAGGTTTTGCAGCAGGCGAATCTCACTCATGACCATACGGATATGTTTCACCGCTTCAATAACATTGCCGGTACCCGGTTCTCCTTTGGTACGGATCATGGCAGCCCCTTCACCAATCCGCCGCAGTGCTTCACCCAGATTTTTAGCGCCGCAAACAAACGGCACTTTAAATTGATGTTTATTGATATGGAATTTATCATCTGCCGGAGTCAGGACTTCGCTTTCATCGATGTAGTCGGCCCCAATGGCTTCCAGGATTTGGGCTTCAACGAAATGACCGATTCTGGCCTTGGCCATGACAGGAATGGTCACTGCCGCCATAATGCTTTCCACAATACCGGGATCAGCCATTCTGGCAACCCCGCCCGCCGCCCGGATATCCGCCGGCACGCGTTCCAGCGCCATAACCGCACACGCTCCTGCCTGCTCGGCAATTTTAGCCTGCTCCGGTGTGGTCACATCCATAATAACGCCACCTTTGAGCATTTCCGCCAAACCGGCTTTTACACGAAAAGTTCCTTGTTGCATAAATTGATTACCTCCCATAATTGCTTTATTGCTGCTGTCACAAGTGCGTCCGTATGTGAAATCTGTAAAATATAGTTTGTATTATAATGGATGTTTGATCCTTTTAAAATACACAGAATCACCAAGATTGATAGGTACAGATTTTCAGGAAGGCATTCCATTGACAAACCTTTTATTGACGCTGGAGCAAGCAGGCCTATTGCTTGATTTTTGCCTTCAAGGCCTGCACCACGTCGCGGGCAAACGGGCCTAAATCATTATTGGCATAGGCTTTTAAAATCCCGGCCGCCACTTGACGAATGGCGCTCTTAATAATCAGCTCATCAGTGATTCCCTGCAAATGCAGATTTTCTTCAATCTGTACGGCTGCCGACAAAGCGGCTTCAGCGGCCGTAATATTGATGCTGCTTACCAAATCGGCCCGTCCCACCGTCACATGGCCAACCAGCCGGAATAGCTCCACAGCCGTTTCAACCAATTCCGGCGGACGCTCATTGACAATAATCACCGGTTCCATTCCCAGCGCAATCTCGTTGGCATGGCCCACCAGCTTGACGCCGATACATTTAATATGTGCTGCAGCCGTCTCATTCAATACCCGCTGGGCGACATTGGTGGCGACATTAATGACAACCAGCGGCTGCTGCATTTGATTAAAATCTTTGATGCAGCTAATCACTTCGCGGTCAGGCACCGATAAAATCACAATCCCCAGCTTGGCCACTTCAGCAAGACTGCCTGCAACAGAAACATTCAGTTCATTAGCCAATCGCTGCGCCCGGCTGCGATCCCGGTCCAGCAGCCACAATTGCACATGCCCGGCTAATCTGCGTGCTAAGACCTCACCCATGCGCCCTATTCCAATTAATCCGACATCCATAATACCACTCCATTTTAGGTATATTTCAATGCTAAATTTACAAAACTACTTGCATAAAAGCTGCTTGCCTATTACTAAAATATGCTGATGGTATTACTATGTTGCTGAATTTAAAAGTATACCTTTCCCATACATAAACACGGTTTCAAGAGGAAAACTACTAAGAGTAAGCAGAATTTGTGCCTGTTGATTTTTCTTCAACCAGTTTGCATAAATCTGGTTATTTAAATACTAGTATGCTAGGAGGCTGTGATATGAATATTTTCCAATTTGGATCACGGGTTTTATCCAGAACCTCCCCGCTCGGACTGGCCGTAGGCGGGGCTGTACTGGCACTTTCCATTCCGGCAGTCCGCAAGGGCTTGCGCAAAACAACGGTCGTTGCCTTAAGCGGAATTATTTCGGTAACCGATGAGGCCAAGCGCGTATCGGCTCACTCCCGTCAAAAACTTCATGCCTTTGTCAATGAAATCAAGCAAGGCGAGTGTGGTGACTCCTGTCAGGAAATCACCCGGAAAATCCGTTCTAAGCCGCGCAAACTGGCTGTGGCTGCCACAGCCGGTGTATTGACTGTTTCCGATAAAGCCAAAGGCCTGGCTACACAAGCTACCGATGAGTTTAAAAGCATTGTGGCTGATGCCAGGTCGTTGCGCGACCAGCCCAACACGGTTCAGGACGAGGCCGGCGAGATTAAAGACGGACTGGAGGGCGGTCTGGTGGATTTACCGGATCATCATTAATCGGCATGATAAGACAGCCCTCCGGGCTGTCTTATTGATTTTCACCTGATGAACTCTTGTCATACAAAAAACAGCGCCAAGCAGCGCTGTTTTTTTGTTTGATCTTTAAGTTACACTGCCGGGCTTGACAAACAGCCGCCTGCCTGCAAACGGTCCTGATCGGCCGGAAAAAAGCGCAGCAGCCCTTTCACGGCAGCGGCATCCACTAATGCGGTAGCAGCCGAAGCCCCGGCCACCAACAGCCAGTCCGTCGCACCTAGACCAAGAGTGCCAAAGATGCTTTGCAAGCCTGGCAGATAAATAATGGCCGCTACCATAGCCATAGACAGGCCTACGGCACCTATGAGCGCCCAGTTGCTCAGCAAACTGACCTTTCCGGTGCGTTCTTCCGCCCGGCAGTCAAAAATATGCGCAAACTGGCTGACCGCCACTTGCGCAACAGCCATGGTCCGGGCCAGCATCAGGCTGCCGCTCGAGGCTAATTTCCAGGCATACAAAGCCAGTGCGGCTCCGCCGATTATAACTCCGCGCGTCAGAATCTTCAAACCCAGCCGCCCGGAAAACACACTGTCATTACCGCTGCGCGGCGGTTGCTCCATAATGCCTTGGGCCGGTGGATCATTGACCAGCGCAATAACAGGCAGTCCATCCCCTATCAAGTTGATCCACAGCAGTTGGATGGGGATGAGGGGCAACGGCAGCCCGATCAAGGCGGCCATAAACATAAGCACCACTTCCCCGATATTGGTGGCCAAAGCATAGCGAATGGCTTTACGAATATTGGCGTAAATCGACCGGCCTTCTTCCATCGCTTTAACAATGGTCGCAAAATTATCATCTGCTAAGGTCATGCAAGCTGCCTCTTTGGTCACATCGGTTCCCATAATCCCCATGGCAATGCCGATATCGGCGGCTTTAATCGCCGGCGCATCATTCACACCATCACCCGTCATAGCCACCACATACCCTTTTTTCTTAAAGGCTTTGATAATGCGCAGCTTGTGCTGCGGTGCCGTGCGGGCATAAACGTTCACGTCCTCAATGACTGCCACCAACTGCTCATCCGACAGCCGCTCCAGCTCTTGTCCGGTCAAAACCTGACCGTCCTGCTCAAGTAAGCCCAGTTCCCGGGCGATGGCTTTGGCTGTATTGGGATGATCACCGGTAATCATGACCACTTTGACTCCGGCACGCTTGCACTTGGCAATAGCCGGAGGCACTTCCGGCCTGGGTGGATCGATCATCCCCACCAAGCCGCAGAAGATCAGTCCTTGTTCAAGCGCCTCATCCGGTTCGTCAGCCTGCAGGGGCCGGTAAGCGGTAGCCAATACCCGTAGGGCCTGATCGGCCATTTGTTCACTGGCAAGCTGAATTTGGCGGCAAATCTCCGGCGTGAGGGGCTGGATACTGCCATTTTGCAGATAGTGGGTACAGGCATTGACAATGCTGTCAGCCGCTCCCTTGCAATACACCACCTGAGCCTGTTCATGGCCGCTGCAAACCACCGTCATCATCCGCCGTTCCGATTCAAACGGTATTTCCCTTTCTCTTGAATAGGAGTGCGTCAGCTTGTTTTCCCATAGTCCGGCTTTGGCAGCAGCAACCACCAACGCTCCTTCCGTCGGATCACCCGCAATGCTCCAGGTTTTCTGACGCCCGCTTTCGATGGCCACCACCTGATCCTTACAGCTTTTTTTGCTGTTGCTCAGCTTGGCATTATTGCATAAGGCACCAATCAGCAGTGTTTGCATCAGACTGGCATTCACCGCCGGATCGACCGGAATGTCCTGCTTGGAAAACCGGCCATGGGGTGAGTAGCCCTCACCACTGACATCCCAAAAATCACCCACAGCATAAATTTTTCTTACCGTCATTTCATTTTTGGTCAGTGTCCCCGTTTTATCGGAGCAAATCACGGTCGCGCAGCCCAAGGTTTCAATGGACGCCATATTGCGTACCAGAATGTTTTGCTTGACCATACGGCGTACACCCAGGGCCAAGGCGACAATCACAATAGCGGATAATCCTTCGGGAATGGCTGTGACGGCAATGGTCGCCGAGGACCGGACCATATTCAGCAGGCTTTGGCCGCGTAATATTCCGGTGATAAAGACAATAGCCGCAACAGACAGACAGCCGACCACAATCGTTTTGCCCATTTCCTCCAAGCGCCGCTGTAAAGGGGTCGGCTCAGGTTTCTCCCGTTGCAGCAGCGAAGCAATTTTTCCCATTTCGGTCGCCATTCCTGTTGCCACGACAACAGCCTGTGCCCTTCCCCGAGTTACATTCGTGCCCATAAAGACCATATTGACCCGGTCACCCAGCGGGGTTTGATCCTGACCGACAAATTGATGATTCTTCTTAGCCGGTAATGCTTCGCCTGTCAAAGAAGCCTCTTCAACCTCAAACTGGCTGGTTTTAACCAGCCGGGCATCCGCCGGAATCCGGTCTCCCGCTTCCAGCACAATCAAATCTCCCGGGACCAGATATTCAGCTTTCAGGCATTGCAGCCGGCCATTGCGAATGACTTTGGCAAGAGGCGCTGTCATCTTTTTCATCGAATCCAGCGATTGCTCGGCTTTGCTTTCCTGATAGGCGCCCAACAAGGCATTGACAATAATAATTCCGGAAGTCAGCAGGGCATCACGAACCTCGCCCAAGAAGAACGATAATCCGGTGGCACCAATGAGTACTTTAACCATAAAATCTTTGAACTGATCTCCAAACAGCCGCCAAAAGGATGTTTTAGGAGCCTCTGTCATAAGATTCAGTCCGTACTGCTTACATCGCTCCTTGGCCGATTGTTCACTAAGACCATAATGAGCCGGACTTTCCAGACGCTCTAAAATCGTTGCCGGCGATAACGCATGCCAAAGCTTTCCGCGGTCGGGTTGGCCAGTCTCCGGAGCCTGGTATTTGCCCATTGGCAATGTCGCCACATGATCCGGAGACACCCGCTGAGCGGCCGGTGGTGTTTGTGCAAATTGCTGCAAATCGAGTGAAGGCTGCCGGTAAACCGGTTTTTTAGCCCTGTTAGACCGGTCGGTCTTGAGCAGCCGGGATGAATTAAACAAGACCCCAAACGTGCTGAAGTTCAGCAGCAGGGCTGCCGATATCGGTGAAATCACCTGCATGGCCGCCAGGCCAATACCAATCACACTGCTGCCGGCGGCAAAAGCCAGATTTTGGCGCAATACTTGCATAGTGCTTCGGCTAAGCTCTAACATTTCAGGTACTTTACGTAAATCATCGCCGCAAATCACCATATCGGCAGCCTGGACGGCTAACCCGGCCCCGACATTCCCCATGGCAATCCCAACCTGAGCGGCCGACATGGCGGGTGAGTCGTTGATCCCATCACCGATCATGGCTACTTTTTTACCACTTTGCTGCAGCTCAACAATGACCCGGAGTTTATCTTCAGGCAGCATATTGCTCCAGATTTTTTCTAACCCTAATTGTTTTGCAATTACATTGGCACTGTCGGCCGTATCGCCGGTCAAAACCCCAATGTCGGTGATGCCGGCAGCCCGGATGCCTTCAACCGCGGTTTGGCTTTCCGGCCGCAAACTGTCATCCACGCCCAATAAGCCGGCCAGCTTTTGATTCACCGACACATACAACACCTTGCTGCCCAAATGCTGAAACCGCATGACTCTGGCTTTCGCCGGAGCCATATCCACCGAATTCTCTGCCATGAACCGTTCACTGCCAATCAGGACCTGATCCTGGCCTACTAATCCTTTGACGCCATTGCTGTAAACCTCGCGGCTATGAGCCGCTTGGATGGCAATCCCTCTGTCTTGGGCGGCCTGGCCGATCATTCTGGCCAAAGGATGCTCAGCCATCGCCTCAACAGCGGCTGCCAAGGCAAGCAAGTCGTTTTCTTCCAGATGCCGTGCTAAGGAGGTTATGCCGGTTAGCTGCGGCTGCACTAGAGTCAGCGTCCCTGTTTTGTCAAAAATAACCGTGTCGATTTGTTCAGCCGCTTGAATCGAACGGCTGTCTTTGACAAAAATCCCCTGACGCGCCGCCTGAGCGACCGCCATCCCCAGCGTCGTGTGAGAGGATAATGCTACCGCTGCCGGACAGCCGGCCAGTAAAACAGCCAGACTGCGGCGATAATCCCTGGTGAGCAGGAACAGCAGGGCGGCAAGTCCAAGAGTCCAGGGCACCAGCCGGGCTGAATAAATTTCGCCGGAGTGTTTCTGCTCATCTGCCCGGGAAACAGCCTGATTGACCAGCCTGACAATTTGCGCCGCTGCCGTGTCGCCACCAACCTTGGTAACCCGAATGTGAATGGCTCCGGCTGCTACCACCATGCCCGCTAATACTTCGCTTCCCTGGTTCTTATCGATCGGCATGAATTCACCGCACAGCGCAGCCTGATTCACGGTTGCCTGACCGCTGATAATGATTCCGTCTGCAGCAATCAGCTCCCCGCTCTGCACAATCAGCTCGTCGCCAACCTGAATTTCAGCAGCCGTAATTTCCTGGGGCTGTCCTTCTCTTAGGCATACCACCTTGGCATTTTTCCCTAGCAAAAGCTCTTTAATCGCTTGCTGAGACCTTACTTGCATCAATAAATTAAATAGCCCGCTCAATTGCACCAGCCATAGTACCGACAAGCCGGTAATGCTTTCCCGCATCGCCAGCAAAATCAAAGAAGCCGCGGATAACAACAAATCATTATTGATCTTCTTATGGCGTACCAGGTTGCCAATCCCGCTGCGCAGCATCGGATAACCGGCCACGATGGTTGTCATGGCGGCAACATTAAAGATTTGCTGGGAAGAGGAAAGGGTTGACCGGCCAATCATCAATCGCTTAATCACTAAGCCGGCTAAAATCCCCCCTGTTAACACCGTTGTCATCAGCCGTTGCTTGACCTGAACGGCAGCAGGCTTGGCTGGATGGTCACCGTTCAGTCCGGCACAGGAAACCGGCGTGGCGCTAATAGCCTCAGCAGCCTTGGTCTGCTTTTGCTGCTGGCAGATTGTCTGAACATGTTGCCGGATTACCGCTGTGGTTAGCTTCTCGCTCTCGTAATGGATGAGCACTCTTCCCGTAAGGACATTGACCCCAACCAGCTTGACCCCGTCTACTGACGCTAATTGCCGGTTCAAGCGCGTAGCAAACCCGCTGTTTCTTTTCAGCCCATCTACACTAATCCGCAGCCTTCCTGGAATGATACTTCGTGTCTGGATGCCTGTAGCTTGTGCAAACAATGAAATGCCTCCTTCAATAGCGTAGACCTGATTAAAATAATGCTCAACTCAGCCATAAGGACAAAGAAAGCTTGCCTGCTTCACCTGCCCGAAATAAAACAACGAGGATATGTTATCCTCGCTGTAATTAGGCAACCATTATCCTGTTAGAAAAACCGCATCCGGGTTAAGGATATGCCTGACAGAAGGTTGTCTTTGTTTTCTTTACTTTTTTGTTTGATATAGCCAAAAAAGCTGCTCAAAAATTCTTCCCACAAGACAATGGTTTGATTCTTATTTTGCTGAGACTGTCGGCGTACTTCTATGGTCATATCGATAGCGGTTCTAAGATCCCGCAAGATTTGCCGCAATAAAGTCGTCAGTGTCATCATCTGATCGGTTTTCGTTTCTTCCATTTCGAGAACCTTGGACACAAATTCTCCTCCTTACGATAGCCGGATTAACTTACAAGGGGTCAATCGGAAAATCCTCTTCGCCAACTTCACTGTCTATCGACTGTTTCAATTTTTCAAACTGGGCCTCAGCAACCATATCTTCCATATCTTCCTTCACACTGCTGATCAACCCCTGTGCTTGCTCGGACAATTCATTGACTCCGCTCACAATTTTACCCAGAACAGGCTTGAGGGCGTCCTTGACACCAGGAATGAGCAGTGCCGCCAGTACAACCGCACCTAAGCCATAGGCCACATTTTTTCCATTGCCGGCCTTAAACCGGTGTTTCATTTGCCGGGTAGCCCGGGTAAACCGCCCCATATCGGGGCTTTCTTCAACCAGGTCAATGAGCTCTGCCAGATTCAGCAATTGCCGTCGTTCATCCTGGATCATTTTTTGCAACGTTTGTCTGGCGTAAGGATCAGAAATTCTGGCCAGCCGGAGTTCATAGGCGCGTACTGCATTTAACTTGGCCTGAAATATTTGATCAAGTGACTCGACCGTTTCCCCATTCATTGCCGCCAAAGCCTGCTGCCGGCGGCGCTGCCCTTTATTAACCGGATTATTTTCAATCAGTTCACGCCGCTCTTCCCGCCCGGCTTTGTTTTCGCCTTCTATAGACACTAGTCTATCCTTCCTTTCAAGCTGCTATTCTACATTAAGACATTCTTATTCTAGACAAAATTACCCAGGTCTATACACCATTTAAACAAACAAATAAACAGCGGCTGGCACTGCTCTGCAGTACTGCCGCTGTAATTCTAATCGATAAAAAGACTCATTCTCTGCCCTTCCCCGTGAAAGAAAAACACTTCGCCACGTTAGTACAGTTTGCACTCCGTGATTGAACTAAAACCCCTGAAAAAAACAAACCGGTTAATCGCTGTTAACCGGCTTGTTTTGTGAAGCAAGGAGAGGAATAAGATAAGTGCTTTGTTTTTAATTGTACCAGCAAAATTTTTTTTTGCTGAATAAATTGTTTGGCAAAAATATCATCATAAAGTTGATAAAAACTTTGCGCAATCGCTGTCTGAAAAAGATTGTACAAGCGCTTGCAGCTGTTATCAATAATGCCGTTTAGCCTTTTGGTCAATTGCTGCTGAATATCGGCTTGCTGCCGCTTCACATTGCAATCCACCAGATCCAGATAGACGGTAGCCAATTCGGTCTTTCCTAAAAGTTTCGTAATCGGCCGGGCAAACTTGCAATGTTCCACACTCTTCTGCCAGACTTTATTGCCGGCTGCCAGCATGGTATTCGTTACGCCAAGTGTCCGGCGGCATTCTTCCATAGCCTGTACCAAACAAGCCGTGCCGGATTGGTCGACAGCATGCGCATGCAAAGCAGCAATCTCCACCGATTTAAGTCCAAAGAAATCATGCAACTGCTGCTGAACCAGCTGCTTCAGTTCTGTTTCGAGTTCCTGAAGTTGCTGCTCATTCAACAACGTCGTAAGCACCGGCTGAGCGCTGGTTGAGTCCTTCGCAGTCAGCCATTGTTCAAGCTTACAAGCACATTCTTTTTTTTGCTGCTGGCTAAACACCTTAATGCAAGCCTGTATTTTCTCAAGGCAGCAATCCACTGTAGTGGCAACCTTAAGTTCATGCTGCTCCATTTTCCGTTCAAGCTGGGCAAGCAAAAACGCCGTGCGGCTTACCTTCAATCCGCGCATTTGGGTGCTTGGTAAAGAACAGACATTTTTACGCAAATATGGAGTTATTATAGAATTCATCTGCATTTGTAACATCTCTTCTTCACCTTCTATCCAAGCAAGATTGCGGTCTGGGCCTAATGCCATCACACACGCCGCTACGATTACTATACCTCATTTCAGCCGTTCAAACATTATCGTTACGTTAAACTTATGTTAAGCTTTCATGATAATGATTATCAATTTCTTTTTTCATTATACTATTTCTTAGCAGATTTGACAAGTTCAAAAGTGAAATAATGTGCAGAATCTCCCTGGTTATATCTGGCAAAGCAAAACCAATTGATCCTGCTGTTTTTTCTTTAACAGCAGGATCAATTGGTTTTGCAGCTTGTGCAGTGAAATCGACTGTACAGGCTACATTGCCGGCATTTCAGGGAAACTGCCCTGGTATAGGATCAGGCTCAGCCTGTTCCGTCCTGTTCAAAACCACCGCTGAACAGATCAATTGTTGCCGGTATAACCGGTTGAATGGTCCGGTTGATTTCAATATATTCAAACCCGGCCCGTAAAATAATTTGGGCGCAAACCTCCGCATCGCTCAAGGCATCATGATGGTTCAGCTTGAGGTTCAGATGGGCCGCCACGGTAGAAAGCTTGTGATTGGGCAGGTTGGGCCAGGCTTTTCGGGCCGTCTCCAGGGAGTCAATCGCATAAATTTTTGGAACAGGCAAATGGTAAAAAGACAGCGTCTCAACCAAAACAGCTAAATCAAAGTCGACATTATGAGCCACGATGATCTGCTGTTCAATATATCGTTTGGCCTCAGACCAAACGGCCGGAAATTCGGGCTGATCTTTGACCATCTGATAGGTAATGCCATGCAATTCGGAAAAAGTAAAAAGTTTGCTCGGCGGCTTGATCAGCCAGGATTTTTTTTCAACAATAATGCCCTGATCCACCACGGCAATCCCTAATTGGCATGCACTATGGCTTTGTGAATTCGCTGTTTCAAAATCAAAGGCCGTAAAACTGGCACGCATTCGGCTCACCTCTCATCATGAAGGACTTATCATCCTATTTTTGCTAGTTTACGTATATATTTTTCTTTAAATTGACGATATTCCTGTTTGGATTGCATAATTTTTATCGAAAAAAGAATTACCCTGTTAAATAAAAAACGAAAAAGGCCTACGTTTAAAACGTAGACCTTTTTTCTATAACCAGATAGCCTTTCGCTAACAAAAAAGTTGGCTATTGAACCTCAGAACCTTCTTATTCCGCTGTTTCTAAAGCTTCTAAGCGCTCCTTGGCCAGCTTTTTCACTTTGCAGCCTTCCTTTTTGCCGGAACATTTGCCGATGGCATACACGGCAGGAACCACAACACTGTGCAACAGCAGCCACGCACCCCAGCCGATAGCCGGACGGATCAACCAATGCATACGGTTCACCTCCATAATAATAAAAATGACTCCGGTCATCCTTTATTATTTACAAGAAGCAAAAAACTATATGCTCTTTGGCAGAATAGCCAGTCTGGCAAATCCTGGTGCAGCCGTTTGGCATGATTGCAAACGCTGTGGTAAGCGAAGTTCCCACGCTCCAGCCAGCCAATTTCGGCCGGATTTATGCCGCCTACGGAGGCATCTTTAATGTCCCTGGGCTGGGGCTGGCTTGTGGATAAGGTCACGCCCGGCAAATTCGATCTGATCGGTGCCGCCATTGCCGCAATCGGCGTACTCATCATCATGTACTGGCCGCGCAGCTAAGCCTTTCAGCCAATCCAGCTGCGAATAATGGGCAAAACATACGGCTCATAAACACCTTGAAGAAAGCCATAAAGCAGCATGCCGACAATTCCGCCCACAATCGAGCCATTAATTCGAATCCACTGCAAATCGTTCCCGGCCTTTACCTCCACAAACTGGCTAAGATCACTATTCGAAAAATGGCCTAAGACCGATTTTACGACCCGGCCGATCAGATGGTGCTCTTTCTTCACCAGGCGATATACCGTGTATTTCAGTTTGGCTTCAAACCATATTTGCAGGGCCTGATCCTCTTTAAAAACAGTCCAATAAAGGTTGGCTTGTTTAGCAACCCAGGTACTGGCCGATTCAAAAGATTCACTGGCCGTTTGATCGACAACAGCCGTCAACGGCTTGGTCAGCTTCAGCTCGTCCAATAAAGCTTCTTTCCAATTCTCAATCGCCTCCCGCCAAGCGCTATTGCCCTCCAGATTTGCTACGACTTCACACAGCTTTTCGCGCAGCCAGCGTCTGACCAAATGCTCCGGGTCGCTTAAATCCTTTAATAACACCGATAGTTCATCACATAAAGCCTCGGCCGCTTCCTCGATATTGATACTGTCGGTCTGCTCACCCAGCCAGACAATGGCTTTTTCCAACAGAGACCGGGCCTTTTTGTGTTTAATATCTTCCATATAATGAAAAACGCTTTGGCGAAAGGACGGCTTTTCTACCAGGGCAATCAATTCTTCCAGAATAAATTCCACCAGTTTTTCGGCTTTGCCGTTTTCCAGCAGCCTGCGGATAAATGCGCCGAACTGAGGCGCCAGTTCAACATCGCGGGCATTGCTTTTGATTAGTTGATTTAAAAAAGCCACCAGGTCCTTATTATTTCTTTCAGCCCAGGCCACTCCGCCATGCCGGAAAAATTCGCGGCCTAAGAACTCTCTGCCGCCTTGCTGCTCAACCCAATGGATGAACATGGCGACAAACGAAACATCAGCAATCCGCTTGCGAATGGCTTCCACACTCAATAAATCCTGTTCAACCGCTTCGGTTAGCGCTTCGGCAATCCGCTCGCGGTTGCGGGGAATGAGTTCGGTATGCCAGCCAATGCCTAAGGGCCGGTCAAATAAGGCTGTAACGGCAAACCAGTCCGCAATTCCCCCGATCAGGGCGGCTTCAAGACAAACGTAAAGCCAGGTGATCAGCGTATGAGCGGGATACCGGTATTTCAGCACTGCCGCAGCGGCAAAAAGTACCCCCACCACCGCCAACACTCGATTGGCCACTTTTTTTGACCGCATTTTAATCACCTAGCTTCCTACCACCAAAAGGTGAGCAAATAGATTACCATACCGATCAATCCGCCAACAACCGAGCCGTTAATTCGAATCATCTGCAAATCATGACCAACCTTATCCTCAATAAAGCCTACCAGCATGTCATCCGTCATTTTCTGCAAGCTGGTCCGTACCAGACTGCCGATCTCGGTATGATTGCAGTCAAGCCACTCGCCAATCAGCACTTTCACCTGAGTATCAAACTTTTTGCGTCTGTCCGGGCTGGCTGCAAAGTCGTCAATCAATTGGTTGAGCTGCTCGGTCAATACTTTGAGCCAAGCCGCCTGTTCGCCTTGACAAATGGCCTCCGCCTGCCAGCCGGCGATAAATTCGGTGGAAAATTGGATAAAATCCAGCCGGTCTGTCAATTGCGCATTTTTCCAATTTTCGATTTGCTGCTGCAAACCGGCATCTTGCTTCAGCTCATCCAACAGTTGAACCAGCCGCTCTTTTAAACGGCTGCGCAAGGGATGCTCCGCATGTTTCACCTCACTTAGATAATCCAGCAGGGCCTTTTGGACATCTTCGGCTACTTGCTTATGGGACAGCTGAAAAAGGTTATTGAACACCCGCCTGCGCTCCATATCACGTTCATAAGAATGCCGTGCTTCCACAAATAAATCAGCCAATAGGTGCCGGAACTGCTTCTGCTCACTGATGAGCTCCAGTTGTTCAATACTAAAATTAAGAATGCTATCATCATAATGATTCATAATCAGCCATTCACTGGACTCGATAATCAAGGGAGCTACTTGCGTTTCCTGGGTATATTGCTGCAACAGCCGGCCAATGATTGCTCCCAATTCATCGGGTTTAAGCTGTTTGATGAACTTATGCACAAACTTATACACAATTTCCCGTAGATAGCGTCGCCCGTCATGTTCATCCAAAAAGTGCAGCACAACCCCGGAAATATCATAGTTAGCCAGCGTTTTTGTAATGTTCTCTTTGGACAACAGCTCAACTTGGACCATTTCGGTAATAGCCTGAAAAATTTTTTCCCGGTTTCGCGGCACCAGAGCTGTACGGAAAGGAATTCCTAACGGCTTGCGAAACAGGGCCGTCACGGCAAACCAATCGGCCAGGCCGCCGACCACTGCAGCCTGACAGCCGCTTGCCAGCAGTCCGCCCCAGAAAGATTCCTTCAATGGATAACTGACGAGCAGACCTGCTGCCGTCAGCCCCAGCGTAAGGGACGCTTTATACCGGTTGTTTTTTTGAGGTTCATTCATCTTGCTCACCGTTTATCCCTCAATCATTCCACTCCTGTTAATAGCTTTCTCCCTTAAATTCCACAATATTACCGGTTGCTTCATGAGTCTCATTGACGGTAAGGACCACCGTATCCCCCAGCTTTGCCAACGGCAGCTTGGGAGAAGCCGTAACGGTGCCGACAAAGATCCGCGGATCGCCTTCCAGCATAAGATAAAAGTAAGATTCTCCGCCCTTAACAACCTGGGAAAAGCGGCTGATCTTGCCTGTTAAGACCAGCTTGCTGGTTTCATTTCCGGGAATGAACAAATTCCCCCGGTTGGCAAGACTTTGCTGATAAGCCCGCAATGAGCTTTCAATATCCGGTCCAACCCCGACGAGGTTATAGTTTTCAACTGAAATTGAGGCAATCGCTTTCAGCAAGCCTTCTTTGTCCTTCAGTGGGGCAATATAAGTAGGTACTCCATGGATATTATACAAAATCGGATAGCCGGCCCGGTACCCCTTTTCCTGAACCTGGCCTTCAGCCGATTTTTTAGCCCCGCCTTCATTGGCTCCAGCCACTTTATACCATTTGGCTTCTTTTGTTCTTGAGTTCACCAAAATAAAGCCGACTGTACTTTCATCACGTCCTAAAGAGGTAATACCGGTATACCAGTAGACATTATCATCATTGCCGTAAATTAAATGCAGCTCATCACTGGTTGGCCGCAGCGTTCCCGTTTTAGCAAACAGGCTGTTCCAGAATCCGTTTACATACTCGCCCCAGTCACGGATTTGATGATACACCAGACTTTCCGGCTGAACACGGTCAATCCAGGCCGGTATTTCATTCAAAGAGTACCGGGCAATCTCCCCATTCTGGGCATTGACCGTTACTACACCGACCGCATCGGCTCCTTTATACCCGACCTTATTCTTATAGAGTGTCACCACCCAGTAGGGCTGCAAATCATCATCCACTTCAAAGCAGAAATCAGCCATTCCGGCCGTGAAAATTCCGTTAAAATACAAATAACGGGGCAAATAATCAAATAAAAAACCCCGGAGCTGATATTTAATATGGATATCCTGCACCAGCCTGACATCCTGAGGATTGGTGGCTGAGACCATCACAAAGCCCTTGCTGCCAGCTTCGTTATTCGAAATCCATTGAAACAGCCCGCGATGTTCCAATGGAGCAATATAATAGAGCTTTCCTTTGATCTTTTGTAAAGCGAGCTGACCCATTTGCACCTGACTCCCCAGAGCCGGAACCTCACCAATCTTTTTCTCGGCCAGTTTACGGGCTGTCTCTTCATCGACAATCCGGATCTGCGCTAAATTGATGGGTTCAATATCAGCCGTGAAAGAACTTTCCTTGACTTCTCCTAATAAATTGCGATAAGCCTGGCTATAAAATAGCGGCACACTGGTCAGGACAGGCAGCAGCAGCGAATTGGCCAGCCCGACCACAACCAACAGGATTCCGGTCACCGCCAAAAGCTTGTACCGGTTTAATAAACCGCTATAGTTTTGATAATTGGTGATATCGACAACCTTATCGCGCTCTTGAAATAACCAGCCGAATTTTCTCTCCAGCAGTTCGCCCCATGCCGTTCCTTTCAGATAGGTGCGGAATTTATTGACTAGCACGATTGCCGGAACAGCCAGCAGTAATAATCCTAATACAATGGCCAGTGGCGACCAATCGGTAAATCCCCATGAAAAGACAGGCAGTTCAAAAAATAAATATGCCAAAGTAAATACGATAAAAACTGTCAGCAATACCCCAATCATTCATACGCTCCTTCACCTGCAAAACTTTTCCATAGGTATACATTCGTGATTGACCTGGACTATCCTGCCTTCTGCTAAACCGCTCAGAACGAGAACGATTAAAATGAGGGCAGCAAGCCGCCCTCATTTTAATCGTTCCGGTTTTTCCACTGGAGTCACTTTCTTTTCTCCTTCAAAGGCTACGGTTGCTTGCTGCTGGTTGTCTTTGTTGCCATAAGGGCCATGATGTTTCGGTTCAACGGTTCCCCATGGACCATGCTTGGACTCGGTATTTTTATCATAAATATTGCCCATCGCGCTGCCTCCCTTGATCTAGTCATAATAGATTTAAAAATACTAGCCTCTTGATTTATTTTCCCCAAAAAATCTCGTTCCATTTGTCAATTTGAAAATTGTTTTTTACTTTGTTTTAACAAATACAAAGCGAAAACAGCAGCGCTGTTTTCGCTTTTACTAAAGAACCTTGATAATATTGTATAAGGAATCTCTTTCCACCGGTACCCGGCCAGCCTGCCTGATTGCTCCGATTAAAGTATCCTTGCTCAGTGAGCGGCTTGAATTGGCACCTGCGGCATGAACAATTTTTTCCTCACTCACCGTTCCGTCGATATCGTTGGCACCAAAACCCAGTGCCAATTGCGCCACCGGCAAGGTCAGCATAATCCAATAAGCTTTAATATTTTTAAAGTTATCCAGCATCAGCCTGGATATCGCCATCGTTCTTAAATCATCCCAAACCGAAGTCCGCATAATTTTGCTTTCCAGCTCTGTATTGGCTGGATGGAAAGGAAAACAAATAAACGTTTGAAAACCACCGGTCTCATCCTGTAGGTCTCTGAGCGCCAATAAGTGATCGATCCGTTCCTCCATCGTCTCAATATGACCGTACAGCATACTGGCATTACTTTTGATTCCTAATTGATGTGCGGTGCGGGCAATAGCAAGCCATTGGCTGGCCGTTGCTTTTTTAGGGCACAGCTGCTCACGGACCCGGTCGGACAAAATTTCAGCACCTCCGCCAGGCATGGAGTCCATCCCCGCGGCAATCAATGCTTTTATAACTTCTTCAATCGTTAGACCCGATATTTTCGCAAAGTAGCAAATCTCAACAGCGGTGAATGCTTTGAGATGAATATGGGGCAACTCGGCTTTTAAGGAGCGGACCACATCCAGATAAAACTCAAAGGGCCATTCCGGATGCAAGCCGCTTACAATATGAAGCTCGCGCAAGTCAGGATCTTGCGCCGACTGTTTGGCTAGGCTTAGAGCTTTTTCTTTCGTCATGGTATAAGCCTGAGCACTATCACCATCACAACCGAATGCGCAAAACTTGCAGCGAGCCTCACATACATTTGTCAGATTGATGTGCCGATTGACATTAAAATAAACATAATCGCCACTGATGCGTTTCCTTGCTATATTTGCCAAATAGCCCAACCAGGCTAGATCGTCTGATTTAAATAAAGCTAACCCTTCATCACGGGTTAAGCGAATACCGTCTCGTACCTTATGTTCTATTCCGTAAAGAATTGTATCCAACAACTTACACTCCTTCCATCACTATAAGTTCAGCAAACCCCCTCCGGCTTCCTGCTTTATCGTACAGGTTTCTGCAAAAAATTTAAAGCCTTATTGCAAAAAAAGCGGCCCTGAGCAGCCTTTTCTGTACAGGTAATTTTTACCTGACACGGCTATGACAGCCTGCAGTGCACTTAGGATAAAATCAAGCCTTCCCGTACAAGCTAAACGTTAGCAGTTTAAAACGCAACGGTTATTTTAGCCTATAGGGAGGACAAACATGTTTGCAATCTGCGGAGGAACAGTCTATACGGCCACGGCAGGCATATTGCCGGGGGCTACTATTCTCATTGAAGACAGCAAAATTCTAGCTGTAGGAAATCATCTGGCGATTCCTCATGACGCCGAAATCATTCATGCTGAAGGAAAATCAATCACCCCTGGCTTCATTGATTGCCATACTCACCTGGGAATCGCCGAAGAAGCGGCCGGCGAAGCCCATATTGACAAAAATGAGGTCAATGATCCGATCTCGCCCCACTTGCGCGCCCTTGACGGAATCAATCCTGAAGATCCCGGCCTCCATGATGCCTACAGTTCCGGTACCACAACCATTATTGTCACGCCCGGCAGTGAAAATGTCATCGGCGGGCAAAGTATTGCCATAAAAACTTACGGTCACGTTGTCGATGATATGATTGTCCGTCAACCAGCCGGAATCAAGATGGCTTTCGGCGAAAACCCGATCAAAATGTATATGAATAAAAATAAACCACCGTCTACTCGGATGAGCATCGCTGGTATGATTCGTGAAACGCTGATTAAAGCCCAAAATTATGAGAAACAGCTGCGCAGCGGCAACGCCGAACGCAACTTGCGTCTGGAGCCGCTCCTGATGATGCTGAATGGTCAAATCCCGCTGCGGGCTCATGCGCATGCTGCCGATGATATCATGACAGCCATACGGATCGCAGAGGAGTTTAACGTTCATCTTACCATCGAACATGCTACTGCCGGGCATAAAGTTGCAGATGAATTGGCCAAACGCGGCATAGCCGCTACCATTGGGCCTTCCATTACCGCCCGTGTCAAAGTAGAACTAAAAGACCGGACCTATCGGACACCGGCCCTAATGCATCAGGCAGGAGTCAAGCTTGCCTTGATTACCGATCATCCATTTTTACCGGTTAGCAGCCTGCGTATTGAAGCGGCTTTAGCAATCCGCGAAGGACTTCCGCGCGATGTCGCGCTAAAAGCCATCACCCAAACTGCCGCTGAAATCATCGGAGTCAGTGATCGGGTTGGGAGTATTGAACAAGGCAAAGATGCCGATTTAGTCGTCTTTAATGGTGATCCTTTTGCCATTTCGACAGAAGTCGAACATGTCTTCATCAATGGTAAAACCGTATTTAGCGGTTAAAGCTCTTCGCTATTTCGCTTAGCCACAACACAAAGTGATGCCACCAATACACCGACTGTACCTCCGCCAAAAGCTGCAACGAGTAACCAATACCATTCTACCACCTGATTCACCACCTTAAAGCGGGGCTCTCACTGGCCTATGCTTACATAAAATCATATGGGAAAGCTTTAAATTTTATGCCTGCCCTCGCAAAAGAAAAAGGCCGTTCCTATAAAGCCTTATTTTTACTCGAAGAATTCTTTCCTTATAACAGCGATAAAAAGTTTGCGTATAACGACTATCTGCTATTCATCTAAAGAAGTAAAAAAGCAAAGGCTAACCCAAAAGTCGCTGGACTTTGCGGGCTAGCCTTTATGATCAAATACCTGGCCTTCAGTTAATCCGCGAAACACTTGTCGTTGGATGCTTGACCAGTTCAGCCAATACGATGACATTTCCTCTTGTTTCAAACTTAACAATTTCCTGCTCAATCAAATGACTGCCAACCGTCTCATTGGCAACCCAGTATTGCTGTAGTTCCCCATTACTTAAAATTTCGACTTTGTACACGCTATGGTTATTAAAAAATCCCTCAATATCATAAACTTCACGACCAATGACAATTCCCTTCTGCGGTACATTGTAGTCGAAAGACCAAAATCCGGCCCGATACTCAACAGGCACAAGCAACATACTGGGATATACCCACAGGTAAACAATCGCTACTAAAAAAACTAATATTCTTAGCCACAGCATGCATACCACCTCTTGCTTGCTTATTGTGTTTATCATACCATCTTTTTCCGCATAGGACAATTATCTTTTTTGAGTATACATTATATTACTATAATATGACGTTACTACAATTAATGATCGCACGATGTAATGATTACAAATAAGTCTAGAAAAACAACATAGCAAAAAGCACTCACCGTTTTAGGTAAGTGCTTTTTGAATCAGCAGCTTTCTATCCTCCCAGGCCGTCGAGCCGTACGCTTCCGACACGGTCCATCCGGGACCTCGCAGCGTACTTTTGACGTATACAAGCTTAACTACGGAACAAGTGGAGCTTTAAGAAGCAAAACAAAAAGCACTCATCGTAAAGATGAGTGCTTTTTAACCGGCATTTACTTATCCTCCCAGGCCGTCGCCAGCCAAGTACTTTCAGCGTATATGGGCTTAACTACTGTGTTCGGTATGGGAACAGGTGGAACCCCATAGCTATCGTCACTGGATATTAAACTCAGGTAAACATCCCTACCGGGTATATTCCCTGAAAACTTCACAGAAGATAATTCATTTTAGGTTTATTAAGTCAAGCCCTCGACCTATTAGTACCAGTCAGCTGAATTCATTACTGAACTTACACATCTGGCCTATCTACCTTGTCGTCTACAAGGGGTCTTACTAGCTTTTGCTATGAGAGACCTCATCTTAAGGCTGGTTTCACGCTTAGATGCTTTCAGCGTTTATCCTTTCCGAACGTAGCTACCCAGCTGTACTCCTGGCGGAATAACTGGTACACCATTGGTTCGTCCACTCCGGTCCTCTCGTACTAGGAGCAGTTCCCTTCAAGTCTCTTACGCCCGCGATGGATAGGGACCGAACTGTCTCACGACGTTCTGAACCCAGCTCACGTACCACTTTAATGGGCGAACAGCCCAACCCTTGGGACCTACTTCAGCCCCAGGATGTGATGAGCCGACATCGAGGTGCCAAACCTCCCCGTCGATATGGACTCTTGGGAGAGATTAGCCTGTTATCCCCAGGGTAGCTTTTATCCGTTGAGCGATGGCCCTTCCACTCGG